>CASEWE010000006.1 GCA_949291555.1 uncultured Bacteroidales bacterium
GATGTAGACGCCCTGGGACGGCAGCGGGATGCGGCTTCCCGGCCCGGCGTACAGCCGGCGGCCTTGCAGGTTGAAGACTTCCACCAAGCCGCGGGCGTTTTCCACGTGCAGGACGCCGCTCTCCGCATGGGCCCGGAAGGGTTGCGAGGCCGTGGCGGCGCTTTCCGGCATGCCGGGCTCGTTGCCCAGGCCCGGGACGGCCTTAAGGGTGAACGCGATCTTGCGTTCCTCCCCGCCCAAGCGGGTATCGTATTCGTAGCGGACGGTCTCGGTGCTGAAGCGGAGCAGGCTGCCTTCGATTTCCGTACCCGGCCCCCAGGTTACCCGCGAGAGGTCGAAGCCCGGAATCCGGCTCAGGTCGTAGGTGCCGCCCACCTCGGCGTTGACCGGATGGACGTTGCCTTGCAGCTTCACCGTCTGCAAGGCCGGGTTCTGGCTCAGGTCGATATGGCTGAGCTTGGCCTGGTTGGCGTTAAGCTCCTCCAAAGCCGGATTCCCGCTTACGTCCAGACTCGTCAACTCGGTAAAGTAGCACCGCAAGACTTTCAAAGCCGGGTTCTGGCTCACGTCCAAGCTCGTCAGGCCGGTATTATAACAGTACAACTCTTCCAAGGCCGGATTCCGGCTCACGTCCAAACTCGTCAACTCGGTAAAGAAGCAGGATAAGACTTTCAGGGCCGAGATCTGGCTCACGTCCAAGCTCGTCAGGCCGGTATTGTAACAGTACAAATATTCCAAGGCCGGATTCCGGCTCACGTCCAAACTTGTTATCCCGGTATTGTTGCAGGCCAATTTTATCAAGGCCGGGTTCTGGCTCACGTCCAAGCTCGCCAGACCGGTATAGCCGCAGCTCAACTCTTGCAAGGCCGGGTTCCGGCTCACGTCCAAGCTCGTCAGCCCGGTATTGTCGCACCACAAGAGTTCCAAAGCCAGATTTTGACTCACGTCCAGACTCGTCAGACCGGTATTGTAACAGTACAAAATTTCCAAGGCCGGGTTCCGGCTCACGTCCAGGCTTGTCAGCCCGGTATTGAGGCAACTCAACTCTTGCAAGGCCGGGTTCTGGCTCACGTCCAAATTCGTTATCCCGGTCTCCCAGCAGTACAAAGATTTCAAGGCCGGGTTCTGGCTCACGTCCAAACTCGTCAGACCGGTGCCACCGCAGTTCAAATCTACCAAGGCCGGGTTCTGGCTCACGTCTAAGCTCGTCAAGCCGGTACTGGGGCAGCTCAAAATCTTCAAGGCCGGGTTCCGGCTCACGTCTAAGCTCGTCAGACCCGTACCCTGACAGTTCAAAAGTTCCAAGGCCGGGTTCCGGCTCACGTCCAAACTCGTTATCCCGGTATTATAACAGTACAAATATTCCAAAGCCGGGTTCTGGCGCACGTCCAAACTCGTTATGCCGGTATTGATACAGGCCAAATATTCCAAAGACAGGTTCTGGCTCACGTCAAGACTTGTCAGGCCGGTATAGTAGCAGTCCAGGTATCTCAAGGCAGGGTTCCCGCTCACGTCCAAACTCGTCAAGCCGGTATAGCCGCAGAACAAACTATCCAGATTCGGGAAATGTTCGATGCCGGAAAGGTCGGAAAGGGGACTCGGCGAATCATATTCGCCGGACACATCGATGCTCCTCACCGCTTCGCGCTCGGCATCGCTCAGGCTTCCGTCCTGGTCCGTGTCGAAGTTTTCCTGCACGTAGGCCCGGAAAACCGAATCGGGAAAGTTGGTCTCGTCGATGGCCACCTGGGCGTTGCCCGCAAGCGGCAGCAAGGCGAACAGCCCGGCCGCGGCGGCGAGGACTGCTTTCGTAAAAAGTCGGTTTCTTTTCATGTTTCTGCTATTTGATTTTCGTATTTAATCTTTCGAACTCCGTTTGCCGGAAATCCGTTTGCCGGGAAACAGCACCGGCCGCCAGGCAAACAAGGCCGCCTTCGCGGAGACGGCTCGCGGTATCGACCCCGAGAACGAACACGAGGCCCGTTCCTTCCCTTCCTGTATTAAAGCGTTAATTGTTAGAATGTTAAACTTATCGCTTATCGGTTTAGTATCTCTTGGCGAGAGATACTATGATTCATGCAAACAATTGAAAATCAATTAAAAGAAAAATCTTCGAGAAAGAAAATTTTCGGCTGACGGGGTTCAAAAAAGAAAAAAATAAAACAAGAACGGATTGATTGTCAAATATTTTTGTACCTTTGGCTTATCGCTTCAGTATCTCTCGCCAAGAGATATTCCACAACTCTATATCTAATTCACAATCATCTAATTAATCAAATCTGCAACATCCCTGCCGGATGAAACGATGCCATACCGGCGATGCGCCATTCCCCCGCGCGCAAAGAATGCTTATCTTCGCGCCCGTTTTTCCAAACAGCAAGGGCATGGCAAGCGGAACTGACAGCAAGCGCGGGCACCGGAACTGGCTACCGGTCATCTGCCTCACCTTCTCCGCCTTCATTTTCAATACATCGGAATTCATCCCCATCGGGCTCCTGTCCGACATCGCCAGCGATTTCGGCATCAGCGAATCGGGTGCCGGGCTTCTCGTCACCGTGTACGCCTGGGTCGTGGCGCTCGCCTCCCTGCCGCTGATGCTCGTCTTTGCAAAGACCGAAAACAAGAAACTGCTGCTGTCCATCACGGCGCTATTCATTGCAAGCCACCTATTGTCCGGGATTTCCAAAGACTTCCACATGCTGATGATTTCGCGGATAGGCGTGGCTTGCGCCCATGCCATTTTCTGGTCCATGGTCACGCCTTTTGCCGTCCGAATCGCACCGGAAGGAAAAGGGGCGACCGCGCTCAGCCTGATTGTATGCGGTTCATCCATTGCCATGATTGCAGGGCTTCCGCTCGGCAGGGCCATCGGGCTTTGCATGGGATGGAGGTTTACTTTCCTCCTGATCGGGGCCGTAGCGGCGGTCATTCTCGGCGTTCTTGCCGTAGCCTTGCCCCGGACGCCAAGCAACGGTTCCGTCTCCTTGAAGAAACTGCCCGAACTCATCAAGACGCCCGCCCTGACAGGCATCTACCTCGTTACCGTCATCGCCATCACCGGGCATTTCACGGGATATAGCTACATCGAGCCTTTCCTTGGCCAGGTGGCAGGGATCAGCAGCGCGGCAATCACGCTGATCCTTTCCGCTTTCGGCATCGTCGGCCTCGTCGGCAGCATCATCTTCTCAAAATGTTACGGCAAGCACCCGGGCCGGTTCATCCGTTTCGCGACAGGCGGCATCTGCCTCTCGCTGCTATTGCTTGGAGCCTCTGCGAACTGGCCTGTCGCCGTCATCATCCTGTGCATGTTCTGGGGCGTCGCGATCAGTTTCTACAACCTGTCGTTCCAGGCCGAAATCATCCGGAACGCCCCGCAAGGCACATCGGTCGCCATGTCGATCTATTCCGGCATCTACAACATCGGCATCGGAAGCGGCGCCCTCATCGGAGGATACGCCTGCTCCGGCCTGTCCGTCGCCGCCATCGGCTACGTCGGAGGCGCCATCGCCCTCCTTGCCGCCTTCATCTGCTTCAGGAAGCTGATTCCCGCCCTGCATTACCGTTAATGTCCTAATCGCCCCGAGGCCCCTCCCGGCCGCAGGACAGCGCGCTCGAGTCCAAGCCAGGCCGGGCGCGAAGCCCGGCGCAAGGCCGCAAGAGGCCCGGCGCGACCCGGGCATAGGAACGCCGGGAAGTTTTGCGTACTTTTGCAAGCCCATCGAACCGGGCCGACCGGACGCATCCGGCAAGCCGGACGGACTTATAACAAGACCCATGATTTCCATCAACAAGCTCTCGGTCTCTTTTACCGGAAAGACCCTCTTCGACAACGTTTCGTTCATTATCCGGGACAAAGACCGCATCGGCCTGACCGGCAAGAACGGGGCGGGAAAGTCCACCTTGCTGAAAATCCTTTCCGGCAAGCAGGAACCCGACTCGGGCTCCATCGTGCTGACATCCGGCCACGAAATCGGCTACCTGCCGCAGGAAATGATACCGGATTCCACCAAGACCATCCTGGACGAGACCCTCACGGCCTTTGAAAAAACCAACCAGCTCGAAAAGGAAATCGAACACCTCTCGGCCCAGCTTTCCGAGCGATCCGACTACGATTCCCCCGACTACCACAAGCTCATCGCGAAACTTTCCGAAGCCAACGAGCGCTTCCACCTCGTCGGCGGAAACGACCGCATGGGGTCGGCCGAAAAAGTGCTGCTCGGCCTCGGCTTCAAACGCAGCGATTTCGAACGCAGCATCACCGAATTCAGTTCCGGCTGGCAAATGCGGGTGGAATTGGCCAAAATCCTGCTCAAAAGGCCCGAAGTCATGCTGCTCGACGAGCCCACCAACCACTTGGACATCGAGTCGATCGGCTGGCTGGAGGAATTCCTGCAAACCTACCCGGGCGCCGTGGTCTTGGTCAGCCACGACCGCAAGTTCCTGGACCACGTAACCACCCGGACAATCGAAATCACGCTGGGCCGGATCGAAGACTACAACGTGCCGTATTCCGAATACGTGCTCCAGCGGGCCGAACGCCGCCAAGTGCAGCAGGCCGCCTACGACAACCAGCAAAAGGAAATCGAGCATATCGAGCGCTTCATCGAACGCTTCCGCTACAAGGCCACCAAAGCCCGGCAGGCCCAGTCGCGCCTCAAGCTGCTCGAAAAGATGGAACGCATCGAGGTGGACGAGACCGACAAGTCGGCCATTTCCTTCCGCTTCCCGCCCGCCCCGCATTGCGGGAAAATCGTGATCCGCGCCCACGACATCGGCAAATGCTACGGCGAAAAACGGGTATTCTCCCATTTCGACTTCACGCTCGAAAAGGGAGAAAAAGTGGCCTTGGTGGGGCGCAACGGCGAAGGGAAGTCCACCTTCTCCAAAATCGTCATGGGCGAAATCCCCGAGCACGAAGGGACGCTGGAAATCGGCGCTGGCGTCAAGACCGGCTACTTCGCCCAGAACCAAGCCGCGCTCCTGGACGGAAACAAGACCGTCTTCCAGACCATCGACGACATTGCCGTGGGCGAAGTCCGGACCCGCATCCGCAACATACTCGGCTGCTTCCTTTTTTCGGGAGAAGACATCGAAAAGAAAGTCAAAGTCCTTTCCGGAGGCGAAAAAGGACGCTTGGCTTTGGCCAAACTGCTCCTGGAACCGGTCAATCTCCTTGTCTTGGACGAACCGACCAACCATCTGGACATGCGTTCGAAAGACATCCTCAAAATGGCCCTGCTGCAATACGACGGCAGCCTGATCGTGGTCTCGCACGACCGCGATTTCCTGGAAGGCCTCACCACCAAGACCTACGAATTCCGAGACGGCCGCGTGAAGCCGCATATCGGGGATGTATCGGCTTTCCTGGACGACCGCAAGATGGAACGCTTGCAGGAACTGGAACGCAAGGCAACCCCTCCCGATGCCAAAGCCGGGAAACCGGACGGGAAAACGCTTCCCGGACAAGGAACGCCGCAAAAAGCCAATGCCCTTCCCCGCCCCGGTTCGGCCGAAGAAAGGGAAATGCAGAAAAAAAAGGAACGGGAGACCCGCAAGGTCAAGTCTGCCATCGAAAAGCTCGAATCCGAAATCGAGGCGCTCGAAAGCCGCTTGGCGGAAATGGACAAGGCTTTCATTGCCGACCCGGCCCAATGCACGGTCGAAAACTGCAACAACTACGAGGAACTCAAGCGCCAAGCCGCGCACAAGACCGATGAATGGGCGGCCTTGCAGGAACAGATGGAACGCCTGCTGCAAGACTCGGACTGAAAACGCCGCAATACCGGCGGAAAACGGCCGGCCGCCGCCCGAAAGACGCGCTTTCCCGAGCCGCGGAACCGGAACCGCCTTGCCGCCGTCAATCGTCAAAATCCTTGAAAAATTCCTGCAAGGAAATCTGGTGGATATCCAAGATGCGCAGCAAGGAACTCAACGTCATATTGCAGCCTTTCTCCATCCTCCAATAACTGACACGGTTCAAATCATGCTCGTAGGCGAATATCTCCGCGCTGGTGTAACCTTTTTCCATACGGAGCGCCTTGATCCGCTGCCCTATTTCAACCATTCTCGAATCCAAGGAGATGCCGTCTGACTCTTTTTTCATCATAGAACCCTTTCCTGAAAGCGCCATCAGCGGCCCTGCAACCCCGTGCAACGCGCTTTTCCGCCTTCTTCTGCCTGCCTTGCTTTTGTTTTGTAAAAATAAAACATTCCTTATCCTTAGAAACAGCATATTTATATACTTATTTTAATATGTTTCATATTTTATAACCGCATATATTATATTTTACTATCTTTGCACCCGATTCCATCTTCATACGAAAACTCAGAAACAGGATGAAAAAAATCAAACTCTTTGCCGCCGGCATAGCGGTCCTTCTGCTCGCTTCCTGCGGGAACCGGCAGATGGTTGCCAGCCAGGACCAAGCCTCCAACCCTGAAAGCAATCCCTTGGGCACGAAAATCGAAGTGCCTTGCGTGGATGCCTCCATGGACGATGACGAATATTTCCGGGCGTTGGGCACTTCCCGCGCAATCAACATGCAAAGCGCCCGCGAAAGCGCTTTGTCGGCAGCCCAGCAAATGGTCCGCCTGCGTCTGGGCGGCTTTGTCCAAGGCTTTGTAAATGGTTACGGCGGTACGACAGCCGGGCAGACGGCAACCGACAAAGTGCAACGCCATTTGCAGAACCAGATGGATGTGCTTGTCGAAAAGATGGTCAACGATGCCCAGAAAGTCTGCGAAGAGCTGTACCAAGACGAGAGCGACGGCAATTACAACGCTTTCATCGCCATACAGATTCCTAAAGGGAAACTGGTCGATGAAATGGCCGGTATCCTTTCGAAAGACGAAGAATTGGAAATCGGATTCAACGAAGCGCAGTTCCGCGAATACGCCCGGAAACGGATGGAGGAAATGAAAAAGGACGCGGAAGAAAAAGGGTACCGGTAGCCGACCGCCCGGAGCCCGCCCGGAGCCTGCCCGGAGCCGGTTTGCAGCGGATAGCGCATGATAGCAAATGCAGCTTTCCGATTCCCCGCCAACCCAAAACCGCCCAACGAGAAAAACCGCATGAAAAAGATGTTTTCCTTTCCCGTGCTGGCTTTCTGCGCCTGCCTCTCCTGGATCAGCCAGTCCTGCAAGGAACCGGAACTTCCCGGCAGCATCTACGGCACGGTGACCGACAAAGCCACCGGGGAGCCGATCAATGCCGCCGGCGTGGAATTGCATCCCGACGGATTCAAGACCGTTACCGGCAGCGAGGGCCAATTCGAGTTCGCCGAACTGGAAAGCGGGGACTACACGCTGGCCATTACCAAGACCGGGTATATAGATTTAACGGACATCAACGTGGCGGTCAAAGCCGGTATCCAGACCAAAAGCGACATCCAGCTCGAGAAACTGCCACCTGCATTGCGGGTCGTGGACGGGGAAGGCAACGACATCGCCGAACTGGATTTCGGCTTGGCCGAAGCCGATGTGGCGCGTTCGTTCAACATCTTCAACGATGGGAGCAATTCCTTGCAATGGGAAATCACCACGACGGCCGACTGGATCAAATCGGTCAGCAAGTCCTCGGGCGAACTCCGCGCCGGAGCGACCCAGTCGCTTATCCTGACCATCGACCGGGAAAAGCTCAAAGGCGGGGAAAACACCACCACGATGCACATCACCTCGAACGATGGCAGCAAGCAAGTCACTGTCAAGGCGCAATCCGCCGAGAAATCGCTTCCGGGCATGAACATGCTCCAAGTAAGCGACATCAAGATGAGCACGGCGGTCTTCCATGCGGAAATCACCCATACCGGCGCGCCTTCCTATACCGAAAGAGGCTTTGTCTATGCCGCTTCCTCGATGCCCACCTTGGACAATACCCTCGCCAAGCTGACAGCCCCTGTCAACGAAGAAAGCGCCTACACCGCCACGGCCACCAACCTGCAAACCGAGCAGACGTATTATGTCCGGGCTTACGCCATCAACGACTTAGGGGTCAATTACAGCACCAATGAAACCAGCTTCAAGACGCAGATGATCCTGCCGGAAGTGAACACGGGAGCAGTCAGCGACAAAAGCATTGCCAACGGGCGGGCTTCCGTGGAAGGCACGATTGTCGATGCCGGGGAACCGGCGTATACCGAACGAGGGTTCGCCTACGGAGTCAACCACAATCCCACCGTGGAAGACGATGCCAAGAAAGTGGCGAGCGGTTCGGGAATCGGGGTCTTCTCGGCCAACCTGACCCATCTGGCCGAAGGCAATGTCTATTATATCCGGGCCTACGCCACCAACGCCAAAGGCACGGCCTACGGCTCGGAAGCGGTGCTGGACTTCCACGCCGTCTTGCCGGAAGTCAGGACGGATGCCGTCTCGGACATTTCCCCTACTTCGGCCACCTTGAACGGGACAATCATCTCGGTCGGAGACCCGGCCTATACCGAAAGGGGCTTCATCTACGGCACGATGCCTGTCCCGACCTTGGACGAGCCGGAAATTATCCGGGAAGTCGTGTCCGGCACCAGCACCGGGGCCTACACCCGCAGCCTCAGCGGGCTGACAGAGCAGGAAGCCTATTACGCCCGGGCTTACGCCCAGAGCGGGGAAAACACGGCCTACGGGGATATTGTCCGCTTCGTGGTTTCCAGCCCCGATTACATCATCCTGGAAGATGCCGGGATCATGGTGCAATCGGAGAATTCAGGCCGTGCCGACTGGTACGATGCCAACATGATGTGCGAAAATTCCACCGTGGCCGGATACACCGACTGGAGGCTGCCCACCATAGACGAGCTGATGGCGATTTACAACAACAAAGACAAGATACCCAACCTCTGCGATGATGGGACCTCGTACTCCTGCCGCTACTGGTCGTCCACCTCTCTTGGCACCAGCAACCACAAATACTTGGATATGAGGAATGGTTCATCAGGAACCCTGGGCAACGATTACGAAGCTTACGTCCGTGCCGTCCGTTCCATAACTCCCTCAAACAAGTAAGCCCATGAGACGCTTAAGAATCATTGCCAGCCTGCTGCTCTTGCTCATAGGCATCGTCTTTCCCGGGAAAAGCCAGGAACGCCCTCCATGGACGGAAGGCTATTTCGAGGACCTGCCAAATTCCTACTTGGAAGTGGTTTCCGGGGAAGGCCGCAGCTGGGAAGAAGCCCGCGATGCGGCATCCAAGAGGATAATCCAGCGGAGGAACGCCAGCACAGGGCAATCGGCCACGGTCAGCTTCCAAGCAGGCAAGCCCATCGAAGTGGAAAGCGAAGGCCAGCTGGTATCCAAGAACCGGATCATCGACGAGTTCCGGGAAAGCCTTCCCGATGGCAGCTGCCGGATTTATCTCCTGGTGCAGACCGCCAAGAAAATCCATGCCGATTTCGAACCCGTCCGGGTCAGCGACAAATACCCCTTCTCGGCGCGGGTCTTCGTGCCGGGCATGGCGCAGATCCACAAGGGGAACAAAGGCAAAGGCGCCGCTTTCATCGCCGGGGAATGCCTCTTCCTGGGCGGCATCGTGGCCTCCGAATGCCTGAAAGCCCATTATGAAAGCCGGATGAATGCCACCTACCATGCCGGTTTGCGCGCCTACCACAGCCGGAACGCCCGGATATGCACGATCTCCCGCAACATCGCCATCGGCGGGGCGGCGGCCCTCTATGTCTGGAATATCATCGACGGCATTGCCGCCAAAGGAAAACCCCGGGTCTTCATCGGGAATGCCCGATTGGACATAGCCCCGTTCGCCACGGGGCAGACAGGCGGCATTGCCTTGAACCTCAACTTTTAAGCAAACCCATGAAACGCATTTTCCGTTCCTCCGGATTTTTCTTGCCCTGTCTTGCAGCCCTTTCCTTAGCGTCTTGCAAGCCAACGGAATACGAAAATTTCGGCGACATCCGCGGCAAAGTGGTCCAGTCCGGCGGCGACACCGGCATCCCGGAAGCCACCGTGAGCCTGAGTCCCGGCGGGAGAACCTGCTTCACCGACAGCACCGGTTCGTTCGGCTTCGAAGCCTTGGAAATACAGCAATACACGCTCAGCGTGCAAAAAGAGGGCTATGCCTCCAACCGGAAAAGCATCACCCCGATTCCCGGGCAAGCGGTGGAAGCCATCGTGGCCCTTTCCCCCCGGAACTGAAAAAAAACGTTCCGCTCGACCAATTGAAACTACTAACAAATCCATTGCACGATCATGAAAAAAATCCTACTTTTCATCCTGGGGTTCATGGCAGCCTCCGCCCATGCGCAATACTACATCGAAGGCTCCCTCGACGGCCGCTTCAATGAAAGCAAGCAATACGAAGTCAAGCTGCACAACCCGCAAGGCTACGGCATCTATTTCGAACCGCAGGCCATGATCAAAGGCTCTCCGGCCGGCAGCGGCCAATACAGCTTCCGGTTCCGGAACGCCAGCACCACCTGCCCTTCCGGTTTTTCCCGAGGCTTGAAATTCTACAAGCAGGATTCCGATGGGAACTGGCAGATAGACAGCGAAGTCCGAAACGGGACAGCCACCTACCGCTCCGACCGCTCCATGGCCATCGTCCTCGTGCTCGACTGCAGCAATTCCTTGGGGGAAGATTTTTCCAAAGTCCAGAACAGCGCGATCCAATTCATCCAGACCATCGGGCAGAAAACCGCTTACAGCGGCAACGTCCATATCGGGATCGTCGCCTTCAACTGGAGGAACCACGCCATCTTCCCCATGCCGCTTACCCTTGCCAACCAGCAAACGCTCCTGGGCTTCATCAGCAAGCTGCGGACTGATTACAGCACCCGACTCTACAGCGCCATGGACGAAGGCATCCGCCTCCTGGAAGACTACACGACCCAAAACAGCCTCAACCTCGACAATTTCGACGGAGCGGCCATGGTAACCTTCACCGACGGCTTGGACAATGGTTCCCAAAGCGCCGAAAAGAACATTGTCAACTCGGAACAATATTACGCATACCTGCTTCCTGCCATCAAAAGCAAGCTTATCGGCGGACGGGCCTTGGAAAGCCACGTGGTGGCTGTCATGGGGAACGACGTGCAAGGGAACGAGACTTCTTTCCGCCAGCAGCTCAGTTCCCTGGCTTCTTCGCCAAGCCATTACTACCCCGGGAACATGGCCAGGCTGGAACAGCAGTTCATCAATATCGCCGAAGGGCTGGTGACCCGCTGGCAGGATCTCTTCTGCTATATCCCGACCATCACAGGCAACGTCCGGTGGGTGCTGGACTGCAACGAACCGCCCGCCCCGCCCAAGCCGAAACCCGCAGGGCAATACCATGAAGTGGGCGCCGTTGTCGGGAACCTGATCGGGTTCTCGTACAAGCGGATCGGCCGGAAGCATTTCAGTTTCCAGCTGGATGCAGGCGTAAAGCTACGGTCGTATTACGAATATTATTCCAGTTCCTATGGTTCTTACTCGGAAACCTATATCGGAGCCGCGCTCGAACTGAACACCAATTTCATGTACCAGAACATCATAAAAGACACCCGGGCCTGCTCTATCCAATGGTTCGCCGGCGGAGGCGCGACCGGCGGCTACGACTTCGAAAACGGGCTTTGCTGCGGGCTCAACAGCATCGGCGGGATCGAGTTCCTCTTCAGCAAGGTTCCTTTCTCCCTGCAAATAGACGCCCGTCCGGGCGTAGGGCTCTCGGTAGACTACGGTTTCTACTTCGACTA
This sequence comes from uncultured Bacteroidales bacterium, assembly GCA_949291555.1. GTDB lineage: Bacteria > Bacteroidota > Bacteroidia > Bacteroidales > P3 > Pullibacteroides. The sequence continues at coordinate 11,679 of CASEWE010000006.1, forward strand.
TGCCATCGAGGTCGGCCTGCGGTACTTTTTCCGGTAAGGGGAAACCGGGACTCGCGGCCGTTTGGCCTGCCATGTAACGGAAAGGGGTATCATGACGCGAAAAAATCCGCCATGATACCCCTTCTTGTTTTCCTTTGCTTTGCCTTGGCCCGCCTGCGCTACGCTTCCCGGCCGAGGAGCTCCGAGCCGAAAGCCCGCAAGGCCGACAAGGCGTCCGCATCGACCGCTGGGGACGCCGCCAATTCATCCAAGGCCCCTTCGGCTTCGGAAAAAAGCTTGCCGATTGCTTTCCCGCAATGCTCCTTCACCTTTACCTTTTCGTACAAATCCTTGACTTTTTTAATTTTAGCCATATCCCCGAAAGGCAGGGTCGGCGAAGCGAACTCTTGTTCGAGCGCAATCGCATCCACTTCGTCCAAAAGTTCCAAGGCCTTGATATACAGGTACGTCTTTTTGTTTTCCCGAATATCGTTACCCAGTTTCTTGCCGAACTTGGCCTCATCCCCGTAGAGGTCCAGCAAGTCGTCCTGCAATTGGAACGCCAGCCCGATCTTGATGCCGTATTCGTACAACGGCGCCCATTCCTTCTCCGATGCCCCGGCCAGCAAGGCGCCTATCTTCAAGCCCCCGGCCATCAGCACGGCGGTCTTGAGGCGGATCATCTCCATGTATTCCGGCATCGAGACCTTTTCCTGCGTCTCGAAATCCATATCGTACTGCTGGCCCTCGCAAACCCCGATCGCCAGATCGTTGAAAGCATCGAGCACCGCTTCTTTCCTTCCGGCCGGAGCCTGGCAAACCAGCCGGCAGGCCAAGGCGAACATGGCATCGCCCGACAAAATCGCCACATTGGCATTCCACTTGGCGTGCACGGAGGGTTTTCCCCGGCGCATGTCGGCCTTGTCCATCACATCGTCGTGCAGGAGGGTGAAATTATGGAATACTTCCAGACCCAAAGCCGGCAACAAGGCCTCTTGGATATTGCCCTTGAATAGCTGGCAAGCCATCAGAGCCAAGACCGGGCGCACCCTTTTCCCGCCCAAGCTCAAGATATACCGGATCGGTTCATACAGATTGACCGGCTTGCCTTGGAACATGCTTTGCTGTTCCATGACTCTGGCCAATTCCTGGCGTAATTCTTTGCTATCCTTTGCCATCTTCTTATGTTTTTACTTCCGGTCCGCGTCCGCCCTTCGATTCCGCCTCTCCCGGCTCCGCCGCCTCCTGCCCCGAGGCAAAAACTCGAAACCGGGTTCCCCGAAAAAGCGTCCGGAATCAGTTCTTTTCCAACAATTCCAACAGGTACTGGCCGTAACCGCTCTTCATCAGCGGCTGGGCGATTGCTCTGAGCTGGCCGGCATCGATGAATTTCATCCGGTAGGCAACCTCCTCGATGCACCCTATTTTCAGCCCCTGCCGCTGCTCGATCGTCCCCACGAACTGGCTGGCCTGCAAAAGGGATTCGAAAGTGCCGGTATCGAGCCAGGCGGTGCCCCGGCTCAACATCCCCACTTTCAACTTGCCTGCCGACAAATAATGCTTGTTCACATCGGTTATCTCGTATTCGCCCCGCGCGCTGGGCTTGAGCGACTTGGCTACCTCCACCACCGAATTGTCATAAAAATACAGGCCGGGAACCGCGTAGTTCGACTTGGGATCGGCCGGCTTCTCCTCGATCGAGATCGCCCGCATTTCCTTGTCGAATTCCACCACGCCGTACCGCTGAGGGTCGGAGACATGATAGGCGAACACCACGCCGCCATCGGGATCGTTGTTAGCCTGCAGAAGGGCTTGCATGCCCGTCCCGTAAAAGATATTGTCGCCCAAGACCAAGGCGACTTTGTCCTTGCCGATGAATTCCTCTCCCAAGACGAAAGCCTGGGCCAAGCCGTTGGGCACTTCCTGCACCTTGTAGCTGAACTTGCAGCCGATCCGGCTGCCATCGCCCAAAAGGCGTTCGAATCCGGGCAAGTCCTGCGGCGTGGAAATGACAAGGATCTCGCGGATGCCGGCCATCATCAGGATGGACAAGGGGTAATAAACCATGGGCTTGTCGTAAACCGGCATCATCTGCTTGCTCATGGCAAGCGTCAGTGGGTGAAGGCGGGTTCCGGCCCCGCCGGCCAAGATTATACCTTTCATGCGTGCATGTTCTTTTTCAATTCTGCTATTCCGGAAAAAGGCCGTTTCCTGCGGCCCTTCTCCGGCATACCGGCGCAAAAACTTCTTCCCCGCTGCATTCCCGTCAAAGCGGATTGCTTTGTCCCCTTGGCCGCGCCGGCGCAACGCTTCCTTCAGGGCTTTCCGCCAAAAAACAGCGATTTTCCCGAAAGCAGAGCGGGGAATACCGCTTCGACAGTCTCCGGCTTCAACCGCAGGCAGGCTCGGCCATGCGCCATCGAGCCCCGCTCGAATGGCCATGGCCGAGCCGCATCCTATCTTCGACTTTTGTCAAAGATAGTAAAAGGCGAGCGCCGTGCGCCATCGAGCCCCGCTCGAATGGCCACGGCCGAGCCGCATCCTATCTTCGACCTCTGTCAAAGATAGGAATTTTTAAGACACCTTCCCGCCCCGTGACGCCGGGCAGGCATATTCCCGGAACCGGCCGCCTGTTCATTGATCGGCCTTGAACTGGAACCCGAGCCGCTTGCCGGTCGTAAGCCGCTTGTAAGCCAGCTCGTCCTGGACGTCGCCCACGGTGATTTCCTTCACCTGGTCGTAGGGCGGGGTCAGCAAATCGAACTTGGCAGTGTATTCCACCGAAGCCCTTATCAACCTGCCCGCTGCTTCCAAATCGAATACCGAATGGCCGAAATTACTGTAAATCAACCCTAACTCCTGCTTCCCTTCAATAAAATAATGATTGTCCTTGTTCACGAAGACCCGGCCGATAAGGTAGCCCAAGTCGTTTTCCCGCCGGTATTTCAAAGAGTCGGCCAGGAAATTGTAGATATGGATCAGCCCGCAAAACGAGCGTTCGGAATCTTCGCGCACGTAAGGGAGCTTCATCACCTCGTGCAGGCGGGAAAACTCGAACACGTTGGTGTGCATGCTGAAAAGAAGCACATCGCTCGAAAAACGCAAGGAAAACTCCATGCTTCCCCTGTCTGCGTATTCCAGTTCCAGGGCCGAACCCCGCTGCTCGACATCACGCAATCCTTGGAATTGTTCAAGGAAGTCCTTCCCTTCCTCCCGCAGAAGGCGGAAAGCCTCCAAGGTGTTTTCCGAAACCCGGCGCTTGAGCGCGTCTTTTTTCATCACATACCGGAAAAGTTCCTTTGCGTCCTGTTCCATAGCTTCCAAAATCGAGAAACTGTTTTAAAAATTCTTTTCCTCAGGCACGAAAACCGGGATTCACGGGCCCTCCGGAAACTTTCCAGGCAAAACTGCCGGCACCGTGCCGAAGCCGGAAGGATATCCGGCTTCGGCAACCGCCTCGGTCCCTGCCTTACACCTCCTTGCCGAAGGTGCAATCCCGCCCCATGGAGGCCAGGACCCGCTCGGCGCAATTGAGCCCGTCGATAGCCGAAGAAGTAATGCCGCCCGCATAGCCGGCGCCCTCCCCGCAAGGATACAGGCCGGGAACCTGCGGATGCTGCCAGCTCTCCGGATCCCGGGGAATCCTCACCGGCGAAGAGGTGCGCGACTCCAATCCCAGAAGAACGGCCTCCCGGCTCAGAAAACCTTTCTTCTTGCGCTCCACCTCGCAAAACGCCTGTTTCAAGGCCTGTGCCGCATAACCCGGCAGCAATTCTTCCATCGGCGCGGGGAAAACGCCCCGGCTGTAGGAAGTAGCCGGCAAGGAAGATGAAGTCCTTCCTGCCACGAAATCGGTCATACGCTGGGCCGGAGCCCGGAATCCGCCTCCTGCAGCATGAAAATCCCTTTCAAGGCCGCGCCGGAAATCCAGCAAAGCCAAAGGCCCTTTGCCCAAGGCATGGCCCCGGGCCTCTAAAATCTCCCGGCCGATTCCCGCCACCCAGCCGGAATTGGCCCAAGGGGAATTGCGGCCCGAATCCGACATGCCGTTCACCACCAAGCCGTCCGGATGCGTGGAAGCCGGCACCACCACCCCGCCCGGGCACATGCAAAAGGAAAAGACGCCGAGACCGGCAACCTGCACGGCGAAAGCGTATTCGGCCGGCGGCAAGTCGAGCCGGCTTTCCGCCCCTTTATACTGAAGATGATCGATAAGCGCCTGCGGGTGTTCCACCCTCACCCCGAGGGCAAAAGCCTTTTCCTCCAAAAGGAAGCCTTGGCTGTCCATCCAGCGGTAAAAGCCCTCGGCCGAATTTCCCGTGGCCAGGATCAAGGCTTTCCCGGGGTATTCCCGTCCATGCTGGTCGGTAACCGATACGAAACGGCCGCTCCGATCCCGCTGGAAAGTTTCCGCCCGAACGCCGAAATGGATCTCGGCGCCGGCTTGCAGCAGGCTCTCGCGCATCCGTTCCACCATGCCCGGCATGCGGTCGCTCCCCAAATGAGGATGCGCCAGATAAAGAATTTCCGGGTCGGCCCCGTAACGGACAAAGGTGCGGAGAACCCTGCCCGTATCGCCCCGCTTGTTCGAGCGCGTATAGAGCTTGCCATCCGAAAAGCACCCGGCCCCGCCTTCCCCGAAAGCGTAATTGGAATCCTCGTCCAGAATCCCCTCCCGTCCAAGACGGGCCACATCGCGCTTGCGTTCGCGCACAGGCTTCCCCCTTTCGAGGATTACCGGGCGGACGCCGGCCTGGAGCAATGCCAAGGCGGCAAACAAGCCGGCCGGCCCCATCCCGACCACCACCACGCGCGGGACACGGGCCGAAACGGGCAAGGGCGGCAGTTCGAAATTGCATGCCGGCTCGCGGTAGGTTTCCGGAGATAGGAATACCTCCACCTCGGCCTGGTAACGCGGCAGTTTCGGACGGGCATCGAGTGAAAGACGCACAAGGCGCACATGGCTTATGCGCGAAAGGGGAAGCGACAGCTTCCGGGCGCAAGCCTCGGATAGAATCCCGTCCGAAATGGCCCGGCCGGCTTCCAGTTCGAGGTGGAGGCTTCTTACCATGAGACGATGGAATTATTCAAAGGTTATGTTCAGCTGGAGCATGCGGCTGCCCAGATGCTGGATGCGGTCGGTATAGATGTTGTTCTCGCGCAAAAGCAGGTCGCGCAGGCCGAAAAAGGCCTTCAGTTCCACGGCCAGCTTGTTGTTGTAGGGCAGGAAGAAATCCCAGCCCACGCCCACGGTAAACCCGAAATCATGACGGTTGAGCTTGAGCCGGTAGGCCTCTTCTTCCCCGTCCTGCCCCCCCTTGGCCTTCCGGGAAGCCATGTCGAGCGTGTATTGGAAACCGGCCGTGACATAAGGCCGGTAATTGGTCATGCGGGCCGCCTTCCACTTTACTTCCAACGGCAGGAAGAGCATGATGCTTTCCACCGTCTTCTTTTCCTCGATCCTCGCCTGGCCGGGGCGGGCAATCGTGTAATCCAAATCGCGCTGCCCCATGCTGAAGGTGGGGATGAAGCGGAGGTTGAACCATTTTCCCATGCGCAAGTCGGTCACCACCCCTACCGAGAAGCCCGGCTTGAAAGCATGCCGGATGCCCAAAAGCGTATCGCCCTCCAAGCCCAAATCCGAATCGGTTTTCAGGGAAAAATCCATGAAATTCAATCCGATGCTGAACCCGAAATGGAACAGCCTGCTGTCGTACATGGGGGTATTGGGCACTTTCGAACCCCTGAAGCCGATCGCCTTGCCCGGCTGGACCACGGCAAGCAAAGCCCAAACCGCAATCAATATCCTTACACAAAATATCTTTTTCATAAAGCGTAACATCGGGAACCGCTTCCCTGCACGAGCCCGCAAGGGCTATCTGCCGTTCCCGACGAGGGGCTTTGGCATAGGCAATCTTTTATTTTCGAATCCGTTCCATGCGTCTTCCCGGCTTCTTTCCTTTCGTTTTCCTGTTCGAATCGTTTTCCCGTTCGAATCCCGTCATTCGCGCACCACGCGGAACATGCCGTCTTCTTCCAGCTTGATGATGCGCGAAGGGCGCGCTTCCCCGAAAGAATGCTCTTCCACGATGGCCACGTGATCGACATCTTCGAAGATGGATTCGGCAATGTCGCCGAGCCTGAGCGGGGATGGAAAGCCGGAAATATTGGCGGAAGTGGAGACAATCGGTTTCCCGAATCCGGAAATGACGCGGGCGCAGAACCGGTTGCTCACGATCCGGATCGCGATGCTTCCGTCCACACCCAAGACATTGGCGGGCAGATTCTTCCCCTTGGGATAGATAATGGTCAGCGGCGTGCTTTCCATGGCCTGAAGCAAGTCGTAGGCCACAGCCGGCACGTCTTGCACGTAATCCTCCATCATTTCCACCGAATCGGCCAGGATGATGAAACTCTTGTCTTCTTCCCGGTTCTTGATGCGGTAAATCCTCGAAACCGCTTCGGCGCAGGTGGCATCGCAGCCCAACCCCCAGATGGTATCGGTGGGATAGAGCAGGACTTCGCCTTTCTGCAAGACCTTGACGCAATTGCGCACTTCCAGATCTTCCATGGTTTTTTCTTCCGGCATGGCTTGCGTTTTTTTGGAAAAGGCTTGAAACTCCCTCCGCCTTGCCCGGCAGGAGAATCCCCCTCTTCCCATGGGCTGCCGTCTTCTTTCCTCCGGGCAGCGTTTCAACGGGCTTTAAATAGCAAATTTCGGCATTTTCCCAAAAACTCCCAAAAGAAAAATCCCCTGCACGCACATTAGGCGCGCCTATGCGAACAGGTTCCTTCGAAAAAGAATCCTCCCGGCTTTCGCCTTCCGGAGAAGGCCTTCCGGAACCGGCCTCCGGGTTTCCCCATGCGTCCTATCTCCGGATCCGCCGTTTCCACCTGCGGCCGATCCATTCGCCCGCCATGCCGGCAAAAGTCCCGCAAAGGCTGATCCACAGGGATTCCATTTTTTCCAAGCCGAAACCGTAAACAAGCAGGAGATAGAAAAGCGCGGCCACGATCAGGAACGCGCCCCCGTAAGCCATGAGAAACCTCAACCCTTTCATAGCACCGTTTTTTTGCTTCTTCCAAAAGTAATTATTTTTCAAGCATCTGCGACACGCAACCCTATCAAAAAAATATCGTATTATTGCTTTTTGCGCCAGCCAAGCAGCGCTTCGGCTATCCAAGGCCGCATGCCCAAGGGGAAGAACCGGCATCCGGACATGCCCCTCCCCGTCCGGCACACGGAAAGGCGGCCAGCCTTTTCCGTGTGCCGGACGGAAATCAAACAGGGGAAAAAAATACCAGCGCATGGAACCTTGCTTCCAATACGGGGAAACGGAAATCGCCTATCTCAAAAGCCGCGACAAACGCCTGTCGGAAATCATCGACAGCGTGGGGCTTGTGCAAAGGCGAGCCATTCCCGATCTATTCGCCGCGCTGGTGCATTCGATCGTAGGCCAGCAAATCTCCACCAAGGCCCACGAGACTCTTTGGAACCGGCTGATCGCGGCCTTTGGCGAAGCCAGCCCCGAACGCATGGATAGCCTGAGCATAGAAACCCTGCAAAGCATCGGCATTTCCTTCCGGAAAGCGGATTACATAAAGCAAGCCGCGGTGAAAGTGCTGTCCGGGCAATTCGACATCGCGGCGCTGTCCTCCTTGGACGATGCCGAAGTCTGCCGGCGATTGTCGAGCTTGAACGGAATAGGCCGCTGGAGCGCGGAAATGCTGATGCTCTTTTCCATGCAGCGGCCCGACATCCTCAGTTACGACGACCTGGCCATACGGCGCGGCTTGCGGATGGTGTACCGCCACCGCGAAATCGACCGGAAACTGTTCGAGAAGTACCGCCGCCGCTATTCCCCCTGCGGAAGCGTGGCCAGCCTTTACCTTTGGGCGGTGGCCGGCGGAGCCATCGAGGGGCTGACCGATCCGGCCGGGGGAAAGCAGAACAGGAAGCCGGCGGTTCCGGGAACCGGCCGGAACCGGCAAGGAAAGGAAGCCGGGCAAAAGGGGAAAACCACCGGAACTATCAACAAGCCGCATGCCGGAAAAGGAAGCGCGCAACCGGAACCGGATCGCATTTGAAACCAAACAGAATACCATGTCCGAACGCATTTTCGTGCAAACTTACGCTTCCCCTTGCGGAAACCTGCTCTTAGGCACCTTCCAGGACAAGCTCTGCCTCTGCAACTGGACGGAGGCGCTGCACCCGGGCCGCGTGGAAAAACGGCTGCAAGCCATCCTGAACTCCGTCTTCACGCCCGGCGAAACGGAACTTGCCCGGGAAGCGGCCCGGCAATTGGATGCCTATTTCAAGAAAGAGCAAACAACCTTCGACCTTCCGTTGCTCCTTGCCGGAACCGTTTTCCAGGAAAGGATATGGCGGCTCCTGCAAGAAATCCCCTACGGGGAAACGCGCTCTTACGGGGAACTGGCCGAACGGGCCGGATGCCCGCAAGCGGCACGGGCGGTAGCCAATGCCGTCGGGGCAAACCCGATCTCGATCCTCGTGCCTTGCCACCGGGTTGTCGGGGCCGACCGCGCCCTTACCGGCTTCGGCGGCGGCTTGCCGGCAAAAAAATTCCTCTTGGACTTGGAGTCCGGCATCCTGCCGCTCCGTTGCCCGGACTGACGAAAACCCGGCGCCTGCCCGGGCGGATCATCCGGAATCCGGCATGCGCGGATTTCCCTCCATGAACCCCATCCTCCCCCTCCTCCTTTTCCAGTTCCAAGAACGGCGGGGGAAGTTGCACGTCCAGTTAATCCGTATCCGGCTTGCAATGCCTCCTGTTCCAGCCTTGCAAGCCGTTTTTTTTCGTAAGTTTGCCGTCCGTTCCGCCAAAGGCCGGAGCGGCCTCCAGGAAACAGGAAGGAGGTGCCCGCTTTTGAATCACGCAAGACAAACTTGACCCTGACATGGAATTTACCGAACTCTGCAACCGGATTTTCGAACAATCGGTTTTGAATTACCACAAGGCCGATTTCGTGGATCAACCGCTCTGCAACCCCTATCCGGAAAGGAGCATCGAATCGCTCCTTTACCTCAAGAACTGGATCGACACCGTGCAATGGCATCTCGAAGATATTATCCGCGACCCGGAAATCGATCCGGCAAAGGCATTGGAAATCAAGCGCCGCATCGACAAGTCGAACCAAGACCGCACCGACCTGGTAGAACGCATCGACAGTTACTTTTTGGATGCTTACAAGAACGTGGAAGTGCGTCCCGATGCCAAATTCAATACCGAAAGCCCCGCCTGGGCCATCGACCGGCTTTCCATCCTGCACCTGAAAATCTACCACATGCGGCAAGAGACGCTCCGTGCCGACGGGAACGAAAGCCATAAGGCCGCCTGCCAGGAAAAGCTGCGCATCCTGATCGAGCAGGAAAAAGACCTCGGCACCGCCATTTCGGAACTCCTGCAAGACATTGCCCAGGGCCGGAAGTACATGAAGGTCTACAAGCAGATGAAAATGTACAACGATCCGGAACTCAATCCAGTGTTGTACGCCAAGAAATAACCCGCCGGGAAAGCATGCGCGGAAAAAGGAAAAAAATCCTGGTCTTGCGGTTTTCGGCCATGGGCGATGTGGCCATGTGCGTCCCCGTAGTGGAATCCCTTTGCAGATCCTGCCCGGAACTCGAAATCGTGTTTGCCAGCAAGAACGCGTGGGAAGGGATTTTTGCTTTCTCGCACCCCCGGATCCGCTTTTCGGGCAAGGAACTTTCCCATTATAAAGGCCTTTGGGGCCTTTTCCGCCTGTACCGGGAACTGCGCAAGGAAAATGTCGATGCGGTGGCCGACTTGCACGACGTGCTCCGTACCAAAATCCTCCGGTTTTTCTTTTTCCTCGGACGAACCCCCTGCGCGCATATCCGCAAAGGACGGCGGCAAAAGCGGCAGCTTGCCCGGTTCCGAAGGAAAAAATTCCACCCCCTGAAAAGCACTTTCGAACGCTACCGGGATGTTTTCCGGGCCTTGGGCTTCGACTTCGAATGGAATTTCACATCCTTTTTCCCGGCCCCTCCCGATTCCCGCCCGGTAGAAAAAATCCTGCAGGTGGATTTTTCCGAAAAGGCGGCATTCATCGGCATCGCGCCTTTTGCCAAGCACAAAGGCAAAATCTACCCGATTGGAAAAATGGAAAAAGTCCTGTCCTTGCTCACGGCAAGGCCGCGCACCCGTGTTTTCCTTTTTGGCGGAGGCGAAGCCGAAAAAGCCCGGCTGGAAACCTGGCAATCGGAATACCCCGGAACCGTTTCCTGCGCCGGGAAACTCCGCATGCAGGAAGAACTCGTGCTGATAAACCGCTTGGAGGTGATGCTCTCGATGGATTCGGCCAACATGCACATGGCTTCCTTGGCCGGGACTCCGGTCGTTTCCCTCTGGGGAGCCACCCATCCCTACGCCGGTTTCCTCGGCTGGGGGCAATCCTGCGGGAACGCCGTCCAGATAGATCTCCCCTGCCGTCCTTGCTCGGTTTTCGGGAACAAGCCCTGCCGCTTCGGCACCTATGCCTGCCTGCAAGGCATCGAGCCGGAAGAAATCGTATCGCGCATCGACCGGGTGCTCTCCGAAAAGAAGGGGGAAGGCAAAATTCTCCCCGTTGCCGGGGCTTGATTCCCGAAAAGGCAAACGAAGACCTCAGCCAACGGGAATCCGATCGCCGGCCCAGGGATAAAAATCCTTCACCAAATCCAAATAAGCCGCCTCGTAAACACCCTCCCGGGACAGGATCCGCAAGGATTCCTCCCTCGCTTCGCCTTCCCCGCCCTTTACCCACTGGGCCAGCACCCGCCCGCAAGGCTTCCCCTCTTTGGGAAAGACACGCAAAAGACGGGACAAACGCAAGCCAGGCGCATGGAGGGAACCGGTGCGCATGACTTCTTCGGACACGTCTGCCGGGAAAACCATGGCCAAGCTTCCCCCTTCGCGCAGAAGGCGCTGGCTTTGCGAAAACAAGCCGGAAAACGGCAGACTGTCGTTATGCCGGGCCAGATTCCGCTCTGCCGAATCCGACTTGAGCGATTGCAGGAAAAAAGGCGGGTTGGAAACCATCAGATCGAAAGCGCCGTCCGGGCATTGCCGGGAAAAAATCCTGAAATCGGCCTCGATGGCACACAGGCACGCGTTCCACGGCGAATCCCGGAAATTTTCCCGGGCGTCCTGCACGGATCCGGCGTGAATATCGACCGCATCGATCCGGAGGCCTTCCCCTTGCCCGCAGGCAAACATCCGCTGGGCCAGCATCAAGGCGATAAGGCCGCAGCCGCAGCCTATGTCCAGGAACGTCCTGTTTCCCGAAACAGCACCCCCCTGCGCCGGAACCGGCAAAGCCGCCCACGCCCCGAGCAGAACCCCGTCCGTTCCCACTTTCATGGCCGAACGCTGATGGGCAACCGAAAACTGCTTGAAGAAAAAACGAGACATGCCCGCTTACAGCGCCAAATAAAAATCCACCAACCCTTCCGGCGCCCGGACATGGAGGCGGCCGTTCTCCCGGTCTACCGATTCCAGGAACGCATCGACCAAAGGCATCAGGATTTCCTTGCCGCACGGATGGTCGATGCAAAGTACCGGCTGGGAAGTGTTGTCCACGATTTCCCGCAATCTCCCAAGGCTTCCGGCTTGGGCATCGACCACTTCATAGCCAAGCACTTCATGGTAATAGAACCGGTTCCCGGAAAGGGGCGGCAGCATCTCCAAAGGCAAATAGAGTTCGTTCCCCTGCATGTTCCGGGCTTCGTCCAAACCCATGCCCTCGAAATGCAGGACCACTTGGTCGCCGCGCACCTGCCAACGATCCAGGAAGAAAGGCACCAAAGCCCCTCGCACTTCGACGAGAATCGAATCCAGCGCCCGGTACGGGCCCAAATCGTCCACATCGGGCTTGGCCAGCAAATCGCCCTTCAGGCCTGTCGCCCGCACAATCCTCCCGAAATAAAAGCAATTGCTTGTCGTATAACTTTCCATAGCCGGGAACACGATTAAAATTCCATAGCCCCTTCCAAAAGCGTCTTCCATTCGGCAGGAAGCGGGAACGACTCCTGCTTCGAGGCATCGTAGGTTGAAAGAATCCCGTAGGAATCCGCATGCACATGGCCGGTCTTTTCATTGACAATCCGCTGGGTTATCCCGGCGCTCCGGCTTCCCACCTTCTCTACGCGGGTTTCGATCCGGATCCGGTCGTCGAAGAGTATCTGCTTGCGGAAATTGGTTTCCAGATGCACCATAACCATGCACTTCCCTTGCGGGTCGAGCCCGGGTATCAACGATTTGATGAACGTGAACCGGGCCGTATCGAACCATTCCGCATAAATGGCATTGTTCACATGCCCGAAAATATCAATGTCCGTAAAACGGATCTGCAACGGCATTTTCATATCCTTGTCTTATCATTTTCTTTTTCAAAGCCGAACGAGGCCCGGAACCAGCGGAGACTTTTCCTCCCGCCCGAGGGAACCCGGCCCGAGCCTTCAGGCCTCCTTCCCGGCTTCTTTCGGGTACCCTTGGCCCTGACGCTGGTAGATTCCCAAGCCGAAAAGCGGCAAAACCGCCACTACGTGGTTCATGATGCTCGTCACGATAGCCTCATGGGCAACCCATTGCGAAGTATCGGTATAGCAATAAATCTCTACTGTCATCCCCACCTCCTCGAAGGGCAATTGACGCACAAGCAGCGTGAAATCCTTTTTCTTCCGGATACGGGGATGATTGCGAAGGTACAATTCCACATATTTCATCCAGACCTCCGCATTGGTCGGGCAATACGCATTGGCCCCGTCCCATTCTTCCGCTCCCTTTTCCTGGGCATCGGCTTTCACCTTGGATTCTTCCGCCTGCAAATAGGGCTGGAGAATGCGCATCCGCTTGAAATCTTCGAACATCCCGGCCGTGCAGAACCGGATCGTGGTCAGGTCCAAATGGATTTCCCGTTTCATGCGCCGGCTGTCCGCAAGCTGTATGCCGCGCCAGTTCTGCACCGGCTGCGATATGAGGGAATAGGTGGGAATCGTGAGTATGGTAAGGTCGAAGTTCTGCACCTTGACCGTGGTGAGGGATATGTCCATGACGTTTCCATCGACCCCTTGGGCCGGCATGGTAATCCAATCGCCGATGCGCACCATGTCGTTGCGCTGTATCTGCACGCCGGCCACCAAGCCGGTAATGCTGTCTTTGAACACCAGCATCAGCACGGCCGAAGCCGCGCTCAATCCGCCGATGAACACCAACGGGTTCTTGTCCACGATGATTGAAACGGCAACGATGCCGGACAGGAAATACACAAGGATGCCTACGAACTGGATCAAGCCCTTCATGGCCACCGTCCGTTCGAACGAAACCGCTTTGCGCAAATCGTAAATCGTCCAAAGGACGCTGATCAGCATGCGCATGGCGAAATAAAGGGCCAGCAAGGAAAAGACCTTGTCCATGAAAGGAATCCACGAGGACAATTCATCGAAAATGAAAGGGATGGCCTTCTTGTAGACGAGCACCAGGACAAAATAGCAAACCAGGCTCAAAGTCTTGCGCTTGAGCAGCACTTCGGCCCACAAGCCGCCGCCATGGCGCCGGACCCTGACAAGGAGGAACCAGAAAACCCAACGCACCAGCCAATAGATGCCAATGGCTGCCGCCACCAGAACCAGCAATACCGAAAGGCCCGAAAGCCCCTTCACCAAGGCCGGGTTCCACCCGTTGCTTTCCAGCAATCCTCCAAGATGATAAATCCAATCGAAAAGAAAATGCAGCATACGTAAAGGGATTCCGTTTTGAAGACCTTCCTCCCGAGGCAGGCTGTTCCCGCGGTTTTTGAAGGAAAATCCTGGGGCAAAGATACGGAAGCGGACGCAAAATCCGGCGAAAGGCGCAAAAAAGCGCAGCGGCTTCCCTTGCAGGTCTTCGAACTTCGGCCAAACGGATCGCCCCGCTGCCCGCGGCCTGCTTGTCCATTTCAAAGAAGCGCCGCGAAAATGCAGGCCGGACACCGGCCACAGTTCCGCTTGCCTGCCGGAAGACCGGGCTCGAACCGGGGCCCAAAATGAAAATCGACCGTTTCGCTTCTTCCGCAAAACGGTCGATTCCGCACCGCATCGCAGGCAGCCCGACGGGAACTGCCGGCTTGCTTCTTCGATGATTAAGCCTCGGCTGCAGGTTCGGCGGCTTGGGGAGCCTCCGACGCCGCTTCCGCGGAAGCGGTCTCAGCAGCCTGCTCGGCAGCGGCAGCGGCTTCCGCCGCCTGCTTGGCAGCCAGAGCGGCAGCCTGCTTTTCAGCCACCTTGGCGGCAATAGCTTCGCGTACTTTCTTCTCTTCTTCAAGACGGGTCTTGCGACCGGCTTCCACCTTGCTTTTCCGTTCTTCCATCGCCTTGGCCACCTTGGCTTCTTTCTCGGCTACCCAGGCTTGGAAACGCTTTTCGGCTTCTTCCACGGAAAAAGCCCCCTTGTCCACCCCGCGCAGGAGGTGATGCTTCAGCATGACGCCTTTTGCCGAAAGCAACGAACGGACGGTATCGGAAGGCTGGGCGCCTTTGCGCAGCCAGTCTACCGCCTTGTCTACGTTGACTTCGATAATGGAAGGTTCCTTCATAGGGTTGTACGTGCCTATTTCCTCGATAAATTTCCCATCACGAGGTGCACGACCATCCGCTACTACAATGTGGTAGAAAGGAGATGCTTTCTTACCGAATCTTTGCAGTCTGATTCTTACAGCCATCTTTTTACTTTTATCGGGTTAACAAAAAGGAGTGCAAAGGTACGGTTTTCTATCGAGAATGCAAAGCCGATCCGGACGAGGCCAGCACCCGGACAGCATCGTTTCCCTTTGCGGCCGGACGCGAAAAGCGACCCGGCCGAAGGTTCATTCGTTGCGGCCCGCCGCCTTGCCATCCCCCCGCTTCTCCCCTTCCTCCTGCTGCTTGCCGGAAAAGAAGGCCCGTGCCCGTCCGGCCGCCTTTCCCAGGCTTGCCGCTACGGATTTTGCAGCCCGGCATTCACGCCCGGATTGGAAAAGGGAAAGGAGGTATCCGGTAGGACAGGCGTAACGGCACCACGGGCGCTTCACGAAAACCGAAAGCAGCAGGAAGAAGCCCGACAACGCCAGCACCCAGGCCGAAGCCGAACGGAAACGGAAAGCCGCAAAGACTTCGACCCCGGAAAAATCCGCCGCCAAGCCCGTCAATGCGGCAACGGCGCATGCCGCCAGCAGTATTTTCGGCAAAAACCTCAAGCAAGCAGCCGCTTTGGCCGGCAAAAGGCATTTCCGTTTCAGAAGCCGGCCCGCCAATTCCTGCGCCGCGCCGTAAGGGCAGAGGAAGGCGCAATAGTAAGGCCGGCCGGAAAGCAAGGGCAGCAGCACAGCCAAGAGGAAAACCCCAAAGACGATCCAAGCCGAAGGAGGAATACCGTAGGCAAGCCAGCCGTAGAAACGATCCAAGGATAGCATCTGGCCGTTCCAAAACCCCAGCACTATAATGGAAGCCGCGTACAAAACCGTCTTGCCGGAACGCATCTTTTCCGGGCGGAAAAAACAGTACAAGGAAAAAAGCACCACGATGCAGGAAAGGAACAGCCGGAGCCCCTGCCATTGCCTCCAGACCGGCACAGGCTCTTTTCCACGTTGCGCATACGCGTCCAGCACATAGCCGACATTGGCTATGACCGCCTTGGACGATGCCGTGGCCCCGCTCACGGCATCGGGTTCCACGGCCGAGGCCTCTTGCACCGTCTTTCCGTTCCATGCCTCCAGCAGCCGGCTCCGCTCCATCCGGCGCAGATAAATCGGGGTCTCGTGGTTCGAGCAAAGGCATACTCCTTGAACGCGTTCCTGCATATCCAGGACGACCAATAGCGGCAAGGGGCCTCCGTACCCATGAGACGCATGGGGCAAATCGCCCGAATAAAGCACTTTCCCCGCCGGAAAACCGTCCCGGTCGAAGAGCAAGCCGGACAAGGAATCGCGCATTTCCAAAGAAACCGCCCAAGGCTGTATGCCAGACAAGTCCGCCCCGAGAAAAGGAAGATCGCTTTTCTCTCCTCCCGATCCCCGGGAAGGGGCGTGCGCGAAGGGCTGCAACAGGATGACCGCCGCCACAAGCACCGCGGCCGCCATTCCCCAGCCCTTTTCCCGGGCTTCCCGCATGAACTGTCCCCATTTTTTCATCTTGGCAAGAAAAAACGGGGCGAAGATACGCCTTTGCGGGCTTTTCCCCAATTCCCGGCAACGGGCAAGACAGGCTTTGCGCCTGTTTTCATGCGTGCGGCATGAAAACAGGCGGCGCCTCGGCAATGTTCGAATTCCGCTTTTCCACTGCGCTCGGCTTGCACTATCTTTGACGCGACTCCGCGAAGATAGGCGGCGCCTCGGCAATGAGCAAGCTTGCACTATCTTTGCATCCCTGCCGGAGGATTCCCTTGCAGGGCTCCGGTAACGCAAACCCCAGTACCATGAAAAGAAGAACCGCGCTTCCCGCTTTCGTCGCTTTCCTGTCTGCATTCCTTGCCGGAACGCCGGCCAGGCAAAGCCAGCCATCCGCCCAAGGCCGGATGCAAGACTCCGCCATACGGAATGTGATTCTCATGATTCCCGATGGCTGCAGTACCGAACTGCTCAGCATCGGCCGCTGGATGAACCACGGCGTGCCGCTGAACCTCGATTCCCGCATCCGGGGATTGGTAAAAACCTATTGCTCCGACAGCCCTATCGGAGACTCGGCGCCTACCGGTTCGGCCTATGCTTCCGGGCACCGGTCGCAAGACGGCTTCATCAGCACCTACCCCGCCCGCAGCATGAACCCGGACGGGACGCGCTTCCAGACCGACAGCCAGCTCGCGTTCACGCCCATGGCAACCCTCATGGAAGCAGCCATGCGCAAAGGAATGGCAACCGGCTTGGTGTTCACCTGCTATTTTCCCCATGCCACCCCGGCCAGTTTCCTGGCCCATACGCCCGACCGCGACCAGTATTTCCGGATCGCCAAGCAAATGACCGCCCAGCCTTGCGACCTCCTCTTCGGCGGAGGCGCGTTCTTTGCCGACTCGTCTTCGGCGCGCTACGGGTTCGATGCCAAAGAACGGCTCGAAAAGAACGGCATCGCTTTCGTACGCGACTTTTCCCGAGCCCGGCAAGAAATCTCGAACGGGCAAGAGCGCATCTGGGGGCTTTTCGCCCCCATGGCAATGGAATTCGAAATCGACCGGCCGCAAAGCGGGCAACCCTCCTTGGAAGAAATGACCCGCTTGGCCATTTCCGCGCTTTCCCGGAATCCCGAAGGCTTTTTCCTCATGGTAGAGGGAAGCCGGATAGACTGGGGCGCGCACAACAACGACTTGCCCGGCGCCTTGCACGACTTCATAGCTTTCGACAAAGCGGTAGGCGCCGCTATGGATTTCGCCCGGAAAGACGGGAAAACCTTGGTCGTGGTCGTTCCGGACCATCAATGCGGCGGCCCGACCCTTGGAAACTACGCCCACAACAACGATTACGCCACGCTGAGCGTGCAGGACATCTTCCAAGACCTGCGCAACTACCGGAAAAGCGCGGAAAAAGCCGTTTCCGACATCCTTGCTCCCTTCCGCGCGGCAGACAGCCTCCCGGTTTCCCGTATCGAAGAACGCCTCCGCCAAAGCCTGCGGGCCGATTTCGGCATCGACCGGCCGGACTCTGCCGAAACGGCCCGCTGCGCGGCCGCCTTGGCCAAAAAAAAGGAATCCAGCCAGAGCGTGCGCGCGCTTTGCCGGATAATCAACCAGCACAATGCCATCGGCTGGACTTCGCACGGGCATCACGGCGGCGATGTGTTCTACGCCTCTTACCATCCGCAAGGACGGGAACTCAGCGGCGTCATAGACAACCAAGCCCTTGCCCCGTACATTGCCCGGGAAGCAGGGCTCGGCAACTTGGACTCCCTGAGCCGGCAGCTCTATGCGCCGGCGTCCGAAGTTTTTGCCGGGAAAAAGATGAAAGTTTTCTGGAACGATGCAGCCGAGTCCGGACCCGGCTCGGGAAAAGACCCGCTTTATCTTGAAGTATACGGAATGGAAGGCAAGACCTGGCGGATTTATCCCAATTCGAAAGAAGCCCGCATCGGCAGGAAAACAATCCATCTCCCGGGTGTCTGCATCTACAACGGGATGGGGTTCTATTTGCCGCTTTCCTGCCGGGATTTGCAAGGGAAGGATTCCCGATAAAGCGCTGCAGGCCTGTTCGGCATTGTGCGGCACGCTTGGCGCTTAGCGCTTGCGCCGCCGCCAAGGTCTGGAAACCGGCTCTCCACAAAAAAGACCTTCCGGAAACGCCCAGACCGGCGCGAACCTGACCGGCCCTGCCGGAGCCGGCCCGCGCCGCCCGTCTCAGCGCAAGCGCTGCACCGCCGCCCACCAACGCGGCGGGATCTCATTCTGCAAGGCGGTTTTGTAGTCGGCATAGCTGCAAGGCAGGAAGCGATGCCGGCCGTATTGCTGCTGCTTTTCCGGGCTGCAGGGAAGTTCCATCCACCAGCGGTCTGTCTGCTTGCACTTGTAGAACACCAAGTCTTTCTCCACCCCTTCCAAAGGCACGGTATATTGGGTGTAATCCACTTTCGAGGAGGAAAACGGGTGATCGTCTATCCGATGCTGCATGGCATCGAGGAAACACCAAAGCATCTCGGAGATCAGGCTGGCGCTAAGCCCTTCCTTGTCCAAGTCCGGGTAGTATTCGAAAACGCCCGCCACATCGGTTCCTTTGCTCAAACCCGCGTACCGGAAAATCTGGCAAGCCTCCTCCGCGTCCAAGCCGGTCGGCCGGGCCCAAGGGTTGCCCGGGCTTTGGCTCCGCTTCAACGAACACAGGTCGAAACTCAGGCAGTCGGCATCCCGCACATACGGCTCGGTTTCCTGGATATTGCCCTGCACAAGCCCCAAGCGGCAGGCATCGAAAGACAGCCGGGACATAAGGCTCAAGGCTTCGCTGTCTACCAGATAGGTCTGATAGCCCACGTTCATGTAATTGAACAAATAATTATCGGGCTCGACCACGATGCGCGACATATAGGAGTCGTGCGAAACGGGCGCCGTGCGGAAATCCACATCGGGCCCTAACCCTTCGGCGATATTCAGCCGGGAATCGACCGAAAGCAGGCTGGCCATCCGGCGCAAGCGGGCATAAGCCTTGTAAACGGCAAACGTAAGGTCTTGCGTGCCGCCCACGAGAATGGCAACGGTATGCTGGGCAAGCAAGCAGGCCAGCACTTCATGCAAGGCGAAATACGTATCCTCCACGGTCTTCCCGTTCCTGAGGTTCCCTAAATCCACCATTTTCCCCGGCAACGAAGGCGGATAAAGGTTGTAGAGGTCTTTCCGGACCGCATCGGCGCCGTTGCAGGACCGCTCCGGCGAAAGGACTCCGCCGCAGGAAACGCCGCCGCGGCTTTCGGACAGGCCGATAAACGCCACCGCGGCTCCTTCCACGGAAGGGAAACGGCCTTGCACGGTATATTTTTCCACGACCCGGCCCAGACGAAGGGTGTCGTCCTGATAAAAGGCGCCGGCCTCCATGAACGGGCAAGGTTCGAAATACAGGCTCAAATCGATTTCTTTCATGCTGGCAATGCGGGCGCTTTTTCTCCCGGCTTGGCAAAGATACGCCGCCGGGGAACGCCGCGAAGGCCCTCCCTTGGAAAAGCATCCACATGGAAAAGTTAATTTCCCGGAACGGCCGTTTCGATGAGTTGCCCTCATGGGCTCCCAAGCTCCCGGAACGGGTCATCGCTACCGGAAAAGCCTTTCCCCGGAACCGCCCCGCCCGGAACCGATTCCGTGCAAAGGCCGATTCCCGGCCCGGATTTCCTGACCCGGATTCCCTGACCCGGCAACGAAACGGGGCGTCCCCTCCCGGAAACGCCCCGCAAGTAAAACCAAAAGCCTTAACCGAAAATCAAGGCAAGGTGTCGTCAACGTTTGCAGCCAACGCTCAAAGCTTCACCAATTTGCCGCGTCTCGCTTTCCCGTCGGAAAGCCCTAACTCGTAAATGAAACATCCTTTCAAATGCGAAGGCAGGTTCAATTTCGCCTCCTGCACCCCTTGGTCGGAAACCTGCACGTAATACATGTGACGGCCGCTGACCGAGAAAATCCGCACATACCGCAGCACTGGTTCTTCCATCTCGATGAACAGCACCCCGTCCGGAGCTATGGGGTTGGGATATACCCGGAACTGCTTTTCTTCCTCCCCGCCCGGTCCCGGCTCCGGTCCGGGTCCCGGGCCGATCGAATCGCTCCCGTCGCCGCCACCGCTTCCCTCACCGTCTCCGTCTCCGTCTCCATCGCCATCGCCGTTCCCGCCGCCGTTCCCGGAAAGGTTCGCGGTAAACATTTCCGCCCGCGTCAAGACCGGATAGAAGACTTCTTCCAGGCTTACTTGCTCGAACGCGGCATTGAGCCAGTTATCGAATTCGTAGCCCGCATAGGGAGTAATGCCCACCCGGATCGTATCGCCCCAGTAATAAGTACCCGAACCGTAAACCAAGCCGCCTTCTTCCGGATAAGCGGAGGCACGCACTTTCACCTGCTTGGGTTCGAACATGGCCACGTAACAAGCGTTCCCTTCCACCTCCGCTTCCAGAAGCGCATCGTTCCCCACCCAGCGCCCGTCCTTGGTCCAGCCAAGGAAGACATGGTTGGCATCGGCTGCGGCCTGGAAAGAAACCCGGCTGCCGAAATCGAACACGCCTCCTGCCGTCGCCGTTCCGCAACCCACCGGCGAAACCCGGGTCGACACCTCGAATTTCTCCGGCGTGAAAACGGCCTCGAAAGCCAGATCCCGGGTCGCGTCCACGCACAAATAAGGCACGCGGGCCTGCAAAGAGGAGAGTTCCATGCCTTGCGCCCTCCATGCCTCGAAACGGTAGCCCGAATCGGCTTGGGCAAAGAGTTCCACCGTGTTCCCGTAACCGTATTCCCCGCCGCCCGAGACCGCGCCGCCCGTATTGGCAGCCGCCTGCACGTTCACCCGGCTGCTTGCGAACAAAGCCTTGTACGTATTTTCTTCTTCGGCGCTAAAGACATAGGGGTTCTCTTCCGAAACCTGCCGGCCCTGCATGTCCTGCCAGCCTGCGAAATCAAAACCCGGATAAGGCACCGCTTCCAGCTCCACTTGCGCGGAACGCTCGAACAATCCGCCCCCGCCCGCCGTTCCGCCTGCCCCGGCGCGCACATCCACCCGCACGGAATCCACCTCGAAAACGGCCACCAGCAAGGTGTCCTTGTCCAGAGCGATCGGCAAGCGGGCCGAGTCGGATATCCAGCCCTCCGAGGAACGCCAGCCCACGAACCGGTAACGCTGGCCCGGAACGGCTTCCGCCTCCGCCATTTCCCCATAGGCAAAAGCCCCTTGCCCGGAAACCGTTCCGAAAGAAACCGGTTCGACTTCCAACGACAACTGGTAGGTCATCGGCTCGAATACCGCCTCGATATGGCTATCGGAATCCACCTCCGTTTCCAGAAGCGGCTCTTCGCCCAACGTGATGCCGTCTTCCACCCAGGCCGAGAACGCGTAATGCGGGGCGGGAACGGCCTCAAGCAAGAGTTTCTCCCCGTAAACGGCCTCGGCATAGGTTCCCGTCCTCAGCGTATCGCCCGCAAGCAGCTTCCCGAAACGGGCTTCGCCGCCGGCTTGGGGCCGCACCGACAGGTTCGCCTGGTAAAGCGCCGGCTTGAACAACGCGCTCAAGGCCGAATCGCCCGTCATCCGGAGTTCCAGGCGCGAAGAACGCGATACTTCCACGGCCGTATCGGAAGCCGAGACCCATTTTTCGAAAACATAGCCCGGCATCGGCTTGGCCTCCACCACCACCTTGCTCCCGAACGGGATCCGGTTCTGATACGCATCCACATAGCCTTGCAACGGATCGAGCGCCCGGGCCTCGAGCCGGACATCGCCGGGTTCGAAACGGGCGTACAGCAAGGTGTCGCTGAAAAGTCCTATTACCAGACTTTCTTCTTCGGAAACCTTGTTCCCCGCTGCATCCACCCATGCGGAAAAGACATGATGCCCCTCGCCCACGGCCTGGAAAACCAGCCTGCTCCCATAAGCCGTATCGCCCTTCAGCACCCCTTTCACCTCGCCTTGGCCGCTTCCTTCGGCATCGACCTCCCAATGGCATCGAACGGGAACGAAACAAGCTGTGATCTTCTCTTCTTTCGTCACTTTCAACCGAAGCAGCGGCTCCTTCATCGTATCGGGCTCGCCACCGTTGTCCACGATCCAGGCCGAGAAAGCGAAACCTTCGGCCGGAAGCGCTTCCAACAAGGCGTAGCTTCCGTAAGCATAGGTCGAAGCCGAAAGCACTTCGCCGGCATTCTCCGGCTCGGCCACGGCTTGCAAACCGAAACGGGCCGGCACGAACAGGGCCGACAGGGATAGGTCGGCATCGGCCTCGAACACATAATCGGAACGGGTTTCCAAACATTCTTCCCATGCCGTGTCGGACAAAGCGTACCAGCCCCCGAACACGTACCCGTACCCGGCTTCCGCATGCAAGCGTACTTCCGAGCCGTATTCATAAAGCCCTCCTCCCGAAACCGAGCCCATGGCGGGAGCACCCGCCACCGTGGCTTCGATGGCTACCGTGTCTCGCACGAACCGGGCGCAAACCAGCGTGTCGTCTATTACCGGGACAAAGCAGGAATGCCCCGTCCCCGCCCTTTGGCCGGTACGGCAGTCTTCCCAGCCCTGGAATGCATACCCGCGCCGGGCTACCGCCCGCAATTCCACCCAGTCGCCCGTCCGGTAGTTGCCTTGGTTTTCCACTTTTCCCCAAGAAGCATCGGGATAGACCGCAGCCGCCACTTCCTTGGCATCATAGAGGAAAGCGGCAGTCAAGACCGCGTCTCCCGCCACCTTGAAAACCACTTGTTCCTGACGGGAATACACCGAATCATACGCGCCGGCAGCCCCCTGTCCCTGCACGCGCCAATGCGAAAACCGGTAACCCGCCTTTTCGGCCTTGGCGCAAAGAAGCAATTCCTGCCCGTAAAGGGCTTCTGTCTGTATCCGGGATTGGAGCGGCAGGCTGTCGATGCCCACTTTCCCTTCATCTCCCGCATTTTCGGTCATCACGGTCAGCGCGCAAAGGTTCGGTTCGAACAAAGCCCTGAAGACGGTGTCCCGGCTGACGAGATGCTGCAAGTTCCGGTCGTAATGCAATTTGCGCCCCGAAGCGTCCACCCAGCTGTCGAAATGGTAGCCATAGGCTTCTTCAGCCTGCAAACGGGCATAATCGCCGGCTTGGTAATAACCCGCACCGGAAACGCGTCCTCCTTCTTCCGGCACGCAAACCGCTTGCACCCACTTCGGCTTAGGCCCGAAAACCGCTACCAGCGCTTTCGCGGAAAGGATCGGGAACAGATACGGATTGTCGGAAGAAAGGCTGTCGAGCGTCAACCCCCTGCGTTCGGCCCAGTAACGGAACTCGTATTCCGCTCCCGGCAAGGCTTCTATCGCGGCCGTATCACCGTGGGGATAAAGGCCTGCACCTGCCACGCTCCCGCCGCCGGCAGGCTCGGCATCCAAGGCCAGCGCATATTGCCGCAAAGCGAAAACCGCTTCCATACGGACATCTTGCCGGATAGCGAACGAATAAGGATTCTCGTGCGAAACCGTGTCGATGCTCCCATCCTGCAAGCGGACCCAAGCCACGAAATCGTAGCCTTCGGCCGGGAATGCCTCGACCGTTGCCGTCTGCCGGTAGGAATATTCGCCCGCCCCGGAAAGCGTGCCTGCCCCGGAAAGATTGGCAGACAGGTCGAGCCGGCAACGGACGGCTTCGAAATAAGCCGTGAAAGAAAGGTCTTGCGTAAGCCGTCCCTGCTCCATGTACGCATAGGGATTGTCGGCGACCCGCTCCCCGCTCCCGTCCGCTTCCCAATACAGGAAACGGTAGCCCTCGTTGGGCGTGGCATGAAGCACGATATCGGTATTGTCCCGCGCCGCGCTGAACCGGCCCGCCCCGCTCAAGACTCCGGCCCCCGCCGGGGATGCCTGCAAGGCCACCGTATGGAATTCCTCGGAAAATACCGCCGTGAGGTTCCGCGGCGCATCGGCGGCAAAGACTATGACCGGCTCCCTGCCCACCGTATCGGCTCCCTCGACCCAAGCCACGAAATTGCAGAAAGGCATCGGGACGGCCGTAAGGGTAACCTCGCTTCCCATTTCATAAAGGCCGGCGCCCCGGACCGAGCCTAATCCCGAAGGAGCGGCATGGGCCGCAATCTGGATCTTTCCCGGTTCGAAAACCGCCGTAATGGAACGCGAAGAGGTCATGTTGAACGAATAGACCGGATTGGAAGAAAGCAAAACCCCCGCTTGATAAAAACCCGCAAGCTCGTACCCCGCGCCCGGGGTGGCCGTGAGCGTGACGCGGTCGTTATGCTGGTAACGGTAATGGCCCGCCGGAGGATCCAATTCCCCCACGCCTTCTACCGCCAATTCCAAATCGTAAGTATTCACTTCGAAAACCGCCGTCAGATCGCGGTCGCGATCCACTTCGAAAGAATAAGTCTCGCCCGCGCCGGGCACTTCCTGCCCGTTTTCTTCCCAGCGCACGAAATGGTAGCCGATATTGGCCTCGGCTTTCACCGTAGCCATGCTGCCTTCCCGATAGGCCCCCGCGCCGCTCACCGTCCCGAAATCGCCGTTCTTGGCCAGATTTACCGTAAAGCCGCGCATGAGAACGATATCTTGCCCGTTGTCGGGCGTGAGCAAAGGATAATTGGTAGACCGCAAGCGGAGCCGGTAATGGTCTCCCAAAGGAATATCCGCCGGGAAGGTCACCGTCAGGCTCCCGCTTACATCCGAAACCGCCTTTCCTACCTGCCGGGGAGAGGCGAACGACCCGGACGCGTCCGACAATTCGGCAATCACCTCGTTCGGGTTGGCCGGATGGGTATTCGGGCTCATGGTCCCTGTTATGGCATAAGACAATTCGAACTCCTGCGCCCCGTCCCGCATGTTGAAACTCAGCATGGGCAGGCTTCCCATGGAAAGGGTCGGATTGTAGATGAAAAGGATATCGTCGACCCACATCGTCGCCCCGCCGCCTCCAGGGACTTTGTTGGTGGTTATCGAAACCAGCACGTAACGAGGATTGCTGCTCCCGCATCCCGAACGGCTGAACGGCATGCTGTAACGGATCCAGCCCCCGTTTCCTTTGGCAGGGTTGATCGTCGATATGGCCACCGCGCGGTTCATGTCGGTGCCGGGATCTTTCATGTCGCAATCATCGTGGATGATCGCTTTGATCTGCCCCTGGTCGGAGGCGCTGTTCGGCGAATATTTCACCCATACCACCATCGAGTCGGGAACTGCCGTGAACGGGAAGTTGAAACCGGCTGAAGCCCGGTCGGTGAAGTTATGGTTCGAAGCATCGGTTGCCGTGGTGCTCCCCATGTTGATGCGGCCGGTCGTTACATTCCCGTTGGCATTGATACCCAATATCGAAGTGGAATAGACTTTCAGGCAATAGGTACCGGCCGAACTCGGCCGGCCGCCGGCTTCCCTGTCCAGACGCTGATCCTTTCCCATGTCCACCAGCCCGCCGCTGGTACGGGCCGTCATGAACGAATTCCAGCCCACCGGCTCCACATTCTTGCTGCCCAGATTGTCGTATTGCTCGAAGCCCCGGTTAAGCAGCTGCTGCGTGCCGTTCACTTCCTGCCCTTGCGCGCCGGTGAACGCGGCAAACGAAAAGGAAAACGCTATCAGCGCCGCTTTGAAGCCACTTTTTATATAACGCATACAGGTGTTCATAATCGCCATCTGTTAGGTTCAAGTCCTTTTTCCCCGCTTCCTCTGTTCTCCACGCCTTTACCCGTGGTTCCACCTCTTCCCTTAAACGCATTCCACCTTCCCGTTTCGTCCCCCGGTCCGCCCTTCTTCCCCATGCTATCCGCTTTTCCTGCGCGATCGGTCCCCCTCCCCTGCATCCGCGCGTTTCCGCCCGCGCAGGAAAGACGATCCGCCGGATGGGCTATTCCTTGGAGACCTTGGCTTCCACCACCATGCCCGAACGAAGGGTTATCGCCGCTTCCTGCTCTTCGGAAAGCAACTCGGCTCCTGCGGCCGACATCTGGTACCAGCCCTCGAACACATAGCCCGCTTTCAGGGTAATGGACAACTGCGCTTCCTGCCCGTAACGGTACGAACCGGCCCCTTGCATGGATACCACTCCTTGCGGATCGGAGGCCTGCAGCCGCACCTGGCAAGACAGTTGATGGAAATGCGCCAGAAGTTTCCCCGCCCTCGCCGCCGCGACTTCATAGCGCGAACGGGAGGAAACAACCGTATCGCCCTCTGTCCAGTACAAGAACCGGTAGCCCGGAGCCGGCAAAGCCTCGATACGGGCCGTGCCGGAAACCGGCAAACGTCCCGGAGACAAGACCGTTCCGCCGTCCTGCGTGTTCAGCCCCGGATCGGCAAGCACTTCGTCCGGCACGAAAACCGCCTCCAAGACCAAATCCCCGTGCACCGGAAGCATCAAGCTGTCGCCTTCGCAATAGAACCGTTCTTCCAACATCCAGGCATGCAGGATCCAGCCCTCCCCGGCATGGGCCGTCAGCAGCAGGCTGTCGCCTTGGCGGCACGTCCCGGCCCCCTCCACTTTCCCTTCCCCGGAAACGATCGCCTCCACCTTGCATGACTTCGGCGCGAAAACAGCCGTCAAGCTTTGCTCCTTCGACACGCGCAAGCCGAAACCGCGTTCCTCGGAAAGCACGTTTTCCGCCTCATCCCTCCAAGCCTGGAATTCATAACCCACAGGAGCTTTCCCGGCCATGAGCCAAGCCGTATCCCCGTAGGCATAACGGCCTTCGCCGTAAAGCGCAATCTCCTCCGGCCCTTCCAGTCTCAGCTGCAAAGCGAACGTATCAGGTTCGAAAGCGGCTTGCAAGCTTCTGCCGCGCAGCAATTCCACCTCCATCCGGGCCGAATCCGAAACCGGGAAGCCGTTTTCCTCCCAGCAAACGAAATGATACCCTTCCTTGGCCCGGGCCTGTACCGCGACCCGGCTCCCGTAAGGGTAAAAGCCCGAACCTTCCGCCACGCCACGCCCGGCATCCGCCTGGACATCGAGCAAGACCTGTTTCAACGCGAAACAAGCAAACAACGTATCTTCCCCGTCCGCCTCGCAGGCCCACACGGCTTGCCGGCTCAAGGTATCCCGCCCGTCGGGACGGGAAGACCAATGCGAAAAAACGATTCCTTCTTCCATGCTCCAAGCCGAAAGCAGGGCCGTATCTCCTTCCGCATACAAGCCCGAGCCGGACACCGCCCCGCTCCCGGGCCGGGATGAAAAGACCTGCAAGGCTTCCTTGCGCTTGCCGAATACCGCAACAAGGCCCATGGAAGAATCGGGCCGGAAAGCATAACGCGGATCCAGGCAGACTTCCTCGCCCGTGGATTCATCGCGATAGGCCTCGAACACATAACCCTCGATGGCTTCCGCCTGCAAGAGAACCGACTGCCCGTGCAAGTACTCCCCGCCGCCTGAAACCGTCCCGGCGCCTTGCGGCTGGATGGAGACCTCCACGCGGTAGCGGGCCGTATCGAACACGGCCGTAAGGGTTTCCCCTTCTTCCGGAGTCCATTCCATTTGCGCGTTCCTGCTCTCCACGGTCAAGTCTCCCTCCGCTTTTTCCACTTTCCAGAAGGCAAACCGGAACCCTTCTCCCGCGCAAGCCTCCACCGGCAAAGCCGAGCGGTAAGGAAGGATTACCTGCGAAGGCAGACGTACCCCTCCTTCCAGGATGAATCCCGCCCCGGCGGGAGATACCGCCAGGTTGGCCGCAATACCGGCTTCCTTGAAACGGGCCTCCACCTGCAGCGGGCCTTCCACTTCGACTTCCCATACCGGGTTCATCCCCACGATCAGGCCTTCCGGATCGTACCAGCCGTCAAAAAGGTAATGCTCGTTGGCAAAAGCTTTCAACTCGCACACTTGCCCGTAGCGGTAAGTCCCGGCGCCTTCCACCCGTCCGGCCTCCGCATCCGCCTTTGCCGACACCTCGAAAGGAAGCGGTTCGAAAACCGCCACTACCAGCGTGTCGCTGCAACTTGCAAACGTCCATTCCGGCAAGGAGGCAAGGACATTCCCCTGCCTGTCGGCCCAATGGGAGAAGCCGAAGCCGTAGGCGGCCTGCGCCTCGATCCTTACCGGCTGGCCCCAACGGCATTCGCCCGCACGGGCTGTTCCCGCCCCGGCAGGGCTTACCTGCAACGTCAACGACAACAAGGCCGGACGCAGCAACGCTGTCACTTCTCCGCCCTCGTCCACGCGGTACAGGAAAGGATTGGAACGGCCCACGGTATCGCCTTCCGTATCGATCCACGCGGCAACTTCCTGCCCTTCGGCCGGGAAAGCGCGGAGCATGGCATGGTAAGCATGCTTGTACGTTCCCGCGCCTTCCAAGGCTTCGGCCGCCGAAGGAGGAAAAGCAGCTACGCTCACCTCGTGAGACAGTTCGGAAAAACGCGCGGTAAAAAACACATCGCCCGTATCGATGGAGAAAAGGAAATCAGGCGCCGTCTGGAAAATTTCCCCGTCGAGGAACCAGCCTTCAAAAACGTAACCCGAAGCCGCTACAGCCGAAACCGCCACTTCTTCCCCTTCCCGGTAACGGCCCGCCCCCTGCAGAACGCCCGCTCCGGCAGGCAAGCATCCCAATTCGAGATTGTAACGCTTTTCCACGAAAACGGCCCGCAAGACCGTGTCGCGCATAGCCCGGAAACTTTCTTCCAGCCGCATGCTCGAAAGGTTTCCATTCGAATCGTGCCAACCGGAAAACTCGTAACCCGAATCGGGCGCGGCCTGCAAGAAAACTTCTTCAAGGTAAGGGTATCGGGCCTGCGTCAAACCTGCGCCGGCATCGCCCAAGCCCGCTTTCCCGCCCGCCGACGCCTCCACCCGAACCTGGAACATTTTCGGGGAAAACACCGCTTCAAGCGCCGTATCGGCCACGATGGAATCGAACACGAGAGGATTCTCCAAGACAAGCTCGGCCGAAAAGCCCTTCCATCCATCGAACACATACCCCTCGAAAGCTTCCGCTTTCAATTCCGCTTTCGACCCCCATTCGTAAATCCCGCCTCCGGAAACCTGCCCGTAAAGCGGGTTGTTCGAAGAAAGTTCCACCGTGCAACGCCGGTAACTGAAAACCGCCAGAATTTCCATCGGCCCCTTCACAAGCTGACGGTGAACAACTTCCGTGCTTACCGTATCGCCATCCACCACCCAGTAGCGCAATTCGCCCAAAGAAGAAGGAAGGGCTTCGAGCACCAAAGTGTCGAAATGGGCATAAAGGCCCGGAGCGGGACGCACATTCCCCAACAACGTGTCGGAAACCCGGATGTCCACGGCGTAACGGTTCAATTCGAAAAGGGCGCGGACCAGCGTGTCGGAAACCACTTCGAGATGCAGGCTGTCGGACAAGGAAAGGATTTTTCCCCCGCTCTCCCAGCCGCAGAAATGGTAGCCCTCATCGGCGACTGCTGTCAAAAGCGCTGTCCGCCCGTACTTGTACTGGCCTCCGCCCGAAACCGTCCCGTGCTCCGCCACCAACGCCACTTCGTGTTCGGAAGTATCGAAAACAGCGGTGAACACATAGTCGGAAGCCAGATGACCGCCGTCTATCAAGCGGTAATCCGCCTGGTTCACCGGCGCTTGCCCCACCCCGTCTTTCGTGATTTCCCAATACTGGAACGCATAACCCTTCTTGGCCACGGCTGCGAGGACCACCGTATTGGTATCGACGGCCGAATAAACCTTCACCGCCGCTTCCTGCCCGTTCTGGAAGGCTTTTCCCCGGGCCGTATCGCTGACACGAAGCGTCAGGCTATGTTTTTCTTCTTCAAAAACCGCCACGTAGCTTCCCGGCCCTTGAATATTTCCCAGCACCAGCACCGTATCGCCGGCAACTCCTGCCTGATTCCCGAGGGTATCGGTCCAATACAGGAAGTGGCTGTACGGGTTTACCGGGCGAGCCACGGCCCGAACCGTCCCGAAATGCTTGTAAATGCCGCTCCCGCTCACCGTCCCGAGTTTTTCCAAAGGCTCCACGCGGAAATCGTAGCGGTAGGGAATGCTGTCGACCAAAGGCGTGATCGCGCCTCCGGAAAAAACCTCCAAGTCGTATTCGGTGGAACCGTCTTCCGCCCGCAACGTATCGCCCTGGAAAAGGAAACCGTAAAAAGCGTAGCCGAAATCCAGCTGCAAGCGGATACGGGCCGTATCGCCGGGAAGCATGGTGCAACGGTCGCTATTGTTGTCGGCAAAGAACACATTGGCCCCCGTTACCGGCTCCAGATGCAGGGTGTAAGTGGTATCGAACAAAGCCGTCAGGTTCCTGTCCGAACACATGGTGAAACTGTAGGCAGGCGCGCTTTCCACGATTTTCCCGTCCTCTTCCCAGCCTAAGAAAACGCAATCCGCGCCCGGCTCGGCCACCAATGTCTGTTTGGAACCGTGCCGGCACCGAGCCTTGTCCTTCTCGTCCACTTTCCCGTAGGCATTGGAGGATTTCACGCTCAAATACCACTCCCGGTAGATGCGCAAATCCACCACATTGCTTTCCAAGGGATAATTGGTCGAAACCAGCTTGAGCCGGTAATTGTCCGAGTCGGGAAAATCGACCGGCAGATTCACCTTGAGCGTGCCGGAACTGTTGGTGGTCATCCGCGCCACTTCCCAGGCATGGGAAAAATCGCCCGCCGAATCCCAAAGGTAGGCTATCACCTCGTTGTCGGGCAAGCGGTTGAAAGGGCTCATCGTGCCGGTAAGCTCGAAAGGAATATCGAAAGCCAAAGGCTCGCTTCCATGACGGGCCACCTCCGCCGGCATGGAAGCGGCTATCGAAAGCGAAGGCTTGTAAACCAGCATCACATCGTCCACATACAGCACATCGCCCACCTGTACCGAGCGGAAATTGTTCCCGGCCGTGAAACTCAGCAGCAAGTAGGACGGATTCCCGCTGGCATGGTAAACTATCGGCACGCTGTAGCGCACCCATTGGTCATGAGTGGAAGGGATCTTCGCATTGGCCGAGCCTATCACGGTGGCATTGGCCGTCCCGTTGGGATTGCGGTCTTCCAATTGCCCGTTGGAATGGAGGTAAAGGGTCATATCCGAGACGCGGCCGCCGTTTGCCGGGGATTTCACCCAAAAGACAATGGAATCGGGCCGGCCCGAAAACGCCCAATGCTTGGAAGCATCGCCGGTTTTGGTGTAAATGCAGGACTGGGTATTGGTCTTGCTGTCGTAGTAGTACAAGGTGCCGGTCGTAAGGGTCCCCATGGCTTCGTAGCTGCGGGTGCCGAACGGGAACTTGTAATGGTACCAGTCCGACTGCGTCACCTGTATCTTCGCGCTGTACTTCCCTTTGCTGCCCGGACGAGGCTCGGCGGCTTTCCAAACGGATTGTTTCCGGTTGTAGGACGATGCGGCATTGCCCGCCTCGAAACACGAACTCGAGTTCCAGCCCCACGGTTCGGGATTGTCCCATGCCTCGAAATCGAAATTGGGAGCCTGCTGGGTATTGTTATAAGTCTGAACCTGAGCCTGTAATTTCCCGCAGAAGCCAGAAAGCAACGGCAAAGGCAAAAAGCATGAAAGCAAAAAACGGAAAAACCTTTCCATAATTGCGGGGATTCGTTTCTATTCCGGTCTCAAAACGAAGCGAAGTTACGCAAGCCGGCCCATGCCGCCCGCCCGCCCGCTACCGAAGTTCATCGCCATTCTTCCTTGGAATAGCAGACAATCACATACAATACAAATAATCAATTAATTAACTATATTCATCCAACAAAAGCCGGAAAAATGGAATTTTACCGAACCCGGAACGCCGACCCCGAAGCTCCCCGCAAGGCCCGGAACGCCAACCAATAATCGGAATTTCAAGCAATAAGAAGCAATAAAAAAAGTCCGGGGTTCGACCCGGACTTTCAATATTATCCTGCTTGCGCGGGGCTGCGCAAGCAGGATAGGAAAATGCCTTGGAGGCAAGACAAGAAACAGGCCGCGCATCCGGTTTCGAGAGCATCGAACTTCGAAAGCATCGAGCCACGAAAGCATCGAGCGCGCTAACCCGTCAGGCCGTCTCCTAACGGCGAACCGCTTTCAACACGGCCGCGCCGTCTTCATTGTTCAAGCGGACCAAGTACACGCCTTGGGGCAAACGGGAAAGATCCAAGGCATAGGTTCCCTCCGCGGGATAGCTGTACGAAGCCACCACCGCGCCCGAAAGCGACACCACTTCGGCCCGGCACGCTGCCGGTATCTGGATGTTGAACTGGCCGGTAGCGGAAGGATTCGGATAGATCCGGGAAGATTCCAGTTCCGCTGCCGGACCGTTGGAAGCCTGCCCGTAGACGAATTCCACATCGTCTACCCAGAGGGTGCTTCCCACCTGGCCCTGGCACGCGAACAAATTATCGAAATCATACCCGGCGCTCGAAACGAAAAGAACCGTTACCGAATCGGGAGTCTGCTGGCTGTTGTAGGGAATGGACAAGTTGAATTCCGTCCATCCGGGCACCGCTTCCTTGTATTTCTGTTCCACGCGGCCAATCACCAAGCGGCCGAAATCGGGATCGTAATGCGACAATTCCACGATGATGCTGGCCGAATCCCCGTTGACAGGCTCGTACTTCATATACCCCTTGATAGCCGAAGGCCGGCTGGTGAACGGGCGGCCGAACTGGGCCGTCTGGTCGTCGATAATCACCGAAATGGCTCCTACCACGCCCGGCAGGAACAAATTGCTCCCGTCCTCGCCGAAAACCATGGTGTTCGAAACCAGCTTGGGCGCGTAATCCTCGGCCGCGCCCGAACGTCCCCCGTCGCGGAACATGGTGACCGGAGCCGTGAACATTTCAGGCGGCAAGGTGGCCAGCATGTTCAACGACTGCCAGAACGGATTGCTCAATTCGTAGTAAGTGTCCCCGTTGTAGGCCTGGTTCTCGGTCCAGTAAGCGAATTGCCCGTCGGGGATCTGTTCTTCCTGAGCGAAGAGGCTGCCCGCGCACAAGGGCAAGGCGGCCAAAAGGAAAATCGTCTTTTTCATTTTCTCGGTACTTTAAAGTTTTGTCAAAGATCAAGTTTCATCCTGCAGCGCGGCTTTTCCGCCCCTATCCCATCCCTACAAGCGGGCCACATCGGCCTTGCTCCGCTTGAACCAGGTCAAGGGATTGATGTCCTGGAAACGGTAAACCAGCTGCAAGGTATAATTCAAAGGCGCCTCGATGTACAAGGGGCGCAAGGAGTATTCGGCATTGAGCAGATTGTTGACCACGAAAGAAATCGTGAACTTGTTGATGTCCACGCTCGCCCGAAGGTCCAAGACGAGCGAGCCCCAGGCGTGCTGCCGCATGAACTCGGCAATCCCGTAAAACGGCAAGTCCATGTCCATGCTCGCTAACCAACTGGCATATCCCGGCTCGTTCTTGTCCATCTCCACGAAAACCTTGTCCACATTCTTCATGGCGCTCATGTACTGCACGCCCAAGCCCAGCGAGAAGTTGCGCCAGAGGCGGAAGTCCACGTCGAACTTGGCCATGTGCTGGATGCGGTACTTGAGGATGTTCCCCTCCGTATTGGACGAGGAATTGCTATACATGTAATCCTTGGATGCGGTGGACTTGTAGATTTTCCCGGGTTCCCGGCACACCGGCAAGGAATAGGTGTAGTTGGCCTGCAACTGGATCTGGAAATTTTCCGCAATATCCAGCTGCGTGGCAAAACTGGCCTCCACGCCCGAAATCGTGGCTCGGCCCGTATTGAAGAACTCGAACCCGAAACGTCTTCCGAACAATTCCGTCTCGTCGGGATTCCACGGCCCCATGAAGAACTCGATGTAATTCCAGTACAACTGGTGGAAGCCCGCCACGTCGAAATACCCGCTGGCAATGCCGCTCTTGAACAACTGCCGCATGCCCAGCTCGAAGTTCAGGCTATGCTCGGACTCCAAGTCGGGATTGGGATAAAAGCCGTACATGCCTACCCGGGTAGTGATGAACTTCTCGCCGATGGTGGCCGCCCGGTAGCCCTGTCCGGCCGAAAACCGGAAAATGCTCCCCGTCTTGGGCAGTTCGTAATTCAAGCCTAACTGGAAAACCGGGCTGGCTTCGCTCCAGTCATCCACGAAACAGGCTTCCAAGCGCGCGCCGAATTCCAGCTTCAGGTTCTCCTCCTTCAGGAAAGGCTTGTCTATCTTGGCGAACACGGAAAGGTTGTCGGCCTGGTGGGAAGCGCGCGAGCCGATGTCGTAGGCATTGCCCGAAAACACCTCGCCCCCCGAATAGATGTACTGGTTGGCCACCCCGGCCGTCAGGGCCAGATTGCCGGCCCGCTTGAAGGTTTTCCGGTAACGGTAGGTGTTGTAGAGCGAATGGGAGAACGCGTCCTGCCCCGATATATTGACCACGTTGTTGTTGGAAAACATGTAGCGGTTGTCCAGCTCGTGCACCCCGCCCTTGGGCGAAACGTATTTCAGATGGGGATCGACCAGGACTACCACGTCCTTGAATTCGCTCAAGGTCGTGGCCCATACGCGGGTCGGCTTCCCATCCACTTCCACGGTCTCGTAATGCCCGAACGGACGGTATTTCCCATCGAGGGCGTTGGCCCAGAAATTATACATGAAATTGTGGGAATACAGGAAATTCCCGTTCAAAGCCAAGGTCCAACGGTCGTTGAGGTGGAAACGGTTCCCGATGCTGCCCCGCACGCGGCTTTCGGCATGTTCCACTTTATCGCCCGGGTCGGGATTGCCGCCCAGACGGTATCCATCGTCGTAGGCGTAATCCACGCTGGCCGAAAAATCCCACCACTTGGCCAGCTTGCGCGAATGCGACAGGCTCGCCCCCGCCTTCACCGGCAAACCCGATGTCCAGGACTGGTCGTACACCTCGCGCGTCTCGTTCACCCGGTTGTAGGGAGGATTGGGGTTCTGGTAGGAAAAATTCTCCGTGAGCGGCTCGTAATCGGGCTTGGCATACGAACCGTAATACAATTTGATCGTGCTGACCGGGTTGGTGGAGGCGAACTTGGTATGCACGTTGATGGCCCCGTTGATGGCGGCCGAGCCGTACAAGACCGATGCGGCTCCTTTCAAGATGTCGATTTGTTCCACATCCTCCATCGAAACCAGGTTCCAAGCCGGACGGCCGGCATCGGCCCGCAGCATGGGCATGTTGTCCAGCAGCAGCATCACCCGGCTGCCCATGCCCGAACTGAAGCCGCTCCCGCCCCGCATCTGCGGCTCGTTGTCCACGATTGCCAAACCGGCGACCCCTTTCAAGGCCCGATCCAATGTGGTCACGTTGTTCTTGGCTATCTGCCGGATGTCGACCACTTCCATGGTCTGGATGGAATTCTTCCCGTCACGCTTTATCCGGGAGCCTTTCACCTGCACGGCCTCCAGCTCCTCGTAGCGGGTTCCCATTCCCACGTTCAAGACTTTGACCTCTTCGCCTGCGGAAAATTTCACTTTCACCCGCTTGTCCTCATAGCCCAAGTAGCGGAAATTCAATTCGAACTCCGGGCGGTCTACCGCCAAGGTATAATTGCCGTCTATGTCGGCCACGGCCCCTAATCCCGAAGAGCCTATCACCGCCACTTGCGCTTGGGGCAACGTCAGCTTGTCCTTCAAGTCGTAAATCTGCCCCTTCACCACGTAATATTTCTGGGCTTGCCCCGCAAGCGGGGAAAGAAAGAAAAGGGAAAAACAGATTCCCAGCCACAACACAGACGAAAAACAAAACTTGCCCTGTACCGCTCTTCTCATTCAGACCTTTTTGAAAACGAGCGCGAAAGTAGGCTTTGGCAAACGATCCCGGAAGAGCCGCCTGCACCGAAACCTTCAACATGCCGCTGTTAACAGAAAAATAAAAAGCGGTATTTCAACAAGTTAAAACTTAACTTGCCCAATACCGCTTTTTAACCGAAATCCCCTGCCGGGAAGCAATCCAAGCAAACCGGGCCGCTCTTCCCGCTTCCCGCAGGAACGCCCTCCGGAAAAGAAGGTTTCCGAGGAAATTTCCCGGACAAGGACTTCCGCACGCCCGGTACGCGCCCGCTCCCGACAGGCAACCTCAACCCGACAGGCAGTCTCAATAAGTAAACGAACCGTGTTCGCTATCGATGGTCAGCATGTTCTTGTTGGTGTTCTCGCAATAGCCTATCACTTTGGCTTCCAAGTTGAAGTAGCGGGCTATCTTGATGACCTCGGCCGCGATGTTCTCTTTCACGTAGAGTTCCATCCGATGCCCCATGTTGAACACCTGGAACATCTCCTGCCAAGGCGTATTGCTCTCGGACTGGATCATGGAGAACACGGGCGGAGTTGCAAAAAGGCTGTTCTTGACAACATGCAGGTTCTTGACGAAGTTCATGACCTTGGTCTGGGCGCCGCCTGTGCAATGGATGATGCCATGGATGCTGGGCCGGTAATTTTCCAGAATGGCCTTGATGACCGGAGCATAGGTACGGGTCGGGGAAAGGAGCAGCTGACCCACGTTCATGCCTTCCACGCCGGTAGGGTCGGTCAGCGACTTGCTGCCCGTATAGACCAGGTTGGCCGGCATGGCATTGTCGTAAGACTCGGGGTATTTTTCCGCATATTCGTGCTTGAGGACATCGTGGCGGGCGCTGGTCAGGCCGTTGCTGCCGATTCCGCTGTTGTAGGCATCCTCATAGGAGGTTTTCCCGAACGAAGCCAGGCCGATGATCACATCCCCGTCCTGGATCCGGTTGCAAGAAATCACCTCGTTGCGCTTCATGCGGGCCCCCACCGTGGAATCCACCACCACCGTGCGGATGGAATCGCCCAAGTCGGCTGTTTCCCCGCCCGCGAAAGTGATATTGATATGCTCCTTGGCCATCCGGTCGCAAAATTCCTGCGTCCCTTCCACAATGGCCTTCACCACTTCCCCGGGAACCATGAAACGGTTCCGCCCGATCGTGGAAGTAAGCATGAGGTTGGTACTCGCACCAACGCACAGCAAATCATCGACATTCATCACGATGGCATCTTGCGCTATGCCTTTCCAGACAGACAAGTCGCCCGTCTCTTTCCAATACAAGTAAGCCAGAACCGATTTCGTGCCGGCCCCGTCGGCATGCATGACATTGCAATACGACGGCCCGAACAACGGTTTCTTGTTCTCGCCCATCACATCGGGGACGATTTTGCAAAATGAATTGGAAACGATTCCCTTGTCCAAATTGCTAACGGCGTTCTTCACATCGGTCTTGGATGCTGAAACCCCTCTCTGCTCGTAGCGTGTACCTGTCTCCATATCAATTGATTTTTAGTTGTAACTATGAAAAATCCTTTCTGTCTTTTCCGCACGGGGCTCGCCGGGATTCCCGTCCGGAGCCGTCTCAAAGGTACTTCCGGAAAAGGATTCCCTCCTCGATGCCCGTGCCGCTCTCCGGTTACTCCGTTTCTATCACGATCTGGTTATGCTCGCTATCGATCGTGTAACGGCCCGCACGCGAAAGCCCGTCCTTGTTGAGGATGATTTCCGCCGGGATTTCCTCGGCCGTCACCATTTCGATTCGCTCTATGTAAAAAGCCCCCAAACGGATTTCCTTCAACTGCAACCGCTGGTTGGGCAATACCTCGCCCTCGCTGTTGAAAGCCTTTTCCCGGTTCCGGAAACTGTTCTTGCCCAGATTCCCGGCCTGCAGCAAGCGCATGGCCGCATCGATGCCGAGCAGATTGTACCGGGAACGCTCGTCAATTACCGCACGCATGCCCAACCCATTGGCAATCACCCGGATTTCAGGCTTGTCGTCAGGATTGAGGGTGAAAGGTATCTTGTTGGCGTTTTCCATGTCGGCCATGCCCACCAAGGCGCTCAGGCTCCGGTTCCCGGAAGGAATGAAGTCTTCGCGCAGCACGCTGAATTCGGTGCGGCGGTTGAGCTGGTGGGCCGCTTCCTGCCAGTTGCGGTCCGGCAAGGTGTCGATGTAAGCATCGGTAAGCACCACCCCGGAATCGAACGCGTAAGGCACCCCGGCATAGACCGAAACCATGTCCTTGGTCAAAGTGCGCGGCTGGTGCGACCCGTAGCCCTTGGCCACCAGGCGTTCCCCGTCTATTCCCCGTTTGATAAGGTAATCGACCACGGCCTGAGCCCTGTATTGGGACAAGGAATCGTTGGTCATGGCGATCGGGCGCGAATCGGTATGGGAAGCCAGCTCGATGACCAAGCGGGGGTTCTTCTCTAACATCACGATCAGATCCATCAGCGAATCCTGGTATTGCTCTTTCAAATCCCATTTGCCCAAATCGTACAGGATTTCGGGCAGCACCACCGGCCCGCGGGGAACCGGTTCCAAAACGAAATCATGCACAAAGTCCTGGCTCGCCACCAAGCCCACGGTAGTCTCCGAGCCTTCCGCCCCCAGATAATTCTTCTTCTCCACCAGAAGCTTGTAGGTGGTATTCTCGTTCACTTGCCCGGTGCCGAATTTGTAAAAGCCCTTGGAATTGGTCGTAGTGCTGATCAGCATGCCGTCGCTGCCTGCCAGCGATACCTCGGCATCCGGCACCGGCTGCAGGGTGGCTTCGCTGGTGACCGTGCCGGAAATGGTGAAAAGGATGTCGGGAAGATAAAACGAATAAATGTCGTCGCTGCCCCGCCCGCCGCCGCGGTTGGAGCTGAAGAGCCCCTTGTTCTGCCCGGGAAGGAAACAGATGCCGAAGTCGTCGGCATTGGTATTGAGCGGATAGCCCAGATTCTCCACTTCCCGGAAAATGCCATCGCGCAAAGTGGCTTTGTAGATGTCGAACCCGCCCATGGATCCATGGCCGGTGGAAGAAAAGTAAAACAACGTGTCGTTGCGCAAGTAAGGATAAGCCTCCTTGTATTCGGTATTGACGCAACCGGCCACCGCCGGCTTTTCCATCCGGCCTTCAATGTCTTCTTCCGTGTCGGTCTTTTCCCAATTCATGTTGACCGGGGTCCCGAACGTGCTCCCGCTCCCCTCTGCATACCAGATATCGAGATCGCCGTAGCCGCCAGCCATGTTCGAGGCGAAATACAAGCGCGACCCGTCTTCGGTAATGAACGGATGGATGAAGTCCGACACCGTGTCGGTTCCGATGACCACATCGACCGGGTCGCTCCAAGCCTGCCCATCGAAAGTGGAGGTGCGGATGACGCAGCGGTTCCTCTTCTTGTCCTCGTTCCCGCAATAAGTGTAATACATCGTGGTGCCGTCATTGCAGAAAGAAGCATCGCTTTCATTCGACGAAGTGCTGGTCTTCCCGTTCTGATCCAATTTTTCAGGCTGGCTCCACGTGCCTTTGGCATCCTGCCTCGATACGAAAATATCGGAAAAGCGCTGCCCCGTCCAGGCATCGGTCTTCTTGCCCGTCACCCCTTCCCGGGTGGAAGAAAAAGCCACAATATTGCCCTCCGGCGTGTAATAGCGAGGATTCCAGTCGCCCGAATTCCCATTCAGCTTGCGCACGTTCTCTATCTGGTAGCGGGAAGCCTGGGATGCAGCCTCCTTGGCCAGCAGGCTGGCCTTAAGCCCTTGTATTCCCGCGCTGTCATCGGGAATGTAGTCCAAATAAATCTCGAAATTGCGCGTGGCTTCCTCGAAATCACCCTCCCCCAGCTGAAGATTGGCCAGGTTGAAATAAATCTTCGGCTCCACTTTATAGTATCCGGCCCGGATGCAACGCTGGTATTGCCGCGCTGCCAGCCGTATCTGCCCGCTATAACGGTACGACTCGGCTATCTGGAAAAGAAGGCGGTTCTTCAAATCCGGGTCGTTCGTCTTCTTCCGCTTCCCCAGCTTGGCAAAAGCCTTCTGATACTGCGTTACGGCCACATCGTACATGTGGTAGCGGAAAGCCGTGTCCGCCTTTTTGATCTGGCGGGTCTGGGCTTCTATCCCGCCCGGGATACACAATGCCAGCAGCAAGCAACCAAACCCGAAAATCTTCCGTACGTCCATACCGTTCTTGAATAATTCCATCCCGGGTTTCTTGCGGATATCCGCAAAACCCGCGTTGCAAAGCCTGGCACTGCCGGCCCTGATTTAAGGAGACCTTGCGAATATACGAAGAAGCCCAGAGCAATGCAAACGAACTTGTCCCATCCGCCCGCCGAGGCTCTTCCGGTTCGTGGCCACAGGTCAAATTTACGCAAAATCCCCCTTTAAAAAAAATCCGTTCGAATCCCGCCTGAATCTGTTTGAATCTGTTTGAAACCCGCTTGGAATCCTCTCGAAATCCGCCCGGAACCCGACCGGAATCCCGCAAAACCGGAAAGCCGGCCGGAGGGCTCCCTTTTCCGCGCCCTCGCTCGAAGAAGACCGCGCCAAGCCCGCCCGCGCAACACGCCTTCCATACCCGCTTCTCCGAAAAAAGACGCAGGAATGCCGGTGCCCAGCAAGACGGCCGAATACAGCCCTTCGTCAGCACCCGCTTCCAAAAAAAAGACGCAAGGATACCGGCGTCCAGCAAGAAAGTCGAATACAGCCTTCCGTCACCACACCTGCCCTGAAAAAGGGACGCCCCGGCTGCAAGGATTTGCAGCCGGGGCGTCTTTCCCCGCTTTACGGGATCACGGAAACATCCGTCTTTTTCGGAAAAACCTCGCACGCCAAGCGGTTACTGGAGCGCCGGCTTGCCGGTGTAGATACCCTTTTCCTTGGCTTCCTGCTCGGCTTTCCGCTGTTTGCGCATCAGCAAGCGGTAGGCAATGGGCGAAGCCACGAAAATGGACGAATACGTACCGATCGCGATACCGCAGAGGAGGCAGAAAGTGAAACCCCGGATCACTTCCCCGCCGAAGATGAAGATCATCAAAACCGTAACCAAAGTGGTTCCAGAAGCATTGATGGTTCGCGGCAAGGTACTGTTGATCGCCGCGTTCATGTTATCCTTCAAGGAGTGCTTGGGATAGAGGCCCAGGTTTTCGCGGATGCGGTCGAACACGATAACCGTATCGTTGATCGTATAACCGATAATCGTCAAGATGGCCGCGATGAACGCCTGGTCGATGTCGAGCGAGAACGGCAGTATCCCGTAGAACAAGGAGAACAGGCCGATGGTAATCAACGCATTGTGCATCAGACCAATCAACGCGCTCAAACCGAACTGCCAACGTTTGAACCGGATAGCAATGTAAATGAAGATGGCCAGCAAGGCCAGCGCCACCGCGATGAAAGCCGAACGGGTGATATCGGTAGCTACCGCCGCGCCCACGATTTCGGAACTGATCTGCCCGATGGTCTTGTCTTCATTGAAAAGCTTGAAGTCGATCGGGTTGACGAAAAAGCCCTTGCATCCTTCGTACAGACGGCGTTCCACATCGGCATCCACTTCCGTCCCGGTCTCGGTAATGCGGTACTTGGTCGTCACCTTCACCTGGTTCGAAGGCCCGTAGGTCTTCACTTCGGGCGCATCGCCCTCGAAAGCGGCCGTAAGGCTTTCCCGGACATCGTTGGCATGCACCACCTGGTCGAAGCGGACCACGTAGGTACGGCCGCCGGTAAAGTCGATACCCAGGCTCAAGCCCCGAATCCCGAGGGAAGCGACGCAAATCACGATAGCAAGGGAAGAAGCGATGAAAGAGTACTTGCTCTTGCCGATGAAATCGAACTTGGCCTTGGCCAGGAAGTTTTCCGAGAACTTGTGGCTGAAGGTGATTTTCTTGTCGTGGTTCAGCTGGCGGTTGAAAATCAAGCGGGGAATGAACAAGGCCGTGAACAGCGAGGTGCAGATACCGATGCAAAGCGTGGTAGCGAAACCTTTGATGGGCCCTGTCCCGAAATACAGGAGAATGATACCGGTAATCAAAGTCGTTACCTGCCCGTCGATGATGGCCGAATACCCGTTGCGGTAGCCTTCGCTGATCGCCGTCCGGAGGGTCTTCCCGATACGGAGCTCTTCCTTGATACGCTCGTAGATGATAACGTTGGCATCGACCGCCATACCCAAAGTGAGCACGATACCGGCAATACCGGAAAGGGTCAGTACCGCCCCGATGGAAGTCAGCACCCCGAACAGGAAGAACACGTTCACCAGCAAGGCCACATTGGCGATCAAGCCGCCCTTGTTATAGAATATGAACATGTATATGAGCACCATCAAGAAGGCCAGAATGAAAGAAATCATGCTGCTGGTGATGGATTCCTGTCCCAAGGAAGGTCCTACGACCGCCTCTTGGACTATCTTGGCCGGAGCAGGCAATTTCCCTGCCTTCAAGACATTGGCCAAGTCCTGTCCTTCTTCCACCGTGAACCCGCCGGTAATGGACGAGCGCCCGCCGGCAATCTCCCCGTTGACCGTAGGCCAGGAATAAGCCACATTGTCGAGCACGATCGCGATCGAACGGCCCACGTTGTTCCCTGTGAGGTTCTTCCAGATCCGGGCTCCTTCGGTATTCATGCTCATGCTGATTTCCACCCCTCCGTTCTGACCGAAATCCTGGCGGGCATCGGTAACCACCTCGCCTCCGAGGGGCGCCTGCCCGTCGCGGGTATTCACCTTGAGGGCGATCAGCGAATAAATATCGGTATTGGCCTGGATCGGCTTCACCGACCAGACGAACTTCACATTGCGGGGAAACTTGCTCCGGGCCTGGGCCAGCATTTCATCGACCTTGGCCATGTCCCGTTCCCGTGCGTACCCGACAACAGGACCCATCCGTTGCTCATCGCCTTGGTAAAGGGTCGGCATCAGCACCGCGAACAACGGGTTGCGCGCTTGCCACTGGGCAGCATCCAGGTTTTCAGTCCCCGTGCTTTCGCCCGACTGGGCCAGCTGGGCCAAAAGGTCGGAAGCGCTATCGGAACCGGCTTGCGCCGCCTCGGTCGATGCAGGAGACTCCGTTTCGGCCGAAACCGTTCCGGAAGCAGTATCCTGCAAGTTCCGGACGGAAAGCAAGTACGTATTGGCTTCCTCCAAATAAGGAACCAGCTCGGAGAACTCGTAAGTTTCCCAGAATTCCAGCTGCGCGGTACCCTGCAGCAGCTTGCGTACGCGGGCCGGGTCTTTCACGCCCGGGAGTTCCACCAGGATGCGGTCGGTCTGGGCCAGTTTCTGCACATTGGGCTGGGCCACCCCGAATTTATCGATACGGGTACGGAGAATCTGGTAAGTACGGTCGAACGCGCTGCCGGTTTCGCTCTTGATGGCCCGGAGCACTTCCTCGTTGGTGGAATTGGCATTGACGTCCTTCATCTCGAAGCTGAAGATGGCTGCCATGCGGGCCTCGGGATCCCGTTCGTTCCAAACCCTCCCGAACACGTCCACGAAGTTGGTATTGGCTTCGACCTTGTTGCGCTGGATGGCTTCCTCCATCACGCTATTGAAAAACGTATCGGCGCTATAGCCCGCCAAGGCCCGCACCACATCGGCCGTGGAAACCTCCATCATGACGTTCATCCCCCCGCGCAAGTCCAAGCCGAGGTTCAATTCCCGCGACTTGCATTCCTTGTAGGTGTATTTCCGAATCAGGATGTTATAAATCACATCGTTGCCGACCGAATCGAGGAAATACTGATGCTTGGCATTGTAGAGCGAATCGTAAATCGTCCGCTCCAGGACTTCGTTCCCGCCGGCCAGCACGCTGGCTTCGGCCGCCGTGTCGTGTTCGGCGAACTGCGCGGCCTTGTTGTCGACCCGCCGCGCAAAAAACGTGAACGATAGCTGGAACAAGCAGATTATAGCAAAAGCTATGGCGAAAAACTTTATAACACCCTTGTTTTGCATGGTTAAGATTTAATTTGTGTTTCAAAAATGGGCACAAAGATAGCATTATTTTCTTTAGGTACAAGCCATCTCCCCGCGCAACGGCCGCCCCAGCAGGCGGCAGCTTTCCCTGTACCCCAAGCCCTTGGCCAGG
The DNA here is from genome assembly GCA_949291555.1 of uncultured Bacteroidales bacterium. Lineage (GTDB taxonomy): Bacteria > Bacteroidota > Bacteroidia > Bacteroidales > P3 > Pullibacteroides. The sequence goes on from CASEWE010000006.1 coordinate 55,563, forward strand.
ACGTACATCATCTTGGCGACCGCGGCCTCGGTAGTCATGTCGCGCCCGTTGACCACGCCGTATTCCTGCAGGAGGGTACTGGCGGCGTATTTCCCCATCTCCACCGAACCTTCGGCGCACTGGGTCACGTTCAGAACCGGAATCCTGTGGCGGCGCATCACCTGGAGCCACTGCTCGAACTCCGGGCAGGACGGCGCGTTGCCCGAGCCGTAGCTTTCCAGCACGACCCCCTTGAAGCGGGCCAGGAAAGGAACCGCCTCCTTGCCTGTTCCCACCATGCCCAGGTTAAGGCTGATCGGGCAGCCCGGATAAAGCTTGAAAATGAAGATGCGGTGTTCCAGCTCCGTCTGCAGCCGGAACCCCGTCTCCCCGGGCTGCCGCTTTATCCGGTTCAGCTCCTCCGACCAGCGCACATGCACGCCGGCTTTGGCCAAAGCCGGGAAATTGGGGGAAAGGAAAGCCTTGAAGCTTTCCGCGCTGTATTTGGTAATCCGGTTGCCCCGGTACAGGCTGTCCCCGAAACAAACGCATACCTCCCGCACCTTGGGCTGCCCTTTTTCGTCCACGGCGGCCGCCATCTCGATCGAATTGACCAGATTGGCCTTTCCATCGCTGCGCAAGACCCCAACAGGCAGCTGCGACCCGGTAAGCACCACCGGCTTCTGCAAGTTTTCCAAAGTAAAGCTCAAGGCCGAAGCCGTATAGGCCATGGTATCGGTGCCATGCAGGACAACGAAGCCATCGTACGCCTGGTAATGGTCGCGGATCACGCCCCCGATGGCGCTCCAGCCTTCCGGCCCCATGTCCGAGGAATCGATGAGGCGGGGAAAGCTGTAGGTGGAAATCTCCACATTAAGGTTTTTCAGATCGGGCACCGCCTCTTGCAAGCGTTCGAACCTGAAGGGGGAAAGCGCGCCTGTGCGCGGATCCTGGATCATCCCGATCGTGCCTCCCGTGTATATAAGAAGAACCCTGCGCTTTTTCCCGGTCGTCTTTTCCATATCGCCTTTCCGTTTTTGCGTTTCCCCTTCCCCGGCAACGCCGTGCGTTGCCTTGCCATGCGCCAGCCGGCAGCCCCGCGCTTGCAGATGCGGTGCAAGCCATGGGGGCAAGCATCCTGCATGGGACAAAGAAGGCAAGCAAAGTTAGGAAAATGCCTCCACATGGGAATCTTCCGGGAAAACGCCTGCAGGAATCGCCAAATTATGTAATTTTGCCTGTTAGGCTTTTCCAGACCGGGCATTCCGTTTGCGACCGCTCGTCCTTGCGCCTCGATTTGATTCGACAATTTGCTTATAATAAACTTATTAAAATTTTAAAAACATGGAATTACCATTTGCAGAATCCTACCGCATCAAGATGGTGGAACACATCCGCCGGAGCACCCGCGAAGAACGCGAACAGTGGATCAAGGAAGCCAAGTACAACTTGTTCAAGCTGCCGTCGAGCCAGGTGTACATCGATCTTCTGACCGACTCCGGAACCGGAGCGATGAGCGACAAGCAATGGGCCGCCATCATGCTGGGCGATGAAAGCTATGCCGGCGCCAGCTCTTTCTTCAACATGAAGAACATGATCGAGAAAATCACGGGGTTCCAATACGTGCTGCCGACCCATCAAGGCCGTGCCGCCGAAAACGTGTTCTTCTCGGCAACCGTGAAAGAAGGCAGCGTGATCCCGGGCAACTCCCATTTCGACACCACCAAGGGCCACATCGAATACCGCAAAGCCATTGCCTTGGACTGCACCATCGATGAGGCTTCCAACACCCAGCTGGAAATCCCGTTCAAAGGGAACGTGGACCCGGCCAAATTGGAAAAAGCCTTGGCCGAACACAAAGGCAACGTGCCTTTCGTCATCGTGACCGTGACCAACAACACCGCCGGCGGCCAGCCCGTTTCGATGCAGAACCTGCGCGAAGTCCGCGAAATCTGCAACAAGCACGGCATTCCTGTCATCCTCGACTCCGCCCGCTTCGCCGAAAACGCCTATTTCATCAAGACCCGCGAAAAAGGTTACGAGGACAAGACCATCAAGGAAATCGCCCGCGAAATGTTCTCGTATGCCGATGGCATGACGATGAGCTCCAAGAAGGATGCCATCGTGAACATGGGAGGTTTCTTCGCCACCAACAAGAAGGAATGGTACGATGCCGCCACGATGTTCTGCGTCATGTACGAAGGCTACCTGACCTACGGCGGCATGGCCGGCCGCGACATGAACGCCTTGGCGCAGGGCTTGGACGAAGGCACCGAGTTCTCGGTTCTGGAAAGCCGCATCAAACAGGTTCAATACCTTGGCCAGCGCTTGGACGAATACGGGATTCCTTACCAGCGTCCTGCCGGCGGCCATGCCATTTTCGTGGATGCCAAGAAAATCCTGCCCAACGTGCCCAAAGAACAGTTCAAGGCGCAAACGCTGGGCATCGAACTGTATTTGGAAGCCGGCATCCGGGGCGTTGAAATCGGCGCTTTGCTGGCCGACCGCGACCCGGTAACCCGCGAGAACCGCTACCCGGAACTGGAACTGCTCCGCCTGGCCATTCCTCGCCGGACTTACACCAACAACCACATGGACGTCATCGCCGTGGCGCTGAAAAACATCTACGACCGCCGCGAATCCATCGTTTCCGGCTACCGGATCGTGAAGGAGCTTCCCATCATGCGCCACTTCACCATCGAACTCGAAAAATGCTAAGGAACGCTTGACCGATCCGCCATCGGGACGGGTTCTGCTGCAGACGGGAATATTTCCATCATCAAGGAAATACGCCGATCTTCCGATGCGAAAAAGCAAGGAAGGAAGCAGAACCCGCCCGGGCAGGCGGATACCGGCCTCCGGGCTCTCCGGTTCCTGCCTTTTGCCGCAAGGGTTGCCGAAGCCGGCAGCCGGCGCGGAAATCCTCAAGCAAGCCCGGACCTTGATTCATAGCCGTGCACGCCTTGCCGGCAAGTCCGGACAGGGTGTCCGGGAAAACAGCCATGGCAATTTCCCCGGGCGTCCTTTTCTTTTCATCTTTCCCGATTCCCTTGCACGGATTCCCGTGATTGCCCAACAAGTTTTTGCATGCCTGTGCCTTTGACCCGTTTCCGTCCCTCGCTGTCGCTCGGCCTCGTGGCGGGCTTTTTCTTGCTATGGGCCTGCGGGTGCAACAGCATGAAGAAGGTCCCCGAAGGCGAAAGCCTGCTGGTGGCCAATAAAGTAAAGGTCAAAGGGAAAGGCATTGTCTCCAATTCCGACATGCTGAACATGATGGCCCAGGAGCCGAACAGCCGCTTCTTCGGAGCCCGCCTCAAACTCAGCCTGTACAACTGGGCCGACGACCAGAAACAGAACTGGTGGAACAACAAGCTCCGGGAAATCGGGGAGCCTCCGGCCATTTTCGATTCCTCGGCCGTTTCGGCTTCCCAGGAAAGAATCCTCTCGTATGCAAGCAGCAAAGGGTATTTCCATCCCATGCTCATTACCGAAATCCGGCGGAAAGGGAAAGAAAACCGCAAAGTGAGCGTCCACTACGTGCTGCAACTCGACCAGCCTTACCACATCCGCAACATAAGCTTGCACGTGCTCGACGACAGCTTGCGCGACGAGCTTTCGGGCTGGAAAGAGGAAACGCTTCTCAAAACGGGCATGCAGTACCAAGTAAGCCTGCTCGACAACGAACGCAAACGCATTGCCGAAAAACTGCAGAACCACGGCTACTGGACCTTCAACAAGGACCACATCACCTACATTGTCGATAGCGCGCTCCAAAGCAAACAGATGGATGTGTCGCTGTACGTGCGGAAAATGGGGTCGAACGTCATGGACAGCCTCACCGGAAGGCCCCTGCTCTTCAGCCACAAACGCTACAAGATAGGCGACGTCTACATCCAGCCCCAAAGCCGTTCGCAAGTCGCCCAGCCCTCCTCGGGCTTCGACACCATCCTCGTCGAGAACATAACCCGGCGCGAAAAGCGCAAAGGCATCTCCGGCCCGGTCTATTCCTTCATCCTCAACCAAGGGAAGCCCATCATTAAATACAAACCCATCATCCAGAAGACTTTCCTGAAAAGCGGGGATTACTATTCGGCAATGAATGTCCGGAAAACCTACGACAACCTCGGCGACCTGAGGGCCTTCCAATACACCAATATCAGCCTTTCCGAAAGGGCGTACGACTCCTCCTTGTCGTTTTACGAAAACAACTTGCTCGACTGCCACATACAAATGATCCAAGGCAGCCGGTTCGGGTTCAGCATCGAAGGCCAGCTCACCACCAGCTCGGGAATCCAGGGCATCGCGGCCAATGTCGTTTTCCAAAACCGCAATACTTTCGGAGGCGGGGAAATCTTCAACTTGAAGGTGCGCGGCATGTACGAGCTGCAGGCCACCCTCGACAACAACCGCAACCGGACTTTCCTCAACACATTCGAAACCAAGGTGGAAGCCAGCCTCGAATTTCCCCGCTTCCTCCTGCCCGTAAGCCTGGATCGTTTTTCGCAGTATTTCCGGCCCACCAGCATCCTTTCGGCAAGCTACAGCTACCAGCACAAGAAAGACTATTCGCGCGGCATTTTCAACGCCACTTTCGGCTACCATTGGAGACAGGGGACCATGGAGCACATCCTCAACCCTATCGAGGCCAGTACTATCCAGATGATACAAACCTCGGGCTCTTTCCAAGCCATCCTGGACGAATACCGGCAGAATCAAAACTACCGGCTCTACTACCAGTATACCGACCACTTCATCCTCTCCCCGCGTTACCAGTTCACGCTCAACGACCAGAAAACCGGGGAAGTGAAAGACTTCAACCACCTCCGCCTGGAAGTCGAAGCGGCTGGGAACCTGCTCTACGCCATTGCATACGCCATTCACGGGCAACGGCCGGGAGCCGCCGGCTATGAAATTTTCGGGCTGCCGTTTTCCCAGTACATCCGGGCCGAAGCCGACTACCGCCACCACTTCGTCTTCGGGGAAAAGACGGAACTGGTTTTCCGTTCCGCGTTCGGAATCGGCTACAGCTACGGGAACGCCACCTCCATGCCCTATGAAAAGAGCATGTTCATCGGCGGGAACAGCACGCTGCGGGCCTGGCCGCTTTACCAGCTCGGACCGGGTTCGTACCGGCACCCGGAAGGCAAAAGCGACTTCGAACGCCTGGGCGACCTGATGATGGTCTTCAACCTCGAACAACGCTTCCCGATCATCAGCGGGCTTCGCGGGGCCGTATTCCTCGACTTGGGCAATATCTGGATCCTGCGTCCCAACGAAGCATTTCCGGGAGGGGAATTCCGCTTCGACAAATTTTACAGGGACTTCGCCTTCGGCACCGGTTTCGGGCTCCGGTACGACTTCAAGTTCTTCCTCATCCGGGTCGACATAGGAATACCGCTCCGGGATCCCTCCTTGCTGGAAACCGGCGACACCTGGGTCGTCAAACGGCTGAAATGGAACGACCTCTTGTTCAATTTCGGCATCGGGTACCCGTTCTGACGAATACGGGAAACTTTTCACATCGATAGCATGGGAAATTTTTCAGAAAAAATCCTCGGAGCCCTCGGCTGGAAAGTGGGCCCGTTCACGCCAAAGGAAGACAAGTACATCCTTATCGTAGCTCCACACACCAGCTGGATGGATTTCGCTATCGGGAAACTGGCATTCAATACCAAAGGCATCCCGGCTGTTTTCTTTATCAAAAAGGAATTTTTCGTCTTCCCCCTCGGCTTGCTGCTGAAAAAACTGGGCGGCATGCCTATCGACCGGAAACACGCGTCTTCCGTGGTGGAACACACGGCCTCCATTGTGGAAAAAAGCCGGCGCATCGCGGTCATCATCACCCCGGAAGGGACACGCAAGCGGAATCCCGACTGGAAAAAGGGCTTTTACTACTTGGCCAAACGAACCGGCATCCCGGTGTACGCCGGCAAAATAGACTACGGGAAGAAAAGCTGCGACATCCTTCCCGGACCGGTCGATACCAGCAAGCCGTTCGTGCAGGTAATGCAGGAACTGGAAGCCCGCTACCAAGGGACCCGGGGCCGGCATCCGGAAAACTTCAACTTCTACCACGGACCGGAAGACCGAACGCGATTCCCTGCATCGGGCCGATCGTCATGCGGCGAATAATGCCGCCTAATACGCGACCGGACCAAGACGGAACGCGATCCCAATCAATCGGGCGCGATCCCGCCAAGCAACCTCCTTCGCGCGCTGCCGGCCACGCATCCGGCGGAATGCCGCCAGCCCGGGCCGCCTGCCGGCTATCGAAGAAGGCCGATTTATTTGTTGTTTTAAAATTATTTGTAAATTAGCGGCCGCTTAAGAAGGCGGAGGAACTATCGATAGTTCCGCAAGCATCGAAAAGACAAATCTTTAGGAGAGGTGGCCGAGTGGTCGAAGGCGCACGCCTGGAAAGTGTGTAAGCGCCAAAAGCGCTTCCAGGGTTCGAATCCCTGTCTCTCCGCAAGGATCACAGCGAATCAAAGCGGTTCGTAAGGTTCACTATCAATAAAAGGAATAAAAAAAAGTAAAAAGTACTGAACACCATGAAAAAACTGATTGCATCCCTTTTGTTAGGAGCTTCGTTTGTCCTTGGCCCCGCCCTGATGGCGCAAGACGCGGCCCCCGCTGCCGAAGCTGCCCAAACCGACACCACCGCTGTTGCCGAAGCAGCCGCTGAACCTCAAGACGATGCTGCCACCATGACCGTGGCGGAAGAACAAACCGTGAAAAAATCCTTTCACCAGGCCCTGAAAGAAAAGTTCATCGAAGGGGGTGCCGGCTGGATGGCGCCTATCCTGCTCTGCTTCATCCTCGGCCTTGCCTTGGTTTTCGAAAGGATCGTGTACCTGAACCTGGCCACCACCAATACCGAGAAATTGTTGAAAAACGTGGAAGACGCCTTGCAGAAAGGCGGGATACCGGCTGCCAAGGAAGTTTGCCGCAACACCCGCGGCCCTGTAGCCAGCATCTTCTACCAAGGCTTGGAAAGGGCCGATGACGGCATCGACATGATTGAAAAGTCCGTTACTTCCTACGGCGGGGTTCAAATCGGCCGTCTGGAAAAGAATATTTCCTGGATCGCGTTCGTTATCGCCGTTGCGCCCATGTTGGGATTCTTGGGAACAGTAGTCGGCATGGTGCAGGCTTTCGATGACATCGAAGCTGCCGGCGATATCTCCCCGACCGTTGTTGCCGGCGGTATGAAAGTGGCCTTGTTGACCACCGTATTCGGTCTTATCGTGGCCATCATCATCCAAACGTTCTATAACTACCTCAGCTCCAAAATCGATGCCATCGTGAACAAGATGGAAGATGCTTCCATCTCTTTCATGGACTTGATCGTCAAATACAACCACGGGAAATAATTCGAAAGGAGACATAGCATCATGATAGATACATTGATCGATATTGGGATGTATATAGTCTACGTCCTTGCCATCGTTGCGGTGGTGGCGGCGATAGGCTTCTCCATCTACCAATTCGCAGGAAATATCAAACAAAGCAAGACGACGCTGTTCGGTATCATCGGTCTGGTAGTGATCTTCGCCATTTCCTACCTCACTGCTTCCGGTACCGATGTAAGCGAAGCTCTCTTTGAGAAAGTAGGCACCAGTTACGGTTCGTCCAAAATCATCGGTGCAGGCATGAATGCGTTCTACATCCTTTTTGCCATCACCCTGATCACCTTGATTGCAACCGAAATCGCCAGACCGTTTAAAAAGTAAAATCCATGGCCAAGAAATCGCCCACCATCAACGGAGGGTCCATGTCCGATATTTCGTTCCTGTTGTTGACATTCTTCTTGTTGACATCCTCGATCGATACGGACTTGGGTATCGCGCGGAAATTGCCGCCACCCCTTCCCCCTGATGCGCCCAAACCTGAAATCCACGACCGCAACGTATTCAAGGTGGCTGTCAATTTCAGGGACGAGCTGCAAGTGCAGGGAAAGTTGGCAGACATTGCCGACTTGAGGGAAATGGCCAAGGAATTTCTGGCAAACCCGATGAACGACCCCAAAAAATCCGAGAAGGAGATTAAGGAAATCGGTCTTCTCGGCCCTACTCCGGTATCGAAAGGCGTGGTTTCGTTGCGGAACGACCGCGGTACATCGTACGAGATGTACATCCGGGTCCAAAACGAGCTGACCGCGGCTTTCCGCGAACTGCGCGATGAATTGTCCGAAGAACGCTTCGGCGTGAAGTTTAACGACCTGAGCCGCGACGCGGAGATCGAAGCCATCCAGAAAGCCATCCCTTTGACGATCTCGGAAGCCGAACCCACCGCTGCCGGAACAACTACAGGAGGTAACTAATGGGAAAGTTTAATAAAAACACGAAGAAAGAGGCTCCGGAAATCAATACCGGAAGTATGAGCGATATCGTTTTCATGCTCCTGTTCTTCTTCATGGTGATTACCACCATGCGCGAAAGCACCTTGTTCGTGCGCATAAACCCGCCGCAAGCAAGCGAAGTACAGAAACTGGAAAAGAAATCGCTGGTAAGCTTCATCTACATCGGACCTCCCATCGACGCGCAAAAGTACGGTACCGAGCCCCGCATCCAGCTCAACGACCAGATGTCGGGCGTTCGGGACATTGCCCAGTTCATTGAATCCGAACGCGAAGCCCGCGATGAAGTGGATCGTCCGCTGATGACTACTTCCATCAAGGCCGACCGGACGGTGAAAATGGGTATCCTGACCGATGTGAAGCAAGAACTGAGAAAAGTGAATGCTTTGAAAATCAACTATTCGACAGCGAAAGGAAAGGATGTTTACGGTCACTGACCGCTTTCCCGCACGCGCATGAAAAAAGCCGATTCGGAAATTCCCGGATCGGCTTTTTCTTTTCTCCTTTGCTATCTTCCTTTCCTTTTCTTCTTTCCTTACCACGCCCCCTATCCTGTCCCCGTCCTCGCTTCCCGCCTGTGTCGAACAGGCATCGGCATCGGCCGCGACCGGCTTCACCCGCCTTTCTTTTCCGTCTTCCCGGCTTCCAATCGCTGCGGAATCACAATCTTTTAATCCGGCCGGGTCGCGCCGACCGGACGAATCCCGCATGGCGGACGGAACAGGACGGAACACCCTTCCTGCTCCAATCCGACCGGTTCCTGCGCTGCCCTCTCCGGACCCTCCGTGCAGGAACCCGACCGCAAGGAAGCGTCCAAGCGGGCATGCCCCGCCACGGGAAGGCGGCCCAAGGCTACATCCCGGCCTCTTCCGGAAAATCGTCGTAAAGCAGCTTGTCGTAGGGATAACGGGTCAGATGCACGGCTTTCACCTCCCGGTAAAGGAAACGGCGGAAAGCCTCGAGGTTTTCACCCGTAGCGGCCGAAAGGAAGATGCAAGGCGAATTCTCCTTGGCATACCACATGTTCTTCCAGTCTTCCAGGCTATAGTTGCGCCGGGTAACGGGAGAGAGGTCGTCGGCTTCTTTTTCCTGGTAGGAAAACGCATCGATCTTGTTGAAGACAACAATGGTCTTCTTGTCGGCAACGCCGATCTGATCCAGCGTCTGCTGCACCACCTGCAATTGCTCTTCGAATTCCGGGTGCGAAATATCGACCACGTGCAAAAGGATATCGCTTTCCCGGACCTCGTCGAGCGTGGATTTGAACGACTCCACAAGGCTGTGGGGCAGCTTGCGGATGAAGCCCACCGTATCGGAAAGCAGGAAAGGCAGATTCCCGATGACGACTTTACGCACCGTGGTGTCCAAGGTGGCAAAAAGCTTGTTTTCGGTCAACACGTCCGATTTGCTCACCAAGTTCATCAACGTGGACTTGCCCACATTGGTGTAGCCGACCAGGGCCACTCGCACCATGCTGACCCGGTTCTTGCGCTGGGTCGCCTTCTGGCGGTCTATTTCGGATAGCTTGGCCTTAAGCAGGGAAATCTTGTCGTGGATGACGCGGCGGTCGGTCTCGATTTCCTTCTCTCCCGGCCCGCGCATGCCCACCCCGCCCCGCTGCTTGCTCAAATGCGTCCACATGCCGGTAAGCCTCGGCAGCAGGTACTGGTACTGGGCCAATTCCACTTGCGTCCGGGCATGGGCGGTACGGGCATGTTTGGCGAAGATGTCCAAGATAAGCGTCGTCCTGTCCAGGATCTTGCATTTGAGCTGGCTTTCGATATTGCGCAACTGAGCCGGGCTCAATTCGTCATCGAAAATCACCAGGTCGATTTTCTCGGCCACGACATAGGTCTTGATTTCCTCCAGCTTCCCGGTCCCGACATAGTATTTCCCGTTGGGAAAGTCGAGCCGCTGCACGAACCGTTTCCGGACTTCGGCGCCGGCGGTATCGGCCAAAAAAGCCAACTCGTCCAAATATTCCCCGGTCTTCTCCAAGGAAACGTTCCCGGAGGCGACCCCTACCAGAACCGCTTTCTCGCGGACTTTCTTCGTCTCGAAATATGCCATACCGAACGGCTCAAAACCCTATGATTCCACGTACTTCACGTACCGTCCTGACCGCGCTTTCCCGGGCTTTTTCCTGCCCTTGGCGCCGTATTTTTTCCAGGAAGGCGTCATCGGACAGGATTTCCCCGATCCGGGCACGGAAAGGGGACACGAACTTGATGGTATCTTCGGCGAGCTGCTTTTTCATGTCGCCATAACGTATGTCGCAACGGTTATAAGCCGCATCGAACTCCCTGAAGGCCTCCTCGCCGCAGAGGACTCTGACCAGCTGGAACAAGTTCGCGATCGCTTCCGGCTTCTGCTGGTTCATCTCCACCGGCCCCGAATCGGTCGTAGCCCGCATGATTTTCTTGCGGATAACCGCATCCTCATCGGTGAGGAAAATAGCATTGTTGCCGCTTTCGCTCTTTCCCATCTTCCCGCTGCCGTCCAGACCGGGAATCTTGATCAGATTTTCCCCGAAATTGAACGCCTGCGGCTGGCCGAAGCAATCCACCCCGTAAACGCTGTTGAAACGATGAGCGAACGCCCGGGTCATCTCCAGATGCTGTTCCTGGTCTTTGCCTACCGGCACGAAATCGGCCTTATGGATCAGGATGTCGGCCGCCATCAAGGTAGGATACGTCAAAAGCCCTGCGCTCACATGCGCCTTGTTACCCTCTTTTTCCGCTTTCCCCGCCTTTTCCTCCTGCCCCTCGCCCGATGAAAGGTCTTCCACAAGCTCTTTCCGCAATTGCCCCCAATACTGCTTCGCTTTCTCCTTGAAGGAGGTGCAACGCATCAATTCGCCCAAATAGACGTTCATGTTGAGGATCAAATACAATTCGGCCGTTTCGGGCAAATCGCTCTGGACGTAAATGGCAACTTTTTCCGGATCCATGCCGCAAGCCACATAAGTGGCCAATATCTGTTTCACATTCTGCCGGAGATGTTCCGGATGCGGATGGGTGGTGAGGCTATGGTAGTCGGCTATGAAAAAATAGCATTGGTATTCGTCCTGCATCCTGACGAAATTGCGGATAGCCCCGAAATAATTTCCCAAATGGATATTCCCGGTGGGACGGATGCCGCTGACGACAATTTTCTTCTTTTCCATGTGCAATTTATCGTTTCTTTCATCCCCGCTCCTTTTCCGCGCATTTTCCCGTTTTTCCTCAAAACCATCTGCAAAATCATCCATGGAAGTGAAATCCTATGAAACAGGACGATTTCCCGGGAAAAGAAAAGCAGCCAAGGATTTTCTTGGCAAAAAAGCAAAAATACAACAATCTCGGCATTTAGCACAAGCCGATACCGGCACCGGGCGCGGCCGCCTTTCCCTCCTCTCCTCCCCGGCCGGCTTCCCGTACCGCCGCCTGCCCCCTCCTGCACCCAGGCTCCCGGAAATGTCAAAGACCGAACAGACGGCAGGCATTGCCCGTTGTCAACCGAGCCACCTCGCCTTCTTCCATCGAGAGGCATTCGGCCAGTTTCCTGCCGATAACAGGGAGGTAGGAACTCTCGTTAGGCTTGCCGCGATAAGGGACCGGAGCCAGGTAAGGGGAATCGGTCTCCAGAAGCAAACGCTCAGGGGGCAGCTGCCGCACGATTTCGGGCAAGCGGGAATTCTTGAAGGTCAGCACGCCCCCGATACCGAAAAAAAAGCCTAAGCCGACCACGCGCTTCGCCTGTTCGAGGCTTCCGCTGTAACAATGGAATACCCCGCGCAAACGCCCGTCCTGCTCGGCCTCAAGGATATGCCAGACCGGCTCGAACGCCTGGCGGACATGCAGCACCACCGGCAGGCCGTACGCTTTGGCCCAGCGCAACTGCACCCGGAGGGCATCTTCCTGGAAAGCACGGAAAGAAGCATCCCAATACAAATCCATCCCGATTTCGCCCACCGCCACGTACCGCAACCGCGAAGCACCGGAAAGCGCCAGCTCCCGCTCGTTTCCCGGATTGCAACGGTCGAGCTCGGCATGAAGAATATCCAACTGCTGCGCGTAGTCTTCCTTCACTTCGGTGGGATGCAAGCCGATTGCGGGGCACACAACCCCGGGAAACGCCTCGGAAAGCGCCCGGATAGGCGCAATCGTACCCGCATCCACGCCGCCTTGGATCAACTTCCCTACCCCGCAAGCAAGGGCACGGCGGACACAATCCTCGGGGTCTTGCCCGAAATCGCGGTCATAGGTATGCGTATGCGTATCGATCCATTCCATAACAACGAGAAATGCAAAACCGCCGAACCGTCCTCACTTCTGCATCTTTTCTTCCGAAGGCTTGTACCGGAACACCGCCATGAACAACAAGGCCACGACCAAGGCATAGGCGGCAAAGACCAGCCATGCCGCATGCCACCCGGCCACCTGCGGCTCGCTGCTGCTGAAATCCACGAAACGGTTCACTATCGCCTGAGCCGCCAATGTCCCCACGGTGGCCCCGATGCCGTTTGTCATAAGGACAAAAAGGCCTTGCGCGCTGGAACGGATAGACAAGTCCGTCTCCTTGTCGACAAAAAGCGATCCGGATATGTTGAAGAAGTCGAAAGCCACCCCGTAGACCAGCATCGAAAGCACGAACATCCACACCCCGTCGCCCGGGTTGCCGAAACCGAAAAGCCCGAAACGCAAGACCCAGGCAAACATGGCGATCAGCATCACCCGCTTGATTCCGAATTTCCCCAAAAAGAAAGGAATCAGCAGGATGCAGAACGTCTCGCTGATCTGCGAAAGGGAAATAAGCAAATTGGCATGCTGAACGCCAAAGGTGCCGGCATATTCATCGATAGCTTTGAAACTGGAAATGAAAGGATTGGCAAAACCGTTGGTGATTTGCAGCGAGACGCCGAGAAGCATGGAAAATATAAAGAACAAGGCCATCTTGCGCTGCTTGAACAAGGCGAACGCCCGCAGGCCCAAGGCTTCGGAGATGGACTTTTTCCCGGAGACGGAACGATTCACCGGGCAGGCAGGCAACGTATTGGCATAAACGGCAAGCACCATGCTCCAAAGGGCCGAAACGAAAAATTGGTTGCAACCGGACTGGAACCCGGCAAGATCGACCAGCCACATGGAACAAATGAAACCGATGGTGCCGAAAATCCGGATAGGCGGGAACGCTTTCACGGTATCCAGCCCTGCCTTGTCCAACGCATTATAGGCAACGGAATTCGACAAAGCCAAAGTCGGCATGTAAAACGCCACGCTAAGGGAATAAAGCGTGAACAGCGTGGCAAAATCCACTCCGGACCCGGCCTGCATCCCATGGAATCCGGCCGCTGCCATGAACAATGCAGCCAATAAATGACTCAGGCTCAGCAAGCGCTGGGCTGGAATCCAACGGTCGGCTATGATTCCCAGCAAGGCAGGCATGAACAAGGAAACAATGCCTTGCATGGCATAAAAGAGACCTATCCTGGTTCCCATGCCCACCTCGCTAAGGTAAACCCCCATCGAAGTCAGGTAGGCCCCCCAGACGGCAAACTGGAGGAAATTCATCACCGTAAGACGGAATCTGACATTCTTCATACGCGATCGCTCATGTTGATTAAAAAAAAACAAGGGAAGCCCGGGGACACCCTGCACCGGCTTTGCGGCCCTGCATGCTCCGCCAGACCGATGTTCCGGCACAGGCGAAGCACAGTCCCGACAAATAACAAATTTAGTGAAATTCGCTAAATTCGCACAGTCCAAAAGGACCTGCCTTGCCAACCTGCAGGACAGGAAAATTACCGGAAAAACCAAAAGAGCGAAAGCCATGCCGTTGAATACGCCCCGTTCGGGGAAAGATTCCATTTCCCCGGAAAAGAAAGTGGCCATGGTTTCGGGCGCCTCTTCCGGGATCGGCAAAGCCTTGGCTGCCGAATTCCTGAAACGAGGCTACCGGGTTTCCCTCTCGGCCCGCCGGGACCAACTCATCGAAGAATACCTCGGCAAGCTGCTGAGCCCGCAGGAAAAACAAGACCGCTGCCTCGTGGTGAAAACCGATGTGACACGGGAAGAAGATTGCCGGGAATGGGTCCGGAAAACGGTCGGGAAATTCGGGCGCATCGACCTGCTGGTCAACAATGCGGGGATTTCCATGCGCGGGCTTTTTGCCGAATGCGATCCCGATGTCTTCCGCAGGCTCATGGACGTGAATTTCTGGGGAACCACCTACTGTTCCTACCATGCCTTGCCCTACCTGATAGACAGCAAAGGTTCCTTGGTGGGAATTTCATCGATTGCAGGATACCAGAGCCTGCCGGGCCGATCGGCCTATTCGGCTTCCAAGGCCGCCCTGCAGGGGCTTTTGAAAACCATCCGGATCGAAAACCGGAAAAAGGGACTGCATGTGATGATCGCCTGCCCGGGCTTCACCGCCTCGAACATCCGGAACATGGCTTTGGATAAAAACGGGAACCCGCAAGGGGAAACCCCGCGCGATGAAAGCAAGATGATGACGGCAGAAAAAGCTGCTTACTTGATTGTGAACAGAATAGAAAGGAAGAGACGTTCCTTGATCCTTACCCCCTTGGGGAAAATCACGGTCTTCGTCGGCAAGTTCTGGCCGCAACTCACCGAAGCCGTAGCTTATTCCTACATGGCCAAAGAACCGGACTCCCCTTTCAAGTGATTTTCCTCCCGCATTCGATTACATAAAACTTTTTCCCATGAATCCCGAAATTCCCATGAACGGCGAACCAAACGAAACCCTCGGAAACAACGCGCTTTTAATCAAGTGCATGCCTGTGAACCCGATCGAGATGAACCTGTACGTGGTCTACCGGAAAAACGATGAAGGAGCCATCATCGACCCGGGTTGCGCCTCGAACGAGGAATTTGAAAGGCTGTTCCGCTTTGTGGAGCAGGAAGGCATACGCATCCGGCACATATTGCTCACGCACCCGCATTTCGACCACATGATGGGAGCAAGCCGGATCTGCAAGGAATACGGTTTGCCCCTTGAACTGCACGAGGATGCGGTATCCTTGGTCGAACCGGGCCTGGCCGCGCTCCCTGCTTTCGGCCTGCCCGCCGTGGAGCCACCCCGGGAACTCAAGCCGTTCAAGCACCACGCCCGCTTCGAATTCGCCCGGACATGGCTCGAAGCCCGATCCACGCCCGGCCATTGCCAGGGCAGCGCCAGTTTCGTCCTCCCGCAATTGCAGACCGTCTTCACCGGCGACGCGCTTTTCAACGGCAGTATCGGGCGAACCGACTTGCCTTCCGGGGACTACGACCTGCTCAAGAAAAGCATTTTCGAGCAATTGTTCGTCCTGGACGATGAATACCAGGTGCGGAGCGGGCACGGAGGCCGAAGCACCATAGGAAAGGAAAAATACCATAACCCGTTTTTATAGCGGATTACCCCGTCGGAAACGGCTCCCCTCCGGGAAAAGCCGGACGGTTCCGGGATGCCGGGCCGACCGGGATGCCGGGTCGATGGGATTCCTGGCACGCTCCCGATCCCGCTTGCGGTTCCCGGCGCCCGGGAAGGCATCCAGCCTCGAATACGGCGGCCCGCTTCCCGGCAACAAGGAAAAGAAAGGCCATGCAAAACGAAAAACCGGCTGAAAAAGCAGCAAATATCGTCTGGGTGGATGTCCGGACCCCTTCCGAATTCGAAAAAGGCCATGTGGAAGGAGCCGTCAACCTGCCGCTCTTCTCCGATCAGGAACGCGCCGAAGTAGGCACGCTGTATGCACGCAGCGGAAAGGATGCCGCCATCGAACGCGGGCTCGAGCTGACAGGCCCGCGCCTGGCCCAGATGCTCCGGAAAGGGAAAGCCCTTTCCATGAAAGGCAAATTGCGGCTTTATTGCTGGAGAGGCGGCATGAGAAGCGCAAGCGTGGCGTGGCTGCTACGGCTCGAAAACATCGATGTGGAAGTCTACCCGGGCGGCTACAAGGCCTACCGCAATGCCTTTTCCCGGATCATGGAGCAAGAATGGAAAATCGTGCTGCTGGCCGGTCCCACCCTCTGCGGGAAGACAAGGATTCTCGAGCAGATAGCCAAAGAAGGCCGCCAAGTGCTCGATCTGGAAGGCTTGGCCCGCCATAAAGGCTCTGCTTTCGGAGGGCTGGGGCAAGCGCCTCAACCCACCAACGAGCAGTTTTCCAACCGGCTGCATGCCCTCATGGAAGGGTTTTCCCCGGAAAAGACCTTATGGTGCGAAGCCGAAAGCCTGAATATCGGGAAAGTCACCCTCCCCTCGGCCTTATACGAAAAAATACGCCAGGCCCCTTGCGTATGGGTAGAAAGTCCTCGTCCGGCACGCATCCGGCGCGCCGTGGAAGAATACGGCTGCATGGCGGAAGAGGATCTGGCAGCCTGTTTCGAGAAAATCCGCAGGCGCATCGGCAACGATGTAGCCGACCGCTGCATCCGGCATATCCGGAACCATGACCTGGAATCGGCCATCGCCCCGGCCTTGGACTATTACGACAAATCCTACCTGTACTCCCTCAGGCTTGCGCCGCATAAAGAGCTGTACCGCTGCACCGGGGAAAAAAGCCCGCAGGAAGCCGCGATCGAAATCCTCCAAGCGGTAGAGAAACCTTAAACGCCCTGAAACACGCCTGGAAGGACGCGGAAACGGCAGCAGCGGCATGCCTAAAGGCCGGCCCGGCGGCAACCCTTGCGGAATCCGGCAAGGCTTGAACCGAACCGGTATTTTGAAACAAACCGGTATTTTGAAACGAAAATCCTATAATACAGCGCTATGGCAACAATAGACGTAAGGGGCTTGTCCTGCCCCGCCCCGCTTGTCAAAACAAAAAAAGCCCTGAGCCAAGCCCGGCCGGGCGATACCTTGCAGATTGCAGGCGACGGGGACATTCCCCGGGAGAACCTCAAGAATTACTTGCGCGAATTGGGAATCAGCTTCCAGGAAATGCAAGTCGGCAACCAGGAATGGATCCTCGCTTTCATCGTTCCCGGCACGGAAGCCCTCGGCAAAGCGCAGGAAGTCCCTGTCCGGGATTTCTGCCCGAATCCCGCCTTGCAGGAAAGCGACCCCGGAAACAATGGCGCCTACACCGTGGTGGTCCGCTCGGCCTGCATGGGGCAAGGCGATGAAGAACTGGGCCGCTTGCTGATGAAATCCTACCTCAACGTGCTTCCCGACATAGATCGGAAACCGGCGAAGATATGCCTGTACAACGAAGGGGTGAAACTGTCCGCGCAAGGCTCGCCTGTCTTGGAATCCCTGCAAAAGCTCGAAGAATCGGGCGTGGAAATCCTCGTATGCGGAACCTGCGTGGAATACTTCAACCTCAAAGACAAGATCGCCGTGGGGAAAATCAGCAATATGTACAACATCGCCACCGCTTTGGCCGAATCCGCCAAGACGGTGGTGCCGTAATCCGGCCGACATGAACCAGCAAGCCTTGTTCGAGGGCGTGCGCTTTCTCATGAAAGCCGAAGAAACAGCCCTCCGGGCCGGGATCGAATGCCGGCTCAAGACCCTGATCGTCCCGGCCCATTCGCCATGCGGCATGAAGCTGGTCTTCAACCGGAACGACCGTGAACGCTTGTCCGAACTCTGGACGCGGGCAGGCCTGAAATTCAAAATCGAAGACGAAAACAGCGAAGACGAACGATAAACCATGCAAACTGCCACTTTCGACTTGCTTTCCACCACGCAGACAGGGGGATGCTCGGCCAAATTGCCGGCCGGCCTGCTCGACAAGCTCCTGTCCGACATTCCGCTTCTGAACGACAAGCGCATCCTGGTCGATATCCAGACCCACGACGATGCAGGAGTTTTCGAACTCGACAGCCGGACTGCGCTCATCTTCACGACCGATTTCTTTCCCCCGCTCTGTTCCGATGCCCGCACGTTCGGGCGCATTGCCGCATGCAACGCCCTGAGCGATGTCTACGCCATGGGCGGAAAACCGCTTCTTTGCTTGAATATCAGCATGTTTCCAGCCGAAGGAATCCCCATTGGAGTCTTGCACGACATCTTGTCGGGCGGCCAGGAAAAAATAAACGAAGCGGGCGCATTCACCATGGGCGGCCATACCCTCGTGGATGCCGTGCCCAAATACGGCCTGGCCGTGGTCGGAACCGTCCATCCCGAAAAATTGGTCACGAACGCATCCGCGCAAGCCGGCGACCGGCTCATCCTCACCAAGCCTCTCGGCTGCGGGGTCGTGATCGCCGCCCGCCGCATGGGCATGGCAAGCGAGGAAACTTACCGGGAAACCTTGGAACAAATGCAGCTGCTCAACCGGCAAGGAGCCGAAGTCATGCAGAAGTACGGCGTACGCTGCGCAACCGACATAACCGGGTTCGGCCTGATGGGGCATGCCTGCAAGATGGCCATGGCCTCGAAAAAGGAACTGCATGTCTCCGTTTCCGCCCTGCCCGCCCTGAAGCAAGCCGCTTCCTTGCTCGAGGAGGGCTGCATTCCAGGCGCGGCCTTCAAGAATCTGGACTTCGCCCGGCCTTTGCTCCACCTCCGCGAGGGGATTCCCTTGCACCTGAAAATGCTTTGCGCCGATGCCCAGACTTCGGGCGGACTGCTGATGTGCGTGAAAGAGGCCGATGCCCAAGCCGTCCTGGAGGAACTCCGCCAAGGGGATTTCCCGCATGCAAGCATCATCGGGCAGGTGCAAGAAGGGGAAGCCGGGCTATGGCTCGAACCTTGAGTTCCATGCAAGCGGCCGGATCCGGCAGGGAATCGATCCGCCGGGAATATCGGCACGCAAACCCTAACGAGGCAAAAGAGCCTTTGAAACAAGAAGTTGTTCCGGTCAGGATTTTTCCCCAAGCGCTTCCTTGGCCTGTTCCCAGTACCGGTCCATTTCCTCTATGCTCATCGCGTGCAGGGACTTTCCTTGCTGGATCGTGGCCTCTTCCATATATGCGAACCGCTTCATGAACTTGCGGTTGGTCATTTCCAAGGCATCATCGGGATTGAGCTTGAGGAAACGGGCGTAATTGATAAGCGCGAAAAACACATCGCCCAGTTCCCCAAGCGCTTTCCTTCGCTGTTCAAGGTACTCCACGGCGCGGGGCGAACCTTCTTCCGGATTCCCCTCCGAAAGAAGGGCTTCCTCTTTTTCTTTTGCCGGAAGCCGGTTGCAGATTTCCTCCCACCGGAGGGCTTCCTGCTTGAATTCGGCAATTTCTTCTTCCACCTTGGCCCATACCTGCTGCGGGTTCTCCCAATCGAAGCCGACGCCCCGGGCCTTGTCCTGTATCCGGAATGCTTTTATCATGGCTGGCAAAGAAGCCGGAACGCCCGATAGCACGGAATGCTTCTTTCCCTCTTTCAGCTTGATGGCTTCCCAATTCTGTTTCACGGCCTCCTCGGTTGCCGCTTCCGCCTCGCCGAAGATATGAGGATGGCGGCGGATGAGTTTTTCGCAAAGGCTGTTGCACACGCCGGTAAAGTCGAACTGCCCTTTTTCGCGAGCCATGTCCGCATAGAAAGCGATATGGAGCAGCACATCGCCCAGTTCCTTCTTGATTTCCTCGTAATCTTTCCGAAGAATGGCATCCGAAAGCTCGAATGTCTCTTCGATAGTCAAAGTCCGCAGGCTATCGAATGTCTGCTTCCTGTCCCAAGGGCATTCTTTCCGCAACAGACGCAAAATACGGAACAAGCGGGCAACTGCCTCGCGCTCGTCAGTTGCCGGTTCCCGGTTAGGTTCAAGATTTTCCAAATTCATACGATTGTGCTTTTATGACCGCTTGCCTGTTTCCTCTTCCTTCCCGTTTCCGCGCCTGGCCGCCTCTGCCTGGCCGGTACCGGCAGCATCCTCGCACGGGCAGCACGCCTTCGCGCCTTCATTACCTTGCCCGGGTTCCTTTTGCCCGGGATCCGGCCTCTTGCCTAAGCTCAGCCGCGATTCTTTCCCCTGCAGCAAACGGGCTATGTTCTTGCGGTGGGTAATGACGATAAACAGCCCCATGAAAATGGAAAAGACCTGCAAGACAGGGTCTTCCTGCCCGAACACGAAGATTTCCAAAAACGGGAAGCACACCGCGGCCGTAATGGATGCCAGCGACACGTACCGGCTCGAAAGGAACACAAGCGCGAATATCAAAACCGCCGAGAGGTAGGCTTCCGGGTAAAGGGCCAGGACGACCCCCATCAAGGTGGCCACGCCTTTCCCCCCCTTGAAGCCGGTATAAAGCGGAAAAACATGTCCCAAGACCACCGCTACGGCCAAAACCACGTCGAAACCCACTCGCAAAGCCTCCGTCCCGGGGGAAAGGAAAAGGAAATCCATCTTCACGGCCGCCCAGCCTTTGAAGGCATCCAGCAGCAAGACGGCAATGCCCGGCTTCAAGCCCAACACCCGTATGGTGTTGGTAGTTCCGGCATTATGGCTCCCGTACTGCCGCACATCCTTGTGGAAAAAAATCCTCCCGATCCAGACAGCAGAAGAGAAACTGCCTATCAAATAGGCAACAATGACGCCTGCAATCAGCAAATACATGATTTTAACGGTATTCTTCCTGCAAATTCAGGAAAGAGCCCACAAAGGTATTCCTTTTCGAGAGCGTGGACAAATAGAACTCGTATCGGCCTTTCTTCCTTGCCCGGCCTTTGAGCGAGGACAGGTACTGGTTGAAATCCTCGTCCGAAGTGATAATCTGCAGGTAATGGTTCGTATAGCTGAAATAGACCCAGAGCGAGGACGAAGCCTCCAAATAGATATCCACGATGTCGCCTTTCGGGGTCTTGCGCAACGAGGCCATGGTACGGAAAGGCTTGTTGACCGGATTGCCGGCCACCGCGAGCAATTCGGCTTCCCCTTGCGAAAAGAACGCCTTGCGGTCCGGATCCCAGGCAAATTCCATGTCGGAAAAGACCAAAGACTGGCCCAGGCAATCCGGAATCCGGGACAAAGTCCCGGTAAGGGCATAATCCTCTTCCCATTTTTCCTGTTCCTTTTCCGGAAGATGCTCCCGAAGATAGGCACGCACGTTCTTCTGCCTGTCCGCATCCGAAACCCCGCCGTAATCGCTTGCATTCAACAACGAAGCCAGGCGCCTGCCCGTCTCTTCGCCCAAAAAGAAATCGAAAATCCCCATGGCTCGGACGGAAATCTGCCCGCTGCTGCCATGACGGGACATCTGCCCGAAAAAACGGATTCCCATCTCGTAGGTATTCAGGGCCGGATTTATCTCGCCCGAAGCCAGACCGAAACAGCTTCCCAGGCGAAGTTCCAAGACCCCCTTGCCCGTGCTGTCCACAACCCGGTAGGAGCGGTCTGCCGATGAAAATTCCAAATTGCCGCTTACGGCGATATTGGGAATATCGGTACTGATTTTCCTTTCCATGAAAAGGAATAGCGGCTGCCGGGAACGGGCTTGGGTGTAAAACCCGCAGCCCAGAAGCCGGCCGGCGGTGGAACGGGTTGCTGCCGAAACGGGAATGCGTACCGAATCCGGGTTGATAAAGGCTTGAAACTGGATTCCGTCCGATAAGAACGGGTTGCCTTCCGGCAACTGCCAAGCCTCTTCCGAGGGCAATGGCGCATCCGGATCTTTCTTCCGGCTCTTCCGGCCCGGGCGGCTGGAACCTTTCCTCGGGGCAGCATCCCCGAACCCGTCCGGTTCTCCTTCCTCGTATTCGAAATCCCCGTAGGAAGAGCCGGATTCCGAAGAAGCGATCGCCTCCTGCGCCAAGGGCGCATCCTGACCGGAAGCGTCCGGGTCCGATTCCCCGGGTTCGGCTTCGTATTCGAAATCATCGTATTCGAAATCATCGTAACCGGCATCTTCCCGCCCATTTTCCGGCTCTCCTTGCCACGAAGGCGGCGCGTAGTCTTCCTGTCCGTCATTCCCGGCCGAGCACTGGTAAGTCATCCGGACGCTACCGGAAAAAAACGGATACGCCTGCCGGGCATTGAGCCCGATTTTCCCGATAAACTGGAAGGCCTCGTTCAAGGCCAGGACGCCCGAATCGGCCAAGATGGTGGTCGAAGCTTGCGAATAGCCTTCCCGCAAAGGACGAATCCCGGTAAAGAGAATCGACTGCGCTTCCAAGCCCGGTGCCTTGTAATCGAAAAGCCCGGCGGCTCGATACTGCTTGGAAGAAAGGATATCGGCACTTACTCCATGAAAAGCGTGCAGCCGCTTGCGGTCCCCGAAATACAAGCGTGCGCCGCGCAAAGGCAGCATCTGCCCCGTGCGGGAAATTTCCACCCGGCCCTGTCCGGGGACAAAGAGGGCATCGGCCACCAACAAACGCCGAACGCCGCCAAATTCCAAAAGCGTATCGGAATAAGAGAACACGGAAGAGGTGGCATGGAAAGACAGCCCGGCCTGCGCCCTGCGCACCGAACGGAATTCTTCTCCCGGAAGGGAGGCTGTGAACAACCCGGCCGCCGGCATCGTGTCGAGCATGGCCGCCATCGATGCAGAATCCCCTTCATGCCGCATGTAGACCTTGCAGGCCTGCATGTCCCAATCCAAACGGGCTACCCGCCCTTCATACCCGTTGGCCGGCAGTTCCACCGGAGACCGCCCGTCCAAGGAACGGAAGGCCCCGCGGTCCGCATCCAGGTCGAGGGAAAGGGCATGCTGCCGGGTATCGAGCAGGGGCAAGTCCCCGGCATGGATCCGGAAATGGACGGTATCGGCCCGGAACGAGCGGGGGGCGAGGTCAAAACCGGACGATTGCAGCCGGAACCTGCCTTGATTGCGAAAAACGCCACGGGCTCGCGAAAACCCGGGCGAAAACGAATAACTGCCTTCCAGTTCCCAATCTTCCCGGTAAAAATGCAGCAAGGAATCTTTTACGGAAGAAAGGGTGAACAAGGGCGGTCTCCGGCTGAAATCCGCCCGGACTCCCGCAGCCCGGGCCGAAGGGAATCCCCCTGCCCGGGAAAGGCTGTCGGAAAAGGAAAACGCCCGGACAGCGGCATTCATGCCATGGGGAAGGAACACGAAACGGCCCGAACGCGCAACCGAACCCATATAAGAAAAATCCCCGTTCCCTTGCAAACCGCCATTGTCGAGCGACAGTTCTCCCGCAAAGGCCGCATTGGCATCGTAAACCGCCCATCCTCCATCCGGGGCAACGGCAACGAAGCCCAAGGAATAGTCGGGCCTTACCACCAAGTGTTCCCGTATGTCGGGGAAAAGGCCGTAAGATTTGAGCGTTCCGGCAAAACGGATGCTGTCGGCTTGTATCGTGTTGAGCTTTTCCATGCGGAACGGATCGACCTCGAAATAAAAGGAATCCGCCGCGTAAGCCCCTTGCTGTATGCGGGGCGTGTCATAATAGACGTATGCCGGCTGCTTGCTTTCAAAAATGGGGTATTCCGGGTAATCTTTCCTGCCTCCCTTGTTGCCGGGATCATCGATGCAAACCGTTCCCGACAAGGACCGGATAACCGACTCCACCGCGTGCTTCCTCAACTCGCCCTCCTCCATGCGGGCCACTTCCAAGCCTAATTGCTGCACATCGGCAATATCCACCTGGAAACGATCATAATAAAAACGGCCTCCCCGTATCCTGTAATTGAAAATCCCGGCATGGAAATAACCATCGAAATGGAAATCCCGGTTCTTGTAAATGTGGACGACCGAGTCGGCCGGCATGGCGTACACGTCCTGCTTGCTGCTGAGCCGGACGAACGGCACGCCTTCCATCCGGATGTCGAGGCTGTCCAGGCGCATCACGGCCTTGACGATGCCTTCTTCCGTAGTTTTGAACTCTATTTCATCGAAATCGGCATCGCCTGCCGTCACATCCAAGGCGTGGAACAGCTGGGGCAGCAGCTCCACCTCTTTCCCTGCCGGGTCGTAACTGACGTAGCCGTAAGCGATGAGCGGGTGCAGCAAAGCCAAGGCCTGGGTCGAGGACGAACCTAACATGCGGGCCAATGCGTCTATATCCAAAGTATTGGATTTCTTCCGCTTGGCAAACGAAGCCAACAAGTAAAGCGGATTCTGCTCCATGCCTTGCATCATGATGCCCAATTCCCGAGGCGAATACAAATCCAACGACTTGAAGCTTACCGTTCCCACCCGGCCTGGAATTTCCAAAAGCCCGATCTCCACTTCCCCCCGGCCGACATGCCACCGCATGGCTTCCAGTTCCATGCGAAGACGGTGGTACGTGTCGATGAAAGGCACGGACAACCCGGTCCCTTGCGCCTCCCCGATGTGGAATACCCGGCCGGAAGCCTCGTAACGCATCGAAACAGAAGGGCTATAGAGCGAATCCCCCTCCAAATACAGGGCGAACCGCGCCTGCGAAGAACCGATACGGCCTCGCTCCACCTGGAAGCGGTTGGAAACGAACCGGCCCCGAAGCAAATTCCCTTCACGCACCTGCAATACGGCCGGCATCCCTTCCGAGCCGAAATGGATCCGGTTTCCGGTCTGGGCGAACGGGCCCGAAAGATCCATATCTTCGAAAATACCCGCAATGGACAAGGATTCCCCTTGGGACGCGAAACGGGGATAGAGGTTCTTCAACCGCTGGTTGCCAGCCGTCAGCCGGTCGGAAAACGTTCCCGTCAGCGAACGGGGAAAAAGATAAAGGTTGGAATGAACCGCGCCTTCCGCTTGGTAGCGCCCTTGGCGCAAATTGATGGAAAAGTTTTCCAACCGGGTATGGCAGCTGTCGGGAGAAAGCCCGGCCCGGATCCAATAGACCGTTCCGCCCTGTCCCTCGAAACGGTCTTCTACCGGGTAATAAAATCCCGACACGGCATAAAGCCGCATGCTGTCCTGGGCGGATCGGCACACCAAATCGGTTTCCCGGAAATAAAACGCGGGGCCTGCCGCCTTGTCCTCGAACGTGAAGCTCCCGGAAGGCTCCGCCTGCCATCGGGCCGCAGTCCCGCGATAGAGGCAGCCATCGCGCAACAAATCGAGGGTATGCCCAACCAAGTCATTGAATTGCTTCGGCCTTCTTTTCTTGAGGCTCTTTCGCAGGGATCCCATCCAAGCATGATAGGACGAGGCGTGCTCTTCCTGCATTTTCCGGGCCGTCTGGAAAAAATCGAACAGTTCGGGAAAAGGCTGCAGCCTTGCCTTATGGCCCAGCCGGGCCATCTCGGCCACTTTTTCCTGTTCCGCTTGCGGCAAGCTTCCGTAATAAGCCATGTACGCCGGCAACCACGCACGTACCTGCTCGCTTTCTTCCTTCTCCAGATTCGGGTCGGAAAGCATGAAAGCGGAAAGGTTTTCCTGGAAATCCCGCCCGTCCTTGCCCAAAGGGAAATCCCGCTGGGCAGCTAAAAGGGCCGGCAAGGAAACCAGCAGGAAAAAGGCCGCGGCACGGCTTGCCCGCTCCGCCCGTTCCCGGAGCCGGGAGCAGGTTGGACTTCCAGATAAACGACAAGGACCCGGCATGGATTTATTTCTTCACGAACGTCATAGCCGCCCAGTTTTCCCGTTCGGCATGCCCTTGATAAAAGAGCCTATGGGCATTGCACTCTTTTTCGACAAGCACCATGTCTTGCGAATAAAAACCGCTCAGATGGAGCTTCCCTCCCCGGGAAAGCGCCGAGGCATAGGCCTGCATGTCGCGCAGGAGGATATTCCGGTTGATATTGGCCAGGATGCGGTCGAAACATGCCCCTTGCAAAAGCGAGGCATCGCCCATCCTTATCCGCACCGGACAAGGAGTATTTCCGCTCTTCCCTCGTTCGGGAACCGGCTCTGGGGATTCCGGGCTTGTGCCGGGGGAATGGCTCCCGTCCTCTCCTTCCGCAAGCGGCAAACCGTTCCGGCGCACATTTTCCCGGGCATTTTCGAACGCCCACGAGTCGATATCGATGCCCGTTACCGAAACCGCGCCTTGCAAGGCCGCAAGAATGCCCAGGATCCCCGTTCCGCATCCCATGTCCAGGACGGATTCCCCTACCGGCGGCATTTCCTCAAGAAAACGTATCATGAGCGCCGTTGTGGGATGATGGGCTGTACCGAAAGACATCTTGGGGGCAATCTCGATATTGTAACGCGCTTGGGGAAGCGGGGCATGGAACGGGGCATGAACGAAACAGAAATCCCCGAACCGCACCGGCTCGTACTGGCTTTCCCAAACGGCATTCCAATCCTGGTCGGGTATCCGGCGCTCCGACCAATTCCCTATCCGGGGGGCATAAGGACGAAGAACCGCATCCAAGGCGCTCTTCCCGGCTTCGTAACCCGAAGCCGGGATATAGGCTTTGAGCAGGTTTTCTCCCGCCTCGAAAGACTCGAATCCCGCACCGGCCAGTTCATCTACCAGCAGATCCTGCCCGATCTCGTCCAAATGATGCTCGATATCGATTTCGTAATAATCCATGACACGCGTTTTCGGCCGTCTCTCGTCTTGCCAAGCTTTCCGGTTTTCTTGCGGCCCTTGTCCAACCCTTGTGCCCGCCTGCCCTTCCTGACGGGAATAACGGGAAGGGAGCAGACCGGGTTCCCCTTCCCGGAAGACCGGCCTTCGGGAAAGGGGAACCCTCCGGCAGGAAAAAGCTGCCGCCGGTTTCTTGAAACAACAGGAAAGGCTCAATCAAATGAATTGACAATCTTCAGGAACTCTTCCGCTTGCAAAGATGCGCCCCCGATAAGCCCGCCATCGATGTCGGCTTGCGCAAAAAGCTCGGGAGCCGTCCGGGCATTGCAACTTCCCCCGTAAAGCAAAGGGATTGTCGCGGCTACGGCCTTCCCGTATTGCTCCTGGATGACATTCCGGATATGCGCATGGATTTCCTGTGCTTGCGCGGGCGTGGCGGTTTTTCCCGTCCCGATTGCCCAGACCGGCTCATAAGCAATGACAAGGCGCACGAAATCCAAGGGCTGCAAATGGAAAAGCCCGTTTTTCAACTGGCGCTCCACCGTTTCGAACTGCTTGCCCGCCTCCCGTTCCTCCAAAGTCTCGCCGATGCAGACAATCGGCGAGATGCCGCATTGCAAAAGGCTTTCCACTTTACTGGCCACAAGACTGTCGGTCTCCCCGTAATAGCGGCGACGTTCGGAATGCCCCACGATGCAGTATTCCACGCCCATCGAAGCCAGCATCGGAGCGGAAATCTCGCCCGTATAGGCACCGGAAGCATGTTCATTCACATTCTGCGCCCCGACGCTAAAGAAAACTTGCGTCTCGTCCTCCTCGTCGCTGCCCAGGTCATGCGCCATTTCCAAATACACGGAAGGCGGGCAAACGACCACCTCGACATCGCTCTGTTCCTGGCCGTTTTTCAAAGAGTCCGCCAATTCATCGAACAGTTCTTCGGCTTCTTGGAAGGTTTTGTTCATCTTCCAATTGCCTGCCACGAGTTTCCGTCTCATATCGGGTAAATTATTGATTTTTCCTTTTCCGGGCTTGCATTTCCCGCCCCCGTCTCTTCCGGGGAGCCATGCGGGAACGCAAGCCCGGTCCCTGCCGCGCATGCCGGCAAGAACCTCCGCCTTACCGGTCGAAACCGTACGTTTGCCCGAAACCGGCAAAATCCACCTCCTCGGGTGCGGGGAGACGGCGCCAGTCCCAGAGCCCCAGCACGCGCGAATCCCTTACCAGCACCACGCCCGGGTTGGAGCGGATCACAGCCTTGACCGATGTGTCATCGGCAAAATAAACCGGAATATCTTCCATCGCGTACATTTTCTGGAACTGCTTTGCGCGAGCCACCGTCGATGCGGTCAGGAAGCACGATGAATAACCGGCCTGCCGCATTTTCTTCACGAACGCGGCGACCTTTTCCATGCCTTTCCCGTCGAGGGCATCCAGATCGTAGACCGCCACAAGGAAGAGATAACGGTCTTCCTGCAAAAGCGGCTTGGTTATATCCAAGCCCGGATCTTCATCGTCTACCTTATCCAGAATATTGATATTGACCATCTTTTCATTGGGGTCGACATCCCTCCGGCTCACGAACTCCCAATTTTCAACCCACTGGGGATCATCGAAAGGGCATTCCTCCAAAAGATATTCCTGCGTCTGGCCTGTCCGCTTGTCCCGGTAGGTCATGTAATGCCGCACCGGCAGGGGGTTTTCAGGAAAGAGCCGTTCCCCTTTCTTCCACTCCAGGAAATTCACCACCGGCAGATAGCGGTAATTGAAACATTCGAACCCGAGGAACAGCACGGCCGCAAGGATGGTGACAAGCCGCACCTGGAAAAGGCTCCTCCGGGTCCTGATCCGGTTCCGGGAAAAGAACAGCGCCAGGGTGGCCGCATCCAAAGCCAGGTTTTTGTAGAAAGTCTGCCAATTGCTTATCACCAAAGCTTTTCCGAAGCAGCCGCAATCGGGTACGGGATTGGCCACGGCATCGTACCAAGTAACTCCGGTAAAGAAAGCCATCATAAGGGCCAGCACCCAGACCGTCAATTTAAAATGGACGTTGAACAGAAGGAATATCCCGATGCAGAACTCTACCAGGTTGAGCAGGAAGGAACCCGGAACAGCCAGGAAGGAAAGCCAAGGCAAGCGGTAAGCTTCCAGATAGTCCTCGATCATGTAGGCCGTACCGGTCGGATCGACCCCCTTGGAAAGGCTCGAAAAAACAAAAACCAGCCCTACCAAGGTCCGGAACGCCACAAGGCTGGAATGCGTGAAGAATTTCCTGTTAAGGATGCAAAGGGCGATGTTGAGCAGAAGGAAAACCAGGAAGAGCAGGCTTTTTCCCGGAACCCAGGCTATCAACACCGCGGAAAGGACCACCAGCAGCAAAATCCCGTAAGAGGGAATGTAAGAGGGTATTGTCTTGGCTTGCATAACGTTTTATTTGTTTCCGGTGTCCCGCGGATTCCCGGGAGCGTTTCCCGCAGGCTCCTTTTCATCCATTTGAATCAAGGCGAAGACCGCATAATTCAAAATATCGAAATAGTTGGCATCCAGCCCTTCCGAAACGCATGTCTTCCCCCCCGCATCTTCAATCTGCTTGACACGGAGAAGCTTCATCAGGATAATGTCTACCAGGGATTCCTGCCGCATGTTCCGCCACGCTTCCCCGTAATCATGGTTCTTGCGCTGCATGAGGCGGAAAGCCTTTCCCGCATACTCGTCGTACTTGCGCAGGGCCGTTTCCGCGGGAAGCGGGCCGTCGGCATAGCCGAGTTCCAATTGCACAAGGGCCATGATCGAGTAATTCACGATACCGACGAATTCGTCCCGGATGCCTTCATCAACCTGGGCCTGCCCCGTAAGCTGCAAAGTCCGGATACGGTTGGCTTTGATATAAATCTGATCGGTAAGGGAAGAAGGACGCAACACGTGCCATGCGGCACCGTAATCGCGCAACTTGGCCGAATACATTTCCCGGCAACGGGAAACGGCCTGAGAATACTGCTGATCTGTCTTTTCGGAACCCATGCCGAATGCTGCTTGAATTTGCAAAAATACGCATGTTTAGGTACTTTTGCAACCGCTCAAAAGGCTTGAAAATGGCGTACAATCTCAATCTCGGAGGCCGTCTTCTTTCATTGTCCGAACCCAAAGTGATGGGCATCGTCAACCTCACGCCCGACTCCTTTTTTGCCCAAAGCCGATACCAAGACACGTGCCAAGTGGTACGGAAGGTTGCCTCCATGCTCGAAGACGGGATGGACATCCTCGACCTCGGCGCGGTTTCTTCCCGCCCGGGAGCGACCTTCCCCTCGCCCGAAGAAGAGTGGCAACGCTTGGAAAAGCCGCTCAAAGCCCTTGTGCGGGAATTTCCCTCCTTAGTGATTTCCATCGACACTTTCCGCTCGGAGATAGCCCTCCGCTGCGCCGATGAAGGGGCGCTCGTCATCAACGACATCTCGGCAGGCGCTTTCGACCCCGGGATGTTTCCCGCCGTGGCCCGGCTCCAGCTTCCTTACGTGCTGATGCACATGGAGAAAACCCCCGACTGCATGCAGGAAAATCCTCGTTACAAGGATGTGGTAGGCGACCTGATAGCCTATTTTTCGGAAAAAGCCCGCGCGGCCCGCATGGCCGGAATACACGATATCATCCTCGATCCCGGTTTCGGCTTCGCCAAAACCTTGGAGCACAATTACCGGCTGCTGGCCCATCTGCAGGATTTTTCCGTACTGGGAATGCCCGTACTGGCAGGACTGTCGCGAAAGTCCATGCTGTACAAGCTATTGGGCACCACGCCGCAGGAAGCCCTCAACGCCACCACGGCCGCCAACATGCTCGCCTTGGCCAACGGGGCTTCGATCCTACGGGTGCACGATGTGAAAGAAGCTGCGGAATGCGTCCGCATTTACCGCCAATACCGCATCGGGGCCGCAAACAATCCCGATGCGGAAAGCCGGAAACCCCGCATCACCCCATAAATCCCGACTGCCATGGAAAACGTGAGAATCTGGTTCGAAAATTTCTCCTTCATCCAAGCCCTCGACATCTTCATCGTGGCTTTCCTGGCCTACCAAATATACAAACTGGTCAAAGGCACTTCCGCTTTGAATATCGTGCTGACCATCATCGGCATCTATATTCTCTGGAAAATCGCCGGACAACTGGCCATGCCGCTCACGACCGAAATCCTCGACCGGGTCGTCAGCATGGGTTTCTTAGCCATCGTGGTGGTCTTCCAGCCTGAAATCAGGCGGTTCCTCTTCATGCTCACCACCCCTACGGCCATCAACAACAAGCACCGGCACCGGATCCTGAACCGGCTCAAAGCTCGAGGGAAAATAAAACGGGAACTCAATATCACCCAGGTGGTCCAAGCCTGCATGCACATGAGCCAGGAAAAGACGGGCGCTTTGATCATCCTCACCCAGCTCAACCGGCTTCCGGCCACCGTCGCAACGGGCGAACGCATCGACGGGATTGTTTCCAGCGCTTTGATCGAGAACATTTTCTTCAAGAACAGCCCTCTTCACGACGGGGCGCTCATTATCGAAAAGAACAAGATCATCGCGGCGCGCTGCATCCTGCCTGTCACCAACAACAAGAACATTTCCGCCAATCTCGGCCTGCGGCACCGATCAGCCATCGGCATTACCGAACAGTCCGATGCGTTGGCCATCGTGTGTTCGGAAGAAACCGGGTCCATCTCGTACTGCTTGTTCGGGAACGTGACTTACGATGTAACCCCCACCCAGCTGAGGGCCAAAATCGAGGAATTTTTCGAAGACAAGGAAGTCCTCGACCAGCAAAGCTCCCTCTGACGGACCGGCGGAAACCGGCAAACTTCGCCCCCCCTCCCCGAAACCGTAGGCAAACGCTCGGGAACCGCCTTCCCCCGGGCATAAAAAAATGACTTTGACGGAAACCCGATCCTGTCAAAGCCATTCCCTTGTCTTCCAACCGAAACTCATAGGGCCTTTCAGCAACTCCTGGCCGCCCTTGCAAAACCAAAGGAACCGCAAGCCGCGGCACGGGAGCCGAATCCGGAGGTTTGCGCAAGAACACCCGGAAAAGCCGGATTCAGACATTGAAGCGGAAATGCAGGATATCGCCATCCTGCACCACGTAATCCTTGCCCTCTACCGCCATTTTCCCGGCTTCCTTGCAGGAAGCCTCGCTCCGGTAGCGGACATAGTCATCGTACTTGATCACTTCCGCCCGGATGAAACCTTTCTCGAAATCGGTGTGGATGATTCCGGCGGCTTGAGGCGCCTTCGTTCCCTTGCGGAACGTCCAAGCCCGGCTTTCGTCCGGCCCGGTCGTGAAATAGGTCTGCAAGTCGAGCAGGGCGTATGCCGCCTTGATAAGGCGGTTCACGCCCGATTCTTCCAAACCTATCTCGTCGAGGAACATCTTGCGCTCCTCGTAGGTCTCGAACTCGGCAATTTCGCTTTCGGTCTTGGCCGCCACGACCAGAATCCCCGCGTTTTCCGAAGCCACGGCCGCACGGACGGCTTCCACATAGGCATTGCCTGTCTTGGCCGAAGCTTCGTCCACATTGCATACGTACAAGACCGGCTTGTTGGTCAGCAGGAAAAGCTCGCGCGACAACTTGATGTCTTCCTTGCTTTCCCATTGCACGGTCCGCGCGCTGACCCCTTGGGAAAGGACTTCCTTGTAGCGCTGCAGGATGCCCAAAAGCCGTTTCGCGTTCTTGTCCCCCCCGCTCTGGGCCTGTTTCTCGACCCGGCCTATCCGTCCCACCACCGTCTCCAGGTCTTTCAGCTGGAGCTCGGCATCGATGATTTCCTTGTCCCGCACCGGGTCCACGCTGCCGTCCACATGCGTCACGTTCGCATCGTCGAAGCAACGCAGCACATGGATGATGGCATCGGTTTCACGGATATTGGCCAGGAACTTGTTTCCCAAGCCTTCCCCCTGGCTGGCGCCTTTCACCAGACCGGCAATATCCACGATTTCCATCGTGGCCGGAATCACTTTTTTGGGATGATCGATTTCAGAGAGGACATTCAAACGCTCGTCGGGAACGGTAATGACCCCCACATTGGGCTCTATGGTGCAAAACGGGAAATTGGCTGCTTGTGCTTTGGCATTGCTCAAGCAATTGAACAGCGTGGACTTCCCCACGTTGGGCAATCCCACGATTCCGCAATTCAAAGACATGGACGTATGTTTTTTCAGCTATGCCGAAAGGCTGCGGGCCGGCTTTCTGACGGAGCCGGCCCCGCAAACCCGGCTACCTGCCATCAGGCCCCGATGCGGGCTTTGTAATCAGCGGCAGACAGCAAAGCATCTACTTCGGAAGGATTGCTCAGTTTCACTTTGATAATCCAGCCTTCCCCGTACGGATCGGAATTCACCAAAGCCGGATTGTCGGCCAGAGCGGGATTGAGTTCCAAGACTTCGCCGCCAGCCGGCAAGAGCAGTTCGGAAACCGTCTTCACGGCTTCGATATTGCCGAAAACATCGCCGCAAGCAAGCGTTTCGCCTTCGGTGGTGACGTCCACGAAAACGATGTCGCCCAACTCTTTCTGCGCGTAGTCGGTAATGCCTACCAAGGCCGTTTCGCCTTCCACCTTGATCCATTCGTGATCGGCGGTGTACTTGAGATTTTCAGGAAAATTCATAGTCTTTGTATTTTGATTTTTCGTGATCTGCTTCGTGATCCGCCGCTACCCGGTTTCCCGGGAAGCAAAAGAAGCGGTAAAATTACGAATCTGTCCAAAATTCTGCAATCCCGGAACAAATTCCGCAATCTTGCACCTATGCCCGGAACACGGCGCCCCAACGCCTCCCGGAGCAGCCCCGGCCGGAAGCAGGCCCGACCCTATTCGGTGAACCGGCAAGACCCTTGATGGCGGGCATGGTGCCCCGGACAATGGGGGTCCGACCCTATTCGGTGAACCGGTAAGTGAGGCTGATGCCGCCTCGGCCGTTGCTGTTGTAGAACTGGTTGGCAATATAAGGCTTGTTCAAGGTCATGTCGTAAAAAAGCCGGGCCGCGATGTTGCGCGTGATTTCATACTCGGCATAGACATTGATCGAAGTAATGATAGCCCCTTCCGAAGGCGTATTGATCATCTGGTCTATCTTGCGGAGCAGACGGATGTTGTCGCGGATGCTGAAATCGGCCCTGAGCACGATGTCGCTGCTGATGCGCCGTTTCCCGGCCCCGCCCGAATTGATCCGGAACCCTACGTTCTTTATCCGGTAGCCGGCCCCTATCACCCACTCCTTGGTCCGCTGTTCGGTAATCTGGTTGTTGACGAAACTCAAGCCTATCTGCCGGCTCTGCCGGTATTCGAAATTGAGCGAAAGGTCGTTGACAAAGGTCATGTTGATCTTGATCAAAGGCGAGAACTGCTCGCTCAGGACGATTCCTTCCATGATGTAGCGCGAACGGAAATTCTCGCCCTCGTCCATGTTCTGCATGTAATCCATGGCATCCTCGTAAAGCAGGTTGTTGGTGTAAGCCCCCACCGTGTACGAGGAAC
This sequence comes from uncultured Bacteroidales bacterium, assembly GCA_949291555.1. Classification (GTDB taxonomy): domain Bacteria; phylum Bacteroidota; class Bacteroidia; order Bacteroidales; family P3; genus Pullibacteroides. Next base: position 89,709 of record CASEWE010000006.1, read on the forward strand.
TGTAGGCATGCGAAATGGAAAAGTTCTTGAAAACCCGCCGCATGGCCCTTATCTTGGTCAAGCCCGAATAAGTCACCGACCAGTTGGGCATCGGGAATTTGTCCAAGGCCGAAAGCGACACCTTCTCCGCATCCCTTCCCGTATAGGCCGCTATCAAGGCGGGGATCATCACATCCTGGTTGTTCGACTTGTAGCCGAGCGGATACATGGCATTGGCGGCCGTATCGAAACGGTATTGCCCCGGACTGTAGCCGGGCATGTCGTTTTCCTGCGCCAAGCGTTCGGCTATGACAAGGCGGTTGTCGAGGAAATCCTGGAAGGTCTTGTCGAAATAATCCTCGTCAAAAGGCCGGAAAGCCGTCCCGATCATGATATTGGTCACATTGTAGCTCCCGTTGAGCTGCGGGTTGGTCTCGACAAAATCCCCGAAAATATTGTTGTACGTATAATACGAAGAACTGTTTTCCACCCGGCTGTACCCGAAATTCACCGTTACGCGGAAATCCCGGAAAGGCTCCAAGGAAATCTGGGCATCCACGCTCTCGGTAAACTGCTGGTAAAACGGCTGGGTAAGCAGGCTGTCGGTGGAAAGCCATCCGTTCAGGGCCGCTTTCTGGCGTATGTCGGCTTGCGAGCCGAACACGGCAAAGCCCCATCCCGGAGCGTTCTGGGAAAAGTTGACCCCGAACAAGTCCGGTTCGGGCATGAAGCCGGGCAAGGTGGTACCGGCATTGCGGTTCCATGAAATATTGGCATCGCGCACCAGCATCAAGAAACGGAGCGCCCCTTTGTAGATGGTTTCGAACACGCTCGTTTCCTCCTCCTCGTTGCCCTGCTGCTGTCCACGGGCCATGACCGAGTTGCTCCGTCCTATCCGGTTCCGGCTCCGGTTGTTCCCATTGATTTTTTGCAGGAAAGGAATCTTGTTGTAGAGGTTCACGAAATTGGCCGACCCGCTCACGGAAATATTCTGGCTGTTGGATATGATGTTCCCCAATCGTTCCTGGGTGGCCAAAGCCCCGCCTTCCCAGCGGTAAATGGCATTATAGGCCGCATTTCCCTCTATCCAGTCGAGTACCGGGATCTTGTTGATAGGCAAGGTATAGGTAGCCCCGAGGTTCTGGTCGAAATTGGTCATGCTGCCGCCCCCGAGGAAACTGCGCCAGACGGAATCCCGCTTGTCGACGGTATTGATCCGCCCGGGAGGTTCCTTCAAGTACGAATTGGCATTGGCCGAATAATTGAGGCTTATCGACTTGGTTATATCGTACCGGAAATTGTAATTGCGGGTCCAGTCGAAACGCTTGTAATAGCTGGTCGGCATCAGAATGTCCCAATCGGTGTTCTTGTTGCGCATCTTGCTCTCGGCAAATTCCCGTTCCACCTCCATGTTGAACGAGAACATGTTGGGAATATAATTGATGTTAAGGTCGGTCAATATGGCCGCCCAGGGACTCTCGGCCAGCTTGGTCTTCGAAAAGGGCTCGAAGAACTTGGAGGAAGTGGAGTAATCGTAGCCGATTCCTCCCCGATGGATGGTCTGGTTGTCGAACTCCATGTCTTCATCGCGGTGCACCACGCTGGAATACGCGTAGGAGACATTGAAATTCTCTATATCCCAGAACTGAGGCTGCTTCTCGGACGAAGTCCGCTCCTTGCGCACATTCATCAAGTTGACATTCTGCCGGACCGTATAATCCTGGATCGCCTTCTTGAATTCCTTCTTTTCCGCCTCGGAAGCATAGGAAGCCAGCTCGTTCTTGGTTTCCACGTCGGGGTCGAGCGGATTGTACTTGGGGTTGCTGATGGTCGTAGACAAATCATAATGGACAGGGAGCCTCAAACCGGCCTTCTCCGGAACGAAACGTCCCAGTTCGAGGTCTACGGCGACATCGTACGAACCGGTATTGCTCTGCGAAAGGTCGGTCAGCTTCTGCTCGAGCTGCCCGAAATTGGCCTGGGTGTAGGAACCGGCCACCGAAACCCGGCCGATATCGCCCAACGTGGCTTGCGCCCGCGCCGTAGCCGCCACCCCGCCCTCTTTCTTGAATTCGTTCAGGCTGAACTCGTTCACCCATACCTCAACCGACTTGGCCTGCCCGTCGTCGGAGTCGCCCGGACGCATCTTCTTCGGATTGCGCAAACCGATCATGATCGACTTGACCGCGCTTATGGACGGCGTACCTTTGACCGAATACGTGGCTTTGCCTATCTGTTCGGAATAAACCGTGGAATAGGAAGTGGTACCCTGTTCGCGCATGAACTGGTTCCGCCTTTCCTTCACCGCGACCAATTCCCGAAGGTCGATTTCCACCTTGTTCGCTTCGGGCCAGACCAGGTTGCGCGAACTCTGCCCCCATTGGGTATAGCTCAGGGGAATCTCGTATTCGTAATAGTTGTCGTTGTAATCGGCCCCCAGGCGCACAAGCAGGTGAATATCGCCATCCACGGCAAGATCCATCTCGTTGACCTTTTCCATGTGCACGAACATCTCCACCTTCTTGAATTGCCGCATGTCGTAAGAGGTGTTCTTGTAGATGCCCCGGGCATCGCCATCGGCCAGGTTTTCCACTTTCAGGCTCAAAGACTGCTCGTTCATCTCCACATTGTTCTGCGAAGAGGGATCTATCACCCGTTCGATACCGGGAGGAAGCACGTAATTGATAGGCTGCCGGCTGCTATTCTCTTCCACGCTCACGGTCGACACCTCGAAAGTAGTCTGCGCCCCGCCCGGAACATGCTCGCCGCTTTCCAGCAGCGAATTTTCGTATTTCCTCCAATCGGAACGGATCAGATCCAGCGAGGCGAAACGCAGGATGACCGGATCCCGGAATCCTTTGAGGAACATGCGCACGAATCGCACCGATTGCAAGTTCTGCATCTGTCCCACCACCTTCGAAGGCTCCTTGACCGGTACTTTGAACTGGTACCATTTCACCTTGGCTTGCTCCTTGTTGGCCAACGTCACGGTGGCCTCCCGGATGTCGGTGATGTAGTTCTCCCCGATGCGCATCTGCCCCGGGTCGAGCGGAACCTCGTACTGGTAGTAATTCTCGGCCTCGTTGAGCGTATTGTCTTCGCTGATGTCTTCCGTATTCGGGTAATTGGTCTGCTGGGTAGGGTAGTTTTCCGGATTATCCTCGTTCGAAGGCGAGTTCCCTTCGGGATTGTTGTAGTATTTGTAGCGGTCGGCTATCTTGGTAAGGGAATGCTGGACCGTGTCCCAGAAGCCGCGGCGGAAATAAGCGTAATCGTCGGAAGAAGGGTCTTCGTAAGCATCCCGGTATGCCTGCGAGTTCTGCCCGCCGCTGAGCGCGGCGGCCAGTTCGTTCAAGTAGCCGGAAAAGAACGCCCGTTCGTCCTCCGACCTCAATCCGTCCAAGCCTATGTCCTGGTAACGGCGCGAAGCCGGGTCGTTGTCGAAACTGTTCACGATAGCCTGCTGCGAAGGCACGCGCCCCCACTGGGTTTCCTCCACGTTCTCCACCAAGGCGGACGTAGGCATGCCGTGTTCGAAAGCCTTGCGCCCGTCGCGCAAGACATCTTCGGAAATATCCCCCAGGTTGAAGTACAAGGTACCGCCCGAATGCCTGGGATTGCCGCCCAAGCCGTCCTGGCCGATGAAAGGGTCCATCATCCAGAACTCGATATACTCCACGTTGGCCGCCTCGAAATCGGTATTGTTCACCTTGCGCATGATACCGCCCCAACGGCTTTCAGGCGCATTGAGGCTGCCATCGGGCGCCACGCCCGCCGTCACGCCCGCCACCGGCGAGACATCGTAGTTGTACGGCCCCCTTTCGGAAGGGTAATAAGCCAGGTTGAGGATGGTCAGCGTCTGGGATTCGCTCGATGAAAGCTCCCGCGTCGGGAAAACCTCCGTTACTAAGACCCGGCGGGTGTAATGCTCGGAAAGATCCTCCAAGGTTATGTTGTCGGGCCGGGCGCTGCTATAGAAAAGCGGATCGACCGTATACCAGGCAAGCTTGGCGCGGTTCCGGCCGGTCACGGTGGTGGAAGCGAAACGGTCGGCCGATTCCGGGAAGAGGTCGTTCTGCTTCTGCGGCGTGCTGGCCAGGAACCATGTATACGGCTCTTTCATATTGATGGAACTCTTGCTGCCCTCGAAGTCGTCGATATACGTGATCCCCTCTTTCCCGATAGCCCGGGAATGCCCCGGAAGGAAATGGGCGAATTCGCCGTACAGGCTCAAGCGGGACGGGGTCTTGCTGTCCTCGAACGGCAGGATGGCATCCACCGCCTTGGTCAGCCAGCGGCTCTCCCGGTCGTAAGAAGCATCGAACCCGTAGATCGTATTGGAAATAGGCTCCTCCCCGTAATTCACTTTCTGCGTCAGGGCGCTTTGGTGGAGGTTCATCAAGGTTGCCCCCACATAAAAATCGGGACTGAAGAAATGCTCCACGCGCAAGCCCATCATCCGCTTGGTGAGAAGGCTGTTCGACATGCTCTCCGTCTTGATGTCGATCGGGACTCCCGAATTAAGCACTCCGGGATTGATAATCTGCACGATACCGGCCGAATAATTGACCGTGTAATCGACATTTTCCACCAAAGGCGTATTGCCGGCCATGACCTTGACCGAACCCTGGGGCAGGTTGTAGACCCCCAGGTTGATTTCGCTCCCGCCGGCGGCTTTGTAGCTGCCCACGAACGAATACTTGTTCTTCTCGCTATACTGCTGGGCTTCGGTCTTGGTCATGCGGTACAGCTCGTCGAAACGGTACTTCTGCGCCGCCACGCTGTCTCCCCCGAACATTTCCACCAAATCCCGCCCGAAAGGCTCCGGCCAAGGCAGGTAAACCAAGCCTTTGTCCGACTGCACGTAACCGGCCCCGGAAGCCGCCCCGTCGATGTAGTCGAACATCCCGTCGGGGTTGGCGTTCTGCTGCCCGTCGAGGTTGTCGACCCCGAAAACCTGTATCAAAGGTATCCCGCTCCGAGGCCCGTCGGTGAAATAACCGCTGGGCACCCCGCGCTCATTGCCCGAATACATGATGTTGAACCGGAAATCTTCCCCGCTAAGCTGGTAGGTGTTGAGCGAGTAAACATTCTTCATCATCAAGTCCCACAGCGGTATCTCTGTATTGAGCACCGAAGACTTGAGCAATTTCACGATCAGCACCTGCGGGTCGTTGATGCCTTGGTCGGAAAATTCCCCTACCTGGTACACCGTCGGGTCGCCCACTATCTGGTACTGGAACGCCACCGCCAGCACCTGGTCGGTTCCCAAAGTCTGGTTGAGGGTGATGAACCCCAAGCGGGGATTGAACGTGTACTCGGTAGGGTCCAAGCGGCGGGCGCTTTCCACCTTCTCGTATTCCCGCCCGTTGGTATAGCCTCTCCCGCCCAAGTACTGGCTCACGGTATTGAGGTCGCGCATGCTGTTCTTGTTCAGCACGCGCAACAGATCGTTCGACTTGTCCTGGTCCGGATAACGGGCCGAAGGATTCCCGTGCAGGTTCGAGGCCAAGGGCTTGTTTTCCCCCAAGTCGGTAAAAGCCACGATATTGCGGTTGTTCTGCACCGGCGAGCCGATATTGGTCACCCAGACCTCGATCTTGGTTATCGTGATGCGGCTGTTGACCAAGGGCAGCTGGGAGAGCGCTTCGTGGTAATGGTCCCGGAAATACTGGGCAATGAAGAAGTGCCGGTTTTCCTCGTATTCATCGGCCTTGATTTCGAACTCGGTGCTCTGGGCCCCGCCTTCCACCCGGATGTTGGTGCTCTCCGAGCGCTGCTCCGAAAAGACCCCGGTGATATACGTCTTGCCGAATTGCAAGCGAGCCTTTATCCCGAAGAGTTCCTGCACCCCGCTGATGAGCGTGGTGTTGAGCGGGAAATCCACATTCCCCGCGCTGATGCTCTTCACGATCTCGTCTTCCTTGCCTTCATATTCCAGCTTGAATTTGTTGTCGAACTGGAAAAGGGCCTCGGTGTTATGGCTGATATCGAACTTGACCCGGTCGGCGATCGTGGCGTTGAGATTGATGTTTATGTCGGACGAGAAATCGAAATTGAACGTCCGGCGGTGGCGGATATCCAAAGCCGGGTCGTCGCGCCGGGTTCCCACGAAAGCGAAATCCAGCCCGATGGAGCCGTTCAGGTCGAATTTGATGAAGTCTTCGCCCAGGAGTTCGTCGAGGAAATCGGTATTGATGTTCAATCCGGGAATAAGGCCGCCCAAGCCCGAAGAAGTGGTCGGCGTGTAATCGGCCTTGGCTTTCCAATAATCGCGGATAGCCCGGTCCATGTCGTACTTGAGGTACTCGTCCAGGCTCATGCTGCGCCGGGACAGGACCAGATCGCCCATCTTGCGCACCACGACGTATTCGTTGGCGGCCGGGTCGTACTGGATTTCTTCCGTGATCGGGCTCTTGAAATAAAGATTCTTGTCTTGCGGAAGGTCCTGGTGCGGATCCGCTTGCGGTATGGGATACGGGAGCGTGTCTTCCTGGTTCTGCCCGGAAGCCGGAGCTGGGTAGGAAGCCTCCGCAGAAAGCCCGGGTGATGCAACCGATCCCGCCCCTTGGCCCGCCAACGCTCCCTCGCTGCCTCCGGAATAAAAAGCCTCGTACAGGTAAGCCGCCACCTGCGGCATGTCTTCCCATTGCGGAGGCAAAGGCAAATCCCGGTTGAGCACCGCCGAACGGGCATACGCCCGGTTCAACCCGGAGGCAAGCAAAGCCGCCCCCAAGGCAAGAAGGATGCCATACAACCAATACTTCAGCATAATCACAAATTCAAAGGGTCGGTCTTATAACATCCGCAATGCCTGTTTGATTATTTCTTCCGTGGCCGCTCCGGGCGAGGCGGCCAGAAGGGAATCCACCGCTTTTTCCACGGCAGCTTTGGCAAAACCCAAAGTCACCAAAGCCGCCACCGCCTCTTGCCGTTCTTCCCGGAGCTGAGGCAGCAGGGAGCCGTCTTCCAAGGGAAGTTCCCGCTTGGAGAGACGATCGCGCAAATCCACGATGATGCGCTGCGCGGTTTTCATTCCTATGCCCTTGACTGATTGTATTTTCTTCACATCGCCATTGAGAATGGCATTGGCCGTTGCTTCCGGGCTGAGGGTGGAAAGAATGACCCGGGCCGTATTGGCGCCTACCCCCGATACGGAGATGAGCTGCAGGAAAAGTTCCTTCTCCGCCTTGTCGGCGAAACCGAACAGAAGCAAGGCGTCTTCCCGTACCGCCTGGTAAATCCAAAGCCGAACCTGTGCCTTGTCCTTGATTTTTGCATAGGTATTGAGCGAAACATGGATCTCGTAACCCACCCCCCCGCAATCGAGGGTAACGCAAGCCGGATTATGTTCCGTGAGTTTTCCTTCTATGTAGGTGTACATGCCCTGCTTTCCTGACGCAAACGAACCGGCAAATATACCGGTTTGACCTCATATATGCAACTTTCACATCGACAGCCCGCCACGCCCGCGCATCGCTCCCGGGCTTCCGGATTCGGGTAAGCCTTCCTCGCCCTCGCTTCCCGGGAAAAGCAACGACCCGGGGCCTGCCCGCGATCCCGCAACTTCCCAAAAAACAAAAGGCAGGATATTATTGTCGCGACTTTCTTTTTCTGTTTCAGAAATTTTCCGTTCCTTTGTAAAGGGAACAAAAACAAGAAAAGATGTAAGAGACAAGCATCCATATCACACATAACGCAAGCAACTTGCAGACAAGTTATTTGGCTTAGTTGAATCTGGTAAATTTTGCTTTTGCTCCAAATAATAAGTCGAAAGGTGGGTTTGTACCCTGCAAAAGGGCACAGACTGCTTTTCCTTATTTGAGCAAAAGGGTTTTACCAGAACCCAACTAAGAAAATAAGCGAAAAGATTAGGCTGTGCCCTTTTTCTTTTCGCCCTTGCCGGAAAACGATTTCCCCCTGAAGCCGAGCAGGAACCGGCCGGGAAGAATGACAGGTCCCTGCAAGAAAGGATTCCCGTACCGCGCACTCTAAACCGGGCGCGGCCGGTTGCAGAAGACAAACCCTTTTCAATAACTAAATTCATAAACCATGAAAAAGCTTGCAAACACCTCCGTCGCGCTGGCAATCGCCCTGTTCAGCGCCCATGCAGAAACAACCGACTCGACCCGTATCATCGAGCCTGAAATCCCGGAAATGCAATTGGTGGTCAAGAAAAACAATGTGGAGTACCTGGTCGACAGCCTTCACACGGATTACCCGGAAGGCAGCGAGATGGGCTACGAACGCACCTATTACCGGTACGACAACAAGAACCAACTGATCCAGACAATCGCGCACTAGACCGACAGGAACCATGATACCACCGGCGGCATGAACGAATTGCGGGAATACGATGCCAATGGGAACAGGACGATCCTTGCTTCCTACAGCTACGACCCCGTTTCCGGCGAATGGATGCCGAGCTTCCAGACCATAAACAGCTACGATGCAAACGGGAACGCCACATTGGAAATCAGCTGCTTCGGAATGGAAGGCAACTGGGACACCATGTATACCAAGCACATGGAATACGATGGGCTCAACCGCTTGGTATCATCCCTGTCGGAAACCGAGAAAGTCGAATACGAATACCTTGGGGAAACCGGGAACATCACCTCGCAGACCAGCTACATGCCCGGTGTGACGGAAGGGGAATGGACGCCCTCGTTCAGATTCTCGTACACCTACGACGAATCCATGAACAGGACAGCCTACGTGACGAGCGTCTGGCTCGGCACGGAATGGTTCGAGGGCAGCAAGATCGAATATTCCGGATACAACGAGCAGGGCGATTACGCCAATGTCAAGGAATACGAAATGGGGGAAACCGAATGGATTCTCCGTTCGGAAATCATCTTCACGTACCAATACGATGAAGCGGGCAATACGATCGGGGAAACCGAAACGCAAGTGAACAGCTTCGGAGACTCCGTCTTCTACAAGAGGATTTACGAATACGATCTCGACTGCGAAGAGATGCCGAACATCCTCTATGAGAACTATTATAAAGAATCGAGCGCGGCGCCGTGGGCCGGGGTTCAGAAATTCGAATACGTGTACGACAACTGCATCTGGGTCGACTTCTTCGAGTACGGATGGGATGCCACCACGGAAGAATGGAACTATGTCCGCCGGAACCAGATCGAATTGGACGAGAACGGTTGCACGGAATACGAAACGGAGCTGTATTGGGACAGCGAAAACGAAACCTGGGTAGCCACGCTGTATAACCATTGGTTCTACTCGGCTCATGAAATCGTTGCCAACGAGCTCGGGAAATCATCGGACATCAGAATCTACGCGCAAGAAAGATCCATCAACATCATGGACAACTACGAGCAGCAACCCATCGAGGCATACGACATAACCGGCCGGTGTGTCGGCAGCATCCGAAAACCTTCCATCGATGCGTCTATCCCGGTCAAGATTACCGGCGTTTACATCGTGAAGGTCGGCAACGAAGTAAGAAAAATCTTCGTCAGGTAACCGGATCGACCGGTAACTTATATAAATTACACGAAAAGGGTTGAATAAGCGAAGCCGGAAAGTTTGACGAAAACTTTCCGGCTTCGCTGCCGCATGGACCCTTGGGCATCGGAACGCCCGCGCCGCTTACCCGGCATCTCAAAGTTCTATATCCAGGTTCAAACTGTCGCGGAAATGCTGCAGCTCGGGATTGCTGGCCGCCATTTTCTGGAACTTTTCCTGCGGGGTGTAGATAACCACCTCGGGTTTCAAGTTCTCATCCACCCGAACAATGAAATGCACGGAGCGGTTGTGCAGGCGGTCACGAAGGAAATCCAGCACCGGTTTCTGCCCTTGGGCCAATTCCTCGCTGGCATAACGGCTCGACACGACCAATTCCACCGCATGGTCTTTCCCCGCATGGGGATTTGCCATGGAAAGCAGGTTGAAAAAGCCCGGCTTGGAAGTCTGGATGGTGGCCAGGTACGCTTTCCATGCCGTATCCAAGGCTTCCTGGTCAAAAGCCTCGTCGGCCAGAGCCTCCTCGGCCTTGGGAACACGGGCATCATCGCGCTCTTTCAATTGCGCGGAAAGCCCTTGCAGCGATACCGCGCTGCGCAAAGGCCGGGACAGCGACGAAGAGGGCTCTGGCGCTTCCGGAGAAGACGGCTTCGGATCGAATGCCCCGGAACCCTGGACTGCAGCAGGGCTCTGCGTGGAAACCGGAACGCGGCCCTCTTCCTGCACAAACGGGCCCGCTGCCTGGCCTGTCGCCTGGCCTGCTCCCCGGAAAACTTCCGGAGATGAAGCCGGAACAGGACTTTCCGATGCCCGCCCGCGGGCGGGTTCTGCCGCTTCTTCCCCGATGCCGGCTTTCCGGGCAGGCCTCTCAGCCTGCCCGGAAAGCTCCCCCGGGCCGGAAATCGGAGCCTCCCCCTCCTTCTTTGCCAGGTTCCCCCCAGCGAACACCCGGATGAGCTGCAACAACAGGATTTCGACCAGAAGACGCTTATGGTTGCTGTTCCGGTATTGAAGGTCGCATTGGCTGCAAAGCTCCAAACCTTGCAAAAGCCTTTCCACCGAGCAAGCGGAAGCCTGCTCCTTGTACCGCTGCCGGAGCACGGCGGAACTTTCCACCAATTCCTCCGTTTGCGTGTCCTTCATCAGCAACAGCGAACGGAGATGCCCGCCAAGCCCGTTGGCAAACATCTGCCCGTCGAAACCATTCTCCAGGACTTGGTTGAAAAGATTCAAGGCAGAGGGGACATTCCCTTGAAGGAAATAGCCGAACATCTCGAAATAGGTCTCGTAATCCAGGATATTCAGCATGGAAATAGCCTGCTTGTAGGTGATGCTGTTGCCCGAGAAGCTCACAATCTGGTCGAACATCGACAAAGCGTCGCGCAAGCCTCCATCGGCTTTCTGCGCCACCACGCGCAAAGCCTCCTCTTCGTAAGAAATCCCTTCCTTCTGGCATATCATCTTCAAGTGCTCCACCATGTCTTCCACCCGGATACGCTTGAAGTCGAATATCTGGCAACGGCTCAGGATCGTGGGAATGATCTTGTTCTTCTCGGTCGTGGCCAGAATGAACTTGGCATAGGCAGGCGGTTCCTCCAAGGTTTTCAAAAACGCGTTGAACGCCTCGGGGGTCAGCATATGCACTTCATCGATGATATATACCTTGTATTTTCCAACCTGGGGCGGGATCCGGACTTGTTCCACCAATGTCCGCATGGCTTCCACATTGCGGTTGGATGCCGCATCCAGCTCGTAAATGTTCTGAGAGGCATTCTTCAGAAAACCCTTGCAGGATTCGCACTGCCCGCAAGGTTCCAGCTCCGGGCCGGGATCGGAGCAATTGATGGTACGGGCAAGAATGCGCGCGCAAGTGGTCTTGCCTACCCCCCTCGGCCCGCAAAAGAGGAAAGACTGGGCAAGATGCCCGTTGCGGATAGAATTCTTCAAGGTGGCCGTGATGGCTTTTTGCCCCACCACGCTGTCGAAAGTGTCGGGACGATACTTCCGTGCCGATACGACAAAGTCTTCCATAAGGATTTATTTCCAAAAAAGATTCCTTCACCCGCCGGACACGAAGGAAACGGCCGGAACGGGGAAAACGCTGGCTAAATTACAAAAAAACGCAAACGGCCTGCCCGGGAAACGGCCGCGCCGCATCGGAAGCCATACGTCCCCTTCCTGCCATTCCCCTTTTTGCTATCTCATTATTTTTTACTAACTTTGCCCCCTTGTTTCATAGCAGCAAAACGCTGCTATTTAGTTGTTAACTTTTTAATAAACAAACCGATGAATCAGTACGAAACCGTTTTCATTATGACTCCCGTTTTGTCTGACGAACAGATGAAGGAAGCGGTAAAAAGGTATCGGGACTTGCTCACAGGGCAAGGCGCCGAGATCGTCTACGAAGACAACTGGGGGCTGAAGAAACTGGCTTATCCCATCCAGAAGAAAGCCACTGGATTCTATTACCTGATAGAATTCAAGGCCGAGGGAAAAGTCATCGATGTGCTGGAAACCGCTTTCCGCCGCGATGAAAAAATGTTGCGCTTCCTCACGACCCGCTTGGACAAGCATGCCATCGCTTACAACGAAAAGAAGCATGCCATGAAGAAAGAAGCGAAAGAAGCAGTTGAAAACCCTGAAAACAAGTAAAGAAATGGCTGTAGACAACGACATTAAATATCTTACCCCGATTGCGGTAGATACCAAGAAAAAGAAATGGTGCCGTTTCAAAAAGAGCGGTATCAAATACATTGATTACAAGGATGCCGATTTCCTTTTGAAATTCGTGAACGAGCAAGGGAAAATCCTGCCGCGCCGCATCACGGGCACCTCGCAGAAGTACCAGAAAAAAGTGGCCCAGGCAATCAAACGCGCCCGCCACTTGGCCTTGATGCCTTATGTCGGAGACTTGTTAAAGTAAGGAGGAACGGAAGCATGGAAATCATTTTGAAGCAAGACGTAGCCAGACTGGGCTACAAAGACGATATCGTCATTGTCAAAGACGGGTACGCCAACAATTACCTCATTCCGCAAGGCTTCGCCGTAAGGGCTACCCCGGGCTTGAAGAAGATGCGGGAAGAAAACATCCGCCAACGGGCTTTCAAAGAAGAGAAAATCCAGAAGGAAGCCGAGGAACTGGCAACCAAGCTCAACGGGCTGGTCGTGAAAATCGCTGCCAAGGCCGGTACTTCGGGCAAGATTTTCGGTTCGGTGAACCCTATCCAGATTGCCGAAGCCCTCAAGGAACAGCACCAGATCGAAATCGACCGCAAACGCATCAGCATCCCCGGGGAATCCATCAAGGAAATCGGCCAGCACAAAGCCGTTGTGGATCTGCACCGGGAAGTGAAGGCGGAAATCGACCTGGATGTATTTGCCGAATAATCCCCCACGATAGGCTTGCAAAAGAAAGTTGCTTTCTTTTGCGGTTTTGCCGAAGGAAAAGGCCGCTTGCAAAAAGCGGCTTTTTCTTTTTGAAGCCTCGCTGGAAAATCCCGCCTTTTTTGTCCAAGGAGGGGAACCTTTCCCGAGCGCCATCCGAAGCGGCAGAAAAAAGGGAAGCGCTCCGTCCCCTTTCCGGGGAAAAGAATGAAAAAAAACACCGTGCATGCTCAGCAACGCCCGCATCAAAAGACTGAAAAGCTACCAGCAGAAGAAATTCCGCAGGCAGGAAGGGCTCTTCATTGCCGAAACGCCGAAAGTGGCCCAGGTCCTTCTATCCGGATCGCTTGCAATACGTGAAATCTACGCGCTCCCCGCATGGCTCGAAAATCCCGGGAACCAGAAGCTCTTATCGGAATACCGCCGCCACCAAGGCCATGAGGCGGACACCATCCGGATTTCACCCGATGAACTGGAAAGAATCAGCGCTTTGGCCTCACCCCAGGAAGTATTCATGGTGGTCGAATACCCGCCAGCCGAGGATCCGCCGGGGAAAGGCCTGGATAAAGGCTGCAGCCTCCTGCTCGACGACATCCGGGATCCCGGCAACCTGGGGACCATTCTGCGGATTGCCGACTGGTTCGGCATCGAACACGTGATTTGCACGATGGAGTGCGCCGATGCCTTCCAGCCCAAATGCGTGCAAGCCTCCATGGGCTCGGTAGGGGTGTGCGACATCCGTTACCTGGATCGAGACTGGCTGCTTCATGCCATAGAAGCGAAAAAAGACGGATTGCAAGCCTTCGGAATGTTCATGGACGGGGAAAGCATCTACCGCATCCCCTTGCCGGAAAAAAATTGCTGGTACGTGATCGGGAACGAAGCGCGGGGAATCGCGCCCGATTTCAGTTCCCGGATAGGGAAACGCATCGGCATCCCTCCTGCCGCGAAACATCGGCCTTCCGGGGCCGAATCCCTCAATGCGGCCATCGCCGCGGCGCTCCTCTGCGCCCAAATCCGGAAGCAGTAGAGCGTGTTGCCAGAAAGCGCCTCTTGCCGGAAATAGCAGGAAACAGGCCTTGAAAAGATACGGAAAATGCTCCGGGATTCGTTTCGCCAGCCATCCGCCGACCAAACGGAATCCCGGAGCATTCTCTTTGGGAAAATCCCGGATAGGGAATACGGAATAAAGGTTATCGAACGCGAAAGCAAGACGGAACGAGCGCCGGAACAACGAGGATACGCTTATTCCCGCGCAATCCCGTCATCGGGCGTCATAAGCCCATTTGAGCCAGATAGCTCCCCACGAAAACCCGGCCCCGAAAGCGCAGATCACCACATCGTCGCCTTTCTTGAGCTTCTTCTCCCATTCGCAGAAAAGCAGGGGGATTGTGGCCGCAGTGGTATTGCCATAGCGGTCTATGTTTATCATCACCCGTTCAGGAGCCACTCCGATCCGCTTCTGCACGGCCGAAATAATCCGGAGATTCGCTTGATGCGGGGCTATCCAGACCGTTTCCGGATCCAGATTGTTCCGCTTCACGATAGTTTCGGCCACGTCGGCCATCTTCAGCACCGCCCATTTGAAAACCGCCTGGCCCTCTTGGTAAACGTAGTGCCAACGCTTGTCGACCGTTTCATGCGATGCCGGGCAAAGGGAACCGCCCGCTTTCATGTGCAAGTGCTTCCAGCCGCTTCCATCGGTGCCCATCTCCTCGTCCAGGACCCCGTATTCTTCCGTGGTCGGCTCCAAAAGCACGGCCGCTGCGCCATCGCCGAAAATAGGGCAAGTGGCGCGGTCGGTATAATCGATCATCGAGGACATTTTCTCCGCGCCGACCACTACCACCTTGCGGTAGCGCCCGCTCTCCACGAAACGGGCCGCCGTGGAAAGCGCGTAGACGAAACCCGAACACCCCGAGCTCACGTCATAAGCAAAAGCGTTGCGCACGCCCGTTTTGTCGGCTATAAGGCAGGCGCAGGAAGGAAAACGCATGTCGGCCGTCACCGTAGCGCACAGCAAAAGGTCTACCTCCTCGGGCTTCAGGCCTGTATTTTTCATCAAGTCCAAAACCGCCGCGGCTCCCATGTCGGATGTAGCCTGACCCGGCTCGCGCTGTATGCGGCGTTCCTTGATTCCTATCCGCTCCATGATCCACTCGTCGCTGGTATCGACCATCCGGCTGAGTTCCTCATTGGTAAGCACGTAATCGGGCAGGTAGTGGCCCAAACCCGTTATCGCGGCGTGTATTTTTTCCATATTGAACAGATTTACACGGTTCCCGTTCCGCCCACATACGAGGCGAAAACTTCGCGAAGCACATCGACCAGATGCTGTTCGCACATACGTTTAGACTGCAACAGGATATTCTTGATGGCCAAGGCGCTGGATATGCCATGCCCAAGCATGACCGGGGCCCCTACGCCCAAGATAGGGCTTCCCCCGTAAATTTCGTAATTGCACCGCTCGAAAAGAGGGTCTTTGATTCCCCTTTTCTGAAGCATGCGGTAGAACGTCTCGATTTCTTTCAACAGGATATTTCCCACGAACCCGTCGGCCACGAAGACCTCGGCTTTCCCCTTGAACAAGTCGCGCGGTTCGAGATTGCCAACGAAATTGACATGCGGGCATTCCTTGAGCAACGGGAAACTGGCTTGGCACTGAAGGTTGCCCTTCCCGTCTTCCGTCCCCACATTCATCAGGCAAACCCGGGGATTCTCCCTGCCCAGCACATGGCGGGAATAAATGCTTCCGATCACCCCGAACTGCAACATGACCTCCGGCTTGGCATCGGGCGTCGTCCCGATGTCAAGAAGCAAGCTGAAAGTATCGCTGTCTTCCTGGGGCACCCAGGCGCAAGTGCAAGGCCGCAATACCCCCGGCAAGCATTTGACAAGGGTAACGGCACCGGCCAGGACTGCCCCCGAATTGCCGGCGCTGGCAAAGGAATCCAATTCCCCGGCCGCCAACATGCGCAACCCGGCCGCAATGCCCGACCGCGGCTTCTCCATCAAAGCCTTCATGGGCTTTTCGTCCATTTCGATGCACTCGGGCTGATGGGAGATTTCGAAGCGCTCCGCGTCCACCCCGCGTTCGGCCAAGGACTTCCGGATCAAATCTTCCGGGCCGAGCAACACGATGCGATCGTCCTTCCCGATGGAGTCCAAGGCGGCAATCGCACCATCGATCGTGCTCCCTGGGGCAAAGTCGCCCCCCAATACATCCAATCCGAATTTCATACGGGAAACTTATGCTTTCCTGCCGAAAGCAAGGGGATCAAGCTTTGGGCGCATTGATTTCCACAACCTGCTTTCCACGGTAGTAGCCGCACTCAGGGCACACGTGGTGGTACAATACGGGCGAACCGCAATTGCTGCAAGTACTTACCGTGGGCACATCCAGCTTGTGGTGCGTCCTTCTTTTCCGGGTTCTGGTCTTGGAAAACCTCCATTTGGGATTTGGCATAGCTTTATGGATTTAAACGTTTATATTCGTCTTGTTATTCCTGTTTCTTTTTTCGCAATCTCCGGGTTCCTCCATCCTGAAAGCCCGATGCCGGGGCCCGGAACATTTCCCGCCCGCGGCTTCAACCGCTTGCCCGGCTGCCTCCGTTTCTTCCGATTCCGATGCCCTCAACCGGACATCTTGCCTCGCAAGTTCTCCAGGACAGCCCACCGCGGATCGGGTTCTTTCTCCCCCTCTGCCTGCCCGCCTTTCGAATAAAGGGCCAGCATGGCCGCATCGCAATCCGGTTCCCCGTCTTGCCCGGGAGGGCAAACGCACTGCAGCGGACGCGAGAGCACCAATACTTCATGGAAATAAGCGGCCAGATCCAAAAAGGATTCATTTTCCCCTATTTGCCAAATGCCGTCTTCTTCCTCTTCCTTGCCCGCGGAAGAGACCGTCTTCACAATCACCGTCTCCTGCAAGCGGACCGGGAAAGAGATTTCCCGCAAGCACCGGTCGCAACGGGTAACCGCCCTCCCCTCGAAAGAGAAGGAGAGCTCCATCATGCGTTCTCCCTTCTCCAAGTGCAGCTTCACCCCTACCTCCGGCCGGCAAAAATCCTCTTCGCCGGGAAATTCCTCCATGAGCCGTTGGTCCAGAACATATTCAAAATCATGCCCTCCCTCTCCCAGTCCGGAGAAAAACAAGCAGTAATCGTTCCTATGCCTCGACATAAGCAGGGACAAATTTAAGCCTGCAAAGGTAATATTTTTTTCGAAAACCATGTCCCGCCGACCCGCCGCCTTCCAAAACCGCCTTGCAACCCTCCGGAACCGCCTTCAAACCCTCCCTGCCGGTTCCCCGGGTTCCCGCTTCCGCAACGGCCCGCGCAAGCAGGCCTCCAAAGCCGCCCATGGCTTGCCCCGCGGATTCAATTTGCCCATCCCCTGCAATTGTTGTATTTTTACAAGTTTTTTCTCCGGCTCGCACCGCTTCTGAAAGCCGCACCGCTTCTGAAAGCCGCACCGCTTCTGAAAGCCGCACCGCTTCTGAAAGCCGCACCGCTTCTGAAAGCCGCACCGCT
>CASEWE010000007.1 GCA_949291555.1 uncultured Bacteroidales bacterium
GAAGCGGGCGGGGAAGTCCCGGAATTGCCGGGTCAACGCCCGGTGGTCGCCCGCCGGGGGAGGGACGATGTGCCGGAAACGGGATCGCGAAACAATAAGAGTCAAGACGCCCGGCAAGGGATAAGCGGGCAACACCAAGGCTAATCCATCTTAAAAGCCCAAGACACATGAACGGAAGTTGCCGTGACTCGATGAAGCCGATTGTTAAGATGAAGCTTCTTGTCAAGAAGGAAACAGCATAGCGAAGCTGTTGCAAAATCGACCCTTAGGCGAATATGCTTCATTCGTCGTAAGAAATAAAGCGTGAAAGGACAAGTATCACAATTCATCGAAAAAGAGCCGAACACGAAAAATTAAAAGACGATGCAGGATAGGAAAGTATCTCTGGGCAAGAGATACTAAAATGAGGGGGCAAAGGTACGGAAATATTTACCAATCAATACGTTTTCTTTTTGTTTTTCCATCTTTTCGGACTTTGATTCCGGACATGTTGCTCCAAAAGCAGTTTTTCTTTTGCTTGATTTCCAATTATTTGCATGCAACATAGTATCTCTTGCCCAGAGATACTAAAATGAAAAGAGATAAATTCAGTATTCTGACAATTAACGTTTTAATGTAAAAATGAAGGAGCGGTCCCGTGTCCGTTCCGGAGCCCCCTTTCGCAAACCATCTCCGCGAAGGAGACTTGTTTGCTTGGTGGCTACCAGTACTGTTTTTACACGAACGAAGTTTTGAAAATTAAAATCCTTGACCATGAAAAGAAACCGGCTTTTTACAATCCTTCTCTCCGCCGCGGCCGGGCTGCTTGTCCTGTTGCCGCTTGCCGGTAACGCCCAGGTGGCCATCGATGAAACCAACTTCCCGGACTCGGTTTTCCGGGCCTATGTGCGGGCAAACTTCGATACCGATGCCAACGACAGCCTGAGCCTTGCCGAGCGCGAGGCGGTGACCCATATCGATGTGTCCGGCGAAAGCGGGTCGCCGAATTCCCTTTCCGACCTTTCCGGCATCGAGCACTTCCCGAATTTGGACACTTTGTCCTGCGACTATACCGGTCTGTCGAGCTTGGACGTGAGCCAGAACTCGGTTTTGAGAACTTTGGACTGCCGCGAGACTAATCTGACAAGCTTGGACGTGAGCCGGAATCCGACCTTGGAATATTTGGACTGCAGCTTTACCGGGCTAACGAGTTTGGACGTGAGGCAGAACCCGGCCTTGAAATATTTGTACTGCTCTGGTACCAGCCTGACCAGCTTGGACGTAAGCCGGAACCCGGCTCTGAAAACCTTGTTTTGCGTAAGTACGGGAATAACGAGCTTGGATGTGAGCCAGAACCCGGCCTTGGAATGGCTGAACGGTGCCTATTCCAGTCTGACGAGTTTAGATTTGAGCCAGAATCCGGCCTTGGAAATTTTGCGCTGTGAAAATACCGGGATAACGAGCCTGGATTTGAGCCAGAACCCGGCCTTGATAGCCTTGGTCTGCGATGATACCGAGTTGACCAGCTTGGACGTGAGCCGGAACCCGGCCTTGAAATCTTTGCACTGCGAAAATACCGGGATAACGAGCTTGAACGTGAACCAGAATCCTGCTTTGGAAGATTTGTACTGTTCCAGTACCAAGATAACAAGCTTGGACGTGAGCCGGAACCCGGCCTTGATAGAATTGTTCTGCCACAATACTGAGTTGACGAGTTTGGACGTAAGCCAGAACCCGGCCTTGGAATGGTTGAGATGCTACAATACTGGTCTGATGAGTTTGGATGTGAGCGGAAACCAGGTCTTGGAACAACTTTACGTCAGCCAGTCCAAGCTCAGCCACATTGACTTGAGCCAGAACCCGGCTTTGCTAACGGCGCAACTGCAATTGCAAGGTAATGTCCATCCAGTCAACGCCGAGGTGGGCGGCACCTACGACCTGAGTCGGATTCCGGGCTTCGACCTCTCGCGGGTAACCTGGGAGCCGGGCACGGAAATCGAAGGCAGCCTGCTCCGCTTCACCGCCGAAACCATCCGGTACGAATACGACACCCGCTTGGGCGGAGAGGAAAACAAAGTGGTCTTCGCCCTCCAAGCCGTCCCGGGCCTGGGCAACGAGCCCGGCCTGCCGGAAAATGCCGCCGCGGCCCCGCAACCTTTCCGGGCTTATGCGGAGGGCGGCATCCTGCACGTGGAAAACGCCCAAGGCCTGATAGAAGTCTTCAACCTGCAAGGCCGCCGGATATATGCCGGGCCGGAAATCCGCATCCCGCTGCCGGCCCAAGGCGTCTACATCGTGCGCAACCAAGGCCGCAGCCTGAAAGTGGCCAGCCTGTAAAGGCCTGCCCCAAGCCAGCGATACCGCCTGTATCCTGAAATACAGGCGGTATGCCGGACTTGGCGAGACGGGTTAGAGACGGGGCAAATCCTGTTTCATACAAACGAAGTTCAAAAGATCAAATACTTGACCATGAAAAGAAACCGACTTTTTTCGAAAGCAGCCCTTGCCGCCGCGGCCGGGCTGTTCGCCTTGCTGCCGCTTGCCGGCAACGCCCAGGTGCCCATCGATGCGGAGCATTTTCCCGATTCGGTTTTCCGGGCCTATGTGCGGGCAAACTTCGATACCGATGCCAACGACAGCCTGAGCCTTGCCGAGCGCGAAGCGGTGACCCGTATTGATGTGTCCGGCGAATACGGATCGCCGATGCCGCCGCCGAGTCCCCTTTCCGACCTTTCCGGCATCGAGTACTTCCCGAATTTGGGAGAACTGGTATGTCCCAATACCAGTTTGACGAGCTTGGATGTGAGCGGGAATCCTTCCTTGGCGTATTTATCCTGCTACAGTACCGGGCTGACAAGTTTGGACGTGAGCAGGAATCCGGCCCTGGAAACCTTGTGGTGCTGGAGTATCGGGCTGACGAGCCTGGACGTGAGCCAGAATCCGGCCTTGAGACATCTGGAATGCTTCGAGACCGGCCTGACGAGCTTGGACGTGAGCCAGAATCCGGCCTTGGAATATTTGAACTGCAGCTCTACCGGGCTAACGAGTTTGAACGTGTGTCAGAACCCGGCCTTGTTTTTTTTGTCCTGCCACAATACCGGTCTGACGAGCCTGGACGTAAGCCAAAATCCGGCCCTGAAGTATTTGGCCTGCTCCAATACCGGGATAACGAGTTTGGACGTAAGCCGGAACCCGGTCTTGGAAGATTTGAACTGCCACTATACCGATATAACGAGTTTGGACGTGAGCGGAAACCCGGCCTTGGAGCATTTGTCCTGTTCCAGTACCGGGATAATGGCCTTGGACGTGAGCGGAAACCCGGCCTTGGAGCATTTGTCCTGTTCCAGTACCGGGATAATGGCCTTGGACGTGAGCGGAAACCCAGCCTTGGAGCATTTGTCTTGCGATAATACCGGGCTGACAAGTTTGGACGTGAGTCAGAATCCGGCCTTGGAATATTTAAACTGCATCTCTACCGGTCTGACGAATTTGGACGTAAGCCGGAACCCTGCCTTGGGAACCTTGTACTGTGACCATACAGGTCTGACAAGTTTGGACGTGAGCCAGAATCCGGCCTTGGAATGGTTGAGTTGCAGCAATACCGGGATAACGAGTTTGGATGTGAGTGGAAATCCTATGCTGTATTCCATCGTCGTCGAGTTTGCCCGCCTCAGCCACATCGACTTGAGTCAAAATCCAAACGTGGAATCGGTTGCTATTGGTGGTAACATCCACCCGGTCGATGCCGAGGTGGGCGGCACCTACGACCTGAGCTTGATTCCGGGCTTCGACCTCTCGCGGGTAACTTGGCTGCAGGAGCCGGAAATCGAAGGCAACCTGCTCCGCTTCACCGCCGAAACCATCCGGTACGAGTACGACACCCGCTTGGGCGGGGAAGAATACAAAGCGGAGTTCGCCCTCCAAGCCCTCCCGGGCCTGGGCAACGAGCCCGGCATGCCGGAAAGCGCCGCCGCGGCCCCGCAACCTTTCCGGGCCCATGCGGAGGACGGCGTCCTGCACGTGGAAAACGCCCGCGGCTTGGTGGAAGTCTTTAACCTGCAAGGCCGCCGGCTGTATGCCGGGCCGGAAATCCGCATCCCGCTGCCGTCCCAAGGCGTCTACATCGTGCGCAACCAAGGCCGCAGCCTGAAAGTGGCCAACCTGTAAAGGCTGCGCATTCAAAACAAATAGTTAATAATCATTTTATTGTGAAAGAAATAGCCCGGCCGGTATATATGCCGGCCGGGCTACTTTTTGTTTTAGATGCTTTTTGATTTGGCCGCTGTTTGATGCGGCTGGGCTGCTTTTTAATACCGCGCCTCATTGCTACCGGGCCGCTTTTTAAAGCAGAATCACTTGCTCGCCGCGTTCCGGGTGCGGGTGGCCCGGCCGAATGCCAAAGACGGACCGAAGTTAAAGCCGGCTCGAAGCCGAAGCCGAAGCCAAGGGCAGGGCCAAAGCCAAGACAGAAGCCGCAACCAAAACCGAAGCCAGAGCTAAAGCAGAAGCCGGAGCCGAAACCAAACCCAGACCCAGACACAAACCCAAACCCAAACCCACACCCAAACCCCAATCAGTAGCGGATGTTATCGATCAGCCGGACGCTTCCCATCCATACCACGATAAAGCCTTGGTTGCCGTGCGCCGGTTGCGCATCGGGAACGGATTGCAGGCTGTCCGGGTCGGCAATCTCGAAATACTCCAGTTCCATTTGCGGGCAGGAGGCAATCCGGCTTTCCACAAAGGCCTTCACCTCCCGGCAGGGCTGTCCGGCAAGGGAGAGGCTGGCTTTCAACGTCTCGTAGATGAAAGGCGCCTTGGCGCGGTTCTCAGGCGTGAGCAAGGCGTTGCGGCTGCTCAATGCCAGGCCGTCTTCCCCCCGTTTGATGGGGCAGGGGACGATCCGGGTCGGGATGCCCATCTGGCGGACCAGATCCTTGATGACCGCTACTTGCTGGAAATCCTTTTCCCCGAAGTAGGCCCGGGTGGGTTCGACCAATTGGAACAGCAAGCCCACCACGACCCCCACGCCGGCGAAATGCCCGGGACGCCGGGCTCCTTCCATTACGGTTTCCAGGCTGCCGAAAGCGTATTCCTTCACTTTCTCGTCCTCGGGGTACATTTCTTCCACCGCAGGGTGGAAAACAATGTCGCAGCTCTCGGCTTCGAGCAAGCGGCGGTCGGCTTCGAAATCCCGGGGATAGTTCTTGAGGTCGTCGGGATTGTTGAACTGGATCGGGTTGACGAAGACGCTGGCCACGAAGAGGTCGTTCTCGGCCCGCGCCCGCTTGAAAAGGGAAGCATGCCCCTGGTGCAGGGCGCCCATGGTCGGAACGAAACCTACGCTTTTCCCGCCGGCTCTTTGCGTGGCGATGGCCTCGCGGAGAGCCTTTTTTGTAGTGCAAATCAACATGGCGACAGGTATTTGTATGAAGGTGTTTGCGTGAAAGGTTTTCGAAACAAGTTATCGAAAGGCTATCAACAAGTTATCGAATGGTTGCCGAACCGGTTCGAAACAAGTTATCGAAAGGCTATCAACAAGTTATCGAATGGTTGCCGAACCGGTTATCGAAACAAGGTTGACGAACGGTTACCGGCTCTCCCTAAGGGCGGACATCCGGCCCGGGCAAGGCGCGCAAGAAGCCGTTGCCCCGGAAGGATTCCTATCCTTTGATTTTCTGGAACAGTTCGAACAAAGTTGCCACCGGCACAACCATTTTCCTGTATTTTTCTTGCACTTCCTTAAGCCCGTAACGGGAGATGAAAACCCGTTCGAAGCCCAATTTGGCAGCTTCGGCCAGGCGTTGGTCCAGACGGCTCACCGGGCGGATTTCGCCGGTCAGCCCCACTTCGGCGGAAAATCCGGTCTTGGGGTCGAGCGGCCAGTCCTGGCCCGAGCTCAGCACCGCGGCTACGACCGCCAGGTCGAGGGCCGGGTCGTCTACCCGCAGGCCCCCGGCAATATTGAGGAAAACGTCTTTGTTGCCGAGCCTTGCCCCGCAGCGTTTTTCCAGGACTGCCAGAAGCATGTTGAGCCGGCGCAAGTCGAAACCGGTGGCCGACCGCTGGGGCACCGAATAGGCCGAAGGGCCGACCAAGGCCTGCACTTCCACCATCATGGGGCGCAAGCCTTCCAAGGTGGCTGCGATGGCCGTGCCGCTCAATTGCTCCTCCCGTTGGGAGAGCAGGATTTCCGAAGGGTTGCTCACTTGGCGCAATCCTTGGTTCCGCATCTCGTAAATGCCGATTTCGTTGGTGCTTCCGAAGCGGTTCTTGACCGAACGCAGCATGCGGTAGCCGTAGTGGCGGTCGCCTTCGAAATGCAGCACGGTATCGACGATGTGTTCCAGGATTTTCGGGCCGGCCAGATTGCCGTCTTTGGTGATGTGGCCTATGACGAAGACGCTGGTGCCGGTCTCTTTGGCGTAGCGTTGCAGCTGGGCGGCGCATTCCTTTATCTGGGAGATGCTGCCGGAAGCGGCATCGATCGTGCCGGCCTGCAAGGTCTGGATGGAGTCGGCCACGAGGATTTCGGGCTGGAGCCGGGCGGCTTGGGCAAACACGTTGTCTAAGGAGGTTTCTGTGAGGATGTAGCAGGGGCTTTGCGTGAGGCCCAGGCGGTCGGCCCGCATCTTGAGCTGTTCGGCGCTCTCTTCCCCGCTCACATAGAGAATCTTGTGTGCCCCGGGCATTTGCAGGGCCACTTGCAGCATCAGCGTGGATTTCCCGATGCCGGGTTCCCCGCCTACCAAAACGAACGACCCCGGCACGAGGCCTCCGCCCAGTACCCGGTTCAGTTCGGCATCGCCCATGTCCAAACGGGATACGGGCCGGTTTCGGATTTCTTTGACTAAAACGGCCTTGCTCTGGGTTTGCTCGGCGGGCGCGGCAGGAGAGCTTTGCTTCCAGAGGCTCTGCTTGGGATCGCGCTCCAGCACTTCTTCGGTATAGGTGTTCCATTCCCCGCAGACCGGGCAACGGCCTACCCATTTGGGCGACTGCGCCCCGCAGTTGGAGCAGAAAAAGACCGTGCGGTTTTTGGTTTTTGCCATGGCGTGAACCTTTTTCCATCTGGCCGGTTGCTTGCGGCCGAATTTCCGGGAACGCTTCTTTTGCTTCGGGCCGGAGGAACGGGCTACGGTTTCCCGGGACTTGTTCCGTTCGGGAAAGTTTTATTCCGCCGGAGCGGGCTCGGCGCTTCCGCGGACCGGAATGCACGGAGTTGTTCCGGCTTGAAAGGTTTTATTCCGCCGCAGCGCCCGGCAGGTAGATTTCCCCGCCTTCGGCCTTGAAAAATTCCACGGCCTTTGCTTGGGATTCGTCCTTGACGGCGATCCGCTGCGGACGGAGTTTCCCGATCAGGGCTTTGGGGTTTTCTTCGTTCAAGATTACCACGGAATCCACGCATTCCAGCCCGCATAGCATCAGGGCGCGGTCTTCTTGCGGGCAGTTAGGTTCTTTCCCGGTCGTTTTCCGGATCATTTCGTCCGAATAAAGGCCTACGACAAACGTCTGGAGCGGTTCCACGGCATCGTACAGGAATTCCACGCAGCGGGGGTCGAGCGGGTCGAAGCTGCCGTAGGCGAACCCGATGCGATGGTTGCAGAAGTGCCAGTAGGCGATCCAGCGGTCCAAAACGATTCCTTCCATCAGTTTTTGCCTGACATGTTCCAGACGGGTAGGAACTTTTTGCTCTTCCATGGTTATGTGCTTTGTTGTTTTTGCTTTGTTTGTGTCCTGCCGGGTTCCTCGATGCCGTATTTTGCCAGGAATCGCGGAGGCTGTTTGCGGCGGGGCTCGCCTGGCTTGCAGGGCTTGCCGTTTATTTCAAATCGCTGCCGATGAGCCGGAGGAATTCCATCCGGGTCTGGGGGTTGTTGAGGAAGCCGCCGGTAAAATCGGACGTGGTGGTTACCGAATTCTGCTTTTGCACGCCGCGCATGGACATGCACAGGTGCTGGGCTTCGATTACGACCGCCACGCCAAGGGGATGCAGCACGTTCTGGATGCACTCCTTGATTTGCGTCGTGAGCCGTTCCTGCACTTGCAGGCGCCGGGCGAACACGTCGACCACGCGGGGAATCTTGCTCAACCCCACGATATGGCCGTTGGGGATATAGGCCACGTGGGCTTTTCCGAAAAAAGGAAGCATGTGGTGCTCGCAGAGGGAATAGATTTCGATGTCCTTGACAATCACCATTTGCTTGTAGTCTTCCCGGAACATGGCGCTTTTGAGTATCGCCTCGGGGTCTTGCCCGTAGCCTTGGGTGAGGAATTGCATGGCTTTGGCTACCCTTTCCGGGGTGTCTTGCAAGCCTTCCCTTTCGTTGTCCTCGCCCAGCAGGCCGAGGATTTCCTTGTATCGCCGGGCCAGCGCCTGGGTCGTTTCCCCGGGGTAGTGGTCTTCTTTGGAATATCCTTTGTTCATGCCGCCTTCCTTGAAATGGATGCTTTTGCTTTTTGGCTTGCAAAGATACGCCATTTCAAAGAATACGCAGGCTCGTCGCGGCAGCCTGTTGCCCGTTGGCCGGTTTTTGTACTTTTGCCGCCGTTTCGGGCGGTTGTTCTTGTTAAAACGGAGCGGTTGTTTTTGTCAAATCGGCATAGCGCCCGGACATGTGGAGCGTATGGCGCATTTTGAAACGTATGGCGCATTTTAAGAGGTTTCATGTCCGGGATCCGGAAAGATCCGGGAGGAGCCGGGAAAGATCGGGCTTCGATGGAGGGCGGCTGCGGGCTGCAAGGCATGGCGTGCCGTGCCGGGGCATGCCGAACCGGACGCTTGCCGGATGGGCGGCGGCTTTGCTGGTCTTGCTGTCTTGCCATGGGAAGGGTTTTGCTTTCCGTACGGAACTTCCGGGCCGTTCCTTGTTTCCGGCCTCGGGCTGGAACGTTCCGTTGACTCCTGTTCTGGAAAATTCCATCTTGGAAAGATCCGTTCCGGGGAATCCGCTTCAGGAGTCCCTGCCCGGTACGGCATGGAAAACAAGGGCTGCAAGCCCGATCCGGGATTCGCTGGTTTTTTGGGAAAAGACCTCTCCGGGGGCCGCTTGGGCCGGGATAACGCGGGTTTCCGTTCCGCTTATGGCCGCTTCGTTCCTGGCGATACCGGTCAAGGAGCCGGTAAGGGATCTGCGGTATGACTTCTATCCGCCCGGGAAAGGCAGCGTGGCTGTCTTCGACAACTTCCTGCAATATTCTCCGGCCGCCTTGGCAGTCGGATTGAAGGCTTTTGGCTATAAAGGGCGGAGCGCGTGGGGCCGGTTCCTGGTTTCGGGCGCGCTCTCGACCGCCATCATGGCCGCCACCGTCAATGCGTTGAAGTATTCGGCCCGGGTTCCCCGGCCCGACAACAGCAAGCGCAATTCCTTTCCTTCGGGACATACGGCCACGGCTTTCATGGCGGCTACGATCCTGCACAAGGAATACGGGCAGACCCGGAGCCTTTGGTTCAGCGCGGGAGGGTATGCGGCCGCTACGGTCACGGGCTTGATGCGGATCGTGAACAACCGGCATTGGGCGAGCGATGTGCTGATGGGGGCGGGTCTGGGTATTTTTTCCACGGAACTGGCCTATTGGATAGCCGATTTGATTTTCAAGGAAAAGGGGTTGGTGCGGCCGCTTTTGCCGCAAAGGCCTCGCGCGGCTTCGGAAAAGCCTTCTTTCGCGAGCCTTTCCGTGGGGGCGAAATATGTGCCGGGCGTTTACCGGTTGCAGGACGGGCGCCGTCTTTCTTTCCGGCCGGGCGCTTTCGCGGGCGTGGAGGGTGCATGGTTCCTTACGCCTTTCTGGGGCGTGGGCGGGTCGGTGCAGCTTTCCGATTTCACTCCCGAATGCAACGGGCAGGTTGCCGAAGAACGGGCCACCCAGTATTCGGCGCGCTTGGGGGCCTACCTGTCTGTTCCGGCGCATGCGCGGATCCGTTTCGGAGGCAAGATCGGGGCCGGGTATTCCTATACGGGCATGGCTCTTTTTTCCGACGGGCCTGCCGTTTTTGTGAAAAACGCTTTGGAATTGTCTTCGGGTGCCAGTTTCACGTACATGGCAAGCCCCGACATCGGTTTCAGCCTGTTTGCCGAATATGTCTTCCAGCTTTTCCCTGCGGAAGCTTTCGCGGGGGCCGCTTCCGGTTCGGGGCCCGGCGGGCGGTTGCCGTCGAGCGCGGTTGCCGGAACGGCTTGCGCCCATTTGCACCAGGTTTTGACGGGCGGTTCGGTCCGTTTGTATTTCGGGAGGGGGGCTTTCCGCTCGGCAAAGAAGGCGGACGCGAAGAAGGCGGATGCGAAAAAGGAGGGAGCAAAGGGACGGGCGCGAAAAGAGGCCGGGACGGCAGCCGCGGGAAAATGACCGCCGCCGAAAATGACCGGCCCCGCCTTTTCAACACAATCTTGCGCATAATATACGGAATGCGGAGGAGCCGAGTGCTCGAAAATGCTTAACTTTACACGGCCTTATTTTGTTGAAAAATAAGCAAGTAAACACATAATCAATAGATTGTGTGTTAGCTATTTGTTTTTCCTGTTGATTTGAGCTTTTTTGTACGAAAACGAAAATCCGATGGATAAAGGTACGTTTTACAGCCGTGGCATGTCTTTTGCGAAAAGGTTCGGAGCTTGTTTTCTTTTGCTTTCTTCCCTCTTTCCGGCTTTTTCCCTGGCTTCGGTTCAGGTCGGGCCGGCTTGGCCTGCCGGGCCGGCTGCCGGCGCGGAAACCCTTTCGAATCTTTTTTCTTCCGGGGAAAACGAGGGTTTCGACCGCGGGGAAGATTTCGACCGCGGGAGGAACGGCCGGTTGAAATTGTTTTATTCCGTTCCGCGGATGAACGGGGCCAAGGGCAGCGGGGTTGAGAGCGACCAGCAGCTGGTGAACGGGGGCGTGTATTGCAGTTTTGCCAAAAGCCTTGCGGTGAAAGTCTGGGTGGAGGATGCCCAGGGCTTGTGCCAATGGCGGCTGCTCCCCAACAATGAAACCGTGGTTTCGATCAACCAGACCTACGGGGCCAATAGCGATACGGTTGAAATATCTTTCAATGAATTGCGGCCTTCGGAAAGCCGGCAGATAAGCATTTACGTGCAGGACGGGGATTTGCCCGAGGAGGGAATCGCCATTGTCATACCGCAAGTGGCCGCGCCGGCGAACCTTATTTCGGTCAAGACCGGGCTCGGCCAGGACGAGGTTTATTGCGAGGGGCTCACGTACGAAGCCAGCGTATTGCCCGATCCGGCCTATACGGCGCAAGTCAACGAATACAACCGCTACGGGCACGATGAGGAGAATCTTCGTTACAGCTGGGCGATCAACCTGGAAGAAGACGGCCGGGGCACGAACCTGGCTTTCCGGGATTTCTCGAACAGGATTCCGGCCATGTACAGCTTTTCCGCCACGGTGTCGCGTTCGGCCGAAAACGCATTCTGGGTCGTGCAGCCGGCTACTTGCGATGACGGACGGATCACCCCGCCCACTTCCAAGCCTATAAGCCATGTGATCGCCAAGAACCTCACCCCCAATACCTTGCGGGTCAAGACCATCCGTTACGGGGAAGTCCTGATCGATGACGGCATGGGCGGACAGACCATGGAAATGGGGTGGGACACCCTTGCCGACGGGCAGATGGAAGTTGCTTGCGTGTATTATTCCGATGCCTTCAACAACAATCCCGAGAATTACGTTGAAAGCAGCAAGAACCATGCGGACGAGGCCGGGAATGGCTATGTGGCCCTGCAAGCCTTGCCTTACGATACCGAAGACGAGAAGTTCCCGTTCTTCGCTTTCGAGTGGCGGTACGATACCAACGATTTGGAAATGGCCCTCGACAAGATGGAAGAGCCCCTCTACAAGGATCATGGCTTCGGCCCGGACAAAGCCCGGGTCTGCTTCCGGGTGAAGAACCGGGAAAACCCGGTTTCGGCCATTATCCGGGTCAGCTACCGGATGTATTGCCCGTCTTGCCAGGAAATGGCCAGGGCGCAGCGGAAAGACACGGTATACGAGAAAATAAGCGAGGAACTCGAATTGATCCGGGTCGACTCCGTGTCCGGTTCCCGGATAAAAGACCACTACCATCCCTATATCGCAACCCAGGAAGGGGTCTCTATCGACGGCCTCGTTCCTAAGATTTGCGGCCAGACCGCCTACAACCTTTGCAACCGCCTTGAAGAGGGCTTTGAAGGCTATACTTTCGGATGGGAAATACCGGAAAGCTGGACTTCGGGCATGGGCGGCGGACCCGATGGCGGGCTCGGCGGCGGAACCGGAGGAGATATGGGCGGTGCCCCGGGAGGTGGCTTGGACGAGGGGGGCGACTGCATGGGCGTATTCACGCCGAAGGTCCTGGGCGATGCGGGGCATCTGGGCGACACGGTCTATCTGTTCACTTATCCGAAAAACGCTTGTTTCCAGAACGGGAAAGACACGGCGCGCAACGGCAAGGCCTTGCCCGTTTTCTTGCGGACTTCGCCCAAGAAGCCGGTGCTGATCGACACCTTGGAGAAAGAAGGCGAGCGGGTCTTCACCGGGGTTTCCTTGGAGGGCGATGCCATGGGCGGCATGCCGGCCCTGCCTTCCGATGTGCCGCCGGTCTTGCTGTGCAACAACAGCGGAATCGGCACCTTGGGTTACAGCGGGCAGGTGTTTTTGCTGTATAACGCCCAGGACGCCGTCCTTCCGGCCGAATACAATCCGGCAAGGCCGGAACAGGGCGGGTACGGCGTCATCCTGCCCGAAGCCTTCCAGGAATACATCAGCTATTCCTTTTTGCCTTACGGCAACCAGACCGGGGCCAACGATACCAATGTGATCCGTTTCCAGCTGGATAACCGCAACCATGCCGCCTTGAAAGGGCAGACGCATCTTCCTGTCGGTATTTACGCGGCCAGCGAGTGCGGGCCGGGCGACACGGCTTTCTTCTCGATCAATATCATCGACACGCTTTCGGTATACAGCCATGTGCGCAACGGGGGCGATGCCGGCGATACCGGTTTCGATACGGTTTCTTTCTGCGAAGGGGTCATGGTGCCTTGGGCGGCCGAGACCGGCAATTATGTCTCCCAATGGGGAAATCCCGACCGGAATACCGACCGGGTGGAATACGACTGGAGGTTCCCGGCTTCCTGGCATTTCCTGGAAGAATCCGACCGGCAGGGCAATCCTTCCCGCATCGTGTTCGGGCAGGAACCAGGCTCTGTCCGCCTGGCTTTGCGCAACCGTTGCGGCACCGGCAAGGAACGCAGCGCCGACTATGTCGATGTGAACGCTTATACCCGTGTCAAAATCAAAGTAGCCGACGGGACAAGGGCCAGTTCGGAGCCGTTCGACCCTTACGACCCGGATACGGATCCGTTCCTGGTTGAACCTTGCCAAGGCTCGTTCGTGATGTACGTGGCCGACACGTTCGACAGGACAGACCGCTACCAGTGGACATTCCCGGACGACTGGGAAGTGATGGAAGACCTGGGCACGGCCCAGAAGGACCCCGAAGCGGGAAACGTGGCTTATACCGACAACGACCGCCTCAACTCGGTGTATTCCGATATGCGCGTCCGGGTCAAAGTGGGAGCCGATACGGGCTATGTGCAAGTGGTGGGTTCGAAGGCCGCTTGCGGGTTCACGTTCGACAATTATGAAAGCGGCTACCGGGAAGATCCCCCGGTGGGCCATCGCCGCGATACGCTCCGGGTGCAAGTGCGTCCGTTCACGTCCCGGCCGGAAATGGCATTCCTCTGGCCGGAAGCTTTTTGCGCAAGGAAGGTCTATATGTTGGCGGTCGAACCCGATCCCGCGCAGGATTCCCTGACCCGGGCCAATACCTATTTCACTTGGAAATTCCCCGGCTCCTGGGATGAAGACGGGATTTCCTTTGCCAACGAGCAAGTGCGCGACACGGTGGTCTTTACCGTTCCGGACGAAACCGTCGATTCGGACACGCTGATGGTATTCTCGCACCGCAGGGATTGCGAAACCTACAACGAAGGGGACACGCTGGTTTACGTGTTCCGGGTCATCGATACCCTTTCGCTCAGCCCGACCAGCATTTTCGTGGACTTGAGGAATCCGGGAAGCCGCCTGGACTTGACGCCTTGCGAGGGCGATACGGTATTCTATGCGTTGAAAGGGAATAATTCGCATTTGGATTCGATTTGGTTCACTTGGAATTCATCGAACGATTTTCTCCATGCGCAGACCGATTCGATCGATGCTTCCGGCTGGCGCGTGCTCAACCAGCCCCGGGGCCATTATTCCGACACCTTGAAGATGATTGCCGGCCGGGCCCCGATGCGGATTTCGGCGCAGGCGGTTTCCCATTGCGGCCTGTCGGCCCCGCTTTCTACCGATAGCATACGTCCGGTGCATCGGGTCCGCGACACGGCTACCTGGATTCAGAGCCGGATAATCCTGTGCGAGGGGGAAAAAGCGGTTTTCCAGCACGATTCCGTAGAGAATGCCACGGCTTACGCCTGGTTTTACCCCTGGGGCGCGCAGCGCGACACGGCAACGGGCTATGCGAACGTGCTGCGGGAATTCGAGGCAGGAACGGTTTTCGATACCGGTTCGGTTTACGTGATCCCGTTCAATGCCTGCGGCCCGGGGCCTGAATCCGGGAAGGTGGAAATAGCTTCCCTCATCGAGCGGTTGCCGGCTCCTGATTTGTCTGTCCCGGCAGCGGGAGGGGGCGCGGCGCATGTTTTCGTGCCGGTGGGCGATACGGTTTTCGACACCCTTTGCCTGCGGACGGAACGGGAATACGAGCTTTCTTTCACGCATCCGGATTTGGAAGAAGGGGCATGGAAATATGCCTGGTTCGCGCTTTCCTTGGACCCGGCCGACCGCTTGGAAGTGCAGGGGCAGCCTTCCGACAGCAGCCGGGCGGTTTTGTCCAAGCAAGCCGGTTCCGGGGCCAACTATATCGGGATGGCGGTGCGTCACCAAGCCTGCCTTTCCTATGGCGACACCTTGATTTTGCGGCTGCAGCCGGCCGATACGGCCGCGCTTCCCGAAAACCGGCTGATTGCCGATTACCTGACCGACTTGGCGGGAGGAGGCAAGATTCAACTGCGGCCTTGCGGGCAGGATACGGTGCTTTGGGTGTTCGACAAAACCGCGCTCGACCCGTCGATAACCGATTTCCAGTTCGTTTGGAACGGGGGCGATCCGTCCGATACGGAGTTCGGCCGGGAATGGAATCCTTCCGACAGCACGATGCACAACACCTCGTTCAAGTGGTTCAATCCGAAACCCGGCGAAGACCCCTCTTTGCCGGAGCAGGCGTTTTATCCCGCCGATAGCCTGTTCATGCGGGTGGGCAATGGCGACTTGCTGCAGGTGGCGGTGAATGCGAGGAACCGTTGCGGGATTTCCCGGTTTTCGCCGGTCACGATAAAGACCTCGACCCGCATACTCGACACGGCGAGCCTGACCGTGAAGGAAAACACGCTTTTCTGCGACCGGGAGCGGCTTGTTTTCGAAACCGACGCGGACGATGCCATTGGCGGATATATCTGGCATTGCCCGTGGAACGCCGAGCCCGATACCACTTCCACGCCTTTGCTTGTCGTGGAAGGGGTGGAACTCGTTCCGGGGCCGGTCTACGTGATACCCTACAACGGCTGCGGAAACGGCCCGGCTTCCGATACGGTATGGGTGGAAGACATCAAGCGCGTGCCGTTGCGGCCCGAGCCGGGGAATTTCGATTATGGTTACGATTTCCTGCAAGACCCGGTTGCCCGCGATTCCCTGTGCATGCGGCAGCCTTCCACCTTGAAGGTGGACTTTCCGAGCATCATGGGCAATCCCGGGGATTTTGAAATGATGTGGAGGCTGAAGCAAGGTTCGGTGGTAGGCTTCAATCCCGATGCCGATTCCTGCGTGCTTGTGCAGGAAGACGTGAAGGGAGAGCCTTTCGTGCTGGAGGTTTTCTCGCGGGTGAAAGGCTGCCAGCGGTATTCCGATACCTTGGAAATCCGGATTTTCCCGATGGACACCTTGGCTTTCCTGACCGAACCGGTGGAAGACCCGGGACCTTTCGACCTCCTTTTGCCGGAAATGGTTGTGGACGTGGCCGACATGGAGACCCCGATCGATGTGCAGCCGTGCGGTTCTTCCTTGCAGCATTACGCCATACGTGCCGGCATGCACTGGAGCCTGACCGACAGCATCCGGCCGTATTTCACTTGGAACAAGCCCGGCTTGGCTGTCGATTCTTTCCCGCGGGAAGACGGGTCTTTGGGCGGGTCGGACTGGACTTACGCGGGCCAGCTTCTGGAGGAGGGCCGGCTGTACGAAAGGCTGCCTTTGCAGGCGGGCCTTTCCGACAGCTTGCTCCTGCATGTGAATGTGTCCAATATCTGCGGGGTTTCCCGTTCGAAAGGGCTTGTTTTGATTCCCAAGCCGCTGGTAACGGAAAAGCCTGCGGTCCAGCTCAACAGCGCGGCTATCTGCTTGGGAGAAGAAGCGGAGTTCCAGGCTTCCCAGCCCAGGAATGCCGAGTTTTTCGTCTGGGATTTTCCTTGGCCGCCCTATACGGACACCACCGGTTACGACTGGCCGATCCTGACGGTCGAGGCTGTGGGGCCGGAAACGGGCTTCGTGCGCGTGGCCGCAGGCAATGACTGCGGTGTAGGGCCCTTCGACAGCTTGAAAGTGGAACAGGTCATGCAGACCCCCAAGCGGCCTTTGCCGGCTTGGCCTTCCGGTTCGGAATACACTTGGGATGCCGACACCGTGGTGGAACAGATTTGCTTGCACGGCGAAACGCTTCTTTCCGTGCGCCGCGATACTTCCGACGGCCCGGGCCTGCAATTTTCATGGCAGCTTGCCGAAGGGGGGGCGGTAGAAATGCTCGAACCCATGGACGGGCAGCCCGACACGGTTTGCCGCCTGTTGCCTTTGAAGAATGCCGCTGCCGGGGACGAGGCCTTTTTGCGGGTGTGGGGCAGCTATCCCCAATGCGGAGGGGCGGGAGACACGCTTTTTATCCGCTTGCAGCTGCTCGACACGGTGCCGGTGGCCGCTTTGGGCGCATTGACGTTCGAAGCCGAGGAGGAATTGGATCCGGCCAATCCGGAACCTTGCCCGGGTTCGCAAATCGTGTTTGCCGTTGAAAATCCCGATGCGGCGCCTTCTTACCGGTGGACGCTGCCGTCCGACTGGAAGTTTGCCGACTCAGCTGCTTCCCGGCAAGGAAGCGTAGCGGTGATCGTGGGTTACGAGAGCGGGAGCGTCCAGGTGGTTCCGACCACGCCCGAGGAAGTGCTGGGTTGCCAGTTCCCTGCGCCCCATCCGCTCGAATCGGTAGTCTTCCGGCCCCGGCAGGCTCCGGTTACGGAAGATTTCGATGATATGTTCAACGAAAGGCCCTGCGCGGGTTCGATCGAGACCTACGCCGTGCAGGCAACGGCCAATGCCAAAGCCTACCGTTGGGAATTTCCATCCGACTGGAAGATACAGGAAGAAGGAGCGGCCGATACGATTTGGGAAGCCGGCCTTGCCACGTGCCGGGTCTTGGTGGGGAAAGACAGCGGGTTCGTGCGGGTCTACGCCTTGGATTCCTGCTTGGATTACGCCATGCAAGGCTCTTTGACGGAAAGGGAAGTCTGGACGGTAGACACGGCGCGCATCGTGGTCCTGGGCGACAACCATGTTTGCCGCGACAGCCTCTTCACCTTGGTTGTCCAGGCTTCGAACGCCTATGCCGATGCCGGGAAATACGAATTGGAAATCCTGTATTCCGAGCCGGACCCGGTTCCGGTCGAAATCGATTTCCCGAACCCGGCCGACAGCTCCCTGCTCGAGGTGCGTTCGTCCAATACCGATACGGTGAAGCTCGTGTTTACGCCGAAGAATATTTGGTGTCCCCAGAACGTCTTGCCCTACACGCATTACGTCCTGGCCGATACGGTTCCGGAAATCCGGGGAACGATTTCCGGGCCCGATACGGTTTGCGAAGACAATTTCTACGAATACGTCTTCCATCTCGATACGGCCATGTACGATATAATGGAACAGATTTCTTACCGTTGGGAGGTGCCGCATGAAGGATGGTCGGTCGAAAGCCAGTCGGACAGCACGGCCGTGCTGCATTTCCGGCATCTTCCGGCCGGCGCGGCAGGCGGCTCTTCGTCCGATACGATTCTCTGCTATCCGCGCGGTATCTGCGGGACGGCTTTGCCGGTAAGGTTCGTGGTGCATGCGCGAGCGGCCGATGCCTTTGCCGACTCCCTGATCGTGGAAAGCCTGGCTCCTTGCGTGGGGACGGAATTGCAGGTCTGGCTCCGGGATCAGGCTTCCTATGACCGCCCCGATTCCCTCCGCTTCGTGTGGAACACGCCTCCGGGATGGCAACGCCTGGATGCCGACAGCCTTCCGGCCACGTCCTACCGGGTGCAATTGGACACGGCCTCGCACGTGCAGGTGCGTTTGTGGCGGAAAGGCGCGTGCGGCCTCAGCCAGGCGCTGGATGTCCGGGTGGTGGTGCGCGACAGCGCGGCCAAGGCGGTTCTGGCTTCTTCGCCCTATCCTTGCTACACGCGGGAAACCTATCCCATCGTGCTGGCCCCGGCGGAAGACGTGGATAGCGTGGTTTGGTCGTTCCGTCCTGCCGATTTGCAGTTCGAGGCGTTCACGCGCCCGGGGGCTTCCTTCAAGTACGACTCTGTTTCGGTCGACAACCGTTCCATGCGGAGGGAGCCTTTCTTTGCCGTTGCCAGGACGATGAACGAATGCGGTTTCCGCGATACGGCTTTGCAGATAACGCCGATTACGGGCGCCACGCCTTTCGAAGACACCTTGCATGCCGTGCGGGTGTGCGTTTCCGATACCGGCTACGCATGGATTTCATTGCCTCAGGAACAGAAACAGGAAGGCATGACGTATGCTTGGTCCGTCCACGATACGTCGAACCGGGTTCTCCGCGCCTATGTGGATGGCGATTCAGTAGCGGTGCTGGAATACCTCTCTTCGCCGGTATTCGATACTTTGCAGGTGGCTGTCGTGGGCAGCAACGACTGCGCCTCGCTTCCGGCCGTGGCGCTGCAGGTGGTGCCTTTCACCTTCGAACTCTCCCCGGCGAGCGACCCGGAACGCGGCGTCTATGGCCAGTCGGGCGTGCGGCTCATGGTGGAAGAGGTCGTTCCGGGCGAGGTTTCCGGGTATTCGTATGCCTGGGGGCCTGGAAACCGCCTTTTGCCGGCCGATCCGGGACAGGATTACCGCCAGACGGGCGTTCTGGTTCAAGAAGTGGAGACTTTCTATGTGGAAGCCGTCCAGAAAGCGGAAGAAGGCTCCGGAATGCTGCCGGTTTACAAGCAGGATCGGCTTTGCTCCGCCTCCGATTCGGTGAAGATCGCCCTCGACAGCCTTTTCGCCTTCGAGCCGGTGCCGGCCGACACGCTTTGCATCGAGACGCTTTTCCAAGTGCGCTTGGTTTCCAAAGGCGGGAACCAGCAGCTCTACCATACCCGTTGGTGGGAAAGCTACGACGGGGGCGA
Source organism: uncultured Bacteroidales bacterium (assembly GCA_949291555.1). GTDB lineage: Bacteria > Bacteroidota > Bacteroidia > Bacteroidales > P3 > Pullibacteroides. The sequence goes on from CASEWE010000007.1 coordinate 19,461, forward strand.
TTGGGTGGAAATGCCCGGTGCCGCCGATTCCTTGCAGCTTTCGCTGACCTTCTCCGAACCTGGGTCGTACCGTTACCGCGTGGTAGGCCGCGACAGCACGTTCCTTTACGAAGACGGGGAGGCGGGAGTCGGGGCCGACAGCCTGATTTTGGCGACTTCGCACAGCGACACGGTGCAGGTGGACTTGCAGGTTTACGATCTGGAGGCGGAATTGGCCAATGTCTCTTCCGATCCGGTGCAGATTCCGGTCGGGGGCCGGGTCGATTTGGAAGTGCGGGTCGAAGGCGGTACCGGGGAATACCGGTATTCCTGGATGCCGGAAGATTTAGTGCTTGCCGTGGACAGCCTTACGGGCAACATGCAGTCGATTGCGCTTTTCCGCGCGGAAGAACTGGTGTTCTCGGTAATGGATTCGGCAAGCGGGTGCCAGCGGGAAATAACCGTGCGCGTTCGTCCGGGAATCACGGAGGACATTCCCAACACCTTCACGCCCAACGGCGACGGGAAGAACGATATTTTCCTCAAAGGGGTCTCGAGGCTTACCATTTATTCCCGCTGGGGCGAAAAGCTGTTCCATACCGACCAAGGCATCGGCTGGGACGGGACGTTCAAAGGCAAGACCGTCCGTCCGGGCGAATACTTGTTCGTGGCCGAAATCGACCAGGAGGATGGAACGGTCCAGACCTACAAAGGCGTGGTTACGGTCAAGCTCCGTTAGGCGGGGCCGAAGATGTTTTGAACGCTAACGAGATGGATGAAAGCAATGGCTATGCGTGGATATAATTTGTTCTTGTTGATTTTGCTTGCTGCTCTCTTGCATCCCTTCCGGCTCGGGGCGCAGCAAGCGGAACTTTCCCCGGGACGGCAGGAAGTGGAAATCCAAGTCCGGCAGGATCAGGCATTGAAGCAGGCCAAGGGCCTTTTGGAGGGATCTTCTTTCAGGGGGAATGTCCGTAAATGGATGAAGTACGGGCATGCCGCTTTCAGCCAGGAGCAATACGCCATTGCCTTGGATCGTTACTTGCGCGCCTTTGAACGGGAGAAGGATTCGGCCAACCGGGTGGCGATTACTTGCCTGTTAGGCCAGTGCCAGCAAAGGCTCAACCATGCCAAGGCGGCTTCCCAGCATTACCGGGTAGTCTGGAAAAGCGGTTACCGCGATCCTGAATTCCTGCAGGACTATGTGGATGTGCTCTTTTCCTTGGGCGACTACGACCGGGCTTCGCTTGTGATAGAGGAAATGGAAAAGCAAGGGGGCCGGACGGCATTGCTCGAAAGCCGGAAACGGAGCTTGGCGGCGATGCCCGGGGCGGAAGAAATGCAGAAGGCTTTCGGGCTTGTTCCCGGAGACTTGGTTTACGATACCTTGCTCAATACGGCTTTCAGCGAATACGGGCCTTCTTTGGTCATGGGACAGCTGTACTTTTCTTCTTCCCGGCCCGAAGACGGCCAGCATTTGAGCGATCCGCGCACCGGGCAGGGTTATTCCCGCTTGTTTTCGGCCCGGTACGACACGGCCAGGAAGCGTTGGGTCGACCCTCGGCCGGTTCAGGGGGAAGTGGCCGGATTGAAAGGGAATGTCGGGACTTTTTCTTATGATTCGACCCGCAATCTGGGCTTTTTCACGTGGTCGCAGGGCACGAGTACCGGAATCTATACCGTGCAGCGCCAGCCCGATGGTTCTTGGGCCAATCTTCAGCCATTCCTGTTCAATTACCGCTCGGGCAGCGATGATTTCGTGGGGAAAGTGGCCCATCCCTCGGTTTCGAAAGACGGGCGGCGGTTGCTGTTCGCCTATCACGACCCTTCAAGGGGCGGGTCTACCGATTTGTGGTACGTGGAGCGGGTGGAGCGCAAGCCCGAACCGGAAAAGAAACGCCGCCGGCCTTCTTCGCGTTCCCGGCGGAACCAGTCCACGATCGGGCAGGCCGTTTCGGTCAACGCCGACTGGGGCGTGCCGGTCCGTTTGCCCGATGCGGTGAACACGCCCGGCAGGGAGGCCTTTCCCCAATGGGTGAACGACAGCATGTTTGTCTTTGCGTCCGATGGCCATGCGGGCAATGGGGGCATGGATTTGTATTTGGCCCAAGTGGACAAGGAAAACCCTGCGCAAGTGGAGGCGGTAAGCATTTTCCCGAGGCCGGTCAACTCTTCTTACGATGACAATGCCCTTTTGCCTGATCCCGCGCACGGGAGCATGATCCTTTCTTCCAACCGGTATACATCCTGGGGCAGGACCGACAATTTGTACCATGTGGCGAAATTCGGGCTCAAGCACGGCGTGAAGGGAAGGGTTTACACGCTTGCCCGTCCGGAGGAAGGCGCCGACAGCTCGGCTTTGGCCGCGTTCGTTCCGGAAGAGTTTCCGGTAACGGATTATTACGTGATGGCGACCAACGAGGCGAGCGGGTTTTACCAGTCGGTGCGGGGCGATTCTTCGGGATGCTATGCTTTTTCGTACTTGGAACCGGGCACCTACGAGTTTACCGTCTATGCCGACGGGTACCAGAGCAGCACGCGGACGGTTTCGTTGGAGAAAGACAGGATCATGTTGCCGGTATTGGTTTGGCAGGTGCTGGATTTCCCGGTAACGGCCGTGCCGGCCCGGGTGCAACCGGCGGAAGAGGTTTTGCCGGAAGAACCGGTTTCCCGGGGCGGGGCCGTTTACCCCTTGGCAGAGGTTTCCGGGACTTCCGCGGAAGAAGACCTTTCCCCCCGGGAGATTATAAACCGCCTCGACAGCGTGGATCGTTTTGTCTCGGCTTTGGATCAGCGGTATGTTTCCGACTACAAGAAGCGGGTGAACGATCCTTTGCGGAGAGCCCGGTTGACGGTGGTTCCGCCTACGGCCGAATGCGATGTCTGCGGGGAAAAATCCCAGTGGCGGAAGAACGTGGGCGAGGAGTTTTTCGTGAAGTCGGGCGATGACAAGGCGTTGATTTCCTTGATCGACGACAAGGGGCGCACCACTTACATAGATTTGGCTCCCAACGCGGCTTATTCCATCCAGGTGCAGACGGTTGGGCGGGAAGGCCCTAAATTGCCTACGGGAATCGAAGAAAGCGACATTGTGCGCAAGGTGGTCTCCCGCGATTACATCCTGTTCGAATGCATGCCGAAATTGTCGGAAATCAACGACGAGGTCTATGTGAACAATGTGTATTTCGATTTCGACAAAGCCGAGTTGGTGAAAGACGGGCCGCGCGAACTGGACAGGATGATCATCGTGGCCATCAAGAACCCGCAGATGTATTTCCAGATAGAATCCCATGCCGACGAGCGGGGCTCGGAAGAATACAACCGTCATCTTACCGATCGCCGTCTTGCCGCCATCGAGGATTACGTGGCCGCGAAAGGGATGGACATGGGCCGTGTCGTCGGGCGTTCCATGGGGGAAAGCGACCCGCTTATCGCCAACGCCCGGACCGAGGAGGAGCACCGGCTCAACCGGAGAACCACTTTCAGCCTTGTCAACCCGCATGCCGTGAACGTGAAAAGAGGCGATACCACGTATCCGGCTCCCGAGGTCCCGCCGTTGCAGACCGACCAGGTCCGTTTCATGGTGCAAGTAGGCGCGTTCCACCAGCCGATCGAAGCGCCGCTGGAATACTACGGCGACATCCTTTCGCGCAATCCGGACCTGAAGCTGAGCTATTACATGGATCAGGATGGCCTGTACAAGTATAACGTGGGCGGGTATTTCTCGGAAATCGAGCAAGCGCGGGCCGTGGTCTCCCGGCTTTTGGAACAGAAACGGGAATGTTACATCTCGGCTTTTTACAAAGGCAGGCGCATCACTGTCTCGGAGGCGTTGCAGGTGATCCGGAGCCAAGAGGCCGGAGACAGGCATTAGGGGGATGAAAGGCTGAGGGCAAGGCTTTTTGGAAAAGATGCGGCAATGACAGGGGAATGGCGGAAAGTTCAGGCCGCTGATTTGGACAGGCTCAAAATAGGAAAATGATGGAAACTAAGCGATACATTTTTGGAAAACCTTCGTGCATGCGGACGGCCATGGCGGTCGTTTCGGGTCTTTTTTCTTTCTTTTCCTTGCAAGGGCAGAGCAACACGGCGGTTTTCACCCAGCAGATGTTCTCCAAGGCGAATTTCAATCCGGCGGCCATTACCCAGCAGGCGGTGGTCGATGCTTCGTTGTTCGGCCGCATGCAATGGGTGGGCTTCGAGGGTGCGCCTAAAAGCGCAATGCTCAATGTGTCGGGCTATTTGCCGGAAATCAAGTCGGGTATTTCCGGCTCGGTTCTCGGGGAATCCTTCGGGCAGACTTTCACCCTCAATGCCAAACTGGGCTATTCCTACCATGTGCACTTGGGCAAGATGAATTATCTCACGTTCGGGTTGAACGCGGGCTTCATTTTCAAGAGTTTCGCCGGGAACGGCGTGATTGTGGAGGACGGGAGCGACCCGTATGTGGACTTTGAGAACCTGAGCGATTTCAAGCCGGATGTGGATTTCGGGATTGTCTTGACTTTGCGTGATTTCCAATTCGGTTTGAGCGTTACTCACCTCACCGCCTGGGCTTACGACCGGCAAAAGGATTATTTCGCCCCGCAGGAGGCTTATTACGGCTTTGTGCAATACAAGGGGGATGTAACGCCCGATTTCGGCATCGATCCTTACGTATGCGCTTATTATTCCGATGGGGGGTTCAAGTTCGATGCCTTGCTCAATTTCCGTTTCCTCGATGTGTTCTGGGTAGGGGGCGGCTATCGTTACAGCGATGCGGCTTTCCTGTTGGCCGGCGTGAAACTGGGCAAGAACTTTTCTTTGGGCTATTCCTATGATTTCGGCTTGGGTTCTTTGCGTTCCAAGCATTCGGGTTCACACGAAGTATTCTTATCTTTGAAGTTTGAAACAACGAAAAAACCGGCCGAAAGCAGCCAGACCCCGCTTTTGTTCGAATAGCAGGGGGAAGGGATTCCTCGGGTTTTTCCCGTGGCTCTGTCCGGAGGGCATGGCCGGAGGCCGGAAGGCATAATGTGGAATACGTATGGCAAAACAAGAACAGGACGAGGCCTTGCAGACGTATAACGTGCTTGGGAAAGGCACGAGCGTGAAAGGCGATCTGCAGAGCACGGGGAACTTGCGCATCGATGGCGTTTTCGAAGGGACCTTGGCGTTGCAAGGGAAATTGGTGATCGGGACAAGCGGGCAGGTCCGCGGCAAGATCCAGTGCGCTTCGGCCGAGATCGAAGGTTCGGTTTCGGTCGAAAAGATGGAGGTGAGCGGATTGCTTTTCCTGAAAAGGACGGCCAAGGTGGATGGTTGCATCCAAGTCCAGAAATTAGGCATCGAGCAAGGCGCGCTTTTTTCGGGGCAGTGCATCATGCCCGACGAGCGTTCCGAAATCAAATAGGTTTTCCCGGTCCTTGCGCAGGGACGGGATCCATGGGAAGCCTTGAAGCGCTCCGGTTGCTTCCGCCGGGATTTTCCCGGAGCGGCCGGAGGAAATTTTGGCAAATAGAAAAAACAAGAGATATGAAGACGACAGTTTTTACCGACACCCACATCAAGCTGGGTGCCAAGATGGAACCTTTCGCCGGTTACAACATGCCGGTGCAGTATCAGGGCATCATCATCGAGCACAACAACGTGCGCAACAAGGTAGGGGTTTTCGATGTATCGCACATGGGCGAATTCTGGATAAAGGGCCCTAAGGCTTTTGCCTTGCTGCAACGGTTGACCACCAACGATGTGGCCGCTTTGACCGACGGGAAAGTCCAATACACCACTGTGCCCAACGGCCGGGGCGGGATTGTGGACGACATGCTGGTTTACCGCATCGATGCCGAGACCTACATGGTGGTTCCCAATGCGGCCAATATCGAAAAAGACTGGAAGTGGTTCGCCCAGCATGCCGAAGAAATGGGCATGGAAGTGGGCAAGGAGCTTTACAACGCTTCCGATGAGATTTCCCAGTTGGCTGTCCAAGGGCCGTTGGCGTTGAAAGCGATGCAGAAACTCACTGATACGCCGATCGAGGACATGGTTTACTATACGTTCAAGAAAGTGAACCTGGCCGGGGTGAAAGACGTGATCCTGAGCACGACCGGCTATACCGGCGCGGGCGGGTGCGAAATCTATTTTGCCAATGAAGACGGTCCCAGGATCTGGGATGCCGTGTTCGAAGCCGGCAAGGAATTCGGCATCATGCCTTGCGGTTTGGGCTGCCGCGACACCCTTCGTCTGGAAATGGGCTTCTGCCTCTACGGGCATGAAATCACCGATGAGACTTCGCCGATCGAGGCCGGTTTGGGCTGGATTACCAAGTTCGTTCCGGGCAACGATTTCATCGACCGCGACAAGATGGAAAAGCTCAAGGCCGAGGGCGTGAAACGCAAATTGGTGGGCTTTGAAATGATCGACCGCGGCATTGCCCGTGCCGAATACCCTATCTGCGACGCGGAAGGCAACGTGATCGGCCATGTCTGCTCCGGTTCGCAATCCCCCTCTTTGGGCAAGGCGATCGGTACCGGTTACGTGAAGACCGAGTTCAGCAAGGCCGGAACCGAAATCTACATCGATATACGCGGCCGGAAGCTGAAGGCGCAGACGGTGAAGATGCCCTTCTACAAGGGTTGAGTTTTCCGGGAGGGCGCCTTCCGGAACCCGTTTTCCCGGAAACGGGTTCGAGCGGGTTCCCGCTTCTTTTGACCGAATCCCCTGCCAGGTTTGGCCGGTAATTCCTTGGGCTGGAAAAGTAAAGCTTTTGGAATGCCGGTCGGCAACCCGGGCAGGGGTTTCTTTTTGTGAAAGGCGAGATTCCCTCGCATGGGAAGCGCGGATCGGGAAATGCGGCGGGAAGAGGCGGGGGCGGATGACGCGGGCGGGGGCGAAGGCGCGTGCGGACAGGGAATGCGCAGGAACCGCGGGGGAGGGACTCGAAGCTTGAAGGAAGAGGTCCGAAGGCAAGGCGGCGAGGTTCGGGGAAAATGGCGGTTTAAAAGGAAAGAAAGCGGTTTTCCTGGCAGGGACTTTCAGGGAACAATGTTGCAGTAGTGCATGTAGCGTTCCTCCACCTTGTCGACGAAATCGACGGCTTGCCGGCCGTTGGCCCGGCCATGCCGGCACACGGGATCCTGGTAGTAGCGGCGTTTGGACTTCAAGAGGAGGTAGCGGGCCACATTGCCGTGCCAGGTGTAGGGGTCGGCACCGTATTTCCGGGCCAAGCGCATGGCATCGCGCACATGGCCGGGGCCGGTGTTGTAGGCGGCCAGCACGAAATACAGTGCCTGGTCCTCCCCGATGCTTGCGGGCAAGGCGGCATAAAGCGATTTGATGTAGGCCACGCCGGCTTCGATTTGCGCTTCTTCGTCCGAGCGGGCCGTGATGCCGTACCTTCGGGCCGTGGCCGGCATCATTTGCATCAGTCCGATCGCCCCGGAACTGGAGACCAAGTGGCTTTGGAATTGGGATTCCTGGTAGATGAGCGAAGCCAGCAGCCGCCAGTCCCAAGGTATGGCAGGGCTGTGTTTTTTCAGCAGGCTGTCGAAAGGGGAAATGCGGGAGGGCGAGAAAACCGGTTCCGCTTCTTTGTGCCTGTAGGTTTTTTGTTTGAAAAACAGGCTGTCGTGGGCTTGCAGCATGCCTTCTTCCACCAGATACGCGAAATGCGCCATCCTGCGGCTTTGGTTTATTTTGTCGATTTGACGGAATCCCGCCTCCGCGCTTCTTACCGTTCGGGAAAAAGGAAGTTCGTAGTATTTGTGGAAAAAATAGTCTAAGACGGAGGCTTGCCGCATGGAGTCTATCCATTGGTTGACAAGGGTTTGCAGGCTGTCGTCGCACAGGCGCATGGCCCAGGCTACCGCATGCGGCGGGCTTAGCTGGAGGTGATAGTCTATCTGCTTGTGGCGCAAGGAAAAATGTTTTGCCTTGTTGCGCGATGCCACCGTATAGGGAATGTTTCCGAACGCTACTTCCTTTAGCAGTTCTTCTTCGGAGAGGCTGCTTTGCCGGATCCGGATCTTTTCCCGTTTCTTGCGATGCCGGTTCAGTTCCCGCAGGGCTTCTTCGAAAGAGCTGCCGGCCCTGACGTGGATTTCTTTCCTGTCGAGGTCTCCCATGTCTTGCAGGAAAGCCTGGGTGTCGCTCAAGTGGCGGGCTTTGAGCTGCACAAGGACATACGGGCTTTGGTAGAGGGCCTTGCTGAAAAGGAATTTTTCCGTCCTTTCGGGAGAGATGTTGAAATTGGAGGCGATGAGGTCGATCCGGCCCTCCGAAAGCATCTGTTCTTGCTCGGCAATGGTTTTTCCGTCGACGATTTCCAACTGGCAGCCTAAATGGCGGCAAAGCGACTCCATCAGTTCCAGATGGTAGCCCATGGGCTGGCCTTTGTAGAGGAAGTAGTCGGTGGCGTTGTCTTCGAGGGCGGCCGTGAGCACGCCGTTTTTCAGATGCCCGGCCGTGACGGAAGCATCCATGCCTTTTTCCGTTGTTTGCGGTCGGCAAGCAATCCAGGATAGAATCCAAGCGGATAGCAGCAGGAACAGCCCGGTGCGGGCAAGCGGTTCGAAAGTTTTCAATCCCGAAGTTGTAAGGTTTGCAATGGACCCCGCCCGGTTTCGCCCCGGGTCTCTTGCCGGGATGATCCCGTTTCGTTCGTTCGGGGGCGTTCAGGGGCGTGCGGGGGCGTCGGCCGGTCAGCGCTGCCTGAAAGCCTCCGGGTCGAGGAACCCTTGGGCATCGAAGAGTTTCCCGACTTGGAAGTCATGGAGCAGGAAAGCCTCCAGTCCGGTTTTGCGGGCGGCTTCTATGTTTTCTTGGCGGTCGTCGATAAACAGGCTTTCTTCCGGACGGATGCCGGCTTGGCGGCACGCTTCGCGGTAGATTTCCGGGTCGGGCTTGTGCAGATGGAGTTCGTAAGAGCAGAAAACCCGCTTGAAATAGGAATGGAATCCGGGCGAGCCTTGGGGAAGCAGCCGTTCGATATATTCCATGTGCAGGGCATTGGTATTGCTCAGAAGGAAAAGGTCGTAATGCGGCTTGAGCCGTTCCAGCAGATGCAGGTTCTCTTCCGGGAGGCTTACGACCATGGCATTCCAAAGATCCTTGAGGGTGGTTTCCGAAGGGTAGCCGGCGGGAAGGGAGGGGTTCTGCTCGTGCAGGAACCTGTCCAAGGCCGTCAGGAATCCGTCCGTGCCGATTTGCCCGGTCTCGTAGCGGAAGATGGTCTTGGAAAAGGCGTCCAAGGCCCGGGGGGCTATCCGGTCCCGGTCGAGGAAGCTGCAAAGCCCCGTCATGGTACGGTTCTGGTCTATGCGGGCTAAGACTTGGCCCAAGTCGAAAAGAATGGCTTTGATAGCGGGAATGTCCATGGGAACGGCTTCTTGTAAATTCAGTTGCAAATGTATAAATTTGCGCCGATTTTCCGGGTTCTTTCTTCAGAAAGTCCGGAAATCAGGCCCCATAGCTCAGTCGGTTAGAGTAGGTGACTCATAATCATTTGGTCCTTGGTTCGAGCCCAAGTGGGGCCACGTTCGAGGCGGACAGGCCGGATTCCCTTTTCGGGGAAGAAGGTTTGTCCGTTTTTTATTTGCCCGTTTTTTCAAGGTCGGCCGCGGCAGGAGCGTTTGCCAAGCGGCACGCCGTTTCCCCGTCTTGTTTTCGTTCGTCTTGTTTTTCCCTCTTGGAAAACGGCCTTCAATCTCCCCGCCGTTCGAGGCATTGGAACGGGAGCAGCTCGTCCTGGGAAACAAGTTTCTCTTGGGAAACGGGCTTCAGCCTTCTTCGGGGAAAAACAGGAGCGTTCCGGAGTCGCACGAGCAGTATTCCCTTAGCCCGTCCTGGATGAAGCGGAGGCAGGCTTCCACTTGCGGCCGGTTGCCATCGTAGCCGTTCACGATAGCGGCTATGTTGACCGAACCTGTTTCGAGTTTGGTGCGTTCGTGGTCGCTGGTAGGGGTCCCTATCCCGCCTTGGCTGTCCCGGTACACGGGCATGTTCCCGATGTTGAGCGCTCCGCGGCCGATGCCTTCGTAGGCTTCCCCTTCCCGTCCGATGCCTAAGCGGAGCAAAGGGCCTTGTATCTTGTCCTGGTCGAAGCCGCCAATCGAATAGCCGAACCGGATGGATGCCAAGTTGATCAGATCCACGGCGGTGTTCACGGCATAAAGGCCCTTTCCGTTGAGCAGCCGGCGGATGAGGGCTTCGGACGAGGGCCTGTACCGGCTGGGGTCTTTCCCGCAGCGCTTGTAGGCTTCCCGGGTGGCGAGGATGGCCGGATGCTGTTTGATACTTTCCAAGGAATAAGTGTTCCGGCAGTATTCCTCTGCCCCGGCTATTTCCGCCCATAGCGCATCATTGCGGGGGCTGTTCGCGATATGGGCAAAAAGGGCTCCTCCTATGAATTGCGGGCAATGCTGCCGGAGGCTTTCTTCCACTTCTATCCGGATAGGTGTCATGTTTTTTGGGGTTTTGCTGTTCGGGATGGGGGGAACTGTTCGGGATGGGTTCGGGAAGCCGTTTTTCGCGGCCGCCTGCGAAATTCCGAAAAAAAGCCCGGAAAAAGAAATGCCCGAGGGTTCCCGCGTTCCGCGGTTTCTCCCCGTTCCGCAACCCGCCTGGGGCGCCCCTGTCGCTCGTATTTCCTTTGAACGGGAAATTGCAATGTTGTTGCAAGCGGATTTTCGTACTCTTGCATGCTGTTTTCCAGAAGAAAGGAGAAAGCCATGTGCAAAGATGCTTCTTGTTCCTGTCCGGATTCCGGTTCGGAAACCGCTGGCACGAAGCCCGCTTGCGGGAAAGAGCTACGAGCCTCGCCCCGCTCCGGTTTCGGGAATTTCTTGCGCGGGAACGTTTCCCGCTTGGTATCGTTTTCCATCTTGGTGCCGGGCGCTGTATTCCTGCATTTTTCTTTTCCTTGGTTCATGCAAGGGAAAATTGCGCTTTTCTGGTTCCTCGCTTCCTATCTTCCGGTGGCGTTCCCCGTGGCGAAAGAAGCCTGGAAAGCCTTTGCCCGGAAGGATTTCTTCAATGAGTTCAGCTTGATGCTGATCGCCTCGATCGGCGCTTTCTTCATTGGCCAGTATCCGGAAGCGGTGGCCGTCATGTTGTTCTATTCCATCGGGGAGGCTTTGCAGGATCGGGCGGTTGCGCGTTCAAAACGCAGCATCGGCAATCTGCTGGGCTCGCAGGTGGGGCAGGTGCAGGTTTGGCAGGAAGGGGCTTGGCGCCGGATGCCTCCGGAACAAGTGGAGCCGGGCCGGAAAATCCAGGTGGCCGTGGGAGAAAGGGTTTGCCTCGATGGCCGGCTGGATAGCGAATCGGCGGTGCTGGACACGGCGGCTTTGACCGGGGAGAGCGTTCCTCGCGAAGTGGGGAAAGGCGGTTCGGTTCCGGCCGGATGCGTGGTGATCGGCAACAGCATCGAGCTGGAAGTGACCAAGCCGTATTCGGATAGCACGATGGCCCGCATGGCGCGCATGGTGGAGGAAGCCTCGCGGCGCAAGGCTCCGACCGAGATATTCATGCGGAAAGTGGCCCGGGTCTACACGCCGGTCGTGATGTGCCTGGCGGTGCTGATATTGCTGCTTCCTGCAGCCTTTTCCGGCGTGGGGGATTTCACTTACGATTTTGAATCCTGGTTGTACCGGGCCTTGGTCTTCCTGGTGATTTCCTGCCCTTGCGCCTTGGTGGTGAGCATTCCCTTGAGCTATTTTGCCGGGATAGGGCGTTGTTCCCGCAGCGGGATTCTCTTCAAGGGCGGCAACGGCTTGGATGCGGCCGCGGAACTGGATGCCATGGTGTTCGACAAGACGGGAACGCTTACCGAAGGGAATTTCGTTGTCGATGAAATCCGGGCTTTCCCGGGTTTCGAGCCGGTGGAGGTTCTGCGTTGGCTCGCCTCGGTCGAGAACGCCAGCCGCCACCCTTTGGCAAAAGCGATTGTGGCGCATGCGGAGGAAAACGGGACAGGCCTTGTTCCTGTCCTGCAGGTGCGGGAGCAGGCAGGCATGGGGGTGAAAGCCTTGGCGGACGGAAGGGAAATCGTGGCAGGCTCGGCGGTTCTGATGCGGAGGGAAGGCATTGCTTTGCCTGCTTTGCCGGAAACGGGTTCGGCCCGGGTGTTCTGCGGCGTGGACGGTTGCTGCGCCGGCTATGTCGAATTGGCCGACAAGGTGAAGCCGGAAGCCGGGGCGGCCTTGGAAGCCTTGCGCAAGATGGGAGTGCGCACGTTGGCGGTATTGTCGGGCGATTCGCAAGAGAAGGCCGAGGCCGTGGCCAAGGCCTTGGGGGTGGAAGAGGCTTTCGGGGATTTGCTGCCCGAAAATAAGGTATTACATTTGCAGGAGTTTCGCCGGCAAGGCTTGAGGGTGGCTTTTGCGGGAGACGGGATCAACGATGCGCCGGTTCTGGCGGCCAGCAATTTAGGCATCGCCATGGGCAAGTTCGGCAGTGATGCGGCCATAGAGACGGCCGATGTGGTATTGCAATCGGACAGCCTGCAAGCCCTTCCCCGGGCCGTGCGACTGGCGCGGGAAACCCGCAAGACGGTTTGGCAGAACATTGTGATGATTTTCGGTTTCAAGCTGCTGATCATGGTTCTCGGGGTTTTGGACATGGCTTCGCTCTGGGCGGCGGTTTTTGCCGATACGGGAGTGGCCTTGCTGGCGGTTTTGAATTCGGTTCGGGCCATGTGGGGTCGGAATCAAGGAAAATGACCTATGGAAGAGGTGATTAGCTTGGAAGAACGGTTGGAGCGCAAAGGCGTGAAGCCCACTTCCAACCGCATTTTGGTGTTGAAAGAGCTGCTGGTGCAGGAACAGCCCGTTTCCTTGTCGGAACTGGAGCAGATCATGGAGACGCTCGACAAGTCGAGCATTTTCCGGACCATGACCTTGTTCCACGAACACCATGTCGTGCATGCGTTCGAGGACGGGAACGGGATTATCAAATACGAACTCTGCCGGAACGTGGACGAATGCCGGGTAGACGACATGCACATCCATTTTTATTGCGTGCGCTGCCACAAGACCTACTGCATGCCCTCCACGCCTATTCCGCAGATCCGGTTGCCGGAAGGCTTCCTGATGCAAAGCGTGAATTACATGGTGAAAGGCATCTGCGCCCGGTGTTCATCGAAAGAATGAGCCGGCAGCCCGGCTGGCCGGAAGCGGGGAATCCGCGTTTTTGCGCGAAAGATGCGCGCGTGTTGTTTCTCGATGGGTTTCGGAAAGATGCCTGCGCGAGGTTGGCGCGACGGGCTTTGCCGGCGCGATGGGATTCAGAAGCGGGATGATGGCGCGGGAAAAAGGGCAGGAAGCGCGAAGAGGCGCATTCTCCAGCGGTGCGGGGCGTTTGGGGCTCCCGCACCGTGAAGAATGGAACACAAACCTGTAAAAAGCAAAAAAAACAAAACGGAATACCTTAAAAACTACAAGGCAAAGGTAGGGGAGGCATCCGGTGCATGGAATCCCTACAAATGGGTATTTTCCCTTGCCTTGCTACCTTGTTTCGGGTGAAGCCGCGCCAAGATCCGGCAAAAAGGGGCTTTGCTGCCGTTCGGCCCGGGTCCGCCTTGGATTGCCTGCGGAGGTTTTCCGGAAACGTTTTTACTTGAATCGTACTTTTGAATGAAAAAGAATTTGCTTTTGGCTTCGGCCATGCTGCTTTGCGGGATTTTCCCTTTCGCCGGGGGCATTGCCGGGACGCCGGTTCCCGCCTTTCCCGGAGGCTTCCGTCAGGGCCCTTCCGGTTTTCCGCTTCCCGGGAATGCTGGGGAGCCGGTGCCTGCCGTTCCGTCGAGCGGGACAACCGATACGGTTTTCATGGAGATAGGATGGATGTTGTTCGAGGAGGCCCTGCAAGAAAACGCGGCGCGCGTCCAAGCCGGGCTTCCGGCCAAGAAAGTGTACGTGGATGTGTATACCCAATGGTGCGGCTGGTGCAAGAAATTGGATGCCACCACGTTTGCCCATCCTGAAATCATCGCTTACATGAACAGCGTTTTCTTGCCGGTGAAACTCGATGCCGAGCGTGCCGATACGGTGCGCGTCAACCAGCAGGTGTTCGTCAACCCCGGCTCGGCTTCGGGCAGAAGAGGCACCCATCAGATAGCCGTAGCGTTGTTGAACGGGAAAATGTCCTATCCTTCCTGCACCTTCCTGGACGAACAGGGGAAGGCCATCACGGTGGTGCCGGGGTACATGGACGCCGGCACTTTCGAAGCGCTGCTGCATTTCATCGGGGAAGACGCTTACAAGTCCATGACGTGGGAGTCTTTCCAGGACTGGTTCAAGGAGCGCGCCCGGGTACGGTAGGCTGCGGCGAGGAATCCCTTTCGGGGCGTACGGGTTTCGGTCGGGAACCGCCGGGCATGAACGCGGGGAGGGTTTTCCGCCCGGAGCCTCTCCGCGCAGGAATGTTTCGGAGCCATCGGGCATGAAAAAAGAGGAAGGCCAAGCAACGCTTGGCCTTCCTCTTTTTGAAACGGCAGGTGTTCCGCGGACGGCGCCGGGAAAACCAAGCGCCGTCCCATGATTGCTTTAGACGTTCCCGGATTGCATTACAAGCCTAAGTCCTTGAAAGTACGCGGCGCCGGCACTTTGGGAAGGGGTTTGCGGTTCTTGAGCTGCTCCATGGCGGTTTCAATGGCCTTGTTGAGCTGCTGGTCGATACCGGCTTGTTCCAGAATCGGGTCGTTGTCGATCAGGATGTCCGGGTCGACCCCGTGGTTTTCCACGATCCATTGCCCGGTCTTGGCATCGTAGTTGGTGAAGAAAGGAACCCGGATGTCGGTCCCGTCCATGTAAGGCAGGGGGCCGGAGATCCCGATGATGCCGCCCCAGCTGCGGGTCCCGATGACCGTTCCGAGGTTGTTGGCCTTGAAGCTCCACGGGAACAGATCCCCGTCGGAAGAAGAGTATTTGTTGATGAGTAGGATTTTCGGCCCGTATTGCGTGGCATCGGGAATCGTGCCGATCTGGTCGGTGCCCCTGCCCATGGTCAGGCGGTAAGGTTTGCGCAGGAGGCGTTCGATAATCATGGGCGACACGTTTCCGCCCCCGTTGGCCCTGTCGTCTATGATCAGGGCTTCTTTGTCCAGTTGCGGGTAGAAGTAACGGGCAAACTCGCTCAAGCCGTCCGGGCCCATGTCGGGAATGTAGATGTAGCCTACCCGTCCGTTCGAAGCCGAATCCACCTTGCGGATGTTGTTCTGCACCCAGTTGTAATGGTAAAGCGGGTACTCGTCGGCAATCGGTTTCACGGCGATCTTGCGCGCGCCCTCGGCCTTGGGCTCGCTGTTGATGGAAAGCTCGGTCATCACGCCGGCCTTGCCCGCCAGGAGTTCGTAGATATTGGCGGCTTCGGTAACAGGAATGCCGTCGACGGCCGTGATGTAATCGCCGGCTTCCACGTCCAAGCCGGGTTCGGTCAAGGGCGAGCGCAAGCTTTCGCTGTAAGGAGCCCCGGGTATGATCTTGTCGATGCGGAAGAAGCCGCTTCCGTCACGGCTCAGCTCGGCCCCGAGCAGGCCCATCTGGATCCGTTCCGGACGGGCGTACTCGCCGGGGTTCACGTAGGCATGCCCGCAGGCCAGTTCCCCGATCATCTCCCCGATGATGTAGTTGAGATCCAAGCGGGTCTTGGCGTAGGGCACCAAGACGGAATACTTGTCCTTTATGGCGTTCCAGTCCACCCCGTGCATGTTTTCCAGGTAGAAGCCATCGCGGAACGCCCGCCAGGCCTCGTTGAAGATCTGGGGCCATTCCTGCGCGTAATCCACCAAGGCGACCATGTCGCCGGTAGGTACCGGATCGGTCAAGGAAACCGGGCCGGACGGCATCGGCACGACATGGAGTTTTTGCGTGAGGAACTGGAACAGGAGGGCCTTGCTTAGATCGGGCGTGGCATCCATCATCGTCATTTCGGCCACCAAGGCGTCTTCTTGGCTTTCAAGATTGTAGACGCGGGTATTGCCGTCCTGGTTGTACCAGATCTTTTTGCCATCGCTGATGAAGTTCCCGTAATAGCCGGTCGGCAAGGGCAGTTTCAGGATACGGCCCTGGATTCCGGCGGTGTCGATGCGGATACCGGCTTCTTCCTTGGCTTTCGCTTTGGATTTGGAGGCTTTTTTGCCGTTTTCGGCCCCGGCTGTTGCAGGAGCCGGGGATTCCACCTCGGCATCCTTGCTCAGGAAGGGCGAAGGCGTGCCGTTTTGCAGCAGCGCGATGTAGATTCCGCCCATTTTGGTGAAGACATGGTTCCATTCCATAGTCCCGTAAATCGGGTTGTAGTCCCTGTCGGAATTGAAAATCAAATATTTCCCATCCTGGCTGAACACGGGCGAATCGGAGTTGTACCATTTTTCGGTAATGGGGAATTCTTCTTTGGTCGCGAGGTTGCAGACATAGACCACGCTCATCTGGTTCGAAGCCGGCTTGGTGTAGGTGATCCAGCGGCTGTCGGGCGAAAAGCGCACATCGGAAAATTCCGCTGCCGGGTTCTGCATTACCGTTTCCTTGCTCCGGGCGGCGATATCCACGATGACGATGCGGTTTTCCCGGTCGGTGTACAGGAGCTTCTTGCTGTCGGGGCTCCAGATGAAATTCCGGATGTACGTGTCGTTGTCCTTGGTCAGCTGGATCAGTTCCCCGCTTGCGAGGTCTTCCATGTAGAGTTCGGTTTCGCCCGTCCGGTCGGAGATGTAGGCAATGTGTCGGCCATCGGGGCTCCAGGCTGCATTGCGTTCGTGCGCGCCGGGCGTGCGGCTGAGGTTGCGGGTCACGCCCTCCTCGGCCGGAATGTCGAATACCTCGCCCCGGGCGGTAACGGCCAGGCGGGAAGCATCGGGAGAAAGGCTTGCGGCGGTGATGTTTTCCGATACGTTCTTCCGTTCGCTGCGGGCGTAGATGTTATCGCTCGAAAGGGTGATGTCGATTTGCCGGGTCTGGCGCGTGGCCGGGTCGAACCGGAACAGGAACCCGCCTTTCTCGAAGACGATGATTTTGCCGTTTGTGCTGGGGAACTTGATGTCGTAATCGGTGAAGTCCGTTACTTTCTCGGTGGTTTTCGTCCGGGTGTTGTAGGCAAAGAGGTTCATGGTCAGGTCGCGGTCGGAGAGGAAGAAAATCTCGTTGCCGATCCACATGGGGAAGATGTCCTGGGCCACGTTGTCGGTGATGTTGGTCACGGTGCCGGCCGCGGGGTCGTAAATCCAGATGTCGTCGGCCATGCCGCCCCGGTAGTATTTCCAAGTCCGGAATTCGCGGAACACCCGGTTGTAGGCTAATTGGCTGCCATCGGGCGAATAGCTGCAGAAGCCGCCTTCGGGCAGGGGCAGGGCTTCGGGCATCCCGCCTTGGGGTGAAACCAGGAGGAGCTTCCCGCTGAAGCCGCTTCCGATGCGGTTGCGGAACACGATGTTTTTGCCGTCCGGAGTCCAGGTCATGACAACGTTGTTGGGCCCCATGCGGTCGCCCAGATCGTCCCGGCTGTTGGTAGAAGTGTAGGTGAGGCGAACCGGTTCCCCGCCCTGGGCAGGGATGAGGTAGACTTCGGTATTGCCATCGTATTGCCCGGTGAAGGCAATCTGCTTGCCATCGGGCGAAAAGCGGGCGAACATCTCATAACCGATGTGCGAAGTGAGCCTCCGGGCCTCGCCCCCGGACAAAGGAACAGTGTAAAGGTCTCCAGCATAGGAAAATACTACATCGGTTCCATTCGTGGCCGGGAACCGCAACAGTCTGGCCGGGCCGTTTCCGGCGTTCCCGGCCGCTTGGCCCGAGGCGGGAAGCAGCAGGAGGAGCAACGCCGCCAAACAGGAAAGGGATAATTTCTTCATAAGTCTTGTTTTATATAAGTCATGTTTTATAAGAATTCAAACCCGTGTGAAGCCGTTTCGGCTTCAGGATGCCAAAAATACGGAATTAATTCGTTTCGGCTTGATAAGGATTGGCGCCCGCGGGCCGGCGGCATGTTCCCGCGCACCTTGCGCTTGCATCCGGGCTTGTACGGCCCGTGCGTTCTGTACGGCGGAAGCCTCTCCGGGTTCTGGCAGGAATATTGCCGGGCTGTTGTCCCGGGCTTTCTCCCGGAGGTTGCCTTGGACGTTGTTCCGGAGGTTGCCGGATAAATCCGCGTTCCGGGTATAGCCGTCCCGGTCGTTTCCGGAAGATAGGTGTTGCCGGCTGTTGCGGGAAGCGGATTTTGCAACGAGCGGGAATATTGTTACTTTCACGGGATTTTAGAAGTTGCTTGCTTGTGTCGTCCATCGGCCGGGAAAATACGCCGGCTCCCGGGGCTTTCCCCGGGGGCGTGCCGTTTTTTTCGCGGAAACGGCCGGAAGCGGTGCGAGCCGGCTTTCCCTTTTCGGGTTTCGGCGGCAGGAACGGCTTCTTCAGGCCCGGCAAGGCAAGAAAGGTTTTTCAAAATACCCGAGCATAGAAAATAAAGTTACTTGATCATGGCTGAAAACAAGGTAAAGACCCCTTGGTACCCGTATTTGGGCCAAGTCCCCGCGCATTTGGATTATTTCAAAGGATCCATGTTCGATATGGTGGCCGATGCCGCCGCCCGCTACCCGAAATTCATCGCGTTCGACTTCATGGGCAAATCCACTTCCTACCGGAAGATGGTCTCCAAGATAGAACTTTGCGCGAAAGCCCTCAAGACCTTGGGCGTTCGCAAAGGCGATTGCGTCACCATTGCCATGCCGAACTGCCCGCAGGCTATTTTCGTCTTTTACGCGGTGAATCTGATCGGAGGCATCGCCAGCATGGTCCACCCGCTTTCGAGCGAGAAAGAGATAGAGTTTTATCTCAATGAATCCAAGAGCGTCACGGTGGTTACCTTGGATCAGTTTTACGGGAAAATCGAAGCCATCCGGAAGAACACCCCGGTTGTGAATGTCATCCTTGCCAGCATCAAAGACGAGCTGTCGAAGCCTATCCGGGCCGGGTACATGCTTACAGAAGGCTACAAGCTGGCACGGATTCCCGACGATGCGCCGGTAATCCGCTGGAAGGAGTTCATGCGCTTGGCCAAATGCTGCTTTTACAACTACAAGGTGGAGCGGCAAGACCAGGACCCGGCTGTTATCTTGTATTCGGGCGGGACTACCGGGACTACCAAGGGGATTGTCCTGTCCAACCGCAACTTCAACGCCTTGGCCGCGCAAATCATTGCCGCCAATCCCATGTTCAGGCCGGGCGACCGGATGCTGGCGGCCATGCCCGTCTTCCATGGTTTCGGCCTCGGGGTCTGCATCCACTCCATGCTGGCCATGGGCGGGCGTTGCGTGCTGGTTCCCCGTTTCACGGCCCAGAGCTATTCCAAGCTGATAACCCGTTACAAGTGCAACTTCATGGCCGGCGTTCCAACCCTTTACGAGGCTTTGCTGCGTTTGCCGAACATGAAGAAGGCGGACTTGTCGCATCTGAAAGGGGTGTTTTCCGGAGGGGATTCGCTTTCGATAGAACTGAAGAAGAAGTTCGACGATTTCCTGGCCCGGCACAAGGCCTCGGTCAAGATACGGGAAGGCTACGGGACTACCGAATGCGTCACCGCTTCCTGCCTTACCCCCTTGACGGTGGCCAAGGAGGGGAGCATCGGGATTCCGTTCCCGGACACGTATTACAAGATCGTGAAGCCCGGTACCGATGAGGAGCTTCCTTACGGGCAGGAGGGCGAGATTGTCTTGTCGGGCCCGACGGTGATGTTGGGCTATTACGGCAAGGAGGAAGAGACCGCCCGGGCCCTGCGCCGGCATGCCGATGGGCTTGTTTGGCTTTACACCGGCGATCTGGGCATGATGGACGAGCAGGGCTTCATCTATTTCAAGGGCCGGATCAAGCGGATGATCGTCACTTCGGGCTACAATGTCTATCCTGCCCAGTTGGAAAACATCTTGGATGCGCACGAAAAGGTGCAGATGAGCTGCTTCATCGGGGTTCCGGACGACTACAAGATGCACAAGGTAAAGGCTTTTGTCATGCTCAAGCCGGGCATCGTCCCCAGCGGGGAACTCAAGGAAGAATTGCTGGCGTATTGCCGGAAATACATAGCCAAGTACGCCATGCCCTACGATATAGAGTTCCGGGCGGAGTTGCCGAAAACCCTGGTCGGGAAAGTGGCTTACCGGGTCTTGGAAGAAGAGGAACTGCAGAAGCAAGGGCAAGGAGCAAGGGAATGAAAACGCAGTCCGTGCCGTCTGGCGGGGAATTGACCCGGGGTTTGGCTTTTCAGAAGGGCGTATACCGGGTCTGCCGCTTTATCGTGGGGCCGTTCGTGAAATGGCTTTTCCCTTTCCGTTGCGCTCCGTGCCGGGTGGAAAGCCCGGTTTTCTTAGCATTGGGGAACCACACCCAGAATCTGGATCCGGCCTTGATGGTGATAGGCTTGCGCCGCCATATCCGTTTCGTGGCGAACGCTTCCTTGACCAAGGGGATTGCGGGCTTTTTCCTGAACAACCTTTTCGGTCTCATTCCCCGGGAAAAGGGGGCGAAGGGCGATGCGGCGGTGGCCTTGATCGAAGCCAACCTCAAAGCCGGCGTATCGGTGGGGATGTTCCCGGAAGGGAACCGCAGCTGGGACGGCGAAACCGAATTCATATCCCGGCGCACGGCCCGCCTTGCCAAAGAGTCGGGGGCCGGCCTTGTTACCTACCGTTTCGTGGGCGGGTATCTTTTGCGGCCCCGGTGGGCGGCTGAGAGAAGAAAGGGGCCGATGTACGGGCAGCTGGTGCGCGAATACACGGCGCAGGAGCTTTCCCTTATGAGCGAAGAGGAAATCTACCAGGCCATCTGCCGAGACTTGTACGTGAACGCCTATGCGGAGCAGGAAGCCCGGGGAGACCTTTACCGGGGACGGCGTTTGGCCGAAGGATTGGAGCATGCGGCCTACCTTTGCCCGATTTGCCACCGTTTCGGCACGATACGGACAAGAAGGAACGAGGTAAGCTGCGCTTGCGGCTTGCGGGCAACCTATGCCGAGACCGGGCATTTTACGGGCGGGAACCTGCCCTTTTCCGATTTTTCCCAATGGAACCGTTTCCAGAAAAAATGGCTGCAGGAACATGCGGCGGAGCTTCGGGGCAGGGTCTCCCGCCCGATAGTTTCCGATTCGGGCTTGAAACTCACGTTAGTGGAGAACGGGAAGTCCCGGGTATTGTCCCATGATGCCGCGATAGCCGTTTTCGGAGACCGGGTGGAACTGGCCTGGGACTGGAGCGGGGAAACGCCTTTCGGCCAGCAGGGAACGGACCGGAGGCCGGAGGAGTCTTCGGGGAATGCGGGCGATGGCCGGGGAAGCGGGAAAGAGCGGCAGCTTTGTCCCGGGCAGGAAGGAACTTTTGAAACGAAAGGTCCTTGGAAACGGGAGGAGAAGACAGGGAAGAAGGGGGAGGAGCGCCGGGAGGGGATGCGGCTCGTTTACCCGATGGATTCGATTACGGGCTTCGGGACTTTCCTTTCGCGTTCCATTTATTTCAATTGCGGCTCCACCCGCTATCAATTAGTGGGCAAGCATACGCTCCCCATTTTGGAATATTACGCCCTTTGGCGGGCCTTGTCGGGGCGGGAGTACCGGTAACGGAGCCGCGGCAAGGTGGCAAGCATCCCCTGCGGAGGCGGGTTCGTTCAAACTTCTTTCCCTGCTTGTTTCCCGAAAAGGATTTCTTGGTACAATTCCATGTACCGCTCCGTATAGCGGTCGTAATTGAAGCTTAAGGCGTATTCCCTTTCATCCCGGGCTATCCGGGGGTCGGCGGCGAACCGTTCCATCCCGTCCTTGACGCTCCGGGCCAGGTAGTCGGGCTGGTAGTTGTCCCAAAGGGTGGCGTAAGGGCCGCAGACTTCCGGCAGGCTGGTGGAATTGGAGGCGAAAACCGGTTTCCCGAACTGCATGGCTTCCAGGACCGGCAGGCCGAAACCTTCGGCGAAGCTGGGAAAGAGGAAAGCCTCGCAGCGGGCATAAAGCCAGGCTTTTTCGTCCGGGCTGATTTGCCCGGTGAGCAGGACCCTGTCCTGAAGCTGGCATCGGGCTATCTCTTCCCTGACCTTTTCCGCGTAAGGGTGGTTGTCCGGGCCGCAGATGTAGAGACGATGCTCGGGGAAGGCTTTCATCATTTCCACGAGCACATGGAAATTCTTTTTAGGACGAACCTGCCCGATGGTGAAGAAGAACGGGGCCTGGTTGTCGAACGCGGGCCTTTGCGGCCTCAGGGCGGAAAGGTCTTCGATTCCGTTTTGAATGACTTCGACCCGCTTCCCTTTCAGATCGATATGTGCCTCGATGTCGTTCCGGGTGAAATGGGAAATGGCGGTCAGGTGGTCCGAGCCGTCTACCCGGCTTTGGAGGCGGCGCAGGTAGCGTTTCTGCTTGAGCGGGGTCTTTTCGTAGAGGAAATTCAGGTCGTGGACGGTGAGCAGCTGCTTGCAGCCTTTGGCATGGCGGCGGTAGCGGAAATCCTGGTCGGTGGCGTGCCAGAGGTCGGCTTCGGGCAGCAGGAACGGCAACAGTTTTTCTTTTTCCGAAACCTCGGCATAGCCCACCTTGTTCCCGAAAGACCCGGCGAGCCCGCGCTTCACCAGGAAGACGAAGCGGAAGAGGTCGCTTTCGGCCTTGGCCAGCCGGGGGGCGAAATTGGCGCAAATCTGGCCGAACCCTCCGGCAATGCCTATCCGCGTAAAATCTACCAAGATGGTCTTTTTTCTTGCCATGGTTTTTCCTTTTTCCGACCGGCCTCGAACGGGCAGAGCCGCGCCCGGGAACGTATTCGCCGGCAAGGCGCCCGCCGGGCAGGCACGTTCCCGGGCGCGGTTACCTTTCCGGCGGGCGCAGGTCATGTTCCGGCGGTGCGACGGGGCTGTGTGCAAGACCGCAGTTTACTATCCGTTTCCGCAAACCGCTTCCGATTCCGGCAGGCGGGGGCGGCATTCGGGCTGTCCGGGGCGCGCCGCGTTCCTTGCGCGAAGAGGCCCGTTTACCGCAGGCTGCATCCGAGCTCCTTTTGCAGGTTGCCCGCGATTTTTTCCATGACAGCCTCTATCTGCTTGTCGGTAAGGGTTTTTTCCGGGCTTTGCAAAATGAAGCTCACGGCATAGGATTTCTTCCCTTCAGGCAGGTTCTTCCCTTCGTAGACATCGAAGAGGGAAACGGCTTTGAGCAGGCTTTTCTCGCTTTTGCGCGCAACCTGTTCAATCTGGCTGAATCTTACCGCCTTGTCTGCCAGCAAGGCCAAGTCGCGGCGAACTTCCGGGAAACGCGGCACTTCCTTGTACTGCGGTGCTTCCTTCGGCATGGCCTTCATGAGGTTGTCCCAATGGAAGTCGGCGTAAAATACCGCATGCTTGATGTCGAAAGCCTGGCAGAGGGAGGGTTTCACTTGCCCGAACCTCACGCCGGGCTTTCCTCCGGGAAGGTCTATCTGCACGGCGCGGTCGAACTCCAGGTTCTGGATTTCGGTTTCCCGGCATTTGCGGGCATCTATCCGGAGAATCTTCCATATTTTCTCGACATACGCCTTGAGGCAGTAGAAGTCCAC
This sequence comes from uncultured Bacteroidales bacterium, assembly GCA_949291555.1. GTDB lineage: Bacteria > Bacteroidota > Bacteroidia > Bacteroidales > P3 > Pullibacteroides. The sequence goes on from CASEWE010000007.1 coordinate 42,961, forward strand.
GTTCCGGGTTTCTTCCTGCCAGGACTCTTCGTTCCGGTTCCCGTAGAGCAGCAGGGACAGATGGTTTTCTTCCCGGTACCGTTTGGTCACGTCTGCTTCCCGCTCGGCTTGCGGCACGGTGGCGTAGGTTCGGCCGAATTCGTAGAACTTGATCTGTTCTTGTTTCCGGTTCGCGTTGTAGGCAATGCTCGAAAGCCCGCCGAACAGCAGGCTGGGCCGCATGACGCTCGTCTCCTTGCTGAGCGGGTTGAGCATCTTGACCACGTTTTCCAAATGGAATTTCTCGGCAAGGCTTTCCGGGCAGAGGGAATTGTTCATGATTTCGTAGAACCCGTTCGCCGAAAGGTGTTCCGAGACCCGTGTCTGGGCGCGTTCGGCTTTGTTTTCGTTCCTTTCCCCCATGGTGTAGGAAATGCGGTTCTGCATCTCGATGCGGTTGTAGCCGTAAATCCGCAGGAATTCTTCCACCACATCGGCCGCTCGCGTGACATCGGCCTTGTTGAGGGGGACGATGACCTTGAAGCGGATGGCTTCCGCCCCGGTTCCCTGCAAGAGGCTTGGCTCGGAAGGAGTCGTTTCCACTTGCATCTCGAGGGCTTCCAGCACGGCTTTCACTTCGCCGGCCGGAACGGCTTTCCCTACGAGGCGTTGCAGGTAGTCGAGGCTGAACTCGACCGAAGCCCGGGGAATGGGCCGGGGGTAGAGGTCGATGATCTCCGAGCAGATTTCCGCCTGGGCGATTTCGGTCAGGAGCAAGGCCGCTCTTTTGAGGGCGTAGAGGCAGATTTCGGGGTCGCATCCTCTTTCGTAACGGAACGAGGCATCGGTGTTGAGCCCGTGTTCCCGGGCCGTCTTGCGGATGCTTACCGGATTGAAGTAGGCGCTTTCCAGGAAGACATCGGTTGTCTGTTCGGAAACGCCGGCTTCCAGGCCTCCGAAAACGCCGGCTATGCACATGGGTTCGGACTCGTTGCAAATCATGAGGTTTTTTTCCGAAAGGTTCCGCTCCACGCCATCGAGGGTAACGAGTTTTTCCCCTTTCCGGGCATGCCTTACCACGATTTTCCCGCCTTTGATCCTGGCTCGGTCGAACGCATGCAGGGGCTGCCCCATTTCCATGAGGATGAAGTTGGTGACATCCACCACGTTGTTGATGGGCCGCAGCCCTACGCTGGAGAGGCGTTTCTGGAGCCAGTCGGGCGAGGGCCCTACTTTGACGTTTTTCAGGCAAAGGCCTGCATAACGGGGAGCGTCTTCGGGCGCAAGCACTTCGATTTCCACAGGACGGCCCGAACCCGCCTTGAATGCCGCGACCGAAGGGTAGTTCAGCTTCAGGGGATGGTGGTTGCGGATGGTTTCCAAGGCGGCTATGTCGCGGGCGACCCCGATATGGGAGGTGGCGTCCGAGCGGTTGGGGGTGAGCCCGATTTCGAAGACGGTTTCGCTTTCCAGGTTGAAGAAAGCGGCGGCGGGCGTTCCCGCAGGCGTGTCGGGCGGCAAGACCATGATTCCCTCGTGGCTGGTTCCGACGCCTATCTCGTCTTCGGCGCAGATCATGCCGTGCGATTCCACGCCGCGCAGTTTGGATTTCTTGATGGTGAAGCTTTTGTCGCCGTCGTAGAGCACCGTCCCGATGGTGGCCACGATTACTTTCTGCCCGGCGGCCACGTTGGCGGCGCCGCAGACAATGGAAAGCGGTTCCCCTTGGCCTATGTCGACCGAGGTAACATGCAGGTGATCCGAGTCGGGATGAGGCTCGCAGCGGAGCACTTCGCCGACAACCAGGCCTTTAAGGCCGCCGCGGATGCTTTCCACTTCTTCCACGGCATCGATTTCGAGCCCGCAATCGGTCAGGAGCGCGGAGGTCTCCTCCACGCTGAGGTTGAAATCGGCGTATTGTTTCAGCCAGGAATATGCGACTTTCATAGGAAAAGGGTTTTTAAATTTTTCGTTTTCCGGGTTTCCGGGAACTTCATGGAGGTTTCTTTAGCGGCTCTTGGAAGCTTCTTGGAGGTTCCTTCGGTCCTCTTGGAGGCTCCTTCGGTCTTCTTGGAGGCTTCTTCGGTCCTCTTGGAGGCCGCCTGTTTCTTGTCTCCTGTTTTCACGTTCCGTTTTCGCGTTCCGGCCGTTCCACGCTCCCGGTATTTCGGGTTTCCGAGGGTTCCGGGAGCGGAGGGCCCTGCATTTCCGGGATTTAGAGATTCCGGGGGCTTCGAGATTCCCGGGAAACAGGAAGTTCCGAAAACTTGGTTTCCGGGATTCCGGGGATCGGGGGCGATAGCGGCAGTTCCGGAAGGTGTCCGGGGCAAGGCTCGAACCCGGGAGGGTGGAATCCGGGAAAGGAGGAACGGAAACTTGCAAAGATACGTTAAATCGGGTTATCGGGGATTCCGCCGCCGAGGTTTCCGGATCGAGGCATTTCAAGTCGGCAAGGCGGCATCCGGCGGGCAAGGCCGGGTTTCGTGCGGATTTTCCTGTGCGCGGTTTCCTCTTTGGCGTATCTTTCGCAGATGTACGGGGAATGGCAAGGGTTTTCGGGCTTTGAAGCGGCTTTTTTTTTCGGGAAGGCGGTGTCTCTTGCCGTAGGGCCTTTTCTTGCCGTATCTGTTTCCCTTCGTATCTTTGCAAGATACGGCCGCCCGCGGGGAAGGGCTGGAAAGGGTTTTCCCAAGCGTGTTTTGCGTTCGGCCGATGAGGAGAAGCCGTTTGGCAACCGGAATGGGGCGCGTCTTTCCGGCTTTTGGGAATATGGATTGGAAACTTTCTTAAAGATTGCTTATGTTTCTTTGCGGTTTCATGGAAAGGGCCTTCAAGGCAAGGCTTTCCCGGGTGCTTTTTTCAGGATTGCTTTTGTTTCCGGCTTGGTGCGCGGGAACGCCGCTCCTGCCTCCCCAGTTCGAGGGAGAGATGTGCAAGATCCGTCCGGGAACTTACCCGTCGAGGCTGGTGGTCAAGTATTTCGACCCGATAGACAAGGGCTTGTCGGTAGAAATCGGGCAAATGGTTTCGAGCGTGTACGAAATCCTCTATAATGCGGACCATCAGGCGTATTGCTTCAAGGAGTTCGACCTGGAAGGGAACCTGAAAGAGCAATACGATCGTGTCTTTTCCGATGGCGGCTTGGTAGAGACCGAATTGAAACGGGGCTTCAACCAGTTGGTGGAGCTTTCGTGCGAATACAATTACGGCCGGCCCATGCGGGAAGATAACCTGGAAAGCCAGAAATTCTATACCCCCGACAAGGAACTTTTGTATGTGGAGACTTTTTACCGCGATAAAGCGGGAAACGTCACGTCCATGCAGCGCAGCAATGCGGAAGGGGAATTGCTGCATGCTTACGAGTACGATTACGACGAGGAGGGGAATTTGGAAAGGGAGGTGCGGCTCAACGCATCGGGCGAAAGGGTGAGCGAGGAGGAATATGCCTATGGGGAAAAGGGGGAGAAAACAACCGGGATACGTTACGATTCGCAAGGAAAGGTGGTATCTCATACCGATTACCGGTACGATGAAGCCGGCTTGATGAAGGAAGTCACGCTCACTTCTCCGGAAGGGTTCATGCACCGTTACAAGATGCAGTACGAGTACGATGACCAGGGGAACTGGATCAAGCTGCTCATTCGCAAGGGGGGCGATGTCCCCGTATCGATTATTGTCCGGATGATCGAGTACTTCTGATAGGATGTCGCCGGCCAGGATTCAGCGGAAGGCCGCTTCCCGCGTTGGCCGGAATGCGAACTTGGCACATCCATTTCATGCAGGCTGGAAGGATTCGGCGGAAGGCCGCTTCCCGCGTTGGCCGGGAGGAGAAAAGCCGGGCGCATCAGTTTGTTTCCTCGGCTGTTCCGGCTTGCAGGTAGGGTTCAAGGCGGCTGTAAGTTCCGCTGTCTATCAGGTTGACATGCCTCAATTGCGAAATATCGGAAAACGGGCCGTAATTGCGGCGATGCAAGTAGATTTCTTTAGCTTGGTAGTAGTCTAAGTAAGGGTGGTTGCGCAAGGTGCGGATGTCGGCCTTGTTCAAGTCGATTTTCCGGTAAACGGGGGCTTCGAGGTAAACGGAGGGCAGCATGCGGAGGTAGAGCAGGCTGTCGATGCCCCATACTTCCCGCAATTGTTCAAGGCGGGCGAACCCGCCTAATCTTTCCCGATGTTTCACGATTCTGCGCGCGTATACGGGGCCGATGCCGCGTATTTCCTGCAAGTCGAACGTGTCGGCCTTGTTGAGGTCGACCCGGAATTGCCGTTTTTTCATATAAGGAGGCGGCACGTAGAGGGATTTGCGGGAAAAGGAGCTGTCGGCGGAATTTCTTGCCGCGGGGTTTCTTGGCGCATGGCCTTTCCCTTTTCCCGTTTTCGAGCCTGTTGCGCCTATCAGGGCCAAGGCTTCTTGCTCTTGCGGGGCGGGCAGATAGTCCTTGACGGGCCTGAACACGTTCCAGGCCCGCAGCACGAGCGTGCTTGCCAGAAGGACGAGCAGGATGAAAATAACCCGCCGGTCTCTTTTGGTGAAAGCGAAGAGGCAGCCGAAGCGAAGGAGGGCTGTCTTTGCCTTGGCGCATTGCTCAGTGAGAAATCTTCGTGCGGCGGGCGTTGCTTTCATGCTCTTATAACGCGCCGTCTTGGATTTTATCGGGTTTTGGGCGGAGTTTTTTCGGGGGGCTTTTCGACCCGTCTTGTTTCTTGGTGCTGTATCGATGGCGTTTCAGGTTGGGTTTTGCCGGGGAAACGCGGTACGGATGGGCTTGTCCGTGCCCGTTTTGGTGTTTTTTTGGGGCGGATTTTTAGGAAGCCATCCCGATCCGCTCGGCTCTGTACGGATGGGTTGGGCGGAGTTCTGACGAGGGAGCGCTGTGCGGACGGGTGGGTCCATGTTTTTTCCGGCGTTTTGGGTGTTTTAGGTGAAGATTATAGTATGGAGGCGGGGCGGACGGCGTTGGCGAGCCGGGCAGGCAACGGTTTTGCGTGTTCGACCGCGGAGCCGTGGTAACCTCAAGATGCGACAGGGATGTTTTGCGCTGTGGCGTTTGGACGTACGGCATTCGCTTTCCGGGCTGTGGCGCAGACGGATTTGGTTCGTGCGGTTTTGTTGCAGGGGCTGTTTCCCCGGCTTGGAAGACTGTTGAGGTCGTCCGGGAGGGGAGCAAAAAAAAAGAACCTTTTGCATTTTAGCCTCGGCGGCATTATGCAAAAGGTTCTTGGAGGGATAAAGGACGAAAAAAATTAAATTTTAGACATAAATCTACTATAGTAGAAATTATTTTATGCTCGTATTTCGAAATACGTCAGTGAGAGCAAAGAAACGAAAATTTATGGTAAAATCCATAATGTTTAAAGATCTTTCTCAAACTTGTCTCCGTTTGGCCGCCATCATCCCGTATCATATACTCAAAAATTCTGCAAATCAATGCAAAATATAATGGAATACAAGAGGAACTATCTTCAGCGGAAGAGGGGGACTTCAGGCCCCTTCCTTCGTCAAGTTTTGGGTAATTAAGTCCGACACGTAGACGCATTTGTTCCTGACGCCTTGCAATAACGCATAGGCTTCTTTGGTTATGAGGATGGATTTGTATTCTGCCCTACTCCTCCCATTCTTGAATGGCCTGCCCGCGCCCGGACGCGCGCCGCCTCTCCTCTCTATCTTACCTTCCATGACATTATTTATAACAGTAGAAATTAAAAGCCTTTCTCAAACTGATGTCGCAAAACTTCAAGATATTCCTTCATCTACAACAGTAGAAATTAAAAGCCTTTCTCAAACTTCCTGTCCGCGATCGGAAAGGGTCAAATCTACAACAGTAGAAATTAAAAGCCTTTCTCAAACAGAGAGGCAGGAAATCACCGTGAGCTTATCTACAACAGTAGAAATTAAAAGCCTTTCTCAAACTCCGCGGTAATTCCTGCTATCGTAGTAAATCTACAACAGTAGAAATTAAAAGCCTTTCTCAAACCTTGATTTCGACTATTTCATCGGTGCGATCTACAACAGTAGAAATTAAAAGCCTTTCTCAAACCGGGAAGGCCTCGTCCCGGTATCTTCATCTACAACAGTAGAAATTAAAAGCCTTTCTCAAACTAAAGGACTGTTAGACGCATCGCGCTGATCTACAACAGTAGAAATTAAAAGCCTTTCTCAAACCTGCGGCAGGCGCTAACGCCATGCGCATCTACAACAGTAGAAATTAAAAGCCTTTCTCAAACATGGTATTCGAGCAGGTGTGCGCTGACCTGATCTACAACAGTAGAAATTAAAAGCCTTTCTCAAACCTAGACCTTTACCTAAGCCAGATTCATTAATCTACAACAGTAGAAATTAAAAGCCTTTCTCAAACCGGCTTGGCCCCTAAAGGAGTCCACTATATCTACAACAGTAGAAATTAAAAGCCTTTCTCAAACCCAATATGCGAGACAGTCAGGTACTGGCTATCTACAACAGTAGAAATTAAAAGCCTTTCTCAAACCAAGTATTGTCAATCCGGCTTTCTTTTATCTACAACAGTAGAAATTAAAAGCCTTTCTCAAACCCCTGGGCTGTCCGGAAAGCGCACCGGAATCTACAACAGTAGAAATTAAAAGCCTTTCTCAAACCGGGAACAATCAACATGTTAACATTTACGAATCTACAACAGTAGAAATTAAAAGCCTTTCTCAAACCGACTTCGAGAACTTGGGCGAGATATGCATATCTACAACAGTAGAAATTAAAAGCCTTTCTCAAACCCAAAGGCATACAAAGGTAGGTTTTATTTTTCAATAATACAAACCATTGCCATAAGATTGTTTTGGGGTTTTTAATCCCCCCTATTTTGCTTTCGAAAAATATAAGGTTTGATATTTAATTTATTACGGATTTAAAAGGGCGATATGGAGCTTGGGGTTTGCAGGCGTTTCAAAGAAAGACGATGTCTTGGTCGATATGGATGGCGCTGCCGTATTTTTTCAAGCAATCTCGTTGTACCTCGAAGATGATCACGCTGTCGGAAGGGGAAAACTGTTTGGCAAACGCTTCTATCTTGATCAAGAGATTGTTCGAGAATCGTTTCGTGTTCACAATTTCGTAAACAGAGAGTTGGAGGCGGATGGCCCCGTTTTTCGTCAACATCTTTGAAAACCGTGCACGCATTCGGTTGTCGGCAATATCGTAGCTGACCAGAAGCATCACATTTCGTATTTAGGGTAAGCATCGATAGGCTTGTTGCCCATGAAAGCACGATAAAAGGTTTGTATGTATCGGAATATCTCCATTTTTCTTTCGGTGAGTTCCGACAGGAAGACTTTATAGTATTCCATGGATTTTCCGGGTTTGAGCGAATGCTCTCCTTTTGAATACATAAAGTCGTTTTCTTTGAACTGGTTCCGATGGAAAGCTAATAGCACGGTGTGGTCGATGAGGCATCGGAACGGTTCTATCAAATCGCAGACCAACGATTTGCGTTGGAACCAGAGCCGGTGGTACACGCCGATATACAAATCGAATCCGAACATCCGGATGAAGCATTCCAGGAAGTTGAATAGAAGGGTATACCCGATGTCGAGGGTTGTGTTGAGGATATCGCATTTTGTTCTGGGTTTTCGGCCGTTCCAGCCAAGGTTTTGGTAGTAGGCGGCGAAGAAAAATTTTGCAATAGCACCTTCAAGGCTCATTAGCTTGAAGTAGTCATTGATGTCAGGCAGGACGGTGAGAGCCTGGTCGCAGCGTGCAACGGCTTCAAGCGTTTTGGAATCTTTTTTCCGGGTTTTCTTCAGGCAGGCCCGTTGATTCTCGATTTTGTTTGCGACCAGGATTCTCGCAATTGCAAGATCCGATTTCTCGAACGCATATTGGCGCTTTCGGAGCAGGAAATTCCCTTCTGCCGTATTTGCCCAGTAGAAAACAGGTCTTAGGTTAGGTTTTACAACGATTAAAGCTACGTTGTATTTTTTGCATTTTTCGATCAATGGGGTTGTGATGGAGGCCTGTCCAATGATGAATAACGCTAAAATCTTCTGGAAGGGGAATTTTGTCAGTGTTTTGTTTTTTCCATCGAGGCTCTGTTCGAGCAGGAATTCCCCGTTCTTCACGCGCAGATGGCGGTTTTGTTCCATGCAATCGAGGATGAAAATCGTCCGCGTCCTTAAATCGTTACTGGTAAACATTTTCTTTTGAAAACTTATCGCATAAATTGCTGTAAATGCAATGGCTGCATTTGTTTGGGTTGAGTTCGACGGGCGATTCTAACGAGAAATGCTTGAAGTTCTCGATGAATCGCTCCAATTCTTCCCTTTCTTTTTCCCCGGGAAGCGGGATCGGGATGTATTTTTGCGAGGCGATTTCCTGAAAGGCTAAGTAATCGACCGGATAGCCCATTTCTGTCAAGCAGTAATACTGTCCCCATAACTGGTAGAGTCGCCCTTTGAACAGGTGCGGAAGCCGGTATTTCCGTTCGATAAGTTTTCTTTCCTGTTTGCGGTAGAGGTCTATCTTCCCTAAGAGGCCTAAAGATTCGGAGTAGACAGGCAAGGACATCAGATCTGTTTTCCGCGTGCTGTATGTTTTCTGATCGATTGTCTGGTGTGCTAAAAGACCTTTGATTTGCGGTGCGGCGTGGTATAATCCGGTATCAGCCGGCTGATATACTTGATGGAGGTAGAGGGAATAGGGGCAAAAGCAAAAGTCGTTCAGCGCAGAGAGGGGTATGTAATCGTCCATGGGATTGGCGGTGCGCTTTTGAGAAGGCTGCACGGGCAGGATTTCCCCTGCCCGTGCAGCCTTCTGTCGGTTAAGCCTTGGTTGGGTTCAGTTTGATCAAGACAGGTAAGGTTTTGTCTGGGCAAAGTGGAGCCATTCCTTGTTGGAAATGCTCAGATTCGGTCTTCCGGTTGTGTCCTTTCGGATTTGTTCCACGAGCCAAAGACCCTTCCGGGCAATGTTGTAGGCTCCGTTTGCATCGGCGTTTTCAGGCAGGGGGGAGCCTCCGGTCTTGTTCCGGCTGTCATAAAAGTTCCCGTTGGGGTCCGCAACCGGGGAAATGATGTAGTCGGTTTCGGAATTTGCCTTGCTGTTGCGCATCTGGATAGTTAATTTGAATAGCTGCCACAAGCCGGGCTGTCCGGAATTCGCTTCGTCTTCTTCGGAAAGGAAAGCTTGATTGTTCTGGAAGAATTTTGACTCGGATTGACGGGCAATCGCTTGCTTCAAGTCTTCAGTCTCCCAATCGATGCCGTACGATTGGAAGAGTTTCTTGAACGCTTCGGTCAGGTTTATTTCACGGGAAGTCCAATTGTTGCTTTGCGGTTTTCGGAATGTCGCGATTCGATCGCCATGGGAACAAAGGGTCCATTTTTCCCGGCTTCCTTCCGCTTTGGTTGTGAAGTTGCTGTAATCGAAGGAGAATTCGAACAGGTCCTTTTGTTGGTTGTACCGGATTTCATCGAAGCGGTTGAAAAACGCTTTGGCGGCCTCTATGGATTCATAGCGAAGATGGAATAAATTGGCGAATCCGGTTGCCGGGTCTATCTTGCTGGTGTTCCATGCGGGGACATAGAACAGGAAGCCGCTTTGTTTGCCGAGTTTTTGGAAGCTTTCAAGCGGACTTGCCAGCTGGAGAGCCTTCAGGGCTCCCCCGGCTTCCGAGATGTCTTTTTCCTTGTCGATTAGATAATTGAGCTTTTCAATGAGCATGTGTTCGAATTTCTGGTAAACCTGTTTTTCCACTTTCTGGCGTCCTCGCTTGAAGCTTAGGTTCAAATCTTCCAAAACCACGATGGCGTTGTGTTGGATCATGATGTCTGCTATTTCGCGAATGGCTAAGCTCAGGTAGCCCTCTTTCAGGCTTTTGATTTTTTCCAAGGTGTTCCAGCTTTTGCGCGATTCTTGGTTCTCCTTTTCGCGTGCATCCAGCAATTGATGATAGTCGGTTCCGTTTATTTTGTTTAGCGAACGCTGCAGGACAATATCGCCATGGCTATTTATGAGGCTGATATAAAGCAAATGCCGTTCCCCTCGGTCGATGCCGAGAATATGAAGGTCTTTTGCGTTGCGGATATATTCGTTTGCCAAGGGGTTTATGTTTTTCTCGTCTTTGCTTTTGAAATTCAGGGTGATGGGGACATGGAATTCGAAGTGGTCTTCCGTGTAGCGTTTGTCTTTGATCAGATTGTACGGGAAAGTGCTTTCCGCTTTGGCTGCACCGGGCTTTTTATTTTTTATGGCTTGGTGTGCCGGGTGGGTAGGCTTTTCATATCTCAAGCTGGCTTTCCGGTAGAACATTTCGGCGCTTCCGTTCAATTTGAAGACCACATCGGCCAGATTCCTTTCCTCGAACAGCATTTTCCAATAGAGAGTGTGCAGATTGGGCTTCCCTTTGCTATGCGAGGAGAAGTCCTTGCTGTAGATTTGGAACAGGTATAATTTTCCCTCTTCGACCAATTTGGCCACATATTCTTTCGATACCTTGCAGAAAGATAGTTTGTAGCCTTGCTGTTCGACTTCCTTGTAAAAGTCGCTTATGTCGTTGTAGGAATCGGTGGGCGAAAACCGGAATTGGAATACGCGCCAGTCGTTGTATCTTTCAATGGCTGATTTGTAGAAATCGATAAGGGCATGGCAATCATCCAGATTGAATTTCTCTCCCTTTTTGAAGGTTTTATTTTCCTTTATTCCTATGATTCTTGGTTCGGGTTGGAATAAGGGAATGTTTTTTTGGGAAAAAGCAATGCGTGGAAGATTCTTCTTGGGGTCGGGCAGGAGTTTGTACATCATTTTTTCATAGCATGCACCGGAAGACGGCAAACTGGTGGCTTCGAAAATTTTATTGTGTTCTTTGTTTATGACCCCTAAGTAGTATAAGCCGTTATTCCTTAATATCACGGCGGTGTATTCTTGCTCTTTGTTCACGTCCCAGCCTTTGAAGAGGGTTGGGTTTTTAAAGTTCAGTTTGATTTTTTCACGGCTGTAGGGCTTCCGGGTCATGTAGTTCCGTACCTTGTCGTACAGCGGGGTGATTTTATCCAACGCTTCGAACAAGGGGGTCGCTTCCCCGTAGAATTTTCCATCCTTATCGGCGGTTTCGATTTTTCCCGACAAGGGTTTCACAAAGCGCTGCAGGTCTTTGATGGCATCGAGCAATCGCTTTAGTTTCTCCACATTGGTTTTGTCTTGTGCCAGATTTTTTTCTTTCGGATACGGAGTATTCAAGAGTTCGCTTGCCTTTTCATGGCATTCTTTGATATGTTCGAAAAAGGTACGGTCGGTTTCCTGGACGTTTTTGCGTTTTGCTTGGGAAAAGAAATTCACGATTAGCCCCTCGTTGAAACCGTGGTCGGAAAGGCTTTTTTCGATTTGAGCGATGGAGAAGGTTTCGTGTTCTTTTAGTTTCTTGCTGATGCGTTCCTCGTACTTGCTTTCCGATTCTCTTTTCTTTTTCGGGTTGTTCTCTTTGAACGTTTCGAAGAGGGTATCCTGGATAACGGCCCAATGGCCGAAAATCGCCGAGGAAATGTCGCTTAGCGAATCCTCGGGCAGGTAGATCTTTGAAGTATCGTAGGCGGAAAGGTTTCTCAAGAGCTGTCCGAGCGATATTCCCTCCTCGGGTTTCCGGTTGAAAACCTTGCTGTCCAACTCGGCATAGCACGCTTCGATGGCTTCCAGAACATCCTTGTCGGAAGTGAATGCTTCCGGCAGGTAGGAGAAGGAATTCCGGTCGCTTAAAATTTGCTTGAAGAGGGGTTTGAATCGAGGCAACCGGGCACTTTTTTCTTTTTGCTGCTGATTGTACAGGTTGACATATTGGTTCAGGCCTTGGATGGGGGAGCCTCCCTTTCGGGTTTTCCCGCCCAAGAGCGTGTTGTAGAAGTCTATTTGGGTTTGAGTCAAAGTATTGTTGAAGAAATCCAGATGGAAGACTTGGTCGATAGAGCGCCCCTTTAATTCGTCTTTGAATGCGGATTGCAGTTCTGATAATCTTGAAGAAGCCCCTTCGGTTTCTTTGAACTTTTGGAAGGCTGATAGGTTGTCGATGAATTTCGGGAGATTTTCATGGATGAGCCGGTAGGCGATGGCGGTGGCTTGCGGCTTGTCCGAATACATGTTTTCCCGGTTCGTTATGAAATTCGAGAAATAGGTAGTGAAGTTTTTGAATTCGGCAATTAGATCTTGCATGTCCTTGGCCCCGGCGAAGTTTTTCAATTCCTCGTGGATGAATTTTTCTGTTTCGCTTATAAAGCGTTTATGGGTTTCGGTTTGGGTGAGCCGATTGGCGATTTGCTTGCGCAGATTGTCTTGGATTTTGGAGAGTCTTTTCTTCTGCTCTTCGGTTCTGCTGTTTTCCGAATAGCAGGCAAGGTATTCTGTTAGGGAATTTTGTCGGTTTTCAGAATCATATGCCAAGCGGAAACTTGTCAAGGTTTGTTCGATGTAGGCTTTAAGGTACTCGTCGATGAGTTTTTTCATCCGCTTGAAGCTTTCGGCGCGGTGCTGATCTTCGTTGATGATTCCGTTCCGGTTGATGGTTTCCAAGGTGCAGCCTATTGGTAAAAGGCTGAATCGTAGGGTTTTCTGGAGAGGGAAGAGATTGGAGAAATTTTTGTAAGACATGGTTTTAATTTTTATGTTTTATTATATAGACATAACAAAGATAAATAAAAATCTGGAGAAGACAACCAGTATTCGTTTTTATTCCCACGCCCCCCCTGCCTTCCCGCCTTCGGCATTGTTTGCTACCTTTGTGTTGGCACGAAGATAGGAGGCGGCTCGGCCATGGCCATCCGAGCAAGCTCGATGGCGCATGGCGCTCGCCTTTCGCTATCTTTGTTCCACGAAGATAGGAGGCGGCTCGGCCATGGCCATTCGAGCAAGCTCGATGCCCATGGCGCTCGCCTTTCGCTATCTTTGCAAACGGGCATGTCGACTGCCGTAAGATAAAAACCAACAATCATGCGTCATTTTCAGTTTTACAATCCTGTCAAAATCCTTTTCGGGGCCGGGCAGATTGCCAATATCGCAGGCCAGATCCCCCAAGGGTCCAAAGTCATGATGACCTACGGGGGAGGGAGCATCAAAAAGAACGGAATCTACCAGCAAGTGACCAAGGCCTTGTCGGGGTTCGAATACGTGGAATTTTCAGGAATCGAGCCCAATCCTTGTTACGAGACCCTGATGAAAGCGGTTGAAATCGTGCGCAAGGAGAATGTGGATTTCCTTTTGGCCGTGGGAGGCGGTTCCGTTATCGATGGGACCAAATTCATTGCCGCGGCCGCCTATTTCGAGGGGGAAGACCCGTATGCCATCTGCACCGAAAACGCCAAAGTGCGGAAAGCCGTCCCGTTCGGCGCGGTGCTCACCTTGCCGGCCACCGGTTCGGAAATGAACTGCGGCGGGGTCATCAGCCGCCGTTCCACCCAGGAGAAATTCGCCTTCAGCAGCCGGCAGACCTTTCCCCGCTTCTCGATACTCGACCCCACGGTAACCCTGACCTTGCCCAAGCGCCAGCGGGCCAACGGCGTGGTCGATGCTTTCGTGCATGTTACCGAGCAATACCTTACCTACCCGGTTCAGGCCGATTTGCAAGACCGTTTTTCGGAAGCCATTTTGCATGTGCTGGTAGACAACGGGTTGCGGTACGTGGACGAACCCGAAGACATGGATGCCGCATCGAATATCGTGTGGGCTTGCAGCATGGCGCTCAACGGCTTGGTGGCCGCCGGCGTGCCCGAAGACTGGGGCACGCATTTGATAGGGCACGAGATTACGGCCTTGACCGGTTTGGACCATGCGCAGACCTTGGCTTTGGTATGGCCGGGCTTGCAGGCGGAGATGATGGAAGAGAAAAAGGAAAAGCTCCTGCAGTTCGGAAAACGGATCTGGCAAGTCGACCGGGCGGAAGAAGCCATCTGCAAGACCGAGGAATTTTTCCGCCGTCTGGGCGAGGGGACGCGGTTTTCCGATTATCCCCAAGTTTCCGATCCCCAGGCGGTCATCGAGCAGATCGTAGCCCGTTTCAAGGAACGGGGAACCTTGCTTGGGGAGCGGTCGGACATCGATTACGCCAAGGTGCGCCGGATTCTGGAATCGCGCAAGTAGGAAATGTGCGAATAGAAACCGCGCGAGCGCCGGAGGGCGGGAATGCTTGGGTTCTCGGTCGAAGCCGGAAAACCCCGGCGGTTTTGAAGCCGGGAAGCCGCGGGCGATTGCAGGATGCGGTCAAAGCCCGATTCGGATCCGCTGCGGCGTACGGAAAGCTTTTTTGCAGGGAATCCGATCCGGAACGGGTTTGTCCAGGACCGCGTCAAAGCGCGGATTCCCGGTGCCTTTTCGTTTCGACAAGATTCCAAGGCGGCAATTCCCGGACGGCATCGGGGAATGGGCGGAAGGCCGGGGAATTTCCGGGAAATGTCCGGATGAGACACGCGCTGCCCGGGGAAAGGAAGGCAGGTAACAGGAAGCAAAATCGAAATAAGGAAACGCATAACGATAGCAAGCCGATGGAGAGGGCGACAAGGGCCGTTTTGATAGGGGCAGGAAATGTGGCGTGGCATCTGGCGCCCGCTTTGCAAGCGGCGGGAGGCGTCCGATGGCTGCAGGTTTTCAGCCGGACGGAAGAGCGGGCCCGGGCCATGGCCGAACGGTTAGGCGGAATCGCTTTTACCGGTCGCGTGGAAGAAATCCTGCCGGAAGCCGACTTTTATTGCTTTGCCGTAAGCGACCACGCGGTGGGCGAGCTTGCCTCCCGTTTGCGTTTTCCGGGGAAAACCGTGGCGCACCTGTCGGGTTCGGTGCCGATGGAAGCCTTGAAGCCGGTTTCGGAACATTGCGGCGTGATGTATTTTTTCCAAACCTTCAGCCGCGAAGCCTCTTGCCCCGACCTGCGGCAGACCCCGGTCTGCATAGAAGCTTCCGACCCTTCCACCTTCCGGGAGCTGCAAAGGCTGGCAGGCTCGGTGTCCAGCCGGATCTTGCCCATGAGCTCGGCCCAGCGTTCGGTTTTGCACATAGGCGGGGTTTTTGCCTGCAATTATGTGAATTTCATGTATTCGATAGCTTGCGACCTGATGGAGGAAGCCGGCATCGATTTCGGCTTGCTGCAGCCCCTCATTCTTCAAACGGCCAGGAAAAGCGGGTCGGGTTCGCCTTGGAAAGGCCAGACCGGGCCGGCGGTGCGCGGCGATCGGGAAATTTTGCGGAGGCAAGAGGCCTATCTGTCGTCTACCCCGCAGGGAAGGAAGCACGTGGAACTATACCGGCTTTTGGCGCAGGCAATAGCGGAAAGGCGGCGCTCGGAGCAGGCGGTTTTGCCCATGGGGTCCACGGGGAATCCGCAGGAAAAACAAGCGGGCGACAAGGAAAGGGCGAAGCAGGACGAACGGATGCGGAACGAAGAACGAATGAAGTAGGAAGAAAGAAGGAAGAGAAGTAGAAAGAAGGAAGAAGGAAGAAGAAGGCGGGAGGCCGGAAGGCCGGAAGCCGTTCTTTTCGCTGATCCGCTTGGCTGGAAGGCCTCGCTTGCTTTGCGGAGCGGCGGGAAAAGTGAAATGAAACCAAACGATATGTCGAATTACAAGATCAAATTGCCCAAAGTAACCACGTTCATTTTCGATTTCGATGGCGTGATGAGCGATGGCCATGTGTGGCTGTTCAGCGAGCAGGACCAGATACGCTGCACCAATGTGAAAGACGGGTACGCGCTGCATCAGGCCGTGAAGAAAGGCTACCATGTGGCGGTGATTTCGGGCGGGAAAGGCGAGTCGATGAAGACCCGCATGCGTTTCCTGGGCGTGGAAGATGTCTTTACGGAAGTTTCGTACAAGAAAGACAAATTCATGGAATACTTGCGCCAGAAAGGGCTCTGCGCGGAAGAAGTCTTGTACATGGGCGACGATATTCCCGATTACGAGGTGATGAAGCTGGCCGGGGTTTCGGCTTGCCCGGCCGATGCGGCGGTCGAAATCCAGGAAATAGCCGATTACGTTTCCTTGCGCAAAGGCGGCGAAGGCTGCGTGCGCGATGTGATAGAACAGGTGATGCGGGTGCGTGGGGACTGGTTCGACGAGGCCTCTTTGCATTGGTGAGGCCTGCTTTCCTGAATTGGATTTGGCGCGGTTGGTTATCTTTGTTTTCACGAAGATAGGAGGCGGCTCGGCCATGTCCATTCGAGCGGGGCTGCGCATGGCGCTCGCCTTTCGCTATCTTTGTTGGCACGAAGATAGGAGGCGGCTCGGCCATGTCCATCCGAGCGAGCTCGATGGCGCATGGCGCTCGCCTTTCGCTATCTTTGTTGGCACGAAGATAGGAGGCGGCTCGGCCATGCCGGCCGGGGAGGTCCGGCGTTTTCAGGCTTTAACAAATTTTAACACGATTTAACACGGGAAAACTTATTGTCAGGAAAAAAAGGATTAACACGATATGGCACAAGAAGAACAACCGAAAGTTATTTTTTCGATGAACCGGGTAAGCAAGGTTTACCCGCCCAGCAAGCAAGTATTGAAAGACATCTGGCTGTCGTTTTTTTACGGGGCCAAGATAGGCATCATCGGCTTGAATGGCTCCGGGAAATCCACCTTGCTGAAGATAATTGCCGGCATCGACAAGAACTACCAGGGCGATGTGGCTTTTTCTCCCGGATATTCGGTAGGCTATCTGGCGCAGGAGCCCGAGCTCGACAACAGCAAGACCGTGCGGCAGGTGGTGGAAGAAGGGGTTCAGGAAGTGGTCGACTTGCTCAAGGAATACGAGGCTGTCAACAACAAGTTTTCCGAGCCCATGAGCGACGATGAGATGGCCAAGCTCATCGAGCGCCAGGGAGAGCTGACCGAACTGCTCGACCAGCACGATGCCTGGGAGTTGGACGCGAAGCTCGAACGGGCCATGGATGCGCTCAATTGCCCGGCTCCCGAGGCTTCGGTGTCCACGCTTTCGGGGGGCGAACGCCGCCGGGTCGCGCTCTGCCGTTTGCTCTTGCAGGAACCGGATATCCTCTTGCTGGACGAGCCTACCAACCATCTCGACGCCGAGTCCATACAATGGCTCGAAGCCCATCTCCAGCAGTACAAAGGCACCGTTATCGCCGTTACGCACGACCGCTATTTCCTGGATAACGTGGCGGGGTGGATCTTGGAACTGGACAGAGGGGAGGGCATTCCCTGGAAAGGCAATTACAGTTCGTGGCTGGAGCAGAAGACCAAGCGCTTGGAACAGGAAGAAAAGGCCGAATCCCGCCGGCGCAAGACCTTGGAGCGGGAGCTGGAGTGGGTGCACATGACCCCGAAAGCCCGTCAAGCCAAAGGGAAAGCGCGTCTGAACGCTTACGAGAAGATGCTGAACGAAGACAGCAAGCAGAAGGAAGAACGCTTGGAGATTTATATCCCGAACGGGCCGCGCTTGGGCAATAATGTCATCGAGGCCGTCCATGTGCGCAAGGCTTTCGGCGACAAGGTGCTTTTCGATGACCTCAATTTCAAGTTGCCGCCGGCCGGCATCGTGGGCGTGATCGGGCCCAACGGGGCTGGGAAAACCACGCTTTTCCGCATGATCATGGGGCTGGAAAAGCCCGACTCCGGCACTTTCGAGGTGGGGCCGACCGTGAAGCTGGGCTATGTGGATCAGCAGCACGCCACCATCGACCCGGAAAAAACGGTCTGGGAAGTCATTTCGGAAGGCAACGAGCAGATAAACCTCGGTGGCCGTTTGGTCAATTCCCGCTCGTATGTTTCCCGTTTCAATTTCAGCGGGGCCGAACAAGGCAAGAAAGCCGGCGTCCTTTCGGGCGGGGAACGCAACCGCATGCACTTGGCTTTGGCTCTGAAGAGCGAAGGGAATGTGCTGCTGCTCGATGAGCCCACCAACGATATTGATGTCAATACCTTGCGGGCGCTGGAAGAAGGCCTTGAATCCTTTGCCGGCTGCGCGGTGGTCATTTCGCACGACCGCTGGTTCCTGGATCGCATTGCCACCCACATACTGGCCTTTGAGGGCGAGGGGCAGGTGTATTTCTTTGAAGGAAGTTATACCGAATACGAGGAAAACAAGCGGAAACGCTTGGGAAATGTCGAACCCAAGCGGTTCAAATACAAAAAACTGGTGGAGTAAGCTTCCTGGAAGTGTTGCGGAAGGCATTGCATGGTTTCTTTGTCGGTCTCCTTGCTGCATCTTGCAGCTGGGCAGGCGCGACTGCCGTTGGGGACCGGGAGGTTCCGCTTGCCGCTTTGACGGAAGGGAATCGGGCAGGCTTCGCGCTCTCCGGGTCGGGGGAGGGCCGGCGGGTTCCCGACAGTCTTTCCGGAGCCACGCCGGTTATCCGCCGGCGGGACACGGTGCCCGATGTGCTTTTCGAGGTTTCTTTTCGAAGGAAGCCTCCGGAAAGAGCCCTTTCGGCCAAAGATTCCATCCGGTGGGGAAAGATCCGGGCCCGGCAGGCGCATCGGGACACGAGCGTGGACAAAGACAACTTCTGGCGGAAGATGCTCGGCGGGGATGTGGATCGGACCTATTCCCGGAAATTCGATTTCAGCGCGGCGGCGGTGCCGAGGTATTCTTACGAGGGAGGCATCGGGATAGGCGGCATCCTGGCGGGGAACTACAGGCTGGATAAGTCCGATTCCACGCTTTTGCCTTCGGATGTGGCGTTGGAGGGAAGCGTGGAGTGGCGCGGTTTCTTCTATGCGGGGATTTCGGGCAACACCTACTTTCCCGGGCACAAGCATCGTTTTTCTTACGATGTTTATTTCGAACAGCAGAACACCGATTTCTGGGGCATTTCCTACGAGGCGTGCGCGATGAATCCCGTTTCCTCTTTCCGCCGATGGAACGTCCTTGGGAATTTTTATTACGATTACCGGTTCGCGCCCGGGTTTTACATAGGGGCCGCTTTGGAGTCGGCCTATTCCTTGGCCAAGGAAGGCAGCATCGAGAATCCGGGTTACTTCGAGGGGCAAGCGCCTTGGTATTATACTACGGGGTTCGGGCTGAGCCTCCAGTACGATTCCCGGGATTTCCCGCTTTACCCCTACCAGGGCTGGAACATCGTCCTGCGGCCTATGGTTTACCCGGCATTTGCGGGCACTTGCGGCCGCACGCTTTGGCAGATTGTCTTGCAAGCGGATTATTTCCAATGGCTTTGGCGCGGAGGCGTGCTGGCGTTCGACTTCTATGCCCGTAACGGGTCGAGCCGCTTGCCGTGGTCGCTCAAGCAGATGGCCGGCGGGGAAAACCGTCTTCGCGGTTATTACTTGGGCCGGTATTCCGACGACAATTTGTTTTCTTTCCAGGTGGAGCTCCGGCAGAAACTTTTCTGGCGCATCGGGCTTGTGGCTTTTGGCGGCTTGGGGGCGGTTTACCCTTCTTTTTCCGGATTGCGGGCCGGAATGTTGCTGCCTTCCTACGGCTTGGGGCTTCGCTTCGAATTCAAGAAAGGGCTGAACGTGCGCGTCGACTATGCCTTGGGGAAAGATAGCTGGAAGCCCGGGAGCGGGAACAGGGGCGTGTTCGTCTTGGTGATGGGCGAATCTTTTTGAGACTGCCTTCCCGGCATGCTTCGGGTCTGTTCCTGCTTGACGGGGAGAGGCGCATGAAGGAAGCTGGAGCCTGCACCCGGCGGCGCAGAGTGGAAACCTGAAGGAAACCCTGACAAAGGTGGGATTAACGGCCGCCGTTCGAGGCAGGTTTTGGTGTCGGACAGCCAGCGGGGAAAACCTGAAGGAACCCTGAAAAAGGCGGGATTGAAGGCCGTTCGAGGCGGGGTTCGGGTGTCGGACAGCCAGCGGGGAAAACCTAAAAAAGACGGGACTAACGGCCGGAAGATCCGGTATTAGTCCCGTTCTTTGTCCGCGCATGCCGGACTTGCGGTCTTGCATGGCGTTTTGTGCTCTCGCAGGGACTCGAACCCTGGGCCCAATGATTAAGAGTCATTTGCTCTACCAACTGAGCTACGAGAGCTTTTCCCCGAAAAGGGAGTGCAAAGGTAACGATTAGCGGCAAGAAAACAAAATTTTTGCGGCAAGATGGCCAAGGGCGGTGTCGGAAATCCGGATCCGGACCCGTTGCAAGTTTGCGAAACTTCAATTCCGGTCTGGGATATGCACCGGAAACCCGTTGCGATTTTGCAAAATGCCTTTAGGGATACCGATCCTTGCGCTGGCTCGTTTCCCATCGGGCTTGTTCGGTCCGTTTCTCTCCGCGGGCTTTCTCCGGTTCGCCCGTTTTTCCGCCTGCGGAATTGCCTTTGGAGGCTTTCAACGGGTCGCCCCGCTTTGGAGCCGCCCTGGCCCGGATGGGCATTATTTTGTAATTTTGAAATTGTGCCTGCACGGGATAAACCGGGGGCGGCTCGGGAATCAGGCCTGCTTCTACCCCGGGCCGAACGGGTCGGGTGAATTTTTAAATTTCTCTCTATGAAAAGGAAAGTTTTGTTTTTGGGAGCAATCCTCATCGGAAGCTTGTGCGCGGGACGTCTTTCCGCCTGCACCGGAATCAGCCTGAAAGCCTTGGACGGGAGCATCGTGGTGGCCCGGACCATCGAGTGGGGCGAAAGCGAGCTTGAAAGCCGGTATGTGATCGTGCCGAGAGGGACTTCGTTTGTCTCGTACACGCCGTCTGGCATGAACGGGCTGAAATTCTCTTCCCGCTACGGGTTTGCGGGCATATCCTTGGTGCAGAAGGAATTCGTGGCCGAAGGATTGAATGAGGCCGGCCTCTCGGCGGGCTTGTTCTATTTTCCCGCCTATGGGCGTTACCCGGCTTTCGATTCGCTCAAGGCCGGGGAATACCTTGCCGACTTGCAGGTGGTCCCCTGGATGCTTTCCTGCTTTGCCACGGTAGAGGAGGTCAAAGCCGCTATCGGTTCGGTCAAGATAACGGCTTTGCAAGGTTCGGCCACGGTGCATTGGCGGGTTGCCGATGCCACGGGGGCCCAGGCCGTTGTGGAAGTCATAGACGGGCAGGTGCGGGTTTACGATAACCCGGCCGGCGTGCTTACCAATGCGCCCGGCTTTGAATGGCAGCTGACCAATCTGAACAATTACGTGAACCTTTATCCCGGGTCGGCTTCGGCCAAGGCGTATGACGGTTTGCTGGTGCATCCGTTCGGGGCCGGGTCGGGCTTGCTGGGCTTGCCCGGCGATGTAACGCCGCCTTCGCGTTTCGTCCGGGCCTTTTTTTACAAGCAGACGGCTCCTCGGCGGGCAAACGGTTGGGAAACGGTGAAACAGTGCTTCCATATCCTCAATAATTTCGATATCCCTATCGGTATCGAGTTCGAGGCCGGGAAAGCCCCCGAACTGCCGAGCGCGACCCAATGGACGGCCGTTGCCGATATTACCGGCCGGAAGTTTTATTTCAAGACCATGTACAACAGCCGCATCCGCTGCATGGACCTTGGCAAGATGAATTTCGAGAAGACGGGTTTCGTGGTCGAGCCTTTGGACAAGGAAAAGGAAGAACCGGTGGAATACATAAAGTAGGCGGGCGCCGGGTTCCAGCTCCGGCACAACGGGCGTGCGGACCGGTGGAAGGCAGGAAACAGGCGGGTGGGCGTTTCTAAGCGCGGAAGCCGGGAATGGAAGGGAACCGGCCGGGAATGCGGAAAACGCGGAGAGGAAGCCATGGATGCCGGCAGCAAGAAGGCGCAAGGATAACGCAAGGAGAAGCCAAGGATAAAAAGCATAAGACAAGAATAAAAACGCATGAAGCACAAGGTCTTGTTTGTCTGCCTCGGGAATATTTGCCGTTCGGCCGCTGCCGAAGCGGTCTTGAAGCATTATCTGCAGGAAACCGGGCAATCCGGTTCGTTCCATGTGGATTCCGCCGGGACGGCCGGCTATCATGAAGGATGCCCGGCCGACGGGCGCATGATAAGCATTGCCGGGAAACGGGGTTACGCGGTCGATTCCATTGCCCGCAGGATTTCGCGCCGGGATCTGGATTCCTTCGATTTGATCTTGACCATGGATCGGGAGAATTACCGCGATGTGCTGGCCTTGTGTTCCACCGATGCGCAGCGGGAAAAAGTAAGGCCTTTCATGGAGTTCGTGCCGGTTGCGGACAAGGAAAAATTCCGCGTTGATGCGGTTCCCGACCCGTATTACGGCGGCGAACGGGATTTCAACAAGGTTTTGGATATCCTGGAAACGGCAATGCCGCAGATTGCAGCTTGGTTTTCGAACGGAAACCCGGCGGACTGAGGGGCAATCCGGAGGGAAAAACCGAATTGGAGCCGGGCTTTCAGCCAAGGCCGCACCTGAAATCAAAACCGAAGTCGAAGCCAATGGGACTGGCATCATGGAGCAGCAGCGAGCAGGAAAGAACATAGCTTTCCTTCATAAGGAGTTTTTCCACGGGGGAACCGAGAAGGTTACCCTTAACCTTTCCGAGGAATTTTCCCGCCGCGGGTTCCGCTGCTTTGCGATTTGCACGGAATACCAGGAATGGGATTGTTTGGCGGGAAGCCAGCCGCCGCTTTGCCTGTTGCCTTTTTCCGGGAGCGGCCTGCGGAACAGCGGGCAGGGGAGGGGTGAAGAGGACCGCGCGTACATGCAATTCGTCATCGAGCAAGTCGAACGGCTGGGCATCGACTTCCTGTTTGTCGTATACCCGTTTTTCGACAACTTGCATCTGGTGCGGGAAGCCTGTCCGGTCAAGCTTGTATTTGTCGATCATTCCGTTCCGTTCTGGCAGATTGATTCCCGGGTCGGTTTGCGCCCGGTATCGTGGAAAAAGCGTTTGTGGAAATTAGTCACGGCGGTTCCTAAGGAGAAAATTTTCCATCGGTACAGTCGCCGGTGGCTGCCTTTGTACCGGTACACCTACGAGGTCTGCGACGCCTATGTGGTCTTGGCCGATGCCTATCGGGAACAACTTTGCGGCCGCTTGGGCATAGACGGGAAGAAAATCCGGACAATTGCCAATTTCTGCAAGCCGGTCGGCGGGGCCGGAGAGGGGGAAAAGGAAAGCATCGTGCTCTATTGCGGGCGCATGACGTATAAGGATAAGCGGGTAGACCGGCTGTTGCGCATCTGGAACCGTATTTGGAAAGAGGTGCCCGGCTGGAAGCTGGTTTTAGTGGGGCAAGGGCCTGAGAAAGGGAAGTTGGAACGGTTTGCCCGTTCCCGGAAGGTGGGGAATGTGCGTTTTGAGGGTTGGCAGCAGGATCCGGCCCCTTTTTTCCGGAAAGCTTCCGTGATATGCCTGGTTTCCACGTTCGAAAGTTTCGGCCTGGTCTTGGTCGAAGCCATGTCTGCCGGTTGCGTGCCGGTAGCTTTCGATTGCAGCGCCGGCGTTTCGTCTATCATCCGGCCGGATTGCGGGCTGCTGGTCCGGCCTTTCCGGGAAAAGGAATATGCCTGCCGCTTGAAAGCCTTGCTGAAAGACGCCCCCCTGCGCGAGGATCTTGCCCGGAAGGCGGTTGAAAAAGCCGGGTGTTTCGCTCCGGAGCCGGTCATGGAGCAATGGATGGCTTTGCTGCGGGAGCTGTAAGGTTTTTACGCGGGCCTGCCGCTCGGGATTTCAAGGTTTTTGCATCTTTCGGTTTTTTTGTGCTTTAACATTTTGGCGCTTTAGCACTTTAGCGTCTTTTGCATCTTTAGCATCTTCGGCGTCTTTGATGGCTTTTGCATCTTTGATAGGGTTGGCGGCCCGGTGTTCCGGTCGCCTCGGCATTCCCGGCGGCGTTTCTTCGGTTTTCAGGAGCCTTTCATAGGAAATTTTCCCGTAATCGTGCAGGAGCGCGCAAGGTGCCGTTTCCCGCTTTGCCGCAAAAAGGAGCCGGCTTGCCGATTGACCATCATCAGTGCCGGCAAAGGTTTCCGCTTTGCCGCAAAAAGAAACCCCTGCCAGGGCCGAACGGGGCTCCGAAGCCGGATGTTGGGCTTCGGCTTCGCCGTTCAGGCTTGCTGGCAGGGGTCTTTGCTTATGGAAGGCCTCCCGTGCTTGCCGTGCTTAAGACAAGCGTTTCAAGGCGGTTTTTGGTTTTATTCTTGCGGGGCCATCATGATTTCCACAAGGTTGCCTTGTTCGAGCACCGATTTGAGAATGGCTTTGATGTTTTCCGCATCGATTTGCTCCACGGCTTGTTCGTACTCCTTGTCGAAGTCGCTCCCGTTATAGTTGTAGTAGAACTGCAGGTTGGAGAGCCACCATTCGTTGGTGATGCGGCTTTCGGGGATGTTCTTCTTGAAGTTTTCCACCGTCCGGCCGAGCTGCTCCTCGGTTGGGCCTTCGTTCATGAGCTTTTCAAGCCCTTCCTTGGCCAGTTCGCTCAGTTTCATGGCCGATTCCGGGTTGGTGTTGAAATAGACTTGGATCATGGCCCTTTCTTCGGGATGCTTCTGGAAGCCGTTCATGACGCTTGCCCCGTAGGTGCCGCCCTCTTCTTCCCGGAGAGTAGCCACGTAAATCATGTCGAGCACGTATTTGGCCGCATCCAGCATGACTTGGTTTTTCACCGAGAAGGGGATGTAGGCGGTGTAGACTTGCAAGACGGTCGTCTTGGGCGTTTCCATCGAGGTGGCGAAGTGGTTTTCGACCTTGCCTTTCACAATGTGTTCGCCCGTTTGCTGCCAGGTAGAAGCTTTCTTCCCTTTGGGCAACGAGCCTATGTATTTTTCAACAAGCGGCTTGATGGAATCCAATTGCACATGGCCCACGATGTAGAGCGTGGCGCCGGCCATGTCTTTGAAAAGCGTTTCCCGGTACACGCGCTCGATGGTTTCAAGGTTCGCTTTTTCCAGCGTTTCCATGCTGATTACCGTTTGCCTCGGGTTGTTGCCGAAGAGGGTCTTGGTCATTTCCTGCTGGAGTTTGTAGTCCGGGTTGTTTTCCATGTTGGGAAGCACGGCCCGGAGTTGCTCGATGCCGGTTTGGAATTCATCCTGGTCGAACCTCGGGTCGGCAATCGACAAGTACATCAGCGCGAAAGCGGTTTCTATGTCGCTGGGCGAGCTGGTGGCGGAAATGCCGTGGCGGATGGGACCGATGTAGACCGCCCTCGACACGTTTTTGCCTGCCAGCATCTTCGATAGCGTGGTGGCCGGGAATTTCGACAAACCCGAATTGTACATGAATACGGAGAAGACATTGTCATCGAACGAAGGCAAGTCTTCCGTGGCAATGAGCGAACGCCCGCCGTCTTTCACGATGTTCAGCAATACTTGGTCTTTTTTGTATTCGGTGGGCAGTACAACCACTTTCATTCCGTTCTTGAGCGTCCATTCCGTGGCGGTTTTCCCGCCGAGCGTGATTTGGGTTTCCTGTTTCACGGGCGAACCTTTCAGGCGGCTTTTGTCCAGCAAGGGCTCGTTGGTGTTTACCGCTTCGTTAGGCGCGATTTCCGAAGCCTTCACTTCCGCCAGGGCTTGGGTGAAGTCTTGGGCGGAAGGATGCGAGAGGCCTTCTTTTTCCGGAGCCTTGTAGACAATGACCATGTTGTTGTCGGTGATGATGGTGGCGGCAATCTGGTTGAGGATGATCGAATTGATTTGCGAGCAGATCAATTTGGCTAGTTCGTATTCGGTCTGCGGTTCCATGTAGGGATAATTGTCGAAGAAATTATCCACGTAATCGCCGATGAAATCGGCGTTTTCCCGGGTTTCGGCCCCTTGCGCGGCTTTTTCGTACTGGCTGAGGATGTTGTCTTTGGCGCGCGATACTTCATCATCGGTGAAACCGTACCGTTTCATTTTTTCGACTTCGGTCATGAAGGCTTTGAAAGCGGCGATTCCCTCGCCCGGCTTGCAGACTACCGAACCGGTGGTGGCTTCCATGGTTTCGCAGAAGCTTTCAATCCCGAGATAAGCATTCAGGAACGGCGCATCCGGCCGGGAGGTGATGTCGTTGAACCTTTCGCTCATGATGGCGCGGATGTAATCCTTCAGGATTTCGAGCATCATGCCGGCATCGGTGTTGTTGAGTTCTTCCGGCGCGGGTTCGCTTTTCCAGAGAATATCGATCGAGGTGCTGGTTGCTTCCGGGTCGGTGATGATTCCGATCAAGGGTTCCGTGTTTTCAGGAACCTTGTGCACTTGCTTGGGCTGGGGGTTTTCAGCGGCCGGAATTTGCGAGAAGGTGGATTTGATTTTGGCTTCCACGGCATCCACATCGACATCGCCGACTACGATAACGGCTTGAAGGTCGGGCCGGTACCACGTGCGGTAGAAGGTGCGGAGGCTTTCGGGCTTGAAGGTTTCCAGGTTTTCCTGGCTCCCGATGACGGTGCAGGTTGCGTATTTGGAATCGCCGTAATAGTAGGGAAATGCTTTCTCTATCATTCTTCGCATGGCGGTCATGCCTTGCCGGCGTTCTTCGAGGATTACGCCCCTTTCATTGTCGATTTCCACCGAGTCGCAGGTTACGTAGTGCGAGTAGTCATGCAGGATGAGCAAGCAGGTGTCGATGACCCCTTCGCGCACCAGGGGAATATTGTTGAGCATGTACACGGTTTGTTCGACCCCGGTCATGGCGTTGATATTGCGGCCGAACTCGGCTCCGATGCTCTGGAGGTATTCGAGGATGCCTTTTCCGGGAAAATTCTTCGTGCCATTGAAGCACATGTGTTCGAGGAAGTGGGCCAGGCCGTCCTGGTCGGGGGTTTCCTGGATTGCGCCGACGTTGGTGGCCAGGTAAAATTCGGCCCTGTTGGCGGGTTTGTCGTTGTGCCGGATGTAGTAGGTGAGCCCGTTCTCGAGCGTTCCTTTCCGCACGGCCGGGTCGTTTGGCAGCGGGTTCTGGGCCCAAGCCGTCATGGCGCAAAAAGCGGCCACGATAGAAATGAAAAATCTTCTCATGATTTATTTTTTGTTTAGTTGAAAATGCAATGCCGGTCTTGTTTGTGTTTTTTCTTGTTTTTCCCGGGGCTTTTCCCCTCCGGGGTGTGGCTGTGGCGGAAATCCAAGGTGGGATTCCCGGAGGGTCCAGCAGGCGTTCATCCGAGGTGTTCGGCTGTTGGCGGAAATCCCTTTTGCGGCCGGATTCCGGCCCGGAGGTCGGATTCGGGGTCGGTGCTATCCGTTGGATTGCCAACCGGTACAACGGCTTCCGGCCCGGGGTGCGGCTCGGAGGTCGGACTCGGGGTCGGTGCCAGACGTTGAATTGCCGATCGGTACAACGGCTTCCGGCCCGGAGTGCGGCCTTTTTCCGAGGTTTGTCTTCAAAATCTGCAAATGTAGCCAATTAGTTTGTGATTTGGAATGCGGGAAAGGCGTCTCTGCTTGGAAGACGTCATGACAGGCATCAGGAACATGTATTTTTAGTTATAAACTTGTTTATAAAATAAACTATCTGTACTTTTGCGAATGCAAAGCCATGCACTGCCATGGTTTCAGGCGCGCGTTTTTTTCCCAATGAAAACGAATTTTAAAATTATCAAGTCATGGAAGACAGGAAAATCACCGAGAAAGAAAGCCTCGAACTCATTTCCGAAATGATCCGGAAGACCAAGGAGGAAACTTCGAGCAAGAAAGACTACAATGCATTTTTGTTTTATGGCTACGGAGCCGTGTTTGTCTCGTTGCTGGCTTGGCTCTTGATTCGTCTTACCGGGGAATGGGACTTCATGTTCGTATGGCTCGTCATGTTCTTGCCGTATCTGGCGACAACCTTTGCGGGGAAAAAGAAGAAGCCCGGCGCGAAAACCTATTTGCAAGGCATGCTGGACAGTGTTTGGAAAGTGATAGGGAGCATGTTCGGCCTGACCATCCTGGCCATGATGCTGATGGGTTTCCTGATTGGTGAAATCGATTTCTCGCTGATGATGCCCTTGTCGATTCTCTATGCGGGCATCGGCACCTCGATGACCGGGCTCGTACTCCGGGAAAGATGGTTCGTCTGGCCTCCCTTGCTGGGGCTGCTGGTAGCCGTTTACATGCTGATGGAAGGAGTTTGCACCAATGACTGGAACCTTTGGTTCGGATTTTCTCTCTTGGTTTTCATGGTGATACCGGCTCATATCGTCCGGGGAAAAATCAAACGGTCATGAAGGAACTCGATCCGTTGCTGCATTCGCAGCTCCGATTGGCTGTCATATCCTTGCTGCTGTCGGTCGAGGAAGCCGATTTCAGCTACCTCAAGGAAAAGACGCAGGCCACATCGGGCAACCTGAGCGTGCAAATTGAAAAATTGTCCGAGGCCGGCTATATTTCCGTCCGGAAAGAAATCGTGGGCAAGAAGCCCCGGACTTCTTGCCGCCTTACCGAAAAGGGGAGAGCGGCCTTGGAAGACTATGTTTCCTCGTTGAAATCCTATCTCGGGCAAGTGCTTTAGGCTGGCGGTCGCGGAAGGCAGGGCTCGGTTTTCAGGACTAAGTGAAAGGTGCAGGCGGCTCGCCGGACGGCACCGCTTTGCGGGTATTCTTGTTCCGGCAGCTAGGGTGCAAGTCTAATGCAAGGCGCAAGTCCCGTTTGACGGGGTCGCGCCTTGCACCCAACCGTCAAAACAGCCCTGCCTGTCGTTTCTGGACTCTTTTCGCCGTTGCATGCGGAGACGTCCGGAAATCTTTTGACTGGTTGCGGCAATAGCCGGAACAAGCCACCGTGTCTGTCTCATTGATCTGATTTCAGCGGGTTTATTGGATGATTTTTTCCATTTGCCGATAAGGATACATACAACGGACTTCGTGCTAATGAACTGACGGATAAAAGCCAGTCAGAGGTCGTGCAACGGCATGTCGGCTTGGAACACCTGACAGTGAAACAGCATTCAGGAAAGGAAGTGGTCGAAATCGTGTCATTCCGGGCAAACTGCCATAACAATGTTTCTGTTGCGGACTGTTCCGTATGGCTGTATGCCAAACGCCATGGATATACGCTGCTGACAGGTGATGCAAAGCTCAGAAATTCTGCTCAAAAATCCGGGGTGACCGTTTGGGGCATCCTCCGCATATTCGATATGCTGGTGGATGAGTTCAAGATTATTTCGCCAAGAGTAGGAGCGGAACGCCTTGAACGGCTTTATAAACGCAACAACCGGCTTCCTTCACGGGAAATAGAAAATCGTGTCGGAAAGTGGAGATTAGGTGCAGGGTAGGATGCTGATTTTTAACAGGATGTTGATTTTTTGAAATCTTGATTTCCAAGATTTCTTGCGGAGAGAGAGGGATTCGAACCCTCGGTACCAAAAGGTACAACGGTTTTCGAGACCGCCCCGATCGACCACTCCGGCATCTCTCCTTTTCCCGTAGCCCCTGCTCTTTCTTCCGGGATTTCCAAGAAGAATTTGCAGCACACCGGCTGCGGTTGTGTCAAACGGAGTGCAAAAGTACACAAAAAACCGAATATTCTAAGAGGCTGTTGAAATTATCGCAGCGCTGTTCGGGCAAGACGTGCCTGTTTTGCTTCCGGGCGCTTCCGGAAGCGGTTTGCATTCGCCGCAAGGGGGTGGATGCAAAGGCGTGCGGCGGTTTTACGGATTCTTAAAAAAATCTAAGGTTAGGGATTTTTAACTTAAACCGTCTTGCAAGGACATCTTTTTTTGCTCTCTTTGCCATCGGATTGCCATCGGAACAATCCCGGTGCGATTTTAGCCGGGTCCGGCAAGGAATTCCGAAGCCGGCGCAAACGATCGAAATTTCTAAGAAAGATGCATGCAAGGCCCTCTCTCCCCGGTTTTTCTCGTGTTTTCCGTCCGATTTCCTGCATGCAGTTCCTTCCAAAGGCTTTTTTGCGGCTTCAATTCCTTTTCTGGAGCGGGCTTTTCCCGATTTGCAGCCAGGCCGGGCAAGCCCGTCAAATCGGACCACATGGTCAAATTATCCCGTACGGCCAAGCCATCCCGTCCGGACAGGTTCTCCCCTCTGGCGGCCCGGTCGCGGTCTTGCCGGCAACATCGTCTCGGCCCTCCCGGCTTTTTCCCGGAGAGGGGAGCCCGGGCAGGCTTCTCGGCCGGATTGCCTTTTACAATGTGGAGAATTTTTTTCATCCTTTGCACGATACCGGAAAAGACGACCGCGATTTCACGCCCGCGGGAATCAAAGGATGGGGAAATGCCAAGTTCACGGAAAAGCGGAACCGCCTGTTCAAAGTGGTTTCCGCCCTTGATGCCGAAGTTCCGCTGCTGGCCTTGGGTTTGGCTGAGGTGGAGAACGCCCGTGTATTGCGTGAACTCTGCCTCGGGACACCTTTGCGGTTCCAGTCTTTCGATTTCGTGCATTTCGAAAGCCCCGACCCGAGAGGCATCGATGTGGCCTTGCTTTACCGGAAAGGCCGCTTGCATGTAGATACGGCTTACCCCATAGCCGTGGTTATCCCGCCCGACACGATTGCCCGGACGCGCGATATCCTTTATGTCAAAGCCCGCCTTGAAGATTCCGCGCTGAACCGAGAGGCTTGCATTATCCATATTCTCGTCAGCCACTTCCCCTCGAAATACGGCGGGGCGCTCGCTACCGACCACAAACGAAGGCGGGCCGCGCAAGTGCTGCGTTCGGCTCTGGACTCCCTTTCTTCGAGGAACAAGGGGGATCTTGTCCTGGCTATGGGCGATTTCAACACGGGACCTCGCGATAAAACGTTAGCGGAGCTCGATACCGGCGCATGGTGCAATCTGATGGCGCGGGACGAATGGCATTCCGACCGGAAAGCCGGAGTGGCGGGCGGAAGCCATAAATACCGGGAGCAATGGAGCACGATCGACCACATTATCCTGCCTCTTTCCGGCTTGAGCCGGATAAAGGGAGGAAAAGCCTTTTTGTTCGATAGGCCGTTTCTTTTGCAGCCGGATGACAAATATTTGGGCGTGAAACCCTTCCGGACATTTTACGGGGCCCGTTATTTAGGCGGTTATAGCGACCATCTGCCGGTATTCGTGGATTTGATCCTTTGCCAGTAGGCCGGGCCGGGCGAAGAGTCTGCCGGCTGTTCGCCGCGCCTCCGCGAAGCCGGATGCGGAAAACTTTCCACTTGCAAGAACAGCCGGGGCCGTCGGTCTCCCGCATAGGACAATGGCGGGAGGCCGCCGGCTCCGGGCCGGGGATTCCTCCTCGGCGTTTCCGTGCTAAAAGCTAAAATTCCCGGTCAGGTTAGCGTTTCACGAATTTTTGCGTTCCGATGCCGTTCGGGGTCCGGATTTGCAAAATGTAAAGGCCATCGGGAAAGCTATCGATGGAAATAGCCCCTTGGTTTTTCCCGCAAGGCTTTTCCGAATAGACTTCAACTCCGGACATGGAATAGATTTCGATGGTTGAAACGGTTTCGTTGCAATGGAAGTAGATCCGGTCGCGGGCCGGGTTCGGGTAAAGGGTGAAGGCGATTTGCCCGTTGCGGGCTTCGGTTCCGGTTTCTCCCGGTTTCCCTACCTTGATATTGTCGAGCATGAACACGAAAGCGTTGAGCGAAACGCATTGTATGGCGAGATAGACTTCCATGTTGTCGAATTTTGAAAGATCGACCCTGAAATGCGTCCAGTCATCGGCCGGGGCTTCGGCGTTTTCCAAGAGGGGGATGAAACTATCCGGATTCGGATCCGTGGTCGAAACCAAGACATTGAAAACTTCCAAACCATAGGTGTCGTTGAGGGATTTGGCTTGGAATTCGATATAAGAACCCTTTTCGGGCATCTTCAGTTTCGGCGATACCAGATAGTCGTTGTTGCGGGTGTTTCCCCGGGCGCTGAAACTGGCCCCGTAGCGTTGCCCGGCATAGGGAAGCGCGCCTTCGGCTTCCATGGCCGGTTCGGTCAGATAGGGGTTGAACGCCATGAAACCGCAGGCTTCGCCCCAGCCCGGATACATGAACTCGTCGATGACGCAGACCCCCGTGTTGTCGAGGTCCATGCTGATCCATTCGGGTTGGAAATTGCTTTGGCTGAAATCGTTGCAGGCTTCGAAATCCATGAAGTAAGGGTCGGGGACAGGAATGCACTCCACGATGCGGGTCAAAGTGTCGTTGGCCGGATTCTCGTCTCCCGGCAAAAGGACCCTGAAGAAGAGCCGGTGAGATCCGACAGCCGAGAGATCGGCGGTGAAAGAGACCGTGGCAGACGCATACGGGGCCAAGGAATCGACGATGGCGTATAAGGAATCCTTGTCGGCAAGGCAGAGGACTTGGAAATCACGCAAGACTTGCGGCCCGTTGTTGATGACATTGGCCACGATAGCCTCGGTTTGGGTGAAGACGCCCTGGCTGGCGGGTTTTTCCATGCCCGAAAGCATCGCATCCCGCTGGGCTACGATTTCCGTATTCCCGAAATTGGCCCGCAAGCAGAGGAATCCGGCTTGGGTCTGGACAATGGAAGTGTCGGAATTGAAGACATAGAAGGCCCCTCCCGGCATATTGTCGCATAGCACATTGGCACTTTGATTCCCTAATTGTTTGAAAGCGAAAAGGTAGCTTCCGCTGTCCAGGCTTCGGGCAGGAACCGGGAAGGTATAAAGGCCCGCCGCCCTTTCCCTTTCCGCTTCGATGTCGAACAAGGATTCCCCGACCGCTTCCTTTTCGGGATCCCAGCGGTAGACCGATAGCCCGATCTTGAATTTCTGCGCGCTGTAACCCAGTCCGATCGAGATGGAACTCAAAGTGTCGCGGCGGATCAGGTTGAACACGCTGCCTGCCCAGACCGGCGCGTCGCCCCCTACGGCTCCGGCCGAAACGATGCTCCGGTCGAAGTCGAGACGGTCGTAGGCCATCACCGTGTCGCAGAGCATGAACAGGCTGCACGCGCTGTCGTTGAGGCTGTCGGCATCGGTGTTGCCTTGAAGGTTTCCCGTGACGCAGAAGTTCATCGTGTCGCCGATGCCAATGCGGGGAAAACCGCTCAGGGAAGCCGATGCCGAGCCTTTGCCGAGCGCGGGCAACGAGGCCTGCACCTCTTGAGGCAATTTTTCCCCGTTGGCCGTGAAGTTCAAGGTGCAGGCAATGTCCTTGGAGCCGCGGTTTTCCAATTCCACGGAAACGGGGATGGATTCCGGCAACTGGCGCAAAGGCACGCGGTACGGGGCGGAGAGGCGCAGTCCGTCGACGGCCAAGTCGTATTCGTCCACTTTTTCAATCCGGATGTCCTGCAAGTAGAAAGTGGGCAAGTAAAAAGTCTGTACCGCAAAGGCGTAGTGGTCGTTTTCTTTCACTTCGAAGACGAAACTGCTGGTCACGTAGCGGCTTTGCGTGAAGGCTTCCTCGGCAAAATAGAGCGTGTCGAAATCGAAGGGGTTGCCTTCGGCTTGCCCCATCTGGATTCCGTAGCTGCATCCCTGCTGCAGCACGCCCAGATCGATTCCGGCCTGATAGGTGTACGTGAAGCGGTAGAGGCCTTTTTCAATGTAAAAGCAAGGCGAGACCAGCGGCACATGGTCTTGCTGGGCGGACCATTCGCCTTGGCTCAGCATCCATTCGTCTTCGTAGTTGCCGGTTCCGTAGGAAGACCAGTAGCGGTTGCCGTACATTTCATTGACGAAATCGCTGGCATAAGGCAGGCGGAGCGGTTCGGAATTGGTCGTGTAGGCATGATTCTCGTTGTCTTTCAAGTCTGTTTCGGGTGCGGGAGCTGTTTCTAACAGCGAGGCGTTCACGCTTACCTTGTATTCATGCCCGGGAACCGAGAAATCGGCCGGCTGGTTGAACGTGATCCGGATTTCCTTGCCGGCGGCCAACGTGTCCTGGAAGATTTGTTCCACCGCCGGGTGGTTGTCTACCGAATAGGAAGCCTTGAACCCGTGGATGTCGCCTTTTCCGGTGTTGCGCAAAGTGGCGGCAATGGATTCCATTCCTAAGGCGCAGGAGGGCGATGGCAAGTGGACATGCTCAACCGCCAGATCCGGTACCCCCATCACGCTGGTTGCTGTCCGGGTCACATTTTCAGGCAGGACAGTGAAAAGATAGACAAAACCTTTGTCGAACGCGAACCCGTCGTAGCTGGCACCGCCGTATTCGTTGGTGTAATCGTAAAAATCATGGTATCCCGGCGGGCATTCGGGGGCATTGTACCCCATGGCCTCGTCTGTCATTTCGAAGATGGCATACTGGTAATAACCGCCGTTGCATTCAATGAATACCGAGTCGGCTTGCCCGGCATGCACTACCGGAGCATCCGCTTCTCCCGTGGCCTCTTCGGGAATACGGTAATCGCAGCCTTGGTAAATCATGTAGGTCTCTTGCAGGGCGTTCCACGAATAGGTGTCGAAGAGGAAATTTTCCAAAGTGGCATCGCCCATGGTCCCGCTTTCGTTGTCCTTCCAGTCCTTGTCGATAAGCAATTGGAAGCCGGTGCCTTTGCTCCAGCTTTCGTCTACTTTGAGAATCACCAAGGCATGATCCGACAAGCTCGGGGCTTGTTGGATTTCCTGCAGTTGAACGCGTGCCCGGGGCGTGCTTTTCCCCGCTTGGGACGGGATTGAAGAAGCCGGTTCCGATAGCGCGAAAAGTGCTGCCAGAAAGCATGATTTTAAAAAGTTTCGTTCAGGGCTCATAAGAAAATAGAATTAATTTGTTTTTCGAAAATCGAATGCGAAAGTAGGAGGGGAAAGGAAGCTTTTTTATCCCGAGAAATGGGTATTTCCTGCTTCCGGGCCGCTCCCTTTGGGTATTTGGACGAGCCGGGAGCCTTCCGCACGCGCGGGAAGGCGCTGGCGCGTCCGCGGACGCGCCAGCGCGAACTTTTGTCTTTTACCGGGATTACGGTATCTTCGCCGTTACATGGAGGAAAAACAAGTGGAAATCGGCGGCAATGCCTTGGAAAAAGTTCCGGAAGATGCTTGTGCGGAAAAACGGCAGCGGCAGATATTGCGGGCTTCCTTCGTCAGCATTGCCGGGAACGGCATTTTGTCGGTTGCCAAAATCGTTGCCGGATACCTTAGCGGCAGCTTCGCCGTAATCGGCGATGGCATCGATTCGGCTTCCGATGTGGCGGTTTCCATTGTCATGGCCGTCACGGCCAAAATCATGGGAAAGAAACCCAACAAGAAATACGTGTACGGTTATGCCAAAGCCGAATCCATTGCGACCAAGCTCCTTTCGATGCTGATTTTCTTTGCCGGCGCGGAAATGCTGGTTTCGGCCGTGAAACACCTCTTCGGGGAGGAACAGCGCAGCCTGCCAGGGGCTTTGGCCGTTTATGTTACCTTGTTCTCGATAGCCTGCAAGCTCTTGCTGGCCCGCTACCAGATGGTTGTGGGGAAAAAGACAGGCTCTTCGATGTTGACGGCCAACGGGGTCAACATGCGGAACGATGTCCTGGTGTCCCTGAGTGTCTTGGCCGGCTTGTTTTTCTCGATAGGATTGGAATTGCCGGTCCTTGACTCCGTGGCGGCTTTGATTGTGGGCGGTTTCATTATCCGCTCTTCCGTCAAGATATTCATGGATTCGAATGTGGAATTGATGGACGGGGTCAAAGACGAATCGGTCTACCAGAAGATTTTCGATGCCATAAATTCCGTGGAGGGGGTCGGGAACCCGCACCGGGTCCGGTCGAGAAGCATAGGGGGCAAATACATGATTACCTTGGATGTGGAAGCCGACGGGAACCTGACCTTGGCCCAGGCGCATGCTTTGAGCAGCAAAGTGGAGCAAAGCATCCGCGGCAATATTCCCGAAGTTTACGATATCGTAGTCCATGTGGAGCCTTTCGGGACTTGCCCCGAAGAGGTCTTCGGCATCGGAAAGGCAAAATAGGGGAAACCGGGGGCGCGTGTTCCGCGGTTTGCCGGTGCGGCCTTGGCTCGGAGGCGGGCCGGGCGGAGCGGTTGCGTGCCGCTATCCGGGGCCGAGGCGCAGGCTCCTTGCGGGGCAGGAAAGTCCAGGCGGACGGATAGCCGGCTACCTCAACACCCTTAGCCTCGAGCGCTTGCGGAGGCGGAAAATCCGATCGGCTGGCCTCTCGCCGGGGTGTCTGGAAACCCGGAATTTGGAAATTCGTAAATTTGCCCGATTTAAAGAACAAGCCATGCAAAGCGGGTTCCCAGTCGAGGAG
Source organism: uncultured Bacteroidales bacterium (assembly GCA_949291555.1). GTDB lineage: Bacteria > Bacteroidota > Bacteroidia > Bacteroidales > P3 > Pullibacteroides. The sequence goes on from CASEWE010000007.1 coordinate 78,815, forward strand.
AAATACATGCGAAGGGCATTCCAGCTGGCCTCTTACGGCCTGGGGTCGGCCAGTCCCAATCCTGTTGTGGGATGCGTGATCGTGTACCAGGATTCGATCATAGGGGAAGGCTTCCATCATCAATGCGGCCAGCCGCATGCCGAAGTCAATGCCATCAACGCGGTTTTGCGACCCAACGCGGTTGCACGCCGGCTTATGCTTCGGAGCGGCTTGAGCGCCGAACAGATCCTGCAAGACAGCACCCTGTATGTCTCGCTGGAACCTTGTTCCCACTACGGGAAGACCCCGCCTTGCGCCTCCTTGATTATCCGATCCGGGATTCCCCGCGTGGTAGTGAGCTGTCCCGATCCGAATCCCAAAGTGGACGGCCGCGGGATAGCCTTGCTGAAGGAGGCAGGCGTGCAAGTCCGCGAGCATTTTCTGGAAGAAGAGGGAAGGGAGCTGGGCCGGCGGTATTTTGCCAATGTGGAAAAACGCAGGCCTTACGTCATTTTGAAATGGGCCCGGACGGCCGATGGCTGCATTGCCGCTGTGCAGGGCGAGCCTTGCGCCATTACAGGCCCGTTGCTCCAAGCGCTCAATCATTCGTACAGGACGCAGGAAGATGCCATTCTGGTAGGAACCGGGACCTTGCTTTCCGATAATCCCCGCTTGAATGCCCGATGCTTCAGCGGGCGGCAGCCTGTAAGGATCAGCCTCGATTTCCATGGACGAGTCCTGGAATACCTTCGTTCCCATCCTTCCCCGCCGCACGCTTCCGCCCCCTTGCATTTTTTCGATGGCAGCCAGCCGAGCTTCCTTTTTGTGGACGCGTCCTTGGAAAGCGCGTATGCGCCTTGGAAAGACCTTGTGAAAATCGTTCCGGTAGATACAGGCATCTTGCCCGAAGACCGGATTCCGGTCGTGCTGGATTTCTTGCAAGCGGAGAAAATCGGATCGTTGATTGTGGAAGGGGGAACGGCCTTGCTATCGTCCTTTATCCGGCAAGGAAGCTGGGACGAGGCCCGGGTCTTCACATCGCCTTTGGCGTTCGGTTCGGGTTACCATGCCCCATCCTTGGAAAATGCAGCGGTTGTGGAGACGAGGGCTTTTGCCGGAGAATGGGTGCATGTGTACAAACCCTTGCCCGGATGAGCCGTTTCCCCTATCCGGGCCTTTCCTTTTACGGTTCATCCTTTACTTTACCGCTACTTTTTTTACCGCGACTGGTCATGGCAAAAACAAAGAAAACTCCTGTTCCGGCGCAAGAAAAGCCTCCTGCGAGCGATACCTACAAGACGTTGGCGGCTCCCGCTCAGGGCCTGTACAAGGAGAAAGGCAGCAAATTCCTCGCTTTTGCGTTCCCGGTGGAAAACGTGGAGCAAATCAAAGAACATCTTGGCTCTTTGCGGAAAGAATATTTCGATGCGCGGCACCATTGCTATGCCTATGTACTGGGGCCGAAGCAGGAAATTTTCCGGGAAAACGACGATGGAGAGCCCTCTTCGACGGCCGGCAGGCCTATCCGCGGGCAGATTCTTTCGCACGGGCTGACCGATGTGCTGGTGGCGGTAGTGCGGTATTTCGGCGGGACCAAGCTCGGGGTTTCGGGCTTGACCAATGCGTACAAGCTCGCCGCGGCCGATGCTTTGGATTCGGCCCCGCTCATGGAAAAGACGGTGATGGAATGCTATCAAGTCCGTTTCCCCTATTCCTGCATGAATTTGGTGATGCGCATTGTCAAGGATTTTCAATTGAAGGTGCTTTCGCAAAACGTGCAAGAGGATTGCCGGCTGACTTTTTCCGTCCGGCTTTCGGAAAGCGATCGCTGCCGGGAAAAATTTGCCGGGGAACGAATCGAGATCCAGAAGATGGAATCTTGAAATTGAAATATTCAAGATATTGATTTTTAATTTTTTCGCGTCCGGTCGGATGGTGAGGGCGCGGAAGAGGCTTCCTGTTCCCGCTACGGGTTCTTTTCCCAAGGGAGTGCCGGGTTGCAAGGAAGAGGGAAGCTAAAAATTCGTAACTTTGCAAGTTTGTGGCGGCGATGCCGAAGGCACCGGACAGAACAGGTCCGGGCGAAGCGGAGTCGGGCCGGGGCGGCCGGGAGCATGGCGGGGTGGCGGAAAGCGGGCCCGGAGGGGAGGAAACGGTTTCGACCGCTTGCGGATCGTAAAGCCCGATGGTAAGGATAAAATCAAAAAAACAGAGAATATCATGCAAAGAGACACGCAGATTTTCGATCTGATCGAACAGGAAAGGAAGCGCCAGACTTCGGGTTTGGAGCTGATTGCTTCTGAAAACTTTGTTTCCGACCAAGTGATGGAAGCCATGGGGTCGGTCATGACCAACAAATATGCCGAGGGCTATCCGGGACACCGTTATTATGGCGGATGCCAGATTGTAGACCAGAGCGAACAGCTGGCCATCGACCGTTTGAAGAAGCTTTTCGGGGCCGAATACGCCAATGTCCAGCCGCATTCGGGCGCGCAAGCCAACATGGCGGTTTTCACGGCTTGCCTTAAGCCGGGCGATACGTTCATGGGGCTCGACCTGGCTCATGGCGGCCATCTTTCCCATGGTTCGCCGGTGAATTTTTCGGGCATGACCTACCATCAGGTAGCCTACCGGGTCAGCGAAGAAACCGGGACGATCGACTACGACCAGATGGAAAAGACGGCCTTGGAAGAAAAGCCGAAACTGATTGTGGGCGGGGCTTCGGCCTATTCCCGCGATTGGGATTGGAAACGCATGCGGGCCATTGCCGACAAGATCGGGGCCATCCTCATGGCCGATATCGCCCATCCGGCAGGCCTTATCGCATGCGGATTGCTGAACAACCCGCTCGAATACTGCCATATCGTGACCTCGACCACGCATAAGACCCTTCGCGGCCCGCGCGGGGGGATCATCATGATGGGGAAAGATTTCGAGAACCCGTGGGGGCTGAAAACCCCGAAAGGCGTGACCAAGATGATGTCGCAAGTGCTCGACTCGGCGGTTTTCCCGGGAATCCAGGGCGGCCCGCTCGAACACGTGATAGCCGCCAAGGCGGTTGCGTTCGGCGAATGCCTCACCGAAGATTACCGCAATTACATCAAGCAAGTGAAGGCCAATGCCGCCAAGATGTGCGAAGCCTTTGTCAACAAGGGATACAAGGTTATTAGCGGTGGAACCGACAACCATTTGATGCTGATCGACCTTCGTACCAAATTCCCCGATTTGACCGGGAAAGTGGCCGAAAACACCTTGGTACGTGCCGACATCACCATCAATAAGAACATGGTTCCGTTCGACAGCCGCAGCGCGTTCAGCACCAGCGGCATTCGTGTGGGGACTCCGGCCATGACCACCCGCGGCCTGAAAGAAGCCGACATGCCGGTTGTGGTAGACCTGATCGACCAAGTCCTTTGCGATGTGAACAATGAATCGGTCATCGAAGAGGTAAGGCATACGGTCAACGACATGATGGTCAACCGGCCTTTGTTTGCCTGGTAATCGCTCGAACTCCGTTTGAAAGGCCCGGAAGGGGAGAGGAGCCTCCCCCCTTCCGGGCCTTTTCCGTTTTCCCCGGCTTGGCGGAGGCTTTTGACTGGGCAAGGAAGGGTCGAGGCGGGATTCCCGTTACAGCGAACAGAAGAATGAAACCAAGAAAGGCACGCTGAGGTCGACCAGAATGGCGTGGAAAATCGCGATGAAGACCAGATCTTTCCCGCAGACGTGGGTGATGACGGGAAGGGTGGTGTCCATGGTGGTTGCCCCCCCGGCGCAGATAGGCGCCAAAGGCCCGAAGATTTTTTTCAGGAGCGAGGCCCCCGCCAAGGTGAAGAGTTCGCGCAAGATATTGGAGACGAGAGCAATTGTTCCCAATTCGGTGGCCAGGACCACGCCGAGCGAAGCTTCCTTGATTTGGGAGATCAGGATGGAAGAGAGCGAATAATAGGCAAATCCGCTGCCTACCGCCATACATTCCCATACGCTCCATCGGGATAGGAAAATGGCGGCAATAGCCGTGAAAAGCAAGGTGCCGACCCAGGTAGCCACAGGCACTAGCAGGATCTTGGGCCGGATTTGCTTCAAGGTTTCTTTAAGTTTCTTGTCCGAACCGATGCTTGCGCCTACCAAGAACATGAGCAAGTAAAGGATGTAGAGGCTCAAGTCGGGATTGAGCAGCCAGCGGGGCATTTCCCCGCTCCATCCTGCAAGGCAACCGAGGGCGAAGCAGGCAATTACCAGCAGGCTACTTTTCATGTTCGGAATCTTTTTTGAAATCTTTCCGGAAGAAAAGCTTGTAGACTAGAAAAGCGGCAGAAACGCTTCCCAAAGTTCCCATGAAGGCAAGCAGCAAGGCCTGTCCTCCCATGTGCGGCAGGTTGGCGGCGATGGCGGGGTTCCCGCCAACGGCCAATCCCATAAGGAATAGCAGGATCAGGACGGTTGCGAATACGGGCTTTCCGAGCCTGGAGGAAAGGTTCCGGTTCCGCAACAGGAAACCCGCCAGGATTCCTCCTGCCATGATGCCGATGACCGTCAGCATTTGTGTCTTGTTTTGTGCAAGATCGCGTTACAAGATGAGGCAAGGCCGAACCCTTGCCTGTGTTCAAGCCTGTTCGTCTTTCTCTTTTTGGAATCGATCCTGGTACTGGCAGAAAAGTTCCGCGGCGATTTGGACCTTCATCCAGCAGGGAATGAGGTGGTATTGCCCGTTTGCATCCGGATTCGGGGTGCCAGGTTCGGCTTTGGGCAGGTTGAGCAAGTCCCGGCAGCGGGTAGCGCCGGTGAGCTGGCGGAAACGTTCCATGATTTCCTTGTCGAGCGCGTACATGGCTTTATGGCCGGCCGGATTGCGCATTTGCAAGTTCCCCTTCTCCATGCCGACCAGCATCTGCACGGCCGTAAGGGCTCCGCAGGTTTCTTCCACGCCGTGCCCATGGCCTAAGGCAGCGCTCATCATCAAAGCTTGTTCTTGGGTAAAGCCGTACAAATCCGCAAAAGTGGCAACGACGGCTTGGCAGCAATTCCGTCCTTCTTCCTTGAAGGCTTTTACTGCATTCGGGATTCTTTCTTCGTACATGGCAATGTGTATTTTCGTTTTCAGGAAAGGGGAGGGGATTCCCCGGAAAAGCGTCCCGCGCAATGCCCCGGCGCGCATTCCTTGAAGCGATGGCCGTTCGGCACAGGCTTCGGGCAGGAAGGCTTGCCAAGGAAATTTACCGGGAAAGTTTGAAAAACAGGATCGTGCTGTCGTTCCGGTCCCGGTCGGCTTGGATGAGCAAATGTCTCGCATGACCGAACAGCCATCGGTTCACGATGGCTGGGTCGGCAATCAGCAGGGAATCGGCCCGGCTGTGTATCCGGGGGTCGTAGCCGGATTTCTCTTCGATGCCGTAGCAGACGACCGTGTCGTTCCCTTGCCGGGCATCCAAGACCAGCACGCTCGTGTACGAGGTTCTGAACAAGCGGGCCGAGTTTCCGCTAAAAATTTCGTATTCCGGGTATGTTCCTGTTTTTTCGAGGATTTGGACGGTATAAGTCCCTCCGCAGTATTCTGTCAGATTCCCTTCTATGGCACGGCTGTCAGGACCTACGTAGTCGAGCCGGTAAGTTCCGCTCAAGTCTCCGGCTGCGGGCGCGTGTTTTTCTTTTTCCGGCTTGCAGGAAAGGAGCAGCAGGGAGGAAAAGATGAAAAGGAGAAAGTTTTTCATGGGTTTCGATTAAAAGAGAGCAAAAGTAGCAAAAAAAAAGCGCAAGTGCTCCTTGGCCCTTCGGGGGGCTTTTGGTTCGGATCGGCGGAAGTCTCCGAAGGCGCATGCCGGGTTAAAGGATTTTGGTTGGAGGCTCGGGAGGATTGCCGGGGGCAGGTTGGCCGACTTTCAGTATGGGCGTTGGCGAAGAGGATGGGGCTTGGACGGAAATAGCGGCACCGGGCTGGTGAACTGCCAGGATGGACGGGCGGCGGAATGCGGATTGTTGGATTGCCGGATTGCCGGATGGGTGGACTGCGGGTAAGTTGATGGGTTTGGGCGGTTGAGGCGGCAAAGTGGGAATTGCGGAATAAATGCGATTTTCTTTGATATATTCAAGAAAGTTTTTCGCAAAAGGATTCGAGCCTTTTTATATCTTTGTTAACACGAAGATAGGAGGCGGCTCGGCCAAGGCCATTCGAGCGGGGTTCGATGGCGCTTGGCGCTCGCCTTTCACTATCTTTGTTAACACGAAGATAGGAGGCGGCTCGGCCAAGGCCATTCGAGCGGGGTTCGATGGCGCTTGGCGCTCGCCTTTTCATGAGAGGAATTCAATAGGATATGGAACAGGAAAGCAGCGATCGCGAAGCAGGAAGGGTTCCCTTTCCGGCAGTCAATGCGGATGGAAACATGACCGGCGGCCGTGCATGCGCGTTCGAGGCTGCGGGCAAGCCTTCGCGGTCTTTTTTCCTTGCGCGAGTCTGGCGTTTTTACGTGGAAGGGTTCCGCTCCATGACCTGGGGGCGGACCTTGTGGGTGATTATCCTTGTGAAGCTGTTCGTGATGTTTGCCATCCTCAAAGTGTTCTTCTTCCCCGATTTCCTTCGGGGGAAGACCGAAGAGGAAAAACAGGCCTTTGTGGGCAACGCCCTCATTGAACGGGTTTCGACTCCCTGAGAAAACGTTGCCTTGTCCTTTCGGCAATCGCGATCGGGGCGGGTTTGCCGGTTACGCTCGGCGGCGGGTGCAAGCGGCCGGTTTGTTGCAGGCCGTTTCCCTGCGTTGCGGAAACCGGTTCGTGTCGAGGAAGCGAAAAAAGAGAAACGAGAAACAACCAATTCTGTATTTGCCATGATAGAACAAATCGATCCTTCTTTGATAGGGTGGTCGCGGGCCCAGTTCGCCATGACGGCCATGTACCACTGGCTTTTTGTTCCGTTGACATTGGGTCTGGCCATGATCATGGGCATCATGGAAACCTTGTATGTGCGGACGGGGAAAGCATTCTGGAAACAGACGGCCAAATTCTGGATGAAGATTTTCGGAATCAATTTCGCTGTCGGCGTGGCTACCGGCTTGATTCTGGAATTTCAGTTCGGGACGAATTGGAGCAACTACTCCTGGTTTGTGGGCGACATATTCGGCGCGCCCTTGGCTATAGAAGGCATCCTGGCCTTTTTCATGGAGGCCACGTTCATTGCCGTCATGTTTTTCGGCTGGAATAAGGTGAGCAAGCGTTTCCACTTGGCATCCACATGGCTTACCGGCATAGGTGCCACGATTTCCGCGTGGTGGATTCTGGTGGCCAATACGTGGATGCAGCATCCGGTAGGCATGGCCTTCAATCCCGACACGGTGCGCAACGAGATGGTGGACTTCTGGGCTGTGGCTTTCCAGCCGATGGCCGTTACCAAGTTTTTTCATTCGGTGCTTAGCGGCTGGGTCTTCGGCGCGGCTTTCGTGGTAGGGGTAAGTTGCTGGTATCTCCTTCGTCGCCGTCATCGCCAATTTGCCTTGCAAAGCATCAAGATCGCCTCGATTTTCGGGTTGGCCGCCACGTTGATCGTGGCCCTTACGGGCGACCGTTCGGGTTACGAGGTGGCTCGTCACCAGCCCATGAAGCTGGCCGCCATGGAGGGAATGGAACAAGGCGGCCATTCGCAAGGGCTGGAAGTGGTTCCGGGCATCGAGATTCCCAATATGTTGTCTTTCCTGGCCACCCGCACGGCCGATGGCTATGTGCCCGGCATGGAGGACATACTGCAAGGAGGCTATCTTACGCACGATGGGGACACGGCCCTTTCCGCGGAAGAAAAAATGGCGCGCGGCCGCATGGCGGTCAACGCGTTGGCGCAATACAGGGCCGCAGCCCAGGATGGGAATTCCATGGAAGCCGATTCCGCCCGTGCGGTTCTTGAGGAGAATGTGGAATACTTCGGCTACGGTTACATAGAGCAACCCGAGGATTTGATTCCCAATGTGAATCTCGTTTATTGGCCGTTCCGCATCATGGTGGGATTGGGCGTGTACTTCATCCTGTTTTTCTTCCTTTCGGCATGGTTCACCCGCAAGGAAGCCTTGGCTCAGCCTCGGTTCAAATGGTTCCACTGCCTTGCCGTGGTTTCTATTTTCTTTGGAATGATAGCCGGGCAGGCCGGTTGGATTGTGGCCGAAGTGGGGCGCCAGCCGTGGGCCATCCAGGATTTGCTGCCGGTCAATGCGGCGATCTCGAGCTTGTCGCCATCGGCCGTGAAGACCACGTTCTTCGTTTTCCTGGCTTTGTTCACGGTGTTGCTGGTAGCAGAAGCGGGAATCATGGTCAAGGCGATTGCCAAAGGGCCGGAAGGCGTGGACAATGCTGCGGAATCTCCGGTAGAAGGTTCGAAAGACAGCAAAAACTAAGCGAAAGAAAGGAGGATATATGTTCACATACGAATTTTTCCAATCCTATTGGTGGTTTGTGGTAAGCCTGCTGGCGTCCCTTTTGGTTTTCCTGCTTTTCGTTCAGGGAGGGAACGCCTTGGTGGGCTGTATCGGGAAAAGCGAGGAAGAACGCAGGCTTTTGGTAAACTCCACCGGGCGGAAATGGGAATTTACTTTTACCACCTTGGTTACGTTCGGCGGGGCGTTTTTTGCTTCCTTCCCTTTGTTTTACAGTACCAGTTTCGGCGGGGCTTACTGGCTTTGGATGCTGATCCTGCTAAGTTTCGTGCTTCAGGCGGTTTCTTACGAGTTTCAAGGGAAAATGGGCAATTTGCTCGGCAGGAAAACTTATCAGGCATTCTTGATGCTCAACGGCGTTCTGGGTCCGCTCTTGCTGGGAATGGCTGTCGCCACGTTTTTCAATGGGAGCAATTTTGTTATCGACAAAGGCAACATGGGTTCGTTGTCCATGCCGGTCATCAGCCGTTGGGCCAACGGCTGGCACGGGCTCGATGCTTTTGCCGATATCTGGAATATTGTCTTGGGCTTGGCTGTCATGTTCCTGGCCCGGGTGCTGGGCGCTTTGTACTTTTTGAACAACATAGACGATAGCGTGTTGCGTCCGCGCATCCGCAAGCGGATTCTTGTCGATTTCCCCCTTTTCCTGGTGTTCTTCCTGGCGTTTTTGATCCGGACTTTGTTGAAAGACGGCTTTGCCGTAGACAGCCAGTCGGGTTCCGTTTACATGGAGCCTTTCAAGTATTGGCACAATTTCCTGCAAATGCCTGTTGTCCTGGCGGTGTTCCTCCTCGGTGTGGCAGCGGTGCTTTACGGGGTCGTGAAGACTTTGTTGAAGGAACCCTACCGCAAAGGGATCTGGTTTGCCGGCGCGGGAACCGTTTTGACTGTCTTGGGATTGATGCTGAACGTGGGATATAACCATACGGCGTATTATCCCTCGCTTGCCGACCTGCAAAGTTCGCTCACCTTGTCGAACAGCTGTTCGAGCTTGTTCACGCTCAAGGCCATGTCGGTGGTCTCCATTCTGGTTCCTTTCGTATTGGCCTACATCTTTTATGCTTGGCGCCAGATAGACAAACGGAGGCTGACCCGGAAAGAATTGGAAGAAGACGAGCATGCCTATTAGCGGATCGGATTGAAAGGAAGCGGGGCGATGAAGATGCGCGAGATTGTACTGCCGGCCGCGGTGAAACGTATCATGCGGATCTTGCAGGAAGCGGGGTACCCCACCTACGTGGTGGGTGGGTCGGTCCGCGATTTTCTCCTCGGTGTCGTCCCGCACGACTGGGATATTTGCACGGCTGCCCCGGTAGAAGAAATCCAGCGGCTTTTCCGATCCCAGGGCTATGGCATCGCGCCTACAGGCAGGAATTTCGGGACGGTCATGGTCTTGCATAAGCGCACGCCCTACGAGATTACGGTTTTCAGGAAGAAAGACGAGGTGGGGCGTGCGCGAAAAGACGTTCCCGGCAATGGAGCCTTTGGAGGGGAACTTGAAGGCGGGCAGGGCGTGCCCTATTCGTCCCTGCTTTCCGATGATTTGATTTTCAACAGTCTTCCTTCTTCCAATTTGCCGGTGGAAAACCCTTACGACCGGGTGGAACGCTTCCTGAACCTGCATTCCGGCAGCTTGGGTTCCCTTTCCCAAGTGGCCAACCCCCGGGGATTCTTTCGCCCGTCGCCCCATATCCCTTTCGACGACCCGAGGGCGGGAAGCGCGCTTTACGAAGACTTGGGCTTGCGGGATTTTACCATCAATGCCATAGCTTGGAGCCCGCAGGAAGGCTTCATCGATCCCTATGGAGGGATGCAGGATTTGGAGGACGGCATCCTGCGCTGCCCCGGATTGGCTTCGGAGCGGCTTTCGGAAGACCCGTTGCGTATCTTGCGGGCTTTGCGGTTCGCTTCCGTATCGGGTTTTTCCATTCATTACGATTTGAGCGAGACGATCCACAATCTTTATTCCCTTTTGGGAGATGTCCCGGTAGAAAGGATTACTGCCGAATTTTACCGTTTCATGGACGGCCCGGCTATCCGGGTGGCTTCCTTGCTTCGCCAGTATACCGATGTGTTTTGCTATCTCATGCCCGAGCTTCGGCCCATGGTCGGGTTCGATCAGCGGAATCATAACCATATTTACGATGTCTGGGAGCATACGCTTAAAGCCATGGAAGCTTGCAAGCTCGATGACCGGATACTGAAATTCACCATACTTTTCCACGATACCGGAAAGCCGCATGTCTTCACGGTCGACGACCGGGGCGTGGGGCATTTTTACGGCCATGCCATCGTGAGCTGCCAGATATGCCAGCAGATAACCGACCGGATGCGGTTCGACAAGAAAACAGCGCAGGAAGTGAATGTCCTGGTCGAGGTCCATGATGCGCGCGTGGAGGGAAACACCCGCAGTGTGCGGCGTTGGCTCAACCGCTTGGGAATGGAGCAGTTCAAGCGGCTTATCGTCATGAAGCGTTGTGATGCAGCCGGGCAGAACCCCTATTACTGGCCCGACAGGGAGGTATACATAAGTTCGGTAGAACGGGCTTTTCAGGCGTTGATGAGCCAGGAAGCCCCTTGCTACAGCCTGAAGGATCTGGCGGTGAACGGCAAGGATTTGATGGCTATCGGCTACCGGGGAAGCGAGTTGGGCCGTTGCCTGAAGCGCTTGCTGGATGAGGTGCTGGACGAGAATATTCCCAACCGCCGGGACTTGCTTCTTGAAAAAGCCCGGCAATGGCAACGGAATAAGGTATAAGTCCGCGGTTTTGGGCGGTTCTGGGCACGAAAGCTTGAAGGCGAAGCCTGGACACGGAGCCGTTCATGTCAATGCACATCCAGCCGGTCCGTTTTCTTTCTTCCTTTACTTGAAGGCGAAGCCTGGACGCAGGGCCGGGGCGGCGAGCCGGGCGCGTGGCATGCGGGCGCGAGGGCGCGATTCCCGTTTCCAGGCTTGGACGGGCAGGCAATGCCGTGGTTTCGTAGCGGTTTCGAGGCATAGCAAGTTCCGGGTTATTTTGTATTTTCGTCTGCCAAAACAGAAAGAACGTGGAACAATCTGTACCTGTTGTCTGGATTACCGGAGCTTCCTCGGGAATAGGGGAGGCTTTGGCGAAAGGGTATTCCGCAAAAGGGGCCGAGGTGATACTTTCCTCCCGTAACCGGGCCGAATTGGAAAGGGTTCGGAGCCAATGCGCGCATCCCCTTTCGTGTCATGTCGTGCCGTTGGATTTGGCCGACCCCGCTTCGTTGGACTTGGCCGCGAAGACGGTATTGGAAAAGTTCGGGCATGTCGACATTCTGGTGAACAACGGAGGCATAAGCCAGCGTTCGCTCGTTGCGGAAACCCCGATGGAAATAGACCGGAAAATCATGCAGGTGGACTATTTCAGCGGCGTGCAGCTTGCCAAAGCGGTCTTGCCGTCCATGATAGCGCGCGGGAAAGGCCATTTCGTGGTTGTCAGCAGCATTGTCGGGGTGTTCGGTTTCCCGCAGCGTTCGGCTTATTCGGCCGCCAAGCATGCCTTGCACGGATTTTACGAGACGCTCCGGGCTGAAAATTCGCAGCATGGCATCCGTGTCACGGTGGTGTGTCCGGGACGGATCCTTACCAATGTTTCCAAGCATGCCCTCATGGCCAACGGGCAGGAATACGGCATCATGGATCATGCCCAGGCCAACGGGATTTCGGCAGAAACCTGTGCCCGGCGCATCATGAAAGGAGTAAGGCGCAATAAGAAAGAGATGTATGTATGCCGCATCGATGTGCTGATGGTTTATTTCCGCCGCTACTTTCCGCCGCTTTACTATCATTTGGCCAGCCGGGTAAAGCCCAATTGAGGCAGGAGGCGGGTTTTTCCGGTCGCTTTGTGTCTTTGTCGGTTTAGCTGTCCTTGCAAGTGCAATCAGCCGGAGGCGGTTTTGCCGGGTGATTCGTGTTGTCCGGCTTCCGGGTCGGACCCGAGGAAAAAGCGGTGCGCAGGAGGAAAGAATCGCGAGTTTCGGGCCGCGGGTTGTTTGGCGGAGACGGCGGCGGTTCGACCATGCCGGAGCGCCGCGTTTGTTCCAAGCGAAGTTTAAAACAAGAATCTTATGATAGACGAACCTATTATTTCGGGAATCCAGCAAGTGGGAATCGGTGTCCGCGATGTAGCCAAAGCATGGCGGTGGTACAATGAATTTTTCGGAACCGATGCCGTCATATTCGATGAAAAGGCCCCGGCGGAATACATGCTGCCTTATACGGGCGGGAAGCCGCGTAACCGGAGAGCCGTCTTGGCCATCAACCTGCAAGGCGGGGGCGGTTTCGAGATCTGGCAGCATCGGGATTTCGAGCCGCGCGCGGCCGATTTCAAGGTATTGCCGGGCGATTACGGCATCTATTCCTGCAAGATAAAATGCAGGGATGCCGCTGCCACGCACAAGTTGTTCATGGAGAAAGGCGCGTCCGTTACGGAAATCTATCAGGATCCGCTTCATCGGGATTTCTTTTATGTGCGCGACCCCGATGGGAATTTGTTCCAAATTGTGGAAGTGGAGAACCCGTCCTGCTGGTTTGCTAAGGGAAACAAGCCCACGGGCGGGGTGTACGGGGCTGTGATCGGGGTTGCCGACATGGAAAAAGCGATTGCGTTCTACCGGGACATGCTGGGCTACGACAAGGTTTACAGCGATCAGGTTTCCGACTTCAAGGATTTGAGCCAGCAAGGCACGCCTGGATGCCGTTTCCGGCGGGTGCTTTTGGCGCATTCAAAGGAAAGGACGGGCGGTTTTTCCCGTTTGCTGGGGGCATCGGAGATAGAATTGATACAAGCCCTTGACAGGCCTTCCCCTGTGCATAAGATTTTTGCGGATCGTTTTTGGGGGGAACTGGGTTTCATTCAGGTTTGCTACGACATCCGGAACATGGATTTTCTCAGGAAGAAAGCGGAAGGCTTGGGCTATCCTTTCACGGTCGATAGCGTGCGGCAGAACCCGAATTTCGGCATGGGGGATGCGGCGGGGAACTTCGCCTACAACGAAGATCCCTCCGGAACGCTCATCGAGTATGTGGAAACTTTGCGTGTCCCGGTAATGAAAAAATGGGGCATTTTCTTGAATTTGAAACGATTCAATGCGAATAAGCCTTTGCCGGGATGGATGCTGAAGGCTTTGCGGTTCACCCGGAAGAAGGATCTTGCCGATTGAGTGTGCAAGCTGGTGGGTTTGATGTGTTCCGTGGGGTTCTGCTTCTCGGCTTGGCCGGGGTTTCTCTTTCGACTCTCGATTAGGCCGGGCGCGGCTTTTCCGCTGGCGTATATACGTCTTCCCGTCCTCCTTCCCGCTTTCGACCCTCGATTAGGCCGGGCGCGGCTTTTCCGGGGCTTTGCTTCCTTTCCGGGGAGCGATGGACGGCCTTTGCGGATGCTGATGGGGGAAGAAGGAATTGGCGCAGGCGACAGTTTCCGGAGAATGGTGGTTCCGATACGGCAAGTCATGTCCAAGTAAAGAAACAGGTATTTCCATTTTCCCGGAGGATGATGGTTCCGGTGCGGCTTTTCGATGAGGAGCGGTAAGGGGTCGTTCGATGGCCCTTTTCCATTTGATGCCTGGGCGGCGGTGCCGGACGGCGGATCCGGCGCCTGGCGTTCCTTGATCCGTCTGCGGGGGCGTCTTGCCCTGTCTTTCTTGGTCTTTTCCGGCTTCGCCCCGTTTGGCCCGTCCATCCGATTTGTGCCGGCCTTTTCCGCGGCGGGGCGAGGGCTTTTCGGGACGGTTTGTCCGCCTTGGCCTGGCTTGTCTGCCCGGTTTTTCCTTTATTAATCCGCCTGTCCCGTTTTTTCCAGGCCCGCTTTTTCCCCGGCATGCGTTCGCCATCCTCCGGCCCGCTCTTTCCAGCCCGTGCCGTTTGGTCCGGCCTCGACTCGGGCCTCCGCCCTCGCCCCGTTCGTCTTTTTCCGTCCCGTCCTCGGGTCTCACCTCGAGGCCGTTCCGCGTGCCGTCCCGTCCTCGGGTCTCGCCTCGAGGCCGTTCCCGCGCGCCGTCCCGGCCTGTCCGTCTTTCCCCGGGCCTTGCCCCGCCTTGGCCGTCCCGTCCTTATCGTCCCGGATACTTTATTATATATAGGTGCCGGGTTTCGCGGCTTGGCGGGCGTGGGGTGGTGCCGCGGTCGGGGCGCCTGTGCATCCGCGTGGTTCCCAGCGACTTGCGGTTTATTTGAAAAAAAAATCCGGAAAAGCTTTGCCGGGACGAGGAAAGGTCGTACCTTTGCAGCCCTGTCCGGGGAGGCGGGCGGCGGGAGCCGCCGGCGGCCCGGGGGGAAGTTCGT
>CASEWE010000008.1 GCA_949291555.1 uncultured Bacteroidales bacterium
CACCCCCAGCCCCATTCCCATCCTCAGCCCTATCTCCCGCCCCTAACCTATCCACCGGGAACCGGACATCCGCCTTGTTGCCGAAAAAATTCCAAATAAACCTTAATAACTGTTAATTAAATATAATTTTCAGGATTTTTTAGTTAAATAAAAATCAAAAAGAATCTCTGTCGATTACTTTTGCCCGAAACGAAAAAACACGCTTCTAACCAATCCGTATCGCCATGAAAAGAAAAGAACCCTTTCTTGCCGGACTGTTCTTCATCCTGTCCTGCCTGCCCTGGCTATGCTGCCTTCCAAGCCCCCTGCAAGGCCAGACAGCCCCTTACGAGAACGTCTACCGGCTCACCGTCAAAGTCTCGCACAACTCCCGGGAATGTTCGCTGAAAAAAGACCACCATCATGTCTGGAGCGGGGCGAGCGCCTTTTTCGAATCGGAAATCCAGGAAGACTGGAGCTGCTTTGACACCCCTTTCTGGATAAATATCCAAGAAGGAGAAGAAGGAACAAGCGCTTTCACCGGGCAATTCGAGATTCCGCTGAATAATTGCCTGAACTATTTCCCGCTCATCCACGAAGTCGATCTCGAGTCCTACGACCTTGTCGTGACTCTCTCCTCCCGTCTCCCTTCCTTTTCCGGGGGAAGCCCCGTGACGGGTTCGAGCGAAAACCTGCCGGGCGGGAATGCGGAAAGCCCGCACCAGTACCAGCCCTATGTCCCCAACGAGCCGTTGCGCATTCCCTTGCGGGAGATGCTCAAGCACGGCTACAAGACCCGTACCGGATGCGAAACCATCGAATTGAGCCTGACACCTATCTGCAAGCCCGAAATCATGGGCACGCAAACCCGCTTCATCGGCTACCCATACACCTATGTGGTAAAAGCCAAGGCAGGCTGTCCGGAACCTTACCAGTCCTCCTCGGGCATCTGCTTCTGGGAATACCTGCACCCCGGACTGCAAGAAGCTGTTGCTTTCGAAGGCAACGCTTCTTCTGTCTCGTTCGACCTCCGCAAGTTCCCCGATATTTCCATGGGCGAAAACGTGATCATCCGGCTATTGAACGGGGAAGAGAGCAATTCGCAAAACACCCGGGTCTTTTGCTTTTATCCCCAGATTCCCCAGCCCACCCGGACAATCACCCATCTGATCGCGCCCGGGCAAGCCGCTCTCGACAAACTCGAACTGCGGTTCGACCGCCAGCTGAACGCGGAGATGGACGAAGTCCTGACCAAGATAACCCTCTACGACTCGATTGCCGTCGACAACGGGGACGGGATTCCACAGTCGCATGTCCTCTACCAAATGAACGTGAACATCACGCAACTGCCTTCTTCGCTCGTCCTGCCCGTGCAATTGCCAAGGGTCATGATGATAGACGAAGGAAGATACCACGTCAGCGTGGAGGGCACAGTCCGGGGAAGAAGCAACCGCGCGGAAGACAACACGGAAATCTACCCGGAAGAAATCCGGACCGCCATGTTCCAAGTGGTTCCCTTCCTTGTGAAACGCAATGCCGTGGACCTCAACGAGGTCGTCTTCACGCCCCCTCTCTGCCACGGGGGAAAGGGTTCGGTGCGGGTCAGTTTCAACCATACCTTGACCGCACCGGCATTCTACTGGATAAAAGAAAACGGGGAAAAAACCAAAATCCCATTCCGTTGCATCAAGCAAGGCAACCTGAGCTATCCGGAAAGCACCTACTACTACGACAGCCTCGAACCGGGCATGGAACAATTCGAGATACGCTTGCCGACGTTCTCTTCCGGGGGCTCCATCGGGTCGGTTTTCGAGGGAACTTCGCGCAAGGATGTTTCCGCCTACTTCTCGATCGACTTCTCGCAACCGGGAAAAATCGAAATCCCGGTCTCGAAAAAGGATGTCAGCGGCTACTACGGAATCGATGGCATCCTGAACCCCTCGAAAGACGGGTTTGTCCGGGTCGACACGAAACAAGTGCCGAACGGGGCCCCTCCCTGCCGGGCCTATTACTACGATCTGGAACAAAGCCCTTTCTTCCGACACCCTTTCCAGGACGACACGCTCCATAGCCCCGGCGGCGGGCTTTACCGCATCGAGGTCGAAGACCGGAACGCTTGCCGGGAAGACACCATTGTCCGGGTCCTGAACCTCGAAAAAAGACTCCGCGTGCGCCTCCGGATAGAAGAGGAAATCCGATGCCACGGGCAACAAGAGGGGGCATTGCGGGCCGAAGTGCTCGATGCCAGCAGCCAGCAGCTTGTTTTCCGGTGGTACAAAAACGGCATCCTCCTGCCCTCGGCGCATTCCGAAAGCCTGGCCGATGCCGGGGCGGGGACCTACCGGGTGGAACTTTCCTGCTTGGAAACCGGCATGGTTTCTTCCGACCGGATCGTGCTTCCCGAACCGGACGCCCTGTCCGTTGAAGTCTCGGAGTTCAGGGATATCTATTGCCACGGGGAAAAAGAGGGGTATATCGAAGTGAAAGCAGAAGGGGGCGTTCCCCCTTACGTGTTCGCGTGGGAAGACGGCGGGTTCGGGAAAAAACGCGAATACATAGGGGCCGGCACCCATACCGTGGAGGTCATCGATGCCAACGGCTGCCGGGCAAAGCTGTCGCACACGCTCACCCAGCCGGATTCGGCTTTCCAGATGGTCATCGACACCATCGTGCACGCCTTCTACGGCCCGGACGGGGAATGGAATCCCGGTGCCGTGGTCTTTCACGGGCAAGGCGGGACAAGGCCCTACGGGCCCGTACGGAGCCATTTTTCGGAAAACCCGCTCTCGTTAGACACCGGCCGTTACCTCTTCTTCCAATGGGATGCCTTGCATTGCCCCGATGAAAAGGAAGTGGAAATCCGGCAAATCCCTCCTTTGGAAATCTCCCTGTCCCAAGAGAACCGGATCCTGTGCCACGGGAACGCCCAAGCCTCGTGCAGCGTGTCCATCGAAGGCGGGATTGCGCCCTACGTGGTGCAATGGAGCCATGGTGCCGCCGGCACTTATGTGGAAAACCTGCAAGCCGGCGAATACCAAGTGCTTGCAATAGACAGAGTGGGTGCCCGCGCCACGGCCCGGATCCGCATTTCCGAACCGCCGCGCCTGAGCGCGAAGAAGCTCTTCTCGCGCAGCCCGGGCTATGCAGGCTGCATGGACGGGGAATGCGGGGATTCGCCCGAAGACGGCATCATCCGCCTGGAAGTCTCGGGAGGGACACCGCCTTACCGCTACCACTGGAAAAGGGACGGATCGGACTTGACCGGCCTGCAAGGCCCGGAAGCGGAAAACCTGCCGGGAGGGCTCTACCAAATCGATATTTCCGACCAGAACGACTGCCAGGTCCAGATTGTTGAAACGCTCAGGAAAATCCCCGCCCTGTCGGCCAAAATCCGCATCGCGCAGGAAATTTCCTGCCACGGGGAAAGCAACGGGGCGCTGCAAGCCGAAATTCAAGGAGGGCTGCCCCCTTACCGCATCGAATGGTTCCGGGCCGGGGAGGGCAGCCGGCCGGAAACGGGTTTCCCGGACGGGGAGAGTTCCTGGACCCCGATGGGGGAAGATGCCTTTCTTGCCGATGTCCCTGCCGGGATTTACGGCCTGAGGGTAACCGATTCCGGCGGCGTGACGGCCAAAGCCCTCCTGTCTTTGAAGCAAAAGGAATTGTTATCGATCCGGCTCGACAGCCTCCATGTCCCCTCCTATGCGGGAACAATCAACGGGCAAGAACCCGGGATTCCGCCCGACGGGTTCATCCGAGCGCGTTTCGAAGGCGGGACTCCGCCCTACCGGTACCGCTGGAGCGACCTTCCCCATCTTTCCGAAACGAACCCGCAGGCCGAAAGAACCGGACTTGAACCGGGCAACTACCTGCTGACCGTGACCGACCAGAAAGGCTGCTATGCCGATACGGTCTTTGCCTTGCCGGAAACGCCCGTCCTCCGCAGCCGGCTCGTCCTTGCCGATTCCATTTCCTGCTTCGGGGCAAACGACGGGGCGCTCCGCGCCGGAATCGAAGGCGGAACGCCGCCTTACGCCATCACCTGGCTTTTTGAAGGAAAACCTTTCGAACCCGGCTCCGACAGCATGGCTTCCGGCCTCGAACCCGGCTGGTACACCTTGCGGGCCGCAGACAAGAACGGCGTGGAAAGCCGCGACGAAGTATTCCTTCCCCAGCCCGACTCCTTGCGCCTGGAAATCGTGTCCGGAAACAGCCCCTGCCATTCGGATTCTTCCGGCTTCGTGGAAGTTTTCCCCAAGGGGGGAACCGCACCGTATGCCTTCTCCTGGACAATCGACCGCCAAGAGATTTCCTTTTCAGGCAGCCGGCTCGAAAACTTGGAAAAAGGGATTGTGGCCGTGCGGGTAACGGACAAGAACGCCTGCACCGACCAAAAGCAAGCCGTCCTCCTTCCGCCCGAGCCCCTGCAAATCCTCGCCAAGCTCCAATCCCCCTCCTATGAAGGAAGCCTGTGGGGCGAAAAACCCGAAGAAGCGAACGACGGTTCCATCCTGCTGGAAATACAAGGAGGAACACCGCCCTATTCCATCCTGTGGAACACCGGCGACACGAGCCTCGCGCTTTCCCGCCTCGATTCGGGCCGCTACCGCGTTTCCGTCCAAGACCGGAACGGCTGCATGGTTTCCCGCGCTTTCCGCTTGGATCGGACACCTGCGCTCCAAGCCCGGATTCTCGAAAAGCAAGGCATCCGCTGCCACGACAGCGCAACGGCCGTCCTTTCGGCTCGCATCGAAGGCGGAAAGCCGCCCTACCGCTTGCAGTGGCTCAAAGACGGGGCGCCTTTCCTGTCCGACACCGCCCGGAACGCACCCGGATTGCGCGCCGGGGTCTACCATCTGCAAGTCTGGGACACCAACGGGGTTTCGAGCCGGGACAGCCTCTCCCTCTTGGAGCCTGCCCCGATTGCCTTGCAGGCAGAAGTCTCCGATGCCACGGCCTGGCATTTCAAGAACGGAAGCATCCGCCTTTCCGTCCAAGGCGGAACGCCCGGCTACGCCTGCCACTGGAACACGGGCCATACGGGCAGCAAACTCTTTGGAATCGGGCGCGGAAATTATTCCGTGATCGTTTACGACAGCCACCGATGCACGCAAAAGGCTTCTTTTCAGGTTTCGAGCCCGGACTCCCTCCTGCTGCTTTCCCATCTCGTGCAGAAAGCCCGGAAAGACAGTTCCGACGGTTCGATAACCTTGCATATCGCGGGTGGATTGGCGCCTTACGCGTACCAATGGACAACCGCCCAAGGAAGCCTGATAGCCGCAGAGAAGACGCATGCGCCCGTCATCCGGGCCGGGAACCTTCCGGCCGGATTGTACGGGTTCTCCTTGACAGACAGCGGCGGGGCTACGTTGCGGAGCCTTTTCGAAGTAAAGACGCTCGAGTCGCTTTCAGCCTCGATTTTCCTCTTGCAGGAGCCGCGCTGCCCCCGGCAGGCGGATGCCGTCCTGCAAGGATTCGCGCAAGGGGGAACGCCGCCTTATGTGCGGAGCTGGGAAAAATGGAACACGGATTCCGCCCGGTTCGAGGCCTGCGCCGGCAACGATTCGGTCTTGGGAATCCGCCCTGCCGGCCTTTACCGGTTTTCCGTCCGGGATGCTTCCTTGCAAGAAGCCGCCGACACGCTCCTTGTGCAAGATCCCCCCTCCATGCGCGTCCGCGGGAGCCTGCTCCACAACCCGGACTTGCCCGAAGGCTTCGACGGGGAGGTCTTCATCCGGGTGGAAGGCGGGAAGCCTCCCTACCGGATCCTCTGGAACGACACTTTGGAAAGCGAGCGGATCCTGGTGGAAAAATCCCGAACGTACCGCGCCCGGATAACGGATGCCAACGGCTGCGAAGCCTTCTACTGCCCCGATACCTTGTTTTCGGCAAACATGCGGCTCTCCATCCGGCAAACGGGCTTCATCGATTGCCACGGCGGGGAAAACGCGGCCTTGGAGGCCGAAGTCTCCTACGGGAAGCCTCCTTTCCGCTTCCTTTGGTCGAACGGCGATACCGCTTCCCGGACCGCCGGGTTGAGCGCCGGTTTATATTCCGTGCGGGTGGAAGACGCTTTGGGCTTTGTCCGGGAATCCGGTGTCGAAGTTCCCGAACCCCGGCCCATGCAAGTCCGGGCCACGCTGCAAGAACCCGCCTGCCACGGAGAAAGCAACGGAAGCATCGACCTCCAGGCCGAAGGGGGCAGCGGCCTTCTCCAGTACTTCTGGAACACCGGCCATGAAGGCAGCTTCATCGGCAATCTTGCCGCCGGAACTTATTCCGTGAAAATCCAGGATGAGAACCGGTGCCGGCAGACCGATACTTTCCTTCTGCGGGAACCGGCCTTGCTGAAGGGGATGCTTGAAGTGGAGCCTGTGGATTGTCCCGGTGGAACGGGGCGGATCCGCTGGTGGGGCGAAGGCGGGACGGAACCTTATTCCTACGCCTGGGCTTTCTCTCCCGACAGCCTCGCTTCCCCGGACGCGCTGCCTTTGGCGGTTCCCGACCTCGCTTTGGCCGAAGCGGGCTTCTACCGGATTTCCGTGCAAGACAGCCAAGGATGCTCCTGGGACACCGCTATCCGGCTCGTTTCCCCGCCCGCCATCGAATACCGGCTCGACTCCCTGCTCTATCTCTGCCAAGGCCAGCGCCTTGCAATAGAAACCCGCCATGAGGGAACTTGGGAAAACATGGACTACATCTGGACTTTCCCCGATGGAAGCACGTCCTTCCTCTCCCGCATCGAAACCGTTCAGGAAGGCCTCCATACGCTCGTGCTGGTTCAGGACAAGAAATGCCTCTACCGCGACAGCCTCTACGTGAAGGGGTTCCCCGACAGCATCCATGCCGAGTTCTGGGTGAGCAGCCACATCGTTTCCGGCCAAAGCTGCCTTCTGGTGAACCTCTCGCGCTACACCCCCGACAGCATCACCTGGATGCTGCCCCCGGAGGCCGAAATCGTGGAAAAAGCCGGGAATTACGTGGAGGTGGCCTTCCGCGACCCGGGCACTTACACCTTGGGCATGACCAGCCATAAGGGGCTTTGCTCGGAAAGCGTTTCCAAAACCGTCACCGTGTCCGATGCCAAGCAGGAACCCATGGAAACGGAAACAGGAAAACGGGCGCGATGGCGCGTTTACCCGAATCCTTCCCGCAAGGAATGCTACCTGCAAGTGTCCAGCCCGTCCCCGCTTTCGGCCCGGTACCGCCTTGTGCACGCCCTGACCGGCCAATGCGTGGAGAAAGGAGACTTGCTTTTGGAAGCCGGAGAGGAACGCAGCGTCCCGCTCTTCCAATCGAATCCCCTCGCCGGCCTCTACATCCTTTTGATTGAACAAGACAATCTCAAACAGAGCTTCAAGCTGATACGGCTTTAAGCCAAAGGCGGCCCCGCACCCTTACGGGCAAGCGGGGCCGCCCGGGAAACGCCCCTCCGGTTCCCAAGCCGGATCCAAGCCGGAAAGGGAAGAACCTTTCCGCAAAAACGCAATGCAAACCCAAAAACGAAACATCGATGAAAAACCTTGCCTTCCGATGGCTCTACATCCTTTGCCTCTTTGCCCTTGCCGGAGGCCCGGCCCGATCCCAGACGGTTTCCCCCGTCTTCTCGCAAACCCTTTTGCAAACCCCCTACCTCTACCGGCTGCAAGACTGGGCCGACATGCCGGCCCAACGCCTCCAAGTACGGTTGAGGATGCTCGATACCCGGGTCGGGACAGCCACCCTTTACCTGAAGATGGAACTGGAATCCGAACGGATCAAGCTCGGCAACCCCTATCCCCTGCCTATCGGCATCAATCTTTCCGGCGGCGAAGAAATCGTCTTGGACGGCTCGCAACTGGGCATTTACTTCCTTGGATCGAACCTGCACGTGAGCGGAGCCGATGCTTCGCAATTCCATGCTACGGGGGGCATACTTCCCGATGGCGTGTACGAATTGAGGTTCAAAGCCTACGAGGCCGCTTCGGGCAACCAGGTCTCCATTCAGGAAACACCCGCCATGTTCCATCTGGTTTCGTCCGAGCCTCCGCTCATCACTTTTCCGGCCGAGAATGCCACCGTCTTTTTCAAAGAACCTTGCCAGATCCGCTTCCAATGGCTGCCCCGGCACCTGCAAGCCGCAGCGGGATTCCAGACCGAATACTTGTTTGAAATCGCGGAAATACCGCAAGGGGTGGACAACTGGAAGGAATATTTCCATACGCTGCCCTTGATTCACAGCCAAAACACCTCCGCATGCTTCGTGGACTACGGCCCGCACGAACCCGAACTTCTCCCGGAAAAAGCGTATGCTATCCGGGTGCAAGCCCGTTGCACCAACGCCATGGGCGAAAACCTCTACATCAAAAACGAAGGCTACAGCCAAGTGCAGCGGTTTTCTTACAAGGAGACCTGCCCGGCGGTTTCCGGCGTGCGGATCGACCAGGTTACATCCCAATCGGCCCGAATCTCCTGGAACGAACCCGTAGAAGCCCGAAGCTACAAGCTCCTCTACCGGAAGAACGGGAAACCGGACGCGCGCTGGTTCAGCCTCGATGAGGAACTGCCCGTTGGAAGCCAGTCCGCAACGCTTCCGGACCTGAAGCCTTCCACCGGCTACGAGTGCAAGATCCAGACCCATTGCGTCCACACCTGCAGCCAGGACGATGTTGTCTACCGGTTCACCACGCTTTCAAAAGACAACGCGTCTTTGGAATGCGGCAACCACAACCTTTCCCCGGATTCCTCCCGCAGCACCCAGCCTTTGGAAAAGCTCATGCGGTTCGACCAGATCCGGACGGCCAACGGGTTTGTCATAGAAGTGGAAGAGGCGCAAGGCGAACAGGGCACTTTCAGCGGGAGCGGCTACACCCGCATTCCCTTGCTTGCCAATACGGGGGTGAAAGTGAAGTTCAAGAACGTTTTCATCAACAAGAACTACGAATTGGTCTCCGGAAGCATCGAAGCCGAGAAAGACAAGAACAGCCTATGACACGAATCCGGAAATGCGCGGCCAAACCGTTGCCGTGCAAAGGCTTCCCTGCACTCTTCCGCCCCGCACGCGCCCTGAGCGGCCGATGCGCGGAATGCGCGGCGAAGGCACGGCGAAGGCGCGGCGGCACCGCTACCGCGCCAAAGCCCAATCGTTGAGTTCTTTCCACAACGGACGGACCGCGGCAAGTCGTCTCTTCATGAACAGGGCGCGCAGGCGGCGGCATGCCCCCGGCACGAAGTGGAAATAATCTTGCCAGAAAGCCCGGGTCAGCACCCAGCTGGCCAGCAGCAGGAAAAAAACGCCTGCGCCGAAACGGGCGAAGAAAACCCAGTAAAGGACGATATAAGCCAAATAGAAAAGCCCTTGAAGCAGCATTTGCGACAAAACGAATTCGAAACTGCTCTGCATCATTTTGTTGCGCATCCGGGTAACAATCTTCCGCGACAAGCTATGGCCTATCCAGACCGGCAGGCCGGTAAAACAAATGCCGTAGAGCGCAAAAGGCAAGCCCAGCAGGAAAAGAAGCAGATCCTTGCAGAACGATCCCGGCCCGGGCTCCGTTTCCACTTCCCGGGTGGTAAGGCCCAGTTCCTCTACTGCCTGCTTGTAGGCCAAGGCCTTGCGGCGGATTCCTTCCATGGAACCCGAAGCCAAGGACTCCTCCACCCGCAAGGCAAAGGCCTGATCGGCTTCCAAATCGTGGGGCAAGTAACCGTAGCGCAAGCCTTTGGCTTGGCAGATTCCTTTCCGCACCACCGTGCGAAGATAGTCGTAGACCGGATAGTTCCCGGTATCGGGAATGTCCAGCATCAAGGCCTTGATGGCCGGATGCACCGCCTCGGTCAGCAGCGCCAGCGCCCGGGGCGGATTTTCCCGGTAAAGGGCGTAATAGTCCTTGAGCAGGATGGGTTTCCCGAAGCGGATCTGCAACTGGCTGCGGGTGGCGAAATAGTCGGAATAATGGTTCCCCACCGGGATGATCGCCATGTTCTCCGGGAAACCGATCCTTTCGGCCGCCTCGAACGCGATCCGGGCGAAGCCTTTCTTCAAAGGGCCCAGGTAATGCCCCTCCTGATGTTGCCCTTCCGGAAAAAGGGCGACCGGGAAGCCCATGCCGATGAGGCGGGCCGATTCATCGAAAATGGCTTGGTTCTCGCCCAGGTTCCCTCTTCCGTCGCGTTGCCGGTAAATCGGCATCACCTTGCAGAAATTCAAAAGCTTGGCAACGAATTTCTTCTTGAACACATCGGCACGGGCCAAAAAGACCATCTTGTAGCGCAAAGGAAGGCCGAAATCGATTCCCAAGGCATCCATGACCGCGTTCTGATGATTGGAAACCAGCAATATCGGCGTCCCTTCCGGCGGAAGGTTCTCCTTGCCCCTCACATAGAACCGGCGGTAAAAGGCATACCGCATGATGAGCGTGAACCATTTCTTCAAGAAGAAGTACCAAAAAGAACGGCTTTCTACGATCTTGAAATAAACCATACCTGTTACAAATAACGCGTGAGCCAATACAAGGCGATTCCGGCGTAATTGCCGACGGCATAACCCAGCAAGCCTACCACGATCCCGCTGATAAGGCAGCGGCGGCTGCGCATCAGGCCCGCCACGGTGGGCACGAACGGCGGGGAAAAAATCAATCCCACCAACGAGACCGTGAACAAATCGGCATCGACTTTGAACAACTTGGCCAGAAGCAAATGCAACAAAACGCTTGTTACCAGAACGCACAAAATGAAAAGCATCAAGCCCGAAGCCCCGGCCCCGACCCGGGAGACCTGAAAATCGGAGGCAATGATGATGCTGAAAACCAAGATGAAGTACATGCCGGCCTCGAACATCCGCGGCGTGGAACGCAGGCGAGGCCAGAAAGAAAGGCAAATGGCCAAGGTGGTGATAAGCAGTACCACCGAAACGACTTGGTAATTCCCGGGAACGAAAATCTTGCTCAATCCGCCCGCTACGGCAAACAAAACGACCGAACAGGCCAAGGGAAGCAACAGCGACTTCAATGTCTTGGCTTTGAGCATGCCGCTGTAATTCTCGAAATCCGAAGCCGAGATTCCTTCGCCGGATTTCTCATCCCGGCCTGCTTGAGCGCCCTTTCCCGGCACGGGAACCGCAAGCGGGGCGTTTTCCGCATGGTCGGGCTTGTACACCAGCACCTTCCTCACCAAACGGTAACCGCCTGCAACCAGGAACGCCAAGAGGAAAAACGTAATGAAAATCTCGAAGGTGTTCACCAGCAAGAATGTCTCGGGCGAGGGCTGCAAGGCCAGGTTGAGCGACATCACATTCGGGGTGCCTCCGGTATAGAATCCCATCATGAGGCCGGCCGCCTTGTCCAGCTCGGCGATTCCCTCCCCCTTGAACAGGAGATACGACAAAGCCACGGCGGCCGAAATGGCGACCAGACCGCAGAAAAAAGCCACGAACGTGCCTTTCAGGTGCTTGAGCCAGGATCGGAAATCGGCCGAGAAAAGCATGAGCGGTATGGCCAGCGGCACGCAAAGGTTCTGCAAAAGGCCTTGGCAGGCGCGCAAGGATTCGGCGCCGTCTTTTGCCGGGTCGGTCAACCCGCTCAGCGAAAGGAGGATGCCCAAGGCATAGGCCATGACCACCGTTCCGACTTTCGACAAGAACCGGAAGCGCTGGTAAAGCCAGATGATAAAGAACGGCCCGGCCACGTAGATGAACACGACCAGCCCCACACGGAAAGAAGATACCCATTCTGGCATAGGCTCGACAGTTTACGCTTGCGCGGAAACACAACCTTCCCGACAGGCCGGGCCCAGTGGCAGCCCGCTTGCCCTGCCCGGGCGGGAAAAGGCCGAATGAAATTCAACAATTGCCGAAAACCGAAAACAAGGGACGCTTGCGGGAAAACGGATAGCCGCAAACGGTTTTCTATCCGGAAAATCCTTTCCCGAACCTCCCTTGCCGGGTGCAAAGGTAAGGCAAAGCCGGATTATTTCCTTGGATGCCGCCTGGAAATTGCCGGCCGCCTATCCGCCTGCAGGCTGCTTCCGGCAACCGGGCCGCCTTTGCGAAACCGCTTGGACGAAACCCCGCTTCGCGGCCATGACCGGCCGGGGCATCGGGCTGCCTCTTCGAAACCGCTTGAACGCCCCCCTGCACGCGGGCGAAGCCTGGGAATTGCCAGCCCGGGAAAACCGGGCGCGGCCCCGCCGGGCGGTTCCCTATCCCCGGCCTGCAATCCTTGTCCTGCTCCTGAGGGGCAACGCAGGGAAAGCCCTTGCCGGATTTGCGCATTCCTTGCAGATATGCGTAAATTAGCCACTTTGGAAAACCGGGAAAAATGATCGCGAAGCAATACCACCTCTACATTCCGTCGGCCCGAAGCCCCAAGCCGCCCACAGCCGAAGAAATGGCAGAAGGCCTCGGCGCCTTCCTTCAAACCCTCTCCCGGCAAGGCAGAAGGCTTGTCAAAGTGCATGCGAGCCTGTCTTCCTCCTTCCATCTTCCGCTTCGAACCCTGCAAGAAGACCTGGACTGCCGCTTCCGCGCCATGCTTCCGGGCGGGGAAGCCCCGGCCGTAAGCCTTGCGGTACAACCTCCTTTCGTGCCATTCGATGCAAGACAAGACCCAGGAACCGCGTTCCAAGAAACGGCGAGCCGGGAAACCTCCCCTGCGCCTGCAGCAAAAGCCATCCGTCCCGGACTCCCGGGAAACACCCTTTCCTATAGCCCCGTTCCGGTTTGCGCCGAAATCTGGAGCATCGACCAGAAGGAAAGCGCCTCGGCCTGCTCCTTCCTGTACCGCGGCCTCTCGCAAGTACGCCTGGAAGACGAAGACGGCTGCGAACTCTGGAGTTCCGGCTTCCAGGCCGATTACCAACCAAGGCCGGATTCCGGACGCATGCGTTCCGGAATCCGGAGCGAAGACGTGCAAAAAGCAGCTTGCGCTTGTTTCGAGGGCCTTGACGGCTTGCTGGAAAGCTGCGGGTTCGGAATCGAAGATGTTTTCCGGCAATGGAATTACATCGGCTACCTTCTGGATTTGCACGAAGAGGAAGGGAAAATTCTCCAAAACTACCAGATATTCAATGAAACAAGAGGGGTATTCTATCGAAAATCCCGGAACGAAGGCCCCTCCCGGAACGAAGAATCCTCCCGGCCCGGACCCGGCCGCAAGCCTTATCCGGCCGCAACCGGAATCGGCATGGACTATCCCGGCATCTGCATCGACTTCGTGGCTGTGAAAAGGCGCAGCGCCCTATCCTGCGACCTGCCGCTCAAAAGCCCGGTCCAAAAAGACGCTTTCCGCTACGGACAAAACGCCCTGGTAGGCGATGCGCCCCGGAAAGAAGCCCCTCTGTTCGAACGCGGGCGCTGCTTCTTCCCCTCCCGGAAAGGGGAACCGGCCTGGGCCATGGTATCGGGAACTGCCTCTATCAAAGGGGAAAAGACCCTTGCGCCCGGCCTTGCGGCCGAACAATTGGAAAACACGCTGCACTTCATCGACGAATTGGCCCGGAAAGGGCTTTCCTCGCAAAACTTCCCGGCCGGCAGGCCTTTCCCCGGGCTCGGAACGGCCTGTTTCGACCGCGCAAGGCTTTACGTCAAGCCCGGCTTCCTGCAGGCATCCCTCCTTTCCCGCTTCCGCGGACACTACCCTCATCCTTGCTGCTGCACCGTGGTGCAAGCCGAAATCTGCCGCAATGATCTGACGGTGGAAATCGAAGCCGACCTGCATTATGACCTGCATTGCGACCCGCACGGCCCGTTTTCCGGAAAACCGCATCCCGGAAAACCGGGAAGCACGGGAAAATCCGCCCCGGAATCCCCGTACGGGAGGAAACCGGCCGGATGAAGCGCCCGGGAAACTCGCGAAACCCGGGAAAACCCGATCAGCGTCCCGCATGGCGGAACCCGTGACGCAACAGGCGGTTCGCGCCCGTAAAGCCCGGAAACCCGGCAGGCGGGAAAATCACAAGCGCTGCATGAGCCGTTCCAGCATGCTGTCCTTCCAAGGGACGAAATCCCCCTGGAGGATATGCCGGCGCGCTTCCCCGACCAGCCAAAGATAGAACGCCAGGTTATGCAGGCTGGCCACCATGGCTGCCAGGTATTCCTGCGCATGGAAAAGGTGGCGCAGATAAGCCTTGGTATACAGCGTATCGACCCGGCTGGCCCCGTCGGGCTCGATCGGGGAAAAATCATCGGCCCACTTCAAGTTCTTCATGTTCATGATGCCATTCTTGGTAAAAAGCATGGCATTGCGCCCGTTGCGCGTGGGCATGACGCAATCGAACATGTCCACGCCCCGGGCTATCCCTTCCAGGATATTCTCGGGCGTTCCCACGCCCATCAGGTAACGCGGTTTCCCTTTCGGAAGAAGGTCGCAGACCTGTTCGGTGATTTCGTACATGACCTCCTTGGGTTCGCCGACCGAAAGCCCGCCAATGGCGCAACCGCCTGCTATCTCGATGGAAGCGGCTTTTTCGGCCGAAGCCTTGCGAAGGTCTTTGTACACGCTTCCCTGGACTATCGGGAACAAGGTCTGCTCGTACCCGTACAGAGGTTCCGTCTCCTGGAAGCGTTTCACGCAGCGGTCGAGCCAGGCATGGGTCATTTCCATCGACTTGCGGGCATAGTCGTAAGAGCAAGGGTAAGGGGTGCATTCATCGAAAGCCATCATGATGTCGGCCCCGATGCAACGTTCTATGTCCATGACCTTCTCGGGCGTGAAGAAATGCCGGGAACCATCGATATGGGAGCGGAATTCCACGCCCTCCCCTGCATGGATTTTCCTTGTCCCCGACAAGGAATAGACTTGGAAACCGCCGCTGTCGGTAAGCATGGGCCGGTTCCAAGCATTGAATTTCTGGATGCCGCCGGCTTTCCTCAGCACCTCCAAGCCCGGGCGAAGATAGAGATGGTAGGTGTTGCCAAGGATGATCCGGGCTTTCACGTCTTCTACCAAGTCGTTTACTTGTACGGCCTTGACCGAACCCACGGTGCCTACGGGCATGAAGATGGGGGTCGGTATGCTTCCGTGCGCGGTATGGATTTCTCCGGCCCGGGCCTTGGAAGCGGAGTCTTGTGCTTGTAATACGAATTGCATGGCGGTATGGAAATATAACTGTACGGGGTAAAACCCGCAAAGGCAAAAAAGGGGAGCAAAGGTAAGCAATCCGGCTCTTTTCTTCCGGCTCTCCCGAAAACCCGGAAACAAGCTATCCGGCGCCGCGGGCCGGAAACCCCGCTTTCCCATGCCCTGGAAACGCCCGAAGCGAGCCTTGCGGGCCGGACGCGCTGCCGCACGCGCCCGATTCCCCTTCCGGGATCGAAGAAATGAGCGCCCCCGTCGCGGAACCGGAATTGCAGAATATGGGACAGCTTTTTAATTTTGCTGGTTTGTTACCTTTCTCTTTTCAAGAAAAGAGCCATGCAACTGAATTACCACCTGTCTCCCTTGGAATGGATCCTGCTCGCGGGCCTGCTGCTGCCAGCTATAAGCCTGATTGTTTTCTATATCCGGATCTACGCCAAAGTCAATGCCTGGAAACCCGATCCGGAACCGGGGCCGGGAAACGGGAAGAAGCCGGTTTCGGTGATCCTCTCGGGAAAGAACCAGTACGAGGCACTGAAGAAAAACCTCACTTTCTGGCTCGAACAGAAATACCCCGACTTCGAAGTCGTGGTCGTCCACGAAAGCACCGATGAAGACGTCTCCTCGCTCCTGAAGGAATTTGCACGGCATTACAAGAACCTGACCATCGTCAACGCCAACCAGAGCATCAATTTTTTCGGCGAACAGAAATTCTCCTTGTCGATCGGGGCGAAATCGGCCCGCAACGAGCTCATCATCATGACCCACCCGAAATTCAGGCCGGCTTCGGAATCCTGCATCGACCGCATCCAGGCCGCCTTCCGGGAAAACACCGAAATCGTGATAGGCCACGCCGTATTCTCGGAAAAGGAAAACCCCGCATGCTCTTTCGCCCTTTTCCAGATGATGGAAGACACGTTGCAATACACCGGCTTCGCGCTCAGGGGAAAAGCCTTCGCGGGAAGGCAAAGCCTGATTGCTTACCGGAAAAGCTCCTTCCTTGAACATCAAGGCTATTCCGATTCCTACGCTTTGGATTGCGAAGGCTTCGACAGTTTCCGCAAACGGATTCCCGACCCGTCCGCCATCCGCGTCCAGCTCGCGCCCGGTTCGGAAGTGAAATACACCGGGACGCTCTCCTTCAAGAAAATGCTGGAACAGAAAAGGCAATACCGCACCGCCTTGGCCGCTTCCCCCCGGGGTATCCGCAATGAAATCACGGCTTACTGGATCATGGATTTCCTATACTGGGTTTTCTTTTTCGGCTCGGTCTTCCATTTCTTCGCCCGGTCGCTGGCCGGGATGCCGGAATCGTTCCCGCTCTGGGCCGGGCTGTCGGCTTTGGCCATCATCGGGAAATACGCCGTCCAAGCCGCCATTCTCCAGAAAGCGGGCAAATCGACCGGTTACGGGACATGCTGGTTCGCCCTTCCCCTTTATGATATTTTATCCTTATCTTTGCATCTTGCCCTTATCCCAAGGAGAAAACGCGGCCGATGAAGAAAGAGAAGGATGAAGACCGGAGGCTGGTTGAGCAGTACCTCTCCACCCGCAGCCAGACCGCCAGCGCGAGATTGGTGCGGAAATACCATGATTCCCTCTTCCAGTTTGTCTTGGATCGGGTAAAGGTAGAGGCCGAAGCCGAAGACCTGCTTCAGGAAATCTACACCAAGATGTTCAACAACCTTTCCTCCTTCAATCCGAAGTACGCTTTCAGCACGTGGCTTTTCAAGATTGCGGAAAACGGCTGCATCGACCACCTGCGCAAGCAAAGCCGCAAGGGATGCCACCGGCCGTTCGGAACCGTCCCCGAAAAGGAAAACGGGTTCTCCCCGATGACTGCCTGCATGGAAGAAAGCCCGGAAAACGAACCGTCCGAGGAAAACTTCCCGCCCGACCCGGAGCGCCTATGCGGGCTCCTTCCCGGAAAATACCGGGAGGTCTTCCTGTTGCGCTACAACGGGAACCTGAAATACAGGGAAATAGCCCACCAAACCGGACTTCCTATGGGAACGGTCAAAACATACCTGTTCCGGGCGAAAGCCGTCCTGAATGAAAAAAAACAAAACAAGGAGAAGCAAGATGCGTAAGTTAGATTGGTATGTCATCCGCAAGTTCTTAGGCTCCTTTTTTGCCTCCATCGCCCTCATCATCATTGTTGTCGTGGTATTCGACATTTCCGAGAAGCTAGACAAGTTCATCGAGAAGGATGCCCCGCTGAACGCCATCCTCTTCGACTATTACCTGAACTTCATTCCCTACTTCATCAACATGTTCAGCTCCTTGTTCATCTTCATCTCGGTAATCTTCTTCACCACGCGCATGGCGCAAAACACCGAAATCCTGCCTATCTTCTGCTCGGGAATCAGTTTCGCCCGCTTTTCGGTACCGTACATCCTTTGCGCGCTGTTCATCGGGATCCTGAACTTGGTGCTGGCCAATTTCGTGATTCCCGATGTGAACAAGCCCCGGATCGCGTTCGAACGGCTTTACGTGAAGAACCCCTACCAGAACGTGAACTCGAACATCCACCTTCAATACGACAGCAACACCTACTACTACGTGGAAAGCTTCGACAACCACACCGACATGGGTTACCGCTTCACCGAGGAAATCATCGAAAACAACCGGCTCGTCTCGAAGACCAGCGCGCAAAACATCCGGTTCGACTCGGCCAAGGAAAAATGGAGGCTCATCGAATATTCCGAAAGGAAACTCGAACCGCAGGGCGAAGTTTTCGCCTCGGGCCACTACAAGGAGGCGGACATGCCGGTGCGGCCCATGGATTTCGCCGCCGATTTCGTGAAAGTCGACGAGATGAATTTCACGGAACTCAACCAGCTTATCGAACAAGAAAAGACCCGGGGTGGAAGCTTGGTGCCGTTCTACCGGTTCGAACGCTTGCAGCGTTTCCTGCACCCGCTTTCGGCCATCATCCTCACGCTGATGGGCTTGGCCATTTCATCGAACAAGACCCGCCAAGGCATGGGAAAGAACCTGGCTATCGGCATCGCCTTGGCTTTCACGTTCATCCTCTTCTTGCAAATGTCGAGGGCATTGGCCAGTTCGGGAAGCATGCCCATCTGGCTTGCCGCCCTGCTGCCTATCATCATCTACGGCATCATCACGGGCGTGCTGATAAGGTTCGCCCAAAAATAAACCCGACCGTGCCATGTCCTCGTTCCTGAACGCCCCTTTCCTCCGATTGATGCGCGGCCGGCTCCGGCAAGTGGAGTCCTACAGCCGGAATGCAGGCTCGATCCAACGCGCCCAATTGGAATACCTCCTGCGCGCAGGAGCCCGGACGGAATACGGGCAGCGTTACGGTTTTGACCGGATCGGCTCGGAAGAAGCTTTCCGGAACACGGTGCCCGTGATTGGCTACGAAGCCTTGCAGCCTTATGTGGAACGGCTCATGAAAGGGGAAGACTTTCTCCTCTGGCCGGAAAAAATCCGCTGGTTCGCCAAATCGAGCGGCACCACCAATTCCAAGAGCAAGTACATACCGGTGAGCCGGCAAGCCTTGTACCAGTGCCACTACAAGGGCGGGAAAGACCTGTTCGCCCTTTACCTGAAAGACCATCCCCGCAGCGGCATCTTTTCCGGGAAAAATGTCTCCTTGGGCGGAAGCCTGCATCCCGCCCCCTGGGGAAAGGCATCGTGCGGCGACGTGTCGGCCATCATCACCAAGAACCTGCCGCTCTGGGCCGAAGCCCGGCGTTCGCCCAGTAAGAAAATCTCGCTCATGGATGGCTGGGAAAAGAAGCTTGACCGCATGGCGAGATCCACGTTAAAGCAAGATATAAGGAGTTTCCTCGGGGTCCCGTCCTGGATGATGCTTTTCCTCCAGAAAACCTTGGAGATCTCCGGAAAGGGGAGCCTGCGGGAAATCTGGCCGGACATGGAACTGTTCGTGCACGGCGGCGTGAGCTTCACCCCCTACCGCCAGCAATTCGAACAGCTCATGGGGCAGCCGTTCTCCTATCTGGAAACTTACAACGCCTCGGAAGGCTTCTTCGGGATCCAGGACGATTTGTCGCAACCCGACATGCTTCTCATGCTCGACTACGGCGTGTATTACGAGTTCATGCCCCTTGAGGAATCGGGCAAGGAACACCCGCAGACCGCAGGCATCGAAGAGGTTCTCCCGGGCAAGAACTACGCTTTGGTCATCACCACCAATGCCGGATTATGGCGGTACCTGATTGGCGATACCGTGGTTTTCACCTCCGTGCGGCCTTACCGTTTCCGCATAAGCGGAAGGACGAGGCATTTCATCAATACTTTCGGCGAAGAGCTCATGGTGGAAAACGCCGACCAGGCGCTCATGCGGGCCTGCCGGGAAACCGGAGCCGAAATTGCCGATTACACGGCCGCGCCGGTATTCCTGGATTCCAAGAACCAGGCCCGGCATCAATGGCTGGTGGAATTCCGGAAAGAACCGGAAAGCATGGAAGCGTTCGCCTTGGCCTTGGACAAGCACTTGAAAGAAGCCAACAGCGATTACGAGGCCAAACGTTCGGACGGGCTCCTGCTCAAGGCCCCCCAGGTAATCCCCCTGCCGGCCGGCACGTTCTTCCGCTGGCTGCAAGGAAAAGGGAAACTGGGCGGACAGCACAAGATACCCCGGCTGAGCAACCAGCGCGACTTCGTGCGCGAACTGCTCGCCCTTTGCGGGGAAACGAGCCCGGAACCATAAGCAGCAAGCCGTCGGCAGCAAGCCCTTGCACGAGCGCCGGAAAGACGTTGCAAAAACCCCGGGCTGCCGAAGCCAAGGGGCCGAAACCCAAGACCGCGATGCCGGAACGGAAAACCGCGCTCGAACCGCCAAGCCCGAAAAAACCGCCAACCCCCGATTGATTCCCGCCCAAAATACACTTCTGCCATGCCCAAGCCTTCCCGTTCCTCCCTCCAGAAAGCCTTCCGTTCGTTTTGGAAATGGAAATACCGCAATTATGTCTTGATTACCGTGCTTTTCCTGGTCTGGATCCTGTTCTTTTCGCCCAACACGCTTTCAACGCAAATCAAGGCCCGCCGCGAAAACCGGGAATTGAAGGAATTGAAGGCTTTCTATCTGGAGGAAATCCGCAAGAACGAAGACCTTATCCGCAAACTGCAGTCCGACTCGGGCTTCGCGGAGACTTACGGGCGCGAGACTTACCTGATGAAAGCCGATGACGAAGACATTTACCTCTTCGTGGAAGAAGAGGCTTCCGCCAGAAAAGGCATCTTGAAATTCTTCAAGCGGAAAAGCGCGGGAGAGCAGGCTTCCGAGGCGCAAGCTCCCATCGGGAAAAACGCCGAGGAACGCCCCGGGGAACAACCTTGACCCGGGCAGCCTTGACCGGGAAACTGCCCTGAAAGCCTTGCCCGACCCGGCAACGGGACCGGGGCAATCGCCTGCGTCGCCCGGCAAAGCAATCAAGGATCCACATCGGCCACCACGCGCACGCTACGGTAGGCCGGTTCGGCCGAAAAATCCTCCAGCACTTGCGCCAAAGCGCGTTTCCATTCTTCCACGGAGGCCGAACGGGGCTGTTTCAGCAGTATGTCCCGGATATGATACAGGTTTATCCGGCTCACCATCGGGAACTCCGGCCCGAGCACCCCGGAAGGGAATACCGCCCGCAATGCCGCCGCCAGATCCTGCGCGGCCTGCCAGACAAGGCCGGCATCCTTGTGCCGCACGCTCAGCCGCACAAGCCGGTAAAAAGGCGGGTACTGGAACTGGAGCCGGTCTTGCAGCTGATGCTGGTACATGGAAGCGTAGTCGTTGTTCATCACATCCACGATGACCTGGTAATCCGGGTTGCAGGTCTGGATCACCACTTCCCCGCCGCCTCCTTTCCGCCCGGCCCGGCCGCTCACCTGGGTCATAAGCTGGAAACTGCGCTCGTAGGAACGGAAATCGGGAAAAGAAATCAAACCGTCGGCATCGACGATTCCCACCACGGCCACATTGTCGAAATCCAGACCTTTGGTAACCATCTGGGTCCCGACCAGGATATCGATTTTCCGGTTCTGGAAGGCTTCGATAATCCGGTGGTAGGCCCCTTTGGCCCGCGTGCTGTCCAAATCCATGCGCCCGGTTTTCGCCTCCGGGAAAAGCAAAGCCAGGTCGTCTTCGATGCGTTCCGTGCCGAAGCCCCGCAACCGGAGGCCGGGATTGGCGCACCGAGGGCAAAGCCGGGGCACGGGCAGGGTGTACCCGCAATAATGGCACATCAGCACCGAACGGGCCTTGTGGTAGGTAAGCGTCACGTCGCAACGTTCGCAAACCGGGACGTAGCCGCAGGATTCGCATTCTATCCGCGTGGAAAAGCCGCGCCGGTTCTGGAAAAGAATCACCTGTTTCTTCTCCGAAAGCGCC
Organism: uncultured Bacteroidales bacterium; assembly: GCA_949291555.1. GTDB lineage: Bacteria > Bacteroidota > Bacteroidia > Bacteroidales > P3 > Pullibacteroides. The sequence continues at coordinate 21,403 of CASEWE010000008.1, forward strand.
CGGCGGATTTTTTCCACCAGCAAAGAAGAGAAGTTCCCTTTCATGGTCTTCTGCTTCTTCTCCTCCTTCAGGTTCGAAACCAATATCTCGGGCAGCTTCACGCCACCGTAACGGGTAAAAAGCGTAGCCAGGGCGTATTTCCCGTGCAAGGCATTGTAATAGGTCTCCAAAGAGGGCGTGGCCGAACCCAGAACGGTCTTGGCCCCATGCAAGGAGGCCAGGTAGATGGCCGCATCGCGGGCTTGATAGCGCGGGGCGGGATCCTGTTGCTTGTACGAGGTATCGTGTTCTTCGTCCACGATGACCAGTCCCAAGTCGCGGAAAGGGAGGAAAAGAGCCGAACGCGCCCCGAGGATGATACGGTAACGGGTCCCTGCATGGTTCCAGATCTCCACCTTCTCAGGCTCGTTGTAGCGGGAGTGGTATACCCCCACATCGTTGCCGAAATACCGGCGCAAGCGATGGATCATCTGCGCCGACAAGGCGATTTCGGGCAACAGGAACAAGACCTGCTTGCCCGTGGAAAGCACCTGGCGCATGAGGTGCATGTATATCTCGGTCTTCCCGCTCGATGTTACCCCGTGCAAAAGGCAGACGTTCTTTTCCTGCAAGCCTTTCCCTATTTGCCGGAAAGCGGCTTCCTGGTGTTCCGACAGGCATATCCGCGCCGGCGCCGCTTCCCCGCTGCCCGGCAAGTCTTCCAACCGGCTCTTCTCCCGCTTGGCCCGTTCGAACACCCCTTTCCGGACCAAAGCCCGCAAAGCCTCGTGGCTGCCTTTGGCCTTTTCCGAAACCGCCGATTCGGGAACCCAGCCGCCTTCCGCCTGCCCGCAAAGCGACATATAGGCCAATACCACTGCCAATTGGCGGGGCGAACGCTTCTCGATCTTGTCGAACAAGGCTTGCTGCTCGCCGGGGTTTTCCCTGTACAGGTCCGCCCAACGCACCACCGTTTCTTCCAAGGGCCGGTAGCGCTGCCCTATCTCTTCCTTGAGCAGAACCGCGCCCTTTTCGCGCAGGCCTCTCACCAAAGGGAACACCTTGGCCTGCGAGGCCACCTGCGAAGCCTCCCCCATGTCGAGCTCGCCTTTCTGGAGCAAAGCCGAAAGGATGGCGAGCTGGCGTTCGTTGAAAGAAGAAACATCCCCGTCGAATTCGGGATTGAGGACCAGACGGGTCTGGCTGTCGAGCTTGAAGCCGGAAGGAAGGGCGGCTGCCATCACCTCGCCCAAGGTGCAGAGGTAGTACTTTGCCATCCATTCCCAAAAACGCAGTTGCAGGGCGGTTACCACGGGCTTTTCGTCCATGACCGAGAGAATGTCCCGCTCCTGGCCCTCTGCCGGAGCATTCTCATGAATCCGCAGAACAATGCCGGCATAAAGCTTGTTGCCGCCCAACGGGACACAGACCCGCATGCCGGTCTCCAACGTGGAAGAGAAAGCCTCGGGAACCCTGTAGGTGAGGGTCTTGCGCAAAGGAAGGGGCAATATCACATCGGCATGAAGTTGCACATGGCGTTGCATAAGCGTCTTTTCTAAAAACCGAACGGCTCCAAGGCCGGCCGCGCGGCCGGTCTCTGCACGGTGCATCCGGCTGCCGCGCGGCCGGCCTCTGCCGGGTAGCCGGCTTCTACCGGGTAAGCGGCCTCTGCCGTGGCAGCAGGACGCACCACCTGTTCCCCGGAAACCGGGACCGGAAGCCGGCAATGGGCCGCTTGGAAAGAACCGGTACCGGCCCTGTTCCGGCTGAACGAAAAAATTCCGGAGCGTGGAAATCCGGCAGAACGCAAAAATAGGGAAAGACCGGCGCAGGTTCAAGCCTCCATCGCAATTTTCCGCCGCCTCCCATCCTCGGCCTCGGCGCGTGATGAAAAGCCGAGGTGCCGGAAAAGGCAAAGCCGCCCGAAACAGGCAATCCGGCACCTCCTTCCTATGGGATTTCCGCTATTTTCCCCAAATAAAGAAGCCCCCGGTCCGGGCGGACCGGGAAAACGCCAAGCCGTCCGGACCTGTATTTTCATTTTCCGGAAATGCCGTAATTTTGCCGGAACTTCTTATCTTTGCAATTCACTGCCTGAGGCCGGGGGTGTCTCCCCGGCAAAATCCAGAGCAAGCTGTTTCGCTTTCCAAAAGCCGGAAAAGCAGAAAAGACCGCTTCCTTCAAGGAAGCAAGACGCCTTTTATTCCGGGAATTTCCCGGCAAGGCCTGCGGCAGGATGTCTGGAGGCAATCCGCAAACACGGGAAGGCTCCTGTCCCCGCAATTCCTGTCGAGTTCCTTTCGATACCAACTTTTGTTTATGAAATACAACACCGAGAGACGCCCGCTGGTCTATCCCGAATACGGGAGGGGCATTCAAGACATGGTAGACTTCACCATAAACATTCCCAGCAAGGTGGCCCGCAACCGGGCCTCCGAGACCATCCTCAGGTTCATGCAAGTGCTCAATCCCCAGGTAAGGGAATTGGACGACTACATGCACAAGCTCTACGACCAGCTTATCATCATGTCCGACTTCAAGCTCGATATCGACAATCCTTACCCGGCGCCCGAAAAGGAATCCGAAACCCGCAAGGCCAAGCCTTTCCAGTACCACCCGGCCCGGATACGTTTCCGGTATTACGGGAAAACCCTCGAGTCCATGATCCGCAAGGCGACCGAAATGCCCGACGGGAAAGGGAAAGACATGGTATTGAACCTGATTACCGTCCAGATGAAAAAGTCCTACTACCTCTGGAACGATGATATCCTTTCGGATGCCATGGTGGCCGAACACCTCGACATCCTCTCGAACGGGAAGCTCAAGTACACCGAGGCCATGAAAGGGGAAGTCTATTCCACTTTCTACAACAAACCGAGCCTGGAACGGAAAAACAAGTATATCAACGTAAGCGCTTACGAAAATTCCGGAAGACGCCCGTACAACAACAATAACAACAGTTACGGGAACCGGAACTACAACAACGCGAACAACCACCGCTACCACAACAAGGACGACAACCACGCTTTCCAGCCTAATCCCAACCGGTACAAGAAAAGAAGGTTGTTCTGATACGGCCCGGCGCCTTCGCGGGAAAACACGGCTTTTCCCCGCCTTGAACCGGCCGTTATCCCGAAATCGGAAAAACGAAAAGGAGCAACGCGGCGGCACCGGGAAACAGGCGGGCCGTGTCAGGAAAGCAAGAACCCTGCAGGGCGCCCAGCAGCCATGAGTGCCGGCGAATCCCCGCGTTCCCGGGGAAAACCGCCCATGGCCCCGGGAAAACTGCCGATGAACCCCCAAGAATCCCGGATAAGAAAAACGGCGAAGCCTTGATTTCCCCAAAAAACTAAAACGGAGGTCGCTTTGAGTTCATTCTCCATTACCGGCGGTTGCCGCCTGCAAGGAAGCATCATTCCGCAAGGAGCCAAGAACGAAGCCTTGCAAGTAATCTGCGCCTGCCTGCTTACAAAGGAAAAGGTAGTCCTGCACAACATCCCCCTCATACGGGATGTGCTGAAACTCATCGAGCTGCTGCAATCCTTGGGCGTGGAAGTCCATCGTTTCGACCCGCACGGCTTCTCGTTCCAAGCCCGGTGCATCGACACCGATTACCTGCAAAGCGAAAATTTCCGGAAGCAAGCCGGAAGCCTTCGAGGCTCGGTCATGACCGCCGGCCCCCTGCTGGCGCGTACCGGCCGGACGGTTGTTCCCCAGCCGGGCGGGGACAAGATAGGACGGCGGAAGCTCGACACCCATTTCATCGGGTTCGAATACTTGGGCGCCAAAGTCCGTCACCAGCCCGAAATCCATTCCTATTCGGTGGAAGGGAAAGAGCTCAGGGGGCGTTACATCCTCCTCGACGAGGCTTCCGTCACCGGCACGGCGAACATCATCATGGCGGCCGTCCTGGCGCGGGGGACCACCACGCTGTTCAACGCCGCATGCGAACCCTACGTATTGCAGCTGTGCCGCATGCTCAACCGCATGGGGGCAAAAATACGCGGAATCGGCTCCAACCTGCTCCAAATAGAAGGCGTGGAGCAGCTGCACGGGGCCGAGCACACCCTCCTGCCCGACATGATCGAGATTGGAAGCTTCATCGGCATGGCCGCCATGACCCAGTCGGAAATCGTCATCAAAGACGCCCAACCCTTCATGCTCGGCCCTATCCCCCATGTGTTCCGCCGCTTGGGAATCCAGCTCGAGATACAGGGAAACGACATTTACATACCCGCCCAGGAACACTACACCGTAGAAAACGCCCGCGATGGCTCCATCCTGACCATTGCAGACGCCCCTTGGCCCGGCTTTACGCCCGACCTCATCAGCATTGCCCTGGTAACCGCCACCCAGGCCAAAGGAAGCGTGCTCATCCACCAAAAGATGTTCGAAAGCCGCTTGTTCTTTGTCGACAACCTCATCAGCATGGGAGCCAAAATCATTTTGTGCGACCCGCACCGGGCCACGGTCATAGGCCTCGACCGCGAATTCCCGCTTCACGGCATTTCCATGGTGTCGCCCGACATACGGGCCGGTGTCTCCCTGCTCATTGCCGCCATGTCGGCCGAAGGCACGAGCGTCATCCACAACATCGAGCAAATCGACCGGGGTTACGAGAACATAGACCAGCGGCTCAACAGCCTGGGGGCAAAAATCAAACGTTTGGAAGATTAACTCCCAAGCATCCCCGACCTGTTCCTCGCCATCTCGGCAAAAATCAAACGCTTGGAAGACTAACCCGCCTGTTCCTGGCCAAGCTGCCTGTTCCCTCGCCTTTCTTTTTTCTCCTTCCCTTTTTTCTTTCCCGAAAAGGGATCGGTATGGAACTGGTACCGGTACCCTGCCACGGCCTGGAACTGGAAATTCCCCGAATGCGGCTCGACCGCGCCTGCCCGCTTGGCCGAAGTGGCAAGACGGGATGAAAGATTGAGCTCGAAACGGTGCGCTTTCTTCAACTGGTACGAAAATCCCGCCCGCATGCCCCACACGCCCGAAAACGATTCCTTGGCAAGCAAATCCACGTAATAGCTCGAAGAAAACGAACACTGCAAAGTCCTCTCGAAAAAGGCTTTCGAAAGACCGGCCGACGGCCCTATGCCGTAACGCACGGGCTGCTTGCGCCCGCCGGCCTTGTCGATGCAGGCGCTCATGCCCAAGGAGGACTGCAGGCGGAAACCCTCCCCGAGCACGATGCCATGCCGCAAGGTGGCGTAAACATAATCGCTAAAGGTCTCTTGAACGGCAAGCCGCGAGCTTTGATAAGAAAAATCCAAACCGGCTTCCTGGGAAAAACGGGCCTGCCTCCCGGTCCGGAACTGCAACGACCATTGGGCCTGCTGGGAAACCTGCCGGAAAGGAACCGTGTCGAAGTCCTGGAAGAAAGGCTCGTCGGGACGCAGCAAATCCACAGGCTTCACTTGGGTATAAGACGTGAAATTGGAATAGGAACCTGTTGTGGAAAACCTTTCGCCAATGCGCCAGTTCACATAGGCGGAACCCACAATCCTGTCCATTCTTCCCGCTTTTTTCTCCTGCAAGCCATCGTGCTGCCATCCTATTTCGGCCCGGAAGTCGGCAACCGGAAAAGTCCGGGAAAAAGCCAGGACCAGATTCTCGAAATCCTGGTTGAAATAATACGCCCCCATGCTCCGGTAGCCGGGAGCCACGCGCTCGTAGGAAAGGCTCAAGCCCTTGAAAGACAGACCCGCCTTGCAAGCGCCCGACAAGGAAGAAGAAAGCCGGCGGGGCAAGAAGGCCCAACGCAGCCGCTGCCCGAAAGAATTCGGCTTGATAATTTCATCTCCGATATTTTCCGTGTAATTGCTCAGCGCAGCCTGACCATACAGGTGCACCTGACGGTAAATCTCAAAAGAAAAATCCAGAGCCAGCACCATGTTCCCTTGCGGAGCCAATGCCCGGGAATAAGCCTCGGGCAAGGAGCCCGCCTTGTCCATGGCATGGAAGAAATGCAGTCCTACCCGCTGTTTCCCCTGCACGAAATCGAGCTTGAACGCATATCCGGAACGCTTGTAAGAGGGCAGCCCAAGACCGGCCTCTTGCCATGAGGCCGAATCCGGCAAGCGGGCTTTGGAAAAACGCCCGTACATGGCCATGAACCGCAACGGGAAATTTTCCGGCTGCAAGGAAATCCCCGCCCCGTCGAACTGATGGTCGCGCAAGCCGTACGGGTGCATTTCGAGCGATGTGCGCCCGAGATAAGCCTTTATCCACTTGTACGAAGGCTGTATGGAAAAACGGGAAAAGGGCTGGGAATACGAGAAGCGGCTATCGGCAAAAGAGAGGGAAACCGGTATCGAAAAACCGTACACCACCGGATTGAGCTGCAAGCCCAGCACGTAGGAAAAGGGATCATGGAAAGCCGCGTCGGGAGAAAGCCGCGTCGATGCCTGGGCCCCGAACGAACCCGACAGCACCAACGGCCGCCGCCGTCCTATGCCGGTGAAATCCTGGGAAAAAACGGGTTCCTGCAAAAGCAGGAGCAGCAAGGGCAACAACGTGGGGAGAAGGAAACGGGAAAAAAGCATATTGGGGAAAAAACACTTCCCCGCGTCCTTTCGCTGCAAAAGGCAAAGGCGGATGGAAAAGGCAAGACGTTCCATGGCATATCGGTTTTTTTCCTGTAAAACGCCCGGAACGGACTTTAACGGGAAACGGGAACCCTAAATTTTGTTAAAAGCCGGTTCGAACGCCTCCGAACGCTTGCCTTCCGGATGAAAAAGCACGCCGAACGGAAAGAATGACCGAAAAAGAGACCGCCGCGCCGCCTGGCCTTGCCGGGCGGACCGCCCTTCCGAAGTATTTCGAGACTATAAAAGCCGGGAATCCCACGGAATACCCTCGCGGAATATCCACTTCCGAGGGCGATACGAGGCATTACAAGGGCCTTTCAAAAGCCTCCCGGCAAGCCCTGCCCGGCAAGCCGAACAATTATTTCAAACAGATTCTAAAATTTTTCATATCTTTGCAGGCCTTTGCATCGTTCGCGCGGAATCCGCCGCGGCGGGGCCAAGGCAAGAAGCCAGGAGGAAAAGCCCGGGAAAAGGGTCTTCCTTGAAAAAAAGGAAAGATGGGTGAGTGGCTGAAACCAACAGTTTGCTAAACTGTCGTAGGGGATTTCCCTACCGGGGGTTCGAATCCCCCTCTTTCCGCGAAACGCTCAAAAAAAGCAACATGGAACTGAAAAAATCACCCAAAGCCGACTTGGAGAACAAGAAGGGGATTTTCACGTCCCTCGGCCTGGTCGTTGCCTTGGTCATCACCTTGGTTGCTTTCGAGTGGAAGTCTTACGACAAGGAACAAATCGAAGTTGCCGTGCGGACTGCCATCGAGACCGAGGAAGAAATGATCATCCAGACCGAGCAGAACCTTCCCCCTCCTCCTCCCCCTCCTCCTGCCCAGGTTTCGCAGGAAATCGAAATCGTGGAAGACGATGTGGAAATTGAAAACGAGGTGGAAATCAATGCGGAAGCAACCGAAAGCACGGTCATTGAAGAATACGTGGCTCCTCCCGTGGTAGAAGAGGAAGTGGTTGCCGAAGAAGAAATCTTCCAGATTGTAGAAGAAATGCCCATGCCGGAAGGCGGGGAAGAAGCCCTTTACAAATACCTCAACGAAAACATCCGCTACCCGATCGTGGCCATGGAGAGCGGTATCCAAGGGCGTGTGTACGTGACTTTCGTGGTTGAAAAAGACGGAAGCATCACCGACGTGAAAGTATTGCGCGGCATTGGCGGCGGCTGCGATGAAGAAGCGGTGCGCGTGGTAAAAGCCATGCCGGCATGGAAACCCGGGAAGCAGCGCGGAAGACCGGTGCGGGTACTGTACCGGATTCCCGTGAACTTCACCCTCAACTAAACCTGAACCCGTTTATAACCCATAAGCGCGACCCGCTTGCGAGAAATTGCGAGCGGGTTATTTTTTAGGGCTCCGGCCTAATGCCCTGTTCCTGCGGGCTCCCCTAATCTCGTAAAACCATGAGCGCACGCAAATACGGAATCTGCAACATTGCCCAAGCCCCGATACGCGAAACCATTTCGCACGCATCGGAAATGAGATCCGAACTGCTCTTCGGCGATCTGTTCGAAATCCACGACAAATACCAGAACTGGCTCAAGATAGAAACCGCCTTCGACCATTACGAGGGCTGGGTGGATGAAAAGCAGGTGCTCTTGCTTGAAGAACCGGAATTCGAAGCCCACAACGCAGACAAGTCGCAATGCTTCAGCTCCGGCTTCCTTTCCGAAGTGCAACGCGACACCGACCTGGCTGTCTTCCGGCTCGGCATGGGATGCCGGCTGCCTTTCTACAAGGAAGGGAAACTCCGCTTGGGAAATATTTCCTATTCCTATAAAACTCCGGTGCTGCAACCCGAACCCGATGCCGAAAGCAAACGAAAAGCGGTCGTGGAAAGAGCCTCGTCCTTGCTCAACACCTCCTATCTTTGGGGCGGGAAATCGTCATCGGCCTTGGATTGCTCGGGCCTGACCCAGCTGCTCTACCGCATCAGCGGGATCGCCCTGCTACGCGATGCCAGCCAGCAAGCCACCCAGGGGCAGGTCGTCAACCTGATCGAGGAGGCCAAGGCAGGCGACCTTTTGTTTTTCGACAACGAGAACGAAGAAATCGTGCACGTGGGAATTTACAACGGGAACGGGCTTGTCATCCACAGCAGCGGGGTGGTACGGATCGACCCGGTAGACCACGAAGGCATTTTCAAAAGGGAAGCATCCCGCTACTCCCATCATCTGCGGGTCATCAAGCGGGTCATCGAATAAGCCGCAAGAACAATCGAATCCCCCGGCGGTCCGCATCGCGGCTGCCGAACGCCGGGCGCGGGCATCGGACAAACCTGCAAGCATATCGAATTTCCCGGCCGTACCCTTTCCGCGCAAGACGTCAAAACGGGTCATCGAACAGACGGCCGGTTTCCCCCCGGGCCGGGTTCGCGGGCTTTTCCGGCTGCAGGAATCCCTGCCCGATCTTCTCCATGAATTCGGCTTCGGTCAAGAGCGGAATCCCGAGCGATTGGGCCTTCTTGCGCTTTTCCGGCCCCATCTTCTCCCCGGCCAGCACGAAATCGGTTTTCGAAGAAATACCCGAAAGCAATTTCCCGCCGTGGCTTTCCACCAAGGCTTTCATCTCCTGGCGGGAACGGCTGAAAGTACCGCTTATGACCCAACTCGTGCCTTGCAAGGCCGAAGAAAGCTGCTTGCTTTCATATTCCATCCGCAATCCGGCCGCACGCAAACGTTCCACCACGCTTCTTTCCTGCTCCCGGGAAAAGAAATCGAGAATGCTCCCGGCTATCGCTTCCCCCACTTCTTCCACTTCCAAAAGCTGCTCCATGCCGGCTTCCATCAGGTTGTCCATGTTCTGGAAATGCCGGGCAAGGATTTTGGCCGTGGCCTCCCCCACATAGCGGATGCCCAAGGCGTAAAGGACCCGCTCGAACGGCTGCTTCTTGGAAAGCTCGATTCCCGAAAGGATGTTTTCCACGGTCTTCTGCCTGAAAGACAGCGTGCGCTGGCTCCCGTCTTCAGACACGAACACCTTGTCGAGCGCGAACAAATCCTCGTACCGGAGAGAATAAAAATCGGCCACATTGCGCACCAAGCCCTTGTCGTAAAGGATTTCCACCTTCCCTTCGCCCAAAGACTGTATGTCCATGGCTTTCCTCGAAATGAAATGCTCCAGCTTGCCCTTTATCTGCGGCGGGCAGGCCTCCTCGTTAGGGCAATAATAGCCGGCTTCGCCCTCTTTCCGGACCAAAGCCGCGCCGCACTGCGGGCAATGGGAAGAAAAAACAAAAGGCTGGACCTCCGGCAATCGCCGCGAAACCTCCACGCCCACGATTTTCGGTATCACTTCGCCGCCCTTCTCCACGTAGACGTAATCCCCTATGCGGACATCCATCTTCTTGATGATGTCGGCATTATGGAGCGAAGCCCGTTTCACCACCGTTCCGCCGATCCAAACCGGTTCCAGATTGGCCACCGGCGTGACCGCGCCGGTCCGCCCCACTTGGAAGGAAATGCCTGTCAGGCGCGTGCATACCCGCTGCGCCTTGAATTTGTAGGCAATCGCCCAACGGGGAGACTTTGCCGTAGCGCCGAGCCGCGGCCAAAGATGGGTCTGGTCGACCTTCACCACGATGCCATCGATGTCGAAAGGCAGGTTTTCCCTTTCCTTGTCCCAGTAATCGATATAGGCGAACACCGCCTCCAAATCCGGGCACAGGCGGTAATAACCGCCTGTCTGGAAACCCCACGAACGGGCCAATGCCAAACGCTCGGAATGCAAGTCCGATGGAATATCGCCCATGAGGAAATACAAGAAACAGTCCAGCTTGCGCTGCGCCACCAAAGCCGGATCTTGCAGCTTGAGGCTTCCCGAAGCCGCGTTGCGGGGATTGGCAAACAGGCTCTCGCCGATTTCTTCCCGTTGGGCGTTCAGCTCGCGGAATGCCTGCCGGGGCATCAGCACTTCGCCCCTGATTTCAAAGCTTTCCGGATAATTCCCTGGCGGGAGCTTGAGCGGCACGGTCCTGATCGTCCGCACGTTGGCCGTCACCTCGTCGCCCTTCAGGCCATCGCCCCGGGTAAGCGCCTGTACCAGAATCCCGTCTTGATAAGAAAGGGAAATGGAAAGCCCGTCGTATTTCAGCTCGCAGACATACGAAAACGGCTCGCCGGCCAATTTGCGCACGCGCTGGTCGAACTCCAAAAGGTCCTCGCGCGAATACGTATTGCCCAAGGAAAGCATGGGCGTGCGGTGCTCCACCGTCCGGAATGCCCGGTTGGGCTCGCCCCCCACCCGGCCCGTGGGCGTATACGGCAGCCTGTACTGCGGGTACTCCGCCTCCAGCCGTCCGAGCTCCTCCAAAAGGCAATCGAACTGGTAATCGCTCACCAAGGGCGCATCCTCCATGTAATAAGCGCGGTTGTACTCGGTCAGCAAATCGGTCAGGTAACGGATACGTTCCCGCGCCTGATCGGGCGGGAGGACTGGTGTGCCGGAAGTCATGTCAGGCGCGTTTGAGCAGTTTGTTCCAATACGTTTTCCAGGTATCGGCATCGAGGAAAGACGAGTCGACCGTGGCTTGCAAGGTCAGTATCAAGCCGAAAGGCAGGAACACGAAAGTGGAGAGCCATGCCCCCAAAGTGCAGGTGATGGAACCCTCGATGGCGGCTTTTTCGCCGATCACCGACAAGACGTAATAGGCAATGAACAGCAAGACCGAGACCACCACCGGCATGCCCATCCCGCCCTTGCGGATCAAAGCGCCCAGCGGGGCTCCGAGGAAAAAGAGGATGAGGCACCCTACCGAAAGGCTGAACTTCTTATGCTCTTCGATCCGGTAGGAATTAAGGCGTTCTTTCAAATAGGAAACATCGCGCCGGTAGTACTTCATGTCATCGACCAAGGCCCCGGCCACGCCCGAAGCGTCCTGCAAGTCGCGCAAGGTGATCTCGGGCAAGACATAGCCCTTCCCTTGCCAGCTCTCCGCTCCGGACAGCACCCGGTTGAATCCGGCCCGTTCGAGGCTGTCGTTGGCAATCATGGCATTGAGATAGAAATTCCGGCTGTTGATATTGCCGACAAGGTTCGAGACCCGGTCGTCGAGACGCATCCGCAATGTGTCGATTTCCAGGCCGAGCGGCTTCAGGCCCAAGGATTTCTGATGCCTTACGTACATCTGGTCGGTGTTTTCTTCCGGGTCGTACTTGGAAAGGTCGATGACCAAGGTCTGGGTATCGAACTTTATGCGCGTGAACGGATGGCTGGTCTGCTTGTCCGAAGCCATGTTGGCTTGGTTCCCGGAAATATCCTCCCCGTAGGAATAGCCATCGAAAAGGTTGAAAACCAGATAACGCCCGTTCTCCAAGGTGAACATGCTGCCCGTTGCCGACATGGTGACGGCGCAATTGCCTTTCTTGCGCGAATGGTCGTATATCTGCACGTCTTCCACGTAACGGCCTTCATCGCGCTTCTTCCCCACGCGGATCACGTAATCGGGAATACCGTAATAGTACACCCCTTCCTGCACGTTCACGGCCGGCCGCTGCGTCTGGATTTCATGATACTTCTGCTTGTGGAGCTTGTAGGCCTTCGGCACCGCGTTGTTGGCAAAATAAAAGGCAATGCCCGAGATAAGCAGGCTCATCACGATCGACGAGCGCATGATCCGGCGCAAGGGAATGCCCGAAGCCTTGAACGCCACCAGCTCGTAATGCTCGCCCATGGAGCCGAACACCATCAAAGAGGAAAGCAGGACAGCCAACGGCAAAGACATGGGGACGAACGTCCAGCAGGCATACCACAAAAATTCCAGCACATCGGCCAAAGGCAGCCCTTTCCCGATGAGCTCGTCCATGTATCGCCAGATGAACTGCAGCAGCAAGATGAACGTGGCAATGAAAAAAGTCAGGACCAGAGGCCCGACAAAAGACTTGGCTACGAACTTGTCTATTTTCTTCATTTCTCTTGGTTTTTCCCTGCCGCCCCAATCCTTGCCGAAGCAAGGCCGGCAGCAGGCCGGGCGGCCGGACCGCCCCTATCCGGTTTCACCAAAGTTCCAAACACGAAGGCTTCCAAACCGCGGTCTTGCGTTTCACTTCCCGGAAAGGCAGCAAGACCGCCCCCGCCCCGATTGCCGGCAGGCCTACCGCCAAGGCTTCCATGTGGAAAGCCGGCTGCTTGCCGTTGATCAAACCGTTGAATCCATCGAGCAGCATATAGCCGCCTCCCCCCACGCACAAGGCCGTTCCCACGATAAGGCATGTCCGCATGGGCACGTAATAGGCCTTGAGCGAATCCAGGGCAACGGCCCGGCCGCCGATGATGAAATCGGTATCGCGCACCGCTTGGAGCCTCCCTGAAAGCTTCTCGCCCGAAAGCAATTGCACTTTCAACTGCGAACCGGCAGCGTACAACACCCGCTTGCCCGGTCCCTTGGAAAAGGACAACACCCGTCCCGAAGTCAATTGGGAGGAAGCCACGCCCCGGCTGCTCCCTTGCCTTTGGTTCAAGACTTGGGCCGAAACCGGGGAAAGGCAAAGCCACAGGAGAATCGCCGCCGCGGGAAGCACGGCCCGCAGGATGGTTTTCATCGGTTCGGCCATGGACACCGCGCGTTTAGGATTGAAGCTGCTTCAGTTGCGCTTCCAGCAGGGTTATTTTCTGTTCGGCATCGGCCTGCTTTTTCCGTTCGGCCTCCACCACCGCAGCCGGCGCGTTTTCCACGAAGCGCTTGTTTTCCAATTTCCGCAAGACCGACTGGAGAAAGCCCCGGGCATAAGCCAGCTCTTTCCCGATCCGCTCCCGTTCGGCCTCCATGTCGAGATGCCCGGCCATGGGAACGAAAAATTCGGTGTTGGCCACCACGAACGAAGCGGCGCCCTCTATGGCTTGGTTGCCGTATTGAATGGAGGCTATGTTGCACAATTTCGCGATAATGCCATCGAAAATCCCCTTGCGGGCATTGTCGGTCTTGACGTGCAGGTTCAACGGAACCTTGAGCGGGATGTTCTTCTCGTTGCGCAAAGCGCGCACGCCCATGATGATTTCTTCGGCCTGGGCGAACTGCCGGAGGATTTCTTCCTGTTCCGAAGAAAGTTCCTGCAAGGGGAGCCTCTGGAACATCACGCTCTCCCCGTCTTCGCGTTCGGCCAAGGTCTGCCAGATTTCCTCGGTGATGAAAGGCATGAACGGATGCAAGGCCTGCATGAGGACTTCGAAGAAACCCGTGGTCTTTTCAAGGGTAACGGGGTCGACCGGGCAGCCGTAGGAAGGCTTCACCATTTCCAGGTACCAAGAACAGAAATCGTCCCAAACCAATTTGTAGAGCTGCATCAAGGCTTCGCTGAGGCGGTATTTCCCGGCATTCTCCTCCACGTCGGCCAAGGTCCGGACGAGGCGGGCCTGGAACCAGTCGCAGGCCAAAGCCGAGGTTCCGGGCTGAGGCAGGCTCCTGTCGCAATCCCAGCCTTTCACCAGCCGCAAAGCGTTCCAGATCTTGTTGCAGAAATTGCGGCCTTGCTCGCAAAGGGACTCGTCGAAAGGCAGGTCGTTCCCCGCCGGGGAAGTGAGCAGCATCCCCACCCGGACGCCATCGGTGCCGTACTTTTCCATCAATTCGAGCGGATCGGGCGAATTGCCCAGCGATTTCGACATCTTCCGGCCGAACTTGTCGCGCACCGTCCCGGTAAAGTACACATGGCGGAAAGGCACCTGCTTGCAATAATCCAGTCCGGCCATGATCATGCGCGCCACCCAGAAGAAGATGATATCGGGCGCGGTCACCAAGTCGGCCGTGGGGTAATAATAGCTTATTTCCGGATTGCCGGGCTTGCGGATGCCGTCGAAAAGCTCGATAGGCCACAGCCAGGACGAGAACCAAGTGTCGAGCACGTCTTCGTCTTGCCGGAGATCCTTCAAAGTATAGGCCGAAGCTTCGGGATAACGCTCCTTGGCAAGGGCCAAAGCGGCTTCGGCCGATCTGGCCACCACCACTTCCTTGTTGGGCAGGTAATAGGCCGGAATCCGGTGTCCCCACCACAACTGGCGGGAAATGCACCAGTCTTTCACGTTTTCCATCCAATGGCGGTAGGTATTCTTGAACTTGGCCGGAACGAACCCTATCGTGTCGTTCATGACCACCTCCAAGGCCGGCTTGGCCATCTCTTCCATCTTCAGGAACCATTGCAGGGAAAGCTTGGGCTCGATCACCGCATCCGTCCTTTCGGAATATCCCACCTTGTTCACATATTCCTCTTCTTTTTCGAGCAGGCCCGCCTGCTTCAGGTCGGCCACGATCTGCTTGCGGCAGGCGAAGCGATCCATCCCGGCATATTTCCCGCCAAGGGCGTTGAGCGTGCCGTCGTCGTTGAAGATGTCGAGGCTTTCGAGCTTGTGCGCGATGCCCAGGTTGTAGTCGTTGATGTCGTGGGCCGGGGTCACTTTGAGGCAGCCGGTCCCGAATTCGCGGTCGACATAGGCATCGGTTATGACCGGAATCGAACGCCCCACTACCGGCACCACCACGTGCTTCCCATGCAGGAAACGGTAACGTTCGTCTTCCGGATGCACGCACAAGGCGGTATCTCCCATGATGGTTTCGGGCCGGGTGGTAGCCACCACCGCATACCGGCCCGGTTCCTCTTCCACTTCATAACGCAGGTAGAAGAGCTTCCCGTTGGTTTCCTTGTAAATGACTTCCTCGTCCGAAAGGGCGGTCTTGGCTTTGGGATCCCAGTTCACCATGCGCACGCCCCGGTAAATCAGCCCGCGCTCGTAAAGGTCCACGAACACGTCCAAGACCGATTCCGAGCATACCTCGTCCATGGTGAAATGCGTCCTGGCCCAGTCGCAGGAAGCGCCCAGCTTGCGGAGCTGGCTAAGGATGATGCCGCCGTACTTCTCTTTCCATTCCCAGGCATATTCCAGGAATTGCTCCCGGGTCAGGGAGTTCTTGTCGATGCCCCGTTCCTTGAGGAACGCCACCACCTTGGCCTCGGTGGCAATGGAGGCGTGATCCATCCCCGGGACCCAGCAGGCGTTCTTGCCTTGCATCCGGGCGCGGCGGACCAGCACGTCCTGGATGGTGTTGTTGAGGATATGCCCCATGTGGAGGATGCCGGTCACGTTGGGCGGCGGTATCACCATGCAATAGGGCGGGCGGTTATCGGGTTCGGAATGGAAAAAATCGTGTTTGAGCCAATAGGCGTACCATTTGTCCTCAATCTGTCGAGGCTCGTACTTTCTTGAAAGTTCCGGCATTTCTTTCTTTGTTGATCTGTGCGGGTTCGTTTCGCTTTGTGCGGGTTCGTTCGATAGGCGTCCGCGGCCTTTTCCGCCTTGTCCGGCTTTTTGTCCGAAAGCCAGCCCAGCCAAAGGCCTTGGCCGCGCTCATAAAGGGCAAAGGTACGAATTTTCCGTTTCCGGTTCAATGCGGCCGATACCTGCTGCTTGCCGGTTTGCAACCGCGTGCAAACCCTATTTGCGGGCGGCGAAATGCAGGGAATTCCCTTGGGCGAAATAGCCCGGCTCGCAACCGGCCGCGCGGATGATTTTCTCGATGTTTTCCCGGCTGTCTTCCTGGCTTTCCTCGATGCAGATCTTATGCTCGTAAAGGAAGTATTCCTTGCGCGCGGCATAGGGGGTGAGGTTGGGCATGATCACATTGGCCGCAACGCGCAAAGCCTCTTCCCGGCCTTGGGGCGAGAGGCTTCCGATGGCGGTCGTCGAAGCGATATTGATATCGGGCATGAGCAAGCGCAACACGGCCCAGGCGTTAAGGCTCAACTCGTAACGCTCCTGCCGGGAAGGGATTTCATGGCGGAAATCCCAAAGCGGGGTCTGGGCGTGTTCCACGTAAGGCCCCATGCCCACCATGTCCACATCCAAGTCTTTGAGGAAAAGCAAGTCGCGGGCTATCTGCACGGGCATCTGGAAAGGAAGCCCTATCATGATGCCGCTTCCCACTTGGTAGCCTTCGTCCCGCAAAGCCCGCAAGCAATCCAAGCGGGCCTGGAACGAATGATCCCGCGGATGGAGCCGGGCGTAGAGTTCCTCCGAAGAAGTCTCTATCCGCAAAAGGTAGCGCAAGGCCCCGGCTTTCTTCCAACGGGCATAGGTGCCGGGATTCTGCTCTCCCAAGGACAGGGTAATGCCCAATTCGCCCCGGCTCGATTCCATGATGGCGGAAATCAGCTCCTCTATCTCGCGCACGAAGGCTTCGTCCTGGCGTTCGCCCCCTTGCAGCACTATCGACCCGAATCCGGCCTTATGGGCGAAAGCAGCCGCTTGCAAGACTTCTTCCCGCCCGAGCTGGTAACGGTTCACCTTCGCGTTGCCGCGGCGGATGCCGCAATAGTAACAGTTCTTCCGGCACTGGTTGGAATATTCTATCAATCCCCGCAGGTAGACTTTCCCGCCCACATGCCGCAGCTTGGTTTCATGAGCGGCGGAACGCAGCTCCCGCGCTTCTTCGCCCCGGAGAAGCAGCAAGCCGGCTACCGGTTCCGGGCCTGTCAAATCGTAATCCATAGGGCAAATGTACTACATGGGAGGAATCCGGGGAAACGGGAAGCGGCTTGCAGCTGCCCCTGTTTCCCTTTTCCGGCAGCCGTTTGTTCCGAAAACAGCTGCCGGGAAAGCCCCTTCGGCCCCGATGAACAAGCCCCCTTGCCCTTACAGGTTAGCTACTTTCAGGCTGCGGCCTTGGTTGCGCACGATGTAGACGCCTTGGGACGGCAGCGGGATGCGGCTTTCCGGCCCGGCGTACAGCCGGCGGCCTTGCAGGTTGAAGACTTCCACCAAGCCGCGGGCGTTTTCCACGTGCAGGACGCCATCCTCCGCATGGGCCCGGAAGGGTTGCGGGGCCGCGGCGCTTTCCAGCGCGCCAGGCTGTTCATTGCCAAGGCCCGGGACGGCTTGGAGGGCGAACTCCGCTTTGTATTCTTCCCCGCCCAAGCGGGTGTCGTATTCGTAGCGGACGGTTTCAGTGGTGAAGCGGAGCAGGCTGCCTTCGATTTCCGTACCCGGCTCCCAGGAAACTCGCGAGAGATCGAAACCCGGAATCAGGCTCAGGTCGTAGGTGCCGCCTACTTCGGCATCGACCGGGTGGATGTTATCTTGCAAATATATCTCTTTCAAAGCCGGGTTCTGGCTCAGGTCGATGTGGCTGAGCTTGGCTTCTGCGACCCAAAGCTTCCCCAAGGCCGGATTCCGGCTCAGGTCCAAACTCGTTATCCCGGTATTGTAGCAGTGCAAGGCTTCCAAAGCCGGGTTCTGGCTCACGTCCAAGCTCGTCAGGCCTGTACTGGAGCAGTACAAATTTTTCAAGGCCGGGTTCTGGCTCACGTCCAAGCTCGTCAGGCCGGTAGAGCTGCAGTATAAATATTCTAAGACCGGGTTCTGGGTCACGTCCAAATTCGTTATTCCGGTATTGTTGCAGCCCAAGGCTTTCAAGGCCGGATTCTGGCTCACGTCCAAGCTCGTTATCCCGGTATTGTCGCAATACAAGGTTTCCAAGGCCGGATTCCGGCTCACGTCCAAGCTCGTTAGCCCGGTATTGTCGCAATACAAGGTTTCCAAGGCCGGATTCCGGCTCACGTCCAAGCTCGTTAGCCCGGTATTGTCGCAAGCCAAGTAATCCAAGACCGGGTTACGGCTTACATCCAAGCTCGTTAGCCCGGTATCGGAACAGAACAAGGTTCTCAAGGCCGGGTTCCCGCTCACATCCAAGCTCGTTAGCCCGGTATAGTTGCAATTTAACCATTCCAAAGCCGGATTCCCGCTCACGTCCAAGCTCGTCAGATCGGTATTGTAGCAACTCAAGTCTTCCAAGGCCGCGTTCCCGCTCACATCCAAGCTCGTCAGCTCGGTATTGTAGCAGTACAAGGATCTCAAAGCCGGGTTCCCTCTCACGTCCAAATCCGTCAGATTAGTCTCGTAGCAATACAAAGTTTCCAGATTCGGGAAGTGCTCGATGCCGGAAAGGTCGGAAAGGGGACTCGGCGACCCGCTTTTGCCGGACACATTAATGTTGCTCACCGCCTCGCGCTCGGCATCGCTCAGGCTATCGTTTGCATCGGTATCGAAGTTTGCCCGCACGTAGGCCCGGAAGACCGAATCGGGAAAATGCTCCGCATCGATGGGCAGCTCGCTTTCCGGAACCGGTTCGGCTTTCAGCGTGAACAGAACCGTGGCCGGCACCGATGCGCTATTTTCCCCTGCATACCCCGTGGCGTATTCATAGGTAACCTCCGCCGCATGGAACGTAAGGATGGAATCCGACACGCTTCCCCCTTGCCAGTTGGAGGCCCGGCCCGGGTCGAAGCCCGGAATCCGGCTCAGGTCGTAGGTGCCGCCTACCTCGGCGTTGACTGGGTGGATGTTGCCTTCCAAGGCTACCCCTTCCAAAGCCGGGTTCTGGCTCAGGTCGATGTGGCTCAATCCCGAATGGAGGCAATAAAGTTCCTGCAAGGCCGGGTTCCGGCTCACGTCCAGACTCGTCAATGCAGTATATTCGCAGTGCAAATACTTCAAGGCCGGAGCTCCGCTCACGTCCAAGCTCGTTATCCCGGTATTGTCGCAATACAAGTATTCCAAGGCCGGGTGCCCGCTCAGGTACAGGCTTGTTATCCCGGTATAGGAAGCAACCAGATACCACAAGGCCAGGTTCCCGCTAACATCCAAGCTCGTTATCCCGGTGGCGGAGCAGTCCAGCTCCTTCAAGCCCGGATTCTGGCTCACGTCCAAGCTCGTCAGACCGGTGGAACCGCAGTTCAAGGCTTCCAAGGCCGGGTTTCCGCTCACATCCAGGCTTGTTATCCCGGTTACGGTGCACTTCAGGATTTCCAGGGCCGGAAGCCCGCTCACATCCAAGCTCGTCAGATCGGTAAAGTTGCAGTACAATTCCCTCAAGGCCGGGTTCCGGCTCACGTCCAAGCTCGTCAGCGCGGTTTCGGAGCACTCCAAAATTTCCAAGGAGGGAAAGTATTCAAGGCCTTGCAGCGAGGTCAAGGACGACTCCCGGTGAACGTCTATCCTGGTCACCGCCCCGCGCTCGGCATCGCTCAGGCTCCCGTCCTGGTCCGTGTCGAAGTTTTCCTGCACGTAGGCCCGGAAAATCTCGTCCGGGAAGCTGGTCTCGTCGATGGCCACCTGGGCGTTGCCCGCAAGCGGCAGCAAGACAAACAGTCCGGCCGCGGCGGCAAGGGCTGCCCGCGAAAAAAGTCGGTTTCTTTTCATAACCACTGTATTTAAACTTCGTTTTGACCAAAGGCAACGCATGGACCCGAGCCTGTCGAGAAAGGCGACCCCGTCCAAACGCTACGCTTGGAGATAGGAACCGGGGTCGAAGTTCCCGAAGCTGAACTTTACGGGATTCCGCTGTCTCAGGGAAGGGGAAGCGGAAAATACACGTAAAAGTACGAAAGTATTTCTGGATTAACGCCTTCCGTTGGCGAATATTCCTTTTTCGAACATCGAGCCTGCAGACCTGCCGGCGTGCCGGCAATCGCCGCCATCCCGCGCTGCCCTTCGAAACGGCCCGGCCGCAAGTCCGCCCGAAGCCGCCATTCCGCCATAGCCCGGCCAAGGTTCGCCCGAAAAAGCGTTCCCGATAATCCCGAAAAACCGTAACTTTACTATTTCCTTTTCCGGCATTCCGCCCGGCGTTTCCCCGGCCCGGCAAACCGCGGAAAGCGGACGTTCCCTTCCGTTAAACGAACCAGACCGTCCGCCTTGCACCCGCCCGCCTCGGGATACGCCCGGGAAACCGGGAAAAGGCGTTCCCGCTTCAAGGGAAGCCGAAATCCTGACATTTGCAAAAACAAAAGCCATGAGCCTTTTCGAACAAATCAGCAACGACATCAAGTCCGCCATGCTGGCGCACGAAACCGTGAAACTGGCCGCTTTGCGCGGCGTGAAGAAAGAATTCCTCGAAGCCAAGACCTCGAAAAACGCCAACGGGGAGCTCGACGATGAAACCGCCGTGAAAATCCTTCGGAAAATGGTGAAGCAGCGCAAGGAATCGGCTGCCATCTTCCAGCAGCAGAACCGGGCCGATTTGGCCGAAAACGAATTGTCGGAAGCCGGTTTCATCGAAGCCTACCTCCCCAAGCAGCCCGATGCCGGGGAAATCGAGGCCGAAGTAAGGGAAATCATCGCCCAGACCGGGGCCGAAGGCATGAAGGACATGGGAAAAGTGATGGGCGCGGCCTCCAAGAAAATGGCCGGGAAAGTCGACGGGAAAACCCTTTCGGACATTGTGAAGAAACTCCTCGCCTGATTCCTGTTTTATTATTGCAATCTACTATAAACAAATTAATTATAGTATAATTCGCCCGGATTATACCCCTGCCCCCACCTAACAAGACCCTGCCATGCAAGACGCATTGCCTACGCCCGAAGTAAGAATAGGGAACCTGCGCATGGGCGGAGAGAACCCGGTGGTTGTCCAGTCCATGACCAACACCGACACGATGGACACCCATGCCACCGTGGCCCAATGCAAACGCCTTTTCGACTGCGGCTGCCAATTGGTACGCATCACCGCCCCCGGCCTGAAAGAAGCCCGGAACTTGGAAGCCATCAAGAACCGCCTGGTGCAAAGCGGCTACCAAGGCCCGATTGCCGCCGACATCCACTTCCTGCCCGAAGCCGCGCTGCTATCGGCCGCCATCGTGGAGAAAGTGCGTATCAACCCGGGCAATTACTGCGACCGGAAAACCGGCAAGACCTCCTTCAGCATGGAAGAGCAAGCCGCCGAACGCGCCCGTATCGCCCAACGCATCGCTCCCTTGCTCGAAACCTGCAAGAAGCACCAAACGGCCCTCCGCATCGGGGTCAACCAAGGTTCGCTTTCGGAAAGGATGATCTTCCGTTACGGGAATACCCCGCAAGCTTTGGTGGAAAGCGCGCTGGAATTCATCGGGATTTGCCGGGAACAAGGCTTCGACCAGATCGTGGTCTCCCTCAAATCGAGCCGGGTCCAGACCATGACGCGCTCGGTCAGGCTTCTATCCGAACGGATGAAAGCGAGCGGCCTGGCCTATCCCTTGCACTTGGGGGTAACCGAGGCCGGCGAAGGAGAAGACGCCCGCTTGGCTTCGGCTATCGGCATCGGAAGCCTGCTGAAAGACGGGATCGGCAATACCATCCGGGTTTCGCTCACGGAAGATCCCGAAAACGAGATCCCGGTGGCCCGCCGGATCATCGAAGCGGCCCGCCACCTCCGGCAGGGAACGGCCCTCGGCCAATGGAAAGGCAACACTTACTTTTTCCCTTGCGGGGAAAACGGCTCCGCCGGAAAGGAATGCCCGAAAGACAAGGAATACCTGAAAACAGAAGCCGCCATAGCCATCGGCTCGCGCTTGCTCGAAACCGGAAAAAGCGGGAATGCCGCCAACGGGAATTACCAAGCCGGCGGGCCGGCCTTCCCGGAAGAAGAGGCGAAAAGGCTGGCCGACGACCTTTACCAGGCGGCCGGGTTACGCTTCCACAAGACCCGTTTCATCGCCTGCCCTTCCTGCGGCCGAACCCGATACGACATCCAGGCGGCCTTGGCGAAAGTCAAAGCCCGTTTCCCCGATTATCCCGACCTGACCATCGCCGTGATGGGCTGCATCGTGAACGGGCCGGGCGAAATGGCCGATGCCGATTTCGGCTACATCGGATGCGGGAACGGGAAAGTGAACCTCTACCAAGCCGGATGCTTGGCAAAAACGCAAGTACCGGAAGCCGAGGCCTTGGACGAACTGGAAAAACTCGTTGAAAAAGCGCGGAACGGACAGAAGTCCGGAGAATAAACGGGGAATAAAGGAGCAGGGCCATGTCCCCCGGCCCGGCGAGCAGGCTTGACCGCTGCAACACCGGGGGAAAAACCGGCAAGCAAGAACGATTCCCGCCCCGCACAGAACTGGAATGACCTGCATGCCGAAAGGAAAACCGGCAAGCAAGAACGATTCCCGCCCCGCACAGAACTGGAATGACCTGCATGCCGAAAGGAAAACCGGCAAGCAAGAACGATTCCCGCCCTGACCGGGGGCCGCAGCCAAGAGGCTTGGCCGGAGTCCGCGGCCATGAAGGGCATCAAGAGCGCCCCAGCGGTGGCGAAGGCCGCCAAGGATTATTCCCGCCCTTCCGCTTCCGAAAGCAGGAACCAGACCGGTTCGGCGCGGCGGCCGGCGTACATGGCTTCCAATTCTTCCTTGTGGTAAAGATAGCCCGGGTCGTCGTAGTAGCGGGCCCCTTGCGGGCATTTCTTGATGCAGGCCCCGCATTTGATGCAGATTCCCGTGTATTCTTCCACGTTCTCCCTTCTGATGGAACCCATCGGGCACACATCGGCGCACCGTTTGCAATCGTTGCATTTCGCCCGATCCACGCGCGGCTTCACCTTCCGTATGTCGATTCCGGCCCCATGCCGGTCGCGCGGCTGGTAGTAAACCCGTTCTTCCTGCGAACGTCCCGGCACGGGCAAAACCCGGACGCCGGCCCGGACTTCGCCTGCAGGCCCCTCCGGCCGCCCCGCCAGCATGCGTTCCGCTTCCTTGCCGGCAGCCTGCGCAAAAACCGCGGCCTTGGCCAAGTCGTCCGCATCGGGGCGGCCGGCCCCCAGGACGGTCGAGAACGAGTGTTCGCCCACAAAAGCGCCGGCGGCCACGACCACGGCCCCGGCTTGGGAAAGCAGGTCGCGGATTTCGGCCAAAGCGTCATCGAAGTTCCGGTTCCCGTACACGCAAACCGCCACGGCCAGCGCCCCTTCCGCCCGCATCGTCCCCAAGAATTTGAGCAAGACATTCGGAACCCGCCCGGCATAGACCGGCGTGCCGAAGACCACCACATCGTCTTGGGAAAAAACCAAAGGCTCGTTCCGGGCCGAAGGCAAAGTGAAATCCGCTTCTTCGAAAGGCAATGCCAAGGAAGAGGCCATTTCCCGGGCTATGTGGCAGACAACGGCCCGGGTCGTTCCGGTAGGACTGAAAAAAACAGCTTTGACTTTTTTCATGATCGGTTCTTTTGAAAAACGCAAAGAAAAGCGGCCTCCCGCGCCCCGGGCCGGCTTTCCGGCTGTAGTCCTGCCGCAGCACGGGATTTTACCCCGTAGCACGGGATTTTGCCGAAGCCGGATTGCAAACCGCCTCTTATTTCCTGCAAAATTACGGTTTTCTTCTCCTTGCCCGGTTATCCGGCCCGGAACGCCCGGTTCCCCGCCAAAGCCATTCCCCGGTTCCAAACCGCGCAACGGCGACTTCCCGTGGCGGAACACCTTCCCGCCCCGGATCGCCGGTTCAAAGCAATTCCACTACCCAGGCTTTCCGCGGGGAAACAGGAACCGGCGCCTCCCCGGTTCCAAGCCCTGTCCCGGGCCTTTCTTCCTTTCCCGGACAAGGGAAATTAATCTTATAGCGTTCGTCTATCCGGTACCCGGCCACCCAGACAATCGCTTGGCCCGAGCACAAGAGCCAAACCGACTCGCGTTCCACGCTGCCTAACTTGGCATCCTTGAAAAAATCGCTCAGTTTCCGGAAGCCTTTCGACCCCAAGGGCTTGAACCGGTCTCCCGCTTGCCAGTGCCGCCAAAAGAGCGGAAATTCCAGCTTCTCGAAAGCCAAATAGGCTTTGCGGGGCGAAGGGTCTATCCGGGACAGGCTCTCCACCTCGGCCGGGTATTGCCGGCAAGCCGGTCCGTCCCCGCCATTGCCGGGCTTCCCGCACAAGCTTGCGGCCCGAGCCGCCATGCCCGTAGCTTCCCGGGCAACAAACCGCAAGTCCGATGAAACCAGTTTCCGCAACGGGTCGCAAGCGGTCGCGCCCTTTTCCGGGAAAAAGAACAAGCACCGCCAGCCTTGCGGTTCGCGCACGATCCAAACGGTGTTCTCCGTATTCTCGAACACTTTTCCGGAAAAGCCCTGCCGGCAATTTTCCAGGAATTGCGCTATCTGCTTTCGGCTGAAACCGCGTTCGCGCAAATAAAGTTCCCAGAACAAATCCTTTTGCCGGCCCAAGGCATCCAAATCCCTTCCCGGCAGGAATTCCTGGATAGAGGGGAAATAACCTGCCAAGGCCCGGGCAGGAAAAGCCCGGAAAATTTCCTCGGCCCGGCTTTTCCCGACAGGCGCTTGCTTCAAAATCCGCCCGGCCTGCTCCCGGTACCAGGAATCGAGCAAGATATCGGCCTCCCGCAAGGTCCCCATGCTTTGGGCCAGCTTGCAGGAAAACCCGGGGCAGACCTGCTCCAAGAGCGGCAAGACCGAATGGCGGATCCGGTTGCGCAAATAAATTTCCTCCCGGTTGGTGCTGTCTTCGACAAAATCGAGATGATGGCGGAGGGCATACGCTGCTATGTCTTTCCGCCGGGCAAAAAGCAAGGGCCGGAGAAAGGCCCCGTTTTCCCCGCTGGCAGGCAACATGCCCCGCAAGCCTTTCACGCCGCTTCCCCGGAAAAGATTAAGGAAAAATGTCTCGGCATTGTCATCGGCATGATGGGCCAGCAGGCAGGCTTCGTAACCGGATTCCTTCATGAGACGGGAAAAAAATCCATAACGCAATTCCCGGGCCGCCATCTCGATCGATATTCCCTTCTCTTTCGCGTACGCGCGGGTATCGAATTTCTCCACGAAAAGCTTCCAGCCCGGAATCCGCGCCCATTTCCCGGCCAGATCCCGCACAAAGGCCTCATCCCTGTCCGACTCGCTGCCTCTCAGCTGGAAATTGCAATGCACCAAGCCGACTTCCGCTTTCACGCTCGTTTCCACGTCCGTTGCCTTGCCCGTCCCGGCTCCGTCGCCGCCTTCCTCAGGCAAGGCGGGCAAGAACGCGGAAAGCCTGTCTGCTGTTGAAAAACGGGCCATCAGATGGGCCAGTACGACCGAATCGACCCCGCCGCTAAGCGCCAAAAGGAACTTGCGCTTCCCCTCGAACAGCTTTTCCGAACGAACAAATCGGCAAAATTCCCGGTACATGGCTTTCAAAAAGATATTTCCCGGGAAAAGAAATTTCCCGGGAATGAAAATAGCTGCGAAACGGAAAACAACCTGCCGGAAGCGTTCCGGAAATCCTCCCGCTCCATTGGAAAGGGGACGGATTCCGAACGCAAGCCGTGCGTTCCGCGTCCGCTTGGCGGCCGTAACCGGCTAACCGGCTCATGGCTGCCGCCGGCTTGCCGGCCTACAGCGTCCGCTTCACTTCCACCTGGTCGTAACCCTCGATGATATCGCCCACTTTGACATCGTTGAAGTTCTTGATGTTCAAACCGCAATCCTGCCCTACGACCACTTCTTTCACATCGTCCTTGAACCGCCGCAAGGAGCCCAGTTCCCCGGTATAGACCACAATCCCGTCCCGGATGATCCGGATGCGGGTGTTCCGGCCCAGACGCCCATCGAGGACGATGCAACCGGCAATCGAACCCACCTTGCTGATTTTGAACACTTCGCGAACTTCCAGGTTGGCCACGATCTTCTCTTGGATCTCGGGCGAAAGCATGCCCTCGATAGCATCCTTGATTTCGTTGATGGCCGTATAGATGATGGAGTACAACCGGATATCGATCTGCTCGTTTTCGGCCATTTTCCGGGCCGCCACCGAAGGACGGACTTGGAAACCGATAATGATGGCTTCCGAAGCCGAAGCCAGCAAGACATCGCTTTCGGTAATCTGCCCCACCGACTTGTGGATCACGTTCACCTGGACTTCCGGCGTGGAAAGCTTCAGCAACGAATCCGACAAGGCTTCGACCGAACCGTCCACATCGGCTTTGACAATGATATTGAGTTCCTTGAAGTCGCCAATGGCGATACGCCGGCCGATTTCGTCCAAGGTGATGTGCTTCTGCGTGCGGAGGCCTTGCTCGCGCTGCAATTGCAAGCGCTTGTTGGCTATTTCCTTCGCTTCCTTCTCGTCGGTCATCATGTTGAACACATCGCCCGGTTGCGGCGCGCCGTTCAACCCCAGCAACAAGACAGGCTGGGAGGGACCGGCTTCTTTCACCGGCTGGTTGCGCTCGTTGTACATGGCTTTGATGCGCCCGTAAGTGTAGCCGGCAAGGACGAAATCGCCCACGCGGATAGTCCCGTCCTGAACCAGGATTTTGGCCACGTAGCCCCGGCCCTTGTCCAAAGACGATTCAATGATGGTACCCCGGCCGCGTTTCTGGGGATGCGCCTTCAAGTCCAGTATTTCGGCCTCAAGCAAGACTTTTTCGAGCAGGGCTTCCACACCGGTGCCTTGCTTGGCCGATATGTCCTGGCTCTGGTACTTGCCGCCCCAGTCTTCCACCAGAAGGTTCATCTCGGCCAATTCGCCCTTTATCCTTTCCGGATCGGCGGAAGGCTTGTCGACCTTGTTGATGGCAAACACAATAGGAACCCCGGCTGCCTGGGCATGGTTGATGGCCTCCACGGTCTGGGGCATCACCTTGTCATCGGCCGCCACCACGATGATAGCGATGTCGGTGATCTTGGCCCCGCGGGCACGCATGGCCGTAAAGGCTTCGTGGCCCGGCGTATCGAGGAAGGTGATTTTCCGGCCATCGTCCAGCTGCACTTCGTAAGCCCCGATATGCTGGGTGATGCCGCCGGCCTCGCCGGCAATCACATTGGTCTTGCGGATATAGTCGAGCAACGAGGTCTTTCCGTGGTCCACATGCCCCATCACCGTCACGATAGGCGTGCGCGGAACTTCTTCGCCTTCGTCCTCGTCGTCCTGGCTCTCCAGTTCGTGGATCACATCGGCATCGACAAATTCCACCTTGAAACCGTATTCCTCGGCCAAAAGGGAAATAGGTTCGGCGCTAAGCCGCTGGTTGATGGAAACGAAAAGCCCCAGCGACATGCAGGTGGAAATAATCTGGTTCACCGGGACATTCATCATGGTGGCCAGCTCGTTGACCGTGACGAATTCGGTTACCCGCAGAATCTGCTTTTCCAGCAGTTCCTGCTGATGCTCCATTTCCAGATGCTGGCTCGCTATCTGGCGTTTCTCGCGGCGATGCTTGGACGTTTTCGATTTCCCGAGCGGGGAAAGCCGCGCCAACGTTTCTTTTATCTGCTTTTCGATTTCCTGGCTGTCGACCGCCGGAGCCGGCATGCTGCGCTTCTCGTTCTTCCGGCCGGGATGCGCCTTGACCGGACGGCCCAGAGTCCCCTGCTGCAAAGCGTTCCCGCCGCCTTGGCCGCCCGGCATGCTGCCGCGGCCTTGGCCCATGCCATGCAAGCCCGGCTGGGAACTTTCGTCCTTGATCCGCTTGCGCCGCTTCTTGCCTATCGCGCCCGGAGTGTCTTTGGAAGAAGCAACCGGCTTGGGTTTGCGCTCGAATTGCGACAAATCCACCCGCTGCCCGGTAACTACAGGACCTTCGAGCTTCACGTACTGGGTCTTGATGAAATTGTCTTCCTTGGGCTTGGCTTCTTCCCGAGGCGTTTCCGCCGGGGCGGCCTTCCCGGGCTCGCTACCGGCAGGCTCTTCGGAACGGGAAACGATTTGCGGGCTGGCGATTTTCTCGGGCTTCACGGCTTTCCCTTCCTTGGCAAGGGCCAAAGTGCGGGCATCCATGGTCGAAACGATCTTAGGCCCGGCAATGACAGAAGAATGCGGCTTGAAGATTTCCGTCCCGGATTTGGCATCCGTTCCGGATCCGGCCTCCTGGGCGTCCTTTCCCGCATCGGAAGCCGGCAGCGATGCCGCTACCTCTTCTTTCGTCGCAACAGCGGCGGAAGGTTCCGTGTCCTGGCTTTCCGGCAAAGCCTCGCCGGCGGAAGGTTTCGCGCCGGGAAGCGCGGCTTCCGTTGCAGCTGGCTCCGATTTGCCTGCTTTTTCCGAAACAGCAGGACGGGAAGAAACGGGTTCTTCTTCCGCTTTTTCCCGCCCGGCTGCTTCCTCCGAACCGGCTGCCGCTTTCGCCTGGGCCTTTTCCCCGGCTTTCGCCTCCGCGCCCTTTTCCTGCAAAACCGTTCCGGATGCTTCGGCCGGCATTGCGGCAACCGGCGAAGCCGGAACGTGATCGGGTTCCGAGGCCGGCGCCAGGCCCTCCGGCTGCTCTTCCGCCTTGGCTTTCCGGCCTTTCATCCCGGAAAGCGGGCTGCTGATCTCGGCTGTCTTGATAAAAAGATCCTTCGCGCCTGCCGGTTCGGGACTCTCGGACGAAGTGGCCTTGCCGGCCACAACCGTCTTCTTGGGCACCGTCTCCAACTTGAGTTCCTGCGCTTTTTCCGAAATGGCCTTGTCCGACTGGAACTCTTTCAATACCAAGGCGTACTGCTCCGGGCTGAGCCGGGTGTTGGGGTTGGAATCTATCTCGAATCCTTTCTTGAGTAAGAATTCCTGGATAGTCCCGGTCGAGACATTCACTTCCTTGGCGGCTTTCGATAGCCTGACTGCTTTGATTTCTTCTGCCATTAATCTTGCCTTTCGTCTTTTTCTTTCTTTTTGCAGATAACCCTATTGCCAATAACCGTCTGCAAGCATGTTATCCGGGTCGCGGGCCGTTATCCGGGAGGCCGGCCGCATATCCGGCATCGGGAAGAATATCCGGTCTCCCTGCCGGGAAGCTTCCCGCTCAATCCTCGAATTCGGCTTGGAGGATACGGCGCACATCGGCAATGGTCTCGTCCTCCAAGTCCGTGCGGCGAGCCAGGTCCTCGGGTTCTATCGCCAGCACATCGCGGGCCGTATCGCAACCTATGCTCTTGAGCAAATCGATGATCCACTGGTCGATTTCATCACTGAACTCCTGCAAGTCCACATCCTCCTCGGAAGCCGCTTCCGGATCGCGGAACACATCGATGTCGTAACCCGAAATACGTCCTGCCAGCTTGATGTTGTAGCCGCCTTTGCCGATTGCAAGGGAAACCTGGTCGGGCTTCATGTACACTTCGGCCGTCTTGTTTTCCTCGTTGATGCGTATCGAAGTGATTTTTGCCGGACTCAAGGCCCGGGTGATAAGCAATTCGGTATTGTTGGTCCAGTTGATCACATCAATGTTCTCGTTGCGCAGCTCGCGCACAATCCCGTGTATCCTCGCCCCTTTCATTCCCACGCAGGCGCCTACCGGGTCGATGCGGTCATCGTAGGATTCAACCGCCACCTTGGCCCGTTCGCCCGGTTCGCGCTCGATGCGCTTGATGGTGATCAGCCCGTCGAAGATTTCCGGCACTTCCTGCTCGAAAAGGCGTTCGAGGAAAACCGGCGATGTACGGGACAGCACAATCACCGGAACATTGTTCTTCACGTCCACTTTCAGCACCACGGCCCGCAAAGTATCGCCCTTGCGGTAAAAATCGGCCGGGATCTGCTCGCTCTTGGGCAAGACCAATTCCACGCCTTGGTCGTCGAGCAGGAGGATTTCCCGCTTCCAAACCTGGTATACCTCGCCGGTGATGATTTCCCCGATTCTCTCCTTGTAACGCTTGTAGACCACATTATGCTCGTAATCCTGCACCTTGGAAATAAGGTTCTGGCGGATGGAAAGGATTTCCCGACGGCCGAAATCGCTGATGCGCACGGCTTCCGACACATCCTCGCCTACCTCGAAATCGGGCTCTATCTTGATCGCTTCCGAATAGGGTATTTCCAGACTGGGGTCTTTCAAATCTCCATCTTCCACAATGACCCGGTTGCGCCAAATTTCCAAATCCCCCTTGTCGATGTTCACAATGATGTCCACATTGGCATCCGTGCCGTATTTCTTGACAAGCATGGACCGGAACACATCCTCCAAGATCCGCATCATCGTTTCCCGGTCGATGTTTTTCAAGTCTTTGAACTCGGAAAAACTTTCTACCAAATTCAGGTTTTCCATGGTATATCTTTATTTGAATGAGATTACAATCTTGGTTTCTTTCACTTGGTCGTAGCCGATGCGCAGAACGCCGTCCCGCACCGCCTGCTCCTGCTCCTTTCCGGCGCACGGAGCCGCTTCAACGCAGCCGGCCTCCCCGGGACGTTTTTCATCGGCGGGACGTTTTTCACCGGAAAGCATGTCCGGGGTTTTCCCGGCTTCGGATGCGTCTTCCCCCGGTGCAGGCACCTTCGCCTTTTTCTTGCCCGAAGCCTTGGAAGAACCTTTCTTGCGGCCTGTTTCCGCAAGAAGGAAGCCCGTATCGTCGGCGTCGAGGATTTCGCCTTTCAGCGTTTGGCCGCCGCGCAAGGACACCTTCACTTCCCGGCCTTTGTTCTTGAGGTATTGCGCCGGGACACGGAATGGCTGGTCGAGCCCGGCCGAAGAAACCGTCAATTCAAAGTCTTCCTCTTCCCTGTCCAGGCGGCTTTCAACGAAGCGGCTCGCCGCCACGCAGGCCTCGATGTCCACGCCCTGCATGCCATCGAGGTAAATCTTTATTTCATTCTTGGGCGAAACCGAAACGCTGACCTCGAACAAACCCGAGCCTGCTTCCTGTTCCAGGAACGCTTGCAAAATCTCCTTGACTTTCCGCTTGTCGATCATAAGCTTTCTCTTTACGGGACGGCCCGCCATGCCCGCCATAGGACTGCCGGCGGCCTTGCCGAATTTCCGATACAAAGCGAGGCAGGCAGGACAACCGCTTGCGCCCGTCAGGATTACGGCTCGTTTGCCATCCGGCCCCCGCGCAAGCCTCGAGCGCTTCCGCCGGCCGGAAAACCCGCGGCCGGAAAGGCAAGAAAAAAGGGGCTTCCAACGCCCCTCCGACCTTCCTTGCCCCGCTTGCCTCCCCTGTAAAACCGCTGCAAAGATAATAAAATTCCGGAAAAAATAACGAATAACGCAAAAACCGCATGAACCGGAAATCCCATGCGGCATGCGCGATCCCATGCGGCATGCGCGCGGACCGCAGCAATCCCGGCTATTGCAAGGCGGCGGAAGAAACCGCCCATGCCGGCGGAATCTCTTTTCCTAAAAAGCGCGTAAATTCGCGGCGGATTTCCCGGCCCGGAAAAACCCGGGGACATCCCCGACTATGAACCGTCTCGTTTTCTTAGGCACCGGCACCTCGCAAGGCGTGCCCATCATAGGCTGCCGCTGCCCTGTCTGCACATCTTCCGATTCACGGAACAAACGGCTCCGCACCTCGGCCTGGGTAAGCGGCGAAGGCACCGACATCATCATCGATGCCGGCCCGGATTTCCGCTACCAGATGCTGCGGGCGGGCGTGGAAAACATCGACGCCATCCTCCTTACCCACCAGCACCGCGACCATGTGGGCGGACTGGATGATGTGCGCCCGTTCAACTATTACCAGAAGCGCCCCATGCCGGTATACGCCAACCCGGCCACGCTCCAGAGCCTGCGCGCCACGATTCCCTACGCCTTTGCCGAACACCGCTACCCGGGCGCGCCGGAATTCGCACTGTACCCGGTCCAGGACAAGCCTTTCCGGATCGGGAATCTGGAAATCGAGCCTATCGAAGTCTTGCACTACAAATTAGTGGTAAACGCCTACCGGATAGGCAGCCTCACCTACATTACCGATGCCAAGTTCGTAAGCCGTCATTCCATTGAAAGAATGAAGGGAAGCGAAACGCTCATCGTGAACGCCTTGCGAAAAGAGCCCCATTTGTCTCACTTCTGCTTGCAGGAGGCGCTGGCGCTCATCGAGGAAATCGGCCCGGAAAGAGCTTTCCTGACCCACATCGGCCACACGCTCGATTATGCCGGAACCTCGCGCCTGCTGCCCCCGAACGTGCAATTGGCCTACGACGGGCTTTGCATCGATTTCTGACGAAGCCGGCAGGGGCCTGCGCCCGCTTTCCCGAGCCGGAAGCAAAGAAAGTCCCGCCCCGCAAAACCCGATATTCCCCGTATGAAAAACCATGCATAAAAGAAAACCATGGAAACTTACCTCAGCCTCCTGCGCACCATCCTGGAAAAAGGAACCGACAAGCATGACCGCACCGGCGTCGGCACCCGCAGCTATTTCGGCTACCAGATGCGGTTCGACCTCCAGGAAGGATTCCCCTTGGTAACCACCAAAAAGCTGCATTTGCGCTCCATCATCTACGAACTGCTTTGGATGCTCAAAGGCGACACCAATATCGGTTACCTGCACGACCACAAGGTTACCATCTGGGACGAATGGGCCGATGCGGACGGGAATCTCGGGCCTGTTTACGGGAAGCAATGGCGAGACTGGGCCTGTCCCGACGGCAGGCGCATCGACCAGATACGGCAAGCCTTGGACTTGATCCGGAACCAGCCCGATTCCCGGCGCATCCTTGTCTCTGCCTGGAACCCGGCCGACATCGAAGCCATGGCTTTGCCTCCCTGCCACGCTTTCTTCCAATTCCACGTGAGCCAGGGGAAGCTTTCCTGCCACCTGTACCAACGCAGCGCGGACACCTTCCTGGGCGTGCCTTTCAACATCGCTTCCTATGCCTTGCTCACTTCGATGATGGCCCAGGTCTGCCACTTGCAGCCCGGCGTGCTCGTGCACAGCATAGGCGATGCCCACATCTACCACAACCACATGGAGCAAGTGCGGTTGCAGCTTGGCCGGGAACCCTACCCGCTGCCCGCGCTCGAGCTCAACCCCGCCGTGACCGACTTGTTCGCGTTCGACTACGAGGACATCCGGATAGAAAACTACCAATGCCACCCGGCCATCAAGGGCGAGGTGGCGGTGTAAGTCCCGGCCCGCACGCGCTCCGGCAGGCACGGGAAGCCTGTATGGACGGCCTGCACGGACGCAGGCCGATTTGCCTATTTCCGCCAAGTTGACGTATATTTGCCAACAGGCTTCGCCTCAAAACCTTTCCCAACACCGCGAGGAAACTCTCTCCTCATGCCGGATTCCAAAAAAAGGATTTTATGCAGTTGAACATAGACACACTGAACTCGTTGGGCAAAAAATCCCTGAATCTTGTCCGAAAAGGGAAGAATCAAATCCGCAAAGCGTCCGATCGGCTGAAAAGGCTCAAGACCTGGCACTGGCTCGTCATCGTTGCCGTTGCCGGAGGAGCCGCCGCCGGCTTGTATTTCCTGCTCAGGCCAAAGCCCGAACCCCCGCAACTGCCTATCGTGGCCACGCAATCCATCGAGATAAAGGACATGGAAATCTACGGGGAATACGTGGGACGCATCCGGGCCCAGCAATTCGTGGAAATCCGGGCCCGGGTGGAAGGCTATCTGGAAAGCATGCTGTTCGATGAGGGAACGCGGGTGGAAAAGAACCAGCTCTTGTTTGTCATCGACCCCCAAGTCTACCAGGCAAGGGTAGAGAAAGCCAAAGCCTTGCTGAGCAAGAACCGCGCTTTGGCCCTGAAAGCCGAACGCGATCTGAACCGCATCAAGCCGCTTTACGAGCAAGATGCCGCCAGCCAGCTCGACTTGGACAACGCCACAGCCGCCTACGAAAGCGCCATTGCCGAGGTCCAGATGAGCGAAGCCGACCTCATCCAGGCCGAAATCGCTTTGGGCTACACAGCTGTCCGTTCGCCGATTTCCGGCTACATCAGCGAAAGAAGCGTCGATATCGGGACTTTGGTCGGCCCGGGAGGGAAATCGCTCCTGGCCACCGTCGTGAAAAGCGACACCGTGCAAGTGGATTTCAGCATGACCGGCCTCGACTACCTCAAAAGCAAGGAACGCAACGTGAACTTAGGGCAAAAAGTGGCCGAACGCAAATGGAACCCCTTCATAACCATAACCTTGGTAGACAACACGGTTTATCCTTACTCGGGCCTGGTCGACTTTGCCGACCCGCAAGTAGACCCCCAGACAGGGACTTTCACCGTCAGGGCCGCCATTCCCAATCCCGACCATATCCTGCTCCCCGGACAGATCACCCGGGTGAAACTCTTGCTCGATGTGCGCGAGAACGCCATCGTGGTTCCCCAGAAAGCCCTGATTATCGACAAAGGAGGGGCCTACATCTTCGTGATCCGTCCCGACAGCATCTGCGAGAAACGTTTCATCGAGATCGGCCCCGAAATAGACAATTCGGTCATCGTGGAACGGGGTTTGGCTTCGAACGAGAAAATCGTGGTGGAAGGCTACCATAAGCTGATCCACGGGGCCAAGGTGAACCCGATCTGGCTATCGACAGAAAAAGATTCCCTTCCCGAAGGACAAACCGAAGCGCCCGTGCCGAGCAACGGGCAGGGGGAAACCGCCCTTTCCGCGCAATCCTGCAAGGATTCGAGCGGCGTGGACGGGATTTCGGGCCCATCGCCGGCCTGGGATTCTGCCGGGAAACCCGATTCCGGATCCGCCTATGCCCCGCAAGGATCCGCCGGGCCGAAAGCCCCCGCAAGAAGCCTCTCCCCGGCGCAATGGCCCCTTTGCGGGAAACTGCTCCCCTCTCCCCCGTTTTTCCCTTGCGCCGGTCTGGCCGGAATGGCCGGAACTTCAAGCCGGAACGACACCGGCTGCACGCAATTAACCCAAAATCCGGATTAAGGAATGAAAGCAGACTTCTTCATCGACCGGCCTGTCTTCTCGATGGTCATCTCGATCCTTATCCTGATCGTGGGTGCCATCGGGTTAGCCTTGCTGCCGATAGACCAATATCCCCAAATCGTGCCGCCTTCGGTGCGGGTGGCAGCCTCTTATCCCGGAGCCAACGCCCAGACCGTGACCCAGGCCGTGGCCACCCCCATCGAGCAAGAGCTCAACGGCACGCCCGGCATGCTCTACATGGAATCGACCAGCACCAACAACGGCAGTTTTTCGGCGGTTATCACGTTCGACATCAGCACCAATCCCGACCTGGCCGCCGTTGAAATCCAGAACCGGGTGAAACTGGCCGAATCCCGTCTTCCGGCCGAAGTGGTGACCAACGGCCTGGAAGTGGAAAAGGAAGCCTCCAGCAAGCTCATGACGGTGACGCTGCTTTCCAGCGACCCGAAATTCGATGAGATCTACCTCAGCAACTTCGCGACCCTCAACGTCTTGGACATGCTGCGCCGCGTTCCGGGCGTAGGCCGTGTCCGCAATGTGGGCAGCCGCTACTATGCCATGAAAATCTGGGTGCAGCCCGACCGCTTAGCCAGTTTCGGCCTCACGGTGAAAGACATCCAGGATGCCATCCGCGACCAGAACCGGGAATCGGCCGCCGGGGTGTTAGGGCAAGCCCCGATGGAAGGCCTCGACATCACCATTCCCATCACGGCCCAAGGCCGGCTTTCCTCGGTCGAGCAGTTCGAGGAAATCGTGGTCAGGGCCGAGTCGGAAGGCGGTTTGATCCGCTTGCGCGACGTGGCCCGGGTTTCGCTCGAAGCCTCTTCCTACAATACCGAAAGCGGCATCAACGGGGGCAATGCCGCCGTGCTCGACATCAGCACCCTGCCCGGAGCCAACGCCATGGAAGTAGCCGAAAACGTGCGGCAAGCCATGGACGAAATCAGCCAAAGCTTCCCCGAAGGAATCACCTACCGGATTCCTTTCGACATGACCACCTATATTTCCGACTCCATCCACCATGTCTTCAAGGCCTTGTTCGAAGCCTTGTTCCTGGTCATCCTCGTGGTCTTCCTGAGCTTGCAGAACTGGAGGGCCAC
Organism: uncultured Bacteroidales bacterium; assembly: GCA_949291555.1. Lineage (GTDB taxonomy): Bacteria > Bacteroidota > Bacteroidia > Bacteroidales > P3 > Pullibacteroides. The sequence continues at coordinate 57,388 of CASEWE010000008.1, forward strand.
CATCATCCCCATCGTGGCGGTCCCGATTTCGCTTATCGGCACCTTCGGCGTGATGCTGATGTTCGGTTTCTCGCTCAACACCATGACCCTCTTAGGCTTGATCCTGGCTATCGGCATCGTGGTCGACGATGCCATCGTGGTAGTGGAAAACGTGGACCGGATCATGCACCAGGAAGGCCTGTCGCCTTACGAGGCTACCAAGAAAGCCATGAACGGCTTGGGCAGCGCATTGATAGCCATGTCTTTGGTCTTGTGCGCCGTATTCGTCCCGGTAAGCTTCCTCAGCGGCATCACGGGGCAGCTCTTCCGGCAATTCACCATCACCATCGCCGTTTCGGTCATCATTTCCACCGTGGTCGCCCTCACGCTGAGCCCGGTCATGTGCTCGCTCATTCTCCGTCCGGAAAACAAAGACAAGAAGAAGCCCTGGCTTTTCAGGAAAATCAACCGCTGGATCGAGACCGGTTCGGACAAATACCAATCGGGCATCCGTTATACCCTGGCCCACTCCCGCCGCATGTTCGCCGCTTTCTGCTTGATCCTTGTCGGCATCTGGCTCATGAACCGGATCGTCCCAACCAGTTTCATGTCGCAGGAAGACCAAGGCTATTTCACTGTGGAATTCGAGCTTCCCGAAGGCACGACCATCGAGCGGACCCGCAAAGTGACCGACCGGGCCATGGCCTATCTCATGCAACATCCCGACGTGCAAGACGTGCTGAATGTAACCGGAAGCAGCCCGCGATTGGGAACGAGCCAGTCGAGAAGCCAGCTTACCGTCATCATGAAGCCCTGGGACGAACGCAAGGAGACCGACATCGAAAAAACGATGGAAGAAGTCCGCAGAGAGTTCGAAACCTATCCGGAAAGCAAAGTCTACCTGATTACCCCGCCGGTCATTCCCGGATTAGGTTCCTCGGGCGGCGTGGAAATGGTGATAGAGGCCCGCGGGGGAACCACTTACGAGCAATTGCAGGCTGCGGTCGACACTTTCCTGCAAGTGGCATCCCAGCGCAAGGAAGTAACCGCGGTATCGGCGGCCATGCAAGGCAACATACCCCAGCTTTATTTCGACGTGGATCGCGACCGGGCCAAGCTCCTGGGCGTGCCGATTTCCGATATTTTCTCGACCCTGAAGACCTTTACCGGCTCGTACTACATCAACGACTTCAACATGTTCAACCGGGTATACCGCGTAGACATGCAGGCCGAGGCGCCTTTCCGGGCGCACCGGGAAAACCTGAACCTGTTCTTCGTGCGAGGCTCCTCGGGCGTGATGATTCCCATCTCCAACCTCGGGTCGAGCTACTACACTTCCGGTTCCGGCACGATAAAAAGGTTCAACATGTTCGCTTCGGCCACCATACAAGCCGAAGCGGCCCAGGGCTACAGCACGGGGCAAGTGATGCAGACCTTGCAGCAGATCGTGGAAGAGACCTTGCCCGAAGGCATCGGGGTGGAATGGAAGGGGCTTTCCTACCAGGAACAGCATGCCAGCGGGAAAACGGGTTTCGTCTTAGGCCTGGCCTTCCTCTTCGTTTTCCTTTTCCTGGCCGCCCAATATGAAAGCTGGTCGATTCCCATCGCCGTCCTGCTCACCCTGCCCGTAGGAGTCTTCGGCGCCTACCTCGGCATTGTGCTCTGCGGCATGGAAAACAATGTCTACTTCCAAATCGGCTTGGTCATGCTTATCGGCTTGGTAGCCAAAAACGCCATCTTGATCGTGGAATTCGCCAAAGACGAAGTCGCCAACGGCTTGGAACTCGTTCCGGCCACCCTCAAGGCCGCCCAGCTGCGGTTCCGGCCTATCATCATGACTTCCCTGGCGTTCATCCTGGGCCTGCTGCCGCTGGTATTCGCTTCGGGGCCAGGCGCTGAAGCGCGCCAGGACATCAGCACGGGCGTTTTCTTCGGCATGACCACAGCCATCGTGGTAGGCATCTTGTTCGTTCCCTATTTCTTTGTCTGGATTTTCCGTATCAAACAAAAATGGAGCAGAAAAAAAGCATGAACAGAACCGGAATCCTCTTGAGCTCCCTGGCGGCAGGACTGTTTTTCTTTTCTTCCTGCTCGATGGAAAAATACTGCCCGGATCCCGACGTGGACTTGCCGGCCCATATCCTCCGCGATGCCGCGGAAACGGATTCCTTGGCCTTGGCCGATATGGAATGGTGGGAGATTTATACCGATACCATCCTGCAAAACCTCATCCGGAAGACCTTGGCCAACAACAAGGACATGCAGGCCGCCATTTCCAAGATCCGCCAATTGCGCTACGGAAGCCGGGCCTCCTTGGCCGAAAACTTCCCTTCGGCCGATCTTTGGTTAGGCAAAAGGAACGAAATCCTGAATTATTACGGCGAAGGGCTCAACCCGCATCCGGAACCGGGCCTGAAAGCCGCTGTAAGCTGGGAAATCAACCTTCTCGGGGCGGGAATATGGCAAACCCGGGGCGCGAAAGACCGCTACCTTTCCTCCATAGAAGGGCAAAGGGCCTTGCAAATGAGCCTGATTGCCGAGGTTGCCACGGCCTATTTCGAACTTTTGTCGCTCGACCAGCAATTGGACATCGTGCGCCGGACCATGGAAATCCGCCGGGAAAGCCGTGAAAAGGAAAAATTGCGCTTTTCGGGAGGGCTCACCTCGGAAATTCCTTACCGGCAAGCCATTGTGGAGTATGCCAGCGCGGCCACCATGGTGCCGGAAATCGAACGGCAGATAGCCCTCAAGGAGCATGAGATCGCTTTGCTGGCCGGGGAATTCCCTTCCCGGATAACCCGCTCGAATACCCGTTTGAAGAGCCAGTTCCTGATAGATATTCCCGTAGGCCTTCCTTCCGAGCTGCTCCTGCGCCGGCCCGACATCCGCCAAAGCCGGTCGGACTTGGACGAGGCCATGGCCAATGCCGGCTTCCGCTTCGCTTCCCGCTTCCCCTCGTTCCAGATCAGCGCCAATGCGGGCTTCGAAGCCAACACCCATTCCTGGGCGCATATTTTCCAATCACCCTACGCCTACCCCTACGTGTACTTCTTGGCGCCCTTGCTGCATTTCGGCCGGAACCAGAACCGGTACAAGGCCGCGTTGGAAGAATACATGCAGCAGAAATCCAAGTACGAGCAAGTCGTGCTCACCGCCTTCAAGGAGGTGAACGATGCGATGGTAGTCTACCAGAAAGTGACCCAGACATCGGCTTTGCTGCTCAACTTGCAAGAAGCAGCCCGCAAATATGCCGAATTGGCCGAACTGCAATACCTTAACGGGGTGATCGGCTACATCGACGTGCTCGATGCCCAGCGGCAGTTCTTTGATGCCCAATTGGATTTGGTGCGAAGCATCTGCGACGAGTACATTGCCTTGGTAGATTTGTACAAAGCCTTGGGCGGCGGCTGGAACGAGGAACTTCCGCCCGGGGCTTTGACCAAAATCCAGGAAAGGAAGCAAGAAAAGGCGGTACGCAAGCAAATGAACGATTCCACCATCCAAAACCGGCCCGGGCTGAGCAAGGAAGAAACCTTGCGCACCTTGTACCGGGAATACCTGGGCGAACAAGTAACCGAACGGAACGAACAGCTTATCCGCCAGGATTTTTCGGATGGATCCGAAGAAAAAGGAGCGGCCGTTTCCGAAAAAAAGAAGAAACGGGCGGGCAAAGACCGGAGGAAACAGGCTGGCGGGAAAGCGGACTGACGCTCCCTCCTACCGGTTTTTCCGAGGAAACAGGGTGCGGCCGGAGGCAAAGCCTGCCGAAAGCGAAGCGGGGCAGTTGCGAGAAAAGTGCGGTTCGAGAGGGCCGAAGTCGATTGCGGGCTTTCAAGGATTGTTCCGATCCGATGCCCGAACGGCTTTGCAAGACGGATGCCGGAATGCAGCGCCGGGCAAGGCCGGGCGGTTTTGCCGCGACAAGGAGTCCGGCGCTTTCGGAACGGGAGCGCCGGACAGAATCCATGCGGAATGCGGTGCAGGGTACTTGTTATCCCCGGCGGCCTTGCCGCCAAGGAAGAAGCCTATCACCAGCTGAATATTAATATAAATTTCCAATATCATGAAAAGCAAGATTTTCCTTTTGGCAGTACTCGCGGCTGCAAGCCTATGCCCCCTCAACGCGCAAGAATCCGTCCAGGCGGAGAAAGCGGAACCGGTCAAAATCGAACTCCCGCCCGATGCGGTAACACGGTATTTCAGGACGCGTATCTCGCCCGATATCGAAGTGGACTGGATGAAAGTGGAAGACGGGAAAAACGTCTACATCTTGGGCAACTACACGCTCGACGGGGACAAGAAGCAGGTGGTTTTCCGGAACAACGCCTACTACCGCACCCTGACGCAAGTCCCCTTGGAATACTGCCCGGCCAAAATCCGGAACGCCCTGGACACGCTGGCTCCCGGCTTCAAATTGTCCGAACTCTATTTTGAAAACGCCAGCCGCCAGAAAGGCTACCGCGCTGTGATGCAGAAAGGCAAACGCAAGAAAGCGCAATACCGCGACATGATTTTCAGCCTCAAAGGCGACTTCATGATGGAAACCGATGTCAACAAGACTATCCGCGGGTTCTAAGACCTACGTTTTCCTCGAAGCCTCGAAGTCCCGGAATAGCGCTATTCCGGGACTTCTTCTTTTTCGGGTGGCGGAACCTGTTCCGGGTACCGGACCTGTCCCTCCCGCGGCTTGCGGGTTCGAGCAAAATCCCTATCTTTGCCCCGGCTTTTTGGTCGGAGCGTGAAAAAAGGCTGCCGTCCGTCCGCAAGTCCCGATCCCGTCAAGGAACCACCTTCCAAGGGAAGGCGCCGCTCCGCAAGCGGGGTATCGGACAGAACGTAGGACGCGCCTGTTTTTCAATCCGATAAATCAGGAACACGGTGAGAATCCGTGACAGTACCCTCTACTGTGATTCTCGTTGAAGCCGGACATAATGCCACTGTGTAAGAGGAAGGACAGTGGGCGAGATGCAAGGCCGCCAAGGGCGAGGGCGAAGGAGCGTACTTCCGTACGCGACTGAGCGCCGAGCCCGCAGGCAACGCCGCAGATTGCCCGTCTAATCCTTCGAGAAATGGGAAGGCGTCCGGGGGAGAGATAAGTCAGGAGACTAGCCAAAGAGGATTGGACTTGCAGGGACTTGCAATCCAAGGCCATGAAGCCGGGAACCGCACATAGGCAGGCGGGAAGGCGGAAAGGCTTGGATGCAAGGAACTATCTTCCCGGGGGTGTACGGGAAGAGGGTCGATGAAGCGGCAAGCAGCGTTCCTACCACGTTTTGCCGGATTCCTTTCTCTAAGAAAACCGTTCAGGTTCGAGAGACATTCTTCTTTTGCGAAATCATTCGAAAGCCGGTTTTGAAATTCCCGTTGGACGCAACGTTCGCGACACGGAGGGATTTCCAAGGCGGCTACGTTCGTTTCAGGGTCGAAAGCCGAAATCCGGAATCTATCCGGAATTTTTACGGAACAACTTAAAACTTTTTGACTATGAAACGATTTCTTCTTTTTGCAAAAACCTGGCTGCTGCCTGTTTCCCTGTCGGGATGCCTCTGCGGAGGGAAAGCTTTGGCGGAAAACCCGCTTTATTTTCATGGACTTTCCGAAAACGAGTCAATCGCGGAAGAGCGGCTAATTCCCGTGCAAGCCGGAAAAGAAGGCGATGAAGGCATTGCCGGCTTCGAAGACTTGAATCTGGAAGCGGAAAGCAGCTGGCATGGCGAAACCGACGGGGACACGTATTTCTACAGCGGTTCTTACCGCTTCACCAACTCCTATACCTTGGCTTGGGATTCCTGGATGGGATTTGCTTACGCCAACCTTTCCAGCTCCACTTATGTGCCGGAATTGGGTTACGGGAACCAGTACAAGAACGCGGCCGGCGGCGGGGCTTCGGGCTCGGCTACTTACGGCGTGGTTTACGACCACGGCGTGGCGGACTTGCCAGAGGCAGGAGAAACCGGCGCCTTGGTACCGGGCTGTTATGTGACCAACAACATCATGCTCTACAATGCGGCGGTCAACGGGGACGACTATTCGGGCGGCCCGTTCGAGACCGGCGATTACTTCAAAGTGTTCTTCCGGGGATTGAAACCCGATGGCGATACCGCGGTCGTGGAATACTATTTGGCCGATTTCCGGGATGCGGACACCTCCGAGCACTACATCCTCGACACGTGGGAATGGGTGGATTTGAGCCCGCTCGGGAATATCCGGCAACTGCTTGTCGGCTTTGAAGGTTCGCGCAAGAACCAGTTCGGGCCGCTGCTGCCCTCCTACATGGCCATAGACGAAATCGGGACGGCGCGTCCCCAAGGCCGGGAAGTTTCCGACAGCCTGTCGGCGGGAAGCACGGAAATCTTAGCCTACGAAGATTTGTTTTCCTTGCCGGGAAAAGGGAAATGGCACGTAACGCTCGGCGAACCCGATGCGCAAGGCATCGCCACGCTCGAAGCCGCGGAAGACGGCCTGAAGGTTTCCGCCTTGGAAAAAGGGAACTGCCGCGTGGATTTGAAAGCCACCCGCAACGGGCGTTCCGAATACGTGACCTTGACGCTGGCAGTAGGAGAAGGACTGGGAGCGGAAACCCGGCCCGAGGCTTCCAAAAGCCTGATAGCTGCCGTATACCCGGTTCCGGCGAACGACTACCTGAACGTATCGCTTTCCGCTCCGCTCTCGCGCCTGCAAGCCATCGACCTGCAAGGACGCAAAGTCTACGAATGCCGGCAGATACCGGCCGCTTCCACCTTTGCCATCCCTGTTTCCGGCTGGCCGGCCGGCATGTACATCCTCAGGGCCGAGAGCGGCAGCCATCTGCAAACGGTGAAAGTCGTAGTCAGATAAACCTCCGGCCACCCCACCCGCGGGAGATTCGGCCGGGCAATGCGGGGAAAGCCATCATCGGGTAACCCTTGCTGCCATCGCCCTGCCGGAGCAAGGCCGGAACCTTCAAGGCCTTCTTTCTCCATGAAAAACAAGAGGGCAACCCGGATTTTCCGGGTTGCCCTCTTTCCTTTGAACGGTGGAAAAGCCTATCCGCTTCCGCCCGCCGCGGCAAGAAACCGCAAGCTGCCGCAAAGCCAAAGCTAAGCAGCAAGGCAAAGCAAGGATGCCGGTCCCGCTCAGCGGGGCGCGGTATAATTGACCGTGATCACGTTGCTGGCCAGTTCACGCTGGTCGTCCACCCGCACCAGACGGTAGGTTATCGAACCCGAAGCATTCGTGACCCCGTTTTCGATATAAAGGTTCTGCAACGACTGCATATTGAAGCGGGCCAGGTTCTCGTTGTATTCCATGAGCGCTTCCGCATCGTTTTCCTCTTGCGCCTTTTTCTCGCTTGCCGCCTCGTTGTCTATGGTCTTGGCCGTATTCCAACGCAAAAGGTCGATATACCGCATGGTCACGAAACCAACGCCTATGCTGCCGGACTCGGAAACATCGATAGTCGTGGTGAACTGGTACAAATCCGTCACTTCTTTCTCGCAAGAAGTCAATCCCACTAAAAAGGCCGCAGCCAAAGCCATGGCCGACAATACTCTTTTCATCTCTTTCATTTTTTTATTTCAATTCCCTATTTGTTCAAAAGCCGCTGCTCGTCCGCATTCTCCCGGCTATCGGCCGTTCCGCGGCCGGCAGCAAGCCGTTTTCCGGAAACAAGCTCCGTCCGTCTTCCCGGCCGCTAATCGGCCGCTAATCGGCCGCTAATCGGCCTGCAAGCCGAAAACCTGTTCTTCCGTCCGGCACACGCGGTTTTCATGCCGGGCCAAGACAAACAAAAAATCGGACAAACGGTTCAAGTAAGCCCTCGCCTCGATTTCCTTTTCCAGCTCCCTTTGCGGGAAAGAGGAAAACCGCAGCAAAGCGCGCTCGCATCGACGGCACACCGTCCGGGCTATATGGGCGTGGCAAGCCGACAACGAGCCTCCTGGCAGGATGAAAGCCTTCAAGCCCGGCAATCCCGCTTCCATCCGGTCTATGGCCGCCTCCAAACGCTCCGTATCCGCTTTGCCGATGAAAGGCAAAGAAAACGGTTCCCCGCTTTGGAAATCGAACGCGTAAAAACCGCCTATCCTGAAAAGGCAGTCCTGCACGTGCAAGACTTCCCCATGCAAGCCGGCTTCCCGCAATCGAAGCAAATCGGAAGCCACAAGGCCCAGCCAGGCATTGAGTTCGTCCAATTCCCCGTAAGCCTCCACCTGGGCATCGGCCTTGCTTACCCTCCGGCCTCCCACAAGCGAAGTTTGCCCCTGATCTCCTGTCTTCGTATAAATTTTCATCTTCAAAGCGCTGAACCTGTTCTTTCGACCCGTTTATTCCCGCCTCGCCATCCGGAAGGCGGGAACGCCTTCCGGCCCCCTCCCCTTCCTACAGTTTCCGTTCCGGATAAAGGGTTTCCCACCAAAGCGGTTCCCCCTTCAGATATTTCTCGAACCAGGCCAAGATGGTCTTTTCCCAGTCCCAGCGTTTGGCGTAATCGACAATCCCATGGTCTTCGCCTGCTACCGTCACCATGGCCACATCCCGTCCCAGCAACCGCAAAGCCTTGAACATCTGGTAGCTTTCGCCTATAGGGACATTCACGTCCGACGTCCCGTGCAAGAGCAGCAGGGGCGTATGGACCTTATCGGCATTGAACAACGGGCTTTGGTCCACAAACAGGTCTTTGCGGTTCCACGGGAAAGAAAACGCATTGGCGGTGGAACCGTACAGATAACCCCAGTAGCCTTCGCCCCAATAGGAAGAAATCGAACTGATGCCGGCATGCGAGACAGCGGCGGCAAACAAATCGGTACGGGTCACCAAAAGCTGCGTCATGAATCCCCCGTAAGAAGCGCCGATGCAACCGATGCGGGATGAGTCCACAAAAGCGTGTTCGAGGCAGAAACGGCGCACGCCCGTTATGATTTCATCGGCCACGGTCTTCCCCCAGTCGTTCACATGACGGGCCGAAAACTCCCGGCTGTAGCCGATCGCGCCCGAGGGCTGCAAAACCAGGACCACATAGCCTTGCGAAGCCCAGACCGCCTTGGGATAACGCACCGACAACGCCCTTGGCGTAGGCGTGGTACCGCCGTAATAATACACGATGCACGGATACCGGCGCGAAGAATCGAAATCGGGCGGCAAATAAAATACCGCCTCGATCGTGTCGCCGCCCGCTGTCCGGTATGTCCAGTCTCGGTGGGAAGCCATGTCCAGCTTCTCCACCTCCTTTCCCTGCGGGTCGGCGGCCAAGACCGTATTCCGCAAAGCCTTCGCCGAATAGAACGCCGGTTTCGAAACATCCCTGCCCAGATAGTAAGCCTGATAAGGCCTGTCGATGCTGCTTCCGGTATAGAGCAGGCCGTTGCCGCTTGCATCCAGCCCGTTGACCACATCCACCCGGGCCGGGACGCGGTGCCAGCTCTTGTCTGCCAAGCGGTAGGCATAGATGTTCACGAAATCGTGGTCGTCCGCATAAAAATAAATGTGCGAGCCGTCGGCCGTCCAGACCCCGGTCTGCAATGAAGGCCCGAACCCTTGCGTGATATTCTCGGCCTGCCCGCTTGCCATATCGAAAAGGAAGGCATCCTGATCGTAATCGTTCGCAATGAAACAGGCGCTGTCCTGGCAAGGCTTGGAGACTCCGGGACGGGAGGGGGCTTCAAAAATCTGTTCCGAACCCAGCACCAGCAATTTCCCGGCATCGGGCGAAAACGAAGCCGTGCACGAGAATGTCGTGGAAAATAGCTCCCGCACGGAAAAGGTTTCCAAATCCATGCAATACACCCTCATCAGCAAGTACTGGCGCAAGGTATCGGCCGATTCGCTCGTGGCAAAAAGCAGAAACCTCCCGTCTTGCGACAGGTCCAGAAATTCAGCGCTTTTGTAACCATAAGTCAAGGGCACCTGGCTCCCGGTTCCCAAGTCCAGTTTCGACAACGCGCAACGGGTGCGGTAATACGGCCATTGGTCTTGAGGGTCGTATATCCGCTTGAGCCCGTTCTTTGACGGCTGCGCGCTTTCCAACGTCTGCAAAATCAGGAAACGGCCCGCCGGATCCCATGCGAACCCGCTCAAATCCTTTTCCGTACGATAAACCCTTCTGGCCGGGGAGCCGATTTCTCCCGCATGAATCTCCCGGTACTTCCCGTCCCGCTTCATGTAAGCGTAAAGCGACGCCTTTCCGGCGAAACTCAATCCGGAAACGCCCTGCAATTCCATGACGGCTTCCGCCGGCTGGCTGTCATCGAGGTCGGCGACACGGTAAATCCGGTGCACGGTCTTCACCTTTTTGGCAATCGGGTCGGAAACATTGAAACTGAGCTTGAAATAATCTCCTTTGGCCGAAAGCTGGGGCGAAAAAACCACCGGCGCATCGAGATAATGCGCCAAACCATAAGGTTCTTTCAAATCGGCTCCCAATTCCACTTCGGTCCCCGAAGCCTGCAAACGCAGTTCCAAGCGCCCGCCTTGCGGAGTCCGGGGCGTGTAGAGCGATTTGAGCAAGAAGACATGGTAGCCGGGTTCGAGCTTCAATACCGTCTTCCGGGCCTGGGGCTGCATGCTGTCGGCCGCCTTCCCCTGGGAAAATACTTTGACGCCGTCCAAATACAACTGGCAGGCAGGCGCGAAAGAAATCTCAAGCGTGGCTTCCACGTAGTGCGGGACCTTGGCGTAAAAACAGCTCAAAGCCCAAGCGTTCCAATTGGTATCGGGCAAATCGGCCCGGGAAACATGCCCGGCGGGAACTTCCTGCCAGGTTTTCGATTGCCCCATCCAGGAAAAAGCCTGCCCGCTGAACGGACGGAACGAGGCTTGGAGTTCTTCTTCAAAAAATGGATAGTCCAGCAAGGTAGCCGTAGTGAACGGTTTCTGGTTTATATCGGCATCTTCCCGGAAACAAGGAAGCCCGAACACGAGACCTTCCAGCTGAAGATAGGAATCCAAGGTACAAACAACCGGTTCCTCCCCGCTGCCTTCCTGAGCGTTTCCCGCGGCTTCCTGCGCCGGCAGGACGGTACAAGCGAAGAAGAAAGCCAAAATCCCGGAAAGGACTTTCCCAAAAGGAAGCCCCTTCCCCTCCTCAGGCCGAATTTCCGCATTCCATGTCGTTTTCATATCCTACTTGATTTTATTTTCCACTTTTGCTGGCTGCCGCAGCCATTCCCTCTGCCGGAAGCCTGTCTCGTTCCCTTGCCGAAACCGGCTGTCTCCCAACCGTATTCCGTCCGGAAGCCGCATTGCCTCCAAAACCCGGAATCTCCTGCCATCCGCACTGCAGCAACCGGAACAAAGCCGGTGGCAAAAGCAAAGCCGCCGCCGGAAAGGAAGCCCGATCGGGCATCCACGCGCCCATACGAAAAAAGACCCCGTACCCGGCTTGCATGGCAAACCCCACGGGGTCTTTTCCGGCATATCTTACTCGGCCTGCCCGGAAGCCTGCCCGGAAGCCGGTTCAGCCGAGCCGCCCGAGGCCGCCGGGTCCTCTGCCGGAGCAGCCGGACGCGCTGCCGAACGCGGCGCTGCGGCTCCCCTGCCCGCATCCATATTGTTCTCGATAATCTTGAACTCGGTACGACGGTTCAAGGCGCGTCCTTCCTCGGTATCGTTCGTGGCTATCGGCTGCGTCAAGCCGTAGCCGGCATAGGTGAGCCTTTCGAGCGGAATGCCTTTCGCCACCAAATAATCCACGACCGCTTTCGCCCGGCGTTCCGACAAGCCCTGGTTGTAAGTGGCCGAACCCTTGTTGTCGGTATGGCCGGAAATTTCAATCTTGATGGTAGGAACATCGACCAGAAGCTTGTACAACCTATCCAATTCCACAAACGACTGCGGCAGGAGATCGGCCTTGTCGAAATCGAAGAAAATGTTGCGCAAGACCACGCGGCTTCCTACCGAGACATTCTTCAAGGGGAAGTCCTTGCTCACTTCCTGGTATTGGGCCGTGGCAGGAATATCGAAGTTTTCCGAATGGAACAAATAGCCCGGCCGGCGAACCGTTATGCCGTAATTATGCCCGGCCGGCAACTGGATCATGAAGCGGCCCGTGCGGGGATTGGACTGGAAAACAGCAATCTCTTGCTGCAAGTCGTTGTCGACCATGACCACATCGGCGCCTAAGGGCTCTTTGCTGAAATCATCGAAAACGAAACCTTTCAGCAAGGTGATCGGGGTGATCTGGATTTCCACCGCCGCCTCCGAAACCGATTCGCTCACCGGCTTGGTGATATAGGCCAGCAACTGGTCTTCCGACTGGGTAACCACGCCTTTTTCCTCGCCCATGTAGGTAATCTTGTACAAATCGTAACCGCCAAAGCTTTCCCCCATCCGTTCGGAGGCGTAATAAGCCGTCTCCCCGCTCATGGAACGGCGGTAGAAAGCATCGTCTTCAACCGTGTTGATGGGCCATCCCACGTTGACGGGCTCCGACCATGCCGTATCGCCTTCCTTCTGGGAATAGAAGATGTCCAATCCCCCCATGGTCGGATGCCCGTTGGAAGAAAAGAAAATCGTATTCCCGTCGGGAACCGTGAAAACCGAAATCTCGTCTTTCGGCGTATTGATGTCCGGCCCGAGGTTGACAGGCGATTGCCATTTCCCCGATTCCGACTTCTGCATCATCCAGATGTCGAACCCGCCGTAACCGCCCTCGCGGTCGCTCACGAAATAGGCCGTCCGGCCATCGAACGTGAAAGATATGGTCTGTTCCTGCGATATGCGCGTGCCGGTTTCCTTGCCTTCGCTCAGGCGCTTGGGTTTCTCCCATCCTTCCTCGCCCGAGTACGAAGAGTAGATTTCCCCTTCACGCCCGGCCCCGCGGTAAACGAACAAGACCGACTCGTCGGCGGAAAGGCCCGCCGAGGCATCGTGCCCGTCGGTATTCACCGGACGTCCCACATTCTCCACGGTCCAGACCGTATCGGATTCGGCCGATTTGGTTCCCACGTAAATATCCTCGAAAGACAAGCCCGTATAAGGATCCATTTCCTCGTTCACCGCCCCCGGACGCAGCGAAGTGAAATACACTTGCTGTTCATCGGCGGTGACCAAGGGCGCGTAATCGGGATAAACGGAATTGATGCTCGAACCCAGATTGTCGATGAATACCCGCAAAGGCTTCTTGATTTTCACCTTGGCAAAACGGCATTCCTTGATGCGCTGCTCGCAACGGGCCCTTGCCCCTTCATCCAGACCGGGCAAAGCCAGGCAGGATTCGAAAATGGCAATGGCGGAGTCCAGCTCGTAACGGGAAACATGAATCCGGGCCAAGTCGTACAAGGCTTCGTAATTGAGGGAGTCCAAAGAAAGCGCCTTGCGGAGGAACGGTTCGGCGGCAAAACGGGTATTGACCGAAACCACATGGCAATGGCCCAACATCACGTTGAGCAAAAGGTTATTCCCATTCACCTCCTGGGCCGAGAGAAGGAAAGGCAAGGCTTCCACCCGGCGCTTCTGCTGGAAGAGCCGAAGACCCATCTTGAAATCCCGCTTCCCCTGCCGGAAAACCTTGCCTTCCAGGTCGGGAAGGGCTTTCCGCTCGAAAGGCGTTCCAACCAAGGCGTAGGCCTCCTGCTTCTCGCTCAGCTGCCAAGGATTGGCCGATTCCTGCACGGGCTTGTTGCGGGGATTCTTCTTCTCTTTCTTTGGAAGAAGCCCGAAATTATCGTCCAGTACCCGGACCGGAGCCGGTTGCCCGGAACTTTCTTCCACGAGCGTGTCTTGCCCCTGGACCCCGCTGAACAAAGACGAAACCGAAAAAAGCCCCGCAAGGAAAAAGCCTGCCCGGAAATTTTTCAAACCCATCGTATATCTTCTTATTCTCATGATTGTTCTGAATTTGTCTCTGCTGGAACGCTATTTCTGCAAGGCTGCGCCGGCAACGCCATGGAACGCGCTTCCCTTATGCAGGCGCCGGCCGGCCCATGTGGCGGCCGGCGCGAAAAGCCGGCATTGCCGCCCGATGTCCAACGCTATTTTACCGAGCCGCATTGGGAATCGCTATACCGGCGGGCATTCTCGTTCCCCATTTCTGCGGCTTTCCGCCAATCCTCGCACGCGCCTTCCGCATCCCGGTTCATTTCCCGGAAATTGCCCCGGTTCAAGTAGGCAGCCGCGTTCTTCGGCATGAGTTCCACGGCCTTGTCGCCATCGGCCAGGGCCTTGGCGTACTCGTAGAGCTTGTAGTAAGCGCAACCCCGGTTCAGGTAGGCGTACGCATAGGAATCGTTCAATTGCAGGCAGGTGTCGAAGTCGGCAATGGCCCGCTCGTACTGCCCCATTTCATAATAAGCCAGACCCCGCAGATTGTAGGTGAGATGATTGGACGGGTCCTGCCTTATCGATTCGGTATACACTTCCACCGCCTGCTCGTATTCGCCGCCGCGCCGCAAGGCGCTGCCCCAGTTGTTGCGCATGAACACTTCTTCGGGCGACAAGCGGCAAGCCTGAGCGTAATCTTCCGCTGCTTCCTCGTAACGTTCCAGCTGCCGTTTGGCGCTGGCCCGGTCGTTGTAGGCATAGGCATAGCCCGGATTGATCCGGATGGCCCGGTCGTAGTCGGTAATGGCCTTTTCGTATTCCCCCCGTTCAAAATACAACCCGCCCCGGTAATAAGCGGCTTGGGAATAATCGGGTTCCAAAGCCAAGGCCTGGGTGTAGCTCTCTTCGGCCTCGTCCATCCGGTTTTGCTGGTAAAGGCACTGCCCCAAGCCGAAATAGGCATCGGAAGTAGGCCTTATCCCGATGGAGCGTTCAAAATCTTCCACCGCTTGCTGGTATTCCCCTTGGCGCCACTTGACCGAACCGCGGTTGGTATAGGCTTCGGCATACGAGGAATCGAGGCTTATGGCCTCGTCGAACTTGAGCAAGGCACCCTCCAGGTCTCCTTGCTCCATGAGGGCCACGCCGGCATTGTACGCTTTCTTTTCCAACTGCTCGTCGATGGTGCTGGCCTTGATGACCGAATCCTGCTCTTCGACAGCCGTCAGCGACTGGAAGGGATCGCCCGCAGGCCCTATCACTTGCGCTTTGGCCGTAGAAACCAGGAACCATGCGGAAACACCCGCGGCCAGCGTGATAAGAAACGATTTCATTTTTCTATGCTTTATTATCTTGCTACTTGCTATCTTTTACGAGAGGTCCACGAGCTTTCACGGATTCCTCGCCGGCTTTTCCTCCCGTCTTCCAGCCCGGCACGCCGGCGCGCGCCCTTGCCCGGCCCCGTTTTTCCTGCCGAACCTTGCCGTCCGCCCTTTCCCCTTCGGAGAGAAGCCGGCCCTCGGCTCAAGCCTTTGGCAGGACCACCGGGAAGTCGTAATCGAACTCCATGATATGCATCGGTTCCATGACCATGCCTAAGAAATCCCGGTAGGCATCGGTTATATGGAAAAGGTTCTTGTCGTAATAAGCATCGGGAAGCGGTATGTTGCCGATGGATCCCATGTCGATGGAAGAAGTATTGAATTCTTCCAGCTCGTTGTAGGGAACCACGTTCTTGAGAACCGGCATCTGGCCGTAGGCTTTCCGAAGAAGCAAGTCCACCACCTTGTCTCCCAGGGTGGACGTAAGCCTGCGGTCGTATTCGCGGCATTCCCCCGAACGGGCGTAATACCCGCTCACCTGCGCCCGGGCATCCAAGCCCAAGCGGGCCGTGATTTCATGGGCAATCACGCCGCTCACGCCTCCCAAGCGGGCATGGCCGTATTCATCGGTTTCGGAACTGGCGTAAACCACGTCCGCTTTCCCGGTTTTCTCATCGTGCCAGCGCACCCCTTCCGAAACGGCTATCATCAGACAGCGTTTGCGGTTGCGCATATAAAGCTCCTTGACCCTTTCAAAGAAGAATTCCTTGCGTTCCCGGGTCATAGGGCACTCGGGAACCAGCACCATGTCGGCCCCGCCATGCGCGGCCGTGGCCGTGAGCCAGCCGGCATCGCGCCCCATCACTTCCATGACCATGACCCGGTTATGAGACTCGGTCGTTGTCCGCAACATGCTGGTGAGCCGCGCCACGGTACGGGCCGCCGAAGGGAAACCGGGGCAAACCACGGCCTCGATTTCCTGATTCCCGTAACGATGCATGGTCCGGGTACGCAAGTCGTTGTCGATCGTCTTCGGGAATCCTATCACCGGAATGCCTTCGGTCTCGTAAAGCTTCTTGGCTGCGCCGTTGGTATCGTCGCCCCCGATAGTAACCAGCACGTCGATGCCGTATCTTTCAAGATTCCGGAGAATCTGCTCGACACGGTTTTCCCCTTCTTTCGAGGAAAACGGGTTGGTGCGGCTGGAATTCAAAGCGGTTCCCCCGTAAAGCCCGTTGTAGGGCTGGCAGGTAAGGTCTATGACTTGCCCGTCTCCCAACAGGCCTTTCCATCCTTGACGAATCCCATAGACTTTGTAACCTAAAATCGAGGCGCGGTTCCGAACGGCTTCGATGCTGGAATTGATGGCCGGGGTGTCTCCCCCTCCCGAAAGAATGGCCAATGTCTTGCCGTGGAAAAGCTTGTTGTCCATGCCCATAACTGCTCGGTTTTTATTAAAAATTTGATTTCCAGATGCGAAAAGCAAAAAGCAGACCCCTTGCCAATGGGTCGCCGCTAACTTGCAAAAGTAACAAATATTACCCCAATCACCAAGCTGCCGCCTTCAGGTAACCGGCTATGAAAGCTTCTGTCTGTGAAGCGCATTCGTACATTCCCATATGCCCGCAAGGCAACAATTGCACATAGGCCTCGGCGGGAAGGAGCGTCTGGGCCATGACTTTGGCCAGGTCGGCTTTGGAATCGCGCTTGCCGATGATGAACAGGAACGGCACGGGAAGGTCGTAAACCTGCAGCCGGCTTGCCCGTTCCAGCATGCCTCTTTGGGCGGCGGCCACGGCTTCAGCCCCCATTTCCTTGGCCGAAACCCGCAACGCCTCCACAACCTGCGGGAAAGCTTCGGCATTGCCGGGAGCGAAAAGCCCGGACACGAAATCCCCCAGGAAAGAAGTATGCCCGGCTTGCAGCAATTTGAGCGTGCGCAAGCGGTTTTCCCGCCCTTGCGGCGTATCGGAAGCCGGATTGCTATGGAAGAAACCCACGCCCGCCACGCTCTCCGGATACAAGCAAGCGAAAGCCGCCGCCACGTACCCGCCCATGGAATGGCCTATGACCACCGCCTTCCCGATACCCTCCTGTTCCAGCACGGCCCGGGCTATAGCGGCCTGCAAGTCCATGCCATGGACCTCCGAGAAGGATTCTGTCCCGCCATGCCCCGCCAAATCGGGGCAAAGCACGTAATAGCCTTCGGCAGCCAAAGCGCGGGAAAGGCTTTCCCATACAAACGCCGCTTCGGTAAACCCGTGAAGGAGCAGCACGGCCCGGCAACTCCCTTCCGGACGAAGCCCCTCCGCGACATAATGCACCTTGCGATTCTGAAACTGGAAATACCTGTCCATGCTGTTTTCCCTTTCTTTCCGTTCGACATTCCTTATTTCCCGTTCGGCCGAACCGGCTTCGCTTTCCCGGCCCCCGGCCTTCCTTGCCCCGGCCTTCCGGGCAATCGGTTCCCTTCTTCCCGCCCCCTGTCCGATGCTTGCCGTTCCCGCCTCCTACCGCTTGATATTCATCAATTTTTCCTTTTCCCTGAGTTCCTGCTGGGTCAAAGGCATATCTTCTTCGTACTCCCGGATGCGGCTGTAATTCCGCCATTTCTCAAGCACCTGCGCCATGTCGGGCGGAACCGGGCTTTCAAAACGGACCTTCTTGCGGGTCTGCGGGTGCTCGAATCCCAAGGTGGCCGCATGCAAAGCCTGCCGCGGCAAAAGCGAGAAGCAGTTTTCCACGAACTGCTTGTATTTGGTGAACGTGGTGCCTTTAAGGATGCGGTCTCCCCCGTAGACGGAATCGTTGAACAAGGGATGCTTCGCGTACTTCATGTGGCAACGTATCTGATGCGTCCGCCCGGTCTCGAGCACGCATTCCACAAGGCTCACATAGCCCATGCGCTCCAACACCCGGTAGTGCGTCACGGCATGCTTGCCCTTGTCCCCGGCGGGGTAGACCGCCATCACTTTCCGGTCCTGGACGCTGCGGCCGATATTCCCCTCGATCGTTCCCTCGTCTTCAACGAAATTCCCCCAGACCAAGGCGTAATATTTCCGTTCGATGACATGGTCGAAAAACTGGCGGGCCAGGAAAGTCTGGGCTTCTTCGGTCTTGGCGACCAGAAGCAAGCCCGAAGTGTCCTTGTCGATACGGTGCACCAGCAAAGGCTTCTCGCCTCCGAGGTGGTACATCAACGCATTGACCAAGGTTCCGGTAAAATTCCCGAAGCCCGGATGCACCACCATCCCGGGGGCTTTGTCGACCACCAGGAGCTGCTCGTCTTCGTAGACAATGTTTACCGGGATGTTCTCCGCGACCAGTTCCACGTGCCGGGGCGGATTGGGCAGGACAACAGCGACCACATCGCCCGGTTTGACTTTGTAGTTCGGCTTCTCGGCTTTCCCGTTGACCAGGATGTTGCCGGCCTTGGCCGCGTTCTGGATCCGGTTCCGCGCCGTTCCGGAAAGCCGGTCTACCAAGAATTTGTCGAGCCGCAAGGGAGCCTGCCCCGGGTCGGCCGAAAACCGGAAATGCTCGTAAAGACCCTGTGCCTCTTCTTCCTCTTCCTCCTCCTGGCCTTCCTCTCCATCCGGCGTTCCGCCCCCGGGCATCGGGGAATCCGCCCCGTGCGGAAAGCCGTTTCCGGAATCCTCCCGGGAAATGCTTTCCTCCATTCCGGAACCGGCCGCTTCTTGCTCTTTATCTTCTTTTTTCATGACTTGCCGCATTATCTCCTCCTGCAACCTATGCAAGCACGGAAGCGCGCCCGCGCCTACCGCAATACCACAACTTTTGAAAAACCCGACACCTTCCCCTCGGCCGAAAACCTCAGCAGATAAACGCCCGAAGCCAATCCCCCGGCCGGAAAGCGCTCCCCGCAAGGCCGTTCCCAAAGCTTGTTCCCCTTCATGTCGAAGAGTTCGGCACGGACGTCCGTACCGCGCAAGGAAGGCGGAAAACTTACGGAAAAGCTCTCGCCCCTGACCGGATTAGGAAACACGCGGAATCCTTGGCCCAAAGCCTCCCCGCCTTGATTGGAAAGCCCTTCCACGGCACCGAAGACCGGACGCATCATCAAAGCCCCCCGGTACAGGCTCGGGAACCAGACCCAGGCATGCTGGAGCGGGTCGAAATAGGAATAAACCACCTTGCCCTGCAAATCCGCATTCTGATCGAAACCTATATTGAGGAACGTGGAAGAAGTCTGCTCGATGCCGATATGGAAACGGCCCGCCGGCAACAGCACCGGCTCGCCGAAAGGATAAAAGGCAAAGCGGTTGATGCCCGTATCGAGTTCCACCTCCAAGCCTTCCATGCGGTAAAGTTCCTGGCCCGGGACCGTGTCGGACGGCCCGGCCCCCCAGACCACCAAATTGAAAGGCACCCTGTTCGCATTGCCGAAAGAGCGGTTGAAGAAAACACGCACCCCCGTAAGACTGTCGGGACGAAGCAGTTCGAAAGCATAAGCCACAGCCCCTCCCGAATAATTCAAGCCCCAGCCGGCTTCGGCCGTGCCGTCATCGTAGGCGAATTCCTTGCCGAAAACCTGCAAAAACGCCAAGGTGTCGTTAGCCCGGCTAAAATCATGATTGATGCCCGACACAAGGGTATGCCGCACCGAATACGTCTCCGGCCCCAAGCCGGCCTCGTCGAAACGGTATTCCGCCGGAAGGCGGGAAACATCGGGTTCGGTACGGTAACCGCTGGTAGAAAAAGGGTAAAGATAGAAATCGGAACCTTCCGGGTATTGCATCGAATAGACTTCGCGGCCTTGCGGATCGAAAATCTGGCAGCCGTACCGGCACGCCATGGCCTGCACATCCAGGTTGGTCAGGCTCAATTCCATTTCCGACCGCAACATGGCCGGGTCGAACTGCCGGTAAGGGACTTGGGTGTATTCCCGCAAGAGGGATGTATTCACGGAAGCAAACGCCACATCGGGAACGCTCGGGTCGGACATTTTCCGGTTGGCGTTCACGTAGACGTAATCCACATGCCATTGCCCGCCAGTGGTGCGCAGATTGGCATCGATGGTGGTCTTGCCGCGGAAACGGAAGCGGAACTGCTTGCTGAAATAGGCCGGGGAAACAATCGGGACCATCACCTGCCGGAAATAGTGCTGCTCCTGCACGGGCAAGCCGGCGCTATCCCAAAAAGGGCAAAACGCTTCCATGTCCATTCCGGAGGCAGACCAAACGATTTCCCAGACGGAATCGGCCGCATTGAAAAATTCCAGATTCAAAGCATCGGCCTTTGCCGGGGCGGTTCCCCGGCGAAGCGAGGACCACGCATCGCCCAAACCGCCCCCCGGCTGGTAATAGAAGCTCAAGTAGACCGAATCGGCCGGGCTCAAAGCCCGCGCTTCGGGATAAAATATCGAATCCAGCCGCAAAGGGCGGGAAGTGAGGGTGTCGGCCCAAAAAGACGAACCGGCCCGCGCATGGGAATAAATCTCGCCCCGGCTGTCGAGCCCGTCGAAAGTGGCTGCCCCGTAAGTGGGCGGGAAAAGCGGGAACCCATGATTGACAAAGACCGTCCTGTCTTGCCAGCGCTCCGGGTCGGGATAAGGCCCGTCATAAGAAAAATCATCGAAAAAAGGCAAAACAAGCGGTGTCTCCGGATCGGGCCCTTTCCTTTCCGGCCCGGCATTTTCCGCTAAAAACCGCTCCAGGACAGGATTCCCCTGCAACGGCCGCAAGCAAGGGCCGTACCCCTGCCCGGGAATCGGCTTTTGCACCGGTGCCGGCGCACGGGAGACAAGCGGCTCCTGCATTTGCGCCGGAACCCGCCCTTGCATCGTGCAAAACAACAAGAGCGCAAACAACACGCCCGCAACTTTTCTTTCCATTCTTTCCTCCTGTTTTGAATCCCGCTTCTGCCCTTGCCCCTCCGTTCTCCGGCTTAGGCTCTCCGCCCGGAACCTCCTGCTCCTCTGCCGGAATCATGCGGGAAACACCTGGCCGGCGTTCGAGCCTTGTTCCGGAAAACCTCCGCCTTTAAAACGGCAACGCCGCCCCTCCTGTCGTCCCGTCCGTCGTTCCTCCGGCCATCCCGCCGGCCGTCCCGCCGTAGGCCTCTTCCCCAACATGGCTTTCTTCACCAACATAGCGTTCTTCCCCTCCATAGGTTTCCTCCCCGCCGTAGGTTTCCTCCCCGTAAACATCCTCCCCATAGCCGTCTTCCCGGCGCGAGCCTTCTTCCAAAACCTCATCGGAGGCTTCTCCGGCAGGCATGTCCAGATCGGGAAGCGGGAGGCTATCGGGCGAAGCCACCCATTCCCCTTTCCCGTTCCCGATCTCCAGATCGATTACCGAACCCCGTTGCACCGGGCTCCCCGCCGGTATCTCTTCCCCTTGTATCAACTGGCGCATCACGGAACCTTTCACCACCGAAAGCACCTCGGTCACCTTCCCCACCTTCAAACCATAGGTCTCCAGCAATGCCTCGGCCTGCCGCAAGGAAAGATCGGCCAGTTCGGGCATCTGCACCGAAGACGGCCGGCTGGCCGCCACAACTATATAGAAAGTGCGGTTCTTCTTCACGATGGAGCCCGGAAGCGGCGATTGCGACAAAATCGTACCCGGGCGGATGCCGTCCTGGTAAACCGAATCCCGAACGACGAACTTGAAGCCGAACTCTTCGGTATAAGATTGCAGCTGGCTCTGATTCAGCCCCCGGATATCCGCCACACGGATTTCCTGGCCGTGGCGGGTAAAAAGGTTGAGGGAAATCAGCACCAAAGCCACCAAGAATACAGCGGCAAGCAGCATGAGCAGGATCTGTTTCCAGAAATCGCCCGTTCGCATGTACGAAAAAAATCCCATGACAGTCCTTGTATTTTTAATATTTTCCTTCTTCTGCATATGGCCCTCCGCCGGCCTCCTACGAACCTCCGGCAGCCTCCTACGGCCCTCCGCCAGCCTCGCCCCCGCATCCGGCCGTTCCATCATGGCTTCATGGCCATGGATGGGACAACCGCCACCGGCTCAATGCGCGTCCAGCCAGTTGCCGGCATGGTTCACCTCCACTTCGATAGGGACCTGCATCGGCAATGCCGTCTTCATTTCCTCTTCCACCAAAGCCTGCAAAACGTCCAGTTCCGAAAGGGGGACATTGAACACCAGCTCGTCGTGAACCTGCAGCAGCATGCGCGAAGCAAGCCCTTTCTCGCGGATTTTCCGGTCAATGGCAATCATGGCCAATTTTATCATGTCGGCGCTCGAACCTTGCACGGGCGCGTTTACCGCGTTCCGTTCGGCATAGGCCCTGACAACGGCATTGCCCGAGTTGATGTCTTTCAAATACCGCCGGCGGTGGAGCAAAGTCTCCACGTAGCCTCTTTCCTTGGCCTGCGCCACCACCTCTTCCATGTAAGCATGCAGGCGGGGGTAATTGGCAAAATACCGTTCGATAAGTTCCGATGCTTCCTTGCGGGGAATCTGCAGGCGTTCGGCCAAGCCGAAAGGAGAAATCCCGTAGATAATGCCGAAATTGACCGTCTTGGCCCGGCGCCTCATCTCGGGCGTGACCTCCCGGGGCGGGACATTGAACACATTGGCCGCCGTAGCCGTATGCACGTCCTTGTGCCGGCTGAAATCCTGCAACATGGCCTCGTCCCCGCTCAGCTGGGCAATGATGCGCAATTCTATCTGGGAATAATCGGCCGAAACCAGGCAGTATCCCGGGCCGGAAGCCGTGAAGCAACGGCGGATTTCCCGGCCCGATTCCGTCCGGACGGGGATATTCTGGAGATTGGGGTTCTGGGAACTCAAACGCCCGGTTGCCGTAACCGCTTGGTTGTAGGTTGTATGCACTCTCCCTGTGGAAGCATCTATCAACAACGGCAACGCATCGACATAGGTCGACTTGAGCTTGGCAAGGTGGCGGTAGCGCAAGACTTTTTCCACGATAGGATGCTTGTGCAGCAATTTCTGCAATACGTCTTCTGCCGTGCTGAACTGCTTCGTCCTGGTATGCTTGGGTTTCTGGGTTATCTGCAATTTCCCGTACAAGACATCACCCAATTGCTTGGGTGAAGCAATGTTGAAAGTCGTTCCCGCCAAACGGTAGATTTCCTGTTCCTCTTCCCGCATTTCCGCTTCGAGTTCCTTCCCGTAGGCCGAAAGCCTTTCCGTGTCCAGCTTGACCCCTTCCCGTTCCATCCTGCACAACACCCCCGCCAAAGGTATCTCCACCTTCTCGAAAAGCGGCATCGCGCCCGTTTCTTCCAAACGGGGCTCGAGGATACCGCGCAAGAGCAGCATCGCGCGCACGTTCTGGAAACAGAAACGGGAATCGCAACCGGAGAACAAGTCGCGGCCCGAACGGTCGGGCGCGTAATCATAGGGAAGGTAGTTGCAGACAAGGCGCATCAAGTCATGGCCGGTCTCAGGGTCGATCAGGTAATGGGCCAGCAGGATGTCGAAAGCCTGCAAATCCCCCTCTATCCCCTGGTTGGCCAAGAGATGGAGCTGCGTTTTCATATCGTAGCAGGAAAGCCGTCCTTCCCATGGCGTTGAAAACAGGAACGTCAAGAGAGCGGCCTTTTCCTCCTGCCCGAGCCTGCCTTCCACCCGGTAACCGAACACCCGCATCGGCAAGCCTTCTTGCGGAGCGTTTTCCAAAGCGAATGCCATGTAGTCGATTCCGGCATGCCGCACCGAAGCCTGCAATGAATCGGGATGCAGGCAAAAGGCCACTTTCCGCCCCGTTCCGGCTATATACGACAATCCTTTCCGCAATTCTTCCGGATTTTCCCAGACCAAGGCGCGGCGCTCTTCCTCCGGGCAAATGAACGGCTTGGAACCGGCCATGTTTTCGGGCGAAAACAAATCGAGCGCAACGGCCGTTCCCGCCGGAGGTGCCGGATTCGTTGCCACCGGCTTGGGCAATGCCCGCCCCTTGGCATCCGGAGACGATGAAAGCGGCAAAGAAGGCGGTTCCGCCCGGTAAAAAGACAGGAAGCGGGCGGAAAGGCTGCGCATTTCCAGTTCATCGAGCAAGGATGCCACAGCATCCATGTCGGGCGCGGAGAGCGCCAAGGCTTCCGGCTCGAACGCCACCGGCGCATCGAGAAGAATCGTGGCCAGCATCTTCGATTCCCGGGCTTGGCCGGCATGCTGGCGTATTTTTTCCCGAAGCTTCTCGTTCGGGACCTCGTCTGTCCTTTCTAACAGGTTCTCCAAGGAACCGAACTGGGCAAGCAGCTTGCGGGCGGTGACTTCGCCCACCCCGGGCACCCCGGGGATATTGTCGGAGGCATCGCCCCACAAACCCAGCATGTCGATAACCTGCAAAGGATTTTCAATCCCGAACTTCGCGCAGACTTCGGCCGGCCCGAGGATTTCCACGCCGTTTCCTTTGTAGGCGGGCTTGTAAATGAACACGTGCTCGCTCACCAGCTGCCCGAAATCCTTGTCGGGCGTTACCATGTAGACGGTAAACCCGTCCTTTTCCGCCTGCTTGGCTACCGTTCCGATCACGTCATCGGCCTCGTAGCCTTCGGCTTTGAGCACCGGGATTTTCATGCCCTGGAGCAATTGCAAGATATACGGCAGGGCAACGGCTATGTCTTCGGGCATTTTTTCCCGATTGGCCTTGTAATCGGTGTATTCAAGATGACGGGCCGTCGGGGCCATCGTGTCGAAAGCCGCGCCCAGATGGGTCGGCCTTTCTTTCTTGAGGAGTTCGAGCAAGGTGTTGGCAAAACCCAGGAAAGCCGAAGTATTGATCCCTGTGGAGGTAATCCGGGGATTCTTGTTCAGCGCGAAATAGGCCCGGTATATCAAGGCCATGGCATCGAGCAGGAATAGTTTCTTCTCTTGCTTTTCCATAGGTGCGGCAATCTTTCCCTCCGCTTTCCGGCCCGTTTCCTGCAGAGCCGCGGAAAGGGAACGGCTATTGGTAAGTTTCCTGGTAAAACGAACTGTACTGCGATGGGTCGCCCGACTGCTTGAGCAATTCCAAATTCTCCCCGTTGATTTCGAACAGGACTTTCTCTTCGATCGTCCCGAACACGTAGTCGTTGTTCCGGATCATCTTCAGGTAGCCCGAAGCGCCCCGCAAGGCCGGGAAAGAAGAAACCGCAAGCATGTACAGGCCGGGATCGGTGGAAACGGGAATGATTTCCATTTCCAGATCGAGCCCGTCGTAAAATTTGTCGTTGAAGCCTTCCACCCGGAGCAGCATCACCTCCGGGTCGCGGTCCTGGTAGCGGAAAACCATGACGACCGAATGCTTCTCCGCGCTCTTGGGCTGCCGGTATTCCACAATCGGGACTTGCTTGGGCAGCGTATCGGCCGAAGCCGTTGCCTGCCCTTGCGCGCCGCCCGGCGCGGCGGACGTATCGGCCGGAACCGGTTCCGGCAAAACGGCCAGGACCGGATCGCTGTCGGGGAAAAGGATGTTCTTGGCCAGATCCTGCTCCGCCCGCTTGCTGGCGGCCTGAACCCGCTCCAGAAGCGCGCTCTCGGGGTAGGAATTGACAAAATTCCCGGCCAAAGGCAGCATGTCTTCATAGCCCGAGACATGCGCTGTGGCCATGGTCTTCAAATAGAGGAACTGCTCGCGGAAATTGTTGATAGGATAATCGGCCTCCACCTGCAAAACGATTTCCAAAGCTCCTTGGAAGTCGTTGCGGACAAACATGTCGTAGGCTTTCTCGTACAATTCCTCCACCTTCCCGGCATTGGCTTCCAAGTCGCGGTAATAATCGGGATTGTTCACCCGCTCGTCCTGCTCGGTGCCCGGATAACGCTCGGAGAGGATTCCGGCATACTTCCCGAACGAAGCCATGTCGCCTTCCTGCCGGTATATCTTGCAAAGGGTCTCGCAAGCCGATGGAACGAAAATGGATTGCGGGTATTCCGAAACCAGGCGGGCCAGGTAACGCTCTCCTTCCGCGTTTTCGCTCAAGCGGTCGCAGTAGATCATCCCCACGTGGTAAAGCGCCGGCTCGATCAAGGAGTCCAGCCTCCGGTAGGCGCTGTCGGTCGTAGGCAGCTGGTTGAGGTAATATTCGGGGTCGGCCTGGGTGAGGATTTTCGGTTCTTCCACCGCCTCCTCTTCATCCTCGCCTTCCCGTCCGGGAGGACGCAAGGCAGCCGCGGCCGGCTTGGAAGAAAGGAACCAAAGGTCTTCCAGTTCCCGCCTTCCCCATCGCCGGTTGAACTCGGCCAGACCGGCATTCTTGGTCTGCTCGTTGTAGAAATACCAATTGGAGCGTCCGGGAGTGGAGGGATCGCCCATCTGGTTCTGCTCCCGGGCCAGGCGGGCGGCTTCCTGCTGGGCGCGGTATTCCTTGGCTTTGCGTTCGGCATACTGCTTCTGTTCCCGCTTGCTCATCTTGCCCACCAGCTTCAAGGTATCGGCCTGGGTGAACTGCTGGTAGTAGACCGTAAGGTCGGCCAGGTTCTTGGCCCGGCTCACGATGGTGTAGTAATCGGGATCGTCGTATTCCGCCACCTTGGCGGCTATCTCGTAATATTTCTGGGATTCGATATACTGCTTGTTGGCGTAGAAATAGGCCGACAAGCGTTTGGCAGCCAGAAGGGTGCGCGCCGGATCGTCCTGGCTGGCGGCAATCGACATGTCCATGAACGCCACGGCATCGGCCTCGTTCCCCTGCCGGAACGCCATTTCGCCCATCACGTAGTAAATCCTCCCGAAATAGGCCTGGTTCTTGGGATCGCGCAGCATCTTCTCCAGCCCCTTCATGATGTCTCGCTGGTTGATATTCTTCCCGTCGAAACACAAAGCCATGTTGAGGCGGGCATTGAAAACCAGGTCTAAGGGCGGATTGAGCTTCAGGCATTCCTTGTAATAGGCGTATGCCTGCATGTTGTTTTCGAACCGCTGTTCCAACTGGCCCAGGATAAAGTATATCCGGGCCTTCAGATCGCGGTCTTTCGACAATTGGAGCCCCTTTTGCAGATAAGGGACGGCATCCTTGTACTTTTCCTGCCGGATAAGGTACTCGGCCTGCACCAAGGGCAAGTCGCGGACGGTCTGCTTCATCAGGTTCGACGGGCTTTGCGCCTCCACTTGGCTGATGAAAGACGAAGCCATGCTGTACTCTTCCTCGCGGATGTAAGTCCGGGCTATCCACAGCATGGCCTCGTAGCGTTCGGGGTTCGCGGCGAATTCCGACAAGATGAAATTGAACACGGAACGGGCCTTGGAATACTGCTGCTGGTAGAAGAAGCCTTGCCCCATGAGCAGATAGGCGTTGTCGATGGTCTTCACGTATTCCTTGCCCCGGATCGAGATGGAGTGCTTCTTGATGGCCCGCAGCGCTTTCTCGATCATCCGGGCCGTCTGCTGCGATATCATGGCGGTATCGGCCGGATTCCCGTACTTGAATACCGGAAGCACGTTGAAGTAGTTGTCTACCGATTGGTTCTTGAGCAGGTTGTCGGCTTCGAGCTGGGATTGCAGCCCGTTCCAATAAACGTTGTAATATGCCGTAAGGTTATGGAAATTACGGGTAAAGAAGGTGTTCTTCTTGGTAGAGCAGCCCCCTGCCAGAAGCAGGCATGCCGCAAGCGCGAAGAGCCTTGTCCACTGCAAACGTTTCATGCGCCCGGAACCGTCTTTATTCAACCTTGCGTTCAATAGCCGTGTCGTACAATTCCTTGTACTGGGAAATATGGCCGAAATCATGATCATCGACCCGGATCTCCCCGGAGGTTACCGTGCCCAAGTATACCATGGGGGTCTTGGTCTGTATCATCAGTTCCTCGAAATCGGCATCCACGCCCGGGTTTATCGAAACCACGACCCGGCTCTGGCTTTCCCCGAAAAGGTACGAATCCAAACGGAACGAATCGTCTACCATGATGTCGAAACCGAGGTCGTTGACCATGGCGCTTTCGAGCAAGGCGATCATAAGCCCCCCGTCCGAAACATCGTGGACCGAGCGCACAAGCCGGGCTTCGATCAGGTCGAGGATGCTGCGCTGCAGGTTGTATTCCTCATCCAAGTCGAAATGCGGCACGGGCGAGAATTTCACGCCCCGGTAGCTGTAAAGGTATTGGGAACAGCCTATGTCTTCGCGAGGCTTGCCCAGAAGGTAGATGGAGTCGCCTTCGCGGGCGAATCCCAATCCGGTATGGTTGGCCTTTTCCAGCAAGCCGATCATGCCGATGACGGGCGTCGGGTAGACCGCTTCCACAAGATTCCCTTCGCTATACTGATTGTAAAAGCTTACGTTCCCGCCCGTTACGGGGGTATTGAACTTGAGGCAGGCCGCGCTCATGCCCTTGATTGCTCCCACAAACTGCCAGTACACTTCGGGATTGTAGGGATTGCCGAAATTAAGGCAATTGGTCACGGCCAAGGGATGCCCGCCCGAACAAACGATGTTGCGGGCGGCTTCGGCCACGGCGATTTCCGTCCCCACCATGGGATTGGCGTAAACGTAACGGGAATTGCAGTCCACCGTCATGGCTATGGCGCGGCTGGTCTTCTTCAGGTTCACGACCCCGGCATCGGAAGGCTTGTTGGTGGTCATGTTCTTGGTTCCCACCATGGAATCGTATTGCTCGTAGACCCATCGCTTGGAAGCGATGTTGGGATGGGCGCAAAGGTAGCGGGCCACTTCCACGGCCTCTTCCAGGCCGAGGTCTTCCACCGTGTGGATATCGAAACGTTTGCACTTGGCAAAGCTCTTGTGTTCCTTGTATTTGCGGTTGTAAACCGGAGCCCCGCCGCCCAGCACCAGCGTGGAAGCCGGCACATCGGCCACTTTTTCCCCGTTGCGGTAAAAAAGCAGGCGATCCTCCTCGATGACTTCCCCTATCTGCTCGCAGCTCAGATCCCACTTGTCGAAAATGGCTTTCACTTCCTTTTCATGGCCCTTCTTGACCACGATCAGCATGCGTTCCTGCGACTCGGAAAGCAGGATTTCCCACGCTTCCATGTTGGCTTGGCGGAGCGGCACCTTGTCGAGGTCTATCTTCATGCCGCTGCCGCCTTTTTCGCTCATTTCGGAGGTGGAGCAGATGATTCCGGCCGCCCCCATGTCCTGCATGCCCACCAAGGCCTTGGTCTTGGCAAGTTCCAGCGAGGCTTCCAGCAGCAGCTTTTCCTGGAAAGGGTCGCCCACTTGGATAGAGGGGATATCATCGGCCGAATCCCGGGTGATGTCGGCAGAGGCGAAAGTGGCCCCGTGGATTCCGTCTTTTCCCGTGGCCGAACCTACAATGAAAACGGGATTCCCTTTCCCTTTGGCCACGGCCGAAACCAAATCTTCCTTGCGCATGATGCCTACCGACATGGCGTTGACCAAAGGATTGGCATTGTAGCAATCATCGAACGCCACTTCCCCGGCCACGACCGGCACGCCGAAACAGTTCCCGTAATTGCCGATTCCCCGGACAACGCCTTTCATGAGGTGCTTCGTCCGGTCGAGGTCGGGATTGCCGAAGCGCAAGGAATTGAGCTGGGCGATAGGACGGGCCCCCATGGTGAAAATATCGCGGTTGATGCCCCCTACGCCGGTGGCCGCCCCTTGGTAGGGTTCCACCGCGCAAGGATGGTTGTGGGATTCTATCTTGAACACGCAAGCGTAGCCGTCGCCCACGTCTACCATGCCGGCGTTTTCTTCCCCGGGCGCCACCAGCATCTGCGGGCCTTGCTTGGGAAGGGTCTTCAGCCATTTGATGGAATTCTTGTAGGAAGCATGCTCGCTCCACATGACCGAATAGATGCTAAGTTCGGTGAAATTCGGGTTGCGGCCCAGGATTTCCTGGATTTTCTTGTATTCTTCCGCAAGCAAGCCCAATTCCTTGGCGGTAGCCTCGGTTACGACCTCGTTGGTCCGGCCGCCGGATTTCCGGCCTTGTCCCGGAACCGATGCGGCCTCCGCCTTGGCTTTTCCGGCCGTCTTGGAAGGCCGGGCGGCTTTGGCGGACACGGCCTTTGGCGAGGCGGGCTCGGGCTTCGGCGACACGTTAGTCTTCGGGGCCGCCTTGGGCTTCGAAGCTGCCTTGGTTTTCGGATCCGCCTTGCGGGAAACAGCCTTCTTGCCTGCCGTCTCCGTTCCTGCCAGTTCTCCTCCCGCCTCTACTGAAGAAGCCGCCGGCTTCTTCCCTCCCCGGGCCCGGGTTTCGGTCCTGTCCGTTTTCTTCTTGCCACCCTTGGCTGCAGCCTCGGCCTTGGCTTGCGTCGATTTTATCATGTTCAAATAAGCTTTATCGGTTCGTCGTTTTCTTTTCGTTCTTGCCCTTCCGATCGGCGGCGTCGGCCCGGCCGGGCGTTTTTCCGCCCCGCGCGGGAAAAACCTTCTTCTCCTTGGGCTTTTCGCCCGGCGAGGCCTTCATTTCAAAAAGATGGTGGCGCAAATGCGAACTGAGGATCTGTATCGCCTTTTCATTTTCGCCGCCTTGGGGAATGACAATGTCGGCAAAGCGCTTCGTAGGCTCGATGAATTGCAAATGCATGGGCTTTACCCAGGTTTCGTAATGCTGCAGGACCTGGTCGTAGCTCCGGCCGCGTTCGTTGATGTCGCGCCGGATGATGCGCATGAGGCGGTCGTCGCTGTCGGCATCGACAAAAACCATGATATCCATGCGCTTGCGCATCTGCGGGCTGGAAAGGATCAGGATGCCTTCCACAATTACCACCTCGGTGGGATGCACCGTAACCGTTTCCTTGGCCCGGGCGCAAGTGAGGTAGGAATAGATAGGCATTTGGATGGAATGCCCTTTTTTCAGCATGTCGATATGCTTCACCAGCAAGGAAAATTCAATGGAGGAAGGGTGGTCGAAATTGATTTTCCGCTTCTCTTCCTTCGTCAAGCCTCCCTTGTCCTTGTAATAGGCATCTTGCGAGATGACCGTTACCGACTTGCTACCGCACCGGGCGGCTATCTTCTTCACCACCGTTGTTTTTCCCGAACCCGAACCGCCGGCTATTCCAATAACAAGCATAATGAAACCCTTTGCTAAAACCCTTTGCGCCCCGGCCGGAAAACGCTGCTGCCGGACGGGCCGCTCCAAAATTGTAAAATTACAAAAATCCCGCATGTCCTCCTACGCAGCCCTTTTCAAAAATTTCATTATACTTGCCGGCTTTTTTCAACTTTTGCCCGCGTTTCCGGCCCGGATTCCTGCCCTCCAAGACAGCCGCCTTCCGGAAACGGTTCCGGAAAAATCCGGCAAAGCGGCGCCGAGCCGGGAAAACCCGGAACCGCAAAAACAAAAGAAAAGGAAACCCAAAACAACAAAAACATAAAAAACAACAAAAACATAAACAACCAAAAAACAACCCGAATGAATTGGAAATCGAAAATCCTTAAGGCAGGCCTTGCAGCCCTGCTTTTCCCTTGCGGCTTTGCCGCCGCTTTCGCCGGAACGCAGGATCGCGGAGGCATGGCCAAGGACTCTGCCGACTCCGGCAAAGCCAGAATCGTGCTTCAGGTAGAAGCTCCCTGGGGCGACGGATCCGGGTACCATCTGCTCTTGGATCCTACCGCCACGATGTATGAAGATTACTACATTTACGGTGTTTCCAGCCACCTTTCGGAAATCTACGACGCGGCCACCCTCCGCATGCCGGAAAATGCCGACATGACCTACGAACATTTCGTGGCCGAAAACAGTTCCGACACGCTTCTGGTCGAACCCGGAACCTACGACATGCTCATCCTCAACGTCAAGCCGGGCTCGCCCGTCTATGCCGGGGAAGGCTACAGCAACGTGAACGACATCGAGTTCACCGCCGGCCTCACCTACCTCTTCACCGTAAGGCTGGCCGACAACGGAAGCACGCACACCACCCTCTACAATCCTCCTGCCGAAATGGAATTGCTCCGACTCCTGCTGCCCGCTACCGGCTGCGGCCTGGATTCCTTGCAGGCCGGAATCGCATTCCGCAACAACGGGGCCGGCTATCCGGCCGGATTGCAAGTAGGCTACACGATAGAAGGTTCGGTCGACACCGTCCGCGAAACCTTGGATTTCGCTATCGAAGCCGGACAAGACACCGTTTATTATTTCAACCGGAAAACCGCCCTTTCGGAAAACGCCCTTTCGGTTGTCCGGGCTTGGATCGAACCCGTGCTCGGGGAAAGCCTCGTGTCGAACAACACGGCTTCGAGCGTGGTCATGCGCCACGAACCGGTTGCCTTGCCCCACGCTTTCGACGCGGCTTCCGAAATGGTTCCTGCCGATGTGAACGCCTATCAAACGGAAGAGGAAGCCATTTACGCCCTCACCCAGCAGGTCCCGCTCGTTTCGGTCTGCTTCGAAATGGAAGCTGGAACCTCTTACCGGCTTTCCTATGAATTCCTGGCGGGAAGCGAGCTGTTCGAAGGCGTTCCTTCCACCTACTACATCCTTTTCGGAAACGCGTCCCTGCCCTTGGAAGACTGGGCTATCGCCAAAGCCGACTCCAGCGCCTATGCAATCGAGTTCGCGCCGGGCGAGACCCTTTTCAAGCCCGAAGAAACCGGAACCTACGCTTTCTGCTTCCTCCCCGGGGAATACTCGCTCGGCATGGCTTTCCGGAACATCCGCATCGACCCGCTTGCCGAAACGGATCTGCGGATAAGCCGGTTCGTTACCGACCTGCCGGTTTCCCTGCCTGAAAGCCAAGTGGAAAACCGGAGCTTCAACGCCTCTGTCACCGTTTCCAACCGGGGCTTCTCCGATGCCGACAGCGCCATGGTAAGCATCCTGTCGAACGAGGAAGTGCTTTACGCTTTCCCGGTAGACCTGCCCTACGGGTCGGAAGAAACCTTGGCTTTCAAGGTGCCCCTGAAGCCGTTGTCCATCGGCACGGTCCTTTTGGAAGCCCGCATCGACCCGAAGAACGGGCAAGACGAGCAGAGCGGCGACAACTTCCTTCTCGACACGCTCGCTATCACCGACTCGCTCATGGTTTACGACCGGATGCCGGACAATCCCGACCATTATTGGGACTACTTCTCGATAGGCTCCGATTCGGAAATAGAGTTCGGGCTTCCGTTCGCGCTTACGGCTCCGGACACGCTGACCCGGGTTTCGATAGGCTGGACCAAGGAAGAGGACAAGGAAATCTCGATAAACATCTATCCTTGGAACGATTCGCTCCAGAGCCTCGGCACAGCTGTCGGATCGCTCTCCACGAGGAAAGGCACGAGCCGCGGCCAGACCGAATACGCGCTCGAACCGGTCGTCCTCGACAGCGGCTCGTACATGATCACCGTGAAGATGCAAGGTTTCGGCCTGGCTGCCGACCGCATGGGCGGCGGGGTCCTGTACGTAACCTCCATGTCTCCCATCCTGAAACAGACCGACTTGGGATTCCCCAGCATCCGGGCTATTTTCGGGCGCGTCCGTCCGGAAGCGGGCAATGAAACCGAAGCCCTGGCTTCGGGCTTGCGCTTGTACCCCAACCCGGCCTCGACCCGTATCCGGATCCTTTCTTCCCGCTCCGACATGGAACAGGTATGCCTCTACACCGTGCAAGGCATGCTGGTGCGCGATTCCGGCCCGATCCGGGCAAAAGCGTTCGAATGCAGCCTCTCCGGCCTCGAACCGGGCTTGTACTTTGCCCGTGTCCGCACCCTTGCCGGGCAGGAAACGTTGAAGTTCATCGTGCGGTAAGGCTCTCGAAGCCTTGCCTTGAAAAGGGAGGGGCATGGATTGCCGGCGCTCCTTTTGCTTTGGCGCATGCGGGATTCCTTGCCTGCTATCCGCTGCTGCGTTCCCGGCCCTTTCCTGTTTCCGGCTTCTCCGCAGCCGCCGCCCCGGCCATCTCCGGCAGAACGGCACCCGGATTTTCCGTCCTTCGCCCCCGACCTTTAATCATCGATGTCCATCAACAGGAAATTCCTTGCGCTGAAGGTCAATTCGAGCCGGTTGGTAAGCTTCACGTCGATTTCCCAACGATCCCGGCTTATTTCCCGAATCGCCACGCCCGGGTAATTGGTCGTTATGTACTGAAGAATCGCAGGAGGAACCACATCGAAGGGAATCAGCCCCCTTTTGTCCTTCACTTTCTTCCATCTTCCCCGGCGGTCGAACTCTATCTGCACGCCATCGGTCAGGATGACCACGTAATCCTTTTCCAACCACTCCACATCCTTGCGGGCGAGAGCCAGGTTGCCCTGCGGGTAATAGGTTTGCAGGAACTGCTGGGATTCGGCGGGCAGCTGGGCGCGGGTTATCGGCCTTTCGTAATCGGCCCAAAACGGGCTCAGGGCCAAGGCAATCACTACGATGATTGCCGGCAAGCCAAGGCAAAGGGCCCACTTGCGCCACTTCGCCTTGGTCTCCGGGGTCAGATTAATCGTCATATCCAATCAAATTATACATGAGGTCGAACTTGAGCTCGATGCCGGTATTCAATTCTATCTCGATGTCGCGGGTATCGCGGTCGATGCTTTTGATAATGGCCGCAGGCTGGTGCTGGCGTACAAAGGAAAGAATTTTTTCCGGAATGAGGTTGTCGGGAAGCGCCGTGTATGCCCTTTCTATCTTGGCCCACTCCCCTTGGCTGTTGAATTCCACTTCCGTGCGGTCGGTATAGTACACTTCGTACTTATTGCCGAAGAACCCTACTTCTTCTATCGCATAGGCAAAAATCAAGTCGGGGAAATTAGCTTTGAGGAACTGCTGCGCCGGAACGGGAAGCTGTTCGAGGGTGATGGGTCTTTCGTTTTCATCGGCACGCGCGGTGAACAAAGCGGCTACGGCGAAAACGGCGGCAAAAAGAATCTTTTTCATAATCTTGTTTTTTTAGGGTTAGTAATTTTTTTCCGAGGGGGGAGCGGCATCGGTTTCCTGTCCGGCTCCCATCCCCTTGCCTTAATTTCACGAGGCAAAATTGCGGCGGGATTTTATAAAGAAATCAAAATCCAAAAAAAATTTCCCGTCCCCCTCTCCGCCCCTCGAAAAAAATCGCCTGCCCGGTTCCGGCGCTTCCTTGACGGCGTCTATCCACGCTTACGCGCTCCATGCCGGTTTTCGCCCTCCTCAAGGCCTTAGGCCGGCAAACTGCAGCGTTTCCCCGCAAGGAAGCAGGCAAGGCGCCCGGCCTAAAAGAAACGGATATCCCCGCCTTGCAGGCATTCTTTCAGATAAAACAAAGCAATCCAGAAAGCAAACCGCGCCCCTTTCCCAATCAACATGAACAAGGCGCATTTGGGAAAATTCAGCTTGTAAAAGCCCAAGCCTATGGCAAAGACATCGCCCACGAAAGGCAGCCAGGTGAGCAGGGCTATCCAGGCCCCGTATTTGTCGATCCGGGCCTTCTGCTTCTGCAAGGTCTCTTTCGAAACGCGGAACCACTTTTCTATCCACTCCCACTTGCCGAGCCGGCCCAAGCCGTACGAGCTAAGCCCGCCGAGCCAATTCCCGGCCGTGGCCGAAAAAAAGGAAAGAACAGGGTCGCCTCCCGCCAAAAGAATGCCTACCAGCAAGATGTCGGACGAGAAAGGGACTACCGTCGCGGCCATGAACGCCCCGAGGAACAAGCCTATGTAACCCCATTCCTGCAAAAATTCCATTGTCGGATTCCTTTCCTGATGCGCAATTCCGCCCCGACCCGCAAGCCGGCTCCCTTCCTTTTCTACGGGAAAGTGCCGGAACCGGATTGCCCTCAGACTCGGATCGTCCGGACTTCCGGCCTGGCGGAATTGCGCAAGCGGACGCAAATTTAACAGAAATCAGACATCCGGAAATACCGCTTCCCCGACCTTCAAGCCGGCCTCAAGAAGCCAGGCCGGGAACACGCCCGAACGGTTTTCATTCCCCGGATAGGAAATCTTGGAGATCGCCTTCCATGAAACAAGTGTCGAAAACAGCATTCTTGTACAGGGAAATCCCGTCTTTCTCGCAGCAAAGCAAGGAATAAATCTGCGTGCGGTCGAGAGAGGAAATCCGCGTGGACGAAAAGAACCCGCAGGACAGGGAACCGATCCCTTCCACCCAGAGATCCTTCCCTCCCCCATCAAAAAGTAATTCCATGCACCGCCGTTCCGCCTTCTGGGAATCCTGGCCGAACACGCTGTCGAAGACCCGAACCACCGTAGCTGTTGCCCAAAGGACATCGCCCACGGTCTTGTCAAAGTCGAAAATGCAAATCGGGCCGAAATCGAAATCAAAAACATATTTATAGATTCTCTGACCTTCCTGGCGATACAATCCCATCGAACCCCAGATGGAAGAATAAGCCTTCTTCCAGACCACCCCGTCGATTTCGGTCTCTCCTTCCACGTAGCAGACATGCGTAGTGCCGTGATAATTGCCCTCATTATTCGGATTCGGATAAACGTAGGCATCGACATACGACCACGTCTTGCCTTCTTCCAGGATGTTGCCGGCCCGGCCGTATTCCTTCTCCGCCTCGGGCTTGCAGCCGGGAAAAGACAACAGGGAAACGCCGAAAACAATTGAAAATATAACCTTGACTGCTTTCATCTCCTTCTCTCCTTTATTGACCTTTGATTCTTGTTTCAAGCTCCGCACCGGCTATCGCTTGTCCCTGACATCGATCCGGATCCATTTCCCCATGCCGGGTCCTATGTCGGCTATGTGGACCGTGCAGGAACCGTCCTCTTTCCCCACCCATACATGGCGGCAAGGGTGCGTCCAATTGGCCATCGGAACCTCGTCGATGAAATAGGCGAAAACGTTGCGGGCCTCTACCGTATCCGACTCCCCGTACCTCTCTATCGCTATCGGGATGCTCTCCGACAACGTATCGGCGTTCAGGTACAACAGGTAGACACCGTGAATCTCCTGCTCCAAGTACCGGGCCATCACGGCATCGGCTTCCTGCCGCGTCAATGGACCCTTGTCCGGCTTGCAGGAAACCAGCAGGACTGTCAAAAAGAAAAACGGTATCAAACAGGCTATCGGTTTCATGATTGCAGTTTTAGTTTGCTTTTAATAATATAACTATCGATAATGTCTTTCCTATACCACATGGTCAGAAACGGAAAACCCATAGATAGGCTGCTCGAAATCCAAATCCACGCTTCCACTTCCCTCCACCCTTTGCTCAAGCATCTTTTCTCGATGGGGTTGCACAAGACGGAAAGACGGATGAATCATCACTCAGTCTGCCCCCGCAAGCCAGCCATCAAGAAGACGCTGCGCTTCCTGTTGCGTTTCAACTTTCCCGGCCGTGAGTCTTATCCGGGTCGAAGCATCCAGTTTCGGTACCGAAAAAGAAACCACCTCTGAAACCGTGAAAGAGAATCCCACTATGGCAGGTAAAAAAGCATCGGGATCTTCATACGATACCACAAACAGCGAATACTCTCCATTATTTTCTTGAAAGTGTGTTATATATCGCGACGAAAACCAAGTCTCCTCCAAACTGACAGCCAGAATTGTTTGCCGGGAGAAGTCTACCTCTTCCGGCATGGAATCCCAGCCAGGCCAATCCGGGTTCCATACCCATCTTGAAGTATCCGCAAGCGTCCAGCTGTCATCTACCCGTAAATGGGAGAACAATTCCCCCCGATCATTCAGAAGAATCACCGAAGATGTTCCGAACGCCTCTGTGCCATCTTCCCGGACAACATATGCTGGAAAAGTGCTTTTGTCCCATGAACAAGCTATCGTCTCCTTAACGCAGGCAAGGGAAAAACCCGTTATATCAACAAGGCGAACATCATCCTCCGGCTGGCAGGAAGAGAACAAGCTCGCAAGGAACGTGCACGGGAAAAACAGATAAAAAAATGTTTCGATTTCACATCAAATCGTCGTTTACTGTCAAGCAACTAAAAACTACTAGTTTAAAGAATCATACATAACGAATTCTGCTCCTTTTACGCAGATAAAGCCCCTATCCGACAAAACTGCTTGCTCGAAAAAACTATCCCCTTGCAACAAACGCCTGCCAAAAGAATGCCTACCCGCAAGATGTTGGACGGGAAAGGAACCACCATCCCAACCCGTAATCCGGTTCCGGTGCTTTTCTGTAGAAAAAGGCCGGAACCGGATCTTCGCCAAGCTCGAACCATCCTGGCTTTGGGCCTGGGCGAGCTTGCGAAAGCGGACGCAAGTCTAACCGGAATCAGGCATCCGGAACTGACCGCAGACCGGAAGCCATCGCACCGAACCGGAAAAGGGCTACCAGCTCCGGAGCACAACTTCCCCGCTCCCATGTCCGGGTATCTTGAAGGCGTAAACCCGGGATATCTCCGTTGTGCTGAGCGAAAGCTCCACCTGCAACGAATCCCGGCCGCCAGTCACATCGGCCATGTATGCCGCATTCTTGTAGCAGCGGCAGACCGTCAGATCCGGGCCATGCTGTTCTTCTTCATGGATAATCAGCCTCGACCCGTCCTGCACCACCGAAGCCTCCAACGTGGTCTGAGCGCAATTCATCAGTAGGTTGCGGCGCTCAACGACCATCTTGCCATCGTCAAGGAACTTGAACCAGAAAGTCTCGGCATCGGGATTGCTTTTCCCGATTGCCAGACATCCGGTCGTGCCCAATTCCGGCATGTAGTTCGGATTTTCCCCGGAGTATGGCTCGAAAGGCAGTTCCACGAACCGCACCGGCTTTCCGGTTTTCGGAATCCGGAAAAAGGCATACGCTTGCGATGGAAGCCCTTCCTGCACCTCCAATTCCCGCTTCACCTGCACCTCAACCGCATTGCCTTCAACGCGCACCCGCGCCACTTCCAAGCGATAGGTGGGATACGGACGCAGCGTGTCCACAAGGCCCAGCACCGAGTACTGGGAAAAATCAACTTCGCCTGCAAGGGATTCGTCCAAAGAAAGGCTGCTGCACAAACGGGCATACGATGCCTTGTCCGTGCAGACCGTGTAATTGCTTTCAACCGGCGCGTTTCCCTGATAATTTCCCGAATGCAACATGGCAAACTCCAAGTCGTATTCTTCTTCCGGAACCGGCTTGCAGGAAGCCAGTACCGCCAATCCAAATCCGAGCAAAAGCCAGGATAATTTCAACCACCTGTTTTTCATGACTTTACCTCCTTTTACTTTTCTATTTTAGCTTCGAAAGAAGCCCCCTTTTTTACTTCAAAACCTGGAGCAAGCAAAATACCATTTTTCGCCGAAAAAGTTGTTTTACCCGAAGAAACGACCACATCACCGATTGGTTTTTGTTCTGTTATCGCTCGCCCTGCTAAAATAACATCACCCGAAACCTTTACTTTCCCTGTATACGTTATATTCTGAATGTATTCTGGGGTAATAGTAAATGTCACAGGAATATAATCATCATGCATCAAGGTAATTTCACAGTTTTTTATTTCACTGTAGGATACTCCATATGTGCGAACATTTTTCCTATACTCCCTTTTATAAATAGTACCCGATTCTTGTTTGTACCTCACAGCAAAAGTACAGTTGTCAACACCAGCATCTAAAATATACTGTCCATCCATCAAAGAAACATCAATATTTGTAAATTGCAAAGGTCGAGCAAGATACATTTTCATCTCTGGATCTCCATACATATTAAACATGTAAGTATGAGTAACATCGTTCGCGTTAGCCGCCTTTGCCTGTGTATAAGCAAGGCCCAATTTCCTTTTAGCCACCCCATCATTCAAAAGCTCCCGAAACATAGAACCATGCATTGTGTGCATCCCTTGCAAAAAACATGGACGTGTTGATCCAAGATATGCTAAAACCCCATTTTCAGGATTAATAATAAAATGACGAGCAAGATTCTCGGATGTATCAAAGGCCTGTGTCCAACAAGAAAGAGCAACAAATACACTAGGTTTATCTGATTGCATCTCCATTGCGTGAGAAACGTTATAATATTCTCTCCCCTCAGGTGCATCTCCCGTTTGAGCGGACAAGCAAAATTGCTTCGTTTCACCATGAGCGGTTAAATAAATAATATGAAAACCTTCCTCTATCTTTTCTTGGAATTCTTCCACGTCAAGGCACGCCGGGTCTTCCTTGCTATCAAAAAATTTATTTCCGAAGAGAGTCTGGGTGTCAGCCGGAAAATATGGCTCTATATAATTTCTATATAGCCTCTTTGCATATACCTCGGATTCTCGTGGCCCTTCATCTGGTTCCCATAAACGAACACCCGTAAGAAGAACATCTTTATACCAGTCATCCATGGGCGGCGTTCTTTCGTAATTCAACGTTTTGTTCACAAATGCTGCCACATCAGCTTCTGTTGCTACAGGTGCACGTGCCACAATTACCTCTGGATACAAATCCACTTTATCAGAAACCGTGTTACCCAATATTCCATCTCCATCCGCATCCCAATCGAATGCAAATTCTTCCGAATCATCTAAACATGCATAAAACCAATCCGTTGGTATTTGGTCCGAACGACAATAAACCAAAGGGAAATCTATCCCATTCCAAGCTAATAGAACATACTTTACCCCATGATGTAAATAATAATCTTGAATACATCTTTTTATCTTTATAGGATCCGTCTCGCCTTCATAGATTTCACAAATATCCTCCAACGTCCGAGTTATTGCCTGCATTCCTTTTTCCATCTTCCATTGCCTCAATGGCTCGAATGCCTGCCGCAAATTTTCCGGACAGATTATCAAATAACCTGGTCCCCATTCCATAGGCCCAGCAAGAGAAGGATTGTGATAGTAAACTTCTTTCTTGTCTGCATTAGACACCAAACCTAAAACAAGATCATTCATAGACCCCTTACTTTCAGGAATATCATAAGAAACCGCTTCTGTCACAATCCTCATGGTCACTTTTGTGTACAGTATCAACTCCTCTTTCGTAGCATCATATTGGAATGGGGTAAATTGAAAACTCAATATCCTATGCCCATCCAGCAAGCCCTGCCGCAAAAAATAGCCTCGTTTTGCTACTTCCGGATAAAGTCCAGCAGGATACATTATTGCCCCCTCGACTTCAGCCCCCCGTTCCACCTCTATCTTTTCCGGATTTAAAGCTAATTTAATGCCGCTCTTTTTATCGCTCCTTCGTACGTGAATGTAACATCAGAATATATCTCATCCGCTCTTATCAACACATTGACTATTCGATACGGAATAGCTGGTTTTGAAGAATCTTCATCATACACCAAACTATACCTTGCAGAAGTAACGAACGATTGTCCATTGGCATCTGTCTCAAAAACAAAATCTGTTATGTCAAACGTGAAAGTAATACTTTCAGTACTTTGTCCGCGAACTCCTCCTATGCTTAATAAAACTATTATAAATAGTATGTTTCTTTTGAAAAAATTCATATTTTTCATAATAAAAATTCAATATGCTTACAAATCAAAATTCAAAGAAAAGCTACCATCGATCCACCCCCTTTGGCGGGGCCGGACAATATCCGGCCCCGCCCGCTGCAATCTCCAGCAACGATTACCGCGTCATCACCAACCGCTTGGTGTCTACCATCCGGTCATCTATCACCAAACTGTAGGCGTACATCCCGGGACGCAAGGTATGCCCTTCTACCACGACTTGCCCTTGGCCGGAACGAGGCGGCAAGGCGTACTCCTTCACAAAGCTGCCCGAGGATGCGTGAAGCAGGATTTTGGCCGTGCGGACATTTTCCGGCAACCAATACGATATGGTTGTGTTCTCCCTGAACGGGTTCGGATTATTTTGATAAAGTACAGCCCCGCCCGCTTCAGCAGCCGTTTCCCGGCTTGCCGCTCCGGACTTTGAGGGAGCCTTCGGCGCGCTTTCTTCCGGCAGCAAGGCTTCGAGCGCCTGCTCCAACTCCGCTATCCGCATCTCGAGCGTTCCGATCCTTTCGTCCTGTTCCTGGATTTGAGCCTCCTGCTCTTGGATAGTCCGGGTCAAGTACGGAATGAAATACGTGTAATCAAGATTGTAACGGTCAATCCCGGCATCATAGCCTACCGCCCCCGGAAAAACATCTTGAACTTCCTGCGCTATGAAACCCGCCTTGTCTTCCAAATCGGCGGAATCTCCCCTGTACCCTTCCCAAGGTTTCAGGTCGTAGGTTACGGGATTGAGCTGCATGATCAGCGCTTTCGCCTCCGAAATAGGCGCGATATTCGTTTTCATCCGCCTGTCGGAACCGGTCTTGACAGGCGTTGTCGTGTAGAGGTAATTGGTCCTCACTTCCCAGACAGGATTGTCGGTAACTCCCAAATGCAAAGAAAGGCCTGTAAGGTAGGTAAACCGGGTCGGGACGACTATCGAGCCGCCACTCCCATCAACGCCGGAAACCATGCTTTGGGGCAGCGTGGTTTTCCCGCTCAAAAGCAAGTATCCGCCGCCTTCGGTATGCATCTTCACCTGCCCGATGTTGGCTTCGAGCCCTTTGGTAGCGATATCCCACGATTGGCCCGTGAGGGTCTGCGGAGCTTCGCCGATTTTCACCCCGCCATCGGCTTTGACTTGAATCTGGGCCTGCAAAGGGGTAATGACTGAAAAGGAAAGGCCCAGGGCGCAGATAGTCCCCAAAAGGTAACGTCTTTGACTGTTCATAACATTGGTTTTTTAGTTGGTTCATGTATTGCTGGTTCCATTCAATCGATTGGAACCAAGCTTCTTTGCCTTTCCAGCCCTCTCCAACATGCAAAGCCGCGCCTCCTGCGCGGAACCTTCCTCCGCTAAATCCGAATTGTCCTCTGCCTCAAACGCCCATTTTTTTCGTTAAACCTTCCGAAAAGAAAATCCTGCCCTTTCATCGCCGCCTGCCCCAAGCCGGGCATACGGGATTTCTTCCTCTGGACGATGCGAACGGGATGAAAAAGAAACAAGAAAAGCACCAAGGGCGCAGGACGCCATCAAAAAAATAAATTTTTGATTTTTCATGGTGCTTGGTTTTTTGGTTGGCCTCCAAAGGTACGTATTTTTCAAACACATACAGTCCGAAAGTGTATTTTTTTACTGAAAAAATAATCGTATTATTGCAGTTTGTGCCAACCACGTGCTGCCAGCACTCTATGCCTTAAAACAACTTTCATTTAAAATTTCGGCTTCCCCCGCTTCGGCAAAACATGCCTTGCCCCCCCCGACCGGCATATCCATGCGGAACCACAGGCCCGGATCGGGATCGCTAAAGGCTTGCAACCGCAAAGCAGGCAAAAAACCGGCAAGATGGATTCGAGACAGCCCGAACCGGGCCGAAGCAGCCCAACCAAAGGAAATCCGTAACTTTGCCTGTCCTTGCAAGCAGAAACATGGAAGACCGCCAAGAAAAATTCTCAGAGCTCCGCCGCCAATTCCCCGTGTTCGCCTACCAGTCTTTCCGGCACGAAGCCACGGAAAAAGAAGTGTTCATCCAATACCGCTTCAGCATCTACGACAAGAACGGGAAACCGGCCCATGTCTTCGAACCCTGCCTGCGCATCCCGCTCCGGCCGTTCTACCGCTTGGAGGTCCTTTCTTCCGGGCTATGGCAAAGCCTGGTTTTCCACTGCGGCATGGTGGAAATTGCCAGCTACTGGAAATGCTGCTGCCCGCCCGAGACTCGCATTGAATGCGGCCTGCTTTCCGAAGCACAGTTGGATTGGTTCAAAAAACTATACTTCAACGGACTTGGCGAGTTTTTCTACTTGAACGGGATTAGCTGCTCTTTCAACGATTTCATGCACCTGCGCTGCACCCCGCCTTCCGCCAACCTTTCCGGAGCCGCATCCGTTCCTTCCGCTGCATCCGGCCCTTTTCCCGGGCCGGAAAACCGGTTTTCTTCCCCCTTTCCCGCCCCTGCCGCCATGGAAGAAGGTTTCATAGTCCCGGTAGGCGGCGGCAAGGATTCCGTGGTGAGCCTTGAAATCCTCAAGCAGGCCCTTTCCGGAAAAATCCGGCCGATGGTCATCAACCCCCGGGGCGCCACTTCCAATTGCTGCCTCCAGGCCGGATTCGGCCAAAAAGACTGCGCCATCGTGGAACGCCCTATCCATCCGCACCTGCTGGAGCTCAACGCGCAAGGATTCCTCAACGGGCATACCCCTTTCTCGGCCATGCTGGCTTTCGTCTCGCTCCTGGTTTCCGCCTTGAGCGGCTACCGGCATATTGCGCTCAGCAACGAGAACAGCGCCAACGAAAGCACGGTCATCGGGCAAGGAGTCAACCACCAGTACTCCAAGAGCCTCGAGTTCGAAAACGACTTCCGGCATTACACCCGCCATTTCCTCTGCCCCGGCTTCGACTATTTCAGTTTTCTCCGGCCTTTGAACGAAATAGGGATTGCGCGCCTGTTTGCCACGTTCCCGCTGTACCACAGCATTTTCCGAAGCTGCAATGCGGGAAGCAAAACCGATTCCTGGTGCGGGAAATGCCCGAAATGCCTGTTCGCTTTCATTATTTTATGCCCTTTCTTGGGCATCGGAAAAACAAGCCGGATTTTCGGGAAAAACCTCCTCGACGACAAAAGCCTGCAACCTTTTATAGACGAACTCTGCGGGAGAGCTCCGGTGAAGCCCTTCGAATGCGTGGGAACCCTTGGCGAAGTGAACTGGTGCCTGCAACAGCTCCGGCCATACGCCCAAGGGAACGCTTTGCTGGAACATTATTTCGAACCAATGCCCCAAGCCCCCTCGCGATGGCTTCTTGCGGGCGACGCCGGGGATCCGCTTTCCAAACAAACGCCCGTTCTCCCGGGCGCATCGACCGACGAGCTTTTGGAAGAATTTTCAACGGAACACCATGTGCCCGACTGCCTGCTCCCTTTCCTGGAAAAAGCCGTGGAAAAAGCCCGATGCCGGGAAGACAAGCGTTCGGACACCGGCCATCTGATAAGGAACCCTCTGCCGGAGGCGGTTCGCGAAGCCTTCCTGCCGCTTCTCGATGTCCCGGGGCCGATCGCCCTGCTGGGTTTCGGGCGGGAAGGACTGAGCTCCTACCGGTTCGTCCGAAGGCTCTTGCCCCGGAAAGAAATCCGGATAATCGACCGCAACGAGGAGGTGGAGCGCAACCCGGCGATCTCGGGAGACCCCGC
Source organism: uncultured Bacteroidales bacterium (assembly GCA_949291555.1). Lineage (GTDB taxonomy): Bacteria > Bacteroidota > Bacteroidia > Bacteroidales > P3 > Pullibacteroides. The sequence continues at coordinate 102,278 of CASEWE010000008.1, forward strand.
GCTTTCTTTCCTTACGGGCGAGGCCTGCATGGAAGCTTTTGCCGCCCAAATGCGGGCGGGCGCGTTCGGGTTGGTCCTGAAAACACCGGGAATCTCGCTGAAGGATTTCCCGGACTTGCTTGCCCATTCCGCGCTGCGTTCCCAAACGGACTTGTTCCTGCAAGTCTATTCGCCGCAAATCATCGGCATTACCGGAACGAAAGGCAAAAGCACGACCGCTTTGCTCGCCTGGCACCTGCTCTCCGCTTTCCGGCCCTGCCTGCTGGCGGGCAACATGGGGCTTCCCGTTTTTGAAATCGTGGATGAAATCGGGCCGGAAACCTGGATTGTCTGCGAATTTTCGGCCCATCAGCTGGAACAAGCCAAACGGCCGCCGCATACCGGCGTATTGCTCAACTTGTACGAGGAACATCTGGATCATTACCGAAGCTACCTCGATTACCAGCAAGCCAAAATGAAGATTGCCGGGAATGACTCCGGAAACGGCTTCCCGGATTCGGTTTTCATCTTCAACCAAGACGAGGAGACGGTGCGGGAAAGGGTCCGGGAAAGGTTTCCAGGCTTTTCCCGAAACAGGGATGCGGGGAGCTTCCCGCCTCATGGAAGCGAACCCGCAGCCATTCTGCCTGGCGGGAATAAGTCCCGAAGCCGCATTACCGGACCGGGAAGGACGCTTTTGTCCTTCTCTTCGGAAAAAGAGGATGCCGACCTGCATGTGGATGCGGAAAACCGTATCGTGGCAAGGCTTCCCGATGGAAAGAAGGAGATTGTTTTCGACCTGTCGCAGCCGCACCCGCTCATCGGGAAGCACAACGTGCTGAACCTGATGGCGGCGCTGCTGGCCGCGCATTCAACAGGGGTGCCTTATGCCTGCCTGGCCAGTCGAATCGCTTCCTTCAAGCCTTTGCCGCACCGCTTGGAATATGCCGGCTGCATAGACGGCCGCCATTTCTTCAACGACTCCATTTCCACCATTCCCCAAGCGGCCATCGCCGCCGTGGAAAGCATCGAGGCCCTCCCTTTCGTGAAAGGGGTCGACACTTTGATTTTAGGCGGCTTCGACCGGGGAATCGATTACGCGCCTTTGGCGGCTTTCCTGCAGAAAGGAGATGTTCCGAACCTGGCCTTTACCGGAAAAGCGGGGCGACGGATGCTTTCGCTTTTACGGGAACGGCTGGCGGAAAACCCGGCCGCAACGCGGCAAGAAGCACTGCCTCCAGTGGCATCGCATCCGGCCGCTCCTCTTCCGGACACGCCGCATCCGGCCGCAACGCGGCAAGAAGCTCCGCCTCAAGAAACACCCGACTGGAAGGAGGGCGATACCGGGGTCTTGGCAGATGCCAGCGGGAAAACGCTTGCAACCTACTTGGTTTCGGACCATTACCCGGAAATCGCGGCCTGGGCCAAAAAGAAGACCCGGCCCGGCTATGCCTGCGTGCTGTCTCCGGCCGCGGCCAGCTACGACATGTTCCGGGATTTCGCCCACCGGGGCGAGACGTTCAAGAAACTGGTCCTGGAAGAGAAGCCGGTTGGATGAAGAGAAAGGCGGCTTTCATAAAAGCCCTTCCGTTCCATGCCCGCAGGCCGGAAGCTGGTTGAATGAAGAAAAAGGCGACCCTTCCCTTCAAAGACGTTTCTTCTGGATTCGTTTCTTTTACGGGAAGGGAAAAAGCATTTTCAACCTCACCCGCAACCATCCCTGCAAACAGCTAAAAGGCTGGCATCCGGCAAAAGGTTGGCATCCGGCCACCGTTGAAACGCAAGAGGAACAAAAACTGCTTTTACAGCCTCGTTCCTTCATGCACGTTGTTTCACTTTGCCGGATTTGTTTGCCGGGAAGACGCACGCATGGGCTTACAGGGCATGGAAAAACAGGGTGAAAGGCCATGTCCGCCAGTTCAACCATGAAGGAATCGGGCAGGAGACGTTCCTGCCCAATTGAAAGGCAGGCTGTCTTCCGCGAACATCCAGCAGCTCGAATCCCCTGGCTTGAATCCGCCGTTTGAATCCGCGGCCGCGCAGCTTGCCTCGACTTGTCGAAAAAGTATAATTTTGCAAGCTTGAAACTGCGGCCGCCCAGGTCCGAAGCCAGGCATCGGACCCTGTCAGGATCGCCCGTAAAACCACTTGCAAAACAGAATAATCAATTCAATACGCAACATACAATGAAAAAAATCATTGAATGCGTGCCCAACTTCAGCGAAGGGCGCGACATGTCGGTCATCAAGCAGATTACCGACGAAGTGGAAAAAATCGAAGGCGTGAAGCTCCTGGACGTAGACCCGGGACAAGCCACCAACCGTACCGTAGTGACTTTCGTAGGGGAGCCCGATGCGGTCGTGGAAGCCGCTTTCCAAGCCATCAAGAAAGCCGGCCAGCTCATCGACATGCGCCAGCATCATGGCGAACATCCCCGTTTCGGGGCTACCGATGTCTGCCCGCTGGTGCCGGTTGCCGGCATCACCATGGAAGAAACCGTGGAATATGCCCGGGCCTTGGCCAAACGGGTGGGCGAAGAACTGGGCATCCATGTCTACTGCTATGAAAACGCAGCTTTCGACCCGCGCCGCCGCAACTTGGCCTACTGCCGCGCCGGCGAATACGAAGGCTTGAAGGAAAAAATCGCCACGCCCGACGGGAAACCGGATTTCGGGCCGGCCCAGTTCAATGCTTTCTCGGGAGCCACGGCTATCGGCGCCCGCGATTTCCTGGTTGCCATCAATTACAACCTGAACACCACTTCCACCCGCCGGGCCAATGCCATCGCGTTCGATGTCCGCGAAAAAGGACGGCCCCAGCGCGAAGGGGGCAAAGTGAACGGAAAGCCGATGAAAGACGAGAAGGGCAACACCATCATGATTCCGGGCACTTTGAAAGCGACCAAAGCCATTGGCTGGTTCATCGAAGAATACGGCATCGCCCAAGTTTCCATGAACATCACCAACATTTCCGTAACGCCCGTCCATGTGGCCTACGAAGAAGTGTTCGCCAAGGCGGCCGCCCGCGGTGTCCGGGTTACCGGTGCCGAAATCGTGGGGTTGGTTCCCAAGAAATGCCTGATCGACGCGGGGAAATACTACCTGGCCAAACAAGAGCGGTCGCTCGGGGTGGATGAAAAGGAAATCATCAAAATCGCCGTCAAGTCTATGGGACTGGACGATTTGCGGCCGTTCAACCCGGAAGAAAAAGTGATCGAATACGTGATGGAAGCCGGCAACAAGGAAAAGAAGCTGGTCGACATGACCTGCACGGGTTTCGCCAACGAAACGGCCAGCGAATCACCGGCTCCCGGAGGCGGTTCCATCTCTGCCTACATGGGTGCTTTGGCTGCGGCTTTAGGCACGATGGTGGCCAACCTTTCAAGCCATAAGGCCGGCTGGGACGATCGCTGGAAGGAATTTTCGGACTGGGCCGAAAAGGGCCAAGCCATCAAAGACGAATTGCTGCACTTGGTCGATGAAGACACCCATGCATTCAACAAGATCATGAACGCTTTCGGCTTGCCCAAAAAGACCGATGAAGAAAAAGCGGCCCGCACGGCAGCCATCCAGGAAGCCACCAAATACGCTACCGAAGTGCCTTTCCAGACCATGAAGAAAGCGTTTGAGGTTTTCGAGGTCGTAAAAGCCATGGCCGAAACCGGGAATCCCAATTCGGTTTCCGATGCCGGCGTGGGTGCCCTTTGCGCCCGTTCGGCCGTTATCGGAGCTTACCTCAACGTCAAAATCAATGCTTCCGGGCTGAAAGACCGCGCCTTTGCCGACTCCATCCTTTCGCAAGCCAAGGAATTGGCCGACAAGGCTGTGGTATTGGAAAGCGAAATCCTGAAAATCGTCAACCAGAAAATCGACGCGTAGCCAAGCGTAGCGGGCGCCACGTTGACGAGAACCCAATCATTGCGCATAGATGGTATCGTCAATCGTCAAAAAGGAGCGGGCGCCACGTTGACGAGAAACCCATAGCAGTAAACTCCCGATTTCCAACGAAGTCGGGAGTTTTTCTTTTCCTCGATGGGCACATAGGAGCCGGGTACGACGCCCGATTTCCAACGAAGTCGGGAGTTTTTCTTTTCCCGGAAGACGCAGAAAGCACGGAACATGACCGCCTCCGGTGCTCCAAATGCTGGTACGGGAAGGGTGGAACGGAAACCCACCCACTCCAAAAAACCATTTCTTGCTGGTTTATAATATTTACGTGTCGAAAATACGGGGGCTGCGCTTTTCCTATTAAAAACACCGTACGCGGTGAACGGTTCGCAGGTGGAAAGCAGCACGGCGCCGGCAGCCGGTCGAGCAAGGTCTTTTCTCTTTTCGCCGGTACGGGTATCGCGTGCAGCCTTTCCCTCCGGAGTCGGCATCCGGCATGACGAAGAAACCGTTGAATGACTGCGCCAAGAGGCCGGCCGCCATGGCAAGGGCTTGAAAAGGTGTCCGAAATCCTGATGCAGGGGAAATTGAAAATGGAACAAATTGCCAATGACAAGAAGTAACGCGAAGGGTTTGGGCGAGCAATCACTATCTTTGTAGATATAACCAATTATTATTACAAGCCTGCAATACGCTCTAATATGGGAACAGAAAAGATAAACCGACTAAAAATAGTATCAGTAGAACAAGGGGAAACCGGGAAGTGGCTATCCAGGCAGTTAGGAAAGAACGAGGCGACCGTTTCACGCTGGTGTTCCAACGCGACCCAACCCTCCTTGGAAATGCTGATGAAGATAGCATCCGTATTGAATGTAGACGCGAGGGTATTGATTAATCAAGGAATAAGTGAATAGGGTCATGGCAAAGAAACAGCAGAAAGAAAAAAGCATAGAAGAAACCCTTTGGGAATCTGCCAACAAGTTGCGTGGGTCTGTTGAACCTTCGGAATACAAGCATGTAGTATTAAGTTTGATTTTCTTAAAGTACGCCTACGACCGATTTCTGGAACGCCGCAACGAACTGATAGCCGATAATAAGGACACATTTGTAGACCAGCCGGTATTCTACAACGCCAAGAATGTCTTTTATTTGAATGAAATTAGCCGTTGGGATTACCTGATGGAGAATGCCAAGCAGAACGACATCGCCATCAAGATAGACGCGGCTTTGGCACAGGTAGAGAAAGACAACCCGTCGTTGAAAGGAGCTTTGCCTAGCAATTACTATTCCGGCTTGGGGCTTGACCGCACCAAACTGGCCAGCCTGTTGGATGTGATTGGGACGATAGATACGCAAAAGGACAAGGAACATGACTTGATAGGGCGTGTCTACGAATATTTCTTGGGCAAGTTTGCCATAGCCGAAGGCAAGGGTAAAGGCGAATATTACACGCCCAAGACAATTGTTAACCTCATCGCGGAAATGATACAGCCCTACCGAGGCAAAATATACGACCCTTGTTGTGGTTCGGGTGGTATGTTCGTGCAGAGTATGAAGTTCATTGAGGCACACCATGGTAACAAGAAAGACATTTCCGTCTATGGACAGGAATACACCAACACTACTTATAAGTTGGCAAAGATGAACCTGGCCATCCGGGGCATTGCATGCAACCTAGGGGAACGTGCCGCCAATACGTTTCATGACGACCAGCATAAGGATTTGAAGGCAGATTTCATCATGGCCAATCCGCCTTTCAACCAAAAAGATTGGCGGGCAGAGAATGAATTGACCAATGACCCACGTTGGCAGGGATATGAAGTGCCTCCTACGAGTAATGCCAACTACGGTTGGATTCTTAACATCGTGTCTAAACTTTCTGCCAACGGCATGGCTGGTTTCTTGCTTGCTAACGGTGCATTAAGCGGCGATGGCACGGAATTGAACATCCGCCATCAGTTGCTGAAGAATCATCTGGTGGAAGCCATTGTCATCCTGCCGCGCAACATGTTTTATTCTACTGACATCAGCGTGACACTTTGGATATTGGCGGGCAACCGCAAAGCCCGCACGGTGGAGCAGAACGGCGAACTGGTGAAATACCGCAACCGGGAAAACGAGGTGCTTTTCATCGATTTGCGCCAATGGGGGGAACCTTTCGAGAAGAAATACATCCAGTTCTCGCAAGAACAAATCGCACAGATTGCCGACAACTTCCACAACTGGCAGCGCGAAGGTTATGAACAAACCTATCACAATGAGCCCGAATATTGCTATTCCGCTACGTTGGAAGAAATCGAAGCGAAAGGTTGGTCGCTTGTGCCCAGCAAGTACATCGAGTTCAAAAACCGGGATGAAGGCATTGATTTCGATACCCAAATGAAACGGCTGCAAGGCGAGATGCGCGAGTTGTTCCGGCAGGAAGAAGAGAGCAAACGGGAATTGTCGGACTTGTTTAAGGAATTGGGATATGGACTTGAATGATAAAATTGTAATTTACCGTACTGCCGACGGTCAGACCACCGTAGATGTCAGGATGGACGGAGACACGGTTTGGCTTTCACAGGCACAGATGGCAGAACTGTTTCAAAAGGACAGGACTGTTATCGGGCGACACATAAATAATATATTCAAAGAAGGCGAACTTGACGAAAGCTTGGTATGTGCAAATTTTGCACACACCAAGGATTATGGTCGTAGAGAGGGGTTTACGCAGACTAAAAATATCGTATTCTATAATCTGGATGTCATCATCTCTGTAGGCTATCGTGTAAAAAGCCAGCGTGGCACACAATTCCGCATTTGGGCCAACAAGGTACTGAAAGAGTATTTGGTGAAGGGCTATGTCATAAATAAGGCTTTGACGGAACAACGCTATACGGAACTGAAGCAATTGGTAGCTGTCTTGGGCAGGACGGTCAAGGCACAAGAGGCTTTGACCTCAGATGATGCACTCAATTTGGTGGAGGTGGTTTCCGACTATGCCTATGCCCTCGACACCTTGGATAAATACGATTACCAGCAACTGGCTGTGGAGCAAACCACCAACGAAGCAAAGTTCCGCGCCACTTATGAAGGAGCCATGCAAGCCATTGAAGAGTTGAAAGCCAAGTTTGGCGGAAGTCAGTGGTTTGCCCATGAGAAAGACGATTCGTTCAAAAGCTCCATCGGGCAGATTTACCAGACCTTCGGCGGACAAGACCTCTATCCGTCCGTGGAGGAGAAAGCAGCCATGTTGCTTTATTTGGTCACGAAGAATCACTCGTTCAGCGATGGCAACAAGCGCATTGCTGCCACGCTCTTCTTGTGGTTCATGGCTGGGAATGGTATCCTTTACAATCCGGACGGCACAAAGCGCATAGCCGACAACACCCTTGTTGCCCTTACGCTGATGATTGCAGAAAGCCGCACGGAGGAGAAGGACGTGATGGTGAAGGTAGTGGTGAACCTGATAAATAAGAACAATTATGAGTAATGGAGAGATGAAACGGCTGGGCGACTATATCCGCGAGGTGGAGGTGAGAAACCGGGATTTGGAGGTGACAAAATTATTGGGTGTCAGCATCTCCAAAGAATTCATGCCGTCCATAGCAAATACCGTTGGAACGGATATGTCTTCTTATAAAATAGTTGAGCCTTGGCAATTTGTATATATCGCAGATACCTCACGCAGAGGTGATAAAATTGCTATTGCGTTATTAGAGGAGAATAATAAGGTTATAGTTTCATCTATTTATACAGTCTTTGAGGTTAAGAACAAGCAAGAACTTCTTCCCGAATACCTGATGATGTGGTTTCGCCGCCCGGAATTTGACCGCTATGCACGTTTCAAGTCACACGGCAGCGCACGTGAGATTTTTAGTTGGGAAGAAATGTGCGATGTAGAACTCCCCATTCCGTCCATAGAACAGCAGCAAAAGATTGTTTCCGAATACGAAGCCGTTACCCGCCGCATCCGACTCAATGAGCAAATCATCGCCAAGTTGGAAGAAACGGCACAAGCCCTCTACCGTAAGATGTTCGTGGACGAGATTGATAAGGAGAATCTGCTGGAAGGGTGGAGAATGGGGACGCTGGGAGAGATTGCGGATTTTAAAAACGGTAAGGCAATAAAATTAAGCAATGGCAATATTCCTGTTTATGGTGGAAATGGAATAGTCGGATACACAGAAACTTCTAATGCTGGGAATGTTATTGTTATCGGGAGAGTTGGTATTAATTGTGGAAATGCTCTTTTAGAACCCAATAAATGTTGGGTAAATGACAATGCAATGATGGCTATTCCGAAATCGGACAGTATATATTTTCTGTATTGGCTTATAAAAAGTTTGGATTTGAATGGACAAAGTGAAGGCTCAGGCCAACCGTTGTTGACACAAGCAATACTAACTCAACAAGATTGTCTTATTCCGTCTCTTTATGCTGTAAGAACATTTGACAGTCAAGCAAGAGCTTTGGCTATGAATGCATTCATAAGACAAAGTGAAATAGTGAAATTAAACGAATTACAATCTTTGCTTTTAGCGAAGATGGGGCATCCTGACCTGTAGAGACGCGATTAATCGCGTCTCTACAACCGCAGAAAGGGAAACCGCAGAATAAAAATGCAGAATGGAAATATACAGGTGCAAATATGAACAAATTTCAAAATAAATATCGGATACCGACTGCCCGCGCCCAATGGCATGGATATGATGGCGGTATCTATTTTGTTACGATATGTACTGCCGAACGGTTACACTTGTTCGGTGAAATAACGGATTCGCAGATGTTGTTGTCTGATGTAGGGCGTATTGCGTATGACAATTTCGCCAATGTAACCGTCCATTATTCGTATGCGGAAATCCCGCTGTTTACGATAATGCCTAATCATATCCATGCCATTGTAATCATTAATGGTAATGGCGATAATGGTAGAGACGCGATTAATCGCGTCTCTACAACGTCAACAGTGCCTACAGTAATATCACGAAACCCAATGATTTTCAAATCATTGGGGACGGTCATACGTGGTGTGAAGGCACGCATCAGTCATGCGGCGCATCAAAACCGCATTTCTTTTGCATGGCAATCCCGCTTCCATGACCGTATAATTCGCAACCAAGAAGAATTGAATCGCATTGCTGAATACATTGAAAACAATGTGGCTAAATGGGATAAAGATGAAATGAACATCTGTAATAATAACAATAGATAGATAAATAGCAGTTATGCCACACTTCAACGAACACGCTCTTGAACTATCCATCATGGAACTGTTCCAGCAGGAGGGCTACACATATACGAATGGAGAAGAAATCCACAAGGAAGTGAGCGACGTCTTGCTTCGGGACGATATGCGCCTGTATTTGCGCAACCGGTACGGGGCCGAAGGCATTACGCCGTTGGAGGTGGAGAGCGTGCTGTCCCGGCTGACGGCCAATGTGGGCTTCTCCTTGTATGAACAGAACCGCCACACCTATCGGCTAATGACAGAAGGCTTTTCGTTGAAGCGTGAGGATGCGGCTCGGCCGGATTTGTTTATCGAGCCGATAGATTTCGGTAGAGACGCGATTAATCGCGTCTCTACAACGACAAACAACCTGTTCCGCATCGTCAACCAGTTGGAGATACAAGGTTCAGAACGGCGCATCCCTGACGGGATTGTCTATGTAAATGGTCTGCCCGTGGTGGTATTGGAGTTCAAGAGTGCCGTGAAGGAAGACACAACCATCATGGATGCGTACAAGCAGCTCACCGTGCGCTATCGCCGAGACATTCCCGACTTGTTCAAATATAATGCTTTTGTGGTCATCAGTGATGGGGTAAACAATAAATACGGGTCGCTGTTCTCG
>CASEWE010000009.1:0-96619 GCA_949291555.1 uncultured Bacteroidales bacterium
TAGAATATTAAACTTATCGCTCATCGATTTAGTATCTCTTGGAGAGAGATACTAAATCGATAAGTCAAAGGTACAAAAATATTTGACAATCAATCCGTTCTTGTTTTATTTTTTTTCTTTTTTAAACTCTGCCGGCAGAAAGATTTCCTTCTTAAAAGTTTTTCTTTTAATTGATTTTCAATTGTTTGTGCCTATCGTAGTATCTCTCTCCAAGAGATACTAAATCGATGAGCGATAAGTTTAATATTCTAACAATTAACGTTTTAATGCAGAAGGGAAGGGGCGGGCCTCGTGTTCGTTCCCGGGCCGGTTCTGCAAGCCGCCTCCGCGAAGGCAGCCTTGTTTGCCTGGCGGCCGGTGCTGTTTCCCGGCGAACGGGTTTCGAAAGATTGAAACACAAAAAAATCAAAATATCAGGACCATGAAGAGAAACCGACTTTTTACGAAAGCAGCCCTTGTCGCCGCGGCCGGGCTGTTCGCCTTGCTGCCGCTTGCGGGCAACGCCCAGGTGGCCATCGATGAGACCAACTTCCCGGACGAGCTTTTCCGAACCTACGTGCAGGAAAACTTCGACACGGACCAGGACGGAAGCCTGAGCGATGCCGAGCGCGAAGCGGTGAGGAGCATCGATGTGTCCGGATATGATTTGAGTGTCCGGATATGATTTGAGATCCCTTTCCGGCATCGAGCATTTCCCGAATCTGGATAGTTTGTCCTGCTACTATACCAGCTTAACGAGCTTGAACGTGAGCGGGAACCCGGCCTTGAAATATTTGTCCTGTTCCGAAACCGCACTGACGAGTTTGGACGTGAGCCAGAACCCGGCCTTGAGAGCTTTGTTTTGCGGATGGACTGGTCTGACGAGCCTGGACGTGAGCCGGAACCCAGCCTTGGAAGTGTTATATTGCAGAAATACCGGGATAACAAGCTTGGATGTGAGTCGGAACTCAGCCTTGGTAGACTTGGAATGTTATAATACCGGTCTGACGAGCTTGGACGTGAGTCAAAATCTGGCTTTGGTAGCCTTGAACTGCGGCTCTACCGGTCTGACGAGCTTGGACGTGAGCCAGAACCCGGCTTTAGCTTTTTTGGGCTGTTCCGAAACCGCACTGACGAGTTTGGACGTGAGCCATAACCCGGCTTTGCTGACTTTGGACTGTAACGATGTCGGTCTGACGAGTTTGGACGTGAGCCATAACCCGGAATTGGTGAATTTGTACTGCAGTAATACCGGGATAACGAGTCTGGATGTGAGCGGGAATCCGGCCTTGGGAAGGTTAGATTGCTCTAGTACCGCACTGACGAGTTTAGACCTGAGCGGGAATTCAGACTTGGTAGAGTTGGTCTGTTATAATACCGGTCTGACGAGCTTGGACCTGAGCGGGAATCCGGCCTTGGTAGAATTGCGCTGCTGGAATACCGGGCTGACGAGCTTGGACCTGAGCGGAAACCCGACCTTGGTAGAATTGCGCTGCTGGAATACCGGGATAACGAGCTTGGACCTGAGCGGGAACCCGGACTTGGTAGAGTTGGTCTGTTATAATACCGGTCTGACGAGCTTGGACCTGAGCGGGAACCCGGCCTTGAAGACTTTGGATTGCGGCCAGACCGGGATAACGAGTTTGGACGTGAGCCGGAATCCGGCCTTGAAAGCCTTGTCCTGTTCCGAAACCGCACTGACGAGTTTGGACGTGAGCCAGAACCCTGCCTTGGAACAATTGTGCTGCTATGGTACCGGGATAACGAGCTTGAACGTGAGCCAGAATCCGGCCTTGACAGACATAGAGGTGAGTAACGCCAAGCTAAGCCATATCGACCTGAGCCGGAACCCGGCCTTGCAAGCGGCGCAACTGCAAGGCAACATCCATCCGGTCGATGCTGAAGTAGGCGGCACCTACGACCTGAGCTTGATTCCGGGTTTCGACCCGATCCGGGCTTCCAACTGGCAAGGGGGAAGCGTGTCGGATTCCGTTCTTACGTTTCATGCAGCGGAGGTTTCCTATGAATACGCAACCCAGTATGCAGGAGGCAATAGTGCATCGGTGCCTGCTACGGTTTTGTTCACGCTGAAAGCCGAGTCGGTTACGGAAAGCGGTCTGCCCATCGACGCGGAACATTTTCCCGATTCGGTTTTCCGGGCCTACGTGCAGGAAAACTTCGACACGGACCAGGACGGAAGCCTGAGCGATGCCGAGCGCGAAGCGGTGACCAAAATATCTATTACAAGTAACCAGTCATTGAAATCTTTGCAAGGCCTTGAATATTTCCCCTCCTTGGAATACCTGAACTGCCGATGGACCGGGCTGACGAGCCTGGACGTTGGCCAGAACCCAGCCTTGAAAGAATTGCACTGTGGTTATTATTTCGGTCTGACGAGTTTGGACGTGAGCGGGAACCCGGCCTTGGAAGTCTTGGATTGCAACCAGACCGGGATAACGAGCCTGGACGTGAGCGGGAACCCGGCCTTGGTAGAATTGCGCTGCTGGAATACCGGGATAACGAGCTTGGATGTGAGCGGGAACCCGGCCTTGAAAACTTTGGATTGCGGCCAGACCGGGATAACGAGCTTGGATTTGAGCCAGAATCCGGCGTTGGAACAATTGTATTGCCAATGGGACAGCCTGACGAGCTTGGACGTGAGCCAAAACCCGGCCCTGAAAACCTTGTATTGCTCCAATACCGGTCTGACGAGTTTGGATGTAAGCCAGAATCCGGCTTTGGAATATCTCGAAGTGAACAACAACCAGCTCAGCCATATCGACCTGAGCCAGAACCCGGCCTTGCAGACGGTGAAGCTGCAAGGCAACGTCCATCCGGTCGAAGCCGAGGTGGACGACACCTACGACCTGAGCCGGATTCCGGGCTTCGACCTCTCGCGGGTAACCTGGGGGCCGGGTACGGAAATCGAAGGCAGCCTGCTCCGCTTCAGCACCGAAACCATCCGGTACGAATATGACACCCGCTTGGGCGGGGAAGAATACAAAACGGAGTTCGCCCTCCGAGCCGTCCTGGGCCTGGGCAACGAGCCCGGCGCACCGGAAAGCGCTGCAGCCCCGCTGCCTTTCCGCGCCTATGCGGAGGATGGCGTCCTGCACGTGGAAAACGCCTGCGGCTTGGTGGAAGTCTTCAACCTGCAAGGCCGCCGGCTGTACGCCGGGCAGGAAAGCCGCATCCCGTTGCCGTCCCAGGGCGTCTACATCGTGCGCAACCAAGGCCGCAGCCTGAAAGTGGCCAACCTGTAAAGGCCCGTCCCAGCCCGGAGATGCCGCCTGTACCCTGAAAGACAGGCGGTATCGCTGGCTTGGCGTGGCGGATTCGATTCAAACAAACGAAGTTTAAAAGATTGAATAATGCAACCATGAAAAGAAACCGACTTTTTACGAAAGCAGCCCTCGTCGCCGCGGCCGGGCTGTTCGCCTTGCTGCCGCTTGCGGGCAACGCCCAGGTGGCCATCGACGAGACCAACTTCCCGGACGAGCTTTTCCGGGCCTACGTGCAGGAAAACTTCGACACGGACCAGGACGGAAGCCTGAGCGATGCCGAGCGCGAAGCGGTGAGGAGCATCGATGTGTCCGGATATGATTTGATAGTTTGGACTGCGGATATAATACCGGGATAACAAGCTTGGACGTGAGCCAGAACTCGGCCTTGGAATACTTGGATTGCTACTATACCGGCTTGACGAGCTTGGATGTAAGCCAAAATCCGGCCTTGGAATATTTGAACTGCGGCATTACCGGTCTGACGAGCTTGGATGTGAGCCAGAATCCGGCCTTGAAATATTTGGACTGCGACCAGACCGAGTTAACGAGCTTGGACGTAAGCCGGAACCCGGCCTTGGAATACTTGGATTGCTATGCTACCGAGTTGACGAGCTTGGATGTGAGCCAGAACCCGGCCTTGGAACTTTTGAACTGTCTGGGTACGGGTCTGACGGGCTTGGACGTGAGCCAGAACCCGGCCTTGGAATACTTGGATTGCTATGCTACCGAGTTGACGAGTTTGGACGTGAGCCAAAACCCAGCCTTGAAACATTTGGACTGCGCATGGACCGGTTTGACGAGCTTGGACGTGAGCGGGAACCCGGCCTTGAAAGTCTTGTATTGCAGCAGTACCGACATATCGAGTCTGGATGTGAGCGGGAACCCTGCCTTGAAATATTTGGACTGCGCATGGACCGGTTTGACGAGCTTGGACGTGAGCCAGAACCCGGCCTTGGAATATTTGGACTGTAGCAATACCGGGATAACGAGTCTGGACGTAAGCGGGAACCCGGCTTTGGAATATTTGGACTGTAGCAATACCGGGATAACGAGTCTGGACGTAAGCGGGAACCCGGCTTTGGAGGAACTTAACGCCAACCAGGCCAAGCTCAGCCATATCGACCTGAGCCAGAACCCGGCCTTGCAGACGGTGGGGCTGCAAGGCAACGTTCATCCGGTCAACGCCGAGGTGGGCGGCACCTACGACCTGAGCCGGATTCCGGGCTTCGACCTCTCGCGGGTAACTTGGATTCAGGAGCCGGAACTCGAAGGCAGCCTGCTCCGCTTCAGCACCGAAATCATCCCGTATTTCTATGACACCCGCTTAGGCGGGGAGGAACGCAAGATCATATTCACCCTCCGGGCCGTCCCGGGCCTGGGCAACGAGCCCGGCATGCCGGAAAGCGCCGCCACGGCCTCGCAACCCTTCCGGGCCCATGCGGAGAACGGCGTCCTGCACGTGGAGAACGCCCGCGGCTTGGTGGAAGTCTTCAACCTGCAAGGCCGCCGGCTGTACGCCGGGCCGGGAAGCCGCATCCCGCTGCCGTCCCAGGGCGTCTACATCCCTGCGGGTTGCGAACAGCAATACCCGCCCGCCGCGTCCTGCGGCGGGCCATGCGGGCGCCGGAACGGCCGCGGCAGGCAAGCAGAAACCTTGAAAAACGAAAAAACCTTATTCATGAACCTAAAGCAAGAAGCCATGAAAAAAAGCAGACGATTTTTCCTGTTGCCGGCCATGGCGGCGGCCTTGCCGCTGCTGTTGCCGGCTTGCGGGCACGAGCCGGAAGACGACACCCTCAAGCCCCCTTTCGAAATCAACGCCGCGAACTTTCCCGACGATGAATTCCGCGACTTTGTCGCCAACTATCTCGATCCCGATGCCGATGGCTGGCTGAGCGAGGCGGAAATCCGGGGAATCAACTGGATATCCATGCGAGGCGGCGGTCCCCTGAATCTTGCAGGCCTGTGGCTCTTCCGGGATTTGATAGACTTGAGCTACATAGATGGGAGTTTGTCCGGGGAACAGGACTTCTCCCGGAACGAGCTCCTGAATTCTGTGTTTATACAGGGCCGCGGCGATACTTCCACCCATGCCGGTTTCAAGGTGCGCGAGCATCCTTCGCTCAAGAGTTTCAGTTTGGATGGAATCCCGCTCGACCGTTTGGACATTTCCGGGTCGCCTTTCCTGAATTATCTCTCGATAGCCATGCAAGGCGCGGCAAACCACTACCCGAAGGCCTTTATCGATGCCCGCGGCTGCCGGAATCTTCAGGAAGCATACCTCTATGCAAACATGAAAACGGTGTTGAGCGCGGACTTTTCCGGTTGCACGGCCCTGGAGACTTTGAGTCTCACCGGGGTAGCCACATTGGTCGCCCTCGATTTGGAAGGCTGCGAAAACCTTTTGGAAAAACGTCATCTTTCTGGAGCGGCTTATGTCGTTACCGACGCGCTCGAATGCTTCGACCTGCAATCCTTTCCCGAAGGCTTCGACCTCTCCCGGGCCGGCAACTGGCAAGGGGCGAGGATAGAAGGGAACACCTTGGTTTTCACCGGGGAGCTTTCCCGCCAGGAAGGCCCCGCGGAGCGCTATTACTGCACCTACCAGTACGACACCCGCTGCCCGGTCCGCAGCTATGCCACCCTTTCGGTAACCTTGTATTCCGACAAGACCCATTGACGGGCCAGCCTGGCCCCGGCCCTGCCGCCGTCCGCCGGACAGGCGGCAGCGGGCTTCAAAAGGATGAAAGATACTTTAACAGCAAAAACGTAAAAAGACATGAAAAAGATAAAGACCTGTTTTTTCCTCGCATCGCTTATGGCGGCTTTTTCGGCCTGCAAGCCGGCTGAAGAGGAACCGATGTTCCCCGACCCGCGCTTCAGCAACTACCTGTTGGCCAACTTCGACGCGAACCAGGACGGAATGCTCGACGAGGCGGAAATCCTGGCGGTTGATTCCATCAATTGTGGTTATTTAGGAATAAATTCCCTGGAAGGCATCGAGCGATTTTCGAACCTCCGCTTTTTGTACTGTCATTATAATAATCTTGCTTCCTTGGACTTGCGTGGAAATTCCAAGTTGGCACTTTTAAATTGCGCTTATAACAATCTTTCCGGGCTCGATGTTTCCATGCTGCCGGAGTTGATGGATTTATATTGCCAGGGCAACTACTTGGAGACCTTGGACGTGAGCGGGAATCCGGAGTTGGGGTATTTATTGTGCAGTGACAACTACTTGGAGACCTTGGACGTGAGCGGGAGCCCGAAGCTGATGTATTTATATTGCCAAGACAACCGCCTGACCACCTTGGACGTGAGCGGGAACCCGAAGCTGAGGTTCTTTGATTGCGGTGACAACCGTCTGACCAGCCTGGATTTGAGCCGGAACCCGGAACTGCTCAGCTTTTCTTGCCAGGATAACTGTTACCCCGTCACGCTTGTCGACGGCCGCTTCGACCTTAGCCAGCTGCCCGGCGGCTTCGATCTGTCGAGAGTGATGTATGGATTCTGGGGTTACTCCTTTGACCTAAGTGATTCAGAAGAGGTGATCCCGGAAGGCACGATGATCGAGTTCAAGGAGGATTTCGGCTATATCAGATATTACTATGCGACCGGCTATTCCGGAACAGCGTTGACCAATGCGGATGGAGTCGGTATAAAGTTGGTTCCCCGCCAAGGTTCGGCCGAATAGCCGCCGGCCCGGACGGAAACTTGTGCGAAAAAGTCCGCGCTTGCATCGGTACAATCTTTTCCTTAACTTCGCAAGTTACGCTTTTCCCGCGCTGCAGGCCCGCATGGGCTGCAAGACGGCCGCCGGCGTCCTGCGCCGCAAGGCGGCAACCGCCGGCCGGGAAAACGCAAAGCGGAAAGAGGAATATCGATGAAAGTCCGGGCTTTTTTTTGCAAGATAGCCGTTTTCTTGGCCGTACTGCTTCTCTTGCCGGGAGGAGGCGGCCTTCTCTTTGCCGGCGCTCCGGGTTCTTCCGGCCCTCCGGGCTTGCGGGATGAATCCGGACTCGCTTCCGCCGCGGCGGAAGCCGCTCCCGTGCCGGGAAAAGAAACGCGGCCGGAAGCGCGGAAGGGGGCGCAGACGGCAGAAAGCTTCAATGCGGGCCAGCTCATCCTGGACCACGTTCTCGACCAGCATTCCTGGCATATTTGCGACTGGAAAGGGAAAAAGGTGGAAATCCACCTTCCGGTCATCTTGCTTTGGGAAGGGAAGCTCCACGTGTTTTCATCCCGCAACTTCGACAATCCCCGCCACGAATACGGCCCCTTCCAGCTTCGGCAGGAAAACCCGTACAAGGGCAAAATCGTGGTGTGGGAAACCGCGCCCGACGGTTCCCGGGCCATGGCCGCTTCCCGGCCTTTGGACTTTTCCATTACCAAGACGGTTTTCGGCCTGATGGTCTCCACCCTTTTCCTGCTGATAGTGTTCGCCTTTGTGGTGCGGTCGTACAAGCGCAACCAGGAAAATCCCCCCAAGGGGATTGCCGCCTTGTTCGAGCCGGTCTATCTCTTCATCCGCGACGACATTGTCTATCCCAACATGGGCAAGGAGCAAGGCGACCGCTATCTCCCGTACCTGGCTGCTTTGTTTTTCTTCATCCTTTTCGGCAACATCCTGGGCTTGGTCCCGTTCTTCCCTTTCGGGGCCAATACCACGGGCAATATTTCCGTCACCTTGGTGCTGGCCTTGCTCACGTTCCTGATCACGATGGCCAGTTCGACCAGGACTTACTGGAAGCATGTGTTCAACACGCCCGGCGTGCCCGTCTGGATGAAAGTCCCCGTCCCGTTGATGCCCGTGATAGAATTGATAGAGGTGCTTGTCAAGCCTTTCGTGCTGATGGTCCGTCTCTTTGCCAATATTACCGCCGGGCATATCGTGCTGCTGGGTTTCGTGGCCTTGGTGCTGATATTCGGCTCCCGGAGCGTGGCTTTGGGTTACGTGGTCTCGCCCTTGACCTTGCTTTTAGGGCTTTTCTCCGATTGCCTGGAGCTTCTGGTTTCCTTTATCCAAGCCTATGTGTTCACCTTGCTTTCGGCCAATTATTTCGGCGGGGCCATGGGCTGGGAGGCTTCGGGGAAGAAGGCTTGAAAGCGGCTCCCGGAGCGAGGGCCGGCGCGGGGCGAAGGGATGCGGGCGCCCGGGTGGAAAAAGATTGTAAAACCTCAAAAAAAATAAGATTATGTTGTCTTTAGCAGTTCTTATGGAAGCCGCGAGCAATGTTGTTCCCGTTGTTACCGACTTGAGCGTCTTGTCGAAAGTGGGCGGGGCTATCGGGGCTGGAATGGCCGCCCTTGCGGCCGGTTACGGGATCGGCACCATCGGCAAGGGGGCGGTCGAGGCCATTGCCCGCCAGCCGGAAGCCAGCAACGAGATACGTTCGAGCATGATCCTTACTTCCGCCTTCGTGGAAGGGGTGGCGTTTTTTGCCGTAGTGATCGGGCTTCTGGCCGTAGTGATGTAGGAACGGGCAGACAAAATCGACGTTTATGGAATTGGTAATGCCCGGCGTGGGGGTCCTTTTCTGGACTTGCCTGATTTTCCTGGTCTTCTTTTTCGTTCTCAAGAAATGGGCGTTCCCGGTCATCAATGGAATGCTCAAGAAACGGGAGGAAAAGATTTCCTCGGCTTTGCAGCAAGCCGAGGAGACCCGCAAGACGTTGTCCCGGCTCAAGGACGAGCACGAGCAGCTTCTGGACTCGGCCCGGCAGGAGCGCGAACGCATCTTGGCGGAAGCCGGGCAGCTGAAGCGCCAGATCGAAGAAAGCGGCCGGCAGAAAGCCGAGGAGGAATACAAGCGGATCGTATCGGCGGCCCGGGCCGACATAGAGCGCGAAAAGCAGGAGGCGCTGGAGGAAATCCGGGTGCAAGTGGCCGACATCTCGATCGACATGGCGGAAAAGATTCTGGAATCCGAACTGGAAGATCGCGACCGGCAGCGGAGCCTTGTTGAAAAAGGCTTGAAGAACATCAAGATGTAGGCATGCAGATAAGCAAGGCAAGCATACGGTACGCCCGGGCTTTGTACGATTTGGCCCAGGAACAAGGGGTTCAGGAGCAGGTGTATGCCGACATGCACCGGATGATCGACCTCCTGTCGGCCGACAAGAGCCTTCCGGCCCTCCTTTCCAACCCGGTAGTCCCTGTCCATCCCAAGCAGCTGGCGGTGGATTTGATCCTGCAAGGGAAAGTGGCGGATTTGAGCGTGCGTTTCATCCAGCTCATTATCCGCAAGAACCGGAGCGCCGACATTTTCGGCATTGTCCGGGCCTATGTGGGCCTGTACCGGAAGAAGAACGGCATTTCGCGCGCCATTGTCCGGACGCCTTTCCCGCTCCGGGAGGATGAAAGGGCCTTGTTCGAAGACTGGTTCCGGCAAAAGATGCCCGGCCGGAAAGTGGAGTTGTCGAACAAGGTGCAGCCCTCGCTGAAGGGCGGTTTCACGCTCCGGATCGACTGGCTGTACATAGACTGCAGCGTTGCCGGGCGGCTGCAGCGCATGCGCCGGGAGGTTACCCGGCGGGTTTACCACAAGGCTTGAAAGGCAAGGGGGGTATTCCCCGGCCGGGGGGCGCCGCAAGGACGGCGTTGGCGTTGTCCGTCCGGAGAGGATAGGCCTCATCGAGAGAAAGCGGCTCCGCCAAATACGGCGTTGGCGTTATTCGTCCGGAGAGGTATTCATTTAAGAAGCAAGGGCAGAAAAGGAAATCGGATGGCAGAGATAAAAGTATCGGAAGTAACCGCCATACTCAAACGGCAGCTGGCCGGGCTGGGCATGGAGGAAGACATGCAGGAGGTAGGGACGGTCTTGAACGCCGGAGACGGCATCGCCCGGGTGTTCGGCCTGGAAAACGTCGAAGCCGGGGAAATGGTCGATTTCGTCTCGACCGGCGTCCAGGGCATTGCCTTGAACTTGGAGGAAGACAACGTGGGGGTCGTGATGCTGGGCGACTCGGGAGGCGTGCTGGAAGGCGACAAGGTGCGCCGGACCCATCGGATCGCTTCCATTCCGGTAGGAGACGCCCTCCTGGGCCGGGTCATCGACACCTTGGGCCGGCCGCTGGACGGGAAAGGGTCGGTGGAAGGCGATTTGGTGGAAATGCCTCTGGAACGCAAGGCCCCGGGGGTCATTTACCGCCAGCCGGTAAGCGAGCCGCTGCAGACGGGCATCAAGAGCATCGATGCCATGATTCCCATCGGCCGGGGGCAGCGGGAGCTTATCATCGGCGACCGCCAGACCGGCAAGACGGCTATTGCCGTCGATACCATCCTCAACCAGAAAAGCAATTTCGAAAAGGGCGACCCCATTTATTGCGTTTACGTGGCCATCGGCCAGAAGGCTTCCACCGTGGCTTCGGTGGTGAAGACCTTGGAAGACGGCGGGGCCATGCCCTATACCATCGTGGTGGCCTCCATGGCGGCCGACCCGGCGGCCATGCAGTTCTACGCGCCTTTTGCCGGAGCGGCCGTGGGGGAATATTTCCGGGATACGGGCCGGCATGCCCTGGTGGTCTTCGACGACTTGTCGAAGCAGGCCGTGGCCTACCGGGAAGTTTCCCTTTTGCTGCGCCATCCGCCCGGACGGGAAGCCTACCCGGGCGATGTGTTCTACCTGCATTCCCGTTTGCTGGAACGGGCCGCCAAGATTATCCAGTCGGACGAAATCGCCGCCCGGATGAACGACATCCCCAAGAGCATGGAGGGGAAGGTGCGGGGCGGCGGCTCGCTTACGGCCTTGCCGGTGGTCGAGACCCAGGAAGGGGACGTTTCGGCTTATATCCCGACCAATGTCATTTCCATTACCGACGGGCAGATATTCCTCGAAACCGGGCTGTTCAATGCCGGGGTGCGTCCGGCCATCAACGTGGGGATTTCCGTTTCCCGGGTGGGCGGGGCCGCCCAGATCAAGTCGATGAAGAAGGTGGCCGGGACGCTCAAGCTCGACCAGGCCCAGTTCGTGGAATTGGAGGCTTTTTCCAAATTCGGCTCCGATCTGGATCCGGCCACGCGCATGGCCTTGGAAAAGGGGCAGCGCAATGTGGAGCTGCTCAAGCAGGCCCAGTATTCGCCCATGCCGGTGGAAGAGCAGGTGGCGGTGCTGTATTGCGGGGTCAAGGCCTTGTTGCTGAAATTGCCGGCAGGAAAAGTGGAGCATTTCCAGGAAGATTACCTTCGGATGCTCAAGCACCGGCATGCCGATGTGCTGGCGCGGATTGCCCGAGGCGAGCTGGAGGCCGGCGATGAAAAAGTCCTCCGGCAGGTTGCTTCCGAGGCGGTCGACAATATCCTTTCGGGATTGAAAGACGCATAAAACAGAGGAAATGGCCGGATTGAAAGAACTCAGGCTGCGGTTGGAGTCGGCAAAGTCCACGCAGCAGCTCACCTCTGCCATGAAGATGGTTTCGGTCTCCAAGCTCCGCAAGGCGCAAACCCGCCTGGCGCAAGTGCGCGAGACCTGTTTCCGTTACATGGAGATATTCAACCATGTGGCCCGTTCCGGAGCGGAGCCCCCCGATTTTTCCGGGAACCCGCTCATGGAGCCGGCCCGGAAAGGGGTTTCGAAAGTCCTGGTCATCGTGATAGCTTCCGAAAAAGGCCTTTGCGGGAGTTTCAACCTCAATGTCTGCCGGGCGGCCGAGGAGCATATACGGCAGCATTACGGGCATCTCCCGGCCGAGGACGTGCATGTGCTGGGCATCGGGGCCAAGGCGGCGAGGCATTTCAAGCCGCTGGCCTACCCGGTGCGCGATTGCCCGGAAATCCCCGTGCCGTCGAATGCCGCCTACGAAGAAACTTCCGCTTTGATGGAGAAAATCCTGGCCGCTTACGGCCGGGGAGAGTTCCATCAGGCGGATGTGGTTTATTGCCGCCCGGTCAACGCGGCCATGCAGGTAACGCATGCCATGACGGTACTTCCGGTAAAGGACTTGCTTTCCAGCGCGGATACCGTAATCGAGGAAAGGCTTCATTACGCGGGTTCGGTAGCTGCCGCGGCGAACGCGGAAACGGCCAAGGAAGCGGCTTCTTTCTACGTGCAGTCCGATTTCCTGCCAAGCCGGGAAGCGATTCTGGAAACGATGCTGCCCTCGATAGCGGTCTTGTTCCTTCATTACGCGCTTTGCCAGTCGGCCATGGCCGAACACGGGGCGCGCATGACGGCCATGGGAACCGCCACCGACAATGCCGACGAGCTTATCAAGAACTTGAACCTCGCCTACAACAAATTGCGCCAGAGTTCCATTACCAACGAGCTTATAGAAATCGTCAGCGGGGCCAATGCCTTGGATTGACAGCCGGGAGCCGGCAGGAAAGAGGCGCTTGCCGGGTGCCATGCGGAAGGACGGGGACATAAGGAAGGACGGGGGACATAAAAAAAAGGGACTGGTAACCAGTCCCCTTTTTCTTCTTGGCCGAACGGCCTTTGGGTTTCTTGCTGGTGGTTACGCTGGGATTCGAACCCAGGGCCCCATCCTTAAAAGGGATGTGCTCTACCGACTGAGCTACGTAACCTCCGGAATATAAGGTTTTCTTAAAGCGCTTTCCGGCATACCGGCTCCCGAAGTCCGGGTTTCGCCCGAAAGGGCTGCAAAATTACATCTTATTTCGGAATTTCCAAACCTTTGCCCGATTTCGGCCATCGGCCATCGCGCCGGCCGGATCCTCCGCTTCGGCTCGGCTTTCAGGCCGGCTTCCCGGCAGTTCCGCCCGGAGAGGGGGACGGCTTTGCCGCTTCCGCGCGCGGCCCTTCGGCCGGTTCCCGCTTGTCCGGCCGGCTTTGCCTCCTCCGTTTCCGCGCGTAACCGGCCATCCGCGTCCGGCCGACTGTGCTTTCCCGGCCTCTTCATCGAACGCGAGGCCGGACGCTTCCTTCCGCAATCTTGAGGAGGCGCACCACGTTGTCCATGCTCTTTTCCAAATCCCGTTCGCAATGCGCCCGCGCTATGCTGAAGTCGACCGCCTTGCGGTTCGTGCTGAAGACGGCCGAAACCCCTTGCTCGTAAACGGCATCGGCATCGTCGCCGATGTCCCCGGCTATGGCAATCACCGGAACACCCGCGGCTTGGGCTCTCCGGGCAATTCCGCAGACCACCTTTCCCCTGGCGCTTTGGCTGTCGAGCCGGCCTTCTCCGGTAAAGACGTAATCGGCCAAGGCGAGGCAGTTCTCGAAATCCACGGCATCGAGCAAGGTATCGATGCCCATCCGGAGTCCGGCTTGCAGGAAAACGCCCATCCCGTACCCGCATCCTCCGGCGGCGCCGCTCCCGGGGCAAAGGCTTTTGTCGATTCCCAGTTCCCGGTACACTGTTTCGGCCAAGTGCCGGAGCCCGTTGTCGAGCGTTTCGAGCATGCCCGCATCGGCGCCTTTTTGCGGTCCGAACACGTAGGCTGCCCCGGAAGGCCCGTACAAGGGATTGTCGATGTCGCATATCGCTTCGAGCCGGATTTCCTTCAGGCGCGGGTCCAAGAGCGAAAGGTCGATCCGGGCAATGCGCTGCAGGCTGCCGCCGGTGGGGAGGAATTCCTTTCCCGCACTGTCCATGAACCTTGCCCCCAATGCCGAAGCCATGCCGCACCCCCCGTCGTTGGTGCCGCTTCCGCCCAAGCCCACGATAATCTTGTTGCATCCTAAGTCCAGGGCTTTCCGTACAAGCTGCCCTACCCCGTAGGTGGTGGTGATGAGCGGGTTGCGGTTGCATCGGGTAAGGGGAAGCCCGGCGCAGGAAGCCATTTCGATGACGGCTGTCCGGCCGATGAACCCGATGAAGGCATCGACATCCTCCCTGAACGGGCCCCGGACGCGGAAAAACTGTTTTTCCCCTTTCCCGTAGGCGTCGAGGAAGGCATCGACCGTTCCCTCCCCGCCGTCGGCAATGGGGATTTGCTGCACGATGCAAGCGGGAAAGTGGCGCAGGATGCAGCGCTTCATGATCTGGCAAATCGTGGCAGAACGCATGGTTCCCTTGAAAGAATCGGGTATGAGTATGACGTTTTCCATACGCGGGGATTTTGATTCGGCTTGGTTTCCGCTTTCGGCCCGGCGCCCGCCTCCGGCCCGGCGCCTGCCCTTTTTCCCCTTCGCCTTTTCCGGATGCTGGCGGACGGGGTGACCGGTAGCCGGGCGGCATAGCTGTTGTATAGAGGCCGGAAGAGCCCGGAGGAGGCTCCGGCTGGCCTTGGAGAGGGTTATCATTTGTCTGCGCCTCCGGAAAGAACCCGGAGGAGGTTCCAGCTGGCCATGGAAAGGGCTTCCGCTTGGGCGCGTCTCGGGAAAAGAACCCGGAGGGGGGGCACCGGCTAACCCATAGGGGTTCCGGCTAACCCGTAGGGGTTCCGGCCCCAAACCCCCTAAAGTTAAAAAAAACTTCGGAATCCGGAATCCGTCCGGAAAAATTCCGTTCCGGTTCGGCATTTCCCTTGCTTTGCGGAGCTCATTTTTTTGTAATTTTGTAGGGTGTTCCGGAGGGTCGGGCGGAAATGCCCTCCTTTTCCCGTTGCAAGGGCTTTCTTTCGGAAAGGGCCGGCCTTCCTTTTTTGCCATGCGGCGCCAAATTGCGATGCGACACCAAACAATCAAAGCCATGAAAAGGATATTAACAACTTTGACCGCTTTCGTTCTGCCTGCGCTCATGTTCGCGCAAGAGGCATTCGTAAGCCAGGAACCTTCCAAGCGGAATGTCTTGTTCGAGGAATTCACCGGGGTGCAATGCGGGAACTGCCCGCGGGCGCACGTGACCGAGGCCGAGCTTCTGGCCGCCAATCCGGGCCGCCTGTTTGCCGTCAACATCCATGCGGGCGGTTTTGCCACACCTTATGCGGGAGACCCCAACCTCCAGACCGAAGACGGCACGATGATCAACGCCCATTTCGGCATCAGCAGCTATCCGGCCGCGGTGGTGAGCCGCCACAAGTTTTCCGGCTCTTACGATGCTTCGGAGAATTATTGGAGCAGCTACATCAACCAGCTGATGGGCATGGATTCCTACGTGAACATTGCCGCCAAGGGTGATCTCGACTGGTCGACGCGGAAGTTGTCCATGACGGTTCAGCTGTATTACACGGGCACGCCGTCGGTATCTTCCAACCGCATCCACGTGGCCATGGTGCAGGACGGCATCATCGCCAAGCAGTCGAACTACGGTTACCCGAACCCCGATCAAGAGACCGAAGACGGGAAGTATATCCACTTGCATGTGCTGCGCGACATGCTTACCCCGGCCTTGGACGGGGAAGAAGTAACCGGGATCGCGCAAGGTTCCTTGGTGGAAAAAAAGTTCGAATGGGACCTTCCCACGGCCATCAACTCCGTGCCGCTTGTTTTGCAGAACGTGCATTTCGTGGTTTTTGTAACGGAAGACCAGAACGAGGTCATGACCGTTTGCCAGGCGGAGATCGCGCATGCCAATGCGCCGGACAACATTCTCAGCATGAGCAAGGCCGAGGCTTTGGTGGGTTCGGAATGCGACCCCAGCGCGCGGGTTTCCTTCAATTTGGAAAACATCTTGGGCGAAGCGGTGCAGGAAGTGGCCTTCACCCTTTCCAGCGGAGCGGGGACCGCGGAACATGTCGAAACTTTTGAAACCCCGCTGAACGAGGGTGAAAGCGTGCGGGTAACCACCGGCAGCGTGGCGCTTGCAACCAGCAATAATGCCGAAGAGGTGGAAGTCCGGATCACGGGCGTGAACGGGGAACCGTACGAATACGAAGATGCCGGGACGAAGATCACGGTGGAAGCGATCCATCGCCGCGCCACCGCGCCGACTTCCGATATCGTTCTGGCTATCTGCCAAGACCGTTGGGGTTCGGATATCACCTGGGATTTGAAAGACGGCGAAGGCTCGGTGGTTTCCTCCGGCGGGCCTTACCGCGACTTGAGCGGCAACGGGACGCGGGTCAACAGCACGCCCGTCACGTTGGCCGAAGGCTGCTATACCTTCACGATCCATGACGTGAGCAAGGACGGGATCAACACCCAGTACGGCGCGGGTTACATCAGCATGCAGGATGCCAACTCCGTGGAATTTTACCGTCATGACGGCAAGTATGCCGACAGCCTCGTCATCAAGCTCGATTCCCGTTTCGTGGCCAACGAGGCTTTCCCGGCTGTTGCGGGCGTTCAACTGCTTCCGAACCCGGCCCGCGACCGCGCGGCCTTGTCTTTCACCATGGAAAAAGCCGGCCCGGTGCGGATCCAGGTTTGGGAAAAGACCGGTTCCTGCGTGCTGGATATGGGCGCCATGAACGTTGAAGCGGGCAGGACGGAAGTGGAAATCGGGCTGCAGGACCTTTCGGCCGGCATGTATTTCGTTACCTTGCGCGGCGAAGGCATAGACAAGGCGGTCAAACTTGTTGTGATTCGTTAAAAGATTGACACTGTATCTTTTATTCTTGAAGTGCGAACCATTGTGCAATGGTTCGCACTTTTTTTATATCTTTGCCCTCCGAAATGCCGGCGGACGGAAGGGAAATTTCCGGTTGCGGTTTGCCGGCAAGCGCAATGCGGCAGTAGCTCAGTTGGTAGAGCGCTAGCTTCCCAAGCTGGAGGTCGCGGGTTCGAGACCCGTTTGCCGCTCTCTTTGGCAGCGATGCTTAGGCAGAGATGCTTGCATGAAAGGTGTCCGAGGCTTGGCCGGGACACCTTTTTTTCTATCATCACCCACCAAAGGGCGGAGGCATGAGCTACAGGATACCGGAAGAGACCAAACGCGCCATTTTGGACGCGGCTCGCATCGACGAGGTGGTGGGTGACTTCGTGCTCCTCAAGAAACGCGGGGCCAACTACGTGGGGCTTTGCCCTTTCCATCAGGAGAAGACTCCTTCTTTCATCGTTACCCCGGCCAAGGGGATTTTCAAGTGTTTCGGATGCGGGAAAGGCGGCGATTCGGTGAGCTTCCTCATGGAGCACGAGCATCTGAGCTATGTGGACGCCTTGCGTTACTTAGCCGCCAAGTACAACATCGAAATCCGCGCGCAGGAGCTTAGCCCGGAGCAGGAGCGGAAGGAAAGCGAGCGGGAATCCTTGTACGATGTTACCCGTTTTGCCGCCGAATATTTCGTGAAGAACCTCTGGGAAAGCGAGGAAGGCCGGGCGGTGGGGCTTTCCTATTTCCGGGAGCGGAAATTCACCGATGCCATGATCCGGCAGTTCCAGTTAGGTTATTGCGCCAGCAGCTGGGACGGCTTCACGCAAGCGGCCCTGAAAGCCGGTTACGACAAGAAGTACCTTTTGCAGTGCGGCCTGACCATAGAGAAAGAGGATAGCGGGAAGCTTTTCGACCGATTCCGGGGCCGGGTCATCTTCCCCATACACAGCCTCTCCGGCCGGGTCCTGGGCTTTGGGGGGAGGATTCTGGTCAACGACAAGACCAAGGCCAAGTATGTCAATTCCCCCGAATCGGAGATTTACCACAAGAGCCAGGTTTTGTACGCCATCCCGTTTGCCAAGCGGGAAATCGCGGCCCGGGACATGGCCTATATGGTGGAAGGCTACGCGGATGTCATTTCCATGCACCAGGCCGGCATTGCCAACGTGGTCTCCTCTTCGGGCACTTCGCTCACGGAAGAGCAAATCCGGCTCATTTCGCATTTCACCCGCAACTTGACGCTCCTTTACGACGGGGATCCGGCGGGAATCAAGGCTTCCTTGCGCGGCATCGACATGATCCTGGCCAAGGACATGGATGTGCGGGTGGTCTTGCTCCCCGACGGCCAGGACCCCGATGATTTTGCCAAGGCCCATTCCACCGAGGAAATCCGCGGGTATCTTTCGGACAACGCGGTCGACTTCATCCGCTTCAAGGCCCGCCTGCTCCTGCAGGATGCCGGAGACGATCCTATCAAGCGGGCCGCGCTCATCGACAATATCCTGGAAAGCATTTCGGTCATTCCCGATGAAATCAAGCGGGCGGTTTACGTGCAGGAGTGCAGCCGCTTGCTCGATATTCCCGAGGCCGACCTGGTCAACAAGCTCAACCGGATTTTCAGGAGCCGTTTCCAGAAGCAGGTGGCCCGGGAAAGAGCCGGGCAAGCCATCCGGGAGGTTCCTTCCGAGCCCGCGCCCGGGCAGGGCAGCCCGGAAGAGGATGCCCGGGCCTATGAAAAGGTGCTGGAACGGGAGCTCCTTCGCCTCTTGGTCAATCACGGCGCCTGCAATACGACCCAGGCCTATGTGGACGAGGGAGGCTGCCGCATGGATCAGGTTTCGAGCGTGTGCGCCTACATCGTGATGGAATTGGAGCAGGATGGTTTTTCCATGGAAGAGCCTTTGCACCAAGGGCTTTTCTCTATATTTGCCAACGCTTTCCATAGCGGGAAGGTGCCTTCTTTGGAAGAACTTTTGCAAGCAGACGACCCGCGTTTGCGCGCCTTGGTGGCCGATTTGGCAGCGAGCCGTTTCGAAATCAGCAAGGTCTGGGAGGAAAAAGGCATTTTGGTCCGGACGGAGCAGAACGACCGAGGCAAATTGGATTCGGCTGTCTTTCAGGCGGTCTTGAATTTCAAGCTCAAGAAGCTATCCGACATGAGGGGTAGCCTCGACAAGGAGCTGGAGCAGGCCGGCAAGGATGGCGATGATTTGAAAGTCATGGAATTGATAACCCGTAAAAAAAATCTGGACCGCTTGAAGACGGCTCTTTCGGCCATGGTCAGGCGGGTGGTTGCCTGAGAGATGCATAAGAAATTAGTAATCGACATAGGAAACACGGTCACCAAGTTAGGGGTCTTTTCCGGGAAAGAGCTGCTGTGCAAGCAGTGGCATGAAGCGATCACGCCCCAGGACATAGACCTTGTGCGGCAGCGGTATCCCGACCTGGATGCCGCTATCGTGTGCACGGTGGCGAGCGAGCCGGTTTTCCTGGCAAAGGCTTTGGCCAATTTCCCGTATTTTATCGACTGGCAGTCCTACCGGCCCGATTTGCGCATACCGGTGGAGCTTTGTTACGAAAACCCCCAGACATTGGGGCGGGATCGCATCGCCGTGGCTTCGGCCGTGGCCGGGCTTTATCCGGGGGAGGACGTGCTGTGCATCGTGTTCGGCTCGTGCGTGACCTACAACGTGGTCGATGCCAGGGCCCGCTTCCTCGGCGGAGCCATCTCGCCGGGCTTGAACATGCGCCTGCGGGCCATGCACCGCTTCACGGAAGCCTTGCCGCTGGTGGACATACGGCAGGAGCGCGACACGGAGACCATCAACAATACCGAAACCGCCCTTTACAGCGGGGCGCTCGATGGTTTGCGCTACGAAGTGGAAGGCTACATTTCCCGCTACCGGAAACGCTTCCCGAACCTGCGCGTGGTGCTTACGGGCGGGAACTCGGGCTATTTTGAAAAGTCCTTGAATTATGTGATATTTGCACACCAAAACCTGGTCCTGACAGGATTGAACGAAATACTGGATTTGAATGGTTTTTAAGAAAGGGAAGGCGTGCGCCGTTGCGGTATTGCTGCTTTGCACGGTCTTGTCTTCCTTCAAGATATGCGCCCAGACAGGCATGATGTCGCCGTATTCCGTTTTCGGCCCCGGTTATCTGCAACCATACTTGAATGTCAGGAATATGTCGATGGGAGGCATCGGGGCAGGCTTGTCGGGGAAAGGCAACATGAATCCGTTCAACCCGGCTACTTACCGGACAGGGGTCGACACCTTGAGCGTGCGTTTCGATTTAGGCTTCAATGTCAGCATGAACAACCTTGCCCAGGAACGGGACGGGGAGCTGCTCCGCAACCAGAGCACTTCGGGCGGGTTGAGCAATTTGGAATTCTATTTCCCGGTCTGCAAATGGTACAAGATGGCCGTTTACCTTATCCCGTTGACGGACATGTTTTACAAGACTTCCTATTTTTCCGATGCGGGCGCGTTCATCGGGCAGACCCAGCTGACCCATGAAGGCCGGGGCGGCATCGCCAAGTTGGGCTGGGGCCATTCCTTGGGCTGGGGGCCGGTTTCCGTGGGCGCGAACCTCAATTACCAGTTCGGCCGCCTGATGCAGACTTCCACCTTGTCTTTCATGGACGATACCTTGGCGGCTTACGCCGGGCA
This sequence comes from uncultured Bacteroidales bacterium, assembly GCA_949291555.1. GTDB lineage: Bacteria > Bacteroidota > Bacteroidia > Bacteroidales > P3 > Pullibacteroides. Next base: position 20,309 of record CASEWE010000009.1, read on the forward strand.
GGCCCAGTTCTACACCGAAACGAAGCTGGACGGCTTTTCTGCCGATGTGGGGATTACGGTGGCGCCCCGTATCAAAGAGTTCCAATACCTTACCATCGGGGCGTCCTACAGTTTCAAGTCGACGCTCTACGGCCGGCGGACCACCATGGCCCAAGGCATCTTTTCGGGCTTGGAAGACACGGCCTACATGCCGGAAGCGGCCCGGAAAGGAACCGTGACGATGCCCTCTTCCTTGCGGGTGGGCGTTTCTTACGAGTACGTCGACCAGTTCGTGGTGGGGGCGGATTTCGCCTATACCTGGTGGAAGGAGTACCAGGAATACGGAAACCGTTACGATTTCTTCCGCAACACCTACGCGGCCAACATAGGCGCTGAATTGAAAAACAACCCCCAGGCAACCTCCGTGGCCCGGCGGTTCGCCTACCGGATCGGCGGTTTTTTCCAGACGCATTACACGGCTTTTAGCGGGAAGGAGCTGTTTTCCTACGGGTTCAGCGTCGGGTTGGGAATCCCGGTCCGCAAGAGCCGTTCCTTGATCAATGTGGGGCTCCAGTTCGGCCAGACCGGGGCTTTGAGCCGGGGCCAGATACGCGAGAACTTCATGCGCGTAGGGGTAAGCCTCTCTTCGGTCGAGACCTGGTTCGTCAAGCCCAAGTACGATTGACGGGGATCGCCTTTGCCGGGGAAGCGGGGAGGCATGAGGAATGGACATGCGATGGATAAGAAAGTTTAGATATAGAAAAACGATAAATTCCATGAAAAAGTTTTTTGTTGCCGCAATGATCTTGGCTGCCGGAACGGCCGTGCATGCGCAGAAGTATGGAAACACGCCCGAGGACAGCCTTACCTGCCTGCAAAACCTCTCTGTTTACCAGGAGTTTTACAAGCAGAAGAACTATTACGATGCCTACGATGCCTGGAAGAAAGTCTTGGAAGTATGCCCGGCCACTTCGCTCAACACCTACATCCGGGGAAGCGTCATCCTCAAGACCCGCATCGCCCGGGAGAAGGATGCCACGGCAAGGGCGCAGTACATCGACGAGCTGCTGGCTTTGTGGGACACGCGCACCCAGTACTACGGCCGCCCGGGCTACTGCACCGGGATGAAAGCCCGCGACATGCGCACTTACATGCCCGGGAAGGTGAAAGAAGCCTACGAGCTTTATGAAAAGGCCATGGAATATTCTTCCGAAGCGGGATTCATCAACATTCCTTACTTCTATTTCGAAGGGGCCCGCGATGCGTTCAAGGCCGGCATTATCGACAAGGTAGGGCTCATCAATGCCTATGAAAAAGCCATTGCCGCTTTGGAAGGCATGAGCAAGGCCAATCCTTCCGACACCTTGCCGGCTGCCATGGAAGCGGCTGTGAACAGCTTGTTCGAGCCTTATGCGGCTTGCGAGGACTTGATTCCCCTCTACACCGAACGCTTCAAGACTTCTTCCCAGGATGCCGATTTCCTGCGCAAGGCGACCCGCATGTTAGGCTCGCGTTCCTGCACCGATTCCGAGATCTTCTTCCAGATGGCGGAAGCCTTGTACAAACTTGAGCCTTCTCCCGAAAGCGCCTACCAGATGGCACGCATGAATTATGCCCGAGGGGCCTATGCGGAGGCGATCGGTTACCTTACCGAGGAAAACCTTGCCCAGCTGCCGGAAACAGACAAGGAGAACGCTTACCTGCTTATCGGCGATGCTTCCATGAAGTTAGGCCGTTACAGCGCGGCCCGCAGCGCTTGCAACCGGGTTCATGAGCTCAATCCCGGCAACGGGCGCGCTTACATCCTCCTCGGTTCGGTTTACGCCGCCGGCGCCGATGCTTGCTCGGACGGCACGCCCATCGGCCAGCGCGCGCCTTACTGGGCCGCGGTAGACATGTTCTACAAGGCCAAATCGGTCGAACCCGACCTGGCTGAAACGGTCGACAAGCTGATTGCCACTTATTCGGCCCACTTCCCCTCTTCCGACGACTTGTTCACGTACGGTTTCAAGGAGGGCGATTCCTATACCATTTCCTGCTGGTTCACGCACACGACCACCATCCGGGCGCGCCGGTAGCGGAGATTGCAGAGAAGTCCGGTTCCGGCAAAGGGCCGGACTTCTTTTTTTTCGCTGCGGGGGTTCCCGCAGCCCTGCCGTTGCCGGGATGGCCCGCGAGCGATGAACCCGGGCGGCTGCGGAGCAGGCGGCCTCGGGGTGCTGTTTTTGGTTTGTTTTTGCCCGGACGGGCTATAAAAGAGCGGTCATGCGATTTTCACGTTTGCTTTCTTTGTCGGGACTGTCCCTTCTTTTGGGGCTTTCGGTATCTTGCCGGGAGAAAACCCCTGTTTTCAACCCTTTCGAGGATATTGCTTCCGCCGCGAGCCAGACTCTCTACGGGTCTGCCAGCATGGTGACCGATGAAGGCCGCATGCAGGTTTACATGGAATACCCCTGCATGGGCAATTACACGGGAGAGGAAGCCGGGCGGGTTCCGGCCCAGGTGTTTCCCAAGGGCGTCAAGTCCGAATTTTATTCCGAAGACGGTTCGAAAGTGGATGTTCTGCTTTTTGCCGATTCGGCCATCAATTTCCAGGAACAGAAGCTGATGAAGTTTTACCGCAATGTGCGGGTGTACGATTTCCGTTCGCTCGATACCATTTATACCGAAGCCTTGTATTGGAACCAGGACACCCGGAAGATTTATTCCGATGTGTTCGTGCGCAAGGTAAGTCCCGGCCTGGTGCTGGAAGGCGATGGATTCGACTCGGACGAGCGCATGGAGAACGTGGTCTTGCGCAAACCGCGCGGGGTGATCCGTTAGAGGGCCCGGATAGCTGGCCGGTAGCGGTTTTTCGCTTGGCTTTTTGCTTTTTTCCCTTTATATTTGCCCTGCTTCGTCCTATTCCCGAACATGCCATGAAAAGTCTTTTGCCAAGATTGCTTTTCCCTTTGCTCGTCTTCTCGGCGGCGTTTTCCCAGGCCCGCGCCCAGAGCTCGTATATCGACCTTACCTTGGTGAGTTCGGAAAACTACAATCTTCCCTTGGCTACTTTTTCGTACGATGTCTTTGAAAGCGCCTTCAAGGTCTCCTCTTCCTCGCTGAACCTGCTCGAGGAGGATTTGGATACGGCCTTGCTGGCTTTCATGGAACTGCTCGAACCCCGTGTCTCGTACATTATCCAGCACGAGCCCACGTATTATTTCGTCTTCCAGTACAATTCCGCGAAAGACAATTACTTGGTGATGAACAATAGCATAGGGGAGAAGAACCAGGCTATTTACGTTTCCACGGTAGAAGAGGCCAAGCGCGAGATGCTCAAGCTCTTGCAGGTGTTTTACGCGCACACGACCCTGTTCCGGGTAAAGGAATACAGCACTTTCTAAGCGTTTCCGAAATTCTTCGATACAAAAGGACGCGCAGGCGGGGCAAGGAATTTCCCGACCTCCGGAAGATGTGCTTGGGCGTCTGGTCCATGGCACGCTGGCGGGGGAAAACAAAGAAACCCCGACCTTCGGAAGATGCGCCCTTGGCGGGCGGTTCCGCCGGGGCTTCGCGCTGATGGCGTGCAGGGGATGGGAGGGACGGTCGCCCAGCGGGTTCAATTCGCCGCCCCGTCGGTTCAATTCGTTAGAGCATCGGATCCATGACCTGGAGGAGGGAGCGGTTCGCCCGTCGGTTCAATCCGCCTCGTCGCGGCTTTGCTCGAAGCGGATGCTCACTTCCCGTATCTTTTCGCCCAAAGGCGGATTGATCTTGCTCAGCTTGATGCCGATTTTCCCGATTTGCGGGTAGTCTTGCAGGATGCGGTCGGTGATGCGCCGGGCCACGTGTTCGAGCAATTTGGAAGGCACGGCCATTTCTTCCTTGATTTTCGTGTAGACTTCGGCATAGTTGACCGTGTCTTCGAGGCTGTCGGACAATTGCGCCTTTCCGGCATCGAATTCCATGTAAATGTCGGCCTGGAACCAGGTGCCGATGCGCCGCTCTTCGGGAAAACAGCCATGATGGGAATAAAATTCCATGCCTTCGATGGCCAAAGTGGCGGGCATTCCGGGTTTTGGAAAATTTGTCATGCGGATTCTTTCTTGCTTGTTTTTGGTTGCGGCCGGCCAATCCGGGCGGGCTCGGCCGTCCCTATCGCCTTATATTATACGAATTCTTCCTTGAGGTTTTTCCCGAAAAGGCAGAGGCTTTCCCCGTTGAACGAAGCGAAGGAGTCGTGGCGGAGCCAGTCGCCGGTGTTCAGGTAGTAGACCTCCTTGCCGTGCCAGCGGGCGCACGAACCGGGCAAGGAAGCTGCCTTGTCGAGCGGTTTCCCGGGTTCGAGCCTGGCAATGAGCGGCCAGTGCCTGTGCCCGAAGATGAATCCGTCCACATGCTGCGCGCGGAGGAAATCTTCCATGAAGCAGAGCAAGTTGAAATTCTTGCCTTTTTCCCGTTGCCGGTGGTTGCAGGGACGGCGGCCGACCGACTTCTTGCGGCTCCGGCGCGAGAGGTTGCGGGCGATGAGGAAGCCCCAGCAGGGATGCAGGGCCGAATACAGCACTTTGCTGGGTTTGGCGTTGAATACTTTCTTGATGAACTTATAGCCTTTTTCCTTGGGGCCCAAGCCGTCCCCGTGGCCTACGAGGAAGCATCTGCCTCCCGTTTGGAGCAGGGCGTTCCCCTTATGGGTCGAAATGCCCATTTCTTCCTCGAAATAACCTCGGAGCCAAGTGTCGTGGTTGCCGCAAAAGAAGTGGACCGGTATGCCCCGGTCTGTCAGCGCGGCTATTTTCCCGAAGAGGCGCACGAATCCTTTGGGAACCACGAAGCGGTATTCGAACCAATAGTCGAAAATATCGCCCAGCAGGAAAAGCCCGGCCATGTCCGCTTCGTGTTCGCTTATCCAGGACACGATGCGGTTTTCCCTCTCCCGGCTGCTGGCAGGGTCGGGCGAACCCAGATGAAAATCGGAGAGGAAATAGATTTTCTGCTTCTCTTTGAGTTCTATGCGGATGTGGTCGAGTTCGGGCATGGGGCGTTTTCAGTTTCCGGGATGCTTCGGCGGATTATCCGGGAGATTCGTTCGGGAATGAGGGGCCGTCCGGCTTGCAGGCTTCCGGGCAGGTTCCGTCCGGGTTTCCTGTTCGTTTTTCTCCATTTGCCGCAGCTGTTCCTGCTGCTGGAAAGAACGGATTCTTTCCATGTTGAAGAGGAACCGTTCCGCATGGGGGTTCCCCTTCCGGGTTTCCTGCATTTCCCGGGCGCAAGCCAGGAGGAATTCCGTTTGGGCGGGGTCTTCGAGCTCGAACACCGGGCGGTTTCCGACTTGCTTGTTGGCAATCAGCACGGGAAGCAAACTCCCGGGCTGCATCCGGCAAAGTTCCCGGGCGGTGCGGCGCAGTTGCCGCATCAGGGTGTCGATGCTCCTTGCGCAAGAGAGGTAGAGGGAATCGGCATGGGAAACCCGATAGCGGTTTTCGATCCACAGGCGGTTGATACGCCCGATTTCTTTTTCCGCCCGGTTCGCTTCTTGCTGGAAGAAGAGGGCGGCCCGGGCGGGAGAATCCGCAGGAGCGTTGGCAGGATCGGGTTTTTCCCGCAGATGTCCTTGTTCAGCATCCTTGCCGGGGCTTGTTCCTCCGCTTCGCCCTGTTCCCCGCGTTCGGGCGGGATGCGCCTCCGGGAGCGGGCTTAGCCGGGCCGTGGGGAGCAGGGAATCGAAATGCGCTTCGAGCAGGAAGCGTTCGCCGGGAGAAAGCAGGAGCACGATCAGGTTTTCTTCCTTCCCTCCGCGCAGGACGTACATGCCGTTCCCGTTTTCCGGAACGCGGAGCAGGCCCTCGCCTCGGCGGAGCCTGACAGAATCGAGGAACAGCGCGCCGGTTTCGGCCGAGATTTCGTAGAAAGCCAGCTTGCGGCCGCCGTCTCCCTGGATATGCAATACCACCTCGCCTTCTTGGCCGTGGCGCCCGCAGCCGGGCAAGAAGAGGAGGCTCAGGAACCCGAGGAAGAGCAGGAGGGTGGATTTTGTCACTTTCCGTCGTTTTTTGCGCTTTCCTTGGCCCAAGTGTCTTTGAGGCCTACCGTTTTGTTGAAAATCAACCGGTTTTCTTTCGCGCTGTCGGGGTCGACCGAAAAATAGCCCATCCGTTCGAACTGGAAGTGCGCAAGGGGATGCCGCTCGAACCCGTCCAGGAAAGCCTCGGCTTTGCAGCAGGGCAGGATTTGCAGGGATTCGGGGTTGAGGTTGTCGAGGAAGGTCTTGCCTTCTTCCGCATCGTCCGGGGCGGGGACGCGGAAAAGGCGGTCGAACACCCGTACTTCCACGTCTTTGGCGTGCGGTACGGAAACCCAATGGATGGTGCTTTTGACTTTGCGGCCGTCGGGCGAGTTGCCGCCACGGGAAGCCGGGTCGTAGGTGCAATGGACTTCGGTGATGTTCCCATCGGGGTCTTTGACCACATGGGTGCATTTGACAAAGTAGGCGTAGCGCAGTCGGACTTCGGTGCCGGGAGAGAGGCGGTAGAACTTCTTGGGCGGGTTTTCCATGAAGTCTTCGCGCTCGATGTACAGTTCGCGGGAGAATTTCACTTTCCGCGTGCCCATGCTTTCGTCTTCCGGGTTGTTGACCGCATCCAGTTCTTCTTCCTGGCCTTCCGGGTAATTGTCGATTACCAGCTTGACCGGGTTCATGACCACCATCACCCGCTGGGCTTTCTTGTTGAGGTCTTCGCGCACGCACCATTCCAAGAGCGACACGTCGATCACGTTGTCGCGTTTGGCTACCCCGATTTTCTCGGCGAACAGCCGGATGGATTCCGGCGTGTAGCCCCGGCGGCGCAGCCCGCAGATGGTGGGCATGCGGGGGTCGTCCCAGCCCGAGACATGCTTTTCCTGCACCAATTGGAGCAGTTTCCGCTTGCTCATGACCGTGTAGCTCAGATTCAGGCGGGCGAACTCGATCTGCTGGGGCGCGTGGATGTGCAAGGCCTGGATGAACCAGTCGTAGAGCGGGCGGTGCACTTCGAATTCCAAGGTGCAGATGGAGTGGGTGATGCCTTCGATCGAGTCGCTTTCCCCGTGGGCGTAATCGTACATGGGGTAGATGCACCATTGGTTGCCGGTCCTGTGGTGGGACTGGTGCAGGATCCGGTACATGATGGGGTCGCGCATGTGCATGTTGGGCGATGCCAGATCAATCTTGGCGCGCAGGGTTTTTGCCCCGTTGGGAAATTCCCCTTTGCGCATGCGTTCGAACAAATCCAGGTTTTCTTCCACGCTCCGGTCCCGCCAGGGGCTCGGCTTGGCCGGCTGGGTGGGCGTGCCGCGGTAGAGGGAGGCTTCTTCCTGGCTGAGGTCGTCCACATAGGCCTTGCCTTCCTTGATGAGCTGCACGGCCCATTCGTAGAGTTGCTGGAAGTAGTCCGAGGCGTAGTATTCCCCGTCCCATTGGAAACCTAACCACCGGATGTCCTCGCGGATGGAGTCCACGTATTCCACGTCTTCCTTCACCGGATTGGTGTCGTCGAAGCGGAGGTTGGTTTTCCCATGGTATTTCTGCGCCAGGCCGAAATTGAGGCAGATGGATTTGGCGTGGCCGATGTGCAGGTAGCCGTTCGGTTCGGGCGGGAAACGGGTATGGACACGCCCGCCGTTTTTCCCGTTGGCAAGGTCGTTTTCAATGATTTCTTCGATGAAGTTCAAGGAAGGCCGTTTTTCGGCACCGGTTTCGAGTCCGGGATTTTCGTCGTGCATGGTGGAAAGGATTTAACCGAATCCAGCCGGGAGGCTGCCTCGGCTTGGAATTTGACATGCAAAGTTAAGAAATCTTGAAAAGAAATTCCCGGGGTCTTCGGGCAAGCTTTGGCTTGCATGGCATGGGCGGGTCGGACAACGGGAACGGCGGGGAGGAAAGGGACGGAGGCAGGGGAACAGAGACGAGAGAAGGGAGGGCAATGGAAAGGGAAGGAAACAAAAAAGGGAGGGCGCCTGCAGGCGCCCTCCCTTTTGCCCGTGCCGGCTTCCGCCGGGGAAACCCGCTTCCGGGGTATTCCCGGACGGGGCTGGCAAGGAGCGTTTAGTAGCCGAAGATGTCTTCGGTGGTGAGTTTTTCCACCGGGCCGAGCGTTTGGAGGTATTTCATGTCCACGCTCTTCGGGTTGCCCAAGACGGCGGTGTTGTGCTTCTGGCCCTTGATGTACTTTTCCTGGAAAGCCTTCACATCGTTCAGTTCCATGCCGAGCGTCTTTTCGTATTCGAATTTGGACGGATCTTCGGTGAATCCGAATTTCTTGGCATAGAGGTATTTGAAGAAGATGTTCTCGCGCAGGCAGCGGTTTGCGCGCAGGTTGTCGAGCACGTTGGCTTTGGCCAGGTCGAAGGTCTGCTGCGACATGGGCATATCCTGCACGATTTCATCCATTGCCGTGAGGGCGTCTTTCATCTTGTCGGTCTGGGTTCCCACGAAGGACTGGAAGTTGAAGTACTTGTCGGGGCGGGCCGGGCTGCCGAAATAGGCGTAGGCGGTGTAGGCCAAGGCGCGGGCTTCGCGGATTTCCTGGAACACGATGCCGCTCATGCCGCCGCCGAAATAGGCGTTGTACATGTTGCCGAGCACTTCGGTTTCCTTGTCGTATTTCGTGCCTTTCATCAAGGTGGCCACGTTCACTTGCAAGGCATCGTAGGGAGCGAAGAATACCTTGCCTTCGTTTTCGCGCAGGTCGAACTCATGGGCTTCCGGGTAGGGCTTGAAGGAGCCGGGAAGCGTGTGGTGGGCGGCAAGGACGGTCTGCACTTGGCTCATGTCCTTGGGGCCGAAGTACATGATGGCGTGCTCGTAGTTCCTCAGATCCTTGATTTTCCCGGTCAAGGCCTCGGGATCCATCCGGATGATTTCCTGTTGCGAAAGCTGGTAGGTAACAGGGTTTTCAGGCCCGTAGAGGGCGTAGTAGGCCAAGCGCTGGAAATTGGATTCCTGCTGCTTCTTCTCGTCTTCGCGCAGCTTGAGCACATCCAAGGCGAGGTTGGCGTAACGGTCGGGATCGGCTTTCACGCTGGAGAGCAAGTGCTCGAACAAAGCAACGGAAGCCTCGAAGTTCTTGTCGATGCCCGTCAGGTAGACGTATACCCGGTCGTTGCCTGCTACCGCGTTGTAGTCGGCGGCCAGTTTGTAAAATTCGTTCTGGAGTTCCTCGGCCGTGTATTTGTCGGTACCTAAGTAAGGAAGGTACTGGAAGGCCAGATCCAGTTCCTTGTCGTTGAAGTTGCCCATTTCAAAGACGTAGTAGAGGCTGAAAAGCGGGTCTTGCTCGTTTTTCTTGTAAAGAAGATCCACTTTGTCCTGGTATTTGCCCACGGTCATGTCTTTCTGGAAGTCGACGAAGCGGGGCGCGAGGTCTGCCGGCCGGGCGTTCTGGATGGTTTTGAGGAACTGGCTGGCCGTGTCGCGGTTGATGGACAGCGGGGTGATTTGCGGCTTTTCGATGCGGGCCAGGTCGGGATCGCCCTCTAACTTGTAGACTACCGAGTAGTTGTTGAGGTATTTGTTGGCGAAATCCACCACTTCCTGCTTGGTCACTTTCGAGAGGCGGTCGATGCGCGAAACCACGTTGGCCCAGTCTTCATGGGAATTGAAGGCGTCTACCATCATCATGGCGCGCGACATGTTGTAGCGCAGCTGCTGGTACTGGTCGACCGTGAAATTGTCGATCACGGCCTTGAGGGTTTCTTCCGAAAATTCCCCTTTCTTGAGTTTTTCCACTTGTTCCACTACCAGGTCGCGGAGTTCTTCCAGGCTCTGGTCTTGGCGCGGCATGGCGTAAATCTGGATCATCCCGTAATCGGCCAGGGTCTGGTAATAAGCCCAAGCGCCCATCACCTTCTGGGCTTGGTTCAGGTTCACATCGAGCAAGCCGGTCTTTTCGTTGGTGAGGATGTTGCCCACCAGTTCAGCTACGGCCACTTCCTCGTTGCGCGGGGAAGGAAGCGGGTAGGTAATGGCGAGCATGGCCGGGTCGAGGCCGATCACGGTGTCTTCCAAGACCTTGTCCAGCGGTTTTTCTTCCTCGTAGGTGAAGGCAGGCACGTCTTTGCGCTGCATCTTCCCGAAGTACTTGTCGATGATGGCGATGGTCTTGTCGGGATCGAGGTCGCCCGCCATGACGATAGCCATGTTGTTAGGCACGTAATACTGGTCGAAGAAGTGCTTGATGTTGGTGATGGAAGGGTTCTTCAGCTGTTCGGGTTCCCCGATCACGGTCTGGGTGCCGTAGGGATGGTGGGGGAAAAGGGCTTCCAGGATCTTGGCCCATACTTGGCGCATGTCGTTGGCCTTGCCCATGTTGTATTCTTCATAGACCGTCTCCAATTCGGTATGGAAGAGGCGGATCACCGGGTTTTCGAAGCGATCGGCCTGGATTCTGGCCCAGTTCTCGACCTGGTTGGAGGGAATGTCTTCCACGTAGGCGGTGATGTCGTTGCTGGTAAAGGCGTTGGTGCCTTGCGAGCCGATAGCGGCCATCAATTTGTCGTATTCGTTGGGAATGGCATAGGAAGCGGCGATTTGCGAAACGCTGTCGATTTGCGCGTAGATGCGGGCGCGTTCGGCTTCATCGGTGGTCTTGCGGTAGACTTCGAAAAGGTTCTCGATCTGATCCAGGTAGACTTTTTCGGCTTCGTAGTTCACCGTCCCGAAATTCCGGGTCCCCTTGAACATCAGGTGCTCGAAATAGTGGGCCAGGCCGGTCGTTTCGGCCGGGTCGTTTTTCCCGCCCGCGTTCACGGCAATGACCGTTTGGATGCGGGGCGCGTCCTGATTGACGGAGAGGTAGACTTTCAATCCGTTGTCGAGCGTGTAGATGCGGGTCTTCATGGGGTCTCCCGGCACGCTCTCGTACTTGTACTTGCTGCCGCACGAGGTGAACAGCATCGCAACCGGAATCGCCAGAAGCGCGATAATAAGATGGAATGCGTGTTTTTTCATGATAGAAGTATGGTTTAAAAAGTTGATTTGTTTTTAAAAAGCTGATTTATTGCTAGCTTATATGCTGGTTTTCAGTGTTCTGTCTGCAAAGGCAGCGGGCCGATGGCCCGTTGGGCCGGTTCGTTGCGGAAAAACCTTACAAGTTTACAAAAAAAACATGGAAAACAGCGTGAGCGGTTTCAACTCGATGTTCCCTCGATGTTCCGAAACGCTGCAGGAAGGCTTGGTTTCGCTTCCGCATGCGCGGGCGGGCAATGCGGGGCAGACGGAATCCGGAGCCTTTACGCGGCTGGGTCCCGTCTGTCCCTTTCCGGCTTGGCGGAGACTTGCTTCGAAGGGATGGAAAGTGCGGTTACCTTGGCCCGCCTCCGCCGGAAGAAGCCCCGCCGGTATTCCCTCCGCCCAACCGGGAGGATTCCTCCGCATCGCCGATCTGGCGCGGCGCCCGGTTCATCAGCCGGTTGTTGCCGAAGCGCCAGGAGAGCCGGATCGAGCCGGTGTATTTTTCAAAGCCCGCCCGCACATAATTGATGTTCTCCAGGCCGTTTGGCGCCGGATAGGCCGAACGGCTTATGTAATCGTTGAACATCACGTCGAACGAGGCCGAGAGTGTCAGGGTCTTTTTCAGGAAGAAAGCCTTGATGCCGATGCCGCCTCCGTAGAAGCCCGGGCTGTACGCGAAATTGCCTTGATTGGGGAGCTGCCCCCAGCTGTAGGCCGAGAAAGTCAGGTTGGGAGTAGCATCCACTTCGGTATTGACCCAGTAGCTGCCTTCAAAGATGTCGCTTCTCTGGTGCGTTTCGTCATAATCGATGACCGACTGGCCGTAGCCTCCGTGCACGAAGACCATGAGCCGCCATATCTTGTAGAAAGTCAGATTGGTGGAAAGGCTCAGCGTGACCCCTTGGTTCACTCCGGCGTTGATGGGCTGGGTGTAGGTATTGTAATTTTCATCGTAGAAGTTGATCCGTTCCGGGTCGCCGGTGGCATGCTTGTAGCCCAAAGTAGCGAAGAATTTGTAGTTGAACGAATAGGTCAGATCCAGATTGTGGGAGTATTCCGGTTTCAGGAACGGGTTTCCGCAGTAATACTCGGTGGCGGTGGAACGCACCTGGAACGGGTTCAGATCCGAATAATCCGGGCGGGTGAGACGGTAACGGTAGGATAGGGTCAGGTGGTTCTTGTTGCCGATAGGCTGGCTGATGCTCACGTTGGGGAAAGGCCGGGCGTACTGGTTCGTGTTGACCGAATCCATGCCCACGTTGTTGCCGTGGCTGTAGGTGTATTCGGCACGGACGCCTACTTGCAGGGTGGTCCGGGTCTTGAAGGTATGGTTGACCATGACATAGGCGGCCGCGATCAGCTCGTCGTAAAGGTAGCGGTCGTCCATGCGGCTGCTGTCGCTTTGCAGGTAATACGATGCCGTGTTGTTGCCGGCATAGCTGAGCTTGATGCCGGCTTCGAGCGAGGTCTGCATGTTGAACGGATGGGAATAGTCCATCTTGAAGCTGTAGATATTGGAGGTGAACGGCTGGTCTACATCGTAGCCCAGCGAATAGACCGGATTCCCGCTCAGGAAATCGCCCGGGTAATAGCGCACGTAGTTGGAACCGGCCAAGCTGTTTTCGTTCCGGATATAATCGAAGTTCATGCTGAGTTTCCGGTTGAAGGCGGTGTCGAAGGTGTGCTCGTAGTTCAGGTTCACATTATGGTTCTGGTAGCCGAAGCGGGAATTGGCTTCCTGGTTGTAGGCGTAGAGGACGGAATCGGGATTCGAAGCCCCGTAGAAGCGGGTGCGGTACAGGTCGGCATTGTTGCTGCCGTGTCCTCCGCTGCCTTCGTAGGAAAGGCTCAGCACATCCGATTTGCCGATATAGTAGTCGATGCCGCCTTTCCCGTAAAAGCTCAGGTATTTGTTGCCGCCCACAGGCTGGTTGCGTTCGGACGCATTGATGGTGTTGCGGCTGCCGTCCGCATAGTTGTTATAGCCGTACATCGTGGAAGTCTGCGAGCCTTGGTAGGCGGAGAACGAACCGTAGAGGGTGAATTTCTTTTGGCGGTAGTTGAGGTCGAAGCCGGCGTTGTAGCCCACGTGGCGGTTCACCCGGATGCCGGCATCCACCGAGCCGGAGAAGCCGGTGGCATGGATGCGGGTGGTCTTGAGGTTGATGATGCCGCCGGTGCCTTCGGCATCGTACCTGGAAGAGGGATTGGTCATGACCTCGATTTTCTCAATCGTGTTGCCGGGCATGCTGCGCAGGTAGTTGGCCAGGTTCTGGCCGCTCATGTGGGTGGGGCGGTCGTCTACCAAGACCAAGACCCCGCTCTGGCCGTTGAGCGAAATGTTGTCGTCCTTATCCACGGTCACGCCGGGGAACTTCTTCAGCATCTCGAAGGCGTTGTCCGACTGGGTGATGATGCTTTGGGAAATGTTCATCGTGATTTTTCCGGCCTCCATTTCCATGATGGGGCGTTTGGCGGTCACGACCACTTCGTCCAATTGCACGCTCGAAGAGGTCATGCGGATTTCCCCTACATGGACTTGCCGCTGGCTTGCATCGATTTCGAACACTCCGGAATTGCTGCGGTGGTAGGCCAAGACCGCAGCCTGGACGAAATACCGGCCTGCCGGCACCCGCTTGAATTCGAAATAGCCGCTGTCGGACGAAGCCATGCCCATGACCTGGGTGCTGTCGGAGGCTTTGACGAGCACCACATTGGCAAAGGGGATGCCCTCCGAAGTACGGGCATCGATGATGCTGCCTTTCACGTTGCCGGTCTGGGCCGCGAGTTTGGAAACCGGCAGGAAGAAGAGCAGGGAGATGAAGGCGAGGAGGGTGGTTTTCATGGGCATGGCGTCAACTTTCTTTTTTGCTGGATGCAAATGTAATGTTTTTTTTTTTCAATTAGTTACGGTATTCTTGCGTTTTTTTTTGGATGTATTTCAAGCACTTGCCGGCTGTTTCCCGGGCTTGATCGAGCCGGCGCCCGAAGACGAGACGGAGGTTTCCGGATTCCCGTAGTAGCGGATGTCGGATGCACCGGAGGCTTCGGCTTTCAAATGCCGGATTACGGTCATATTGGCGTTAGACGCGCCGGAAGTTTTCACCTCCAGGCGGTCGAAAGCCATTTCCCGGCTTTTGAAGCTGCTGGCTCCGCTCAGTTTCATCGAGCCTTGGCGGATGTGCCCGCCGGGATTGGCAAAAGATGCGCCCGAAAGCTGGATTACGGCCTGGTTGGCATCGCAATGGCCGCCAAACTGGCTGGCACCGGAGCATTTTACCTGCAACTTGCCGGTTTTTAGCGGTATTCGTACAAAGGAAGCACCGGAAATCCGGATGTCAAGCTCTTTGGAACGCAAGGTGTCATGGCTGGTTGCCGAAGCGGCACCCGAACAGCGGATGCTTTTGAGGTCTTGGCAGAAGAGCTTGGCTTTGATTCCGGCATTGTCTGTCCGGATCCGGGCATCCAAGTCCAGGATCAGTTTCCCGTTTTCGCATTGGATCCGGAGATAGGGCATCAGGATCGAATCCGTTTCCACATAGAGGGAATCCTTTTGGGAAGGAATCAGTTCCACTTGGTAATTGTATGCCGCGTGCAGCTGGTCGAAATCCGGCAGGTTGAATGCTTTCGAGGCGGTAATGCCGCTTGGATGCAGTTTTTCGGCTTTGCCCGGGATGCCGATGGAGCAGGAGGTGGCCGGCAGGGAAAGCAGGAACGCGGCAAGCAGCGGGAGCAGGGAAGGAAGGTTTTTCGGTTTCATGCGTGTGTTTTTTGTGTGTTTCAGGACGATTTTTTTTCATGTCCTCCCTGCGTGCGCAGGGAGGACGGGAGATTCGAAGGGGCTAAGCGGCGGGGCGTGGGGAAAAGGCGCAAGGAGGCATTCAAGGCTTGGCCGGATCCAAGCCGCCGGGTTGCTTGTCGAATGCTTGCTGGAGTTCCTCGAAACGGAGGCCCAGAAGCTTCATCCGGTTCAGGAACGCCGGGACGGCCTGCAGGAATTCTTCCCGCATCAGGTCCATGGCGCGCTGCCGGCTGTCGGGCGAAATCAGGAAGCCGATGCCCCGTTTGCTGTAGATGATGCCGTTGCGTTCCAGATGCTCGTAGGCCCGCATCACGGTGTTGGGGTTGACGGCCAATTGCATCCCGAACTCCCTTACCGACGGGATCTTGTCTTCGGGCTTGTGTTCGCCGTTTAATACTTTCTCGCAGACGTATTCCGCGATCTGTTCGTATATGGGTTTGTCTTGTCTGAATTCCATGGCTTTTGTTTTTCGGCGTGTGATAACGGATAATCTGGCTTCGTTGCACTCCCTTGGCGGAATCCTCACGTGCAAAAGTACGCTCCGGTTCGCCTGCGGTCGTGCGCCTTGCATCTTATCCGTTCTGGCATGCCGTGGTCAGTGAGGGAATTGATTTTGGGGTATTGTGTTTTCATGTCAGGACGGGCAAGATGCAAGGCTGCCGAAGGTGAGGGCGCGGGAGCGTACTAAGGTACGTGACCAAGCCCGAATCCTGAAGGCAACGCCGCAGATTGCCTGTCCTCACATGAAAATCAGAATTGCTGGCGGCGCATGGCGATATAAGCCCACACCCACAACCCTACCGGCACAATGATATTGAAGAACACGGACAGGATCCGGGCAAAGCGGGTCCCGGCTTCCGCAAGGAAGGTGTAAACGCCTCCGTCGTAGGAATTCAAGGCCGCGTCGATGCCGATGGAGCCGATGATGCCGATGGCGATGCAGGCGCAGCAGAATGTCAGCACGGTTTTCCAGAACTTCTTGGTCTTGAAGAAGTAAATGCCCCAGATGCAGATGGCTTGCATGGAAATGACGTTCCAGAATCTGGATTCGAAGAAACCGAGGTTGAAGTCCGTATTGATGGAGATTGTCTTGTTGCCGAAAACGTGCCAAGGCTGCATCATCACCTCGTTGACACCGGTCAGGGCCAAGCCGATCACGCTCAGCAGCCAGCTGAAAAACAGCAGCAGGAACGGTATCAAGACAAGGCACTGGAACATGCTTACCGCGAATTTCTCGCTTTGCGAGGCGGGGAGCATGGTGGCGTTGACCCCTTTGGTAGTGTGGAAGAGATGCTTGTAGAGCATGAAAGGCAGGAAGATGATGACGGCAAGACTGAAGGTGGTCAGGATGCTTTTGGCTCCGATCATCCCGTTGATGCCTCCGAAAAGCATTCCGAGGAGATAAATGCCAAGCTGGCCAGCGAGCAAGGACAAGTAAAGCTTGTAGTTGCGAGCGATTTCGCTTTTGAGAAGCAATCCTATGCGGGGGAAAGAAAATTCCGTTGTCATGGTACTATTGTTTCGAGTTTCCATAATGATAGTGATTTCGGGTTCTTGGTTTTCGATTGCAGGTTATTCATCGGGTTGGTTGTCATTGGTTCGCGGCTTTTCATCCAAGCCGGCATCGCCCTTGATCCGCTGCGCCATCTCATCGGCGAAGCTGCGCTTGGGTTCCAGGTCTTCCCCGTTGATGAACATCCGCTTGAAGAGATCTTTGTTCTGAATGGCCGCATTGAACAGCATTTCGATATTGACCCGGGTCTCTTCGCCGCTTTCGTTGAAGCCGACCACGGCGTAGCCGCCGATCGCGTTCTCGCGGTAGAGGTCCTTGTCCGATTTCTGCGGCCGGATGCCGAACCAGAGCTTGCGGGAGATGTCTTCGATGCTGTTGTTGAGCAATACCTGGTTGTGTTCCAATATCACGATGGGGTCGATCAGGTTTTCCAAGTCCCTTACCTGGTGGGTGGAGATGACGAAGCATTTGTCATCGCTGGCCGCTTGGGCGATCAGGCGGCGGAAAATGCCTTTGGAGGGGATATCCATGCCGTTGGTGGGTTCGTCCAGGAGAAGGAGCTTGGTGTTGCAGGCCAAGGCGAAGCTCATCATGGCTTTTTTCTGCTGGCCGTGCGAGGACTGGGAAATCTTTTTGGTAGGGTTCAGCCCGAATTCGCTCACGTAATGCGCCAATTGCTCGTGGTTGAAATGGGGGTAGAAGGGGGCGTAGAGTTTCACGTATTCGTTCAGGCTGAGGGCTGCCGGGTCGATGACTTCGGGCAGGTAGTAGATTTCGGAGAGCAGGGAGGCCGTGCGCAGGCGAGGTTCCTGTCCTAATATGCGGATGCTGCCTTCGGCAGGGATGCGGAGCCCGGCTAAGAGGCGGAGCAGGGTGGTCTTGCCGACCCCGTTTTCTCCCAAGAGTCCGTAGATGTAGCCGGCTTTCATCTCCATGTTCAGTTGTTCGAACACGGTCTGGTGCTTGCCATAGCGGAAGCTGAGGTTCTTTATTTCAATCATGGTTTTTGAATTTTATCGGGTTGCTGGATCTGTTCTGTCTTTTCATGCAAAAAGGTAGCGGTCGTTTTTGCGGCGGTTGCCTTCGCGGTTTTCAAAGAGCGTGCTGTAGTTGAACGACAAGCTTTTGTGGAAGAATTTTTTGTTGAACATGGTTTTGTCCTCCTATTGTTTTGTTGTTTGCATTCGGGTCGGCCGGATTTTCCAGACCACTTACTGTTTTAATGAGCTACTGTATTACTGAAGTAGCACACCACAAAAGTACATCAAATTTTAATACCTGCAAGTTTTTTCAGGATTTTTTTTCGAGATTTTTCGTGAGAATTTATAAATATCTTAAAGACAATTATTTAAATATGTCTTTTAAGAGAAAGGATGGGGGGGCGTTTTCTGCTTTTCAAACCCGGTGCCGGGTCGCGATGCAGGAAAAGAGCAATGCCAGCAGCACGATGCCCGCAAGGGCCAGCACGAAGAAGTTCCAGCCATAAGCGGTGAGGACGATGCCGGAAGAGGCCCCGATGATGCTGGAGCCGGCGTAATAGAACAGCCAGTAGAGGCAGGTGGCGCTGCTTTTGGCCCGGTGCGCCCGGATGGAAACGATGCGGCTCGACATGGCATTGGCGCCGGAGAAAGCGAAAGTGACGATGCCTAAGCCGGCAATCAAGGCCCAGAGTTCCATCACCAAGAGCAGAAGCACCCCGGCAAGCATTAGCAGCAGGGATATTTTCAGCAAAAGGGCGGCGTCGTGCCGGTCTGACAGCCATCCGATGCACAGGGAACCCGCCACGCCGGCAATGTACATCAGGAAAATCATCGCCACGATGTAGTGGGGCAAATTGAACGGTTCGGCTTCGAGGACAAAGGAAATGTAGTTGTACACGCTGACAAAAGCACCCAGGATCAAGGCTGCCGTCAGGAACAGGCCTAAGAATGCGAAATGCGCCAGGAAGCTGCCCATGCGGCGCAGTTTGATCCGCACGTCCGTATGCTGGGGGTGGAAGTGCAGGGAGGCCGGGAACCGCCGGGCAAAGACCAGCCCGACGGCCAAGGCGGCCAAGCCGAAAACGAGCGCGGTGATGTGCCAGCTGCTCCAGCCGGCAATCAGGGCGCCGCAAACCCGCCCGGACATTCCTCCGATGGTATTCCCGCTCAGGTACAGGCTAATGGCAGTGCCTAAGACGGCCGGGCTCACTTCTTCGTTCAGGTAGGCCAGAGCCACGGCCGAGACGCCGGAAAGGGCCATTCCTTTGAGAAGGCTCAAGGCCAGGACCAACGGGAAGTTCCAGGCGAGCGAGGTCAGCAAGGTGAGGATGGCCGAAGCGATCAGCGAGAAGCTCATCAGTCTGGCGCGTCCTACGGCATCGGCCTTGAAGGCCCAGATGAACAAGCCGGCCGCCATGCCTAAGGTGGAGAACGAAACGGCAAGGCTGCTGGCGGCCGGGGAGACGGAAAATTCCTGGCAAATATCCCCTAAGACAGGTTGGAACAGGTACAATTGGGCAAAGACCGAGAGGCCGGAAAGAAAGATGCAGTTCCGTATGCGCTTGAAGCGGACAGACCCCATTTCCGCTTTGGGATGGTGCATTTTCAGGCTATGGCTCCGGTCCATGGTTGTTTGGGATTTTGTTTGGGCGCGATGCCGGGGCATCGTGTCCGCTTGGTGCTTCGAAGCCCTTTTTGTTGCCGCGGTTTCCCTTTCGAGCCGGATTCCATCGGGCCGGCTCCTTTTGGGGCGCGCCTGTGCCGGGCCGGCCTTTCCCCGGGGAAGGCACCTTCTGCAGGATAAGGATAGTTGTGCCCGTGGAAAATCTTTCCTGGAGCGGGCCTCTGTTCTTCCAAGCGGACGGCCTTTGCGGAAAACCGGTTTCGGTGCGGATGAAAGCGGTATCTGGCTGGAAGTGCTTGCCGGATGAAGTTCCCCTTCCCCTGCCGGATAAAACATTCCTATAAAAAAAAGGATCCGCATTTTTGCGAATCCTTTTCCCGACACGAACAGCCTTTGCGGCAGCACGGCCTTCAAGGCAAGTTTACTTGTTCTTATGACGATTCTTGCGCAAGCGTTTTTTGCGCTTGTGCGTGGCCATCTTATGTCTTTTACGTTTTTTTCCGCTGGGCATGTTATTTGACTTTTAAATTGTTTTTTACTTCGTCTTTGAAAGGCTTGGCGGGCTTGAAAGCCGGAATCTTATGGGCGGGGATCACAATGGATTGTTCTTTGGAAATGTTCCTCCCTGCTTTCTGGGCCCGGGTCTTGATGATGAAACTGCCGAACCCTCTCAGGTAGATGTTTTCCCCTTTGGTCATGGTTTCCTTGACTACATCCATGAAAGTTTCTACCGTTGCCAAAACCGTAACCCTTTCGATACCGGTTTTTTCTGCGATGGCAGCTACGACTTCTGCTTTTGTCATTGTCTTTTCTCCTAATATGTTATTATACTCAAATACGAACCGGGAAACGGAACACGTCGGAAACATCTCGCAGGGGTTCCGGTTGCCGGCCTGTTTGAAACACGACGGCGAATAGAACTGCAAAAGTATCTGTTTTTTAGCGAAAAAACAAAGCCTTGTCTTGCTGTTTGTTTATGTATCTTATAATCAATTGTTTTGTTGTTTTTTAGCGGTTCTTGCGGGAATTTGCGGGCAAAAAGAGGGGAAAGGGGCAAAAAGGAATATTCCGTATCTTTGCTTCCGTTTGGAGAAAGGGCCCGGGGCTGGTTCCGCCATGCGGCAAGGGTTGCCGGGGCGGGCATTGCGAGGGGGCGGATCCGCGTTTCCCGATCCGGGCCTGTTTTTATGGATACGGACAATCAAAAACAGAGGACACGATGAAGACAGCTTATGTTTTCCCCGGGCAAGGGGCGCAATTCCCGGGCATGGGAAAAGACCTTTACGAGAAATTCCCGCAAGCGAAGGAGATGTTCGACCAGGCGGACAGGATTTTAGGATTCCGCATCACCGACATCATGTTTTCCGGCAGCGAGGAGGATTTGAAGCAGACCAAGGTGACCCAGCCTGCCGTGTTCCTTCACTCGGTTATCTGGGCGGCCTGCTTGCCGGATTTCAAGCCCGACATGGTAGCCGGGCATTCCTTGGGCGAATTTTCGGCCTTGGTGGCCAACCGGGCCTTGACGTTCGAGGACGCCCTTGTCCTGGTGTCGAAACGGGCCAACGCCATGCAGCGGGCTTGCGAGATGAACCCCTCGACCATGGCAGCCATTATCGGCCTGCCCGATGAGAAGGTGGAAGAAATCTGCGCTTCGGTGGAAGGCCAGGTCGTAGTGCCTGCCAATTACAACAACCCCGGCCAGCTGGTCATTTCCGGAAGCATGAAGGGAATCGAGGAAGCCTGCGCCAAATGCAAGGAGGCGGGAGCCAAGCGCGCCTTGCCGCTGAAAGTGGGCGGGGCGTTCCATTCCCCGCTTATGGAGCCGGCGCGGCAGGAGCTTTCCGAGGCGATCCAGGCAACGGTTTTCCACGAACCGGTATGCCCTGTTTACCAGAATGTGGACGCTTTGCCGTATAGCGAGCCCGAGAAGATCAAAGCCAACCTGATTGCCCAGCTCACTTCTCCTGTGCGCTGGACAGGAATCGTCCGGAACATGCACGCCGATGGCGCGGGCCGTTTTGTCGAGGTCGGGCCGGGGAAAGTGCTCCAAGGCATGATCGGGAAAATCGTTTCCGGAGTGGAAATACAAGGCGCCGAATAATTCTGAGGCATTCCCGGGACAATCCCGGGAATGCCGGGAAACGGAGGCCTTGCGGAATGCAAATGAAACAGGAAAGCAAGATGGCAAAGACGCCTGCGCAATTGCGCGAACAGATAAAGGAATTGGTGGCGGAATACCACGCGCTGCAATTCGGCCTTCCAGAGCAGGAAAAAGCATCCCGGCCGGTAGACAACGTGCATTATGCAGGCCGGGTGTTCGACCAGAAGGAAATGGTCAACCTGGTGGACGCATCTTTGGATTTCTGGCTTACCGAAGGCCGGTATGCCCGGGAATTCGAGCAGAAATTCAAGGAGTATGTCGGGGTGCAGCACGCGTTGCTGACCAATTCGGGCTCCTCGGCCAATCTTCTGGCTTTCACAGCCCTTACGAGCAAGCTTTTAGGAGAGAAACGGCTTAAGAAAGGCAACGAAGTCATTACCGTGGCGGCCGGTTTCCCTACAACCGTCAACCCGATTATCCAGAACGGCCTGGTTCCGGTTTTCGTGGATGTGGAAATGGGCAATTACAACATCCTGGTGGAACAAGCCCGCCGGGCCATTTCGAGCGAAACCCGGGCCATCATGATAGCCCATACGTTAGGGAATCCGTTTTGCGTGGATGCTATCCTGGAACTGGCGCGGGAATACGATCTTTGGGTAATCGAGGACTGCTGCGATGCGTTGGGCTCCCTTTACAAAGGGAAGATGGCAGGTACTTTCGGCCATGTTTCCACGTTTTCGTTCTATCCGGCCCACCATATCACCACGGGAGAGGGCGGCATGATCTGCACCGACGACCCGCTGATAGCCCGTTCCGTGCGTTCTTTCCGGGACTGGGGGCGCGATTGTTACTGCGAGGGCGGGCAAAACGGGCGTTGCGGCCAGCGCTACACCCGCCAGTACGGCGAATTGCCGTTGGGCTACGATCACAAATACGTCTATTCGCATATCGGCTACAACTTGAAGATGACCGACATGCAGGCAGCCATAGGTTCGGCGCAAATGGACAAGCTGCCGGGATTCGTCAAGAAGCGGAAAGAGAATTTTGCCCGTTGGGAAGAAGGTTTCAAGGCTTGGGAAAAATATTTCATTTTGCCCGTGGCCGAACCCGGCTCGGACCCGTCCTGGTTCGCCTATCCGGTGACGGTGCGCGAGGAGGCCGGCTTCAGCCGTACCGAACTGACCGGGTACCTGAGCAGGGAAGGCGTGGAAACGCGCAACCTCTTTGCCGGCAACATGGTCAAGCAGCCGGCCTATTTGCAAGTGGAAAAGCGGATCGTGGGAAATCTGGAAAACACCGATGCGGTGATGGAACGGACGTTTTTCTTAGGCACTTATCCGGGCTTGACCCGGGAGCAGATAGCCTATGTGCTGGATAAGATCGGGTTTTTCTTGAAAGAGAGAGGGCTTTGAACCGTCTGGAGCGGTCGATCGGACGGGAAAGGTGTGCCAAAGAGGCGGCGGAGGAAAGCGCGGATCAAGGGCAGTGAGGCAGAGGGAGGATGCGAGCCGTTCCGGAGCGGCCGACCCGCTGGACTGCGCCGCGAAGTGGCGTTCATTCCGAAACAAAGTTTGAATTCGAATATGAAAGTAGTAATCCTGGCCGGAGGTTTCGGCACCCGTTTGTCGGAAGAGACCGATATCCGCCCCAAACCGATGGTGGAGATAGGCGGCAAGCCGATCTTGTGGCATATCATGAAGATTTATTCCCATTACGGGTTCAACGAGTTTGTGATTTGCTGCGGGTACAAGGCCTATATGATCAAGCAGTATTTTGCCGATTATTTCCTGCATCAGGCCGACATGACGGTGGATCTGAGCAACAACAGCATGGAAATCCATCATTCCCATGCCGAACCATGGAAGGTGACCTTGGTCGATACCGGGCTTGACACCATGACGGGCGGGCGGCTGAAAAGAATCAAGGAATACCTGCCCGCAGGCGAGCCTTTCATGATGACCTACGGGGACGGGGTGGCCGATGTGGATATTCCGGCATTGCTCCGTTTCCATCGGGAACAGAAGAAGCGGGCCACGGTGACGGTCGTGCAGCCTTCCGGCCGTTTCGGGGCCATCACATTCAACGCTGCCGACGAGGTGAAGGTGTTTTCGTTCCAGGAAAAGCCGAAGGGGGATAGCAGCTGGATCAATGGCGGTTTCTTTGTGCTGGAACCCGAGGTGCTGGATTATATCGAAGGCGATGCTACCATTTGGGAGCGCAAGCCGCTGGAGGCTTTGGCCGCCGAAGGGGAACTGGTGGCCTACCGGCATTACGGTTTCTGGAGGCCGATGGACACGCAGCGGGAGAAACGGGAACTGGAGGCTTTGTGGGCCGAAGGGAACGCTCCTTGGAAAATCTGGTGATTTGAAAAGCGGCGGCAGGTTCGGGCATGCCTGTCCCGGCATCGGGGAGGGTCGAGCCTTTTTGCCGGGCCTTTTTGAATGTCCGCTTGCGCGCGGGACCGGGGCGCAAGGAAGCGCGGGCAAAGGGATATGTTTATGGAGTTTGAGCGTTTTTATAAAGGGAAGCGGGTCTTGGTGACCGGGCATACGGGTTTCAAAGGAAGCTGGCTGAGCATCTGGCTGCATTCTTTGGGCGCGGAAGTGGTCGGTCTGGGACTGGCTCCCGATAGCGAACGGGATAATTATGTCCTGTCGGGCATCGGCCGGAAGATAAAGGCCGATTTGCGGGTGGATATTCGCGATGCGGCTGCGCTGGAAGCGGTGTTCGAGCAATACCGGCCTGAAATCGTGTTCCATCTGGCAGCCCAGCCTTTGGTCCGCCTTTCTTACGAGATGCCGGTCGAGACTTACCAGACCAATGTGATGGGGACTATCCACGTGCTGGAGGCCATCCGGCATTGCCCCAGCGTCAGGGTCGGCGTGATGATTACCACCGACAAATGTTATGAAAACAGGGAGCAGGTCTGGGGTTACCGGGAAGACGAACCGATGGGAGGCTACGACCCGTATAGCAGCAGCAAGGGCGCGGCGGAGATCGCGATAAGCAGCTGGCGCCGTTCCTTCTTCAATCCGGCGCAGTTTGCCCGTCACGGCAAGAGCATAGCCAGCGTGCGGGCGGGGAATGTGATCGGGGGCGGCGACTGGGCCAAGGACCGTATCATTCCCGATTGCATCCGGGCCTTGGAAGCCGGGCAGCCGATCGGAATCCGCAGCCCCAAGGCGATCCGTCCCTGGCAGCATGTGCTGGAACCCTTGAGCGGCTACATGCTGCTGGCAAAGAAGATGTGGGAAGAACCGGTGCGTTATTGCGAGGCTTGGAACTTCGGCCCGGATGCCGGCAGCATCGTTCCCGTCTGGGAGGTGGCCGGCATGGTGATCGAAGCCTACGGTTCGGGCGAGCGCAAAGACTTGTCCGGCCCGGACGCTTTGCACGAGGCCAACCTGTTGATGCTGGACATCGGCAAGGCCCGTTTCCGTTTGGGCTGGGAACCTCGTCTGGATATCCGCCGGAGCATCGATTTGACGGTCGACTGGTACAAGCGTTACCGGCAGGAGGATGTGTATGGCTTGTGCTTGGAAGAAATAGGCGGTTATTGCCGTTCCGGGCAGGGATGAATCGAAGCAGGGGGCGGGCCTGTCCCGGAGGATAGGGCCAGGGACCTTTGACCGGAAAGCGGGAGCTCGACATGAAAAAAATATTGCTGACAGGCGGCGGAGGCTTTATCGGAAAGAATATCCGGGAAAGCTTCCTTTCGGCCAAATACGAGATTACAGCCCCATCGCACAAGGAGGTGGATTGGGCCGATGCGGAGGCAATGGATGCTTGGTTTTCAAGTCGTTCCTTCGATGCGGTGATCCATGCGGCGGTGAAGCCGGGGCATCGGAACGCTCCCGACCACGAGCATCTGCTTTATACGAATACCCGCATGTTCTTCAATATAGTGCGTCATGCCGACCGCTGCGGGCGCATTCTCAATATCGGTTCGGGCGCCATTTACGATATGCGGCATTACGAACCTGCGATGAAAGAGGATTTTTTCGGGCGGCATGTTCCGGAGGACGAGCATGGATATACCAAATATATCTGTGGCAAATACATGGAAAACTGCCCGGAAGACGTGGTGGACTTGCGGGTTTTCGGCATTTTCGGGAAGTACGAGGATTACGCGATACGTTTCATTTCGAATGCGATTTGCAAGGCCTTGTTCGATTTGCCGGTAACTTTGCGCCAGGACCGGGTTTTCAGTTATCTGGCGGTAGAGGATCTGATGCCGGTCTTGGATTGGTTCATCGAGCATAAGCCGCGGCATAAGGCATACAACGTGGTGCCCGATGAACGGGTTTCCCTTTTGGACCTCGCACGGATGGTGGTAAGGATTTCGGGCAAGGATTTGCCGATCAGGGTTGGCGCGCAAGGCCGGGGAATGGAATACAGCGGCGACAATGCCCGCTTGAAGGGGGAAATGGGAGAACGGCTTTCGTTCATGCCGGTTGAACAGTCGGTGAGACGGTTATACGGATGGTACTCGGCGCATAAAGGCGAATTGGACAGGGAATGCCTGCTGTTCGACAAGTGAGGCCTTGCCCGGCGGGCAAGCGGGCTGCAGCGCAGGGAGCGGGCCGGCGAATCGGGCCGTTTGGCAGACGAGGCCGGCAGGCCGGCGGCGGGGGGAATGGATGGAATTTGAATGGTAAATGGAATTTGAATGACAATAGGGCAAAAACGGATGAGGCATGCGAGTCAGTGATTACATATTCAAACGGCTGAAAGAGAAATACGGGGTGGAGCGGGTCTTCATGATAACCGGAGGAGGGGCCATGCACCTGAACGATGCGGTCTTGCAAAGCGGCTTGGCCTATACGTGCTGCCATCACGAGCAGGCTTGCGCCATTGCGGCCGAAGGCTATGTGCGGGCGGGCAAGCGCCTGGGCGTAGTCAATGTGACGACCGGTCCCGGCGGCTTGAATACCTTGACGGGGGTCATGGGCGAATGGACCGATTCCGTTCCGGTCTTGTACATTTCCGGCCAGGTGAAGCAGTCGACCACGATTGCCGCCTGCCCCGATTTGCCTTTGCGCCAGTTGGGCGACCAGGAGGTGGACATCATCTCGGTGGTGAAGCCGCTGACGAAGTATGCCTGGCAGATCCGTTCGGTAAAGGAGGTGGAAAGGGTTTTGGATGAAGCCGTTCATACGGCCTTGTCGGGCCGTCCGGGGCCGGTCTGGCTCGATGTTCCGATGGACATACAAGGGGCGGCTGTCGACAATGTGGAACTGGAGGCGTTTCCTCAAGCGGAAATAAAGAGGCTTACGGACAAGAAACGCCCATCGGCGGAAGCCGTCGAAGCGGTTGCCGGGATGCTTAGGCAGGCAAAACGGCCGGTTGTCATTGCCGGGCATGGAATCCGGATAGCCGGGGGGGAAGCGTTGCTGAGGGAATTTGTAGAAAAGCACGCGCTTCCGGTTGTTACCACGTTCAACGGCATGGACCTCTTGGAAGAAGAGCATCCGTGCTTTGCGGGAAGAATAGGCACTTCGGGCAGCCGGGCCGGGAATTTCACCTTGCAGAACGCCGATCTGGTCCTGAGCATCGGTTCCCGGAACAACATCCGGCAGACCAGTTACAACTACGAATATTTCGCCCGGGGAGGGAAACTGGTTTGCGTGGATGTGGATTCTTCCGAATTCCGGAAACCGACCGTGAAGCCGGTATTGGGCATCGAATCCGATGCGGCCTGCTTTCTGGAAGCCTTGTTGGCGGCTTTGCCGGAAAAGCTGGATTTCTCGGAATATCGCGCCTATTCGCAGGCCTTGCGGGCCAAGTACCCCAAAGTCCTTCCCCGGCATGCGGAATGGAAGGACGGGGTGCATCCGTATTATTTCATGGAGAAACTGAGCGAAACGGCACCGGACAATGCGCTGTTCGTCGGCGGGAACGGTACGGCCTGCATTGTAACTTTCCAGGCGTTCAAAGTGAAGAGAGGCCAGCGTTATTTCTGGAATTCCGGTTGCGCCACGATGGGCTATGATTTGCCGGCCGGTCTCGGCGCCGCCTACGGAGCCCCGGACAGGCCCCTCTTTGTCTTGGGGGGAGAGGGCAGCATGATGATGAACCTGCAGGAACTGGCCACCATTGCCGGCAACCGGATTCCGGCCAGGATTTTCTTGTTGAACAACAATGGCTATATTTCTATCCGCCAGACCCAGGACAATTTCTTTTCCGGACGGCATATCGGGCTGAACGCGGCTTCGGGCGTGTTTTTCCCGAAATTCCAGAAGGTAGCCGAGGCTTTCGGGCTTCCTTACCTATGTATCAAGGAGAACGGGGAAATCGAAAAGACGGTAAGGGAGATGATGGAAATTCCCGGGCCGGCCTTTTGCGAGGTATTCTTGACTGAAAATTATATTTTTGAGCCCAAAACTTCTTCCGAAAGGAAGGCCGACGGCCGGATCGTTTCCAAGCCGTTGGAAGACCTTTTCCCCTTTTTGCCGAGGGAAGAGTTCGAGAAAGACATGATTATACCACCTTTAAACGAAGAATGATATGAATGCGCTGGAAAGACGAATGGTAGATGCGTTGAAAGACTTGAAAGACAACCATGATGTCTTGGGGGTAAAGGCTGAATTCGAGGCGGAAGGCACCCGGATGGAGGAGGCTCTCCGGTTGAAAGAGGTGGTGACCAAGGCGGGTTTGGACTTGACCATCAAGATTGGCGGATGCGAAGCTATCCGGGACATGTACGATGCCCGGTCGATCGGGGTCACCCGCATCGTGGCACCGATGATCGAAACGCCTTACGCCATGCACAAGTTCATCGGGGCCACCCACATGGTTTACCCGGAAGATGAATGGAAAAGCGTGGATTTCCTTATCAACATAGAAACGGAGACGGGCTACCGGAATTTTGAAAAAATGCTTGCCCTCGAAGAATCGGGGCAGCTGTCCGGTATCGTCTTGGGGCGGACGGACATGTCCCGCTCGTTGGGATTGACGGCCGATGATATAAATTGCGAGCAAGTGTTCCAATTGGCATCGGACTTGCTGCCCAAGGCGAAGAAAGCGGGAAAGGAATGCGTGATAGGCGGCGGCGTGTCGGCTGAATCGGTGCCGTTTTTCGACAGGCTTCCCAAGGGCTGCCTGGATAAATACGAAACGAGGAAAGTGTTGTTCCGCTACCCGGGGAAGGACTTTGCTTCGATGAGCAAGGGAATCTTGAAGGCGGTCGGCTTCGAATTGATGTGGCTCAAGAACAAACGGGAATTTTACGGGTCTATCTACCAGGAGGATTTGCAGAGGATTGCAACTTTGCAGAGCCGGTACGACAAGTCGATTGTGGCAGCAGGAGGAAAATACGAGTAATTCGTTGCAAGACGGCCGGTTTCCACGGGAACCGGCCTTTGTTTGTTTTAAAAGTGTTAAGAATCGGTAGATGGATACGGGGTTCGCGGATTTATTGGCTTTCGATCATTTCTTTTTCGATTTGGACGGGACTTTGTCCGATTCCAAGGCGGATGTGCTGGGAAGCATGGAGCAGGCGTACAAGACCTTGGGTTTTAGCTATGACAAGAGCAAGCTGCGGATAGGGCCTTTGCTGCCGGATATCATTTCGGCTATTTCACCGGCTTTGAACGAGGAGGAACGCGCTTTGGCGGCAAGGACTTTCCGGGCGGTTTATGCGGCCGGGAAATACAAGAACACGGTGCTGTTCGATGGCGTCATGGAGTTTCTGGACCGGTTGCAGGCAGCGGGCAAGACCCTGTATGTGGCCACCAACAAGCCCAAAGTGCCCACGTATGAGGTATTGGAAAAATTAGGCATCAAGGACAAGTTCCTGTTCATTGGCACGCCCGATTGCACCGGGGAGAACCTGACCAAGGCCGAAGTCTTGAAAATGATGGTTTCCATGTT
Source organism: uncultured Bacteroidales bacterium (assembly GCA_949291555.1). Lineage (GTDB taxonomy): Bacteria > Bacteroidota > Bacteroidia > Bacteroidales > P3 > Pullibacteroides. The sequence goes on from CASEWE010000009.1 coordinate 49,152, forward strand.
CGATTTGGATTCCCGGAAATGCCTGATGGTCGGCGATACGCTGCCCGATATGGAGGCCGGGCGGCATGCCGGGATGAGGACGATGGGGTTCCTTTCCGGTTACGGCGATGCCCGGTTCCGCGCTTGCGGGGCCGATTATTTCTTTTCATCCTATAAGGAGCTTTTGTAGTATTTTCGCATCCGGCTCCGTGGGGATCGGCCGGAGCCTCTAAAACGAAGCTATGGGCACACGCAGGAAAATATCGATTATCACGGCTTGTTACAACGAGGAGGAGAATGTGCCGATTCTGTGCGCGCGCATCCGCAAGGTGATGCAGGCTTTGCCGCAGTACGAATACGAGCATGTTTTCATCGACAATGCGTCTACCGATAGGACGGTGGCCTTGATCCGCAAGGAAATCGAGCAGGACAAGCATGTCCGTTGCATTGTCAATGCCCGGAATTTCGGGCATATCCGCTCCCCTTTCCATGGCATTCGCCAATGCTACGGGGATGCCGTGATTTCCATGTGCTCCGATTTGCAAGACCCGCCCGAAACGATACCGGAATTGGTTGCCAAGTGGGAAGAAGGGTACAAGGTGGTGATCGGGGTCAAGAACCGGAGCGAGGAAAATCCCCTCATGTTCCGGGTAAGGAAGATTTTCTATAACCTGATAGCCAAGATGTCGGATGTGGAACAAGTGAAGAATTTCACGGGGTTCGGCTTGTACGACAAGAGCTTTGTGGATGTGCTGCGTACCATAGAGGATCCCTATCCCTACTTCCGGGGCTTGGTTTCCGAATTGGGCTTCGACATGGCCCGGGTCGAATTCGTGCAGCCGCGCCGGGAGCATGGCAAGACGAAGAACAACTTCTACACGCTCTACGATATGGCCATGCTGGGGTTCACGAGCTATTCCAAAGTCCCTTTGCGTCTGGCCACCTTCGTGGGTTTCGGCGTTGCGATACTGAGCTTCCTGGTGGCTTTGGCATACTTGGTGTACAAGTTGGTCTATTGGGATAGTTTCCAGGCCGGACTGGCGCCTTTGGTGATCGGGCTGTTTTTCTTTTCGGCCGTGCAGCTTATTTTCATCGGCATTGTGGGCGAGTATGTCGGGGGAATCAATACCCAAGTCCGCAAGCGGCCATTGGTGATAGAAAAAGAGCGCATCAATTTCGAGCAGGAAGAGGCGGGCGAGCCTCGGCAAGCGGGCCGGAAGGAGGAACCGGGCGAAAGCCGCTTCCGGGAAGAAGCAGGGGCGTAGCCCGTTTTCATGTTTTTTCCCGATAGCCGGGGAGCATCAAAGGGAGGAGGTTCTTCCGCTTTTGCGGAAGGACAGGTTCTGTTTTCCCGGGAACACGTCTTTCCCGGAAATACGTCTTTCCGGGAAAATATGTCCATTCTCAGCGTACGGCTTTTTCCGGCTGTTTCCCGTTCGAGGCCGGTTCGTCCATGGATGCATGGAAAATGTGCAAGAAATTTCATATCTTTACGTTTTTACTGATATTTCCACTTAAATATTGATTTAAAAACCAAAGATTAAGATTATGGTAAAGAAACGGATCCTGGGTTTTTTGTTCGGTATTGTCTTGAGCATTCCGCTGTTTGCGGAAACCGATACGATACCCGCTTCGCGTTACATGATAGATTCTGTTAGCAGCCAAACGGTTTCCGACCCGTTCACGAAAGCCCTCGACGGGAATACGTCCACCTGGTGGGCTGTCAACACGGCGGTTTCAAAGCCGCTTCCGGCCGTGGTCGTGCTGGATTTGCAAGAGACGTACAAAATCTGCGGCGTGCAATATGTTTGCAATCCCCAGAATTTCGAAGACAAGCTTTCCGCCTACGAGATTTTCGTGAGCCAGTCCCCTTCCGAATGGGGGGCGCCTCAGGCCAAAGGCCGCATCTACTGGGATAGCAGCCGGGATGTGGCGGGCAAGCGCCTTGCCTTCGGTGCGGTTGAAGGCCGTTACGTGAAGATTGTCTATGCCGACAATTCCAATACTTGGAACAACGCCATCCAGACGGCCGAATTGCGGGTGCTGCAGGATGACGCCGCCATGGAATTGAAGAAAAACCAGTACCTTCTTGCCGACTCCTTGCCCTCCTTGGTCAACGCGCTCGACATCACGCTTTTGAAGGTTTCGGCTTCCTCTTCGCTTCCGGTACGCTTCCGGCATGTGTCCGGGCCGGCTTCGCTCGTGGAAGAAACAGACGGGACTTATCTGGTCTGCAACGGCGAGGAAGGGAACGTGGTCATAGAGGCTTACCAGGAAGGGAACGAGGAATATTATCCGGCAAGCCAGCGGTTCTCGCTCCAGATCCAGAATCCGGACAATTATTCCATCGCTTTGCATACGCCTATCGTCGAGTCCGAACCGTTGGTCATTCCCTCCGACACGTTGGGCTACCTGCTTCAAGGCAGGGCGGAAATCGGGTCGGCGTTCAACCGGATAACCGACATGTATTTCACCGTGGAGGACAGGCGGCTGGAAACCCGCTTCAATCCGGATAACGGCCTGGCGCAAGCCATGTTTTTCCCGGTTGGCTACGGCAAGTACAAGATCGGCATCCATGCAACGGCCAGCAATGGAAGCGATACGGTCGTTACCCGGTTCCTGACCGTGGACAGCGCCCGCGAGACCCGCATGGTGCGGACTTTCGACGAATTGCTTATCAATTACCCCGATCCGGGACGTACCAACGGCGGGGTTTACGTGTTCCCGCAGCACCAAGGAAGTTATTGGCGCATCAAAGCCAAATTGGATGTGCAATGTCCCCAGATACCCGGCGGTTGCGACGACTGGGACCGGGTGGGATGGATCGAAATCCAGACGCCCGATGGCCAATGGCGGGAAATCATCCGTTACACGACCGCTTTCGGGAAGGCTTGCAGCCACGAGCTGGATGTAACCGATTTCTCCTCCTGGCTTCAAGGGGAGGTGCCCATGCGGATGTTTGTCGACACCTGGGGAACGGGCGGGTACTCGGTCACGCTCGATTTCGAGTTCACCAAAGGTACGCCGCAGTACCTGTATACGACGGTAACGCCTTTGTGGAACGGGAATTTCCCCTTCGGCGACATGGCCAATTTGCAACCGCTCGACACGCTTTCGGTGAGTCTGGCGCCCGATGCGGCCGCATTGAACCTCAAAGTGGTTACCACCGGGCATGGATGGGGCAACAACAATTCGCAGAATGCGGCGGAGTTCTATCATGCCTTCCATCATCTTTACGTGGACGAAGAGGTGTTCGAGCAGGATTTGCTGATGGACTGCAACCCGAACCCGGATGGCTGCAACAACCAGTACGGCACCTGGACGTACGACCGGGCCGGATGGTGCCCCGGCGCCATTGCCCCGGGTTATAATTTCAACGCCACTTCGCACGTGGGGAAAGACCGGGTGGAACTCAAATACATTTTCGAGGAAGGCTACGTGGATTATTGCCACCCGAACAATCCCGAGTGCGTGAGCGGGCAGACTTGCGCCGACTGTTTCGACACCTACAACCCCCAGTATTACATTGCTTCCTACCTTATTTCCTATTTCGACAAGATGTACGATACCTTGCCCTACGACACGGCTTCCAACGAGCAGGTGGATGCCCGGCGCGGGGAAATGGACTTCCATGTCTATCCCAATCCCGTGCAGGAGCGCTTTTTCGTGCAGACTTACGGGGAAACGGGCGCGGGCTGGCTCCAGGTAATCAGCCAGTCGGGCGAAGTGGTGCGGAACCGGGTGTTCAACAACGGGCAGCATCTCAACGGCATGGAGATCCCGGTAGGCGATTTGCCGGCCGGCATGTATTTTGTCAGGATACAGACGCGCGATCAGAACGGGATCCGGAAGATCGTGATTCAATAGGAAAAACATGCAGGAAGAAGCGGTATATCCCAATCTCGGCTTGATTGTGGCCGTTGCCCGCAACAGGGCCATCGGGAAGGACAATCGCCTGTTGTGGCATCTTTCCGATGATTTGAAGCGGTTCAAGGCCCTTACGACCGGCCATACGATCATCATGGGCAGGAAGACTTACGAGTCTTTTCCCAAAAGACCGCTCCCGGATCGCTTCCATTTGGTGCTGAGCCGGACTGCGGCCTGGAAGGAGGAAAGCGTGCTTTGCGTGCCTGATGTGGCGCATGCCTTGGCCGCCATTCCTCCCGGAGACGAGGCTTTCGTGATTGGCGGCGGCCAGGTTTACGCCCAGTTCCTGCCTTTTTGCAGCAAGGCGTACGTTACCGAGGTGGACGCCGACTTCCCGGCCGACACGTTTTTCCCGGAATTGCCTCCTTCATGCTGGCAAGCAGTGGAGACAGGGGCGTGGCAGACCGATTCCCGCAGCGGTTTGCGGTTCCGGTATGTGGATTATGCAAGAAAACCAGTTTGACCATGCAGCAAGCGGAACAATACGAGGAACGGCAGCTTTATCCTTTGAAGTTCATGCCGATTTTCAAGGAGAAGGTCTGGGGCGGGGAAGAAATCCGCAAGACCTTGGGCTTGGATTACGGGGATTTGCCCAATTGCGGGGAGGCCTGGATGCTTTCGGGCATGGAGGGCGAGGAATCGGTAGTGGCGAACGGCTTCCTGGAAGGCAATACGTTGGTGGAGCTGGTGGAAGTATACATGGGCGATTTGGTGGGCGAGGGGATTTACCAGCGGTTCGGCTTGCAATTCCCGCTTTTGTTCAAGTGGATAGATGCAGCCGGGAAACTGTCCGTGCAAGTCCATCCCGATGATGCTTTGGCAAAAGAGCGTGCGGGTTGTTTGGGAAAGAGCGAGATGTGGTTCGTGCGCAAAGCCTCTGCCGGGGCCCGGCTTGTCTGCGGTTTCAAGGAAAACGTGAACCAGATGCGTTATCTCAAGGCTTTGCAAGAGGAGCGCTTCGAGCAGGTTTTGCAAGACTATCCCGTGCGGGGGGGCGATGTGTTCAATATTCCGGCCGGAACCGTGCATGCGATCGGGGAAGGGATCCTGCTGGCCGAAATCCAGCAATCGAGCGACCTTACTTACCGCATTTACGACTGGAACCGGCCGGGCTTGGACGGGAAGCCCCGGGCGTTGCACCAGAAAGACGCGCTGAAGGCTTTGCGTTTCGCTGCCAAGGAATTTCCCGGGACACCTCCCGGCCCGGTTGCCTATTCCCGTGTTCCCGATATGACCAATCCGGTCTTGGACACGCCGAATTTCCAGGTCGGTTATCTTCGGCTGGAGCGAGGCGTGGAAAAGGATTTTTCCGGACTGGACTCTTTTGTGGTTTACATGTGCTGCAGCGGGTCGGCGCTCTTGCGGGCGGACGGGCAGACGGTCGGGATGCGGCAAGGGGAAGTGGTATTGCTGCCGGCGCTTTGCCAAGTAGTGGATATTCTTCCCGGAGACGGGGGCTGCGAGCTGATAGAGACCTTTATGGGCGAATAAAGGCATGCGGCGCGGGCGGATCGTCCGCGCGGGGGCGGGCAAGGTGCCGCGATCTTGGAAAGGAAAGGAGGAAAGAGGCTTTATGAACGTTGATCTTACTTTGGTTTTTTTAGGCCTTCTGGTTTTTTCGGCGCATTTGTTCGCGTCCTTGTACAACCGGAAGAAGATTCCCGATGTGCTGTTCCTTATCATTATCGGGCTTATCCTCGGGCCGGCATTGAGCTTGGTCGATGCCAGCAGCCTGGGCGTGAGCGGGCCGGTGTTCGTGGCCGTGACGTTGGTGGTCATTCTTTTCGAAGGCGGGACGACCTTGTCGTTCAATGTGATGCAATCGGCCTGGAAAAGCACCATGAGCCTTACCATGACCTGTTTTTTCCTATCGATGGCCTTGGTGGCGGCCATCGGCTGCCTTTTCGGATTGCCGCTTCTTGCCGGGCTGATCCTGGGGGCCATCCTGGGGGGAACCTCTTCGGCCGTGGTGATTCCCTTGGTCCGCATGCTCGACATGGGCGAGGAGTCTCGGACGGTGCTGGTCTTGGAATCGGCAGCCACCGATGTGCTTTGCATCGTGTTCACGTTGGCTTTCATGCACGCCATGGAAATGGGCAATTTCCATGTCGGGCCGATTGTAGGGGACATACTCTCCTCGTTTGTCCTGGCCGGCCTGCTGGGGTTTGCCAGCGCGCTTGTCTGGTCGCGGATCATTACCGGGATACGCAAATTGCAGAATTCCATTTTCACGACGCCCGCTTTCGTGTTTGTCATTTACGGGGTTGCCAACCTTCTGGGCTACAGCGGCGCGATTGCCGCTTTGGTGTTCGGCATGACCATGGCCAACATAGATTCCATAAAGAACCGCTTCCTGCTGAAAGTAATGGGCGGGCAAGGGCATCGGCTCAATAAGACGGAAATGGTTTTTTTCGGTGAAATCGTGTTTCTCTTGAAGACCTTTTTCTTCGTTTATATCGGGATTTCGATCGAATTCCATGACTGGAAATCCATCTTGGCAGGTTTGATTATCACGTTCGTGCTGTTTGCCGGCCGTATTGTGGAAGCAAGGTTCTTCTCTCCCAAGAAAGCCAGTTCGTTCGACAAGACGATAATTTCCATGATGGTGCCCAAGGGCTTGGCTGCAGCCGTCCTGGCCGGGTTGCCTCTGGAAGCCGGCCTGCCCGGAGGGGAGTTCATCAAGAACGTGACTTACTCGGTCGTGCTGTTTTCCATCACCTGGGTTTCCCTTTTGATTCTTTTGGTCGACAAGTCCCCGGCCATGCGCCATGCTTTCGAGAAAATCCTGGGGGGGAAGATGGATTCGGGCGATAGCATTTTCATGCACGACATGGAGCGGAACGGCGATGAGAAAGAGGCTGGGGCTTCGGAAATGGACGTGTACGCCCGGACTCCTTTCGCTTTCATTTCGGAAGTGGAAGAGCAGCAGCGGAGAAAGAAGACAAAGCAAAAGGAAACCTTCATCCAGGCAGCCATGGAATACCGTCAGGAAGTAGTGGAAGAGGCCGAGGCCTGCTGCGGCACGGTTTCTGCTGTTTTGTCCGATGGGAAGGGCGAGCCTTTGCCCGGGAAAGAGGCGGAAAGGCCGGATTCAAGTGTCCCGGCCGCGGAGAACCCGGTTTCGGGGAATCCCGTTCCGGTTTCGGACAACCCGGCCGGGCCGGATCCGGCTTCGGGTGAAGGGAATCCGGGGAAAAGGGAAAGCGATGAAGGTTTTGCGGCTGGACGGAAGGCGTAAGTGGCTTCCGGCGAAATTGGCTCGGGGCGGAAAGGCTTGGAAGCCTATCCGGGAATCCGTTCGAACCGCGGATTAGGGGCACGGCAAAAGGGAAAAGCCTCGGCAACTTCGGTTGCCGAGGCTTTTCCCTTATATTGAGATTATTCCTTTGTGCTGATGCTTTCCCCTTTTGCCGGAGCCGCCCCGCCGCTTCGGGGAACTATTCCCTTATGCCGAGGCTTTTCCCTGACACCCGAGCCGATTTCTTGCGCCAAGGCCGCTTTCTCCTATGGAGGGGAATCCGGTCGACATGTCCCGGTTTTTTCCCGCCCCCCCGGAAGAGGTGGCGGGAAAGGGGCCGGAAGGCGGAACCCGTTCCGCCTTCCGGCCCTCTTCGCAAGCAGGTTCCCGCTACCGGAGAATGCGCGTGATGTCGTTTGAAATGACAAACACGAACAGGGCCAGCAACACGGCCATTCCGATCAGTTGCGCCCTTTCCATCACCTTTTCGCTTACTTTCCGGCGCGTTATCATTTCATAGAGGGTAAATATCATGTGGCCGCCGTCCAATCCCGGAATGGGGATGATGTTCATGAAAGCCAGGGCCAAGGAAAGCATTCCGGTAATGTACCAGAAACGCAGCCAGTTCCAGACAGAGCCGTAGATGGTGGCTATCCCGATGGGCCCTTGCAGGCTTTCGCTTGCTTTCTCCTGCCCGCTCATCACCTTTCCCAAGCCCCGGATATTTGTCCAAAGCATGTTCAAGGCATCGAACGTGCCGTGCCGCAAGGAGCCGCCTATCGAATAATGCGACCATTGGAGCGGGGAGTGGGCCAATATCCCGATGAAGCCGGAGCTGTCGGTTTCCATCTTGAAGGAAAGGCTGTCATGGTTCCGGATCACGCCTATTTCCACAAGATTGTCCTGGCGTTTGGCCAAGGCTTCCTTGAAGGCGCCGAAAGAAGGGATTTCCTGACTGTCGAGGGAAACAATCCGGTCACCGGCCATCATTCCGGCCGCTTGGGCCGGGTAACCGTCGACGGTCTTTTCCACCACGGCCGGGTAATTGGTGATGTCGTAGAGCGGGAACCCGTTCGGATCCTCGGCTATGCGGCGGTAGGTGTCGGGCGGGATTTCGAGCCAGAACCGTTCGCCTTGGCGTTCGACCATGATGCTCCCTCCCAGGAGGACGCTGCCGGGCAATACGTCGGAAAACCTTTCCGGGGCTTTCCCTCTCGGGCCTATCAGGCGGTCGCCGGTCTTCAACCCGATTTCCCGTCCGGCGGGATAGGCGTAAATGCCGTGGCGGTTCGCTTCCTGCGTGGACAGGTACGAGCCTTGGTGATGCAGGAGCGCGGTGAAAATCACGATTCCCGTCAGCAGGTTCATCAGGACCCCGCCGGTAATGACAAAGAAACGCTGCCAGGCTGGTTTGCTTCGGTATTCCCAGGGCTTGGGGGCTTGTTTCAGCCCTTCTTTGTCCATCGACTCGTCTACCATGCCCGATATTTTGCAGTACCCGCCCAAGGGCAGCCAGCCTATCCCGTATTCGGTAGGACCTATCTTGAAGTGCAGCAGCTTGATTCCGCCCACATCGAAGAAAAGGTAGAATTTCTCCACGCGGATTCCGAACAGACGGGCAAAAAGGTAATGGCCCAGTTCATGGACGAATACTAAGAGCGAAAGGCCCAGCAGCAGTTGTCCTATCATGACAAGCGTGTTCATAAGGCAATGAATTCGGTTATTGGAAAAGTTTCATAATACGGGTTTATGCCGGCCTCAACCCGGCTTGCTGGCATCATGGCAGCATGAGGCTTTTGGCGTTCCGGGATATTTTTTCCCGGCAGAAACGCCGGGCCGAGTCATCGCTTTCATCCAGGGCGTCGAGGCCGGGCTGTTGCAGGAAAGGGACTTTTTCCATCGCTTCCCCGATCAGGTCGGCGATGGCCAGGAACGGGATTTCTTCCCGGAGGAAGGCTTCCACGGCCGTCTCGTTGGCGGCATTCAGGATGCAAGGCAGGTTCCCTCCCTTTCCGATTGCGCGGTAGGCCAGGTCCAGGCAAGGGAAAGTTTCCCGATCCGGCTTTTCGAAATGCAGGGCGGAAACTTGCAGGAGGTCGAGCCTTTCCACGTTCAGCGGCAGGCGTTCGGGGAAGCCGAGCGCGTACTGGATGGGCAGCCTCATGTCGGGAATGCCCAATTGGGCTTTTACCGACCCGTCGCGGAAAGAGACCAAGGAATGCACGATGCTTTCGGGGTGGATCACCACTTCGATGTCGCCGGCCGGGACGCCGAAGAGCCAATGGGCCTCGATCATTTCCAGTCCCTTGTTCATCAGCGTGGCCGAGTCGATCGAGATTTTCCGCCCCATGTTCCAAGTGGGGTGCCGCAGGGCTTCTTCCGGCTTGACGCTGGATAGTTCCGCCCGTTTTTTGCCCCGGAAAGGGCCGCCTGATCCGGTCAGGAAGATTTTTTCGATCGGATTTCCCGCTTCCCCGGCCAGGCATTGGAAGATGGCCGAGTGCTCCGAGTCGACAGGGTTGATGCGCACGCGCTTTTCCATGGCGGCCTTGCAGACCAAGGCTCCTGCGGAGACAAGCGTTTCCTTGTTGGCCAAAGAGATCTCCTTGCCGGCTTCGATCGCTTTCAGGGTAGGTTTCAGCCCGGCCGACCCCATGATGGCTGCCACGACCGTGTCTACCGTTTCGCAGCAAGCGGCATCGGCTATCGAGCCGGGTCCGGCAAAAACCTTGATGCCGCTGTTCCAGAGGGCCTGGTCGACTTCCCGGTAAAGCTCCTCGTTTCCGATGACGACCATGTTCGGCTTGAATTCCAAGGCTTGTTCGATAAGTTTTTCCGCTTGGTTCCAAGCCGTGAGCACCTCGATGGAGAATTTGTCGGGATGCTGCCGGGCGACATCCAAGGTTTGTGTCCCGATGGAGCCGGTGGAACCCAGGACGGCCAGTCTTTTTTGCGGCGAGGGTTGCGTGAAAGGGGGCAAGGTCATGGGCATTTGTTTTAGGGGTCGTTGGCCGGCAGGGTAGCGGTTGCCGATGGCAAGGGGCATCCTGCCGGTCGGGATGCTTTGTGCTGTTTGAGGGCGGATTCGGCGGAGCGGCTTTTGCGAGGCGGGGATGGCGGGGCTGGAAAGCGCCGCAAGCGCTGCCCGGGCAAAATCACAAGGCCAGGTATTCCTCCGGATCCACGGGGGTTCCGTTGTACCAGAATTCGAAGTGCAGGTTGTAGACGTTGTGTTCGGTGGAACGTCCGGCAATGCCTATCGCCTCCCCGGCTTTGACAAAATCGCCCGCATGCTTGAAAAGGGTCGATGCGGAACAATAGAGCGAAATCAGGTTGTTTTCGTGATCCAGCACGAGGATGTGGCCCCATTCGGGAGACCAGGAGGTGAAGATTACATCCCCGTCCAGCACGGCTTTTATCACGGCGTTGTCCTCGGATTCTATGTCTATGCCGAAGTGCTTTTCCTGGTAGTTGAACTTCTTGATGATGTTGCCTTCCACGGGCGTGTAGAACACGATGTTGTCGGAAAAGCTGTTGTTGGCAGGATCGTGGCCGCTGAGAAGGGTGACCGGATTGTCTACGATGTACTTGTCGGCATTTTCGATTTCCTTCCGCAGGAGGGAGTCTTCCAAGGCGATCCGGTAAGGGATGTTCTGGTAATTGCGGAGGGAATCCCGGATGATTTCGCTTTCTTCCATGGGGATTTCGCCGCTAAGGGTATGCGTGAGCACTTTCAGCATGGCGTTTTGGGCTTCCATGCGCATTTGCAGGGAATCGAGCCGCATCCTGTCCCGCAGGCTTTGCTCCACCAGTTCCTTCTTGATATAGCCGGGAACCAGTTGCCGGACGGGCGTGAAAATCACGATGGCCAGCGTGACGGCCACGACCGAGATGCTTCCCACGGCGATGATGGTCCATACGTTGAGGGTGGAAAGCCGGAAGGAGAGTTTCTCGTGGAAACTTTCGTCCGTTACCGAGAAACGGTATTTGTGGCGCACATTGGTAAAGGCTTTGCGCCAGAACTTTCGTAGGTTCATCTGTTCAATGCTCTTCCGTTATGCAATCCGTTGTTCCCGAGGCGGGGAAGCCGCGGGGAAGCCGGCAGGAGGGAAAGGCTTGCCGCTTCGGGGGCGGATGGCCCGGCCCGGTGCCGCGCCGGGACGCCTGCAAAAATACGCATAAGTACGATAGTTTGCCGTCCCCGCGCATGGAAACCGGCAAAGGCGTTCCCGGCCGGTTCTTCTTGGGACTCTTCCTGCCGCCCGAGCGGGCAGCGCGGGCGGCAGGAAACATGCAGGAAACATGCAGGAAACATGCAGGAAACATGCGGGGGGAAAATAGCCGGGGAAGATAGCAGGATAAAATGGCGGGCAGGTCCGAAACAAGGCAAAAAAAATAGTAACTTCGCGCTTTATACCACGGGGTGGTGCTTGCCCCTGCAGGCCTGCACGGGTTTAAACAGGTTCGAACAAAAACGCATTCGTGATGGAATTGACAGACCAGGAGATTTTCCGCCGCAAGGCGAAGGAAGAATTGGAAGCGATGGGAATCAATCCTTATCCGGCTCCGACCTTCGATGTGAACGTGACCGCGGCCGAAATTGCCGAAAAATTCCCGCAAGACAACACCTTGTTCCAAGACGTGCGCATTGCAGGCCGTGTCATGAGCCGCAGGGTCATGGGGGCCGCTTCTTTCGCGGAACTGCAGGACGAGACCGGACGGATTCAATTGTACATCAAGCGCGATGAGATTTGTCCCGGCGAGGACAAGGCCTTGTACAATACTGTTTTCAAGAAACTTACCGACATTGGCGACATTATCGGGGTGGCCGGGCATGTGTTCGTTACCCAGATGGGCGAAATCAGCATCCACGTGAAGGAATTTTCCATCCTGAGCAAGTCCCTCCGCCCGCTTCCGGTAGTGAAGGAGAAGGATGGAAAGACCTACGATGCCTTTACCGATCCCGAACTCCGTTACCGCCAGCGTTATGTGGACTTGATTGTCAATCCCCAGGTGCGCGGCGTTTTCGTGCAAAGGACCCGTCTGGTCAATACCATGCGCGACTTTCTTGCCGGGAAAGGCTACCTGGAGGTGGAGACGCCCATCTTGCAGCCCTTGTACGGAGGAGCTGCCGCCCGTCCTTTCAAGACCCATCATAACGCGCTGGACACGACCCTTTACCTGCGCATAGCCAACGAGCTCTACCTCAAACGCCTTATCGTGGGCGGCTACAACGGGGTTTTCGAGTTTTCGAAAGATTTCCGCAACGAGGGCATGGACCGGTTCCACAATCCCGAATTCACCCAGATGGAACTTTACGTGGCCTACAAGGATTACGAATGGATGATGGAGCTGGTGGAAGAGATGGTGGAAAAGGTGGCATTGGCCTTGCACGGCACCACCAAAGTGAAGGTGGGGGAACATGAAATCGACTTCAAGCGGCCTTGGAAGCGGTTCACCATGTTCGAAGCCATCGAGCATTTCACAGGCATCGATGTTTCGGCAATGGACGAGGCCGGTTTGCGGCAGACGGCCGCGAAATTGGGCGTTCCCATCGATGATACCATGGGGAAAGGGAAGCTCATCGATGAGATTTTCGGCGAAACCTGCGAATCGAAGCTGATCCAGCCTACTTTCATTTACGATTATCCCATCGAGATGTCGCCCTTGACCAAGAAGCACCGGAGCAAGCCGGGCCTGACCGAAAGGTTCGAGGCGATCTGCAACGGCAAGGAATTGTGCAACGCCTATTCGGAATTGAACGATCCGATCGATCAGCGCGAACGCTTCCAGGCCCAGCTGGAACTTGGCAAACGGGGAGACGAGGAAAGCATGGTGCTCGATGAAGACTTTCTGCGGGCATTGGAATTCGGCATGCCGCCCACTGCCGGGCTTGGTATCGGCATAGACCGTTTGAGCATGATCATGACCGATTCGAACTCCATACAGGACGTGCTTTTCTTTCCGCAGATGAAGCCCGAGAAAAGGGTTGAAACGGCCAGCGATGCCGACTTTGCATCCAAAGGCGTTCCTGCCGGATGGATACCGCTCCTCCGCAAGGCCGGCATACAGACGCTTGGACAGCTGGAACAGGCCGATGCCAAGCGGATTGTGAACGAGCTCAACGGCTTGCGCAAAAAGAACAAATTGGATATTCCCGCCTTGCAAGTGGAAGAAATCGAGGCTTGGATCCGGGCATAGTCCCTGGCAGGCGGAGGCCCCGGCCGCGTGTCCAAGCCGCGGCCGGGCCTTTTTTCAACAGGCAGATGGAAACAAAGAAAGTGGAACTTTTCGTTCCCTGCTGCGTGGATCGGCTTTATCCTCAAACAGCGTTCAGCACCATCAAGGTCCTGGAGCATTTGGGGGTGGAAGTGCATTACGACCCGGGACGAGGGTGTTGCGGGCAAACCGCTTTCAAGAACGGGTATTGGGACGATGCCAAGGAGATAGGCGAGAAGTTCATCCGGGACTTCGGCACGGGCTTGCCGGTGGTCTGCCCTTCGGCTTCCTGCGTGGGATACGTGAAGAACCATTACTGGAAATTGTTCTACAACACGGGCCTCCACCTTGAGTACCGCAAGCTGCGGGAAAATATCTACGAGCTTACCGATTTCATCGTGAACGTGCTCCGGAAGGTGAAAGTGGGCGGGAAATTCCCGCATAAGGTAACCTACCATAGCTCCTGTTCGGCCTTGCGCGAATACGGGCTTGTGGAAGAGCCGTTGCTGCTGCTCCAGAACGTGGAAGGACTGGAACTGGTTCCCATGCAGAAAGCAGACCAGTGCTGCGGTTTCGGCGGCGCTTTCAGTTTCGGGTTCGAACCGGTTTCGGTAGCCATGACCAGGCAGAAGGTAGCCAACGCCCTGGCCACCGAGGCGGAATACATCGTCTCGACCGACTGTTCCTGCCTGGCGAATATGGAAGCCTATATCAAGAAGCAGAAGTCGGGCATCGGCTGCCTGCATATTGCCGATGTGCTGGCCTCGGGCTTGTAGGCGGGAAAAGGCTTGAGTAAAAAGAGAAGAATGAGCGACGCGATCAAACACGAATGCGGCATAGCCCTGCTCCGGCTCCGCAAGCCGATAAGTTATTATCGGGAAAAATACGGGGAAAGCCTCTACGGCTTGGGCAAGATGTACGTATTGATGGAAAAGCAGCACAACCGGGGCCAAGACGGGGCCGGCATGGTCAACATCAAGTTCGGGATGCCTCCCGGAACCGCCTACACCGATGTGGTGCGCTCCAATACCGCCACCCCGATCAAGGACATTTTCCAGCGGACGTATTCGCGCATTGAAGAAATTCTCAAGGAAAATCCGGGAAAAATCTCCGATATGGAGTGGGTGAAGCATAACCTGCCTTTCAGCGGCGAGCTTTTCCTCGGGCATCTCCGGTACGGCACCTTCGGGAAAAACGATATCCGGAACATCCATCCCTTTATCCGGGAGAGCAACTGGAAGACCCGGAATATCGTCATTGCCGGGAATTTCAACCTGACCAATATCGGGGAATTGTTCGAAGACCTGGTGCAATGCGGGCAGCATCCGCTCCAGATGGGCGATACCATCACGGTCCTGGAAAAACTGGCCAAATTCCTCGACCACGAGAACCAGCGTCTTTACGATGAATACAAGGCCAAAGGCTTGAGCAAGGTGGAAATTTCGGCCATCATGCCCGATGCCTTGGACTTGAAGAAGATTGTCAAGCGGGTAGCCGAAGACTGGGACGGGGGCTTCGTGTTCGGGGGATTGGCGGGCTATGGCGATGCTTTCGTCATCCGCGACCGCAAGGGAATCCGCCCGGCCTATTACTATTGCGATGAGGAAATCCTGGTGGTGGCTTCCGAACGCCCGGCCATCCAGACGGTTTTCAATGTGCCGTTCGCAAAAGTGAAGGAACTTCCGGCCGGCCATATCCTTCTTTCCCGTCATGGCGGGGAGGTGGAGGTGTCGCCTTGCCTGGAACCCGACGGCCCGGCCGCGCCGTGTTCGTTCGAGCATATTTATTTTTCCCGGGGAACCGATGCCGAGATTTACAAGGAGCGGAAAGCCTTGGGGGCTTTGCTGGTTCCCGACATTCTGGAAGCCATCGGGCACGATTTGGCCAATACGGTGTTCACTTCCATTCCCAACACGGCCCAAGTGGCTTATACGGGGATGCGCGATGCCGTTTATGCTTATTGCGAGGAAAAGAAGGCGGAACAAGTCATGGCCTTGGGGCCGGGGGCCGGATTGGAAGACGTGAAGAAAATCCTGGCCTTCATGCCCCGGATGGAGCAGATCGTGGTGAAAGACGCCAAAATGCGCACGTTCATTACCGATGACGACCAGCGCAACGATTTGGTCAGCCATGTTTACGATGTCACTTACGGGCAAGTGCGCGATCGAACCGACAACCTGGTTGCCATAGACGATTCCATTGTGCGGGGAACGACATTGAAGCAGAGTATCCTGCGTATACTCGACCGGCTTGCTCCGAAGAAAATCGTGATTGTTTCGTCCGCGCCCCAGGTGCGTTATCCCGATTGTTACGGAATCGACATGGCCAAGATGGGCGATTTCATCGCTTTCCAGGCTGCCATGGCCCTGTTGCGGGAAAACGGCATGGAAGAAATCATAACCCGGACCTACCGGCGCTGCCAGGAGGAATTGGCCCGCGGCGGGAAAGCGCTCGACAATCCGGTGCGCGAAATCTACGCGCCTTTTACCGGGAAGCAGATTTCCGCTAAAATCGCCGCCCTGCTTAAAACGCCGTCCATCAGGGCCGAGGTGGAAGTGATATTCCAGAGCATTGAAAACCTGCACAAGGCTTGCCCGGTTTCGAGCGGGGACTGGTACTTTACCGGGCGTTACCCCACTGCGGGCGGCAACCGGGTGGTTTGCCAGGCATTTGTGAATTACATGGAAAACAGAAACACGAGAGCATATTGAAATGAAAACAATCTTGATTACCGGAGGAGCCGGCTTCATCGGATCGCATTTGGTTCGGCATTGGGTGGAAAAATACCCGGACACGCAGGTGGTCAACCTCGACAAGCTGACCTATGCAGGGAATTTGGAAAACCTGAAAGACATTGAATCGCGCCCTAATTATACTTTCGAGAAAGGGGATATTGTCGATGCGGACCATGTGAAAGCCTTGTTCGGGAAGTACCGCTTCGATGCGGTCATCCATCTGGCGGCCGAATCGCATGTGGATCGTTCCATTGCCAATCCGATGGATTTCATCATGACCAATATCGTCGGGACGGTCACTTTGCTCAATGCGGCCCGCGCCCAATGGGGCAACGACTTGGAGGGGAAGCTTTTCTATCACGTGAGCACCGATGAGGTTTACGGATCCTTGGGCGAAGAGGGCTTTTTTACCGAAACCACCCGCTATGATCCCCGTAGCCCTTATTCCGCTTCGAAAGCCAGTTCCGATCATATCGTCAGGTCGTATTTCCATACCTACGGCTTGCCGGCGGTCATTTCCAACTGTTCGAACAATTACGGGGGATTCCAGTTTCCGGAAAAGCTTATACCGCTTGTAATCAATAATATAAAAAATAGAAAGCCGATTCCGGTTTACGGGAAAGGCTTGAATGTCCGCGATTGGTTGTTCGTGGGCGATCACGTTTCGGCCATCGATCTGATTTTCCATAAAGGCAGGAAAGGGGAAACCTACAATGTGGGCGGTCATAACGAAAAGAGGAACATAGATTTGGTAAAGCTTCTTTGCCGCATCGTGGATCGGAAGCTGGGCCGGGCGGAAGGCGAGTCGGAGAAACTGATAACCTATGTGCAGGACCGGGCCGGGCATGATCTGCGTTACGCCATCGATTCTTCCAAACTGAGCGGGGAATTGGGATGGAAGCCGTCGGTGACTTTCGAGCAGGGGATGGAGTTGACGGTGGATTGGTATTTGCAGCATGAGGAATGGCTCCGGAATGTCACTTCGGGAGAATACCAGAAGTATTACCAAGGGCAGTACGGCGGCCGCCGCTGATGGGATTCCGCCGGACAGAGGCGTGTTGCGGTGCGTTCGAGCCCGTATGGCGCGCCGAGGCTGCAAACAGCCTCGGCGCGCTTGTTTTTTAGTCGGCCGAGGCGGCTTGTTGCGGTTTGATTTTTTTATATTTGTTGACGTTATGGACTTGCGCCTCGGCAGAACCAAAGCAAAGGCTTTGCTTCTGCGCTCGGCTTTCACTATTTGTTGGCGGTGCCAACCAATATAGGATGCGCCTCGGCAGAACCAAAGCAAAGGCTTTGCTTCTGCGCTCGGCTTTCACTATATTTGTTACGATGCCCGGCAGGGGACGCCGGGGGGTGGTTTCTTTTCTATTAAATGCTTGTTATGAGCCTTTTAGATTTTGATAAAGGTCAATTGTCCAATTTGGAAGAATCCCTTCGGCGGGAGTTCGTCTGCGTTTCGGACAACGGCTCTTACGCCTCTTCCACCATGGTGGGCTGCAACACCCGCAAATACCACGGGCTTTTCGTTTGCCGGCAGCCCAGGGTAGGCCAAGGGAATTTCGTCCTGCTTTCATCCGTGGAAGAAACGGTCATCCAGCGCGGGCGCGAGTTCCATATCGGCGTGAAGCAGTACGGGAACGGGATTTTCGAGCCGAAAGGCCATAAATACATCGAGAGTTTCCGGTACGAGACCCATCCGGTTTGGAATTACCATGTGGGCGGCGTGCGGCTCTGCAAGGAGCTGTTCCTGCATCCTTCGGAAAACCGGCTTTTCCTGAAGTATACTTTGCTCGATGCCCATTCCGCTACGGAATTGTCCATACGGCCTTTCCTTGCGTTCCGCTCCTGGCACGAACTGACTTATCGCAATGATGCGGCTTGCACCCAGGTCCAGTTTGTGGAGAAAGGCATCAAATGCTGCCTGTACCCGGGCTTTTCGGATCTGTGCATGCAGCTTTCTTCCGATTGCCTCGTCGACATACGTCCGGATTGGTACCGCAACGTGGAATACGCTTGCGAGGCCGACCGGGGTTATCCGGCCCGGGAAGACCTTTTCACGCCCGGTGTGCTGAGGTTCCGCCTCGAAGTAGGCAAGCCCGTGTATTTCTGTGCAGGGACGAGCCTGCTGGGGAAGTCCGATGTCCCGGATACGCTTTTCCGCCAAGGAATCGCCGCGGCCGGTTCGATGGACAGCATCGAAAACTGCCTCGAGGCTTCCGCGAGGTCTTTCATTGTCCGGCAAGACAAGCGGCTGCAAGTGGTGGCCGGCTATCCTTGGTTCGGGACATGGGGCCGGGATACTTTCATATCCTTGCCCGGGCTTACCCTTTGCACGGGGCATGAGGACGAGGCGCTGGAGATTTTGCGCGGCATGGTCAAAGACCAGGTAGGGGGCTTGTTCCCGAATATGGGTTCGGGAGAAGATGCGGCCTACAATTCGGTCGACGCGCCTCTATGGTTCGTATGGGCCGTTCAGCAATATGCAGCTCGCACGGGGCGCCTCAAAGCGGTCTGGGAAGAGTTCGGCCCTGCCGTGAAGGAGGTGATAGGGCTTTACGCCCAAGGCACCTTGTACGGTATCGGGATGACGGAAGAAGGTTTGATTCACGCCGGCAAGGAAGGTTACGCCCTGACATGGATGGATGCGGTGGTGAACGGCAAGCCCGTGACCCAGCGCGATGGCATGCCGGTGGAAATCAACGCGCTTTGGTACAATGCCGTGATGTTCGCCATGGAGGCGGAAAAGGCTTGCCAGCCCCGGGGAAAAAATTCGTTCTGTATCCGGTGGAAACCCCTCATGGATAAATTTCCGGCGGTTTTCAAGCAAACGTATTGGGACAAGGAAAAGGGTTACCTGGCCGATACGGTCAAGAAGGATATCCGCGATTGGAGCATCCGCCCGAACCAGATTTTCGCGGTGTCCCTTCCCTATTCGCCGGTTAGCGAGAAGGTGGGGCAGCTGGTGGTCGACACGGTCCGGGATTTCCTTCTTACTCCCCGCGGTTTGCGGACGTTGGCTCCCTCGGACTCCCGGTACAAAGGCGTTTACCAGGGAGACCAGGCCAAGCGCGACATGGCATACCATCAAGGAACGGCATGGGTCTGGCTTTTGGGGCACTTTGCATCGGCCTACCTGCGTGTATACGGAGAAGGAGGAAAAGCTTTCATCGAAAAGATTTTCCGGGGTTTCGAACCGGCTTTGCGCGAATACGGCTTAGGATCGATTGCCGAAATTTACGACGGGGATCCCTCCTATGCGCCGAAAGGGGCGTTCAGCCAGGCTTGGAGCGTGGCCGAGCTGTTGCGGATCCGCGAAATGATAGGAGGCTGAGGGCTGTTTGCCGCAAAGGCGCGCTTCCGGGAATTGCTTGTGCCGGACAGCTTCGCCACATGGGGGAGGGCGCAAGGCAGGAGTGCTAAGAAATTTTGAATCGTCATGAAGGTATTGATGTTCGGTTGGGAATTCCCGCCCCATATCACAGGGGGGCTGGGAACAGCCTGTTACGGGATGTGCAAGGGATTGCTGGCCCAGAACGTGGAGGTGGTGTTCGTGGTTCCCAAACTGCATGGGGATGAAGATGCCCGGGTGGCCCGCATGGTCGATGCTTCCGCTATCGAGGTGGATTTGCGCCAGCCTTTGTACAAGGAATTGTTCGAAAACCTTACCTATGTGGAAATAGGGGCTAATCTGATTCCCTACGTGGGAATGGACCAGTATTTCAGTTTGCAGGAAATGCAGCGGCGGGGGTCGGCATTCGATGCGGAAGCTTACAGCCGCAGGCGGTACTCGTTCTCGGGAGCTTATCGCGCCAATTTGATGGAGGAGGTGGAGAACTACGCCATGGTTGCGGTGAAGGTGGCGTCCTCTTACGACTTCGATGTGATCCATGCCCACGACTGGCTTACCTACAAGGCCGGGATAGCGGCCAAGCGGGCAAGCGGGAAGCCGCTCGTCATCCATGTGCACGCTACCGAATACGACCGCAGCGGGGAAAACGTGAACACGGTGGTCTACGGGATCGAGCGGGAGGGGATGCTTCAGGCCGATCGGATCATCACCGTAAGCAATTACACCCGGGAAATCGTCATCAAGCGCTACGGAATCGACCCGGCCAAGGTCGTGACGGTCTACAACGCGGTCGAACCCGGGAAAACCCCGAATGGTCCCGTGGATTTCAGGGCCCGGGATTCGCGGAAAATCGTGACATTCCTCGGCAGGATCACTTATCAGAAAGGCCCGGGGTATTTTGTGGAAGCGGCCCGGTTGGTCATGGAAAAGGACAAGGATGCGGAATTTGTCATGGCCGGTTCGGGCGATATGCTTCACGGCATCGTGCGGCGCGTGGCTTCTTTGGGAATGGGGAACCGCTTCCATTTCACCGGATTCCTGAAAGGGGCCGATGTGGACAGGATGTACGGCATGAGCAGCGTGTACGTGATGCCGTCGGTATCGGAACCTTTCGGGATTTCGCCTTTGGAAGCCATGCGTTCGAGCGTTCCGGTGGTCATATCCAAGCAATCGGGCGTGAGCGAGATTCTCCATCATGCGCTCAAGGTCGATTTCTGGGATGTGGATGCCATGGCCGATGCCATTTACGGGTTGCTGCATTATCCCGCGCTTTCGCGGACTTTCGCCCGGATGGGAGCGGCCGATGCGGAACAGCTTAAGTGGAGTTCGGCCGCTGAAAAAATCAAACAGGTGTATTATTCGGTCTGCCAGGCGTGAAGCCTGGAGGAAAGGAGGCAACAATGAATACCATAACCCTTGTTTTCAAAGTACATCATCCGTTTTACTTGCGGTCGTACCGTTTCTTCGACATAGGCCAGCGGCACAACTATTACGATGACTACCGAGACAAGTACCTCTTGAAGCGGTTTTCCGAACGTTGTTATTACCAGGCCAACGCATTGATGAACCGGTTGCTGGATCGCCATGGCGATAAATTCAGGTTCGCTTTCGTGTTCACGGGCAATTCGATGGACCAGATGCAGTGGTACATGCCCGAGCTGCTCGACGATTTCCGGCACCTGATTTCCCGCCCGGGCGTGGAGCTGCTTTCCACCGATTATAGCGGGAGTGCCATTGCGGTGATGGACAAGGAATTGTGGAAAGCCCAAGTGGATTTGCACCGGCAACGGGCCTTGGAAGTTTTCGGCAAGTGTTCGGATGTGCTGGCCGGGACTCAGTTGCTTTATGATGATGCGATAGGGGAAGCCGCCTCGCGGATGGGCTTCTCGGGCCTTCTTACGGAAGGAGCCAAGCCGGTGCTGGGATGGAAAAGCCCGCATGTGGTTTATTCCCACCCGGAAACAGGGCTTAAGCTGATTCTCCGGGATGCGATCCTGAGCGAGGACATTTCCTTGCGGTTTTCGGATCGTTCCGATTCCCAGTGGCCGTTCACTGCCGAGAAGACTTTGGAAAAGATGCAGGCCGATGCGGCCGTCCTTGAGGGAAACAGCCATGTTACCCTTTATGTGAATTATGCGGTGATGGGCGAGTTTCAAGAGCGTGAGAGCGGGATTTTCGATTATTTCGAGGCGCTTGTGGATCAAGTGCTGTCCAAGACAGGCTTCCGTTTCGAGTTCCCGTCCCGGCTCTGTTCGTTGAAAGAGGATTATCCGGCTTTGCATGTGCCTTATACGGTTTCGGATCTGGACGAGGAAAAGGATTTGACGGCTTTTTATGCCAACGAGCTGCAAAAAGATGTCATGGAGAACTGGCAACGGGCCTGTCCGGCCATGCGCCATTGCGCCGATAGTGAATTGCACAAGGATTTCCGTTTCCTTACCGGAGTGGAGAATCTGGATTTCATGGCCACGAAATATTTTACGGGAAGGCCGTCGATACGGTATCTGAATCCTTACGATTCGCCTTACGATGCCTATATCAATTACATGAATGTGTGGTCGGATTTCCTTTCCCGGCTGAAACGTGCAGGTTTGATGGACGAGAACGGGAGAGCGGCGGGCGATCCGGCCGCCAAGATAGCGGAAAAGGCGCGTCAAGCCATGGGGCTGGCGGCCGATTTGGCCCGGACAGCAGCGGCTACGGCTACGGAAGCGGTTTCCGATTTCGTGCGCAAGACCGACATGAAGAAGAAAGCGGAAGAAGCCCGGAAAGTTGCCACGGAAATGGTTTCCGATTTCGTGGCCAAGGCGCGCAAGACCGACATGAAAAAGAAAGCGGAAGAAGCCCGGAAAGTTACCACAGAGACGATTTCCGAAGCGAAGGATCAGGTTTCCCGCGTTGTGGAAGAGGCAAAAGGCAAATTGTCCCGGGTAATGGCCTCCACGCGGAAACGGGTCGAAAAAGCGGCTCGGACAGCCCGGACAGCAGTGGATTCGATGACGGAAGCGGTCTCGGAACGGGAGGCTGCCGCCAAGACGGCCGTTGCCGAGACAGCCACAGCCAAGCCCGCCGCGGCGAGGAAGGCTTCGGCGGCCGCAGCCATCGAGGAGACCGTATCGGGCAAGGCGTCAACGCGGAAAACCACGGCGAAGAAGGCTGCAACCAAGCGGGCTTCGGCCGCCGTCCCGGCCGGGAAAACCGCAAAGGGAAAAGCCTCGCCGGAGAAGGCATCGGCCAAGAAAACCGCCGCGAAGGAGGCTACTGCCAAGCCCGCTACCGCCAAGAAACCCGTTGCCGCTAAGACGGCCGTTGCCAAAACAGCCACAGCCAAGCCCGCCGCGGCGAGGAAGGCTTCGGCGGCCGCGGCCATCGAGGAGACCGTATCGGGCAAGGCGTCGACGCGGAAAGCCCCGGCGAAGAAGGCTGCAACCAAGCGGGCTTCGGCCAAGGGTGCTGAATGACAGTCTCTTTGACAAGCCGTTTCGCAACGAAAGTGTTGCTTGCCTTGCCGAGGCGGGGAAAGCAACAAGCAAGCTGAAGAAGTCAACAATTTCTAAAAGAATAGGATTCGCGAGATGTCCTTTGTTTTATGTATAGAAACTTCCACCTCGAATTGCTCGGTGGCCTTGTCGAAAGAGGGGGCATTGGCGGCATTCAGGGAGGAAGCTATTGGGAACGAGCATGCGGCGAAAGCGGCCGTTTTCATCGAGGAAGTCCTTCGGGAAGCGGGCGTGGCCTATGCGGACCTCGATGCCGTGGCTGTTGGGAAGGGGCCGGGTTCGTATACGGGGTTGCGCATCGGGGTTGCTACGGCCAAAGGGATAGCTTATGCGTTAGGAAAACCGCTTTTGGCCATCAGCCCTTTGCAGGCGATGGTGAGCCGGGCAATCCGGGAATTGGAAGAGAAGGGGGAATTGCGTCCGGAGGCCTTGTTCTGTCCTATGGCCGATGCCGGGCGGATGGAAGTATACAGCGCCGTTTACGATGCCGATCTTCAAGAAGTGCGGGCGGTGGAAGCGGAAATCATTCAGGAAGGCGCTTATGCAGCCCTGCTGGACGGTCATCCGGTTTATTTCATGGGGGAAGGCGCATCGAAATGCCGGGATGTATTGGGCGGTTCGCGTTCGGCCCGCTTCCTGGAACATATAAGACCGAGCGCCTGCAATATGCCTTATCTGGCCTGGAAAGCTTTCAAGGAAAAGGCGTTTGAAGACATTGCCTATTTCGAGCCTTTTTATTTGAAGGACTTCATTGCCGGGAAACCGCATGTCAAGGGATTGGAACAGCCATGCAAACATACGATGTAGTCGGCATGATGTCGGGCACTTCGCTCGATGGATTGGATATGCTTCGCGCAAAGTTCCGGAAAGACGGCTCCGGGACGTGGCGTTACGAAACCGGCAAGTCTTGCACGGTGGCTTATCCGGAGGATCTGCAGCAGCGTTTGGCTTCGGCTGTTCGGATGAGCGGCGTGGAATTGGCCCGTTTGGATGCGGATTACGGGCATTTTGCGGGCCGGGCTTTGCGGGATTTCGTGGAGGAAGACGCGGGCAGGCCCGATTTCGCAGCGGTCCACGGGCATACGGTTTTCCATCAGCCCGAAAAGGGCTTTACCCTTCAGATCGGCAGCGGGGCGGCCATGGCGGCGGAGAGCGGGATGGTCATTGTCAACGATTTCCGCAGCACGGATGTGGCATTGGGCGGGCAAGGCGCTCCTTTGGTACCGATAGGCGATGATTTGCTTTTCCCGATGCACGACTTCTGCCTGAACCTGGGAGGCATTGCCAATATCTCTTACCGGGCCGCTTCGGGCAAACGGGCGGCTTTCGACATTTGCGTCTGCAATATGGCGTTGAACCATTATGCCCGCAAGGCAGGCATGGCGTTCGACAAGGACGGGCAGGCCGCACGCCGGGGAAACCTGTTGCCGGATTTGTCCAGAGCCTTGGACGCGTTGCCTTACTACCGCAAGCAGCCGCCGAAGTCTTTGGGGTTCGAATGGTTCGAAAGCGTGTTCCTGCCATTGACGGAAGCCTATGCAGACAGGCCGGTGGAAGATGTCCTCCATACATTGGTTGCGCATATTGCCAAGCAGGTGGCGCTTGTTCGCAGGCAGGCGGAGGAAGAAATGCCGCCTTGCGGAAAGCCGCGGCGTTCGGTCCTTCTTACGGGCGGGGGAGCGTTGAATGCCTATTTGGCCGAACGCATTGCCGAATCGGCATCCTTGGAAATCGTTCCGGCCGATAGGTGCACGATAGAATACAAGGAGGCTTTGATTTTTGCGTTTTTGGGTGTCTTGCGCATGGAGCGGCAATGCAATTGCCTTTCTTCCGTTACCGGGGCTTTGCGGGATAGCATCGGCGGGGCGGTTTACCTTCCTTGAGCCGTTGGCATCCCGGAGCTTGGCAGGCGGAATCCTTCCTTCGAGGAAGCCGGAACCTCAAAAGGCGGTCATGGAGGCGTAGCGTGGTTAGCGCGATTATATCTTGGATTTTGAAAGCTTTCGCAGTTCCTGGTCGATTTCGAGCACCGCGGACAGGACCGTGTCGTTCTTCCCGTTCCGGATCAGGAAATCGGCTTTTTCCCGTCTTGCCGCCTCGGGCATCTGGCGGGCAAAACGGGCCAGTATTTCTTCCCGGCCGCAGCGGTCGCGCAGCAGGCAGCGTTCAATCCGGTCTTCTTCCGGGGCTTCGACCACGATGACGAAATCCAGAAGGGCATCCATGCCGCTTTCGAACAGGATGGCCGCTTCCGCCACGGCATAGGGCGGGGGGACCGGCTGCCGGCCGATGGTTTCGAACCATTTCCGGCAATCCTCGAGGACCAGGGGATGGAGAAGGCGGTTGAGCCGGGCCAACTGTTCCGGGTCGTTGAACACGATTCCGGCCAAGATTTTGCGGTTGCGCGCGGCTTCTTGCCCGAAAAGCCGTTTCAAGGCGGCTTGGGTGGATTCCATGGCTGAAATTGCCTTGGCTCGCGTATCGGCATCGTAAGTTGCGATTCCTAATGCGGAAAAAGTACGGGCTATGGTCGATTTTCCACAGCCCATGCCGCCGGTCAGGCCTATGCGTAACATGGTAGTCTTAATCTATCGGTTCAGTAGGCTGTGCGGAATACTGCAAGCCCGGAGCATGGAGTCGTCCTTGCCCCGGGCTTCGTGTCTTGCTGCCTGCCCGGGTTTTCAGGCCGGGCTTTTCTGCTTGTCGGCGGGTTTTGCGTCATGGCCTGCCTTCTCTTTTTCCGGACAGCATGCCGCTTTCCGCGAAAAGGTTCCGGACATTCTTTCAAATCCCGCTATGGTTTCAACGCTTGTTCCCATGGCTTGCGCCATGGATTCAGGCCGTTCTTTTAGTTGGCCGAGTCGGGAAGCTGGTCGGAAATGCTGGATGCGATGGCGGTCTTTTCCATGCGCAAGCGTCCGCCGCCTTCCACTTCGATCGTGACGGTCGACTCTTGGATTTCAGCGATTTTTCCGTGTATCCCGCCGATGGTAACCACTTTCTGCCCTTTCTGCAGGCTTTCGCGGAATTTCTTCTGCTCTTTGCTGCGTTTCATCTGAGGGCGGATCATGAAGAAATAGAAGATTACCAGGATGACAACGATCAGGACGATCTGTTGTACCATCCCGTTGCTGGCTCCTTGTTGCTGCGTTTGCTCAACGGCTTGCAGAATGATGTTCAGGTTCATTTTAATCGTATTTTGGTTAAGTTTTTCCTATGCGGGCGGGATGGGGCGGAAACGTTCCACGGGAAAGCATCCCGGTTTCGGCTTTGTTCCGCGACCTCGGATCCGGTATCCGTTCCGGTCTTGACCTTGACCTTGATCTGGGTCTTGGCCTTGGCTGCGGCTTTGCCCTTTGTCTCAGCCAATCAGCCCTCTGCCGCTTTTCTTGATTTTCTTTTCGGCTTGAAGGTCTTGGGCCACTTGGTTCAGCACCCCGTTCACGAACGATGCGCTTTCGGGCGTGCAAAACCTTTTGGAAAGTTCAATGTACTCGTTGAGGGTCACCTTGACCGGAATGGAGGGGAAATTCAGGAGCTCGCTTACGGCCATGCCCAGGAGGACCCTTTCGGTGGCGCCCACGCGTTCGGGCTTCCAATTGGTGAGGTGGGAAGCGATGTAGCCGTTATACTCGTCCTGATGCAGCAAGGTCTTTTCCAGGAGGGTCTTGCCGAAAACCACCACCTCGTCGTCTATGGTCCAGCCGGGATCCACTTGGGCCGTGCCTTCGGGCTGCATCTGGGAAAGGGTCGTGTAGGCCCAGAAACAGGCCGGTTCGTAATCGGCCTCCCAGTAAAGCGATCTTTCTTCGCAGAAGGAGCACAAAACCGGGTGGGTGGAAATCTTTTTCCGGTAGAGCCTCTTGAGGAATTCCTTGTGCAAGGCAAAGTCCTTTTCTTCTTCGGAAAGCTCTTCCATCCCGGGTTTTTCCCGGAGGGTTTCTTTGAGGGCGGATTGGAGCCGGCCGGCAATCGAGCTGCCCTCGCTGCTCAGGAAAAGGCTTTCGTAAACCGCTTTCGTCAAGTCTTGCTGGCGATCCTTCCACGAGAACTTGTATTGGGCCGATTTCAGGCTCAGGTTGCTGTCCGTGCGGAGCTTTTCCACTACTTTGTTGCTGGCCATCAACCGCATCCCTTCCAGTTCCTCTTCCTGCCGGCGTCCTCTTTGGATGGCAGGCTCGTAATGCTGGGCGGCATAGTCCGAGAGCGTTATCAGGAAAGAGAGCTGCAAGTAATAGAGCTCGGCCGTCTGATCAAGACCCGCCAGCATGTTCTTTTGGCAGGCAAGGGCGTTTTCGGAGCCGCCTTGGCAAAAACCGAAATAGGCTTGCACGGCTTTTTCTCGTATGAATCGTCGATTGAACATGGCATCGTTTTTCGCGAGGGATAGCAAAGGGGCAGGCAGGAAAGCGGCCTTGGGAAGCAAGGCCGCTTTCCGCAAAGGTGCAAAAATAATAAAAACTACCGGTAACCGGCAATTCGCAGCGAGGTTTCCGGAAAAGGGGCGGGCCCTCCGGCCAGTCTTTTCTGGCATGGTTTTGGTAAGGTTACTTTGCTTGTTTGCCGTTTGACGTTTGCCGGTTGGTGTTAGACGTTCGGTATTGACATTTGCCATTCGGCGGCCGGCGCGCTTTGAGGTGTCGTGCCGGGAAAGGCTTTTGACCGGGCTGTGCATGGAATCGCCGGATTTTTGAAAAGGACTTCTCGAAACAGAAGTGTAACCGATAAATTTTTTAGCTTATGAAAAAGATGTTTTTTGCAACGGCGCTTGCTTGCATGGGCATGGTGCCCGCTTTGGCGCAGGAACCGAAGCCGGCTGCTGGACCCGGGGCGCCCGAACCGATGAGCGTGGAAGACCGGATCCGCAGGAAAGTGGATTTCATGGACGCGCGTTTGAATCTGACCGACAAGCAGGAAGATGCGATTCTGGACTTGTACCTCGATTTTGCCAATACGCCCATGACCTGCCAGCAGCGGGAAGAAGCCCGGGAGGAACTGCGCGGCAAAGTAGACCAGATCCTGACCG
Organism: uncultured Bacteroidales bacterium; assembly: GCA_949291555.1. Classification (GTDB taxonomy): domain Bacteria; phylum Bacteroidota; class Bacteroidia; order Bacteroidales; family P3; genus Pullibacteroides. Next base: position 77,125 of record CASEWE010000009.1, read on the forward strand.
AAGAGCAACGGGAAATCCGGAATGCCCCCCATCATGGCCCGCGCCATCATGCGGCTCATCCGGGAAAAGGCTATCGGGGGAAATCCTGCTGCGATTGGGAATGCGATGCCCCCGGGCCTCGTCATTCGAGTTGCTGCACCCCTGGAAAAGAGGTTGGAAAGCCGGTGAAAGGGCCGGTTCCGCCTCGGAGGGGAGAACGTTAGGATCCGCCAGCGGGAAAGGGGGCGCGAACGGCTCGGCCGGAGGGTTCCCTTTCGCCGGGCCGGCCTGCACGAAAGGCCTGTCTCGTGTGGCTTGCATGGCCGGTTCTCCGCTTCCGGCCGCCTTTGGACGGAAAACGGCACTTGGCCGCGACTGTATTCAAGCGCGCGAAGGAGCCTTCGTGAAGCGGAAAGGCAACTTCCGGAGGGTTTCTCCTGCACGTTGAAAAAAAGACCGGGAAAGGGTTTGGAGGGTTGCGCAGCGAGGGGCTGGCCGACAGTTTCTCCTGCACTAAAAGACCGGGAAGTCCCAAAAGGCCGGGAGCCGGGCCCGATTTTTGCCGCTAAAGGCAGAATCGGGCCGGCTTCCCGGCCTTTCGCATGTCATTTCCCTCCGGCGTCCGGTCAAAAGTCCTGCTGGTTTTTCCGGTCCGGTTTTTGGGAAGGTTTCGGGGAAGATTTCGGGGAAGCCTCTTCTTCGAGCGAGAAAGGCGCCTGGTGGTAGAGCACTTCCATGATTGCCGTGCGGATGCCCATCGATACCAGTTTCGAGTTGTGCATGTCCGGGTAAACGCGGTTGGAAAGGAACACGTAGACCAGCCCGATTTCGGGGTCGACCCAAAGGTAGGTGCCGGTAAAGCCGCTATGCCCGAAACTGGAAGCCGAAGCCGAAGGGCAAGCCGGCGAAGGTTCGTCTTTTTCAAGGGTCGGCTTGTCGAAGCCGCCTCCTCTCCGGTTTCCGGCAGGGGAGAAATCGGAAGAAGTGAAAAGCCTTACCGTGGCAGAGTCGAAGAATTGGATTCCTCCGTAGAAGCCGCATTGCAGGAGCATCTGGCCGATGACAGCCACGTCATGGCTGTTTCCGAAAAGGCCGGCCGAACCGGCTTCCCCGCCCGAAAGCGCTGCCAAAGGGTCGTGGACGAAGCCATGGATTTGCCTTTTCCGGAAAGAGGTGTCGTTTTCGGTGGGCATGACTTGGCATCGGGGAAAACGATCCAAAGGCCTGAAACATAGGTTTTGCAAGCCTAAGAACCGGTAAAATTCAGACTCCGAATACGCCGATAGCGTGGTGTCGGTCATGGCCTGCAAGGCTTCGTTCAGGTAATAAAAACCCAGATCGCTGTAGCGGTATGGCCGCCGGGAATTTACCGGGCTTTGGTCTATCCGCTTGCGGATTTCTTTTCCGTAGCCTTTCCGGAGATAGAGGCTGTCGGCCACTTGCAGCGGGTAGCCGGGAGATTCTTCCGCTTGGAAAAGCGGCTCGTCTTTTTCCTCTTCCGGGTCGGCATAAGGGATGAAAGCTTTCAAGCCCGATTGGTGGGCAAGCAATTGCCGGAAAGTGATATGCCGTTTGTCGGTTCTGGCCAAGCGGGGAATGAAGTCGCAGACGGCCTGGTCGAGGAGGAAATCCCCGTTGTCGTACAGGCGCATGTACGACAAGGTGGTGGCAAGGATTTTGGTGAGGGAGGCCAGATCGTAGAGGCTGTTGGCCTGCACTTCGGGCGAGCCTTCTTCGTAAGCGGCGCGGCCGAAACAGCGGTCGTATGCCACCGTCCCGTCGAGAGCGATCAGGATTTGGCAGCCCGGGTACGCATGCGCTTCCAGGCCGGCACGGGCCAAGGAATCGATTTTTTCCCGTTGCCAGTCTTCCAGTCCGGGGAACAGCGGGTTGTGGAAGTCGAGAATCTGGCGCCGGGTCTCGAGCCCGAATCCCTCCGGCCAGTATTTGGCTACGGTCACGGGGAGTTTCCCCGAAGCCGGCACGGCCCCGTAGAGGATCCGGGCGCAGGCTCTTTTGCTCTCGTCCACATCCTGGTAGCCGCATAGGATGGCTCCCATGCAGGACATTTCGTGGAAGGGTTTCAGGGAATAAGGCGGGGCGAAGACGCAAAGCACCACCGGAAGGCCTTCCTTCTGCAAGGCTTCGAGGAGCGCAAGGGTCTGCGGCGTGATGCCGTAGTTGCGGGAAGGAAGGTAGTTGGTATGGGTGATGCTTGCAATAATCAAGTCCTGGCGGGAGAACTGTTCGAGGAAAGCCGGCGTGACGGTGCGTTCGTAATCGAAATCCCGGTGCAGGAAAACCTGTTCCATCCCGGTATCGAACCGGCTCAGGGATCGGGAAAATTCATCGGGTTTCCCGTAACCTATGTGCAGGGCTATCTTCCGGGGAAAGCTCCAGGGAGAGAGCGGGAGCAGCTGGCCGGTGTTTTCCAAGAGCGTGATTCCGTGCTCGTAGAGGCTTTGCCGCAAGGCTTTCGAGCTTTGGGAGTTTATCGAGTCGCGGAGGAAGCCTTGCAGGTCGCCAAGCAGGCTTGTGTCGGGATAGCGGGCGTAATTGCGGGCCACGGAGGGATAGAACTTGTAGTACAAGATTCTCCGGCAGGCTTCTTCCAACCGGCTTTTTTCCAACCGGCCGGTCTCCACGGCCTTTGCAATGGCTTTCACGGCCGCTTCCGGGTCTACCGGCAGCAGCAGGACATCGCAGCCGGCCGCCAATGCCGCCACTTCGATGGACCCTTCCCCTAATTCCTTGAATTGCGGTAATTCCTGAAGGGCTTTGCGTACCGCCTGCATCTCCAAGCCATCGGTTACGACCAAGCCCCGGTAGCCCAGCTCATCCCGGAGAAGCTCCTTTATGATTGCAGGGCTGAGGCTGGCAGGCAAGCCGCTGCTGTCGTAGGCGGGCAGGTTGAGGTGGGCTACCATGATGCTCTCCACGCCTTGGGCAATGAGTTTTTTGAAAGGATAGAGGTGGATGCTGTCCAAGGTCTTCCGGTCGAGGTTTATGACCGGCAATGCCAAGTGCGAATCGGTTTCCGTATCCCCATGGCCGGGAAAATGCTTGGCCGACCCCATCACGCCTTGGCTTTGCAGCCCTTGCAGGTAGAGGCCTGCCAGCCGGGCGGTTTTTTGCGGGTCCTGTCCGAAGGAACGGGTGTTTATGACCGGGTTGAGCGGGTTGTTGTTGACATCGGCCACGGGGAGGAAATTCCATTGCAGTCCTAAAAGCCGGCATTGGCGGCCGTTTTCCTGTCCGGTCCGGAAAACGAGGTTTTCGTCCTGGATGGCGCCCAAGGTCTGCTGGCGCGGGAACCTGTCGAGATCGGTCATGCGCATTCCCGGGCCGAATTCCCCATCGATGGTCATGAACAAGGGAAGCCGGGAGGCAGTCTTGTAGGCTTGCTGGAGGGCAAGCATGCCGGGGGTTTCGCCGGCAAAGAAGCAGACTCCGCCAAAGGTCCGGCTTCCCAATAGCTTGCGCATTTTTGACAGGTAAGCCTCTGTGGGAACGGCTTGCGAGCGCAAGACAAGGGTCTGGGCGGCGAGGTCTTCCAGGCTCATGGTCCGGAGGAGGCTATCGATGAAAGGGCTGTGAAGCGCCGCTTCATCCGGATAAGGGATGGCGTAGCTGCATGCCGGGACTTGGCCATGCAGGGATAGGGGCGTAAAGGCCGAGGCAAGGAGCAGTCCGGCGGCTAAAAGCAAGGTTCGGGGAAGCCGCTTGCCGGGATGGATCAGGCGGGAGACCGGAGGATGTTTCAGAAAGCGCATTTTTTTGATGTTGAGGGCTTGTTCGAAGCCCGGGAATTTCCCATTCCGGCCCGGGATTTTCCCGCGTTCCTCGTTGTTGGGTTGTTTCGTGTCATTGCCATTTCCCTGCGGCAGGGGCGGAAGCCTTTCGGAGACCGGTTCCGAACCTTCCGGAATCCTAAAATCCTAACATGTCGGCCATGGAAAAAGCGCCTTTGCGGCCGATGAGCCACTCGGCCGCACGGATTGCGCCCAGGGCGAAGCCCTGCCGGGACTTGGCCTGATGACGCAGGCAGATGCAGTCTGCCCCCGATTCGAACAACAAGTTGTGGATGCCCACGGTCTCGCCTTCCCGGAAGCTCTTTACCGGGATGGCGCCCGGAGCGGCTTCGGGGCTTTTGCCCTGCGGCGGCACCGGGTCGGAGCCGGTTCTTGCCGGAGCGTTTTCTTCCATGGCTTCCCACCTGTCATAGCGGTCCATCCGGGAAAGGACTTTCCGGGCCAAGGAAATGGCTGTCCCGCTGGGTTTGTCTAACTTGTGGACATGGTGCGTCTCTTCGATGGCGGCTTCGTATTGCGGCTGCAGGTCCATCAAGGAGGCAAGGAAGCCCGCCGTGGCAAGGAAAAGGTGCACGCCGATGCTGAAATTGGAGTCGGAAAGGATCGCCTGCCCTTCCCGCCGGCACCGGTCCTCGATTTCTTGCTTGCGGCTGTCCCAGCCTGTGGTGCCGACCACGACCGGAAGGTGGAGGTCGAAGCAGCGGGAGATGTTTTCCGTTACGCAGGAAGGGGAGGAGAAGTCGATGACCACATCGGATTTTTTCAAGTTTTCGCTTGCTTGCTCCCAATCTTGGGGGTTGTCGATACGGCAAGCGATGCGATGACCCGCGGAAAGCGCGGCTTTTTCCACTTCTTTTCCCATGCGTCCGTATCCGGAAAGGGCTATGCGGAGTGTTTCCATGCGTGTTGTTTTTTGAAAGCGTTGTCCGGGGCGGGCTTGCCGGAGCGGCCCGTCCCCCGGCCCGTTCATTTCCATTGCAGGCAGACTTTCAGCCCCGCATCCAGCGGGAATGCGTTTCCCATGGCGAAATGGGTTCGCGCGTAGGGTTTTATCGACATGCTCAGGTTCGGGGTCACGTTGAACGAGGAAAGGTGGGCATAGACGGCTGCGTCCATGATATTGAGCAGGTAGACGGCTCCGGCAATGATCAGGCAGAGTTCGAAATTGTGTTCGTAATAGTTGCGCAATTCCAGGATTTCATCGAGCGAGTACGAGGCAAGCTCCGCATTGAATCCTCCGGCCGTGCTGTCGGTACGGGCCTTGATTTCCCGGTCGTAGATATTCCGTTGCTTGAGGTTCATGTCGGTGAAATAGGCCAATACCCCTACGCCGGCGTAAAGAACGGGGGTCTTGTACCATTGCCCGTTGTAGATCTGGCCTAAGCCCGGCAGGACGGCGGCGCATAAGGAAGCCATTCCGGGATCTTTCAGCCCGCCTTTCTTTTTTCGCTTGAACGCGCCGGAATTCCGTTGGGAAAAAGTGAGCAGTTTGGGGTCCACGCCCGGGGAGGCTTCGTACAAGATCGTGTCCTTGGGCGGTTTCCGGCCGGAATTCCAAAGGTTTTCTTGTTTCCCGATGCCGTCTGCCGGGAAACGGTAATTTTGGATTTCCTGCATGTTCAAGGCCAGTTCCCGGCTGTCCACGTACGCAAGCGGGTATCCGGCGGACGGGGTGTACTGGGCTTTCCCTTGCCCGGCGAAGAGAGCGAGGAAAAGCATTCCGCACAGGAACCGGAAGGAAAAGGCTTCACCCTTAGCGTTGTTCATTCAGCTGTTGGAAAATCTTTTGCAGCACTTCTTCCGAGGCGTACTCGATGACGATGTTCCCTTGCCCGTTTTTCCCCGGTTTGACGATAACGGGGGTCTCTAATTTCCGGGAGAGCGCATTGCGGGCTTGCGCGCACCAGTCAGGGAGTTCCGGGGCTGTTTTCCGGTTCTTCCCGGCGGGGGCTTTCCCGGCCGACATCTGCCGGATGAGTTCTTCCAATTGCCTTACCGAAAGGTCTTTCTCAATGACCGTTTCGGCCAGGGAAAGCTGTTTCCTTTCGTCTTCGACGCCGGCCAGGCACCGGGCGTGGCCCATGCTGATGCGGTTGTCCTTGAGGTAAAGCTGGATGTCGGCCGGGAGCTTGAGCAGACGGAGGAAATTGGTCACGGTGCTGCGGCCTTTCCCGACCCGTTTGCCCAATTCGTCCTGGTTGTAATGGCAGGCATCGATAAGGGCTTGGTAGGAAAGGGCGATGTCGATGGCATTGAGGTCTTCCCGCTGTATGTTCTCGATCAGGGCCATTTCCAAGGACTCGTTGTCGTTGGCCATGCGGATATAGGCGGGAACTTCCTGCAGGCCGGCCAGTTTGGAAGCCCTCAGCCGGCGTTCGCCCGAGATCAGCTGGTACCTTTTCCCGTTTTTGCGCACGGTGATGGGCGTGATGACCCCGTTGGCCCGGATGGATTGGCAAAGCTCCTCCAGGCTTTCGTCGTCGAATTGCCTTCTGGGCTGGAAAGGGTTGGCATCGATGAGGCCGATGGGAATGGCGGCGATGGCGCCGATAACGCCCTCTTCGAAGTTGAGCGGGTCGTGCGGGGAATCATGCCTGCCAAGGTTTCCCGTACGCGTCCCGTCTATGGGAGGCTCGCCCATCAAGGCGGCCAGTCCTCTTCCTAATGCCGGTCTTTTTGCAGTCATATTCCAGGATTTATGCGTTGATTTCGGATGATGTCTCTTCCGGGCCTAAGGGTTCATTTTGTTCCATCGCCTCTTTCGCGGCATCCCTTTGCAGGATTTCCTTGCAGAGGTTCAGGTAGTTGACCGATCCGATGCTGTTGATGTCGTATTCCAGGATGGAAATCCCGTGGCTGGGGGCTTCGGCAATCTTGGTGTTATTGTGGATCAGGGTGTTGAAGACCAGTTGCTGGAAATGGGTGCGGACTTCTTCCACCACTTGCTTGGAAAGCCGTGTCCGGGTGTCGTACATGGTGAGCAGGATGCCTTCCAGTTCCAAGTCCGGATTGAAGCGGCTTTGCACGATGCGGATGGTGTTGAGCAGCTTGGTAAGTCCTTCAAGGGCGTAGTATTGGCATTGGACGGGAATGATGACCGAATCGGCCGCGGTAAGGGCGTTGGTGGTGATGATTCCCAAGGAAGGGGCGCAATCGATGACGATGTAGTCGTACACGTTGCGGACTTCCTGCAGCTTGTTGCGCAGGACATGGTTCCGGTCGGGAATCGAAACCATTTCCAGTTCGGCTCCCACCAGGTCCAGGTGCGAAGGTATCAAGTCCAGGTTCTTGGTCGAGGTTTTCTTGATGACGGCTTCCGTTTCGAGGTCTCCCAGCATGCACTCGTAAATGCTCCCGCTCACGTGGTCGGGATTGAACCCCACGCCCGAAGTGGCATTGGCCTGCGGGTCGGCATCCACCAGCAGGACTTTCTTTTCCAAAGCCGCCATGGCCGCGCTGAGGTTCACGGCCGAAGTGGTCTTCCCGACGCCGCCTTTTTGATTGGTAATCGCAATGACCTTTCCCATTTTGGTAATCTCAGGTTTCCTTGTTCGGATTGTTTTTTCTGGTTCGGTTCCTGTTTCCTTGGAGGGGTGTTCCCCTTGCCGGTTCAGCAGGCCGAGGCTTGGATCCAGAGGCGCATGCTGCTTGCAAAATGCGAGAAAGCCGTTCTTTTCAGGGAACGACTTTCCGGCATGGCTTGTTTTCGCAAGTCCATGATTGGCAGGTTGATGCCGTTCGGTTTGCCTGGCAAGCTCATTTGCCGAGGTTTTCGAACTCCATGTCGTCCTGCGTCATTCCATCGGGAAGCGGCTCGTCGTCTTCTTTCGGCATCTCCCCGGTTTCGATGAAGCGGATGGTTTGTTGCAACCCGGTAACGAAGTTTTCGAAATCCTCCTTGTAGAGGAAGATCTTATGCTTGTCGTAAGAAAACTTGTTGAGGTTTTCATCGAAGATTCTTTTGCTCTCGGTAATGGTAAGGTAAAGATCCCCGGCCTTGGTTTCTTTCACGTCCATGAAATAGGTGCGTTTCCCCGCTTTCACGGCTTTGGAATACACTTCTTCCTTTTCACGGTCCTTTCCCCTGAAATCTTCCATAGTCAATTCGAGTTTTGTGTTCTGTAACTTCTCCTTCTTTTGGCCGTCTTTTGGCCGTCCGGGCCGTTTACCGGGAAACGGCGGGCAATGGGAAACGGCGGGCAAATTTAATCAAATAAACCGAGTTTCGCACCTTGCCGGGAAATTCCCGAAGGGCCTTCCTCGCGGCTTCCGCAGCCCGAGGCGCGCTACAGCCACCGGTTCATCCGGAACTTGTCCTGCGTCGGGAATTCGGCGTTTTTAGGGTACATGCGGAAGGCATAGTCGAAGACTCCGGCCCCGTCGAGCACGATGCGGGCCGTGTAGGTGGCTTTCCCGTCTTGGAAACATTCCATTTCGAGTTCTTCCACGCGCGACAATTCCTTTACCTGGTCGTTCACCTTATGGCCGAACACCACTTCCACCCCGATATCTTCAGGGCTGAGCCCGGCCAAGTGCAGGGTGAGGCCGAAAACCCCTTCTTGCCCCATTTTCAGCGGCGCTTTGGTCGAGTCGGGGCAGATGTAACGGGTTACATGGATGGCCGGCCAGGCGGAGGCTAAGCGGAGCATCCACTTGCTCAGTTCGTTTACCCGGTCGAGGTTGTTTTCGCGCAGCTTCGTGTAATTCCTGGCCAAAGGCAGGTAATACCGGGCGTAGTAGTCGTCTATCTGGCGCCGCATGGTGTAATGGGGCGCGATGAGCGCCATGCTGTTCCTTACGTAAGAGAGCCAGCGGGCGTTTTCCCCGGGCTGGTTGTCCTGGTAGAAAGCCGGGATGATTTCTTTTTCGAGCAGCGCGTAGATGGTTTCCGCGTCCAGTTCGTCCTGATAGGCCGTGTTGGAGTAGGTTTGTTCCTCTTTCAGGGCCCATCCGGCGCCTTCCCGGTAACCTTCGGCCCACCAGCCGTCCAAGACGCTGAAGTTCACCACCCCGTTCATCAAGGCTTTCTCGCCGCTGGTTCCCGAAGCTTCCATCTTGCGCGTGGGCGTGTTCATCCATACGTCCACGCCCTGTATCAAGTGGCGGGCAACATCCATGTTGTAGTTTTCGAGCAGGATGATCTTGCCCAGGAATTCCTCCCGGCGCGAGATTTCCACGATTTGGCGGATGAGCGCCTGCCCTCCGCCATCGGCCGGATGGGCTTTCCCGGCAAAGATGAACTGGACGGGCTGCCCGGGATTGTTCACGAGCTTTGCCAGCCGTTCCAGGTTCCTGAACAGCAAGTGGGCCCGTTTGTAAGTAGCGAAACGCCGGGCGAAGCCGATCGTGAGGACATCGGGCCGCAAGGTGTGCAAGGCTTTGATGAGGTTCTGGGGCGTTTCCCCTCTTTCGGGCCATTCCGCTTGCAGCCGGTTCTTCACGAATCCGATCAGCTCTTCGCGGCGGCGGGCGCGGAGCGCGGCGATCTCGCCTGCGGGAACTTCCTGGATTTTCTGCCATGCGCCGGCATCGGAGACGTCCTTGCGGAAACTATCCCCGAAATGCCGTTCGAAAAGTTCTTGCCATTCCTTGTGCGCCCAGGTTGCCAGATGCACGCCGTTGGTCACGTAGCCCACAGGGACTTCCTGCGGGTAAAGCCCCGGGAAAAGGGGCGCGAACATTTCCTGGGATACCTTCCCGTGGATGCGGCTCACCCCGTTCACGGCCGAGGAGAGGTTCACGGCCAAATGGCTCATGGAAAATTTGTCGTGGGAATGCGTCTTGTCGATGCGGCCCAGGGCCATGAAATCCTCCCAGGAAATCTTCAGGCGGGTGGCCCAGGCGTTGAGGTAGGTCCGGACAATGTCTTCGCCGAACGCGTCGTGCCCGGCCGGGACAGGGGTATGGGTCGTGAACAGGGAAGAGCTTCTGACCAGTTCGCGGGCTTGCCAGAATTCGAGGCCCCGGCTCACGTAGTGGCGCAGCCGTTCCAGCAAGGTGAAGGCCCCGTGCCCTTCGTTGCAGTGGTACACATCGGGATGCAGGTCCATTTGCCGGAGCATGCGGATGCCCCCGATGCCTAACAGCATTTCCTGCTTGAAGCGGTTTTCCCAGTCGCCGCCGTAGAGCTGGTGGGTGACGCTCCGGTCGGCATCGCTGTTTTCCTCGATGTCGGTGTCCAGGAGGTAGAGCGGCACGCGGCCCACGTTCACTTGCCAGACCTTGGCCGTCAGGTCGCGTCCGGGGAGAGAAACGGAAACTTTCCGCCATTGCCCGTCCGGGTCGCGCACCGGCAGCAAGGGAAGCTTGGAAAAGACCTGCGGCACGTAGCGGGCTTCCTGGGCCCCGTTCTTGCCGATGCGCTGTTCGAAATAGCCGTAGCGGTAAAGGAGGCCGACCCCGATCAGGTCGGCGTTGATGTCGCTGGCTTCCTTGAGGTAGTCGCCGGCAAGGATTCCTAACCCGCCCGAATAGATCTTGAGGCTTTCGTGCAGGCCGTATTCCATGCAGAAGTAGGCTACCTTAGGGCCTTTCTTCTGCTTTCCCTCCTCCATATAGGCCGAAAAACGCTGGTAGACCGAATCCAAGAGGCCGAGGAATACCGGGTCTTCTTGCAGCTGTTGCAGGCGGAACGTGCTCAGCCCGCTCAGCAAGGCAATAGGGTTATGCCCGCATTCTTCCCAGAGGGAAGGCTCTATGTGCCGCCACAGGGTCTGGGCTTCGGAATCCCAGCACCACCAGAGATTGCTGCTCAAGGCCTTGAGCTTTTCGAGTTTTGCGGGGAGGCGGTATTCGATCAGCACTTTTCTCCATTCCGGGCCTTGGTTGGCTGCCATTTCCAAGGAAGCCTGGCTTTCGGGCAAAGGCTTTGCCAGCAGGGAGGGGTCTTTTTCCCATTTTTCGGCGGCTTTTGCGTAGGCTTGGCTGTAATAGGAAACCAAGCGTGTCCAGAGGAAACTGCGCGAGAGCTTGTAGGATTCGGCTCTCAAGGCTTCTTTTTCTTCGGAGGGAAGCGAGGCGAACCGGCGCAGATGCTTTTCGATTTCGCTCACGGCTTCGGCGGCGTTGTAGTCGTTCCTTTCAATGACTTTGACGCAGCCTTGCCCGGATTCATGGTCTTTCACCCAGCGTCCGAACCCGGCCAGGGACGTGGTGACGGTAGGAATGCAGAAAGCGATGCTTTCCATGGGCGTGTAGCCCCAGGGTTCGTAATAGGAAGGGAATACCGAGAGGTCGAAACCGATAAGGAGGTCGTAATAGGGAAGGTTGAAAATCCCGTCGGCGCCATCGAGGTAGCAGGGGAAGAAGACCACTTTCACCTTGTCTTCGGGCCTGTTTTGCAAGCCGCACATCTTGAGCCGGTTCAGAATCGGGTCGGAAAGCGGATCGTTCAGGTAGTGCGTGCAGAAGCTTTGTTCGAACTCCCGTCCCGGTTCGCGCAAGGAGAGATTTTCCCTTGCCGGCCCGTGGCCGGCCGGAATCGCGAGGAACGCCACCACTTTCTTGCCCTCCGGGAGATTGCGGTTAAGGGCGGAGAGGCTGTCGATGAAGAGGTCGATGCCTTTGTTCTTGAATTCGTAACGGCCGCTGTTGATGAGAAAGAGGGTGTCGTCTCCCGCTTCTTCCCCGAAAAGGGCGGAACTGGTTTCCCGGAGCTTCTTCCGGGCGTTTTCCCGTTTGCTCCGGAACACGTCGATTTGCGGGACGAAATGGTCGTCGAAGCCGTTGGGGGTGAGCACGTCGATGGGTTTTCCCAAGAAAGCCGCGCATTCCCGGTTGGTGATCTCGCTCACGGCGGTGAAGCAGTCGGCATGCAGGGCCGAGAGCCTTTCGAGCGAGAATTTCGCCCGGACGCCGAAGCGGTTGGACAGTTCCCCGGCATCGTGCTTTCCCAGTTCATCGTAGAGCGGAAGCCCGTTCCCGGCCAGGCAGCGTCCGAGCACGGTGGCGTGGGTGGTGAACAAGGTAGCGATCTGGGGCTGGTTCTTTTTGAGGAAAAGCAGCCCCGCGCCGGTCATCCATTCGTGGAAATGGGCATAGACTTTTTCGTGCGGGAAGACATGGTAGTCGTAGAAGCTTTTTATGACCCGGCCGGCCGCGTAGCCGAACAAGAGGGGTTCGATGTAGTCCCACTGCCCGGAAATGGAATCGAGCTGGTAATCGCGCCAGCCTTCGGCCAGGATTTCGTCTTTTTTGGAAATGAGCGATCGGAAATCGACCATGATGGCAATGGGGTTGCCGGCCATGTTCCAGCGTCCGATGCGGAAAGAAATCCCTTTCGACTCGGCGTACTTCCTCCAGGGGGCGTAAAGTTCGCGGTCTTCCACGAAGTCGTGGTTGGCTTTGTCTTTCCAGACATCGGGGCCTATGGCAAAATAATGGTCCCCGAATCGTTCCTGCATGGAGGGGATTTTCGTGCTTACCACGGTGTAGATGCCGCCTACTTTGTTGCAAACCTCCCAGCTTACTTCGAAAAGGCATTCATTCTGCATGTTCTTTGCCATGAGTCTTGTTTTTCTTTTTCGTTTCGATTTTCCGGTGTTCCTTTCCCTTGCTTTTCTTGCGGGTTACTGCTTGGCGAAGGCCTATTTCCTTCCGAAATCGGCCGGGATTTCGCCCCATTTCCCCGTTTCCCATTTCAGGAGCGGGTTCTGGTAGGAATGGGTCGCGAGCCAGTTCTCCGCCCGGGCCACCATTTCGAGCAGTTCGCGGTTGCGGGCCGTGGGGCGTATCTTGGTGTTGGCTTTCTTCTTCTTGACCCAGGTCATGCCGGTGGTGGAATCGGAATAGACCGGCGTCCGCGTGAATCCGTGTTTGTTGAGGTAGCTCAATGCGTGCACGATGGCCAGGAATTCGCCGATGTTGTTGGTGGCATCGGGGAAAGGCCCCATGCGGAAAATCACTTTCCCGTTATTGACTTGCACGCCTTGGTATTCCATGTCTCCGGGATTGCCCGAGCAGGCGGCATCCACGGCCAAGGCGTGTTCGAAATGCGGTATCCGCCCCGCCATTCCTTGCAGGCGGGCGGAAAGCTTGACCGCCGTTCCTCCTGCCGAGGTGTTGCCCTTGGCCGGTGCGCCGGTTTCCCCCGGGTTGTCCGGAGCGGGAGCCGGGTCTTTTCCGGGCCGGGTGGGGTCTTCCGGGACCGAAGCCGGCTGTTTCCGGGAAGCGTTCCTTTTCCCCGCGCGGGAAAGGGAGGAAAAGTACTGGTCGATGAGTGTTTGCGCGGCCGTGTAGGGGCTGGTTTTCTGTTCGAAGACTTGTTCCCGGGCCTGCAACAGATGCTTGTCCATGCCGGGATGCTGGTAGAAATGCGAAAGCAGGTGTTCCTGCAAGGTGTTTTGCAGCACCTTCCCCAATTGCTCTTTCCGCCGGCGTTCGAAGCTGCCGTTCTGCTTGCAGAAGCGTTCGAACTCGCAGATGGTGTTCCAGATTTCCACCACGCCTTCCTTGTTCCGGGCCGAACAGGTCTCCACCGTGGGCTTCCAGCCCGAGGGGGTCGGGGGGAAGAGCTGCAAGGCATTGCGCAGCTGGGTCTGGGCCACGAGGGCTTTGGTCTTGAAATCGCCATCGGCTTTGTTGATGGCGATGCCGTCGGCCATTTCCATGATGCCCCTTTTGATGCCTTGCAGTTCATCGCCGAGGTTGGCCAGCTGGAGGAGCAGGAAATAGTCTACCATGTTGCAGGCTTCGGTTTCCGATTGGCCTACGCCGACGGTTTCCACGATGATATGGGTAAACCCGGCCGCTTCGCAGAGGATGATGGTTTCCCGGGTCTTGCGGGCCACCCCGCCCAAGGAACCGGCCGACGGGGAAGGCCGGATGAAGGCTTCGGGCATGCCCGAAAGTTCTTCCATCCGGGTCTTGTCGCCCAGGATGCTGCCTTTTGTCCGTTCGCTGCTGGGATCGATGGCCAGCACGGCTATTTTCTTGCCGGTGCGGATCAGGTAGGTACCCAAGGCTTCGATGAAGGTGCTTTTCCCGGCTCCGGGAACGCCCGTGATGCCCAAGCGGAAGGAATTCCCCGAATGCGGCAGGCAGCGGGCAATGATCTGCTGGGCTTTTTCCTGGTGTCCGGGCAAGGTGCTTTCGAGCAAGGTGATGGCCTGGCTCAGGATGGTACGGTTTCCTGCCAAGATGCCGTCCACATAGGCATCGATGCTCATTTCGGGTTTGGAATGGCGCTTGCGGAGGTGGAATTGGAGGTCGGGGTTGACGGCAGGGGGCTGTTCCACGCCTTTTTGTTCGTGCAAGGCGGATGAATCCTGTTGGCTCATGGAAGTTTTTTTGCAGATGGGGAACAGAAAGGGCCGCATCGGAAGGATTTCCCCGATGCGGCTTTGCAGAGAAGAAGCGGCCTGGCCGGAGGCCGGAAGGCCATTGTTCCGTTTCCTGTAAAAACGGGATCAGCGGGCGGCGATGGCCTCGATTTCCACCAATACGCCCATGGGGAGCTTTTGCACGGCGAAGGCGGCGCGGGCGGGCGGGTTGGCGGTGAAATAGCGGGCATAGACCTCGTTCATGGCGGCGAAGTCGTCCATGGAGCTGAGGTAGCAGGTGCATTTCACCACGTTTTCGAGGCTGTAGCCGGCTTCTTCCAGAATGGCTTTGATGTTTTTGAGCGATTGCTCGGTCTGGGCCGAAATCCCTTCGGCCGTTTTCCCCGTGGCCGGATCGACGGGCAGCTGCCCGGAAACGAAGACGAGGTTGCCGGCTTCGATAGCCTGGCTGTAGGGGCCGATGGCTTTGGGCGCGTTGGCTGTGGCAATGACTTTTTTCATGATATTGTTTGTTTTTACGTTTTTTCCGCTTGCCGCCCGCTTGTTCGAGACGGGAACGGAAGCAAGCAGCAAATCAGCAAAAATAAACAAACGGGGGCAGACCCGCAACCGCCCCGTATTGCGTACCCCGGGAGGAAGCCTTTTGCGGAAAGCGGCAACCGGGTGTCGCGGCCTGCAAGAAGCGGCCGGGACACCCGGTTGGAAGCCGGGTTCCCGCTAAGGGCGGAGCGTGTCCGTAGCCATCGCGGCGCCGGGTACCGGGGCAAGGCGTATCCCTGCCGCGGCTCCCCTATGCGGCAGCACGCTCAGAATTTGATTTTCAGGCCGAGGTTGATGCCGTGGCTGCCGAAGCCCATCCTGTCGCGGTACACGAACCGCTGGGCGGGGGCGTTCAAGGCCTCGGCGGCGGCCACGTTGCCCGAGGCAGCCTCTTGCAGGGCTTGGTTCCATGAAAGGGTGTGCAGGTTGTACACGCTGAACTGCCATTCCGCGAACAAGGAAATCCGCGAGGAGAGGTGGCAATTCAACCCGATGGCGCCCACGAATCCCACGCGGAAGACCATCTGGCGGGGGAGCTCGTATTGTTCTTCATAGACGGGTTCGGTTTCGTAGACGGACAGGCCCGGGTCGTTCTGGTAAATCGAAAGCCGTTGGACGCCTTGCACGTTCGCCATGGCCAAGCCTATCCCGGCTTTCACGTAAGGATCCCAGCGGGAGAAGCCCGGGCTGGCAACCAATTGGAGGCTCAGTTGCCCCATCTGCCCGCTCACCGAGCGGCAGTCCATGGCTCTTCCCAACGGGTAGTGCTGCAGGGTTTCGTTCCCGTTCTGGCGCGAGGAGTCTATGCGGTAGAGGGTCTTGTCTACCGAACCGCTGGCCTCCGTAGTATAGAAAGCCACGTACATGCCGCCGATTTCCAAAGCCAGGTAGCGGTTGAACCGGTAGCCGAAGCTGAGGCCGACCCGCAGGCCTTCGCCCAAGGAGCAGGGGGCATCGTAGAAATAAAACGGGCGGGAATCGCCCAATCCATCGATGTTGCGGTTGTAGAATCCGTTTGTTTCGCGGGCAAGGCCGGAGGCGGCCAGGTCGAGCCCGTACCCGACCGAGACATCGATGTAGAAAGGCTTGAAGGGGAATTCGGCGGCGGGCTTGCGGGCTTTCTCCTTGGGGGCCGGATCGGAAGGCAGGCCACCCGGCCGCGAGCCATCGGGGGGTTGTTGCTTTTTTCATTGTACAATCAGTTTTTGAGTATCCATGAATTCCCCGCAGATCACACGTACGAAATACAGGCCTGTCTCGAACCGGGAAAGCGGAATGGTGCAAGTGCTTTCCGAGAACTGGGCCTGGTAACGGAGGTGTCCACGGCTGTCAAAAATCATCACATCTTTTTTGTCAATGCCAAAATCATAGGAGGAAAGGGCTATCCGAACTTCGTTTCTGGCCGGATTGGGCGAGAGTACAAAGAGTTCCGAGAGTTCGTCGCTTGCATTCAGGTCTTCTGTCTGTACGGTTTCCGGAACATTTTCGCCTTTTTGCCCGGACTCAAGGCCTTTTTCGGATTTGGATTTTGCGGATTGGAGATAAGCGGAACGTTCCTTGTCGTAGCAGGCAAGCGTAAGGGTGGCTCCGCCGGAGACTGTCAGGGGGCCGTTGATGATGAGTTCCTGGGTGAATGCAATCTTCGATTGGGAATTTCCCGTCAGGGTGATGTTGTTCAAGGTGGCCGTTCCGCAGAAAGAACGGAGTTCCTCATTGTTGCCTTTTGTGATGCCGGAGAGGGTGCAAGAGGAGGTTACATCCCAGTCGGGTATGATATGATAGAGCATCCTGTTGTTTTTTCTGTAATGGTCTTTTTCGTCTATGTAAGGGGTCAAATCGTTGAGCGCAAAGTTTCCATTGTGGCTACCATTCCAGCCCCAGTTGCAATAGAACTTCCCGTCCGCATCGTATCCGGAAATCACCCAGAAATGCTTGAGGGTGCAGAGGTCGCATTTGTCGCCCCGGTACAACACCGGTTGCCCTTGGTCGAGCTGGTATTTGATAAGGTCCGGCCACCAGGAGCCTTTATCGCGATCCCCTCTTTTGATTTTTTCCGTGGAAGGGAAGTTCATATTTTTTAAGGCATCGTTTATCTTGTTGGCTGTTGTCCATGACCCGGAACAGCAGTAAACCGTCCCGGCGTTGTCCCCGCAGGTTTTTAAGAGGTGGGCGATGTTGTTTTCTTCTTGAGTCGAAGAATATCTCGTTAATTGGGAGGGCATCCTGTCCCAGTCGTATTGCGGAGGAAATTGCCAGTACCAAAGGATTTGGCCCATGGCGACTGCGCCGCATCCTATGTGTTTATTGTCGGTGGAATCACATTCGCTTCGGGCTCCGATGCAACCCCAGACAAATTCATCTCTTGCCGGGGCGAATTTGTTGTAGCGGGGGGCGTAGTCTCCTTGCGGGGTTATGAAAATTTTAGAAGCGTTACAGGATTGCCCCCATGCCACGGAGCCTCTTGAACCCTGATTTAGCAGATTGTCCACGCTCTGTGCTTTTGATTGGATTAGCGATTTGAGATAAACTGAATTGGCATCTTGCAAGCCCTTCCATTTTTCTGAATTCTGCAGCCAGAAGAGCTTTTCCTCGGAAGAACCCGATGGCTTTCTGCTTTTGGTCAGGTTGATTTCGGCCATGTAGTGAGACAGAAGCCCAATCAGACCTGACGGCATCTGGCTTGTGTCGGGATTCCAGGTTCCATGCGGCGAATAAGCTAAAACCGGTTGTACTCGATAGTCGTTGCTCATTATGATCCAGCCTCCGCCCCGGAATTCCAGCACATGTATCAGAGCTTCCCGCTGATAAGCCGGGGTGCCTTTTTGTTGCATGTCCGGATGGATTTTGGTAATATTTCCGGAAGAGCCTTCAGCAAAAAGCACCATGTAATTGGTGGCGGCCTTTCGGATTTCTTGTTCGGTAGGCTCTTGCGCTATTCCCCAGGCTGGAATGAGAAGCAGGCAAGAAACAAGTATTTTTTTCATGGATTCTTGTCTTTTGTGGTTAAAATTAACATTTGCAAGGGTATACCTACGGCACCCTTGTTTTTCAAGGTGTTAATCTGCGCGAGAATGAAAACTCGCTATCAGCGAAATGCCGAGGATTTTACTCTTTTTCGAGCAAGGCTTTCAGCCTGTCGATTTCGGCTTGCTGTTCTTGTACGGCTTTGACCAGAAAAGGAATGATGACCGAATAGTCTACCATGAAAGCGTCTTCGTAGGTATCATAGTCGACCGCCTCGGGAATGATTTCCATCAATTCCTGGGCGATGAATCCCACTTTGTTGCTCCGGGTCGAGTCTGCTATTTTCTCGGGCAACTTGTCGTCTTGCACGTAATCGAAGCGGACAGGGTTCATGCTCCGTATTTTCTCGAGGGAAGACTCCATGGGGCGGATATTGGTTTTCCGCCGGAGGTCGGAAAGAGAACTGATGCCCGTTGCGGACGAGGAATAATAACGGGTGGAATAGACTCCTACCAACTGGTTGGAACCGGAACCAATCATCATGGGCAGCCCGTATCCTTCCATTCGAGTGACTACGCCTTTGTTGATGCTGGAACCTTCGCCGGGAGGATCGGTCAGCCCTTTGGGTATGTAATAGACATTTTCTTCCTTGGTGATTTTCATTCCCGCATTGGAAATCCCCCAGGAAATGCCGTTTGTTTCCAGCCGGATTGAAGATGGCAGGGAAGCCTTCTGATTGAGTGCGCCGATGAGCAGGTCTGAGGAATTTATTGAAATGCCCGTATTGCCTGAACGGAACAAGAGATTGGACATGGAGGCTTCGAATCCGGTTGTCAGGCTTGGGGTTTCGTTCACGTTGCCGATTTTCAGCAAGTCGGAGTTGTAAATGCGCAGTTGTCCCATCGACACGGTTACCAATGCCATCGACAAGCTGATGCATAAGAGTAATTTTTTGGTTTTCATGGTTTTAGTTTGTTTGGTTAGTTATTAGGGGAATGATTCATGTTGGCTGTTTGGGTAGAAAACGATTTTTCCAAAAACACAAAGTTTTTATTAACTAACAAGAGATTGGATTCGTGTTTGTCAGAATTTGATTTTCAGGCCGAGGTTGAGGCCGTGGCTGCCGAAGCCTGCCAGATCGTTGTAGATGGAGCGCTGCGGTTTGGCCTCGACCAGGGCTTCGGCCGCTTCCGCGTTTCCTGAAACCGACTGGAGTACGGCTTGATCCCATAGGAGGACATGGGCCTTGTATACCCGGAACTGCCATTCCGCGAACAAGGAAATCCGTGGGGAGAGGTGGCAGTTCAACCCGATGGCGCCCACGAATCCCACGCGGAAGACCATCTTGCGGGGAAGCTCGTATTGTTCTTCATAAACGGGTTCGGTTTCGTAGAAGGGCAAGTCCGGGTCGTTCTGGTAAATCGAAAGCCGTTGGGCGCCTTGCACGTTCGCCATGGCCAAGCCTATCCCGGCTTTCACGTAAGGATCCCAGCGGGAAAACCCTAAACCGGCAACCAATTGCAGGCTCAGTTGCCCTGTCTGCGCGTCTACCGAGCGGACATCGTTGATTGTGCCAACGGAATAGGTATGTACGACTCCCTGTCCATTTTGGGTTGTGGTGTCGCGGCGAGTGGGTTTGGACCAGGCGCCGAGGTTGTCCGTGTTCTGGTATGCCACGTACATGCCGCCGATTTCCAAAGCCAAGTAACGATTGAACCGATAGCCAAGATTGAGTTCGATTTGCAAGCCTTCGCCAAAGGAACAGGATTTGCGTAAAGTTCCCATGAAGTCATGTTGCAAGCGTCCTCCTCCCAGATTGAACCCGTACCCGACCGAGACATCGATGTAGAAAGGCTTGAAGGGGAATTCGGCGGCGGGCTTGCGGGCTTTCTCCTTGGGGGCCGGATCGGAAGGCAGGCC
>CASEWE010000009.1:96632-192566 GCA_949291555.1 uncultured Bacteroidales bacterium
GGCCTCGTCCCGGTTGGTTTCGCCCGCCATCAGGCAAGCGCAAGACAACAGCAGGCAGCACCCGGCCGCGAGCCATCGGGGGGTTGTTGCTTTTTTCATGGTTTTGGCTTTTTGGTTAGTTGTTAGGGAAGTGGTTCATGTTAGCTTTTTGGTTGGAAAAAAATAATTTTCCAAAAATATGATTTTTTTTGAATACAAGGAGAGTGTTTCGGGGGGGTACGCAAGAAAATCATGTCTGGTAAGAGAAAATGGAAAGGATTCACGAAGCCCGGTAGGCGTTAATGCCCGGCTGGGCGGGCGGATGCAAAAGGCGGGCGGATGCAAGAAATGGACGAGGAGCGCGACGGGGCGTCGAGCGGGATGCGGCCAATCGGGCGGGAGCTTGCGGGCGGGATTTCGGCAAGCCGGCAAGACATTGGGAATCCCGGCAAGATTTTAGTAATAATTGTCGATGTAGCTCTTGCTCTTTTCCAGCTTGAGGCTTTGGAAGATGCTGCTCTTGACGCGGATATGGAAATTCCATTCGGTGCGGTAGCCGAACGGGACCCAGTAGAAGCCCATTTCCCAGCAGTGCAGGTCGCGGCTGAACGTGATGGAGGTTATCGTGAATTTCTTGGCTTGGACATCGAAGCCGGTCCCGAAATTGATGTCGAACTTTTCGGTGAGCTTCACGTTGCCCGAAAGCGTGATGGTCTGGATCAGGTCGTGCTCCAACTTTCCGCTGCGGGCGTTGGGCGTGAGGATGTAGTTGAGGTTGTACCCGATGTTGAGGTTCCATGGGGCCTTGAAGTCGATGGGCTGGAGGAAGATGTCGGAAGGGGTGTAGAGGTCGGAAGCATAGTAGGGGTCTCCGGGCAGGTTCGATACCTCCTGCTGGTTTTCTTTCGGGCGGGCCTTGGGGTTGAGGTTCCAGCTCAAGGAAACGGCCATGTCGGTTCGGCTGAACCGCAAGCCCTTGCGGCGGTTGTTGACCCAGAAAAACTCGTTGTAACGGTTCCCGTTCGGGTCGATCTTGTAGAAATCGAAAGAGGCGCCGACATTGATGTTGAGCCGCTGGAACAGGATGGTCCGCGCATTGATGGTGATGGGAGCCCAGCGGAGCGAGTCGGCCGCCAGGTTGTAGGAGGTGCTCACGGTAAGGTTGTCGATCAGCTTCACTTTCTTTTCCGGGTTGAGGGTGTCTTTCTTGTTGTGTACCTTCATCTCGAAAGAGTTCCTCAGCGACAGGTTGAGGCTGCCCACGGTTCCGGCCGAGGGGCCTCCGTAGATGTTGTTGGCATATTTGGAGTACAGGATCTCGTTCCCGTTCGGGTCGGTATAGGTGCTGTAGGCTCCCCAGAAAGGCTTGCTGAAATCGGGATGGTAGGTGAAGCCCACCGAGGGGGTAAGCACGTGCCGGAAAGCCTGGAGCCAGCCCTTGTTGAATTTCAACAGGCCGTAGAGGTTGAAGGAAAGGCTGGTGTTGTAGCTGAATTCACGGGTGGTCTTGAACCCTTTCCGGTCGATTCGTTCCACTTGCCCGGAAACCGGATCGTAGTATTGCTCGGTGTTTTTCAGGTACCAGAATTCCGAGTAGTCGAGGGTGTTGTTCCAGTTTATGTGCTTGAGGATTTTCATGGTATTGGCGATGCGGGCGTTCTGCTGCATGCCGTTCTGCATGTTGGCGAAAGTCTCCTTGGTGAAAAGGCTGGTGTCGGTGGCGCTGATGCGGTTCTGGGCTACCAAGTTGTAGTTGAAGCTGATGTTCTCGTACCAGCGGCGTTTGCCGGCCGCTTTCTTCCGGCGGAAGGGATAGAGCTGGTCTACCGAGAAGCTCAGGCTGGGCAGGCCGATGTTGAACGCCCGCGTGTAGGTGTTGTAATCGGCGTTGGCGTTGAGCGAGAGGTGGAGCTTGCGGGCGAAATCGAGCGAATAGGAGATGTTGGACGAGGTGGTGTTGGTCAGGTAGTCGTTCAGGCTTCCGGAATAGGTGCTGTAGGCGCTGTTGGTGTAGTTCACGTTGGCCGAGAAGCGGCTGTTGGGCCGGGCCTTGGAGTCTTGGGAATGCGACCACTGGATTTTCAGACCGGTCTGGTGGGGGCGGTCGGGCAAGCCGCGTTCGCCCTGGAAGGTCCAGGAATAGCCGAAATTGAGGTTGCCCGAGAATTTGTAGCGCAGGGCGTAGCGGAGGTTGGCCCGGGCTTCCCAGTTGCCGCTCGTGTAGACGTCGCCTTCCACGCCCAGATCGAAATAATCGTTGATTTTGAGGTAATACCCCAATCCTTTCAGGAAGAAGCCGGCCCGTTGCGTCTGCCCGAACGAAGGCATGATCAGGCCCGATACCCTTTTGTCCTGGTTGGGGACCAGGGCGAAAGGTATGACCAGCGGGGTGGGGATGTTTTCGATGAACAGCATGGCCGAACCCATCACGATGCGCTTTTTGGGAATCACCTTGGCTTTGAAAGCCCGGATGTCGAAATGCGGCACTTCGAGGTCGCAGGAGGTGAAGCGGGCATTCTTGATGAAAGACACGTCGTTCTCGTACTTTTTGACCATGTTGCCGTGCACGTAGATTTCCCCTTGCTGGGTCATCACGTCGCGGATAAGGCCTTTCTTCGTATTGAAATTATAGCGTATCTCTTTGGCGTCGAACGCATTGTCTTTGTCTTTGAAGTGGGGGATGCCGATTTCCATTCCCGTGGAATCGAGGGTGGGCTTGGCAAAGACCTCCGACAGGGGCATGTTGATTTCCATGTAGTCGGCTTCCAGCTGCATGCCCGAATAGTCTACCCTCGCTTCGCTGTACAGATGGGCGATGCGGGTTTCCATGTCGACGTAGATGGAATCGATGGCGGTATAGCGCAAGGTGGCTTGCAGGGAACTGCCTTGCTCCACGAGCGGCTTGGGCTCCTGGCCTTGGAAGGTGTCCGGCTGGAAAATCCCGAGGCTGGCGGCCCATCGGGCGGAATCTTCCGCTTGCGCCATGGCGAAGGAGAGGGAATCGGACAAGGAAAGGGAGTCGGGCGCAAGCGTGCCGGCCCGGAGGGTGTCGGCCAAAAGGGTGTCGGGAGCGGAAAGGCTTGCAGGACCGTTTGGGGAGAAGGCTTGCAAATCGGCCGGGCTTCCGGCCCGGGAGGCAGGTTCGGCCCGGCCGAGGCCTTTGGGCGCGGAGCATGCGCAAAGGAGCGCGAGGGAAATTCCCAAGGCTCCTGTTAGGAAATGGGGGAAAAAGCCTTGGGGTTTCTTAAAGCGCATGCCCGAAAATTTGCGTATTTTTGCCTCTTGTGCATAAGCGGCAAAAGTACGCAAAATCCCTATAATTTTTAAAATGCGAACCCTGATGAGCCATAGGAAGACAGTGTTTTGGTGCCTGGCCTGCATGCTTCTTTCCCTGCTTCCGGTTTCGGTGGCGCAGGTCACGCCCGACAAGGTCGACGTGCTGGTCATCGACCCCGGCCACGGGGGGAAGGATCCCGGCTGCCACGGAAAGACGGCGCTGGAAAAAGACATCGTGCTTTCGGTGGCCAAGAAGTTCGGGAAGCTGGTAAAAGAGAAATACCCCGATGTCAAGGTGGTCTATACCCGGAGCGACGACCGTTTTGTCGAATTGTGGAAGCGGGGGCAGATTGCCAACGACAACCATGCCGACCTTTTCGTCTCGATACACTGCAACGCGGTCGACAATTCTTCGGCCAAAGGCACCGAGACCTGGTTGCGGGGTTCCCAGAAAAACGCGGCCAATCTGGCGGAGGTGCAGCGGGAAAACGCTGTCATCTACCAGGAACAGAACCATGAGGCTAATTACAGCCAGTCCTGGCTCGATGTCCTGACCGCCACCGTGCATCAGGACGCGGGCTTCGAGAACAGCATTTATTTTGCCGACGAGCTCCAGGCGCTGTACAAGTCGCGCATTCCATCCTCTCCGAACCGGGGCATCAAGCAAGGGCCTTTCTACGTGTTGTGGAAATCGGCCCGGCCTTCGGTCTTGACCGAGCTGGGTTTTTTGAGCAATCCGGCCGAAGAGAAGTTCCTCTCTTCCGAGGCAGGGCAAGACAAGGTGGCCGGATGCCTTTTGGATGCTTTTTCCAAATACAAGGCGCGGATAGACAGCCGTTCGGCGGGGGCATCGGATCCGGCGAAGCCCGGCGGGGCTTCCGGGACGGTTCCTTCCCGGCCGGCAGTGGCGGGAAAGGGAGAGGAGCATCGTTCCTCGTCCAAGGAAGGCGGCGATGCGGCCTCCTTGACGACGCAGCGGGTGGAAAGCGCGCCGATAGAACCTCCCGGGGAAGAGGGGAAGAGCGGGAAGCCCGAAATCGTGTTCAAGGTGCAGATAGCCGCGTCCGGGAATCGTTTGGAACTGAAACCCTATAATTTCAAAGGGCTGGAGGCGTTGAGCTTCTCTTACGACAATGCGCGCAAGCTCTACCGGTATTATTATTCGCGCGCATCCTCTTACGAGGAAATCCAGAAGGCGTTAGAGAAGGCCCGGGCGGCGGGTTACGGTTCGGCTTTCGTGGTGGCCTTCCGCAACGGGCAGGCCGTCAGCGTCCAGGAAGCCTTGGATTTGTCGGGAAGATGAACCGCCTGCAGGCCGGTCGACGCTGCCTTTCCGCAGCTGTCGCCCGGCTTGGAAACCTCCCTGCTTTAAAACAGACAGACATGGCCAATACGCGAAAGATGGTTTTTTCCAAGGAATGGAAAATAGGTTTGGTGTCGGTTGTCATCATCCTGCTTTTCGTCTGGGTGGGCTTTTTCCTGGCCGGCCGGAACTTGCTCAGCAAGGAGAACACGTTTTATGCCGTTTTCGAGAATACCGGAGGCATCAACGTTTCGGGGCCGGTGGTCATCAACGGCAAGAAGGTGGGACGCATCAGCCGGATCGAATTCGTTTCGGCGACCGACCACCGGATCAAGGTGGAGCTTGCGGTGCAGAAGAAATATCCCCTGAACGAAGGGACGGTGGCATCGGTGGAGTCTTTCGGCTTGATGACCGGTTCAGGCATTGTGCTGTATCTGGGCGACAGCCCGGAAATGATGAAATCGGGCTCGTTCATGCAAGCGCGTTCGGAACCTGACTTGATGGCCCGGCTGGCGCCTTTGGAAAAGAAGATTTCGAGCATCCTTTCCTCGGTCGATTCGATTTTGTCGGGCATCGACCCGGCATCGGTGTCGGGTTCGATGAAGAACATCGAAGCGGTTTCCGGCCGCGTCGACCGCCTGATAGAAGGCAATTCCCGGCGGGTGGATGCCATTATGGCGAACATGGAGGAACTGAGCCGGGCTTTGCAGGAAAACAAAGAGGGGCTGAGCCGGATGATCGGGAATTTCTCGGCGGTGAGCGATACCATAGCCCAGGCCGGCATCGGCGCGCTGATGCGGGATTTGGCCTCGACCCTCGGCCGGACGCAGGCTTTGCTCTCGGGGCTGAACGCCGGGCAGGGCAGCATGGGCAAGCTTCTGGTGGAAGATTCCCTGTACCGGAACCTGGAGAAATCCTCCCGTCAGTTGAACTTGCTGTTGCAGGATTTGCGGGTGAATCCGGAAAGGTACGTGCATATCTCGGTTTTCGGGAGGAAGGAGAAGAAATCCGAAAAGCCTCCTTTGGAATAGCCTTGGCGCTGGCGGAATAACCTTGGCCGCGGGCTTGGTGCTGCAAGTTGGACGTTGCAACAGAACTGGACGTTGCAACAGAATTGGTGTTGAAAAAAGGAAAAGAAAAAACAACGATATGACCACAGAAGAATTTCAAAAATCCATCCGGGAAGGGATTCCCGATGTGTTGCCTGAACCTAAGGCGTACGACCCGAATGTGAACCATGCGCCCAAGCGCAAGGACATCCTGAGCGCGGAGGAGAAGAAACTGGCCGTGCGCAACGCGCTGCGCTATTTCCCGGCCAAGCATCATGCGGTGCTGGCTCCGGAATTTGCCAAGGAATTAGAAACCTACGGGCGTATCTATATGTACCGTTTCCGTCCCGACTACCCCATGTTCGCCCGCCCGATCGAGGAGTATCCGGCCAAATGCCGTCAGGCGGCGGCTATCATGCTGATGATCCAGAACAACCTGGATCCGGCGGTGGCGCAGCATCCGCACGAACTGATTACCTACGGCGGGAACGGGGCGGTGTTCCAGAACTGGGCGCAGTACCGTTTGGCGATGAAGTATCTGTCGGAGATGACCGACGAGCAGACTTTGGTCATGTATTCGGGGCATCCGTTAGGCTTGTTCCCCTCGCACAAGGATGCGCCGAGGGTGGTGGTGACCAACGGGATGATGATTCCCAACCATAGCAAGCCGGACGATTGGGAAAGGTACAACGCCTTGGGCGTGACGCAGTACGGTCAGATGACGGCGGGTTCGTACATGTATATCGGCCCGCAGGGCATCGTGCACGGGACCACGATCACGGTCTTGAACGCCACGCGCCGTATCGGCAAGAAGGCGGCAGGCACTTTGTTCGTTACCTGCGGTCTGGGAGGCATGAGCGGGGCGCAGCCCAAAGCGGGGAACATTGCCGGGGTGGTTTCGGTAACGGCCGAAATCAACCCGAAGGCGGCCCGCAAGCGTTACGAGCAGGGCTGGGTGGATGAAATCCATGAGGATTTGGACGAGCTGTTCGCCTGCGTGGCCAAGGCCCGGGAGGAAAAGGTAGCCCGGTCGTTCGCCTATCTCGGCAACGCGGTGGATATGTGGGAATATATTGTAAAGCACGATATCCAGGTGGATCTGGGTTCCGACCAGAGCTCGCTGCACAATCCTTTTGCCGGCGGCTACTACCCGGCGGGCTTGAGCCTGGAGGAAAGCAACCGGATGATGAGCGAGGAGCCGGAAAAGTTCAAGGAACAGGTGTATGCCTCCTTGCGCCGTCAGGTGGCTGCCATCAATGCCTGCGCGGCCAAAGGCATGTACTTCTTCGATTACGGCAATGCGTTCTTGCTGGAAAGCAGCCATGCCGGGGCGGATATCCTCAAGCCGGACGGCAGCTTCAAATATCCTTCCTACGTGCAGGATATCATGGGACCGATGTGCTTCGACTACGGTTTCGGGCCGTTCCGCTGGGTCTGCACTTCGGGCAAGCCGGAAGACTTGGATGCGACCGACCATCTGGCAATGGAAGTGCTGGAACAGCTGGCCAAGGAATCGCCGGAGGAAATCCAGCAGCAGATGCACGACAATATCACCTGGATCAAGGGGGCCAAGGCCAACAAGTTGGTATCACCTGGATCAAGGGGGCCAAGGCCAACAAGTTGGTAGTCGGTTCCCAGGCGCGTATCCTGTATGCCGATGCCGAAGGCCGTACCCGTATCGCGGCGGCGTTCAACGAGGCTATCAAGGACGGCCGTCTGTCGGCGCCGGTAGTGCTGGGCCGCGACCACCACGATGTGTCGGGTACGGACTCGCCTTACCGTGAAACGGCCAATATCTACGACGGGTCTTCGTTCTGCGCCGACATGGCGGTCCACAATGTGATCGGGGACTCCTTCCGCGGGGCTACCTGGGTCAGCTTGCACAACGGCGGCGGCGTGGGCTGGGGCGAAGTGATCAATGGCGGCTTCGGGATGGTCTTGGACGGTTCGGCCGATGCCGACCGCCGTCTGCGTTCGATGCTGTTCTGGGATGTGAACAACGGTATTTCGCGCCGTTCCTGGGCGCGCAACGATGGGGCCATGTTCGCGATCAAGCGGGCGATGGATGCCAATCCTGACCTGAAGGTGACGATGCCCAACTTGGTGGAAGACAAGGTGCTGGATTCGTTGTTCTAATCTTGGCCGGGGCAAGTTCCGGTCTGGCTTTCTTTGGCATGGGCCGGATTGCCTGCGGAGAAAGATCCTGAGGCGGGTCTATCAAAAATGGATTTGGAATCATGCTCGGGCGGTGTGTCAAGAGTGAGCAAGAGGCAAGCCGGATTGCTCACGCTGACACGCCGCCTTGCTTGTTCTTGTAGGTTAAGCTAAATGCTGCCGAGTGCGTCGGCTGCATGATCTGTGGTGTGGTTTTTCTATTCTCCCGACAAGAGGTGAGACTCGCCGCATTGTAGGAAAAAGTAGTGGTTAGCTTTTGCGGCTTGTTGCGCTTTCGATGCAATGCAGCCGGCCGGATGGTGTCTTTTGGCCTCGAAAGACCGATTCGGGTTTGAAGTGGAAATTTTATGGTATTCAAAAAGGTAGGGAATACGGGTTTTGCGGATATGGCCCGGATCGACCGGCTCAACCGCTTGGCTTTTCCTCCTGGGGAATATGTCGATGCAGGGGAACTGGTGGAAAAAGCGGGCCGGGGGTATTTCGATTTCTGGGCTTTATATGTGGAAAGCGGCGTTCCGGATGCGGATGGAAGCGTTTTTGCAAGTTTTTGCGGCGAGATGGGGAAGGATGCTGGCTGTGCGAAAGGGAAGGGAATCCATTCCAAGGAAGATTCTGCTTTCGATTCCGGACTCAAAGGTATTGGCGAATCGGGATTCGAGGCGGGAAAACAGGGAACAGGTTCTGCCGAGGGGCTGGAATTTATCGGTTTCATGGTGGTTGTGCCGTTCGAGGATTTAGCCTATCTGTCGTTTTTCGCGATCGAGCCGGCTTGGCGTTCGCGCGGTTACGGAAGCCGGGCCTTGCAGGGTTTGCCGGAGGTTTATCCGGGCTACCGGCATCTGATAGATATCGAGATGCTGGATGGGAACTGCCCGAACAACGCGCAGCGGATCCGCCGGCGGGATTTCTATCTCCGCAACGGCTATCGTCCCACCGGGCAGTTCCTTTCGTATTTCGGGGGCGATTTCGAGATGCTGGTCAAAGGCGGGGTGTTCCGCTTGGATGATTACAAGCGGCTGATAGCGTCTTTGGACATCCCGGAGTTCCAGCCGGTGTATTTCACGAAGGGAAGCCGGGCTTGAGAAAGGGGGTTTTGACAAGCAGGTTTGGTAATTTCCAGCAATAAAAAGTACGGTTTGAGTTTCGCCGGCGGTTTGCAAGGAGGTTTTTGCGTCTCGGGAGGCCGTATCGTACAGGCTGGATTTAAGCCGGCTCCGTTGCCGATGCCGACAACGATTTACAAAGGCGAGCGCCGTGCGCCATCGAGCTTGCTCGAATGGCCATGGCCGAGCCGCATCCTATCTTCGTGTAACAAAGATAGTGGAATGCAAGCATGCTGGAGCCATCCTATGGCAGTCTTTGCCCCGGTTCTTTGCTGGAATTTTTTATATAGATTTTGTATTTTCGCAATATCTTGCTGTTTTTGGATTCGCTCCTTTCCGGCTTTGCCGGAAACAGGGCGAGGCGGGAGAAGTCTTTTCTGCCCGCCGTTTCCCTTTTCCGCCCTTGCCGGTTGGGTTCGGGAGAAGGCAGCAGGAGATTGGAGAGAAAGGGAGTTTGGAAAAATGCAAGATTGCCGTGCAAAACTTGTACGAGGAAGAAAATAAGATCTGGAGGGTTGTCTTTGAAAAGCAGCCCGTTTCCATTGATCCGGAACAGCATCGGGCCGTGGAAGAGGCCTACCGCTTCCTTTCGGAATTCCAGCAAGGCAAGGTCATTTACGGAATCAACACGGGTTTCGGCCCCATGGCCCAGTACCGGGTGGATGATGCGGATCTGGCTGCCTTGCAATACAACATAATCCGTTCGCACAGCTGCGGGGCGGGCAATTGCCTTCCGGCCGAGTGCGTGCGTGCGGCCATGTATGCCCGTTTGCAGACGTTCCTGGCAGGGAAGTCGGGCGTGCATCCGGAAACGGTGGAAAAAATAGCCTCTTTCCTGAACCACGATATCATTCCGGATGTGCCCGAACACGGCAGCGTGGGTGCCAGCGGGGATTTGGTGCAGTTGGCGCATATCGCTTTGGCGCTGATAGGGGAAGGGAATGTCTTTTACCAAGGCCGGCGCAGGCCGGCTGCGGAAGCTTTGGAAATGTGCGGGCTCGAACCGCTGCGCGTCCATATCCGCGAGGGCCTTGCCATCACCAACGGGACGGCCGTGATGACCGGGATCGGGCTGGTAAACTTGCATTATGCGCGTAAATTGTTAGAGGCCAGTCTACTGGCTTCGGTTATGATGAACGAGATTGCGGGCTCTTACGATGATTTCATGTCGGAAGTCCTCAATGCGGCCAAGTTCCACTACGGGCAAATCGAGATAGCCGCCCGCATGCGGGAAATCGCCGCTTCGAGCGGTTTGCTGCGGAGCCGCCAGCAGGAACTCTACGGGGCGGATTCCAAGAAAGCGGATGTTTTCCGCCACAAGGTCCAGCCCTACTATTCCTTGCGCTGCGTTCCGCAAATCATAGGACCGGTATTGGAGACCGTCGACAATGCTTCCCGGGTGCTGCTCGAAGAAGTCCGTTCGGTAGACGACAACCCGGTTGTGGATCCGCAAAGCCGGAACGTGTACCACGGCGGGAATTTCCACGGGGATTACGTTTCGTTGGAAATGGACAAGCTGAAGATGGCCGTAGTGAAATTGACGGTTCTGGCGGAAAGGCAGATCAACTACTTGTTCCACGACCGTATCAACGGCATATTGCCTCCTTTTGTGAACTTGGGGAAGATAGGATTGAATTACGGCTTGCAGGCCGCCCAGTTCACGGCCACTTCCACCACGGCCGAAAGCCAGAGCCTGGCGGTTTCCATGTACGTCCATAGCATCCCTAACAACAACGACAACCAGGATGTGGTCAGCATGGGTACCAATTCGGCCTTGCTGGCCCGGAAAGTGATAGAAAACGCGTTCCAAGTCCTTTCCGTGCAGTTGATGGGATTGGTCCAGGCTGTCGATTGCCTCGGCGTGCCAGACAAGCTGTCCTGTTCCACCCGGAAATTGTACGAGGAGGTAAGGGCGATTGTGCCGAGGTTCGAGGAGGACGCGCCTAAATACGAGGAAATAAGGAACATGATTGAATATTTGAAGAAAGGGAAGTAAGGCGGTTTTCCCGGGATTCCGGCAGCCTTTGCAAAGGAGATGCCGGGAATCCGGGTTCCGGCAAGCAGCAAGCCCGCGGATGACGGGCCGGCTTCGGCAGGTGTTCCGCCCGGGCAAGCCGGAAGGCAAGCAGCCCGCCGCGCCGCAAGGAGCCGCACCGTACTCGGGCTTTGCCGGAGCGAAGCGGTTAATCGAATCGAAGTTTGAAATACAGGACATGAAACACGCGCTTGTGACAGGAGGAAGCCGGGGAATCGGCCGGGCAGTGAGCCTCCGCTTGGCAAAAGAAGGCTATTGCGTATCGATCAATTACCTGTCGAACAAGGCCGCGGCCGAGGAAACGCTGGCCTTGGTGGAGGAAGAGGGAGGCAGCGGGGAATTGTGGCCCTTCGATGTTTCCGACCCGGAACAGGCGGCTGCCTTTTTCGGCTCGTGGAAAGAAAAGCATGCGGATGCCCACGTGGAAGTCCTGGTGCATAATGCCGGTATCCGGAAGGACAATTTGCTGATGTGGATGCAGCGGCAGGAGTGGGACCAAGTGCTCGATACCAATTTGCGGTCGTTTTTCAATGTGGTCCAGCCTTTGCTGGTTCCCATGATGGCCGGGAAATTCGGCCGGATTGTCAGCATTGCATCGTTGTCGGGCCTGAAAGGCATGCCGGGGCAAGCGAATTATTCGGCGGCGAAAGGCGGGCTGATTGCCGCCACCAAGGCCCTTGCTCAGGAAGTGGCCCGGAAAGGGGTGACGGTCAATGCCGTGGCTCCGGGCTTCATCTCGACCGACATGACGGCGGACTTGGATGAAAAAGAATTGAAGAAGCTCATTCCGGCCGGACGTTTCGGCAGGGCGGAAGAGGTGGCCGACTTAGTTGCGTTCCTGATATCGGAAAAGGCTTCTTACATAACCGGGGAGGTGATTTCCATCAATGGCGGGTTGTATACTTGAACCATGCCTTGGAGGGTTCCGTTGTTGAAGAGAGGAATCGCCTTGGCAGGATCCGGACGCTGCTTTCGGATCTGCTTTCCGGCTTTCAATTATATGCGGATATGGAAAATAGGGTTGTAATTACGGGAATAGGAATTTATTCCTGCTTGGGTAAAAACACGGAGGAAGTCCGGGATGCTTTGCATGCGGGCAAGTCGGGTATCGGCCTGGATCCGGCGCGGAAAGAAGCCGGTTACCGTTCGGCTTTGACCGGGATGCTGGAACGCCCGGATTTGAAGAAGCTGCTGGGCCGGAGGGAGCGCATGTGCCTGCCCGAGCAAGGCGAATATGCTTATATGGCAACCCGGGAAGCCTTGGAACAGGCCGGGATCGATGATGATTTCCTGAAAAACCGCGAAGTAGGGGTCTTGTACGGGAACGATAGTTCGGCAGCGCCGGTCATCGAAGGCGTGGATGTCATACGGGCCAAGAAGAATACGGTCATGGTGGGATCGGGCAATATCTTCCAGTCCATGAATTCCACCGTGACGATGAACCTTTCGGTGATTTTCAACCTGAGGGGGATCAATTTTACCGTCTCCGGGGCTTGCGCCAGCGGTTCCCATGCGATTGGCTTAGGTTATCTGCTGATACGGCAGGGCTTGCAGGATTGCATTGTTTGCGGGGGAGCCCAGGAAGTGAATTTGTATTCGGTAGGCAGTTTCGATGCCCTGAGCGCCTTCTCGATCCGGGAAGACGACCCGCATGCCGCCTCACGCCCGTTCGACAAGGACAGGGACGGCTTGGTTCCCAGCGGAGGCGGGGCAACGGTGATTCTGGAAAGCTACGAGTCGGCAAAGCGGCGCGGGGCTCCGGTTCTGGGTGAAATCCTCGGCTACGGCTTTTCATCGAACGGCGAGCATATTTCGGTGCCGAACGTCGACGGCCCGGCGCGTTCGTTGAGGATGGCATTGCGGCAGTCGGGCGTGAAAGCCTCGGAAATCGCCTATATAAATGCCCATGCCACTTCCACGCCTTTGGGCGATTACAACGAGGCCAAGGCCATCTTGGAGGTTTTTCAAGGCCTTAGGCCCTATGTGGCCTCCACCAAGGCCATGACCGGCCATGAGATGTGGATGGCCGGCGCCAGCGAGATCGTCTATTCCTTGTTGATGATGCGGAACGATTTCATAGCGCCTAACATCAACTATGAAGCGGGCGATGAGGTTACTTCCCTTTTGAACATACCGCGGAAGCGGGTCGATACGGCTTTCGATACTTTCCTCTCCAATTCGTTTGGTTTCGGAGGGACAAATTCGAGCCTGGTTGTGCGCAAGATGGCTTGAACGAGGGCGCGGTTCGGCTTGGCGGGTCGCCGAGGCGGCACGCCGCCCGGGCTATGCCGGCACGCCGCGTTTATTCCGGACAAAGTTTGAAATGATAATAGAAACAAGGTAATACGGACATGGTAAAAGAAGAACTGATTTCAAAAATCAATCAAGTGATGGCCGAGGAATTCGAGGCCGATCCTTCCCTGATAAAGCCCGAGGCGCCCTTGATGGAGACGTTGGACCTGGACAGCCTGGACCTGGTCGACGTGGTGGTGTTGATCGATACGAATTTCGGGGTTTCGCTTACCGCGCAGGATTTTGTGGGGATGAAGACGTTTCAAGACTTTTACGATTTGATTTCCAGGAAACTGGATGAAAAGAAATAAGGCTTGGGACGGGAAGTCCCGGGGAGGGGCTTTCGGATACGGTTTTTTCATCTTCCTGATCCGGCATGCGGGGCTCGGGCTTGCGTATGCTTTCCTGTCGGTAGTGGCCGTTTACTTTATTCCTTTCGCGCCTAAGGCCACGAGGGCGGTATGGGCCTACAACCGGAAAATCCTGGGCTACGGCCGCTTGAAATCCGCAAGGAAATTGTATGCCCATTATTATGTGTTCGGGCAGACTTTGATAGACAGGGTGGCTTGCCGTTACGGCATGTCGGACCGGTATGTTTTCGAATTCGGGAATTACCGGGATTTCATCCGGCTTTTGGATGCGGGCCCGGTTATCATTATCGGGGCGCATGCGGGCTGCTGGGAAATGGGGGCTTCGTTTTTCGGCCAATACGCCTCGAAATTGAACATTGCCCTTTACGACGGGGAAGACGAGCGCGTGAAGGCGGCTTTGAAAGAGAATCCGGCAGGGTACAAAGTGGTGGGATTGAACGGGAACGGCCTTGAATCCCTTTTGAAAATCAAGCTCCTGCTTGAGAAAGGGGAGTATATCTGCTTTCAGGGCGACCGGTTCATGGAAGGTTCGCCGGTTATCCGGAAAACTTTGCTGGGACATGCGGCTTCCTTGCCGAAAGGGCCGTTCGCGATCGCTTCCAAATTCAGGATCCCGGTGGTTTTTTACTATGCCATGCGGGAAAAGCCGCGGAGATACGTTTTCCATTTCACCGAACTGCCGGCCGGGAGAAGCCTGGATTCCATTGCGGACGCGTACGTGGAGAGCTTGGAAACGGTATTGGGCAAGTACCCGCAGCAGTGGTTTAATTTTTACAAGTTTTGGCAATGAGAGTTTTGTTGATATCGGCCAACCGGTTTCAGGAGCCTTATCCGGTGTACCCTTTGGGCACAGCCTACCTCAAAGCTTATCTGGCCGGCAATCTGCCGGAGGCCGAGGTGGAAGTGCTGGACTTGAACCTTGTGGACGATGCCTCTTTTTGCCGGCAGATTGCCGGGAAGCAGCCCGATTTCGTGGGCATGTCGTTCCGGAACGTGGATGGGGCTAATTCTTTGGACAGGCGCGGTTTTTTGCCCCAGTACAAGGAATGGGTCCGGATGGTGCGCCGGGCCACGCGGGCGCCGTTGATAATAGGCGGTGCGGCTTTTTCCATCTTCCCGGAAGTGTTCATGCGGGAATTGGAAGCCGATTACGGAATAGGAGGGGAGGGGGAATATGCTTTGTGCCGCTTGCTTTCCGCCTTGTGGAAGAAAGAGCCGGTTTCGGGCATACCGTCCCTTTACGTGGGCCGGAACGAAGGCGGCTCGCGCGATGGCGGGTACGCCGGGGAAAATGCAGCCGTTGGCAAGGCTGCTGCTGTAACCGGAGCCGCAACCGGAGTTGCAGCCGAGGGCAAGGCCCTTCCGGGAAAAGCCGGCCGTTCGGGCAGCGGCAAGGAAAGCTGCCGGGACGGAAAGCCTTGTTACATCGAATCCCCTCGTGCCGAATACGAAGAAGACTTGGTGCGGTATTACTGGAAGGAAAGCGGGATGCTGAACATCCAGACCAAGCGGGGGTGCCCTTACCGTTGCATTTACTGCACCTATCCCCGCATAGACGGCTGCAAGGTGCGTACCATGGACATAAGCTCCCTTGTGGAAACCGTTCTTCGCGCCAAAAGGGATTTCGGGGCGGATTACTGGTTCTTCACGGATTCGGTTTTCAATATCAGCAATCCCTACAACATGGCTTTGGCCCAGGCTTTGCTCGACAGCCGTGCCGGCATCTCGTGGGGGGCTTATTTTTCCCCGATGGGAATCGATGACGAGCAGATGGCCTTGTACAAGGCTTCGGGATTGAAGCATATCGAGTTCGGCACCGAGTCGTTCTGCGACCGCACCTTGGCTTCCTATGGCAAGCTGTTCGGCTTCGACCAAGTGCTCAGGGCTTCGGAAACAGCCTTGAAGCATAATGTGTACTACGCGCATTTCCTCATTCTGGGAGGCTGGGGCGAAACCCGGCAGCAGCTGGACGAAACGATTTCCAACTCCCGCTATTTGCGCCACACGGTCATTTTCCCCTATGTGGGGATGCGGGTCTATCCGGGTACTTTGCTGCAAAGGTGCATGGTGCAGGCGGGTTGCCTGGATGCCGCCGGTGATTTGCTGGAACCTCGTTTTTATATTGCGGAGGGCTTCGATTTGGCCGATGTCAAGCAGAAAGCCTCTTCCACCGGGAAAGCCTGGGTCTTCCCGGACGCCCCGCAAGAGGCTTTGGCAAAGACGTTGCGATTGAAGAAAAACAAGAAAGGGCCTTTATGGGAATATTTGCGCAAAGCTTGATCGAACCCGGGGAAGTGACGGGCTTCATTCCGCAGCGGGAGCCGATGCTCATGGTGGATGCTTTCTACGGGGAAGCCGGCAACGAAGCGGTGGCAGGCCTGACAGTCCGGGAAGAAAACTTGTTCGTGGAGAACGGTTTCTTGTCGGAAACGGGACTGATCGAACACATAGCCCAGTCGGCGGCCTTGCAGCACGGGGTCGCCTGCCGCAAGCGGGGAATGCCCCCTCCGGTGGGATATATCGGGGCGATTCAGGACTTCGAGCTGCACGCCTTGCCTTCCGTGGGCGAAAACTTGCGGACAAGCGTGCGCGTGGAGCAGGAAATCATGGGGATAACCTTGGTTTCGGCAAGGGTGGAGTCGGAAGGCCGCTTGCTGGCCGCGTGCAAGATGAAGATATTCGTGAATGCGTAGGAAATCATGGGTGGATTGAAAAACGAAACCAGAATCCGTGTCCGCTTCAGCGAAGTGGATTCCATGGCTGTGGTCTGGCACGGGGAATATGTACGGTATTTCGAAGACGGCAGGGAAGCTTTCGGGCGGCAGTACCCGGGTCTGGGTTACATGGACATCTGGCATAGCGGTTACCTGGCCCCGGTGGTGGAACTGGATGTCCGGTACAAGTCGCCCTTGCGCTGCAACGAGGAAGCGATTGTGGAAACCCGGTACGTGGAAACGGCGGCGGCCAAGATTTGCTTCGAATACGAAATCCGGAGGGCCGGCAACGGCATGGTCGTTGCCACGGGCCGCAGCACGCAGGTGTTTACCGATAGCAAAGGGGAGTTGCAGTTGTATGCTCCCGATTTTTACAAGGAATGGAAAAAACGTTGGTTGAAATGAGCGGCGGCAAGACGGTTTATTGCGGATACGGGCGTGTCATAAGCGCCTCGGGCCGGGACACCGCTTCGGTTTGCGAGGCGATAGGCCGGTACCAGACTTGTTTGACGGCTACGTCCGACGGAGTTCCGGTTTGCCGGATAGACCGTTCCTTGCCGGCTTGGGATTCCGTTCCCGGCTTGTCTTTCGTGGAAAAGATGGCCGTGGAAGCGCTTTCCGCGGCCCAGCAGGAAAGCGGTTTGCTCTTGTCGGATCCGGGCGTGCAGCTGATTCTTTCCACGACCAAGGGCGATGTTTCCTTGTTGGGGGAAGCTCCCGAACGGGTTTGGCTATGGGACTTGGGCGAGCGTTTGTCGGCCCGGTTCGGATGCGCGAGGAAAATCCGGATCGTGTCTTGCGCCTGCATTTCGGGCGTTTCCGCGCTCATTCTGGGCAAAAGGCTCGTCGAACGGGGCGATTGCGAGCATGCTTTCGTGTTGGGCGTGGACGAGGCCAGCGACTTCGTGGTGAGCGGTTTCAAGTCTTTCAAGTCGTTGAGCCCGACGTTGTGCCGGCCGTATGACGAGAAGCGGGACGGGCTTACCTTGGGCGAGGCTTGCGGGCTGCTCGTCCTGACAAGCCGGAAGGAGCTTTCCCCTTGCGGGATCGTGCTCCGGGGCGGTGCCATATCGAACGATGCGAACCATATATCCGGGCCGTCCCGGACGGGCGACGGCCTGTATCTGGCCATCGCGGAGGCTTTGCGCCAAGCCGGGATGGATGCGGGGGAGATAAGCTTCGTGAACGCTCACGGCACCGGAACGGATTACAACGACCAGATGGAGAGCAAGGCCTTTGCCTTGGCCGGTTTGTCGGGCACGCCGTGCAACTCCTTGAAACCCTATTTGGGGCATACCTTGGGGGCTTCGGGCGTTGTGGAAACGATTCTCGATATCGAACAGCTCCGGCGGGATTGCGTGTTCGGGGTAAAGGGATTTGAAAGACCGGGAACTCCTTGCCCGCTGAATGTATGCGCCGGACACCGGCATATTCCCTTGCATTCCTGCCTGAAGACCGCTTCCGGTTTCGGAGGGACGAACGCGGCGATTGTCCTGGCCAAGAGCCCGGGAACGGCCTGCATGGAAGCATCAGGCATGGAAGCACCGGATACGGGATTGCCGGCCAAGCCGGTGGAAATCTGTTTGCGGTCGTCCTTGCTTTGGACGGCGGAAGATTTGAAAGGATTGGACTTCGCTGCCTGGATCAAGGAAAAATACAAGCAGTCGGGCGAAGCTTATCTGAAATTTTTCAAGATGGACAATCCTTCCAAGCTGGCTTATGCGGCTTCGTGCTATCTGCCGGGTTTCATCGGGAGGGAATTTTCTCCCGAGCGCTCGGCGTTGGTGCTGTCCACTTCGGCCGGGTCGTGGGATTCGGACTCGAAGCATTGGCAAATCATGGAACAGCATCTTCCCGAAGGGGCTTCCCCGGCGGTTTTCGTGTATACGCTGGCCAATATCCCGGCAGCAGAAGTGACGATAAGGCACAAGATGCAGGGGGAGGTGATGGTATTCGTTGAAAAAGAGGAAGATGGATTTTCGCGGGCTTATGCGGAAAGTTTGTTGCGGGAGGGGCTTTGCGGAGAGGTCTTGTATGCCCGTTGCGACTGTGCCGGGGATTATTTTCGAGCGGATTTCCATTGGATGACGGCGCGGGAGCATCTTTCCCCGGAAGCCGGGGCAGGCTCGGGAAGCGCTTGCCGGGAGCGGCCTTGCGGGACAGGGCCAAGGAAGGAGGGGGCGCAAGCCGGATGAAAGGACTTGCCGGTTGGTTGCCGGTTGTTTGTGGTTCATGAAAGTTTTGGAAAGAAGTATTTTTGGCGAAAAGCAAAAAAACGTGCTATATGGAAGCGTTGAAGAAAGAATTGAAAGAAGAATTGATTAAAGCATTGAATATCGAGGATTTGAGCCCGGAAGACATCGATTCCTCCGCCCCCTTGTTCGGGGAAGGATTGGGCTTGGATTCCATCGATGCCTTGGAAATCATCCTGTTGCTGGAACGCAAATACGGAATCCGTCTCGAAAAGCCGGAAGGGGCCAAGGAGATTTTTTATTCGATCGACACCTTGGCCGACTTCATCGAAAAGAACAGGAAGTGAAAAAGGTTCCGGCTTTTCCGGAGCGCCGGCATCGGAACCCGTGCCGGCCTTGCTGCTTGTTTTAACTGCTTTTTTAGGAAAGGAGGATTCGGGAATGGGAGTCAAGATAATCGGAGCCGGGGTCGTTTCGGCTTTGGGCATAGGTTACGATGCGAACTTGTCGGCCCTTGAAAGCCATGCCTGCGGGATTGGCAGGAAGCGCTTCGTGGAAACCTGCTTGGAATTTCCGGTGGGGGAAGTGAAGCATCCGGATGCGGAGTTGCAGGCCATGCTCGGAATCGAGGCCCGGAAAACCGTTTCCCGGACGGCCTTGCTCGGCGCCATGGCGGCGAAAGAAGCGCTTTGCATGGCAAATTTGCCTTCCGGCGCCCGGGTGGGCTTGGTTTCTTCCACTTCGGTGGGAGGAATGGACCTGACCGGACGTTTTTATGCCGATTTCCGGAAAAACCCGGAAAAAGGCAGGCTGCGTTATGTGGCCGGTCACGATTGCGCTTCCAGCACGGCTTTCATTGCGGGATATTGCGGGCTCGATGGCTTTACGGCCACCATCAGCACGGCCTGCTCTTCGGCTGCCAATGCTATCTTGTTTGCAGCCAGGTTGTTGTGGAAAGGCATTCTGGATTATGTGCTGGCAGGCGGCACGGACGCTCTTTGCGCTTTCACGCTCAATGGTTTTGCTTCGTTGAAGATATTGGATAGCAGCTTGTGCCGCCCGATGGACAGGGACAGGGCCGGACTGAACCTCGGGGAAGGGGCCGGTTATGTCCTCATGTGCCGGGACGAAAGCCCGGGCCGGCCGCTGGCGCGCTTCCTTGCCGGAGCCAACGCGAACGATGCTTTCCACCAGACGGCTTCCTCTCCGGGCGGGGACGGTGCGTCGCGTGCCATGGAAAAGGCATTGGAAAAAGCCGGCCTGGCGGGCGGGCAAATCGATTACGTGAATTTGCACGGAACCGGAACGGTGAACAACGATGCTTCGGAATCGGCTGCCTTGAAGCGGGTTTTCGGCGAGCATGTCCCGGCTTTCAGCTCCACGAAGTCGTTTACCGGGCATGCCTTGGCCGCGGCGGGGGGAATAGAGGCGGTTTATTCGGTCATGGCCTTGCGGGAACAGCTCCGGTTTGCCAATCTCCGTTTTGAAAACAAGATGGACGAGAGCCCTTGGGAACCTTGCCGGACGACTTCTCGCGGCAAGGTCGGCCACGTGCTTTCCAATTCGTTCGGTTTCGGGGGAAATTGCACTACATTGATTTTCGGGAGGGCATAAGCATGGCATATTACATTAATTGCATGAAGAGCTATGCAGGCATAGGCCGGGAGTTGAAGGAACTGGTACCCGACATGAACTTGCGCCGCCGCATGGGGCCGGGCTTGAAAATGGGGAGCGCTACGGCCATGGCTGTCTTGGAGGATTTCGACGCGCACGGGAAAGTAGATGCCGTAGTTACCGCGACCGGGCTGGGCTGCATTGCCGACAGCGAGAAATTCCTGGCGGCATTGTCCGATCTGCACGAGCAAGCCCTCAACCCGACTCCCTTCATCTATTCCACTTTCAATACCTTGGGGGCGATAATCGCCCTTTTGCGTTCGGAACCGGGTTACAACAATACTTTTTCCCATCGGGAGACGAGTTTCGAGTGCGCGCTCTTGGATGCGATGATGCTGATAGACGAAGGGGAAGCGCGAAACGTGCTGGTCGGCTTTTTCGATGAAGCCACCCCTGCGGTCTGCCGGATCGTGGAACGCTTGCGGCTCGGTCAAGGAAAGCCGGTAGGCGAAGGGGCCTTTTTCTTGGTGTTGACAGGCAGGGAATTGGCTTGTTCCCAAGCCGAGATTACCCGTCTTTCGTTCGCGGAGCAGGAAATCGGGGGACCCTCCGTTTCCGTGCAGGAAGCAGTTTCCCGCAACTGGTTCGGGGCGATGGCCGAAGCTTTGCATGGCCTTGTTTCCAAGGGACAAGCGGGGGATTACGTTCTGGTCAATGACCTGAATGGCATGTTTCATTCCTTAATGCAGGTGCGATGCTTGCCGCGGGAATAACCTTGGGCGTTTTGCTGGTCCTGGCCGGTTTTTTCCTGGCTTCTTACAGGATTTCTTCCGGCATTTACCTGAAAACGTTCTGTTGCCGGCCGCAAGCGGGGAAGAAAGTGGCGCTGACTTTCGACGACGGGGTTTCTCCGCAGACTACCCCGCTCGTTCTGGACATTTTGAAAAAGCATGATGCCAAGGCTACGTTTTTCCTTGTCGGGGAACGGGTGGATGCCCATCCCGCTTTGGCGGGAAGGATTGCCGAAGAAGGGCATTCCATAGGAAATCATTCGTATTTCCACCGGAATACGTTCCCTTTGCAAAGCAGCGGGAAAGTCCAGGCAGAAATATCCGCTTGCGATGCAGCCATAGCCCGGGCGACCGGGATTGTCCCGGGATATTTCAGGCCGCCTTTCGGCGTGACGAACCCCATGGTGGGAAAGGCTGTACGCAGGACAGGCAAGTTGGCGGTTGGCTGGAACATCCGCTCGTTCGACACGAAGGGAGAGCCGCTTGGAAAAGTGTTTTCACGTATCCGGAAACGCTTGAGAGGGGGCGATGTGATTCTTTTGCACGATGACCGCCCGGGGGCGGATTTATTATTGGAGCGGCTTTTGGTTTACTTGCAAGAACAAGGATACGAGGCTGTTACGATAGAGGCATTAATGGGGAACGGTTCGCCGGGGACGGGGCCGAAAGCATCGGGATCCGATCCCGGGAAGGCGGGGCGGAAAAGGCTTTGAAGGCAGCCGATGGGGGCGGACACCGCGTCACCCGGTGCCGGGAAAGTTCAGGAGAAAGCAAAAAAAGAAAGAATGGTTGTTTTTTTGATTCGGAAAATGGAAATGCGGTTTTGGCATGCAGGGAAGCCGGGATGCCGGAAAACGTTCGGGAATCCTTTTGCGAAAGCAGGTCTGCTGCCGCTGCTTCTTGCCTTGCTCTTGCCTGCCGCTTACGCTCAGGAAACGGAAGCGGATGCCAAGTTCGAGGAATTCAAGGGGCAGGTATCGGAATGGAGCCAGCGAAACAAGACGATCGTATGCGATTTCTTGCAGGAGAAGAAAGTCAGAGGCATCCGCGAGCCGGAAAGGCGGGAAGGGCGCTTCTTTTACGATAACGAGGGAAAGATCGCTTTGCTCTACGCGGAGCCCGCGGGCGACAAGGTGGTGATGGACGGGGATCGGTTCGTGGTGGTCAATGCCGGGAAAAGGATGGAAGCCACTTCGGCAAGCAATCCCATGCTGGGGCAGATGTCGGGCTTGCTGCAGGGTTGCATGACCGGGAACCTTTCGGGCATAGGGAAGGGCTGGAACCACCGCCTGGAGGAAACCGGCGAGGTTTACCGTTTGGAACTGTTGCCGCAGGGAAGGCAGCCGAAGCGGCCGAAATCTTTGACGTTGGTGTTCAGCAAGTCCGACATGACATTGGAAGAGTTGCGGATGGAGGAGGGGGAAGGCTTCATGACCCGCTATGTCTTCAAGGACAAGCAGCGGAACGTGGCGTTCGACCGTTCCGTGTTCGAATGAACCCGGAACAGGAGAGCCGCATCTGGCAGCAGCGTTGCATCCGGCAGCGGACCCGCAATCGGGGAAAGGCCGGACCGCCAAGGGGAATCGGACCCGGAAAGGGAAACAAGAGGAAAAAGCATGGAAGAGATATTCCGCATGAAAAGCAAGGAGCGGCAGGAGGGCGGCTTCTGCTGCCAGGTCGGCATTTGCTGGGAGGCCGGTTTGTTCAAGGGGCATTTCCCGGGACAGCCCGTGGTGCCGGGGGTTTGCTTGCTCGGCCTGGTGAAAGAGGCTTTGGCGCAGGAGCTGGGAATGCCTTTGCGTTACCAGCAGATAAAGGACTGCAAGTTCCTGTTTCCGGTAACACCGGCTTTGCAGGGCGATTTGAGGCTGGCATGCAAGGTGGAGGGCCAGGACGGCCCGCTTTTGAAAGTGACGGCCTTGCTGGAAACGGCCGATAAGAAAGTGATGAAATTGAAAGCCTCTTTGGCAAGAAGTTGAAAGCCATGGAAAACAAGCTCTTGGTGGCAATCCCGGTTTACAACAACCAGGCCACGGTGGCCCGTGTCGTTTCTAATGTGAAGGCTTGCGGCTTTCCGTTGGTGGTGGTCGACGATGGTTCCACCGACCGCACTTTGTCCGAGGCGCAAGGGCAGAAAGCGGTTTGCCTTTCCTATAAGCCCAACCGGGGCAAAGGCTATGCGATCCGGCAGGCTTTCGCCTATGCC
Source organism: uncultured Bacteroidales bacterium (assembly GCA_949291555.1). Classification (GTDB taxonomy): domain Bacteria; phylum Bacteroidota; class Bacteroidia; order Bacteroidales; family P3; genus Pullibacteroides. The sequence continues at coordinate 119,733 of CASEWE010000009.1, forward strand.
GCCAAAGAGGGTTGCACGCATGTGCTGACGATGGATGCGGACGGGCAGCACTACGCCTCGGACATTCCCGCTTTTGTGCGGGAAATGCAGGAAAATCCCGAGGCTTTGGTCATCGGGGCCCGGAATCTCCAAGCCGGCAACATGCCGGGAAAAAACACGTTCGCCAACCGGTTTTCCAATTTCTGGTACCGGCTCGAAACCGGGAAAAAGCTTTCCGACACCCAGTCGGGATTCCGGTTGTATCCTTTGCGCGGGCTCGAAGGCATGCGCTTCTTTTCCAAGCGTTATGCTTTCGAGACGGAAATCATCGTGAAGGCTTCCTGGCGGGGAATCCCGGTGAAGAACATCCCGATAGAGGTCTATTACCCGCCTAAAGGCGAATGGGTTTCCCATTTCAAGCCCTTCCGGGATTTTGCCCGGATCGGTTTCCTGAACGCTTGGCTGGTCATCGTGGCCTTGCTGCTCTATTACCCGTGGCGGTTCCTGCGGGCCTTGACCCGGGAGAACATCAAGCGGTTTGTCCGGGAGAACATTACCCGGACAGAGGATTCCAACCACAAGGTGGCCGCTTCGGTCGGGTTGGGCGTTTTTTTCGGCATTGTGCCCATCTGGGGTTACCAGATGATTGCCGCCGGCCTGACGGCTCATTTTCTGAAGTTGAACAAGGTTCTGACGATACTGAGCTCGAACATCAGCATCCCGCCCATGATCCCGTTCATCTTGTACGGGAGCTTTTGCACGGGGGCATGGATACTGGGGCGGGATGCAAGGCTCGATTTTCAGGCCATCTCGTTTGAGAATGTTTATAAAGACTTGATACAATACGTATTGGGCGCCATTGTCTTTGCGGTGGCCTGCGGGATTGCGGTTTACGGGCTCATGTACGTGGTCTTGTCGGCATGCAGGAGGAAAGTCTGATGGGAAAACTATTTGCGGCTATTTACGATTTTTTTGCCCGGCATAAGCCCCTTTATTGGATCTTGCTGGTTTTTTCCACATTGGCATTGGCTTGGGGGGCTTCCCGCTTGACCTATTACGAGGATATTACCGATTTTTTCCCCGAGGGGAAGAAGCAGTTGACGGGGGGTTTCGAAAACATGAAGTCGAAAGACCGGATTTCCGTGCTCTTTGTGTTCGATTCATCGGCTTGCGGGGGAAAGGAAGCCGGTGCGGAGGAACGCTTGATCGAGGCGGCGGAAAGCTTCGGGGAGCGCGCTGCCCGGGATGCCTTTTTTTCCTCGCATGCCTGTTGGAGCGCCCGGATAGATGTTTCGGAAGCCGATACGCTCATGGAATTCCTTTACGGGAACTTGCCCGTATTCCTTTCCGATTCGGCTTTTTCCCGCCTTGATTCCTTGCTCCAGCCCGGCTTCATGGAACGGGCCTTGCAGGAAAATTACCGCTGGCTGTTTTCTCCCATGGGGGCTTTCATGGCGGAGACCCTCTACCGGGATCCTTTCGGGTTCGGGCACGAGGCTTTGGCGAACCTGCAGGCCTTGTCGGGCGGGTTCGACTACCTTTTGCAGGACGGGTACATCTTTTCCAAGGACGGGAATTGCTTGCTTTCTTACATAGACCCCGGCGTGGATGCCAACAGCCCGGAAGCGAAAGGCTTGGTTTCGCGGGTAAGAGAATTTTCGGAGCAGGTGGAGCTGCAATGCCCGGGCGTCGAGGTGCAGGCTTACGGGGCCTTGCTGGTGGCGGCAGGCAATTCCGAACGCGTGAAGAAAGACACCTTGCTGACTGTCGGGGTGGCCTTGCTTTTGGTTGTTGCCTTGATTGCGTTTTCGTTCCGGAACAAGTGGAGCCTGCTTTGGGTGCTGGCTCCGGTTCTGTACGGAGGATTGGCCGCCATGGCTTCCATGTACGTTCTCAAAGGGGATATTTCGTTGATAGCGATGGGGTCGGGCGCGGTCGTGCTGGGAATCGCCTTGAGCTATTCCATGCATGTGCTTTCGCATGCCAACCATTGCCATGACATGCGGGAGGTGGTCCGCGAACTATCTGCGCCTTTGACCATCGGCAGCTTCACGACCATCGGGGCCTTTGCCGGCCTTACCTTCACCACCTCTTCCTTGTTGCAGGATTTCGGCCTTTTCGCTGCGTTCGCCCTGATAGGGACGACGCTGTTTTCGCTGGTCTTCCTTCCGCACTTGATTGCAAAGGGGAAACCGGCGGAAGCCAATGCGTTGCTGAGGGCTGTGGAAAGGATCTCTTCGGCAGGCTTGGATCGCAATCCTTTCCTGATAGGATTGATCGGGGCGGTTTCGATAGTTTGCCTGTTCTTTTTCCAGAAAGTGGGCTTCGACAGCGATATGATGAAGCTCAATTACCAGAGCCCGGAATTGGATGCCGCCCAGGAACGCTTGGAAAGTTTTCAAGGCGAGCAAGACCGTTACGATGGCGTTTTTGTTGCCGTTTCCGACTCTTCGGGGAGCGGGGCTGCGGCAAGGTACCAGCAGCTTTGCCGGGTTCTGGACAGTCTTGCCGCCCGCTCGGAAATAGGCCGGTATTCATCGGTTTCCGCGTTCGTGCTTCCTGAAACGGTGCAGCAGGAGCGGATAGAGCGCTGGAACGCGTTCTGGACGGAAGCCCGCACGGAAGAACTGCTGGCACGCTTGGAGGAATCGGCAGGAATGACCGGTTTCGAACCAGGGGCTTTCTCGGCTTTCGGGGATTTGGTGAAGAAGGATTACGAACCTGTCCGTTACGATGCCTCCGGAGAGGGCAGTTTCGCCCGGGCTTTTCCCGACTGGATTTCCTTTTCCGGGAGCGGGATTTCTTTCTTGACGAATGTCCGACTGGAAGAGGATAGCAAGCCGGCGGTGTACGAGTCGCTTTCCGGCTGCCCGGGCGTGATGGCTTTGGATCGGGCCTTTTTCGCCGGGATGATGGCCGAAGACGTCAATTACAACTTCAATTTGATTCTGGCCATATCGGGGATATTGGTCTTTGCGGCATTGCTGCTGTCTTACGGCCGGATGGAACTGGTGCTGATGCTCTGCCTTCCCATGTTCCTTACATGGGTGGTCATATTGGGCGCCATGGCTGTTTTCGGGATAGAATTCAATATCGTTACCATCATTTTGTCCACGTTTATTTTCGGCATAGGCGATGATTTCAGCATTTTCGTGATGGATGGCTTGCTGGGCAAGTACAAAGACGGTTCCGATGTGCTTTCGGCCCATAAGACGGCTATCTTTTTTTCGGCCTTCACCATGATAGCCGGCATGGGATCCTTGGTTTTTGCCCGTCATCCGGCCATGCATTCCCTGGGCTTGATTTCCTTGCTGGGAATTGTGGTGGTGGTCTTGATGGTATATACGGTATTGCCGGTCGTTTTCCGGCTTTTTATCGGGACGCCGGCCGGCAAGGGAGGCTTCCCTTGGACTTTGGCCGGGCTGCTCAATTCGCTTTACGCGTTCGGCTTGTTCGGCATAGGCTGTCTGGTAATCCAGACAGGAATGCTGCTGGTCCTTCCTCTTCCCGTGAAAGGGGAAAAGCGGAGGCAGTGGATACAAAGCCTTACCAGCTGGTCGACCCGCGTGTTCATGAAAGCCATGGTTTCGGGTCGGCAGATTACCCTCAACCCGTCCGGCGAGGATTTCCGGAAGCCGGCTATGGTCATTGCCAACCACCAGTCTTTCATCGATATCCTCATCTTGATGGGCATGCACCGGAAATTCGTGATGATGACCAATTCCTGGGTCTGGAAATCGCCTTTCTTCGGGAGGATAATCCGTTATTTGGGTTTCCTCTATGCCAAAGACGGCCCGGAAAACATGGTTCGGGAGGCAGAGGAGAAAGTGAAGCAAGGTTACAGCATCCTGGTTTTCCCGGAGGGAACCCGCTCCAAGGACGGCCGGATCGGGAGATTCCACAAGGGAGCCTTTTACTTGGCAAGGGAGTTGCGGCTGGACCTCGTTCCGATCGTGTTGTACGGGAACGGGCTCATATCCTCCAAGCAACAGCCTTTTTACATAAAAAAGGGATTGATGGTTTCCAAGATCCTGCCCCGGATTCCTTACGGTTCGGGCATGTACGGGGAAAGCTGTGCCGAGCAGGCCCGGGACATGGCCCGTTATTTCCGGGATGAATACGCAAGGCTTTATGAAACGTACAATCGTCCGGTCAATTTCCATTTCAAGGATGCGTTGCTGAAGAATTACATTTACAAGGGCCCGGTCCTGGAATGGTACATGCGGGTAAAGTGCCGGCTGGAGAATGCTTATGCCGCGTACGACCGGCTCCTGCCCCGGGAAGGCGTGCTTGTCGATCTGGGCTGCGGTTACGGGGCTGTTTCCTACATGTTGGGCATGTTGTCGGGCCGGAGGCGCATCCTTGCGTTCGATTACGATGCGGAAAAAATCGCGCTGGCGCGGAATTGCTATGCCCGTTCGCCTCGGATTTCCTTCCAGTGCGCCGATATCCGCGCCTGCAGCTTGCCCGAGGCGGATGCGTTCCTTTTGAGCGATGTCCTGCACTATCTTTCCAAGGCGGATCAGGAAAAGATTGTCGGGGAATGCCTCCGGAAGGTGCGGAAGGGCGGATGCGTCTTGGTCCGGGAGGGCGATTCTTCGGAAAAGCGGAAACATGAAAGGACGAAGTGGACGGAAATCTGGTCTACCCGGATCTTGCGCTTCAATAAGACCGATGGGGAATTAGTGTTCCTTTCGCAAGACGAGCTTTGCGCCATGGCGCGCGCCCAAGGTTTCTCGCTGAGCGTGGAAAAGGCAGGGCGGAAGACCAGCAATACCCTGTTCTTGTTGAAAAAGGAGGAATAGCGATGGAACACAAGCACGATGTTGTCATTATAGGGAGCGGCTTGGGTGGATTGGAATGCGGCCTGATGCTCGCCAAGGAAGGTTGGGATGTCTGCCTCCTGGAGCAGGATGCTTTCTTTGGCGGCTGCTTCCGTTCTTTCCTGCGCAAAGGCCGGCATATCGATACCGGGATCCACTTTGTCGGGAGCATGGGGGAAGGGCAGATACTTCGCCAGTACTTCAAGTATTTCGGCTTGATGGATTCGCTTTCGGTCGTGGCCTTGGACAACGATTTCGATACGATTTGCTTTCCTCGGGGCGAAGAATACCGGCATGTCCACGGGTACGAGGGCTTTATCGGCACGCTTTCGGAACAATTCCCGTCCGAGCGGGAAGGTTTGGTCAGGTATTGCCGTAAAATCAAGGAAATAGGCGAAACCATAAGCGTGGACGTGCATCGGTCGGGCAAGCTTTCCTCGGGCGGGCTTGGCAATTTGGGGACACAGGCGTGGGCTTTCATTTGCGATTGCGTTTCCGACCCTTTGCTCCGGCAGGTGCTCGCGGGCAACAATCCCTTGTACGGGGGCAGGAAGGATGCTTCGAACCTGTACCATCACGCCATGATAACCCATTCCAACATCGAGGGTTGTTACCGTTTCGCGGGAGGGACGCAGAAGGTGGCCGATGCGATGGCCGGAAAGATTGCGTCCTATGGCGGCTGCTTGCACAGCCGCCAGCAGGCAATCCGTTTGGTAGCTTCCGGAGACAAGGTGGACTATGTGGAAACCCGGCAAGGGGAACGTTTCAGGGCGCGGTACTACATCTCGGATCTGCATCCGGCCGCCACGTTCAACATGATGGAAGGAAGCACGGTAGTGAAGAAGGCCTACAAGAGCCGGCTGAACGCTTTGCCGAACACCTACGGATTGTTTTCCGTTTACCTGATCATGAAACCCGGCACGGTGCCGTATCTCAACAAGAATTATTATCTCTACGCGCAGGACGATGTCTGGGACACGGTCATGGGGAAGGATTTGCGCCCCAAGGCCATGATGCTGAGCATGCAGCCCAAAGAAGAAGGGGCCCGGTTCAGCGATGTGGCAACGTTGATGAGCCCGGTTGATAGCCAGTTGTTCTCTCCGTGGGCCAGCGAGGAGAGCGGCAAGCGCTCGGCGGAATATTATGCGCTGAAGGAGGAGATCGCGGCCCGCATGGTTTCGGCCATGGAGGCCCGTTTTCCCGGAATGGCAAGCCGGGTGGAACATGTCTGCTCGGCTTCCCCGCTCACGTACCATTCTTATACGGGAACGCCGCAGGGTACCGCCTACGGCTTACTGAAAGACTATTCCCGCGTGCTGGCTTCCTTGATACCGGCCAGGACGAAACTGGAGAACCTTTTGCTTACCGGCCAGAACTTGAACGTGCATGGCGCGCTGGGGGTTACCTTGACAGCGGCGGCCACCTGCTCGGAACTTCTGGGAACGGAATATCTGGCGAAAAAGATAGGGAGGGCGTAAATGAAACGGAAGATTTTGAAGATCATTGTCGCGGCAGTCTTGCTGCTTGTCTGCTTGCCGGTTTTTGCCGTGCTGGCCATGTATTGGGCCGCCGACATGGGCGAACCGGTTTTGCAGGTCTCGCAGCCGCAGTACGCCCTTCATCGGGATGGCGCCCGGGTTTATTGCGGGGAGTCTTTCCTCGAATACGACAGTTGCGGCTTGTGGGAACTGTATGTGGAGGGAAGCGGTCAGGAGAGAGGGGCCAGGCAAGGCGCGTTGACGAAGGAACTGATGCGCTATCAGGAAGATGTTTTCGTGGCGCAGATCCGGCGATGGATTCCTTCCGACCGCTATCTGGGCTTTTTGCGCTTCCTGATCGTGGCCTTCAACCGGGATCTGGGCCGCCATGTGCCCTTGGAATACCGCGACGAGATAGCCGGCATGGCTTTGTTCTGCACGCACGATTACGATGCCATCGGCACGCCTTACGAGCGGCAGCTGAATTACCATGCGGCCCATGACATCGGGCATGCCATGCAGCAGTACATGCTGGTGGGGTGCAGCTCGTTCGGGGTCTGGGGCGGGGAATCGGCTTCGGGTTCCTTGCTGGTGGGAAGGAATTTCGACTTTTACATGGGCGAGGACTTCGCCCGGCACAAAATGGTGGTTTTCGCCGTGCCCGATAGCGGTTACCGTTATGCCAGCATCGCTTGGCCGGGCATGCTCGGCGTCTTGTCGGGCATGAACGCCCAAGGCCTGACGGTGACGCTCAATGCGGCTCGCGGGCCCATGCCCTTGGCTTCGGCCACGCCTATTTCGATTCTGGCCCGGGAAATACTCCAGTATGCCGCCAATATAGAGGAAGCCTATGCGATCGCCGCCCGGAGGAAGACTTTCGTGAGCGAGTCCATCCTGATAGGCTCGGCCCGCGACCATCGTTGCGCCATTATCGAGAAAACGCCCGAAGAGACGGTCTTGTACGAACCGGCGGGCGAAAGAGCCGTTTGCACCAATCATTACCAGTCCGAGGCATTGGCCGATAGCAAGGACAATCGGGAAAATATCGCTGCCAGCGACAGCTGGTACCGTTACCAGCGGCTGGAAGAACTTCTGGAAGATTCCTTACCTTTGGACTACGGAAAAGCGGCGGGGATATTGAGGAACCGGTACGGTTTGGACGGGGAAGACATAGGTCTTGGAAACGAAAAGGCGTTGAACCAGTTCATTGCGCATCATTCGGTGGTGTTCGAACCGGAAAGCCATCGGATGTGGGTCTCGACCCATCCTTGGCAATCGGGCTCTTTCTCCTGCTACGATTTGTCGGCTTTCTTCCTGCGCGATTCCCTTCCCCGGAAGGAAGCGGTTTTGCGCATACCTGCCGATTCGGCATTCCTGGAAAAGGATTACTTCTCCTTGCAGGAATACCGGGCCGGATTGAAGGCGATAGCCGAAGCCCGGGAGAGGGGCGGGGTTTTGCCGCAAGGCTTCGCCGAGGCTTTCCTGTCTAGCAATCCCCGGCATTACCATGCCTACCAGGCCTTGGGCGATTATTACCGGGATAAAGGCAAGAAGGATTCGGCGCGCCTCCTGTACGAAAAATCCTTGGAGTGCGAGATTCCTTGGTTATCCGACCGGGAAGAGATAGAAAAGCAATTAAAACGCATGGGAAGATGATACGTTCGCCGCGACTTCAGTTCGAACCGAAGGATCGGATCAGGGAATTTCAAGACCGGAGGCTGCGCGAGGAGGTGAGCTACATGGCAAGTTTTTCCCCGTTTTACAAGGATAGGTTCGCTGCCTATGGCCTGTCTCCCGGGCAAATAAGCTCGGTGGATGATCTGCCGCTCCTTCCGGTCACGACCAAGGAAGACTTGCAGCGGGAGAACGCCCGGTTCGTCGCCGCGCCGAAAAACACCATCATCGATTATGTTACCACTTCCGGCACCTTGGGCGATCCGGTTTCGTTCGCTTTGACCGATACGGATCTGGACAGGCTGGCTTATAACGAATCCCAGTCGTTCAAGACCGCCGGATGCACGGCAGAAGATATCATCCAGTTGATGACCACCATCGACAAACGGTTCATGGCAGGGCTGGCTTATTTCCTGGGAGCCCGGGAACTGGGTTGCGGGGTGACCCGGGTCGGGAACGGGATCCCGGAATTGCAGTGGGATACGGTCAGGCGGGTCTTGCCCACGGCATGTATCGCTGTCCCGTCTTTTTTGCTGAAACTGGTGGAATTTGCCCGGAACCACGGCATAAACCATCACGCCTCTTCGTTGAAACGGGCCATTTGCATAGGCGAAGCCCTGCGTCTCCCGACCGGGGAATACAATGCCTTGGGAAGCCGGATCGCGGAGGAATGGCCCGAAATGGAACTTTTTTCCACCTATGCCTCGACCGAGATGCAGAGCTCGTTGACCGAATGCGGCTTCCATTGCGGCTGCCACGTGCCTCCCGATCTGATTATCGTGGAATTGCTCGACGACAGGAACCAGCCGGTTTCCCCGGGGCAGGAAGGCGAGGTGACCATTACCACGCTTGGCGTGCGGGGCATGCCTTTGCTCCGGTTCAAGACGGGCGACATCTGCATAGCCGATACCCGGCCGTGCCGTTGCGGGAGGGAGACGATGCGGCTGAGTTCGGTCCTGGGCCGGAAAGGGCAGATGATAAAATACAAAGGGACTACGCTTTATCCGGCGGCTTTGTACGAGATTCTCGACAATGTTCCGGGTATTGCCAATTACCAGGTAGAGGTCTACACGGGAAGCATAGGAACCGACCAGATACGGGTCTGGATCGGAAGCCCGCGCGCGAGCGAGGCGTTCGAAAAGGAGTTGAAGGATATCTTCCGCGCCAAGGTGCGCGTGGCCCCGGAAATCCGCTTCGAGCCGATTGAACGGGTGGCCGCCTTGCTGATGCCGCCTTCTACCCGGAAGCAGGTGAAATTCGTGGACAGGAGGGGAAAATGCGGGGAAGGTTCATGAACGCGGGGAATCCGAGGAAACGGTTGGACAAAAGAAGATGATTCCGCTGGCAGCTGCTTCTGCCCGGGGCCGCAAACCGGATCAAATGAATGAAGAAAGAAGCTATTGCTTCTTGAAAATCATGTCGTACAAAAAAACAAGGTGCCATGAAAAAGAAATCCTTCTTCTCGATGCTGGTGTTCGCAACCCTTTTTGCTGGATTGTCGGCGCAAGAGGCCGCCAAGCCGGCGCAAGTGGAGTTTCACGGAGTCGATTTTTCGGAAACCGCGGTGATGTGGGCCGAAGAAACGGGACCTGAATTCGTGGAAGCGTTCAAAGGAATAAACAGGCTGATGTTGTCCGAACCGGGCAAGTACGATGTAGGGAAGTTTCTCGGTTTTTCTTCCGTTTCAGGCAGGGAAATCGAGACTGCTTGGCACCGGGCCGAGGCTTGGGATTCGAATTTCCTGCGGGACAAGAGCCGCGAGGAATTTTCGGACGAGGATCTTGCCCGGATCCTGTCGGCTTACCCCGAGTCGGAAACCGCCGGCTTGCTGATTGTAGCCCTTTGCCTGGACAAGGGCAGGGAAGAGGGCCGTTTCATGGCGGTGGCTTTCGATGGCAAGACGAAAGAAATACGCTGGAAACGTTCTTTTTCGGGCGAGGCCGGCGGCTTCGGCTTGCGCAATTATTGGGCCGGTTCGCTTTACGATGGCTTGGAAAAGGTTTACGTGGAGATGGAGAAAGAAGCGCTGGATGCCTGGAAGGCTCGCAAACCCAAATCCCGGAAAAGGAAATAAGGGATCACGCAAGCCTTCGCGGCTTTCATGCGGTTTTCAGGATTCTGCAATTAGGAGTCGATCTTTTCTGGTGCCGCAAGCCGGCCCGGGTTCAAAACGGAAATTATGAAAACACGAGGATTTCTGGTTCCGCTTGCCTGCATTGCGTTCGGGCTTTTCGCCCTTCCTCTTCCCGGTTTTCCCTCTCCCGAAGAAGGGAAAGGCTTGGAGAAAATCCCCTATGGCGACTTTGAAAGGTGGCTGACCCGGATTATCAAGGAGTCGGCCTTGGTGGGGGGCGAGGAAAAAGAGGTGTATGCCATTGCCGACAAGGGCGTGGTCCGGGGAAAGATACCCTATGTCAACACCACCTCTCCTTGGGCCAGTTCGAATGTTTACGCGGAGGTCTGGGGGGTAGACAAAGTGAATTGCAATGTCAGGCCCGGGCCGCATGAAGGCGGTTCTTGCGCCGTGCTGACCACCGAGATGATCAGTTTCCGCGCGGCGGGCATGATCCGGATGAACGTCATCACGGCGGCGGCCATTTATTTAGGCAGGACCTTCGAGCCTATCCGGGACATGAACGCCTCTTACAGCTGCGTGGACATGGGGATTCCTTTTACACGGCATCCCCGCAACCTGGTGCTCGATTACGCGGCCCGCATCGGCAACACGGGTACGCTTGTCCATGCTTCGGGCCGCAAGAAAGAAGAATATCCGGGCAAGGACAGGGCGGTAATCCTGATCCAGCTCCAGAAACGCTGGGAGGAAGACGGGCAGGTTTACGCCTACCGGGTAGCGACGGGCGAATTGGCCATCAATCAGAGCGTGGACTGGCAGGAACAGGCCCGGGTCCCGCTTGTTTACGGAAAGCCGGAGAACCCGGAGGATTTGACGCAGTTCGGCCGCTTGCACAGCCAGTTCCATACGCGCAATTCGGAAGGGAAAAACGTGCCGATACAGGAAGTAGGCTGGGCGGAAGAAGGCACGCAAGCCACCCATTTGATCCTTTTCATTTGTTCGGGCACGCAAGGCGCCTATCGGGGCGAATTGGGCAACAGTCTCAGCGTGGATAACATAGCGCTCGAATATTGACGACGGGCTTCGTTTGCTTTGCCGAGGCGGGAAATCCGCCAAGGCAGGGAAAAGGCCGGGGGGAAAGCCCCCGGCCTTTTCGATAAAGCCGGTTGGCCGGCAGCGAAAGAAGGCCCGTTCGCTTTTCCTGAACGGGAAGTACGGGCACGCTTGGATGCTGCAAGCAGGAAACGGCCTTTTTTCGCGAGGCAGCCTGGATGGAGTCCGGATTTGGAGAAGGGGGCGCGCTTCAGGCGTAATAGCCGTATGCTTTCTGGTAAATTTGCTTGCAGACGGCTTCGAAACCGGCTTCGAAATTTTCCCAGCCGTAATGCATCAGTTTCATGGGCAGGAACCCGTCGCTTTTCCGGTAGGGCGGCTGGCGGTAGGCTATCGGGCAGAGGATAAAGCCGTGGCGCTGGTAGAATCCGATGCGCCGGCGGCTGAATTCGTCTGCAGGTTCTTCCACTTCCAGGACCAGGGGGGTGCGGATTTGGGTTTTGAGGGTTTCCAATACCCGGCCTCCCATGCCTCCGTTGCGTTTTTCCGGATCAATGGCAAGATGTTCCAGGTAGGTGAAAGGTTTTCCATCCATGCCCTTTGTGTCCTGGCCTGCATCGAAAGTCCATGCAGTGAGTAAGCCTGCCGGGCCGTCTTCTTCTATCAGGAAAACGGTAAAGCCGGTATCGGAATCGGCCAATTGCCTTTGCAGGTCGTCATCCCGGCGTTCCTCGGGCGGGAAAGCGGAATGCAGGAGGTTTTCCACGAAGGGATAGGCAGGATGGGAAGTCTTGACGGGAACAAGTTTCATCTTTCAGTTCTTATCAGGTTGTTAATCGTTGTTTTGCCCGTTGGAATAGGGTTTGAAAAGGAATTCGCAATTCGCGCGTTAGGGTTTCTTCAAGTTCCTCGGGCTCTTCAGGCTCTTCGGGCTCTTCCGGTTTACCGGCCTCTTCAAGCTCGCCGGGGTTCATCGGGTGCATCCGGCGCCGGCTCTCCCGGAAAAGGGAAAAAGGCTCGGGGAAGCGGGATGCCGGCATCGATTGCCAGGTGGCGTGCAAAGAGGGCCAGGCAAATCCAGCCTGGCCCTCCTTTTTTCTTGCAAGAAGCCGGTTTTAGTCCAAGCGGCATTGCAGGTTGCGATCGCCATAGGCATCGTCTACCTTGCCCACCGTAGGCCAGTATTTGTCATCGTGCGGGAGCGGGAATGCGGCCTGCTGGCGCGAATACGGGTAGTTCCATTGGTCGGCGCACACCATCTGCTGGGTGTGGGGCGCGTTCTTGATAAGGTTGTTTTCGCGGTCGGCCCTGCCTTCTTCGATTTCGGCAATTTCCTTGCGGATGGCGATGAACGCGTCTGCCAGGCGGTCCAGCTCGGAAAGCGGCTCGCTTTCGGTGGGTTCCACCATCAAGGTCCCGTGCACCGGGAAAGCCACGGTAGGGGCATGGAAGCCGTAATCCATGAGACGCTTGGCTATGTCGCCCACTTGCACATTGGCGCTCATGAGGAAGGAATTGCAGTCCAGGATCATTTCATGGGCATTCATGCCTTGCTTGCCCGTGTAATAAATCTTGTAATGGTCTTTGAGACGGGCGCGCAAGTAGTTTGCGTTCAGGATGGCGTAGACGGTGGCGGAAGTCAGGCCTTCCGCTCCCAGCATGCGGATGTAGCCGTAGGTGATGGGCAGCAGGAACGCGCTCCCGTAGGGCGCGGAGGAAACCGCCGGCCGGCCGGTATGGCTTACGGGAACAAGGGTGTGGTCGGGAAGGAATCCGGCCAGATGCTTGGCTACGCAGATGGGGCCTACGCCCGGGCCGCCGCCGCCGTGGGGCATGGCGAAGGTCTTGTGCAGGTTGAGGTGGCAGACATCGGCCCCCATGTAACCGGGCGAGGTAAGCCCTACCTGGGCGTTCATGTTCGCTCCGTCCATGTAGACTTGGGCCCCGCAGGAATGCACGGTCTTGATGATTTCCAGAACGGCTTCCTCGAACACCCCGTGCGTGGAAGGATAGGTTATCATCAGGCAGGAAATCTCTTTGCCGTATTGCTCCACTTTGGCTTTGAGGTCTTCCACATCGATTTCCCCTTCGGGCGTGGAGGCCACCACGACCACCTTCAAGCCGGCCATGGCCGCCGAAGCCGGATTGGTGCCGTGGGCGGAGGCGGGGATAAGGCAGATGGTGCGGTTGCTTTCCCCTTGGGCTTCCTGGTAAGCGCGGATTACCGACAAGCCGGTGTATTCGCCGGCAGCACCCGAATTGGGCTGGAAGCTGGCTTTGGCAAACCCGGTAATTTCGCAAAGATCTTTTTCCAAGCGGTCGATGAGGCTATGGTAGCCTTTTGCTTGCTCGGCGGGCGCAAAGGGATGTATGTCGGCGAAACCCGGCAGGCTCAGGCACATCATTTCGGCCGCCGCGTTCAGCTTCATGGTGCAGGAGCCTAAGGGAATCATGGCGCGGTTGAGCGAGAGATCTTTTATTTCCAGCTTCTTGATGTAGCGCATCATTTCGGTCTCGCTGTGGTAGGTGTTGAACACAGGGTGCTGCAGGAACGGCGTATTGCGGGCCAGATCGGCGGGAATATCGTCCAGGGCTTCGTGCCGGCAATGCCCGTGGCAGCAGTTGCCCTTATGGCATACCCGTTCGTTTTTCGTGGCATCGGCCAGGATGCCGAGAATGTCGTGCAGGTCGTCTTCCGAGGTGGTTTCATCGAGGCTCAGGCTGAAATGCTTGTCATCGATGTAATTGAAGTTGATGCCGGCTGCAAGGGCGGTTTCGCGGATGGTTTCGGTCGAAACCGGGCTTTCGAAGCAGAGGGTGTCGAAGAATACCGTGTTGAGCTGCTTGAAGCCGAAGCCGGAGGCGCGCTTGGCAACGCGTTTTGCCATGGCGTGGATGTCGCAGGCAATGGCCATGATTCCATCGTGGCCGTGATAAACCGCATACATGCCCGACATCACGGCCATCAAGGCCTGGGCGGTGCAGATGTTCGAAGTGGCCTTGTCGCGCTTGATATGCTGTTCCCGGGTCTGGAGCGCCAGACGCAGGGCGCGGTTGCCTTGGGCATCGACCGTGATTCCGATGATACGGCCGGGAATGGCGCGTTTGAAGTTGTCGGTGCAGGCGAAAAATCCGGCCGAAGGGCCGCCGAAGCCCAGCGGAAGCCCGAACCGCTGGCTGTTGCCGAACGCGCAGTCGGCCCCCTCTTCGCCCGGGGCGCGCAGCACGGCCAGCGCCATGAGGTCGGAGGCCACGGCCACCATCGCGCCGGCTTCATGGGCCGACTGGATGAAGGGCTTCAGTTCGTGCACTTGCCCTTGGCGGTCTATTTGCTGGACGATAGCCCCGAAGACTTCCGGACGGAACTTGAAATCTTCCATCCGGCCGGTTTCGAGCTCGATTCCCAACAAATGGGCCCGGGTCTCGAGCACGCTCAAGGTTTGCGGGAATACCCGTTCATCCACGAAGCATACGCGGGCATCGGCTTTCACTTTGTCGCGGTTGCGGCTGTGGTAGAACATGATCATGGCTTCGGCCGCGGCAGTGCCCTCGTCGAGCAAGGAGGCATTGGTAAGGGGAAGTCCGGTCATGTCCGAGACCATGGTCTGGTAATTGAGCAGGGCTTCCAATCGGCCTTGCGAGATTTCGGCCTGGTAGGGCGTGTAGGCGGTGTACCAGCCCGGGTTCTCCAGGATGTTGCGCGTGATGACCGCGGGCGTGATGCTCCGGTAGTACCCCATTCCGATATAGGAACGGAATACTTGGTTCAAGGCTGCTAATTCATGAAGATGGCCAAGGTACTCGTATTCGGTCATGGCAGCCGGCAAATCGAGCGGCTGCGGCAGGCGGATGGCCGAGGGGACGGTTTTTTCAATGAGTTCGTCCAAGCTTTTCACCCCGATGACCGAAAGCATTTTCTCTGTCTGTTCGGGACTGGGGCCGTTGTGGCGGCGGGCAAAATTGTTGGTGATCATATCGCTTTTGTTTAATTATCCTGCAAAGGTTTCTTCCGAAAGCCTTCCGGGCTTCATCTTGAAACATTTTCCTTAAGGTTCCTGTTCGGGAAACGACAGCGCGAAATTACGAAACTTGCCTAAGTATTTCCTGCGGCGGCCCAAGTTTTTTCCGGTCGCTTCCCCTTCCGCCGAAGGGTCTGGGGAAGCGCAGGGAGCTCTTCGGGCTTTTTCCGGTTCGAGGCTTCGCGGCCATGAACGGACGCAGCATCGGGAAAGAGCGTTTCGGGCTTTCCCGGGTCAAGGCCGGTTCTGCCCGGAGACAGGGGGCGGGGAGATCCGGTTGCGGCTGCAAGGCTCTGGCCGGCTTCGGCTGGGTTTGGGCGTCTCTTTGCACCCTGGTAAGCGGGGGATGCCGTGTGGCCGGGGCAGGTCCATGCCGGCCAGAGACGGAAAGGGGCTGCCTACCGGATGCGGCTGCCGTGCTTGCGCCAGTAGCGGATCAGGAAGAAACCGAAAATCATGCCGCCCAAGTGCGCGAAATGGGCAACGCCGTCGGCGGTTCCTCCAATGCCGGCAAAGAGTTCGATGGCCCCGTAGATGATCACGAACCATTTGGCTTTGATCGGGATGAAGAAGTAGAGGAAAATAGGAACGTTGGGGAAGCACATCCCGAAAGCCAGCAGGATGCCGAAAACGGCGCCCGAGGCTCCGATGGTGACGATCCGGTCCACGTATTGCGCCACGGCTTGAGGCGGGTAGGCCAACGAAAGGCTGTGGATGTCGAACGCCACCACGGCCATCTGGATGAGGCCGGCCCCGATGCCCGTGATGAAATAATAGGCCACGAACCGCTTCCAGCCCCAGTAGTTTTCCAGGGCATATCCGAACATCCAGAGCGCGAACATGTTGAAGAACAGGTGGGAAAAGTTGCCGTGCATGAACATGTACGTGACGAATTGCCAAGGATAGAAGTCCGTTGCCGTGAAGTAATGCAGTCCGAGCCAGCGGGAAAGATCAATGCCCCTCAGGGCTAAGGTTATATCGGCAAGATAAAATAACACATTGATTATCAATATGTTTTTTACAGCAAGCGGTAGGAAGCTGAATCTTTGTACGCGGTAGGTGTCGTTGTACGGGTCGTTATACATGTTTTTTTGTTTCTTTTATTCCTGTTCCCGTTTCCGGGCTTATGGCTTTTCTTGCATCTGCCTTGCAGCGGCCCTTTCGGGGAGAAAGTCCGGTAATGTTCCCCGCTCCGGGATGCGCCGCGTTGCCTCTTCCTCTATCGGACCCGCGAAAAAGGCCGGTAATATTCCCCGCTGCGCCTATTCCCGGAAAAAGGGTTCCGGAGGCTTCCGCTCTTGCGGGCTTCTTTCCGTCAAGGGCTTGTGGCCGAAGGGTCTTGCGTTGAAAATTTGTCTATCGCGGGTTTGTTTGCCAAAGGCTTTTCTATCACAGGCCTTTCCGTTACAGGCTTTTCTGCCAAAGGCTTTCCTGTCCAGGGAAAGGGGTCGTTGAACAAGCTTGCGAAGTCTTTTTCGGAAATGATCCAGAGGATCCGTTTCCCGGACGGGGAAATTTCGGGTTCGGGACCCGAGAAAAGCCGGTTGGCAAGATAGAGTATTTCTTCCTGGCAGAGCGGAGTGCCTTGTTTCACGGCCAATTGGCGGGCCATGGCGGCCGGCAGGGAGGCTGCCGAGCCGGCATTCTTCCCTTTGAGGAGGTTCGCGGCATAATCGTCGAGCAGGTTCTCCATGCTTTCCTGCACGAGGCTTTCCTGGATGCCGGCCGGGAAAGCGTTTACCATGAACGTGTTTTGTCCCAGCCATTCGATGCTCCATCCCAAGTGGTTGAGCATCTCCCGCACATCCCGCAGCAATTCGGCATGCGAGGCCGACAGGTCGATTGTCTGGGGAAAGAGTGTGCGTTGGGAAAGCCGGGCGGTTCCGGTTTTCTGGACAAGGTCGTTGTAAATCACTCTTTCGGAAGCGGCTTCCTGATGGAGGATGGCCAATCCCGATTTGAGCGGCGCAACGATATAGCGGTCGAAAATCTGGAAGATCCTTGACCCGCTTCCTCCCTTTTCCTTTTCCGGATCTCCGGAAGGAATACGGCTTCCGGGTTCCCGGGCTTGGGCCGTTTCTTCGGCGGGCAGGGGAAAAAGCGGGTCGAGGCGGGTATCGGACAGGATTTCCTCGTAGCAATCCAATACCAACTGGTTGGGCGCGGCATCGCCGGCTCCTTGCTGCATCAGGGCGAAGTTTTCCCGGTAAGCTTCCCGGTAGGCGGCATCCGTTCCGGAGGCGTTGCCGGCGTTTCCATGCGGGAATGCCGGGGATATCCCGGAAAAGGAGGCGTTCTCGCCCGGATTGGGATTGGTGAATGGATCGTATCCGGCGTGCAGGCGGGGCTTGGGTATGCCGGGCATCTGGTTTTTAGGCTGGTAACGGTAAGGCAGGGCTTGGCTCGACTCGAAATCCAAGACATTGCGCATCTGATTGATGCCCAAGGCATGCTTGCAAGCCGAGAGCACCACGCCGTAGAGCAGGTGCTCGTCTTTGAACCGGATTTCGGTTTTGGTGGGATGGATATTCACATCGATGGTGGCCGGGTCGGTCTCGATGTAGAGGAAAAAGGCAGGGGACTTCCCTTCGGGAAGCAGGTCCTGGTAGGCCTTTTCCACCGCGTTCGAAAGGCCGGGATGCCGTATGAAGCGGCGGTTGACGAAAAAGAATTGCTTGCTGCGGCCCTTGACGGAATAGTCGGGGCTGCACAGGTAGCCCGAAATGCTCAGGGACGGAATGGTTTCGGACACTTTCACGATGCGGCTCTCGAAGGCCTTTCCCATGAGCTGCACGATGCGGCGTTTGAGATTGCCGGCGTCCAGCATGGAGACCTTTTGCCCGTTCCGGTACAGGCTGAAACGGATTTGCGGCTGGGCAAGCGCCACGCGGTTGAACTCGTCTTCGATGTACCGGTTCTCCACCTCGTTGCTTTTGAGGAATTGCCTGCGCGCGGGGGTGTTGAAATACAGGTTCTTCACCTTGATGCAGGTGCCTTCCGGGCAAGAACAGGCTTCCACCGGCCCGAGGCGGTTGCCTTCTATCCTGACCGAAGTCCCGATTTCGTCCCCTTTCCTGCGTGTCTGGAGTTCTACTTGCGCCACGGCGGCAATCGAGGCCAAGGCTTCCCCCCGGAAGCCGAGCGTGCGGATTTGGAGAAGGTCTTGCGCCGAAGAAAGTTTCGATGTGGCATGGGGCAGGAAGCAGGCTTGCGCGTCTTTTTCCGACATGCCGCACCCGTTGTCGACCACTTGTATCAGGCTTCGTCCGGCATCTTGCACATGCAGCTCGATTTCGGTAGCGCCTGCATCGATGGCGTTTTCCAGGAGCTCCTTCACGGCCGAAGCCGGCCGGTTGACCACTTCGCCGGCCGCAATCTGGTTGGCAACGGAGTCGGGGAGTATGTGGATGAGATTCTCCATGCTTTGCGGGTTCGGAAAGATTCTAACGCAGTATCCAGAGCAGGAGAATAACGAGCAAAGCCATGAAAATCAATAATTTTCTTGTACTCAAAAGCCCTTTCGGCCGAGGGCTCCTCTGGAAAGACTCGCTGATGCGGGCTTTCGCTTCCGCCAGTTGCTGTTCTTCCGAGGTCTTGGGCTCGTATTTTTTTTTCAATTGTTCCAGACGTTCCTTTTCCGGGTCGTAGTACCGCGGATTGATGTTGAATTGGCGGCGCTTCGGCGTAGGGAAGAAATTGGGGAGGAAAGATGCAGCCATGGGTCTTTTTTTGAAGGTTGGGATTTTGCCGGCCCTGCGGGAGCATGGCCCGGACCTTGGGGCCGGCGGCAAAGGTACGAAATCCGGGAAAGGTATTCTTCTTTTCCGCTTCTCTGCTTTTCCAGGAGCGTTCCCTATCGGTTCAGCGCCTCTTGGAGCATGTTATGGTAGAGGGTTTCCAAAGACCAGCCCATTTGGCGTACTTGTTTCGGCACGATGCTTTCTTCCGACTGGCCCGGCGTGGTATTCACCTCCAGGAAGTAGACATCCTGCGTGGATTCTTCCACGATGAAGTCGCATCGCACCACGCCGCTGCAATTCAGCAGGCGGTACACCTGCGTGGAAACCCGTTCGATTTCCGCTCTGAGCTTTTCTTCCACAGGGGCCGGGACGATTTCTTCCGAAGCCCCTTTGTACTTGGCTTCATAGTCGAAAAACGCGTTCTTCGGCACGATTGCGGCCAAGGGGAAAACCGTGATTTCTCCTTTGAGCCGCATCAGCCCGCAAGAGTATTCCTTGCCTTCGATGAAACGTTCCGCCAAGACTTCCTTGTCTTCCAAGAAAGCCCGCTCGATGGCTTCCTGGAGGTCTTCCATCCGGTCGACCTTGCTTGCTCCGATGCTGGAGCCTTCCGAGTTCGGCTTCACGAAGCAGGGGAAACCCAGTTTCCGGCCGATTTCTTCCGGGGAATAAGGCTCCTTGCGGGTCAGGCGTACCGACTCGGCTACCCGTATGCCGTTGCGGGCAAGGATGGCATTGCAGAAGGCCTTGTTGAAAGTCACGGCCGAAGTGCAGGCCCCGCAGGTGGTATAGGGAATGTGGAGCATGTCGAAATATCCTTGCAAAAGCCCGTTTTCGCCGGGAGTGCCATGGATGTTGATGAAAGCCACGTCGAAATGAAGGCCGGAAAGGGTGAAGTTGTTTTTATCGACCTCTTCGGTAGCGCCGTCGGGCGACCGGTAGTACCATCGGTTAGGCTCGATGATGATCTTGAAGACCCGGTAGAGGTCGGCGGGAATATGCTTCTCGATGGATTCCGCGCCCATGATGGAAATGACGCTTTCTTTGGAATAGCCTCCGCAGAGGAGCGCGACATTGATTTTTTCCATGCTCTTTCTGATTTTTCCGTACCCTTGCTCTCTTTCTGGCAGGGAGAACGGCATTCCGCGTTCAACGCTTTTCTCCAAGCCTTTGCTTGGCCTTTGGAAAAGGTTGATATTGCTATGATAAAAATTACAAATTTAAAAAAAATGCGGGATTTCAGGATTCGATGCCGGTTCAGGACTGCGGATCGGCACGGCCGGCCGGAAACGGGAAGAGCCGTCGGGTTGTCCGATGAATCCGACTACAGCTTCGTAGGGCGCAGCCGGACAGGGACAGGCAGACCCCCAACGGGGCACAGACCCGCATGCCGGTTTCCAGGCGCAGCCGGACAGAGAGACAGGCAGGCCTCCTTCCGTCCGGATAGTTCCCTTTTGCCGGGATAAGGGGAACACTTCCCGCCATGGCCTTCCGGTCTGTTTCCCGGCAGCGGGAAGCGGGGTCTATCCGTAACGGGCTTATCCGTAAATATGCACGCTCAGCCCTTTTGCCGCATTGAGGTAGTGGACCCCATACCAGCAGAGCTGCAGGCATGCAAAGCCCGCTATCTGGATGACCAGGCTGGGCTTTCCTCCCAAGGCAGGAATGCGGGCCGCGCTCTTGCGCGCGCCGATGTACAAGGCATAGCAAAGCAAGGTTGCCAGCGCCCAGGTTTCTTTGGGATCCCAAGTCCAGAAATAGCCCCAGGCTTGCTTGGCCCAAATGGCGCCCATGCAAAGTCCGGCTGTCAGGAAGCCGGCCCCGGCAAGGGTCAGCTCGTCTATCTTTTCCATGAGCCTGTCCATGAGCCTGCTCCGCCTTTCGGATTTTTCCAGAAAGCATCCTTTCTGGCCTTTTTCCGTTTTCCGGGCAGCGTTTTTCCCGTTTTCCGTTCGTTCCGGATTTTCCAGGCTTTCCGGGGCGAGCCTCCGGCCTTTTCCCCTGCAGGCCAAGGCATAAAGGGCAAAGAGGAAGGCGATGCCCGACAAGCCGTAGGCGAGGATATACGCGATCACATGGGGAACGAACCAGAAACTCTTCAAGACCGGCATGAGTTCCTGTCCATGGGGGCCGATCCGGAAAATCCCGGCAGCGAGGAAGATGCCCGACAAAACGGTCACGAAAGCCGGAAGCCAGCGGAAAGGGCAGCGGGCATAAACCAGCAAGCCGCATAAGAACAGGAAGAACGCATACCATAGGCGCGTTTCGGCCAAAGTGGCCAAGGGCGGTCTTCCCGCGTACGCCCAGTAGCCGCCGATGAAAACGGCCAGGATGGCTGTGCCCGCCGCGGCGGGCCACAAGACGGCCGACGTGTTCTTTCTTGCCCAGGCCATAGCCGAGGCGGCAATCCAGCAAAGGATGCTGGCTGAAGCGAATAAAAGGAAAAGACTTCCGTTCATGCTTGTGGGTTTTACGGGATTTTACCCCGGCCGGGATTTCGCCCGGTCTTTTCCGCCTTGGCCGGCCGGGGCTTTGGCAGACGTGCCGGGCTTGGCGTGTTCCTCCTTTCCGCTCCGGCCGGCCGGGGCTTCGGGAAAAAGCTGCTTACCGCAACGGGTGGCTCCTGGGCTGTTTCTTCAGCGCAAGCGCCATCAAAGAGGCCAAGACCAAAGCCAGACCGGCAAAGGAAACCGGTTCCCAGGGATCTTTGACCAATTCGAACCGCACGTAAGGATCCCAGAAGCCATGCGATTCCTTGTAAGATTTAAGGTAAATCCGGTAAGCCCCGGCTTTTGCCGGGTGGTTGGGGCTTACTTCGGCCATTCGTGCATGGCCGCCGTTTTCCATCAGGAGGAACTTGAGCGTGGCGCGGTAATCTTTTGCCTGCGGTTTGCCCATGCCCAAGGCGGTAACGCTGTCGAAGCGGATGAAGAGCGGGATTTGCAGGATGCTGCCCGAACAGATCCATTCCTGCCGCCGGCTGCTGTCTTTCAGCGAAAGCGTTTCCACTTTCACGGCCACCGACCAGCCCTCCTCGTCGGAGGCGAAGCATTCGTAAGAGAGGCCCTGCTCCCGTATCCAGGCCTTGGGAAGGTAATCGAGCACCCGTATGCGCCATTGGCAGATTTCCTTTTCCTGGGCCGGGCCTTTCCCCTGCTTGTAATCCTGGACCCTGCCCGGGTCGACTTTCAATCCTTGCGGCCTTTTTTCCGGCAGCGGGAGGCCGGTGCGGGTATCGACCACGTAAAGCGTCGGTTCATGGTAGTCGATTTGGAAATCCTCCAGTTGCATGGCAAAAGGGAATTCCTTTACCTTCCCCGGCGAACCGGGAATCTCCGTCCTCCATTGGGGCATTCCCTTCCACAAGGCAACCGGGTAGCGTTCCAAGGCGTAGCTTCCCATCAAGAGCGAAAGCAGGCTCAGGAAGATTCCGGCAGCCAAGGATCCTTGCCGCCAGCGGCCTTTTCGGGAAAAATCGTCCATG
Organism: uncultured Bacteroidales bacterium; assembly: GCA_949291555.1. Classification (GTDB taxonomy): domain Bacteria; phylum Bacteroidota; class Bacteroidia; order Bacteroidales; family P3; genus Pullibacteroides. The sequence continues at coordinate 142,057 of CASEWE010000009.1, forward strand.
GCCCGCATGCCTGTGCATACGAGCAGCAGCAAGAGGGTGCTGAGCATGAAGATGGAGTCCTTGAACGAACGCAATCCGGCGCGCGATGCCCAGTCGGCATCGAACGATTCCGGGCTCTGGCGGACAAGCCCTTGCACCAGGCAGGCAATGAGGAAAAAAAAGATGCAGAGGCTCAGGCCGAGCGGGGAATAGAAACCCGACAGGAGCCGTACCCGCGTGCGCGAAAGCCCGTAGAGCGTTCCGCAAAGGACTAAAAGGGCCAACGAAGCCCAGAGCGTGAAAATCATGGCGGACAGGGATGGATGCCGGACCCGGGTCCCGGGTCGTTAAGCGGTTTGTTTGCCTTGCTGCTTGATGTATTCGGCAAAGAGCCGGGCCACGTATTTGCCGAACACGTCGAACTCGATGTTGACCAGGGTTCCTTCCGCGATATTGTGGAAATTGGTCTCGGCATAGGTGTAGGGGATGATGGCCACCGAGAAACTGCCCGGCTTGGAATCCACCACCGTAAGGCTTACCCCGTTCACGCAAATCGAGCCTTTTTCCACCGTGAAATGCTCCTGGTTCCCGGCTTCGAAACCGAAGTGGAATTTCCAGCTTCCATCCAGCGTTTCCACCTTGGTGCAGATGGCCGTCTGATCCACATGCCCTTGCACGACATGGCCATCGAAACGCCCGTCCATGCGCATGGAACGTTCAAGGTTCACCTCCGTGCCGGGTTTCCAGAAACGGAGATTGGAGCGTTGCATGGTCTCGTCCATGGCCGTCACCGTGTATTGCTCCTGCTCCGGATCGATTTTCACCACGGTGAGGCAGACCCCGTCGTGCGCCATGCTTTGGTCGATTTTCAGCTCTTTGGCGATGGGGGTTTTCAAAGTGAAGTGGAAATTGCTGCCTTCCTGCTCCACGCCGGTCACGACAGCCATTTTTTCGATAATTCCTGTAAACATGCTGTTTTTGTTTTTCGTATAGTCATTCGGGCAATGCCGGGGTTCATCCGTTCCGCTTGCCGGGAACGGACGGGCCTCTGTTATCCGAGGCTTTGCGCGGCTTCCTGCACCGCGGCTTTGAAGAGCGTCATGCCGTAGTCGATTTCTTCTTCGGTGATGGTGAGGGGAGGCGTGAGCGCCAAGGCCTGGTGGTTGAACAACAGCCAGAAGCAGATGAATCCTCTGGCCATGCAGCGTTCCTGGATCCGGGCCGCGAGTTCCTCGTTGGCGAAGTGGGCAGCCAAGAAAAGCCCTTTGCCATGCACGGTCTCCACTTGAGGGATTTCCGAGAGATGCTTGCGGATGCGCTGGCCTTTGGCCTCCACTTCCGACAGGAATCGCGGTTGCTTCACGATATTGAGCGATGCCAGCGCCGCCGCGCAGCTGAGCGGATGCCCGCCGAAGGTGGAAGCGTGGCCCATGAGCGGGTGTTCCCCGTTGAGCAGCTCCATGAGTTCTTCGCTGGCCACGAACGCTCCGATCGGCATTCCTCCGCCCATGCCTTTGGCAATGCAGAGGATGTCGGGCTCCACGCCGTAGTGTTCGAACGCGAAAAGCTTGCCTGTCCGGCCGAAGCCGCTTTGTATCTCGTCGAACACGAGAAGCGCCCCGGTTTCCGTGCACCGCTCCCGAAGGCGGCGCAGCCAGGCCGTATCGGCTTCGAGCATTCCTCCGCCCGACTGTACCACTTCGGCAATCACGCACGAGGTCTGCTTGTCGATGAGTTCCAAGGATTCCATCTTGTTGTAGTCCAGCAGGCGATGCCCGGGCAGGAGCGGGTCGAACCGCTGCCGTATGGGGTCGTTGCCCAAGGCGCTCATGGCTCCCATGCTGCTGCCGTGGTAGGAGTTCCGGAACGAGACGATACCGCCCCGGTGGTTGGACAGCCTTGCCAGCTTGATGGCTCCATCCATGGCTTCCGAACCCGAATTGAGCAGGAAGATCTTTTGCAGGCGGCCGGGCAGTTCCTGGCAGAGCGCCTGGGCCAGGTCGAGCTGGGGCTGCTGGATGAACTCCCCGTAGACCATCACGTGGAGGTATTGCCGCATTTGCTCCTGCAAGGCTTCCATGACGGCCGGATTCCTGTGCCCTACGTTGTTGACGCAGATGCTGGCAATGAAATCGATGTATTTTTTCCCTTCTTTGTCCCAAAGGAAAACCCCTTCGGCTTTTTCCACATCGACAATGAACGAGTCCATGTTGGAAGCTTGCGCCATGTAGCGCTTGAAGAGATGGCGGTTGCGGTTATTGTTGCTTTCCATAGTGCAGGATGACCGTTCCCTGCCGTGGCCGGCCGCTTTGCTCCGGGTTTCCGAGCCATGTTTCCGGGCTTCGAGCCTTCTGTCCTCATGGCGGGAATGGAACCCGTTTCCGGCGGCGTTTTGCTTCTTGTTTCCCGGCAGGGAGGGTCGGGACGCAAATTTATATCTTTTTTGAAAACCCTTTCGGCACTTCCCGGGCGGAGAGGCCCCAAAACCGGCAGCTTCTTTACCGCGATGCCACAAAATGGAAAATCTGAGCGCGGCATCCTCGCGAATGCGCGAGGAGGCCGGGCTCCGGCATTTGCCGGAACTTTCCTTCCGGCAAATGCGCTTCCCTTCGGGAAGATGTCCTTTTGCGAGGTTTTATAACAAGCTTTCAGGCAGTTCCTGCTTGCAGAGGTTCTTCATTTCGAGCGTGTCTTCCTCCCGCAATCCCAACCCCATGGCATTGTCGAGCTCCTCTTGGTAAGAGGGCGAGATGTTGAGGCTTTTCCGGTTGAAGTAGTCGAGCTTGATGTAGGCCAGGAGATAATGGTAAATGGCCTTGTCCTCGATCATGATGGCCGCATCGAGGTATTCCATCATTTTGTTGATGGTGTCGCGGGGCGTAACGAAAGGCTTTTTCCCTTTCATCATGCAAAGGGCGGCGTAGAAGTACGTGTCGGGGTAGTCGAAGTTTTCTACCAAAGCCTTTTCGAACGCTTCGATGGCCTTGTCGTACAGGCCTAATTGCCAGTAGCAGATGGCAATCGAAGTGTTCAGTTCCCGATTGTCGGGATGTTCGGCCAAGGCTTTTTTGTAGGCGTTGGCGTACTTGTTCAGTTCTATGGGCTTGAACCCGCTGATAGACTGCGTGCTGGTTATGACAATGGGCCGATCGCAGGATTCGCAGACTTTGTCGCTCAGCGAAACCGGTGTACCGCAACCCGGGCAGGTGAGATTGATGACTTCCATGTTCTGATTTAATTTTTCGAAGCGTTTTTAATGAAATCGATTTGCGGGAGTGCGCTGGCAACCAGGCGATCCATTTTCTTGGTCATGTTTTCGAGTTCCTCGGCAGGCGCGTCCTCGGTCTGGTTGATCAGTTCCTCGCACTTGTCGAGCAAGGAGGCCAGCTGCGCGCCCAAGGTGGGATTCTGGCATGCTTTGGGCGGAAGCGTGGAAATGGCGTTGGCCACAGGGCTCAGCCGGTTCAGGTATTGCATCCCGGCCGGGCGGGAGATGCCCTTTTCCACGCAGATGGCTTGATAGCGGTTCACGAGCATGTCGGCCTTTTGCGAGAAGAAGGCGATCGACTTGAAATCTTCGTCGAGCTTCTCGACGCTTTCCTTGTAGTTGGTGTCCTGACGGCCCAATACCAGCGAGAGGATGATCCATAGCAGGGTGATGATCATCAGGCCGGCAATGTAGTACTTCATGGCCATGACCCCGCTCAGGGCAATGGAGTAAAGCAGCATCCAAGCCAAGCCCGCCACGATGTAGTAGACCGCCACGATTCCGAAGACCGCGTAGAAAGGCGTGCTCAAGTCGTGGTTCTTCTTCTGGAACAGGACATTGATGTAGCCGAAAAAGATCCCTTCCAGAAGGAGCGTGTAAACCATGTTGGTGTAAAACAAGGCCCCCGCGTTTTCCGGGCGGAAAATGAAAAACATCACAATGGTGCATGCCGCCACGATTGCCGGCAGCACGAAAGCGCTGATTATATTGATTTTTTCCCTCATGATAGTGGTTGTTTGGGTTTCTGCATCGGGTTGCTTACAGGGCCGGGGGTGTCGGTGGAACCGGCGGAGCTGGCGGAACGGGGGGGGCTGGCGGCACATTCCCGAAGAGGGCTTGCATCTCCGGGCAATCCCCGGCTTTGAGCCATTGGGCCATTCCCGGCCTCCAGACCAGAGTTTCCCGCGTGATCTGGCCGCTGGCGATAAGCTGCTGCAAGTATTGGGCATCGAAAGGCCCGGCTTGCTGGTTGTTGATGATGGCATGGAACGATACCGGAGCGGGCGGAGGCGGGACTGCGCCAGGAGCAGGCGGGGGCGTTTGCGGGTATCCTCCCTGCGGGTATCCTCCTTGCGGGTAACCTTGCGGGTAGCCGCCTTGCGGGGGAGCGCCAGGATTCATGACATTGGCGATGTTGCCCATTTGCTGCCCGAAAGCGCCGCCGATGCCGAAGCCCATTCCCAGGCCCATGCCGGCACCCATTACCTGGCCGGCACCGCCTTCGTTCCGGGCCGCGCCTTCCAGAATATCGAACCGGCGTTCCTCCTGGTAAGTAAAGCCTTCCACTTTCCGGCTGGCAGCCCTTGCCTTGGCTTCCAAGACGGCCTTCGCGCCGGGATCATTCTGGTCGAAGTCGATGTTCGAGACCCGGAGATTGGTTATTTCGATGCCGTAGCGCGAAAATTCGGACGCGATCCGGTCTCGGACGAATTCGGAAACCGGGGTCAGGAAGCGCGCGATTTCCACGACGGAGAGCTTTTGTTCGTAGAGGAAAGTGCTGATGCTTTCCTTCAGGTTGGCCACGATATCGGAGCGGAACTGGTTGATGATGTCTTTCGTCGTGAAGAGGTGCAGCGTGCCCACCATCTTTCGGAACAGCGCCACGGCATCGACCACTTGGATCCCGTATTCCCCGTGCGAGCGCACGTTGATGATGGCTTCCCCGAATTTGGTGTCTTCGATGGGGAGCGGTTCGGGCGTGCCGAATTTGAGGTTGCGCCGGGCGGTCTTGTTGACGAACCAGACTTCCGCCGTGAAAGGCGTGCGTCCACCGAAAGGAAGGTTGATGAGTTTCTGGAGTATCGGGAGGTTGTTGGCATCCAAAGTCCGGGTTCCCGGGCCGAAGACATCGCACATCTGCCCGCCTTTCAAGAAAATGGCTTCCTGGCCTTCCCGGACGGTGAGCTGGGTGCCGGTACTGAGGTTGTCGTAGGGAAATTTCCAGACCAGGTCGTCTTCTTCCCCGCTGTAGCGGACAACATCGATCATGCCTTTCCGTTCTTCGCCTTGGCCGTCGTAGGTCATGCCGTCGGTCCTGTTTTTATTGAATAAGCCCATGACTTTTTGTATTTATGGATTTTACGGATAGTCTATTACGATTTCTTTTCCGGTGCATCGGCGCAGGAGGCGGATGCCGGTCTTGTAGCAGCCCACCCAGGCGCCGTATTTCTTTATGGCGAGGATGGCGTACTGGGAGCAGGTCGGAATCATGCAGCACCTTCTTCGCACATGGTCGGGCGCGTAATGCTGGTAGAGTTTCACGGCCAGGATGAGCGTGACGCGGAGCGTCGACAGGAAGACAATGGCTTGCCCGAGGAAAAAGGTTAGCGGGAAGCCCAGTCTTTCATGAAAAAAGGAAATACCGGCAAACGGCAACCCCTTTTCGGCCAGGAACGCAAGTAGAAGAGAAGCGGTTTCCAAGGCCAGAATCCAACCCGCAAAATGCCATGCCCGTATGTCGGGCCGGGTTATTTCCCGCTTGGCGTAGTCTTCGAGCGAGGGGACGGCTGTCGGTATCTCCTTTTCCACGGCAAAACGCCGGACTTAGGCGGTTTTCTTTTCCCGCAGTTTGTTCTTCATGGCTTTCACGGCCTTTTCCGTGTAGTCGTTTTGTTCCATGGCGCAGTAGAAGGAGTCGCCCGGAACGATGAGCTTGAAGCGGGTCGTGTTCACGTTCTCGAGGTTGTATTTGCCCGTCTTGGCGTTGAAAGTGGTGGGCACTTCAACCAAATCGCTCGAAGTGGAGAAGTTGGTGATATCCTTGTAGAAGTATTCTTCGGTGGATTCCTTCTTCCCGTCTTCGTCGGTGTGGAAGGTGTACTGGTAAACGTGGACTTGGGTTTCGGAGAAGAACAGCCAGGTGATCTGGTACATGGACGACCTCCAGATCCCGTCCCGTTTGCCTTTGCGGGCAAAGTACTGGCCTTTTTCAGGGAAGAGGTAGTTTTCCAGGTGGATGGGTTCGATTTCCTGGGTTTCGGATTCGTCCAGGCCTACCTTCTCCAAGGCTTTTTCACGGGAAGTGATGTTCGCGGCGATTTCCTGGACCATCTTGTCATAGGCGTCGTCCGACATGCGTTTTTTCAAGCAGCCGTCGTTGAGGAAATAACGCAAGGCGTCTTTCTGGGCCTTGGTCCTGCCGGCTCCGCGTTCGCGGACTTCCTTGGCATCGCGGGACATGACGAAATAGGCAATCGCGGCGATGACTACGATAATAATAACAAAAGCCATGATATTAGTTTTTTATGTTTTGCCTACTTCGGTTTTGAGTCTCGTTCGGCTTATTCCGACTTCTTTTTTTGCTGGTCGTTATCAAACCGGTTTTCCCGCCTTGGCAAGGCAAGCAGGCTTTCCCTGCAAGGGAAAGAACGGCAATACCGGAATGGCTATTGGCAATGAGGCGGGAGCAAAGTATTCACGAAGAGGGATTTGTCGCGCAACCGCGCTCTTCAGCGCTTGCTCCACTGCACCAGCAAATATAGGCAAATGGAATGTATTTGCGCGATTAATTCGCATAAAAATTCATTCGCTTTGCTGGAGTACTTTCCCGTCGGATAAAGGAAATAAGCGTTTTTTTGCGGGTTTCAGCGTGTTTCTTGCCGGTTTGAACTTGATTGTTTAACCGGGAATGGGTAATTTTGAAAGCCGTTCCTCGAGGAAAGGGAAAGCGGGCTTCCCCCTTGCCGGGAAATTTTCCCGTCCGCGGGGCGAAGGGCATTCCCGCTGCCGCACGGGCAGCGGGGGAAGGAAAGATGGTATGACAAATTAAAATCCAGCACGATGAAAGATTATGCACCTTACGCAGTAGCTTCTTTGGTATTAGGTATCTGTTCTTTGGTATTCGCCTGTTTGTTCGTGGGATTCGTTTGCGGGATCATAGGCTTGGTACTGGCCGTGAAAGGAACCCGGATTTATCGGATGAACCCTTCGGCTTATAGCGGTTACGGCATGCTCAATGCGGGCAAGATCCTGTCGATTATCGGGATTGCGCTCGGCTTCATTTACGTGATATACGCCCTTGTGGTGGTTTTTATTTTGGGGGCCGGGCTTTTTTGCCTTCCTTTCATGACCATGTAGGAAACCTTCTGCCGGGCTTTTTCCCCCGGCAGGTAACGGTTTTCAACCCCGGAAGCGGGTTGCTGGATTGCACCTTCAAGCAATTGACGGGTTTTTCTTGCCCCGGATGCGGCTTGCAGCGTTCGGCAAAGGCTCTTTTGCAAGCCGATTTCTTGGAATCGTTGCGGCTTTACCCCGCCTTGCTGCCTTTCCTGGCATCGGCGGGCTTGCTGCTTGCCTCGGTTGTCCGCCCTTGGCCTCCATTGCGCAAATGGGGGTTCAGGGGCGCGATCTTTTCGGCCGTGCTGGTCATCGGGCACTGGCTTTTCCTGTTGTTTTCTGAAATTTTCGGGGCGTTTCCCGGATAGATGGCGAAAGCCCGCCGCACGGTCGTTTCCCCGGCATCGCCTTGGTCTATTTCCCGGATGTATTCTTTCCGGGCAGGATTCCCGATCGGAAAGCCCAGCCGGTCATCAGCCCGCCTCGGAGCAGGAGGAAGAGGGTCATGGCGGTCCACATGGCATGGTTGTGGAGCGAGGGTACAAGCAGGCAATAGGCGGCCAGGAAACCCGAGGCTGCCAAGGCCATGGTGACCAGCATGCTCCGGGTGGCAAGGCTTCCGGCGTAAACCCCGTCCCAGAGGAAGGCCGGGAAACCGGTCAGGGCGATGGCCAGGATCCAGAAATGATATTCCCGGCTCATTTCCAGCAGCGCGGAGTCTTGGGTGAAAATTCGCAAGATGGGCGTATAGAAGGCAGCGTAGCATGCGCAGAAAACGGCTGCCGTGCCCGCGCCCCAGCGGAAGACCTGTTTCACCACGGCTCTTTTTTCATTCCAGCGGCTTCCTCCGGTGTATTTCCCGCTCAAGGCTTCGGCTGCATGGGAAAAGCCATCCATGGCGTACGAGTAGAAGATGAAGAATTGATAGAGCAGGGTGTTGAGGACTAAGTACTGGTTCCCCAGACGGGTGGATTGCGCGGTGAAGAAGCTGAACACGAAAATGGTGAGCAGGGTCCGGAGGAAGATGTCGGTATTGACATTCAGGAATTTTTTCAATGGCCGGGATTGGAAGATGTCGCTTGCCCGCACGCTTTCCAAGCCTTGCCGCAAAGCCGTACAGGAAAAGCGCTTTGGTTGCAAAGCCTTATCCCCGGCATTGCGGAATTGCCGGTTCAGAGACCTTGCCGCGAATCCCATGTTGAGCAGCAAGCCGGTGTATTGGGCGCAGACCGTTCCCCACGCCACGCCCTCGGCGCCCATTCCTTTCACGAAGACGAATCCGTAGTTGAACGCTATGTTGGCGAGGTTGATGCCGATGGAAACCCACATGGGCGATTTGGCATCCTGCCGGCCGATGAACCATCCGGCAAAAGCGAAGGCCGACAAGGCGGCCGGGGCCGCCCAGATGCGGATCTGGAAATAGCTTGCCGTGGCTCGGGCCAAGTCGGCTTCAGGCTTGGCCCAGAGCAGGGCCGCATGCAGGATGGGGGTTTGGAAAACGAGCAAGAGCAACGAGCCGCAAAAGGCGATAAACAAGGCACGGAAGAGGATGCAGAGGGTTTCTTTCTCGTTCTTCAAGCCTACGGCCTGGGCCGTGAAGCCGCAGGTTCCCATCCGCAAGAAGCCTAAGGCCCAGTAAATGAAATTGAAGATCATGGAGCCTAAGGAAATGGCGCCCATGGCGGCCAGATCATCGGCATGGCCGATCATGGCCAAATCGATGGCCCCCAGCAGCGGGACGGTCAGGTTGCTGACCAAGTTGGGAATGGCCAGCCGGAGAATTTCCTTGTTGGCTTGCAAGGCTTCGGCTTTCATGTTCTTTCAGCGGGCGGATTGGAGAAGGGCTCCCGATCCCGGCCGGCTTCCGCAGAGCCGTGGAACGCGGAAGAAGCGGCGTTCGGAGGCGCGGCGCATCGAGGAAGGTCGGGAAAGCAGGCGGGGGCTTTGCAACAGCCGGGGACTTTGCTCCCCGGCCGGGCGGTTTAGCGGCTTTCGAGGAAAGCGAGCACATTCTTTTCGATACGCTCCTGCAAGCGCGAAGTATCGGTCTTGACGAATTTCAAGCCGGTAATGTGTTCGTAGAGTTCGATGTACCGGTCGGATACCTGTTGCACGAAATCGGCGGTCATTTCCGGGACTTTCTGTCCTTGGAGGCCTTGGAATCCGTTGGCAATCAACCATTCGCGAACAAATTCCTTGGAGAGCTGCCGTTGCGGCTCGCCTTTTTCCTGCCTTTGCTCGTAACCTTCGGAATAGAAATAGCGGGAAGAATCGGGCGTATGGATTTCATCGATGAGCGTGATTTCCCCTTGGCATTTTCCGAATTCGTATTTGGTATCGACCAGGATGAGCCCTTTTTCCTTTGCCATTTCCTGGCCGCGGGCGAAAAGGGCCAAGGCGTACTTTTCCAATTGCGCGTAATCATCCTCTCCGACCAAGCCCGAAGCGAGGATTTGTTCTTTGGAAATGTCTTCGTCATGCCCTTCGACGGCTTTGGTGGTCGGGGTGATGATGGGACGGGGCAGCGGGTCGTTTTCGCGCAGGCCTTCCGGCAGGCTTTCGCCGCAGAGTTCGCGCTTCCCTGCTTTGTATTCGCGCCAAGCATGCCCGGCAAGGTAGCCTCTGACGACCATTTCCACCTTGAAAGGTTCGCAAAGCTTTCCCAAGGTGACCATGGGGTCGGGAGAAGCGATTTTCCAATTAGGAAGGATGTCGGTGGTGGCATCGAGGAAGTAGGAGGCAATCTGGTTCAATACCTGCCCTTTGTAAGGAATCCCTTTGGGAAGGACTACATCGAAGGCCGAGATGCGGTCGGAAACCACCATGACGAAGAACCGGTCGTCGATATTGTACACATCGCGGACTTTGCCGGTGTAAAGGCTTTTTTGTCCGGGAAACTGGAAGTTGGTTTTGACTAAGGCTTGATCCATGATATGGAGGTTTTATAAGTTGTCATTTCCGCTTGATCGCGAGGCCGGCGCACGGATGCCGGCTTTTCCCTGCAATGGACCGGGGAAAGTCGCATGTGCCGGCTCAGCCTTTTTGGAGGAAACCGTTTTTTTCCAAGAAGGCATGCAATTTGGAGGAGATGGCCAGGTTGTCCTTCAGGGTGTACCGCTTCCGGGTGAACACTTGGGCCAAGTTCGGCAGTTGGTTTTCTTCCAGGAGCTTTTTGGTCAATTCGCTATGGTCTTTTTCGTGGAAGAGTTCCCGGATGTCTTCATCGCTTTCTTTCCGGTAGGTTTCGTAATGTACCACGGCTTTGAGCGGCAAGCGGTCGGTGAGCGGAGGCGTTTCGGCCGGGAATCCCAAGGTGATGGTCGTTATGGGGATCACGCCTTGGGGCATTTCGAGCACTTGGGCGATTTCTTCGGCCATGTAGAGCGTGGTGCCGAGGAAGCATAAGCCCAAGCCTTCGGCTTCCGCGGCCACGGCGATATTCTGGGCGAAGAGCATGGAATCGATGCATCCGCATACGAACCAAAGAAAGTTGTCGTACGATTTTTCAGCCTGGTTCAGGGCGCACCAGCGGTGGAACCGTTGCACATCGGCCGCGATGGTCAGCACCACGGGGGCTTCTTTTACCATGGGCTGGTTGAAGTGAAGCGGGGAAAGTTTTTCCTTCATGGCCGGATCCCGGGTTACAACCACGCTGTAAACCTGCATGTTCCCCGTGTTCGAAGCCCGTGTTCCGGCTTGCAGTATGCGTTCGAGCAAGGTATCCGGGACAGGTTTGTCTTGGTATTTCCGGATGCTCCGGTGGTTGAGCAGGGTTTCCAAGGTGTTTTCGGCGGTCATGGCGTTTTTTTTTCTAAGTGTTTTTGATTCTGGGTTTTCCCGGAGGAGAAGAAAATCCTTGCGGGCGGGAATCTTTCCGGCGAAGGCGCTTGCAGGCGGGAAGTTCTCCGGCAAGCAGCAAAGGTATGAATTTTTCCGTAGCGCGGAATGAGCGGCTGCCGCTGTCCCTTTTCCCGGAGGAAAGCCTGCTCGGGACGGCCGCGTAAGGCCGTTGGGAGGGGGAACGGGGAAGCCGTGCAAAAGAAGTGCCGCCATGAAAAAAGGGGATGCTTGAAAAAGCATCCCCTTTTTCTCTAAGGACTCTCCTTAGAAGGTCAGACCGTTTGGTTATTCAACCACGAACTTCATGACGGTGGTTCCTTGGTCGGTCTTCACGCGGGCAAAGTACATGCCGGCCGAAAGGGCGGACACGTTGAACCGGAAGTTGTCGGTGTTGAGGTTGGCCGAGGAGTAAACCATGCGGCCGCTGAGGTTGAAGATACCCACTTGGTTGATCCGGGCATCGGTCGAGTTGATCATGATCATTTCCTTGGCCGGGTTCGGGTAGAGGCTCAACTGGGCATCGAGCTTGTCGAAGCGGCCATTGGCAGCCGGCTTGCTCACGCGGATGTTGTCTACCATGAAGATGAACTGGTCGTTGGAAACGCATTGGATGGCGAGGTAAACGCTCTTGCCGGCAAATTCATCGAGCGGGATGATTACTTCCTCCCAAGAGCCAGGAGCTTCGCCCGAATGCAGTTCGGTGAAGTCGTCCAGTTCGCCGGTGGCGGAAACCAGAACCTTGTATTTTTCCACGTAGCCGTCGGCAGCCGAGAACGTCTGCACGTAGAGGCTGATGCTGGCATCGGTTGCTGGCAAGGTGAGGGCCGGGGAAATCAGCCAGTCATCGTTCGCGCCGTCGGGCGAAGCAAAAGCGGCACCGAAGCGGGTTCCGTTCTGCGGTTGCAGGTCGGGAATTTCCTCAGGCGTGCAAGCCGGTTCGGTCATGGCCGGGTTGAAGGCGATGAAGCCGAAAGGCTCGCCGGAATGCGGGAAGCTGATGCCAGAGAACCCATACGTGCTGCCCATGTCGTTGTCGACCGAACGCCAGTTGGGGTTGAAGCCGGAGATGGCGAAATCGGCGCAGTATTCGAAGTCCATGATGTAGGGATCGGCCGGTGCGAGGCTGCGGACAACCCGCTCAACCGTGTCGTTGAGGGGATCTTCATCGCCTTCCAGCGCCGTGTAGGCTCTGATTTTGAATTCCGTAGAGGAAGCGGAAAGGTCGGCGGTGAAGGTTACTTCAACCTTGCCGTAGGCAGGAACATTCACGGTCTGGCTTTCCAATGCCGTGCCGTTCACGGTTACGTGTACCGGAACTTGGGCGTCTTCGCTTCCGTTGCTGCCGATTTCCACTACGATAGGTTCGTTGGTGGCAAAGAGGCCTTCATCGGCCGGTTGCAGGATCTGGGCAACGTAAGCGTCTTTGGTCATCGGCTTGCCGTCATGGCCGAAGATGGCGCGGATAGCCGGGGAACCCAAGTTGGTCTGCGCGTTGGCAGCGCCGCCGCTGATCACGTAGAGGATGCCGTTCGGATCCTTGTCGCAAGGAAGCGCATAGCCTTGAACGCCCACGGCGATCATGTAGTAACCCGGTTCCAGGATCAGAGCCGGGACTTCGTAGCGTTTTTCGCCGCCTTCGATGCCCCTGCGGTAGGTGTTGGCGTAGATTTGTTCGCCGAGCGCGCCGGCTTCATTGTCGAAAGCGTAGATGGCGATATCGGTTTCATAATCGGCTTCGATGGCGCCCCATTGCACGGAAATGTGGGTCAGGGTGTCTTTCACGGCGAAGTACATCGGAACGCCGCAAACCAGGTAACCACTGGAGCCGACCAGATTGTTTTCATCCATGTAGGCGTCATCGGCGTTCTTGTCGTAAGCAAGCACCACATCGGAGATGGCGCTGTTCAGGCTCAGTTCGTTGTCGGCGTTTCCATCGGTCTGGCCCACGATTTCGGCTTTGGCGACGAGCGTGGCCTGCGTGCCGGCGGCAAGGCCGCTAAGGGTGATGTCGATCGGAGTGGCGACCACCGTATCGGGCTCACCGACGGCGAATTCCTTCGAGCCGACTTCGGCCGCATCCTTGCTCACGGTCACCTTGGCCTGGTCAACGGCGTTGCGTCCCATGTTCTTCACTTCCACGTTCACAGGGAAAGTGGTATTGACGTGTTCGGCCGGGATCTGGTACGGCATGCCGGTGAACTTGGTCATCTTGATGTCGTAGTCGAGGACTTCGGATATGGAAATGCTCTGGAAGCCCAAGGTGCCGCCGTTGTTCGTGACGGGCACGATGGCAAACGAGTATTCGCCGGCTGTTTCGGGAGTGAACTTGAAGTCTGCTTCCGTTACGGTTTCAACGTACTGGTCAACCAAGTGGGCAATGGTGTCCCACGTGGAGATATCGGTACCCGATTCGCCGTACATTACCATGAATTCGTCGTAGATCACCCAGATGAGCACGATGCCGCCGGCCATGTAGTTCATGGTGAAGCGGTATTCCGTGTTGGCTTCCAGGTTCAAGCAACGGGAGTAGAGAGGCGTGCCGCCGACGCTCCAGTAGAGGCCGGAATTCATCATCCAGTCATTCTGGTTTTCCATGGCCCAGTCGTAGATATCCCAGTTGTCCTCATCCCCGAAGTTGGAGGTGAAAGGCATGGAGCCGGCGGTGAAATTGGTCACCGAGGCCTGGCCGGAATTGTTGCCGATCGAATCTTCCGGCTTCTGTTCCCCTACGGCGTTGACCGTAGCATTCACTTTGACCGTATAGGTCTTTTCGGGCAAGGAGAAGTCGGCGGTTTGCGTGAAGTAGACGGTCTTGGTGGCGCCGATGCCGATCGTGTCGGTGAAATCCTGCTCTACGGGCGAACCGTTGTCTACGGTGTAGGCGAGATTGAAGGAAGTGATGTCGCCCATGCCGAGGTTGGTCAGCTGGACGCCGATGGTTTCATCGCTCAGGCCGCAGCTGGAAATCGGCAGGATGACTTTGTCGACCCGCAGGTCGGGAACACCGTAGTAGGTGCCGGTCTGGATGCTGATGTTGTCGAGATTCAAGTCCCAGCAGGTGCTCAAGAAGCCGGCAGCGAACGAGAAGTAGTAGTTGCCTTCTTCGGCAATGTTGAAGTTGGAAACCCCCATTTGCCAAGAGCTGCTACCCGGCAAGGTCTGGTGCGTAAGAACCTGCATGTCTTCCACTTTGTCGGTTTTGCCGTAGAGGATGAGGAAGTCTTCGGATTCGGAACCTTCGGACAAGAAGTCGAACGTGATGTTATGGGCGCCGGCTTCCATGTGGACGGGGTTCAGCATGGTCATGTAGGAGTATTCCCCTTCGTACATCATGTAGGAGAAGACATAGGCGCTACCTCCGGCTTGTTCGGGGTCGGCGTTGGTCTCGTTCCATTCCCATACCACTTCGCTCGGGGAAGGAGTGAGGGTGTAGTTCTCGAAGCTGGTCGCGTCATCGAAAGTTTCCTTGAAAGGCAGTTCGACCGGGGCCGTGTGCCAGAACACCTTGCGCATGGTATCGTTCGCGCGGAGTTCCTCATTGTCAGAGGCCTGGGCCACGGCTACGATTTCATGACGGCCTTCGGCCGAAAGGTCGGCTTTCGCGCTGAACGTGTAGGTCTTCTCGGCATCCGGTTCGAGGCCTTCGTGGATGGCTTCCTGAATCCAATTGCCGCCATCGATGGAGTAGGCCACTTCGATCATCTCAACGGCTTGCGCGCCATTGTTGGTAAAGCGGATGGTAACATCCTCGGAAGCAGTCAGGTCGGCGCTGTTGGAAGGAGCGATGATTTCGGCCATGGCGATGTCGTAATCGGCAACCACCGACAAGACGCAGTTATCGTAATTGCCGTTCTTGCTGATGGTGAAGACATATTCCACGCCGGCTTCGAAAGCGTAGTCATCGGCGCGGCCTTCGCCCGAGGCGATCCAGAACGCATCGCCCGGGGTGGGGTTGACCACGCACCAGTCGTAAACGCCCGGTTCGATCTCGATGGTGCCGGAATTGCCGGCCAGGATCACCGGGCTGGTGGTTTCGCCGACAGCGTCTTCGGGAATCTTGTATTCGAATTCGGAGAAGTCGGCCGTGGTTTCGGTAGAGAACGGGCCGCTTGCGGGAATCACCGTGCCGTAGGTATTGGCATCGGCATCCAGCAGAAGGAGGTAGCCGGAGCCGTCACCCCAGTCCATGAATACTTCCAAGGTGATGGTGGCTTTGTCTTCGGCCTTGCCGGCTTTGGTTTCCGTCAGGCGGAGCGAGGGGGCGGCCACGCTGGTAGCGGATTGGGAATAGCGAACAAGCCGCTGCACGTCGGCCCGGTTTTGTTGCGTCTTCTGGGCTTCGGTTTTCTTTACTTGTTGCACGGATTGCAAGGAAGTCGGGCTGACCGGCTTCTTTGAGAACTGGGTTTGGGCATAAGCGCTTCCTCCTGCTAAGAAAAGGAAAGCCGACAAAATGCCCAAAACTGATTTCATGCTTTTCATGTTCTTCATGATTTTAGTTTTGGTTTTTGGTTTACTTAATGTTTTTGTTTTCGAAAGACTTTTCGTTCCTTCCATAAAAAAGGTGTTGGTTAAACTTGGGGTTCCGGGCCGGACGAGGCTATGCCTTCCGCGGCATCCGGGGCCTCGTCCGCAGGCCGGCGTTTCCCGCAAAAGGGAGAAGCGAGGCTTGCAAAGCGAAACCGAAGCCTAAATTAGGAAAAGTTTTTGGAATGGCAAGGCGGGAACCGGGATAATTTTTCAAGAATTTTTACAATCCTTGTTCCGGCGGATGGAATCTTTTCAATGCCAATGTTTTCTCTGGAAAACCTTTTGGAGGGGGCTGTCGGAGACAGGCTCGGAAGGGTCCTTCCGAAGGGTTCCGTGTAGCGTCGCGAGCGGGAAACGCGGGAAGCAGCTTTGCGCGGCAGGCGGATTCTGCGGCAAGCGGGGATGCCGGCCCCGCCGGAAAGGTAAAAAGCGGAAAAGGCGTGCTTTTGCACGCCTTTTCCGCTTTCTGGCTTTTGCTGGAAGCCGGTTCCCGGCACAGCGCAGCCGCAAAATGTGTCCGGAAACGGATCGGAAGCCCGGCTCGGGTTCCGGCCCGTTCCCGGCAGGGAGGGGGTTATTTCTTCGCGTTGCTCCAGTCTTCGGCAGCGAAGCGCTTGTACTGGTTGTAGCGCCATTGGGCGTTGTCCTGGCAAGCTTGGAAAAGCTGGTCGGCTTCGGCCGGGAAGAGCTTTTTGAGCGAGTTGAAACGAACTTCCCCGTTGATGAATTCCTTGAACTTGTCCCAATCGGGTTCCTTGCTGTCCATCTGGAACGGGTTCTCGCCTTGGTCGGCCAAGGCGGGGTTGTACCGCCACAGGTGCCAGTAGCCGCATTCCACGGCTTTCTTTTCTTCCTGCTGGCTGTGGCCCATGCCGGCTTTCACCCCGTGGTTGATGCAAGGCGCGTAGGCAATGATCAGCGAAGGTCCCTGGTAGGCTTCCGCTTCGCGCAAGGCTTTGAGGTACTGGGCCTGGTTAGCGCCCATGGCTACCTGGGCCACGTAGACATAGCCGTAGGTCATGGCCATGGCGCCGAGGTCTTTCTTGCGTACCCGCTTGCCGCTGGCGGCGAATTGGGCGATGGCGCCTACCGGGGTCGACTTGGAGGCTTGCCCGCCGGTGTTGGAATATACTTCGGTATCCAGCACCAGCACGTTCACGTTCTCGCCGGAAGCCAGGACGTGGTCCAATCCGCCGTAACCGATGTCGTAGGCCCAGCCGTCGCCGCCGAAGATCCATTGCGATTTCTTGACCAGGTATTGGCCCAGGTCGAGAATCTGCTTGCAAACCGGGCAGTCGACGCCTTTGAGCGCTTCGCGGATCTTGGGAGCTACTTCCTTGGTCTTCTCGGCATCTTCGCGGTTTTCGATCCAGGTTCTGAAGAGTTCCTTGGTCGAATCCGGGCATTGCGGGGCTTCCATGGCTTGTTTCATCAGCATTTGCAGGCGGTCGCGCATCTGGCGCACGGCCGTGGCCATGCCGAGGCCGAATTCGGCATTGTCTTCGAAGAGGGAGTTCGCCCAAGCCGGACCGTGCCCGCAGGCATTGGTGCAATAGGGCGAAGAGGGGAAGGAGCCGCCGTAGATGGAGGAGCATCCGGTAGCGTTGGCCACCATCATGCGGTCTCCGAAGAGCTGGGTGATCAGCTTGATGTACGGGGTTTCGCCGCAACCGGCGCAAGCTCCGGAGAATTCAAACAGGGGCTGTGCGAACTGGCTGTTCTTCACGCTCTTGCCGATCTCCACGCGATCGGCCTTGCTGCTTACATGCTCTACCATGTAGTCCCAAACCTTGGCCTGGCTTTCCTGTTCGAGCAGCGGCCGCATGCCCAAGGCTTTTTCCTTGGCCGGGCATACATCCACGCAGTTGCCGCAGCCGGTGCAGTCCAGAACGCTCACCTGCATGCGGAACTGCATGCCTTCGAATTCCTTGCCGATAGCCTTGATGGTGGCCGTGCCTGCCGGCAGCCCGGCTGCTTCGGCTTCGGTCATCACGAACGGGCGGATGGCAGCGTGGGGGCATACGTAGGAACATTGGTTGCACTGGATGCACTTGGTCGAATCCCAAGCGGGGACATGGCTGGCAATGCCGCGTTTTTCGTAGCGGGAAGTGCCGGCCGGGAAAGTGCCGTCGGCCATGTCCTTGAAAGCGCTTACCGGAAGGTCGTCGCCCTTCTGGTCGTTGACCACGTCCACGATGTTCTTGATGAAGTCGGGACGCGCCCCTTCGCGCATGCCGATCTTGCCATCGTCTTCCAGGTTCTTCCAGTCGGCGGGGATTTCCACTTTCACATAGTCGGCACCGCGGTCGACGGCGGCGAAGTTCATGTTGACGATGTTTTCGCCCTTCTTGCCGTAGGACTTCACGATGGCTTTCTTCATTTCTTCCACGGCTTTTTCATAGGGAATCACGCCCGAAATCTTGAAGAAGGCCGATTGGAGGATGGTGTTGGTACGGTTGCCCAAGCCGATTTCCTCGGCAATCTTGGTGGCATTGATGATGTAGAAGTTGATGTCGTTCTCGGCCATGTATTTCTTCATGGCGTTGGGCAGCTGCTTCTTGGTCTCTTCCACGTCCCACCAGGAGTTGAGCAGGAAGTTCCCGCCTTTCTTCAGGCCTTTCAGCATGGGGTATTTGAAGATGTAGGGAGCCACGTGGCAAGCCACGAAGTCGGGGGTGGTGACCAGGTAGGGCGATGTGATTTTCTTGTCGCCGAAACGCAGGTGGGAGCAGGTGAAGCCGCCCGATTTCTTGCTGTCGTAGGAGAAGTAGGCTTGGCAGTATTTATCGGTGGTTCCGCCGATAATCTTGATGGTGTTCTTGTTGGCACCCACGGTACCATCGGCCCCCAAACCGTAGAACTTACAGGAATAGGTGCCTTCGGGGCTGGTGCTGATTTCGGGAAGCACCGGCAGGGAGTGGTGGGTCAGGTCGTCGACGATGCCTACCGTGAATTTGTTCATCGGCTTTTCGAGCTGCATGTTCTCGATGACGGAGAGCATGTGGGCCGGGGTGGTGTCTTTCGAGGAAAGCCCGTAGCGGCCGCAAATCACTTCGGGACGGCCGGGAATATGGCTCAAGACTTCCACTACGTCCAAGTAAAGGGCCTCGCCGGAGGCGCCGGGCTCTTTGCTCCTATCCAGGACGCAAAGGCGTTTTGCCGTCTTGGGAAGCACATCGAGCAGGTATTTCGCGCTGAAGGGCCGGAAGAGGTGGACGGTGATCAAACCTACGTTTTTCTTGCCTTGGGCGGCCAAGTAGTCGATGGTTTCCATGAGGGTTTCGGTAATCGAACCCATGGCCACTACCACGTATTCGGCATCGGGGTCGCCGTAGTAGGTGAAAGGCTTGTAGGCGCGCCCGGTCAGGGCGGAAATCTTCTGCATGTAATCGTTCACGATGTCGGGAACGGCATCGTAGTAAGGATTGCAGGCTTCGCGGGCCTGGAAATAGACATCCGGGTTCTGGGCCGTGCCCCGGGTAACGGGATGTTCGGGATTGAGGGCGCGTTGCCGGTAGGCTTGCAAGGCATCGGTGTCTACCAAGGCCTTGAGGTCTTCCATGTCGATGGCCTCAATCTTCTGGATTTCGTGCGAGGTGCGGAAACCGTCGAAGAAGTGGCAGAAAGGAACGCGGCTCTTGATGGCCGACAGATGGGCCACGCCGGCCAGGTCCATGCATTCCTGCACGGAACTGGACGCCAGGAAAGCAAAACCGGTCTGACGGGTCGCGTAAATGTCTTGGTGGTCGCCGAAGATGGAAAGGGCATGGCTGGCCAGGGCGCGGGCCGATACATGGAACACGCCGGGGAGCAGTTCCCCTGCAATCTTGTACATGTTGGGAATCATCAGCAGCAAGCCTTGGGAGGCGGTGTAGGTGGTGGTAAGCGCACCGGCTTGCAAGGAACCGTGCACGGCTCCGGCCGCTCCGGCTTCGGATTGCATCTCGATGACTTTCACTTTTTCCCCGAACATGTTGGTTCTTCCTTGGGAAGCCCACTCGTCGACGTGTTCGGCCATAGGCGAGGAGGGCGTAATGGGGTAGATGGCGGCTACTTCGCTGAACATAGCGGCCACATGCGCCGTGGCTTCATTCCCGTCGCAGGTCATGAATTTCTTTTCTTTTGCCATGATTATAAGGTTTTTGCTTTCAGGTTTCTGGATTGGGACGGAAAACGAGCGCAAAGATACATCTTTTTGGCTTTCCGGCATTAGCCGGCCCGGACTTGCGGATTGGTCGATTTTTTTTAAGATTTTTTCATTGTTGTATTAAAATTTTTCATACCTTTGGAAAAACACATATCAGGAAGTTATTTTTGGTGGCATAGGGCTGAAAACATAACATAACGATAACAAACCCGCAAAAAAGAAGCGAGCATTTCTACCGTTGCATATAATAGGGTATGCCAGAGAAGAGGGTGCGGGAAAAACATATCGGTCATGGTTCGTATTCTGCATGTATTGCAATCGGTCGGTCCGGATCTTGGTGCTGGATGCCAACGAAAGAGTGGAGCAAAGCAGCCGGGAGACGGCGCGTTTGCTGGGCTTGGAACGTCCGCGGCAATTGGCAGACCTTTCCAAGGCGGACGATTTGGTCAAGGTGATTCGGGGCTTGGCTCCTGGCGGCAAGCAGACGTGTCTTTTCAGAATAATCGCGGCAAAGCGGAGCTTTTCATCTGCCTTTCGGTGGTGGACATGCCCAGGGGGCTTGTGCATCTTGGTATTGAACGATATCGCGAGTTTGATGAACAGAGGAAGAAGAGCTGCAATCCTTTTCGTTGGAGGGTCAAAGGTTGATGGCGGGAACAGGGAGGACGAAATGTTAGGCCTTGAAAATAGTGCCAAGCATGGACAAAAAGGATGAGGCGATGAAGGGAGAAAATACGTATAAGGCCATTATGGCCTGCCTGGCAGGGTTGTTAGGTGGTTTGCTTCCTGCTTTCGGGCAGGAAGTCCTGAAAATAGAGGGGTGCGTGCGGGACAGCCTTGGGGATGCCGTGCCTTATGCCACGGTGGTCCTGTGGCAGGGGGCGGGAGAGGTTGCCGGGCAGACTTTGCTGGGAGCGGCGGACAGTTTGAAACTTGTTGGTGGCAGCGTGACGGATACCAGCGGCTATTACAGGTTGGAGGTGCCGGAACCGGGGCGGTATCTGTTGCAATGCAAGCATATCGTGTACCGGAGCGTTTGGCAGGAAGCGGAAATAGGTTTCGATTCCGGAGATTTGGACTTTGTCATGGTGCCTGATAGCGAGATGTTGGAGGAAGTGGAGGTGAAAGGTACCCGGATACGGTTCACGGCAGGGGAGTACAAGATAAACCTGTCGGAATCCTCAGTGGTCAAGAACCGGACGATGAGCGAGACGCTCAACCTTCTGCCGGGCCTGGTCTACAAGGACGGGAAACTGCTCCTGGACGGGCAGGCGGTGTCGATTATCTATCTGGACGGGCGGGAATTGCAGAGCGCGGAGCAACTGAGGTGGCTTAACGGGGAGGATATCGAGAATGTGGAAGTCCAGAACCAGGCAGGCAGTGCCTATTCATCCACCTTGCGTGGCGGGATAGTGCGGATAGAGACCAAGAAGAAGTAAGGCTATTCGTTGGATTTGATCCTGAATCCCTATTATGGCCCGAGTGCGAAGAAAGCGGACAGTTATGGGGGTAGCGTCATTATGCCATTCTATTTGCGCACAGGAAAATTCAGTCTGTCTAACGAGGCGAGCTACCGTCATCATGCCGGGGATGGCATTCAAAACGAAGATGCTGCCTATCATGAGGACGGGTATGGCTTGTCAACGGTTCAGAGGTCGAGGCTTCGTCACAATACATTCAAGGATTACCTGACGATGGCTTATGAGATAGATGAAAGGAAGACAGTGGGCTTGGTCGGGGCGGTTTATTTCAGTGCGTCCCGGAACAGGATCCGTTCCGCATCGCATCCTGTAGCGCTGCCAGGAGGGACTCCCGACGGGCTTGGCTATGAGGAATCCCGATATTCGTTGGACGAGAATAGCAAGAACCTGAGCTACCTGCTGGCTGTGGATTATTCCCAAGTGTTCGATTCCTTGGGGTCGAGGCTTTCCGTCAAGGCGGACTACCTGTATAATTCCTTGAAAAGCGATGGCCTGTACAGGACGGAATGGCTGGACGGGGAAGCCGCTTCTTTGGGCGAGGAAGTGTATCGGCAGCATGCGCCCTTGACGGAAAACAACACGACGGCACGTCTGGATTACAGCCATGTGTTCCGAGCGGGGAGAGCCTTGAACGTGGGCATGACGTACGATGGGAAGTTCGCCGCCGATGCGTTCCGTACGGAAATATGGCGCGGAGGGGCATGGCAAGACGACCCGGAGCAGTCGGGCCGGTACGGCATACAGACCAACCAGGCTACAGCCTACGCGATATATAAGGACAATTATGGCAAGTTTTCTTACTCGGTGGGGGCGAGCGTGCAATGGGACGGTCTTTTGTCGGAAGATGCCGCTGGGAACAGGTTTTCGAACCGGAACTACGTGCAGCCATTTGCCAATGTCAGCCTTGGGTACCAATTCAATCCGCAGCGAGGGACGGGCTTAAGCTTGGACCTGAGCCGTTATTCGGGCGGGATGCCTACATACAAGCAGTTGTCTCATAGGGCGGTGCGGCTTACAGAGAATATATACACGGTGGGGAACGAAAAATTGCGTTTGCCGACCGGGTATTCGGCTTCGCTGACCTATATGCTCAGAGGTCAGTGGCGGTTCGTGTACGGGTTCAGCGCAGGGAACGGGAACATTTACAACATCACGGCTTACGACCCGGCGACAGGCATCACGTGGCAAAGCCCCCGGAACGGGAATTGGGAATACGGGCATGACTTGAGAGCGAGCTGGGACAAGGAGATAACCGATTGGCTGTATATGGGTTTGATGGTGGGCGGAATTTATCTGGATCAGTCGTATTCGGATGTTTCCGGAAATTATCGCCATGAGACGGTCGTGGGGCTGGCCTCTGCCAATGTGAATTTCCAGGTATTGCCAAGCATGGGGATAGGTTTGAACTTGTACTATACCAGCCCGATATCGATGATTGGAGAAAAGACCAACCATGATTTGACCGGGAACGTATCCGTATACAAGACTTTTTGCGATGGAAATTTGTACTTGGGACTGGAGGGGTATTTCAGGGGCTGGGATGTGGTGGTTACAGCGAGGGAACTCGATGGGTCGTACCAGAATACAATCCGGTATTACAATCCGTTTGTGCAGAGCCTGTATTTGACGCTTCGGTGGAGGTTTTCTCGTAATTCACAGGATTTTAAGCTGATACGAGCAACGCAGCGAATCGGGCAATGATACCGGCGTTTGCCGGCCCCGGAACCATTTTTCACATTCTGCTTGGGCAGGAAATCTCCTGCCGTGAAATTGGACAAGTACTTTTCCCTTCCTTGCGGGATTTTATTTTTTTTTGCTTCCTTTGCGTTTGCACAAAGACGGGATGAGGCTCGGCCATGGCTGTTCGGGCAAGCGCTTTCGGCGTATGGCCGGAGGGGCAAGCCGTGGAGAGAAGCGGCGGGCAGGGCTTGGCTGCTGCTTTGCGCATGGGGTCGAACACTTCACTACACGAGAACTTCAATATAAAATTTAACAGGAAAAGGAATCATGAAGAAGAAAATGCTTACCATGGCTGCTGCGGCTGCCGTTGCCTTCAGCGCCGGGCTGCAGGCCCAGAGCTTAGGCCCGGAGGAATTGGGCCGGTTGCAGGAAAGTTTCGTTCTGGACGCTCCTTCCCGGGCCATCCAGAATGTGCTGACGGGCGATGCCAATATACGCGGCTTGGCGTTGAACCGGGAAAAACAGGGGAAAATCGACCACTATTTCAAGTATAGGGTCGATGTGAAAGGCATTACCGATCAAAAGCAGTCGGGCCGGTGCTGGATGTTCACGTCCATGAACGTGCTCAGGCCGGGGGTCATGGAAAAATACCGGATCGACCACTTCGATTTTTCGCACAATTACCTTTATTTCTACGACATCCTTGAAAAGGCCAACCTCTTCCTCGAAAACGTTATCCGCACGGCCAAGCGCGACATCGGCGACCGGGAGGTCATGACGCTTTTCGGTTCGCCCGTGAACGATGGCGGCGTATGGAATCTCTATTTCAACCTTGCGGCCAAATACGGCGTGGTCCCGGCCGAGGTCATGCCCGAAACCGCCCATTCGGACAATACCGCCCAGATGATCGGTCTGGTCAACGAAAGCCTGAGGCGTACCGGCATGCAGATGCGCCATTCGGCCGAAGCGGGCGCCAAGGTGGACGCTTTGCGCCAGCGCAAGATGGAAGGGCTGGAAGACGTCTACCGGATTCTCGCCCTTTGCTTAGGCGAGCCGCCGGCCAAGTTCACTTGGCGGTACAAGGATGCGGATGGCAATATCCGGGAATTGAAGGATTGCACGCCTTTGCAGTTCCATGCCGAAATCACGCCCGAAGGGTATACGCCCGACAACTACATCATGATCATGAACGACCCGACCCGTCCTTATTATAAGGTATACGAGATACAGAATTACCGCAACAGCTACGAAGGGGTCAACTGGGTTTACCTGAACCTTCCCAACGATGCCATCAAGAAGGCGGCGCTGGCTTCTATAAAGAACAACGAGGCCATGTACGCTTCTTGCGATGTGGGCAAGCAGTTCGACTCCAAGAAAGGGATTTCCGACCCGGGCTTGTACGACTACTCGTCTCTGCTGGGCGTGGACTTGGATATGGACAAGGCCGACCGCATCTGGAGCCGCCAGAGCGGTTCGAGCCATGCCATGACGTTGGTGGGCTGCGATGTGGATCAGGACGGGAACCCGGTGAAATGGGAGTTCGAGAATAGCTGGGGGCCTTCGGCAGGCAACAACGGTTACATAACCTTTACCGACGAGTGGTTCGACGAGTACATGTTCCGCTTGGTTATCCGCAAGGCTTACTTGGAACAAGAGGCGGTCGATGCGCTGGATTCCAAGCCGGTGCAGCTTCCCATGTGGGATTTCATGTTTTGAGCCGGGCATGATGCACGGCAGGGCTTGCGCCTCGTCTGCAGCCTTGACCGGAAAGGGTCTCGCGCGGATTTAAACGGATTCTTAATTTTTTTATTGGACGCGACTCCCTATCTTTGCTTTCCTTGACCGGCGTTTCCATGGCAGGCGGTGCCTGCTTCCGGAATGTTTCCCGGCAGATGGCCGCGGGTGCGGCTGCCTGCCGGGAAAGGAGAGCGTTGCGCCGGAAACTTGGATGATGCGTTGGAAACTTGAATGAAAAGAAAATGATGCGAACGAGAAAACTTGGCGGTTTGTTTTTCTTTCTCCTCCTGCTTGCGGGAAGCCGTCTCCAAGGCCAGGAGAGGAAGTCCTACGAGCTGGGCATGGTGGGTTTTTACAACCTGGAGAACCTTTTCGATACCATAGACGACCCTGCTGTCAACGACGAGGAGTTCCTCCCTCGGGGCAGTTACGGGTGGAACGGAACCAAATACCGCGACAAGCTGCATAACCTTTCGGAGGTCATAGCCCGGATGGGCACCGACGAGATTGCGGGTTACCCCTTGCATTGCCCCGATATCCTGGGGGTGAGCGAGGTGGAGAACCGCCGGGTTCTGGAAGACTTGGTCTCCCAGCCGGCTTTGGCGGGTTACGGTTTCGGAATCGTGCATTACGACGGGCCGGATGCGCGCGGGGTGGATGTGGGTCTGATTTACAAGAAGGACAAGTTCCGGGTGCTTTCCAGCCGTTCTTACCGTTTGCACGACCCGGATGATCCCGGTTTCAAGACCCGCGACCAGCTTCTGGTGTCGGGTTTGTATATGGGGGACACGCTTCATTTGATAGTCAATCACTGGCCTTCCCGTCTGGGCGGGGAAAGGCGGAGTTCCCCCAAGCGGGAAAAGGCCGCGGCTTTGTCCCGTTCGGTGGTCGACAGCCTTCTTGCCGCCAATCCCCAGGCCAAAGTCATCGTGATGGGGGATTTCAACGACGACCCCTACAACAATAGCGTGACCCAGGTGATGAACGCGCCCGAGGAGGACGATTACAGGAAGCTGGAGCCGGGCCAGATGTTCAATGCTTCTTACGGATTGTACAAGCGGGGTGTCGGGACGCTTTGTTACCGCGGACGGTGGAATCTCTTCGACCAGATGCTCCTTACGCAGGCCTTGGTGGGGAAAGACCGTTCGAGCCTGAAATTTTTCGGATTCCGCATCTATAACGACCCTTCGCTTTTGCAGAAGAGCGGCCGGTATGCCGGTTATCCTTTGCGCACGCATGCTGGAGGAGTGTATCTGAACGGCTATAGCGACCATTTCCCGGTATTTACCGTGTTCATCAAGGAGAAATAGGCAGGTTGGATCGAAGGCGAAGCCCTTGCGGCGGCCCCGCAAGGGGAAAGCCCCGGTTCCCGGACGGAGACGCTTGGGAACCGGGGCTTTTTTGAGCCGGGACGGGGTACGGAAACGAGCCGGAAAGCCGCGGAAATGGGGCGGGCCGGATTTTTTTTCGTACTTTCGTGTTCATTTTCCGGGGAAAAAGGCTGTTGCCATCGGGAAGGGCCATGGCGGTTCCCGGATTCAGCCAGGCAAATAAAAAAAACAGGAGATATGCTTTCACAAATGAAAATCGTTTCGGCCGAAGAAGCGGTCAAGGCAATCAAGTCGGGAGACCGGGTCCATATCCATGCCATCGGGTGCGCTCCCCAGAAATTGATTCAGGCCATGTGCGAGCGGGGCCGCCGCGGAGAGTTGAAGGATGTCCGCATCCAGCATTTGCACACCGAAGGCCCGGCTCCCTACACGGAACCGGAATTCGAGGGGGTTTTCCTTTTGGAATCGTTTTTTGCCGGAGCCAACGTGCGCAAGAACACGCAGGCCGGGTATGCGGATTACATACCGGGTTTCCTTCAGGATACCCAAAGGCTGATCCGCGAGGGCTATTGCCGTCCGCAGGTGGCCTTGATACAGGTTTCTCCTCCCGACAAGCACGGGTATGTGTCGTTGGGCTGTTCGGTCGATGCCACGTTGGCCGCGGTGGAAACGGCCGATACGGTCATTGCCACGATCAACCCCAAGATGCCGCGTTCGTTCGGGGATGCCCTTATCCCGATGGACATGATCGACATCTTCACCGAAGACGATACCCCTTTGATGACGGCCAATTTCGCCCAGCCCTCGCCCGAAGAGGAGAAAATCGGGAAATACGTTTCCGAGCTGATTGAAGACGGGGCCACGTTGCAGATGGGCATCGGCTCCATTCCCAATGCGGTATTGTCGCAATTGGGCGGGCACAAGAACTTGGGCATCCATACCGAAATGTTTGCCGACGGGGTGCTGCAGCTTGTCCGCAAAGGGGTGATAAACGGCTTGAACAAGAAGATAGACCGCGGCAAGATTGTTTCCACCTTCGTTATGGGCAGCCAGGAAGTGTACGATTTCCTCGATGACAATCCCGGTGTGGCCATGATGGATGTGGGCTATACCAACAACGAGTTCATCATTGCCAAGAACCCCAAAGTGACGGCCATCAATTCGGCTTTGCAAATCGATTTGACGGGGCAGGTCTGCGCCGATTCGCTGGGGACGAAGTTCTATTCGGGCGTGGGCGGCCAGGTGGATTTTATCCGGGGGGCTTCGCTGAGCGAAGGCGGGAAGCCGATTATTGCCATGCAGTCGGTAACCAACAAGGGGATAAGCAAAATCGCCCCGGTACTGGCTTCCGGAGCGGGCGTGGTGACTACCCGGGCGCATGTGCAATGGGTGGTTACGGAGTACGGCGCGGTGAACCTCTACGGGAAAACCATGCAGGAAAGAGCCAAGATGCTGATTTCCATTGCGCATCCTGATCATCGCGAGGAACTCGACCGGGCTGCGTTCGAACGTTTCGGCCCGCATTTCCATTTCGTTTCCCGGTAGGGAGGGGCTGTTTGCCTTTTTCCGGGGCATCGGGTCTCTCTTGGGGGAGGCCGGATGTGGAGGCCGGAAGCCGGACGAGAATCCGGGATGACGTTTTTTGCCTTTGGCTTTGCGTGCAGGCGCGGCAGAGCCAAAGGCTTTTTTCTTCTCCGGTTTTTTCCCGGCGGGTCCGCTTGTTTTGCGGGTTCGCTTGTTTTAAATCCCGTCTGGAATGAACGCGGGGCCTCGGCATGGTCGAAGCAAGGTTTTGCCTTTGCGCCCGGCTTGCGCTTCCTGCTTTCTGCCCGGCCTGCCGGGCCGCCCGGATTTTCCAGCAGTTTTTTCGGGAAGAAAGCGGCTAAAACCGGAGGCAGGCATGCAGGATGCCGATAAGGAGGATAGTCAGGAAGCAGGCTTCGCGGAAAAACCTGTTTTTCCCTTTTTCGAGGAATTTCGTGCAGAAAAACGCGACGGGGAAGAGCAGGAAGAAGCGCTCGGAAAGCGGCGTTCCGGAAATGGTGAAAAAAATCGTGAAATAGAAAAGCATTACCGCCAAAGCCGAGGATTTGTGTCGTTCCGAAATTTCCATGTCTTGGTGGTAGCGCCTGAAAGAAAGGATGGAAACCATCGAGAAAGCCAGGCAGAGGGCGGTGAGCACAAGCGGGATCGTCTGCCCTTTCTGCCAAGGAAGGATGCCGAAAGAGAGGGCTTCCTGGCAGTCGACCCAGGGGATTCTGCCTTGGGAAAGGAAATGGGCGGCAAAGAGGAGCAAATAGGCCGAGCCGGCACCGATCAGGACGCAAGCCCATTCCCGCCAGCGGTTTCGCGAGTAGGCGATCAGAATGCAGAAGATGCAGGGGAGCGTGAAAAAAAGTTCCGGGAGGAGGAACGTGACGAGCCCCCAGAGGAAAGCGGTGTTGAAAATGGCAGGATAGGCATTGGGCTTCCCGCAGATTTCCAAGCTGCAATGCGTAATCAGCAGGCCCGCAGGGTAAAGCCAGGTGTCTACGGAAAATACATGCAGGGCATGGACGTTTGCCAGGCAGAGGAAAACGATGCCCACGATGCCCGGGTTGCGGGAGAGCTGGTGCCGGGCCGCTATCCAGCTTGCTCCGGCCGAAGTGGCCAGCATCCATGCCCAGCTGGCCCATGCGGTCCCTTTCCCTTCGCTTGCGAACAAGTCCGGGCTCCAGAAGGCAACGGAAAGAGCCAGCAAGAGCAGGTATTGGGAAAGAGGGTTGTTTTGCGTTGCTTTCAGGAGCATGGCAGGAGGGTTTTTCGCTTGCAGGAAAGCACGAAAATACGAAAGCGATGCGAAAGTACGAAATGCGGGCGGGCCTTCCGGCGTGGCGGATCCGGGCATCCGACGCGCTTTTAGGGCAAGGGCGTCCCGTTGCCTGTTTGAATTTTTCCTGATGGTTTTTGCGTTCTGCAATTGCAGGGTTTTAGGCGGATTCTTAAATTTGTGAGGTTGCGGAAAAGGTCTGAGGGCTGGGCCTTCAGCCTTCGAGGGGTGTCCGGATGGTTGGGCAGTGATTGGGCAATGCTTGGATAATAGCGGTTTCCGGGTTGTTCCGGAGACCCGAACAGGGAATATTATGAAAAATAGCGTATCTGTGCCGTTCCTGAGGCCGCTTTTCTTTCTGTTGATGTTTTTTCCGGCTTTTGCCTGGCCCGGCCGCGTTGCCGCGCTGAGCCGGAGCAACGGGGCTTTCCCCGCAGTAGGGCAATTCGGTTCCTGGGCCGCGGACCGGGGGTGGAGTGCCGGATTTTCGGCTGCCTGTCCGGTTTCGGCCGGCAAAGGGGCAATGGCCATCGGGCCGGAACCCCGGGCGGCGGAAGGGACAGGGAAGTCTTCCCGCTCCGATAGGAAAGCCTGGATTCCGATGGTGCTTGCCGACAAGACTTTCGGCTTGGAAGTGGAGCGCATGTTCATTCCGCAGGGGGTCAAGCCCTTGCGGGACGCTTGGCTTTTTCTGGTACGGGAAGGGAGAGTCCAGGCCGAATTGCCGTACGTGGGCCGGTTCTCTTCGCCCAACCTTTCCATTGCCCATCGGCAGCTGGTGGATATAGACGGCTTGCTTTTCGACTACCAGGTCGACACCTTGCGCCGGGGCGCGTACCGGGTCAAATTCAAGGTGCAGCAAGTGGGCGAGACTTTCGAAGCGGAAATGCGCATCGGAAGGGATGCCTACACGACGCTTTATCTCCGAAGCGGCATGCGCAGCGAGATACGGTATTCGGGAATGCTGAAAATCGTTCCGGGCTGGGAACCGCGGGAGGCGAAGCCCGCGGACGGGCCCGAACGATGATTTAAAACGGTTTCTTAAACTTTTTTAAACATATTTTTCCCTACCTTTGCTTCCTTGCTTTTGTTTGACATTTTAATTGTTTTTGTATGAGATATTTGATTACTTCCTTCCTTTTCCTTTTCTCCCTGGCGTTCTCTTTTGCCCAGCGGCAGGCGGAGGGGACGGTATTGGACAGCCGCAGCCGGCAGCCTATCGCCGGGGCCCGGGTTTCGGCCGGGACGGAGCAGGTGGAAGCCAAGGCCGATGGGACGTTTTCCATCGGGAACCTGCCGGAGAAAGGCAAGATAACCCTTACGGTTTCGGCAACCGGGTATGAAACCAAGGTGTTCAATGTGACGGATTTTTCCGGCGGGCGTTACGCGCTTGCCGAGAACACGGGCATATCCGACGATTTTGCCTTGATGGAGCTCGATGCCGATGAAGACATGGGTTACGGAGGGCAGTCGGTGGGCGGCTTGCTGACCCGCTCGGAAGACGTGTTCGACCGGAATGCCGGTTACAATCTCAGTTTCGCTTATTTCCGTCCGCGGGGCTACGACAATGAAAACAATACGGTTTACGTGAACGGGGCCTTGATGAACGATCCCGAAAACGGGCGGGCTTCCTGGTCGGAATGGGGCGGGCTCAACGACGCGACCCGGAACAAGGAATTGGTGAGCGGCCTGAACCTGAACAATTTCGGTTTCGGGAATATCGGCGGGGAGCAAGACATCAACATGCGGGCCACGTCCATGCCCAGGCAGCACAAGTTCACTTATTCCATCACCAACCGGACATATACCAACCGCCTCATGTACACCTACGGTTCGGGGCTTCTCCGCAACGGCTGGGCTTTTTCGGCAAGCATCTCGCGCCGCTGGGGCAACGGGCTGGTGTACAATCCGGTCACGAAAGTCCGCGAACCGGGCTTCACGCCGGAATACACCCGGAAGCTGGCCAGCAAGGGCGGCGTCCCGGACGGGCTGATGTACGACGGATGGGGGTATTATTTCTCTTTCGGGAAACGTGTCGGGCGGAGCGGCCACACCCTCAATTTCGTGGCTTTCGGATCGCCCACCAAACGTGCCATGCAGGGCGGTTCCTACCAGGAGGTTTACGATTTGGTCGGCACGCCCTACTACAACGGGAACTGGGGATACCAGAACGGGGAAATCCGCACGGCGCGTGTCCGCCAGATGTTTTTGCCCACGTTCCAGTTCGTTTGGGATTACGAATCCGAAAAGACCACGGTGACCACGGTGGCCAGCCACCAGTTCGGGCGTTACGGCACCACGGCCTTGAACTGGTACGATGCGCCCGACCCGCGTCCGGATTATTACCGTTACCTGCCTTCTTACTACGAAGACCCGGCAACGGCAGCCTTCATTGCCGACCTCTGGCGCAACGACCCGTCCAAGAGCCAGGTGAATTGGGATAACCTTTATCAGGTGAATTACACGCAAAAGGCCATCGGCGCGCAGTCCAAGTACGTGATCGAGGATCGCCGGAACGATGTGAACGATTTCAACCTGAGTTCGGTGGCCAATCATCGGTTTTCCGACCATTTCCGCTTGAACGGAGGGGCCCGGATCCGGAACAGCATCACCCGCAATTTCAAAGTAATGGACGATTTGCTGGGCGGGGAATACTGGCTGGACATAGACCAGTTCGCCGAGCGGGACTTCTCCTCCGATGCGCAGGAAATCCAGAACGATTTGGACAATCCCAACCGGATTATCCATGAGGGCGACATTTACGGGTACAATTACGACATGCACCTTGTCTACGGGCAGCTGTTCGCTTTGGCCAATTTCGAATACCCGCATTGGGATTACTATGCCGGAGCCGAATTGTCCACTTCGAATTTCTGGCGCTACGGCCGCATGCGCAATGGCCGGGCTCCCGACAATTCCAAAGGGAAAGGCGATGTGCATAGCTTTTTCAACTATGGCTTGAAAACCGGGGTCACTTGGAAGATAAACGGTCGGAACTACATTTTTGCCAATGTGATGTGGAAGACCCGCGCGCCTTATATCCGCGATGCTTACATTTCCCCGCGCATCAAGGACCAAGTGGCTTCCAACCTTGTCAATGAGAAGATTTTCTCGGCCGATCTCAATTACGTGATCAAGACGCCCGTGGTTTCCGGCCGTTTCACTTTGTACCATACCATGTTTTTCGACGGGATGGAATCGTTCAGCTTCTATCACGACGACTACCGCACGTTCGTCAACTATACGCTCAGCAATGTCGACCAAGTGCACCAAGGCGTGGAATTGGGCATCGATGTGAAGATTATTCCCCAATTGAGCGCCACTTTGATCGGGAATATCGGCAATTACCGTTACACCAACCGTCCAACGGCCACGGTTTCGGCCGAAAACGGGGCTTTTGCCGACAGGACGAACACCATTTATTACGAGAATTATTATGTGACGGGCACGCCTCAGCTGGCCGGTTCGCTGGGTCTGAACTATCAGGCCCCGTTCAACATCTACTTGAATGCCAACTTGAATTACGTGAATTGGAACTATCTGAGCATGAATCCGGAACGCCGCAGCCAGGCTGCCATCGTGGGGGTTTCGCAGGACAATACCGCCTTGCTCGATGCCATCCTGGACGAAGAGATGCTTCAGGGCGGATTCACGCTGGATATTTCGGTGGGCAAGGTGTTCCGCTTCAACGGATGGCAATTGAATCTGAACGCTTCGGTGCAGAACGTCACCAACAACCGCAATATCAAGACGGGAGGTTACGAGCAGCGCAGGTTCGACTATGCCGAGCATGATGTGGACAAATACCCGCCGCGCTATTTCTATGCCTACGGGACCACTTTCTTTATCAATGCCAGTGTGCGTTTCTAACTTAAAACCATGAAAGCCATGAAAAAAATGCGATACTTGATGCTTCTTCCGGCCCTTTTCGCCGCGGGCACGCTGGCTGTTTCCTGCACGGGCGAACGCGACATGCCCGAACCGCCGTCCACGGACTTGCAAGCCAATATCACCATCGAGGATTTGATAGACCGTTACCGGGGGGTGGATTACGCGGCAATCGACACGGCTTTGTACATCGAGGGCGTGGTAACGGCCAACGATGTTGCTGGAACAATCTACAAGAAGATTTTCGTGCAGGATTCCACGGCGGGAATCGACATAGAAATCGAGATGACCAACAACAACCACAAGTACCCGGTCGGACAGCGTTTGGTGATTGCTTTGGACGGGCTGGCTTTCGGCCGTTACGGCGGGCAGCCCCAAATCGGGGGGCAAGGAGGGGTAGAGACGGTACGTCTGTACGAGCCCGAGTGCGACGAGCATTTTTTCCGCAAGGGCTATGCCTCTTCGGCCTTGGTTCCCGACCCGGTGGTTCTGAGCCTGAAGGATGCCAATAGCAGGAAAATGACCTATTGCGGGATGCTGATCCGCTTGGATTCCGTCTATTTTGTGGATTCGGGGCAGGTGTTTGTCGATGTCTCGGCCGATTTGCCCGGCAATGCCCAGAACCGCAACCTGGCCGATTACCGGGGTAAGAGCCAGAACACGCTGGCGGTGAGAATCAGCCAGTACGCCACCTTTGCCTTGGACACCCTGCCCGGCGGTTGCGGCAGCGTGGTGGGAATCCTGGGTGTTTACAACGAAGATCCCCAGTTGTTCCTGCGCGACAGGAACGATCTGATAGGCTTCCGCAAGGCAATACTGCCCAAGGAAACGGCCGACTCCGTTCAGGCGGCCGGGTTTTAACGAATAAATGTGGAGTTTTATGAAAAAGTTACAGCATATCAAGTATTGGGCCGCTTTGCTGGCGGTGCTGCCGTGGATTTCCTGCGTGAGGTTCGAGCATGAGGCCATCCCGGATTCTTCGGCCTTGTTTCCCCAAATCGAAAACGCGCACGTGGTTTCCGTTACCGAGTTGATGGGAACGTTCCCGGGCAAATTCGATTCCATCACGCAATACGTGGATCAGGATTCCAGCCTCAAGGATTATTACATCCTGGTGCAGGTGATAGGCAATGATATTTCGGGCAATATCTACAAGAGCATGTACGTGCGCGATGCGCTGGATACGACCCGGATGGAGGGACGGGCGTTGAACTTGGCCATCGACAAGACGGGCTTGTACAACTTCTTCCCGATCGGGCAGCGCTTCCTGCTGAAATGTTCGGGTTTGTATATCGGTCAGTACGAAGGGCTTCCTCAGATAGGGTTCCGTTACAAGGACGACAACGGCGTGTGGGGGCTGGGCCGTATTCCCGATGAGGTTTTCATGCGCCATGCGGTCAAGTACGGGCCTGCTCCCTCGGATTCGAGCCAGCTGCCCAAGCCGATCGAAATCACGGAGGCGAGCCAGCTGAACGACCCGAAACTGTACAACCAGCTGGTTCTTTTGCGCAAGGTGCATTTCCTGCCAGACGAGATCGGGCAGGAGTTCGCCCCGGCTCCGCCGGTGGGCACCAACCCTACGTCGACCAACCGTTATTTCACCATCGACGGCGAAGGGACCGAACTGGCGTTGCGCACCAGCAGCGCATGCCGTTTTTTCCGCCGGCTCATTCCCGAGGGAGAGGGCGACATGCTTTGCATTTATGCCATATACGGGGAGAACAAGCAGTTTTACCTGCGGCAGTTTTCCGATCTCAACCTGGCGCAGTTCGAACAGAACGCGGGTGTGAACGTGCCGGTATTCCATGCTTCCTTCGCTTCGGGATCCGATGGTTTCACGGCGCGCAATATCGAAGGCGATGCGGCGTGGGAATGGGGCTCGTACGGCAATGGCTGCATGATGCTGCAAGGCTCGTCGGAAAAAGAGGCCAATGAAGACTGGCTGGTTTCCCCGGCTATCGAGCTGACCGATACCCTTTCGCGACTGGATTTGACGTTCAACCAAGCCTTGAGTTACAAGTTCGAAGCCCCGGACTCGTGTTACACGGTGCGGATTTCGGAAAATTACGATGAAAGCAAGCCCAATCCGTTGACGGCAGACTGGACGGTTCTGGAAATTCCCAACGCGCATCCCGGCAATAGCTTCGATTTCCTTTCTTCCGGGAACATAGACTTATCGGCCTATCGAGGCAAGAAGGTCCATATAGCCTTTGTCTATCTGAGCGATACGGAATACATGGCCACTTGGGAAGTAAACAACGTGATGATTGTCGGGAACAAGTAGGCGGATTCGTTTGTTTACTCGACCCGCTTGCTGCTTGCCGGGTTTTGCGTCCTGGCGGCAAGCGGGCAGGCGAGCCGGCACGTACGGCAGGCAAGCACGCCGAGCGGTAGCGGCATAGGACTGCAGCGCGCGGGCCGGAGCCGGACCGACGGCCGATGGGCTATCGGTCGCGGGGCGAATTTCGAATGCGCTGCCAATCGCGTAGAAACGGCATTGCAGCGGCAGGAGCCGTTACGGGCGGA
Organism: uncultured Bacteroidales bacterium; assembly: GCA_949291555.1. Taxonomy (GTDB): domain Bacteria; phylum Bacteroidota; class Bacteroidia; order Bacteroidales; family P3; genus Pullibacteroides. The sequence continues at coordinate 177,329 of CASEWE010000009.1, forward strand.
TTCCCGGTCTGGCAGGGAAACGGTTCGGGCGAGGCGGATCGCATCCGGTCCGGGTTTCGGAAAAACGGCTATGCCGGATGCGCCGGTCTGGTCATGGCAGCCTTTCGTGGAAAGCGGAAAAGCTTGGAAGCAAACAATATACATCAGATTTTAGAACGGTATTGGGGTTACAAGCAATTCCGCCCGTTGCAGCAGGAAATCATCGAGCATGTCTTGCAGGGCAAGGATGCGCTGGCCTTGCTGCCTACAGGAGGCGGAAAGTCCCTTTGCTTCCAGGTCCCGGCCATGGCGATGCAGGGCGTGTGCGTTGTCGTATCGCCCCTCATCGCTTTGATGAAAGACCAGGTGGAAAACCTGGCCCGGCGCGGCATCGAGGCCCGGATGCTCTGCAGCGGGCAGTCGCGGCACGAGAGCGAATGGATTTTGAACGCGGCCGTCCACGGAAACTTGAAATTCCTTTATGTTTCGCCCGAACGTTGCCAGAACGAGATGTTCCTGGCGCATTTCCAGCAGATGCCGCTTTGCCTTCTGGCGGTCGACGAGGCGCATTGCATTTCGCAATGGGGCTATGATTTCCGCCCTCCCTACCTCCAGATTGCCCGCTTGCGGGATTTTTTCCCGAAGACGCCTTTGCTGGCCCTTACGGCTACTGCCACGGCCGAGGTTGTGGAGGATATACAGGAACGCTTGGGAATACGGCCGAGGAAAGTGTTCCGCAAGAGCTTCAAGCGCGGCAACCTGGTATATTACGTGCTCCGCGATGAAGACAAGATGGGGCGTTTGGAACGGATAGCGAGGAAATTGGACGGCAGCGGGATCGTGTATGTGCGCAGCCGCAAGAAAGCTTCCGACATAGCCCGCGCTTTGCAGCAGCGGGGCATTCCCTCTGCTTTTTACCATGCGGGCCTGGAAAACTCCCAGCGGGAAGCCCGCCAGAAGGCTTGGGTGGAAAACAGGTTCAGGCTCATGGTGGCGACCAACGCGTTCGGCATGGGCATCGACAAGCCCGATGTCCGCTTCGTTGTCCATTGGGAGCTGCCCGACACGGTGGAAGCCTATTTCCAAGAGGCCGGGCGAGCGGGCAGGGACGAGAAGCGGGCTTACGCATTGCTGCTCTACCATCCGGCGGATTTGGTCGATTCCGAAGAGAATTTCAGGAAGTCGTATCCCGAGAAAGCGTTCATCGGGCGGGTTTACGAAGCGGTTTGCAATTTTTTCCAAATTCCCGAGAACAGCGGGGAGGGGTCGGTTTTCGATTTCGATCTGCAGGCGTTTTGCAGGGCTTACGACTTTCCATTGCCCGAGGCTTTTTCGGCGCTTTCTTTCTTGGAAAGGGACGGCTTGCTGCGGTTTTCGGAGTCATGGGCCGAGGCTTCCTGCTTGCGGGCAAGCTGTTCCTACCGGGAATATTACCGTTGCCAGGTGGAGCGTCCGGCTTTGGCCCCCTTGCTGCAATTCCTGGTCCGTCGTTACGGGGGCGGGATATTCAGCAGCTACGTTCCGGTAGATGAGAAAGAAATGGCCCGGGCTCTTTCCGCAAGCGAGGACGAGGTGGCCCGGGAACTGGCTTTGCTGTCGAAGTTCGATATCATCGCGTACAGGCCTCGTCCCAAAGGGGCGAGCCTTGTTTTCTTGAAAGACCGCCAGCGTGCGGATCGTTTTTCCCTTTCGCCCGAAACCTATCTGCTGCGCAAGCAGACAGCCCGGAGGAAACTGGATGCCATGCAGGCCTATGCCCGGCAGACGTCTTTGTGCCGGGAACGCTACCTTTTGCAATATTTTTCGGAAGACTTGCGGGAGGATTGCGGGCATTGCGACCTTTGCGCGGCGAGGAAGACGGGATTGGAAGGTTTCCGGGAGCGGGCGCGGCTTGTCGGGAAGATCCATGCCAGCCTGGAGCAGGCTCCGGCTTCCTTGCCTCAGTTGATAGCCCGGTTTCCGGAGGAGGCGGAAGAAAGGCTTGAACAAGCTTGGGAATACCTTTTGGCGGAAGAAAAGATAGAGCCCGATGTTTTCCCGCTCTACCGCTGGAAGGGAAGCCGGCATGGGTTTTGAGGCGCAAGCCGCCCGCTTTTCCCGTTTTCGTGCCTTTTCCGGGCGGCAGGTTTCCCGATGGAGACGGCTGGTCTTGACAGGTTACTCTCCTTTGCGCAAAGCGGGCCATTGCCGCTGTCCGGCTGCCGGAAGCGCGGGTTCCATCCGTTTTCCCTTTGTTTCGACTTGAGGTTTCCAGTTTCTGGCATTGCAGTCCTGCTGGACGGATTTTCTCTGTAATCATTGCATTGACGGGCCTGTTTTGGGTACAGGCCAGGCGGGAAGCGTTGTGCAGCGGTGATAATTGCATTGAGGCGGGCCGCTTTTCCGAGGAAAAGCCGATAAAAACGCGGTTGGCGCGTTTAGAGGAAAAACATGCTATGATTGCCAAGACCTATGGCGCGGCTTTGGTCGGGATCGATGCCCTGACCATCCGGGTGGAAACCAGCGTGGAAAGAGGGGTCAATTTCATGCTGGTGGGATTGCCCGACAGCGCCGTGAAAGAAAGCCATTACCGGATCGCTACCGCTTTGGCCCATTGCGGGTATAAGATTCCGGTCAGGAAAATCGTCATCAACATGGCCCCGGCCGATTTGCGCAAAGAGGGTTCGGCTTACGACCTTACTTTGGCTATGGGGATCCTGTCGGCTTGCGGGTGTTTCGATAACGGAGGGAAGGCCTCGGAAACAGCTTTTTCGGAAACCTCGGGATCTTGCCCGGAGCGGCCTCGGGTGGAAGATTACATGATCATGGGCGAATTGTCTCTGGATGGCAAGCTGCAACCGGTCAGAGGCGCCCTTTCTTTCGGGATAGAAGCCAAGCGGCAAGGTTTTTCGGGCATCATCCTTCCCGCGTGCAACGCTCCGGAAGTAGCCATGGTGCAAGGCCTCCCCGTCTACGGGGCCGCGAGCCTGGAGCAAGTGGCCGATTTCTTTTCGGGCAAAGGAGACCTGGCTCCGTTTCGTCCGGATCCGGGCAAGGTCCCGGCTTCGGGGCAGAAATCCGACGAGCCGGATTTCTGCGAAGTGAAAGGGCAGGAATTCTGCAAACGGGCCTTGGAAATAACGGCAGCCGGCGGGCACAATATCCTTATGGTAGGGCCTCCCGGATCGGGAAAGACCATGCTTGCCCGCCGGCTTTCTTCGATTTTGCCCCCCATGACATTGGATGAGGCTTTGGAGACGACCAAGATTTATTCGGTTGCCGGGAAACTGTCCGGGTACGGGAACCTGATGACACGGCGGCCGTTCCGCGACCCGCATCACACGATCAGTTACGCCGCTTTGGTAGGCGGGGGCTCCTATCCTCAGCCCGGGGAGATTTCCTTGGCCCATAACGGCGTTCTTTTCCTGGATGAATTGCCGGAATTCACCCGTTCCACGCTCGAAGTGCTTCGACAACCGGTCGAAGACAGGAAAATCAGCCTTTGCCGGGCCAAGATGCGGGTCGAATATCCGGCGGGCTTCATGCTGGTAGCCTCCATGAACCCCTGCCCGTGCGGGTACTACGGTTCGCCCGATACGCCTTGCACTTGCAAGGCCGAAGCGATAACCCGGTACATGGGAAAGATTTCCGGCCCGCTTCTGGATCGGATGGACATACAAGTCCAGGTGCAACCGGTTCCCTATAAGGACTTGGCTTCGGAAGCCCCCTCGGAGGCGAGCGCGGTTGTCCGCAAGCGCGTGGAGAAGGCAAGGGAGAGGCAGATAGCAAGGTTTTCCGGAACGGGGCTTTTTTGCAACGCGCAGATGCAATCCCGGCACATAACGCGATATTGCCGGCTGGAATCCTCGGCGGAATGGCTGTTGAAAGAAGCCATGTCTCATTTCGGGTTTTCCGCCCGGGCCTACCACAGGATATTGAAAGTGGCCCGGACGATAGCCGATCTGGATGAGGCTGCCGTTATCGGGGAGGAACATTTGTCGGAGGCTTTGCAATACCGTTGCTTGGACAAGTCCGACTGGGGAAAATGAGGCGGCGGATGCTTTTATGCCGGGAGATTCTGGAAAAACGGCGCCCGGGATCCGCGGGCTTATCCATCCGGATGCGGGCGTTTTGATCTGGGCGCGCATCCGGGATGGGGCGCTCCGCTTCCGGGATAGTAACTTCCGGGATAGGCGATCCGGGATGGGACGTTTCCGGGAAGCGGGGAGAGGAAGGTTGCCGGGGAAATGGATTCCGGAATTGCAGGTTCCCGCTCATGGACCGAGCGCAAGGTTCGGACAGCGGAGCGGGAATCAGATTCAGGGTTTGTATCCCGATTCCCGCAGAATGGCCAAAGGCTCTTCTTTGAGGAGGGATTCCCAGTTTTTCCCGCTCTTCCTCATGTAGCGTTCCACGATTTGGAAGCCGATAAACTGGCTCAGGCGGGCCGGGGCTCCTTGCAAAAGCGGATTGAAAGGGCCTTCGTTCACGAAATAGCGGAAGCGGAGGGGATCGGTCTCGAAGAGGAGGTTCTGCTGGACGAGGTATTGCCAGACTTCCCTTTCATGGCTCTCGCACCAGAGGTACTCCTCGTCGGTGTAGGCGAGCAGCAGGGCCGGCTCGGCCTGCGGCAGGACCTCTTGCATGAAATAGATCAGTTTTCCATCGGAAACCATGTAATCGAGCAAGGTGCTTTTTTCCATGGGAGGCATCAAGGCCGACCCGATGACCTTGGCCGCATCGGGCAAAAGGTAGCGGGAATCGAGCCGGCGGCTCAGGTAGCGGGGAATCCCGATTTCGTCCATGGCTTTTTCATTGCCGTCTGCATAAAGGTCGATGGCGATGGATAGCACGGAATCCAGGTACAAGACACGATTGGCGAAATCGTAATAGGAGATGTAGGTATATACTTCCGGATCGCGGAAATCGGGAAAGAGGGAACGGATCCGGGCAAAAAGCAGGCTTAAGCCCGCGGATGTTTTTTCCCAGTCGGAGTAGGTGCTTTCGATTTTCCGGTAAGCTTGCTTCACAACGGGATCCTGGATGAAATACTTGATGCGGAGAAGGTTTATCGTGTCGGAAAGATCGGCGCCTTGCAGGTAGAGCCCGAACCGGGGGGCGATCTGCTCCAGCCCGTTTTGGATGTGGCTGGTGTCGAGTTCCATCAAGGCTTTCTCGTAGCGGTGGATTTCCACCGGGAACTGCGGGAGCGGGCTTCCCTTTTCCTTGCAAGCGGGCAAGGGCAGCAGGGAAAGCAGGCAGGCAAGCAGGGCGACCGGGAAAAAAGCGAGCCGCCCGGTTGTCATAGGTCTTTTGGATTTTACGCTAAACGGCATGCGGTTGGTCTTAAAAAATCTGGAATCCGAGGAAAAAGCCGAAAGTGCCGGTCTTGAAAGCCTGTCCGGCGTATTTGAAAGTGTTGGTTGCCATGAACTCGTAGCGGAAACCAATGAAAATGAATTCGTAGCGAAGCCTCAATTCGAGCATTGCCCCGATAGAGACCGGATTGAGGCGTTTTACCACGTTGCGGTCTTTTACGCTGATTTGGCTTTTGTTTTCTTGCGGAAGGCCGATCACGGCGCAGGCCAGGAGCGAGGCGTTGAACGAAGACGGGTTCGGGAAAAGGGATACGCCGATGCCGAGAGGAATGCTGATATTGGTATAGGCGCAATCGATGCTGAAGTTCCCGTATGCCGTATCGGAAGAAATGCCGTTGGCGATCAGCTTGCGGTCGGAAATGCCTACTTCCAGATGGCCGAAGAAGCGCTTGGCGAAATCGATTTGGAAATAGGCTCCGCCAGCCACGCCTATCTTGGTTTCGGGAGCCGGAAAGTCCCACGCGCCCGGAATCGGGAATCCGGTATTGCAGGATCCGCCAATCGTCAAGCCGAAGTGCATGCCTTGTTCCTTGGCATTGGCAAAATCCTGGGCTGCCGAAGGGATGCAGAGACCTCCGCAAAGCAAGAAGCAAAGGAAAAGGCAACGGGAAAATCCGGAGGGAGGCCGGTGCGGCTCGTTCCGTTTTTCCCCCGGAAAAGGAGGCAGGCCCGTTTGACGGCTTCCCGCACGAGGGGAAGGCTTTGCCTTGCGCTTTCCGATACGTGTATGGAGCTGCTTGAGCATAAAGAATCGAGGTTTAAGCAGGGGGAAGGCCTTTCCTTGCTTGTTTTGTGTTCGAATCCCGTTTTTTCGGGAGATTCCTTTGGCAGAACCAACGGGAGATCCGTTATTCCCCGGTCGAAGCCCGTCCGTTTCCCGAGGTTTGCGAAGGTACGAAAATCCGCGGGACTTTCACCACCGGGTACTGCCCGGTCGCGGCAGGCGGCTTCGGGTACCGGGGCTGTTCCGGAAAAGCCGGGTTCCGCGGACGGGCTTTGATTTCACCGGGCGCGAAGGCCGGAATCGGGGCGCGGGTTGTTGGAATGTGAAGGTATTTAATGTAATTTCGCATATTGGAGCATCTTGCATGATGAAAATATGAAAAAGCAACTTATTGTACTGATAGTTTCGCTCTGTACGTCGTTTGCCTTCGCGCAGAGCGGCAATGCCCGCTTCATAGACAGCCCTTCCTGGATTCTTGCCGGAAATAACTCCGGAACGGCAACGGGGAAGGCCGGCATCGAAGCGGGAAAGTCGGAACCGGCTTCAACGGTCGTTGAACCGGGGAAGCGTGAAAAGGCTGGCCATGAGGCGGCAGCCGGGGCGGAAGACAAGCCGATCCCGGCCTCTTCGGCAAAAGAACCTGGCCGCAGGCAGGGGGAAACTTCGTCCCGGGCTGCGGCTTCGGCAGCGGCCAGTCAAGGCGGAGGGTTCTTGCATTTGGGCGTTTACCTTACCCCGATGTTCAACTGGCTGGGCTCGGTTTCGGAACCGTACCAGCGTACCGGCATATCGTTTTGCGCCACGCCGACGGTCATGCTCGACATGCGTTTCTTCCGGCTTTTCTATCTGGGTGTCGGGGCTTCGTTCAATACAGTGGGCGGCAAGATAGGGTATCCGGAACTCAAGTTGCCATCGCCGGTGGCTTCCTCGTCCACGGTTACGGTCGGGCACTCGCGCGTGTACGAGTTTTCGTATGTGGAGGTTCCTGTCCGCGTCAAGTTGCAGACCCCTAATTTTTCGGGAAGCAGGGGCTCTCTCTTCCTCTCGGCCGGGGCAAATCTCGGTTTCGGGGTAAGGTACAAGTACCGGGACATTTATGAGAACATCCTGGTTCAGACAGGCGACATGGGCTACCGTTCGGGGCGTTACCAGACCGAGGGCAAGATGCGGGAAGATGCCAAGCTGGTGAATGTCTCGGTGGTGGGACAGATAGGCTACAATCACCAGATAGCGCGCCGGCTCAACCTGGTTATCGGGCTTGAATACCATTACGGGGCCATACAGCCGATGAAGAACGAGAGCGGGAACTTGCTGGCCTCCAAGCCTGAATTTCACAATCATCAAATAGGGATCATCTTGGGCATCATGTTTTGATGCGATGCCACGATGTTTCGCCGGAAAGGCCGGAAAGGCCGGAAAAAGGCGAGTAAAGACGGAGTAAAGACGGAGTAAAGACGGAGTAAAGACGGAGAAAGGCAGCATATATGATTATTTCGGTTTTGCAAGATGCTTTCAGGCCGGGAGCCCTGGAGGAGAATTTCAAGAAAATCAAGGCCGCGTACGACAAGGCCGTGGAAAAGAAGGCCGATATGTTGGTGGTTCCATCCGAGGCCTTATGCGGTTTCGAGCCCCGCGGGCTGGTTGATTATTCGGGGTATTCCGACAAGGTGGCCCAGATGCAAAAGAAGCTGGTCCGGAAAACCGTGCCCGACACGGCTTTGGTTTTCGATACGCCGTACGCGATAGACGGGTCGTTTTCCCCCGCCATCATTGTGGCTTACGATGGCTGCGTGCAAAATTCCATACCCCATTTGCCGGCAGAGGATTTTCCCGACTGCGTGGTGGAATATGCGGGCCGTAACATCCTGTTTTCTTTTTTTTCGGGAGATTCGGCAGTGGGGGTCCTTTCCTTGCCCGAACTGATGGAGACCGTGGACCTGGCTGTTTTTCTCGATGCCCGTTGCTTCCTTGCCGATGTGGAGGAAAAACGGTGCGAGATGCTCGACACCTTGGCCCATACCGTTCCGGCTTTGGTTTACGCGGGCCAGGCGGGCGGGCAGGAAACGGAAATCCTTGTCGGCGCATCGGCAATTTACATTCAGGGGAACGCAGGCTTGCAGCTGCCGTATTTCAAGCCGGCACAGGGCTTTCTCGACATGGATTCCCGGCAAAAGCAGGGAATGCCGTTGATGTATCCCGAATCGGAAGAGGGCCGGACAGGCGTGCTTCACGATGCTTTGGTTTGCGGGATAGCCGATTACTTCAAGCAGAGCGGCGTGAAAAAGGCGGTATTGGGGCTTTCGGGCGGAATCGACTCTTCGGTCGTGCTGCCCTTGGCCGTGGAAGCTTTGGGCCGGGCGAATGTGCTGGGCTTGCTGATGCCGTCCCGTTTCTCTTCCCGGCATTCGGTGGAGGATGCCGTGGCTTTGGCTGAAAACTTGCAGGTGTATTACGAGACGATACCGATAGAACCTCTCTACGAGACCTTCCTCCGCCAGTTGGAGCCGGTTTTCAAAAATTCCGGTTTCGGCTTGGCGGAAGAAAACCTTCAGGCCCGGATCCGGGGAAACCTTTTGATGGCAACTGCCAACAAGACAGGGGGAATCGTGCTCAATACCACCAACAAGAGCGAAGCGGTTTGCGGATACGGCACCTTGTACGGGGATCTTTGCGGAGGGATAGCCGTTTTAGGGGATTTGTACAAGAGCCAGGTTTACGCGCTGGCCCGGTATATAAACCGGAAGAAGGAAATCATACCGGGAAATTGCATTACGAAGGCGCCTTCGGCCGAATTGCGCCCGGGGCAGAAAGATAGCGATTCGCTTCCTGATTACGATTTGATAGAGAAGATTATCCGGGCGCATTTGGAACAGAAGCGGGACGAGAAGGAATTGATCCGGGCCGGATTCGACAAGAACGCGGTAAAGCAGGTATTGTCGTTGTTTTACAAGAATGAATACAAACGCCGGCAGGCGCCGCCGGCCTTGCGTGTGAGCAGTACGGCCTTGTGTTCGGATTTCGATTTCCCGCTTTTCAGTTAGGAAGAAGCCGTCAGGCTGTCGTGCCTACCGCCCCGCATGGGAGGCCGGAATCCGGTCGAGGCCTTTCCACGCAAGGCTTTGACCGGATCCCGGGCCGGTGTTTAGTGAGTTTTCAGTAGCCTACGGCATTGACTTCGACCACTTCCGGGATTTCCGTGCGGATGGCTACTTCCACCCCTTGTTTCAGGGTCATTTGGGCGCGGGGGCAAGTCCCGCAGGCTCCATGCATTTTCACGTTCACGACCATTTCATCGGTCAGGCCTTCGAAGGAGATGTCGCCCCCGTCGGCTTGGAGGGCCGGGCGGATGCGTTCTTCAATGATTTTCTTTACTTTTTCTTCTACTTCTTGTTTCTTTTGGATATCCATGGTAAATCGATTTAAAGGTATTTGGAGTTTCTTGAAGACAAATTTCAAACCGGGAAGCGAAGGGCTTTGCGGCTGTCGCGGATGCTGCAAAGCCCTTTAGCAGGGCCTCAGTTCCATGACGGTTCCGGCCAATTGCCGGAAAGCCTCCCCGACCGGGTTCCCGTGCTGCAGGACGACCGGTTTCCCGGCATCGCCGCTGGCGGCGGTTTCCTCGGTCATGGGGATTTGGGCCAAGAGCTTGAATCCCATCTCTTCCACATATTTTTCGCAAGTTCCCTTGCCGAAAATGAAATATTTCTTTTCCGGCATGTCGGAGGGGACGAAATAGGCCATGTTTTCCACTACGCCCAGCAGGGGAGTCTTCACTTGGCGGAACATCTGCACGGCGCGCTTCACATCGGCCACGGCAACCTGTTGCGGGCTGGAAACCATGATGACCGCGCTCAAAGGGAGCATCTGCACCAAGGAAATAGGGATGTCGCCCGTTCCGGGAGGCAAGTCCACCACCATGTAGTCGATTTCGCCCCAGAGGGTTTCGGTGAAAAGCTGGCGCAAGGCGTTGGAGGCCATCGGGCCTCGCCAGAGAAGGCCTTTGTCGGGTTCCACGAAAAAGCCTATCGAAATGAGTTTTATGCCGTATTTGGAAAGCGGGAGCAACAAGGTTTTCCCTTCGCTTTCCACGCCTTGGGGCTGGGGGTTTTCCAGCGCGAACATGGTAGGGACCGAAGGGCCGTAGATATCGGCATCGACCAAGGCCACTTTATGGCCTTCTTGCGCCAAGGCCAAGGCTAAATTGGCTGCCACGGTCGATTTGCCTACCCCGCCTTTCCCCGAGGCGACGGCAATGATGTGCTTCACGTCCTTCAGCTGGCTCAAATCGGTTTGCGGCTGGGCCGGTTTGGATGAAGCGAAATTGATTTCTACCGCGAAATCGGGCGAGATGTGCCGGGCTATGGCCGAACGGCAATCGTTGGCCATGACTTCCTTGAGCGGGCATGCCGGCGTGGTCAGCACTAAGTCGAAAGCAATGGTCCGGCCTTTGATGACAATGTTCCGGATCATGTCCAGACTTACCAGGTCGGCACCTAATTCAGGGTCGAGCACATGGCTCAGGGCGGCTTTCACGTCGTCTATTCCGGGATTGGGCTTCATTTTGCTTGCGTATTGGTTTCTATGACATTGACCAAGCGGTCGAAAATTTCCTCGATTCCGCCTACTCCTTCAACCGGGTGGAAATTCCCTTTCCGCTTGAAATATTCGGCTACGGGAAGCGTTTTTTCTTCATATTCCTTGAGGCGTTCCAGAATGATGTCTTCCTTGTCGTCGGAACGATGGGACATTTTCCCCCGGTTGATGAGCCGGGAAATGAGTTCTTCGCGGGGAACTTCCAGGCTCAGGACCCCGAAGAAACGCGTGTGCAGTTCGCCCATCAACGCTTCCAGAAGTTCGGCTTGGGAAAGGGTCCGGGGAAAACCGTCGAACAGGATGCCGTTCACATGCGGATTCGCTTCGATGGTCTTCCGGATAATGTCCATGACGAGCGCATCGGAAACGAAATGCCCCGCTGAAGTGATTTCATCGATTTTCCTTCCTAATTCCGATCCTGAGGCGATTTCCTTGCGGAGCAGGTCTCCGGTGGAAATGTAAAGCAGTCCGTACTTGGCTACCAGCTTCTCCGACTGGGTGCCTTTACCCGCGCCAGGAGGGCCGAAAAGTGCTATGTTCAACATGGCTGGAAAAGATGTATTGATACGTTTTCCTCGCTTCGGGCCGGCTTTGGAAAATCTCCGGCCCCTTGCGGGCTTTATTCCACGATGCTGTAAATGTCGGGCAAGTTCCGGCCGTAACCGTCGTAGTCGAACCCGTAGCCGACCACGAAATCGTTCGGGATGGACTTGCCTACATAGTCGATTTTGAAGTTTTTGGTAAACTTCCCGGGTTTGAAAAGCAGGCTGCAAACGGCGATGCTTTTGGGTTTTTTCCCATGCAGCAGGCTTAAGAGGTATTCCATGGTGACTCCGGTGTCCACGATGTCTTCCACGATGATGACGTCTTCGTTCTCGATGTCTTCCTGCAGGCCGATCAGCTGGTTCACGCATTGGGTGCTTTCGGTGCCATGGTAGCTGCTGACCTTGATGAGGGAAACCCGGCAGGGCAGGTCGACCGCCTTCATCAGGTCGGCCCCGAACATGAAGGCGCCGTTGAGGACAATGACGAAAATGGGATTTTTCCCCTTGTAATCCTCGCTGATCCTTTTCCCTAATCCTTCAATGATGCTTTTCAGCTCCCCGGCGGGCATATAAGGTTTGAATCGTTTGTCCTTGATGGTGATGGCCTCGGTGTTCATGGTTTGCTTTTTTCGGATGGCTTGCGGGAAGCCCGCGGGAAGCCCGGATGCTTTGAAAGACGCAAACTTACTATTTTTTTTGAACAAAGGCAGGTTCCCCGGGAACAGCACCGGATGGATGCCTGCCTGTCAGAGACCTTGCGCGGCCATGTCTCCATTCCGGGTTCGGAAACCTTTGGCATGGCCGCCGGTAGAGAACTTCCATCGGACTTGCAGTTTGGCTTCGGGCCGCAGGAACCCGGCAAGCAGATTGTCCCCGCTGCCCGAAGACTGCGTGCCATCGTGGAGCGTATGGGCATATTTGAACTCTATCCAGAGGTTCTTTCCGAAAGAATGCTTGAGCAAAAGGGCTATCCGGCATCCTTTCCCATGGAAGACAGGGGCGGAAGCGGCGTAGAGCACGTCGTGTTCGTAGGCATACAGGCGGTTTTCGTACCCGTCGGTATGGAACAGGGCGGCGCGCAGGCGCAGGCGGAAACGCCCGCCCGGGCCTTGGTAGCCTATGTCTTGCAGGAAGAGCATGCCTTTTCCGAGATTGCGGCTTTCGAACAAGCTTGCCGCATGCAGGCCTCGCGGGAAATTCCATTTGAGCTGAAGCCGGGCCGAAAAGCCTTTCCGTGTGCGGCTTTCCGAAAAATCGAAGCGGAAAGAGGCTTCGAGCAGGTTTCCATTGCGGCGCACTTGCGCGCTGAGCGCGTAACCGTAGACAGGCAATTGCGGGTATTCCCGTTCTTTTCGGAAGACGGCTTGCAAATCGAGGACAAGGCGGGGCGAAATCCAGGCGCGCACCTGGCCTTGGCCTGTTTCCCGGCTTTTCCCGGGGCGGGAAGCGGAAACCGGGCGGCTGTTCGGGCAGGACGCGTAAGAACTGTAGTAAGCGCGGCCGTGGCATTGGTACAAGGCTGAAAACGCGAAAGTCTCGGAAGGTTTCCATTGCAAGCCTTGCAACAGGGCTATTCCGCGGGGCGTGGAGTAGGCGTATTCCCCGTAGAAATGGAATTGCCGGGACAGGAACTGGTAGTAGGCCGACAGGTTCCCGCCCATGGCTTCGGCAACCAAAGGGATTCCGCCGATGACGGAAGAACCGGGTGCCGGATGGCCGGACTGGAACCCTACACCCGGCGTGCTTGTCTTCTTCGGAGGGGGATTATAGGCTCCGCCGAACCCATACAAGGAAACGATGGCACCGATCCGGAACCGTCCGGAATTCCTTTCGATTTTCATCCCGGATAACTGCCAGCGGATTTTCCCTTGGCTTTCCCGTTCGCTTTCCGACCGGTGATACCCGCTTTCCGGCAGGGAAACCAGCCCGTCCCAGAACGAAGGGTTGGTCAAGGGGTCGTTGGAGGCAGGAAAGGAGAGGCCGGTCTCGTGCAAGGCTGCTCCGGCAAGGGGCCAGGAAAGCTTCCCGTCTATTTTGCGGTTTGAATAGAATAAGTCGAGCAGCCATTGCCTGCTTAGACGCAGGCTTGCCGAAATTCCCTGCAAGTAGCCGTATTCGGCACCCGAGGCGTAGGGCGTGGCTCCGGGCCCGCATCCTTGCACGATGTCGGCCTGGGAAGAAGCGTAGAAACTACCGGAAATGCCTGCATTCACGCCATAGCCCCATCGGATGCGGAAGTTCCCGAGCACGAGGTTCTCCACGAAGCCGGTTTCCTTGAGGCAAAGGTAGCCGGAATAGCTGTCGAATCCTTTTCGGGAAAAAGCCTCGCCGGCGTCTTGCTGGGCCGCGAAGCCTGCAAGGATGCGGTTTTGCCGGTTGAACGTGTACTTGAACAGGTAAGTTTCCGGCTGGCCGGCGTATTTGCCGCTCTGGTAAGCTTTGCTTTTGTAGAACATCCGGCCGTAGCGTGCCAGGATCTGATGCTTGGAAGCCGTGTTCTTCCTTTTGCTTGCGGAGGAAGGTTCCAAGGTGCAGACCTGTTGCAGCGTGGATACCACGTCTTTGCTCAGGCCCGGGACGAAGCGGGCTATTTCCTGCCAGTGGACGATGTCCCCGTAGCTTTCCCGGTAGCGGAGGATGGCCGAGACTTGCCATTCCGACAGGAAACCGAGGTTGCGCAGCTGGTCTGCATCGGCTTGGTTCAAGTCGAGGGGATTGTCGATGAGGTAGCCGAGTTCCTCCATGCGCAGCTGGGCTTGGGAGAGGAAACGGCCGGAAAGGCCGGATTCATCGGGCATTTCGTTTTCTGTGGCGTAAAAATCCGGCATGAGCGGGAGCGGTTCATCCAAGGGAAGCCTTTCCAATAGGTAATCCGTCAGGTTCCCCGGATTTGGCCGGAGCGCGGCGGAATCGCTTTTCCCGCCCGGTTTCGGGTTCGAGCGCGAGCCGTGCAGCAGCAAAGGCAGGGAAAGCAGGAGAAAAGAAAGGGCCGGCAAGAGGAATTTCATGATTCCTTCCTCCTTTTGCCTTCGAATTTGAAGGCTATCCCGATGGAGGTTTCCGCTCCGAGCGGCGGATGGTAGGCAGCGGCAATCTCCACTTGCAGAAGGGAATGGTAATAGCCGAATCCTATCTTGCAGGCAACCGGGTTGGCTTGCCCTTGGAGCATGACGAGGAACGATTTCCTGAACAGGTACGACAAGCCGGCCGAGAAACGGGCCGGATACCGGATGTCTTTCTCCACATCGGCCCCGAGGCAGAGGTTTTCGTAAACTTGGCAATTGCCGCCTATGCGGAGACGGATAGCCTGGTTCCATTCTTTCTGGCGGCCTCTTCCGATACCGATGTCTTGCAGGAAGGAGAAAGCAAGCCCCCATTTTGCTTTCTGGAAGACAATCGACAAGCCGGGCCGGATTCCTTGCCAAGGAGGCTCTTCTTTCCGGGTCCGGTTGGAGAATCGGCAGGCAAAGGAGAGGCTGGCGGACAGGCCGGGGAGGAACTGGCGGGCATAGGAAAAACCGGCCGACTGGGTGTTGAGCAGGGAGTATCCTTGGTAGGCGTAGTGCAGCGCCCATGCGTTTTTTCGGTTCCTGAAACCGCCCGAAAGCGCGTAATGGCCATTTTCCTTGATGAACCCTATCCGGGAAAGATGGGAGATGTAGGCCGTCGGGCGGTTTGCGCCGGATAGGAAGGCGGAGGGAAGGCAGTCGGCTTGAGCAAGTCCTGCTCCGGGGTTGTTGCCGGCGGCGAGCAGGGAAAAAGGGAGGAGGTAATCCTCTTGGCAGCTGGCGTTTCGGGAAAAAGGAAAAGCCAGCAAAAAGGAGAGAGCGAAAAGGATTCTTTTCATGGCCTCGGCGCGTTTGGTCTTGCATGGAGTTGAAGATAGAACGCTTGCGAGGCCTTTTTATCGGGAAAAAATATCGAGGAGGGAGTTATGTTCCTGCATGGCAGCCCGCTATTCCGGGAGCAAGAGGCCGATGAGGCTTTCGTGCCAGTTTTTTTTTAAAGACGAGGGGGAGGCCGCTCGCGATTCCGCGAGC
>CASEWE010000010.1 GCA_949291555.1 uncultured Bacteroidales bacterium
TGGTACTGCACGAGGGGTGCGGGAGAGTAGGTCGTCGCCGCCCTGCAGGGGGGACCGGGGAGGTCCCCCTTTTTTTTTGCCTTTTTGGGGGCTGGCCGGCCTTGCGGCAGCCCCCTTCCGCTTTCCCCGGGGCGCGGCAGGCGCCGGGGAAGCCTCCGGCCGCCGGGGCGCCTCTCCCGGTTTGCCGGCCGTTCCTTTCCGTTTCTCCCTGTGGATGCCTTTGAGGTGGCTGATGACGGGAGTTTTTCCGCAGCTTTTTCCCGGCCTTTTGGTCATCTGGACATTTAGGAGGATTAAAAAATCTCTAATGGACAAAAAGTAGGATGAAACGGCAAAAGTCAAGCACGGAGCGGGCCGCTCCAACAAGCTCGGCGCAGTAACTTTAGCTGCCGGAGGTGGTATATTCCGGCGGCGGTGCCGGTGTCAATAATGCCTTCTGATGTATTCGTCCAAGAGTTTTTTCCTGTGTTCTTTGCTGATTCCGCTATGGGCCCTGACCTTTGCCTTGGGGTCGGAGAAGAACCCTTCAAGAGCGTTGTTGGCGTTCGGGAGACCGGTCTCCGGATGGTCGTAGAAAGTCCACAGAAGGGGCATATTGCGCTTGACGCTCGGATATGCGCGCAGTATAGGGCGCATGTACGGAGGTGTCCCGCGCTTGATTTTCCCGTCATGGACTCTCTCGTTGACCACATCCCTGTACTTGTCGTACCACTCGCGAATGCCTCGATGAAACTCTCCTTGTTCGTCACTGTAATGCCGTTTACCAGCTCCAGCAGTTCCCTGGAGGCCTCTATCACAGGGCCTTGCGTGAGATACGTGCGGACAATGCATCTGGTGGAATTGGCACATCTGCACATGAAGCGGCTTCAGAGCCTGTGGCAGCCCTTTCATCCCGTCTATCACCACGCCGTATGTCCTGAACCCGTTGCTCCTCAGCCATTCCACCCCTCCATGTATGGGGATATGGTCTCATGACGGTCATACTTGTGCCATAGGACATTGCCTCGCAGGGCATCACGGATGACCATCAGCCCGAAATCCCGTCCCCGGCAGGTGGTGTCCATCTGAACGGTAACATCCTTGTACTTTGCTATCTTATGGACATAACGCATGCCCTCCAAATCCCGGCGGATAGTCTTCTCGTTGACACTTGCCCTCTATATAATCGGTAATTACCTGATTCTTGTCCCTACGTCGACCGCCCAAAAACTGTTTTCTGCAGTCCTTGCATTTTTTGCCGGCGGGAATGCTTGTTGGATTAGCCCCCGCCGGGTATGGAATGCGGCTGCGCTTGCCCGTCTCGGGCTTGAGACGAGTTCGAGCAAGTGTCTTGCTGCACCGTAAATATAGCCTTGCTACGGCGGACATCTATCCTTGGCTGGCAATGAGCAAGCTTTGCCGTATAGAAGGAATGAAAGATTCGTACGTTGCTGCCGATTTTGTAGGGCAGGCCTTATCATGCGGGGAATTTCGGCCCTACAAAGGCAAGAAAGCTGCTCTATTTTTGTTTTTCTTTCGATATTGGCGTGTAGTGTATATTGTGTAATTAAAACATTGAAAATCATTATATATTGTTAATTAATGTAGGGTATTTAATTGTGGTTTTATCTGTTTTTGTAGGTGTAAAAAATGAATGGGAATCCTATTTGTGCAGGGCCTTTTTGTGAAATTTGTACAGGCAGGCGGGTCGAAGCAGCAAATGCTGCGGCCGGCTTTGACAGAAGCGATAGTATTCACTTAAAATTATGAAGATGAAAAAGAGTATGGCATTTTTCATGAAGCTTTTGTTGCTGGCAAGTTTCCACTTTTCCTATGCGCAAAGCGGGGAAGTGATTCATGCCACAACCCGGATGTACGCTTTCAACACCAATACGCCAGGGGGCATCGTGTCTTTCCCTGTCGGTGACCCTTCTGCGGCCGAACTTTTGTTTGCGGAAGATAGTTTGCTGGCAAGCGCCGGCGCCTATGCGAACGGTTTTTATTATGTGGCTTTGTGCAATCCGGATCAGACCCCTGCCGGTATTTTCGCCTACAATCTCCAGACCGGAGAACGGGAACTGCTGGCCGATATGAGCGAGGCGCCTTCCATAATATCGGAAATGGCCTACGATTGGTCCTCTTCGACCATGTACGTTTTGGGCGAGGATTATCCGAGCACGTCTTTGATGACATTGGATTTGAAAACCGGCGAACTGTCGGTGGTAAGCACGTCGGACTCGAAAGTTTATAATACCTTGGCGTGCAGTCCGGACGGACGTTTGTTCGTGACGGAAACCTCCGGCATATTGTCGGAATTGGACAAAAGCACGGGTGCAGCGACCGAATTGGCTGACCTGTTGACTTATGCTACCGGATTGCAGAGCATGGAATTCGATTATGCTACCGGGAAATGCTATTGGGCTTATACACGTTACGGGACATGCAACCTGTACGAGTTGGATATGGAGACCTATACCTCCCGCCAAGTGGGGACATTCCCTGGCAATTACCAGATTGTTGGCTTGTTCCCCGCGTATACCGAAGCGGTTCCCGATGCGCCTTCGGCCGTGGAGGAACTGAGCCTGCTTCCTGGCGCGGAGGGTGCCAGGGAAGTTGGAATTTCCTGGAAAAATCCTTCTTCGGACTTGCGGGGAGAACCTCTTGCATCGTTGGCTTCGGTGGAAATTTACCGGAACGATACTTTGATCGAGACGATTTCCGAAAATATCGTGCCGGGTGAAAGCTCATCGTACAAGGATTCGGATGTTCCCTCCGGGAAGCATGTTTACAAGGTGATTCCTTATAATGAAGCCGGGGAAGGCATGTGGAGCGCTGCCTCTTCTTATGTGGGAAGGGACGTTCCTGGGGCTCCGCTTTCGGTCTTGCTGGAAAAGCAGGATCAGAACACCGTGGTTTTGAGTTGGAAGGCTCCGGAGACGGGATTGCTTGGAGGCTGGTTCGACACATCGAGCTTGTCATACGATGTGCTCCGGATGCCGGACTCGGTCGTTTTGGTTTCGGGTACCGAAGCGCTTTCCTATACGGATACGGATGTGGAAGAATACAATCGCTATACATACCATGTACAAGCTGTTTCGGCCGATGGAAAAGGAGGTACGGCTTCGACCGAACCTGTCTTTTTAGGCAATGCTTTGGCCTTGCCGTTCTTTTCTTCCTTGGAAACGGAGGAGTCGTTGGCCATGTGGACGCTGCATGACGAGGACGGGAGCGGCCAGTCGTGGCAAATCGGGAAATTGACAGGATCCCGTCCCGGGGCCGAATCTTACGCGGACAACAGCTATCAGCACCCGTTGGACGACTGGATGGTTTCTCCGCCTTTGCATTTGGAATCGGGAAGGGATTACCTTCTTTCTTTCCATGTGAGGACGGCTTATTCCGAAGCTGAATCCTTCGAGGTCCGCCTGGGCGGAGGAAATACGCCCGAGGAACAGACCCTTCTGCTTTGCGATACCACGATGAAGGACTATTACGGGGAAGATGTCGTGTTGCCGGTAACGGTAGATACGACAGGTATTTACTATTTGAGTTTCCGTCATGCGATGGAGATAGGGAAAGGCTTTGTCTTGCATTTCGAGGATGTGGAATTCAAGCGGAACGATGAGGGCAGTTTGCGGGGGGTAGTGATCGACGAAGAAGGGAATCCGGTGGAATCGGCATGGGTTGTCGTTGCCGACTCTTTGGAAACCTGGTCCGATGCAGCCGGGAAATTTGCCTATCCTGTCTTGATAGAAGGCAAGTATTCGATAAAAGCGGTCAAGACCGGATTCATGGATTATTCGGACAGCATCGAGATTGTTGCCATGCAGGAAACGACCGACACGATCAAGCTGCTGTCGGTGCCTTATCGGACTTTGACGGGCGTGGTAGAGGACGAGGCAGGAAATGCTTTGTCGGGGGCTTGGATCAGCATGGACGGGTATTCCCGTTTCGAAACCTATACGGAAGCCGACGGTTCATTCCGGATCGACAGCATTTACGAATCGGAAGATTATACGGTTCGCATCAGCAAGAATGCTTATGCCCGGCAGGAAATCAGGCAATCCATGATGCAGGATGAGGACTTGGGGAAAATAAGCCTTTCCTTGCTGAATCTGCCGCCTTACAAGGTGAGCGTGCTGGATACGAATCCTTTGGCTTTGACCTGGGTGCCGCCGGTGGATCTGAAAGAACTCAATTATGATAACGGTGTCCCTGTTGCGGATCGCAGTCTGGGATACGATGCCGGAACGGAATCCCATATCATGGGCACGGTTTACCGCGAACCTTCTTCCGTAAGGAAAGTGAAATGGTATGCCCGCGCTACCGAAAGCCCTTACAAGGCTACCCGTTATCACGTGTACTTGTTCGATTTGGATGAGAACGGGAATCCGACTGCCGACAAGCTGTACGAGAAGAAAGACATTGAAAGCACGGACGATCAATGGTTCGTGCTGGAATTGGATTCCGCGGTCGTGGCGCCTCGCGGTTTCATGCTGGCTTTGAGCGGGAACGGAAATGTCTCGATAGCGATCGATACCAACACCCGCCCGGAACTCCAGATACCGCAGACGCAATGCTACAATACCTATTACAGCAACGTGAATACCCTTGTGTATTTCGAAGAAAATGATTGGAATTACCGGCTGTTGCTCAGGGCGGAAGCCGAGAGGCTGGAACCGGAAACGGCCACGGCTTTGAATGTGGTATACGATGTCTACCGGCTGGAAAGCGCAAACGACGGGAATCCGGAAACATGGACGGAAGTGGGCCGGGGCTTGGAAGAAACGGACCTGCAGGATGACGATTTCGCGCAACTGCCTCAAGGCATTTACCGCTATGCCGTAAAAGCGAATTATCCTGTAGGCGATCTGGTTTCCGAACCGGTATTCTCTCCGGAGATTCCCGTCAGGATGGAAACGAAAGTGCTGGTATCGGTGTCGACCAACGATGCTTCGGGCACGGCCGACGGGGCGTTGGTCATGTTGGAAGACGAGCAAGGCCGGCGTTACCAGGCTGTAGTGGCGGACGGGAAGGCCGAATTGGAAGGCGTTTGGAAGACGACATACGGCTTGAGCGTGACAAAGGCGGGTTACGAACCGATCAATGAAACGGTTCGCCTGGAGAAGGATTCCTTGTATTCGTTTGTTTATGAACTGCGGCAGATTTTGTATCCTGTGGACAACCTCGATGTGTTGGAGACGGAGACCCCCAGCGAATGGAGGGCTTTGTGGAATACTTTCGCGAATATTTTCGATGGCTTCGAGGATGCAACGGCTGCCGCCGATTTTGAAGTGAATCCGGGAAGTTCGGCAGGATGGCAGTATGTGGACGCGGACGGCGCTCCGACCTACGGATTCGGCAATACCTCGTTTCCTGCTTCCGGAAGCGCGATGGCCGCGGTGTTGTTCAACCCGTCGACAACGACGCCTTCTCATTCTACCCGGCCTTACGAAGGGGAACGCATGCTGGCCTTCTTCTGCCCGAAGGACGGGATTCCGGCCGATGACTGGCTGATATCGCCCCGTTTGGATTTTTACAAGGATTTTGCTTTTACTTTCTATGCCCGCAAGTTCAATGACGATGGTAATTTCTATAATGACGAGCTTATCAGCGTAGGGTATTCGACCACGACGGCCGATCCGGCTTCGTTCGTCTGGTTGGACGAAGAGCCGCGCATCGTTCCCACGGAATGGACCTCGTTCAATTACAAAATCCCGGCCGAGGCCAAATACGTGGCTTTGCGCCGCCAGTGCGAGGATGGATTTATTTTGTTCGTGGACAATATTTCCATCGGGGTCAGCAGGCCGGATCCGGTACAAGCGAAATCGGGCGAAGAGACCTACCGGGTATATCTGGATGGCAGCGAGATAGCCGAGACTTCGGAAACGGAATACTTGCTTACAGGTTTGAAGAACGGGACGCACTACGTAGGGGTAAGCCGCTTGTACGAGACCGGCGAATCCGAGGATTTGACTATTGCTTTTTCGGTGTCCGGCTCAACGGTCGGTGCAGAGGGAGCAACGATGGCGGATTTCCGTTTGTTCGTAGAGGGGGATTGGCTGCGGATAAAAGGCGATTGCCGGAAGTTCGAATTGTTCGATGCTTCGGGTCACCTGCAATTGCTCGACGAGGCAGGCAGGACAGAGTTCCCGGTCGGTTCGCTCCCGACAGGCATTTATGTGGCTCGTGTCCTGACGGGAGACGGGCAATGGCAAACATGCCGCGTGTTTATTCCGTAAATGCGGGGTAGCGTTTTGCGATTTTTCAAGTATCCGGAATCGGCCACATTGCTTTTCCCATGGGCAATGTGGCCGGTTTCTTGATTTCGCTGGAATCCTGCAATCGAGAGCCCGGTTGCGCCGGCTTTCTTCTTCTGCGCATGATGGCAGCAATGTTGCGTTCCTTCGTGTCCGGATAGCGCGGTTCCGGCTTCCCGGCAGGCCTTCGGAAGGGGAACCGGTTTCCTGGGAAGACCTTCATGGCCGAGAAGGAACGAGATCTTCGTCCTTCGTAGGGGAACCGGTTTTCCGGGAAGCAGGTACGATCGATTCGGGCGATTTCTGAATTTTGATAGTTCATGCTTGCCGGCAAGGGGTTTCGACCATGGAATGAATTATGGGAAATCCTTTGCGGGAATATCCTTTTTTGCGTTCTTTGGCCTTGGAAATTCAAGGCTTCGAAAAATGGATAGGGCAAGGAAACCGAAACAGACAAAGCGGAAGATGTTGATTTCATGCTTATCGGGATTTCTGATGGCCGGCCTTTCCTTGCAGGCGCAGTCGGTGGACTCCCTGCTGGAAAAGGCATACACGTTGGATATGTCTGCACCCGGGCAGGCCAAGCAAAGCGCGTTGGTAGCCTATGAGATGGGTCAGGAATCGAAAGACGAGGCCGTGTGCGCCAAGGCATTGGCCTCTTATGCTTGGGCTGTCATGCTGGAAGGGGATTACGAGATGAGCCTTGGCGTTTATTTGAACGCGTTGGAGTATTGCCCGTCCGATTCCTTGCGGATCAAGGCGGATATTTACAATGGAGTCGCCTGGGTTTATACCCGTCTGGATAATTTTCCGGATGCGGCCTTTTACATTCGTCAAAGCATAAAGATCTGCGAGGATTTGCAGTTTCCGGAAGGATTGGCTTCGGCATACAATAATTACGGGTTGAACCATTATTACAGCGGGAATTACGCTGCGGCGGATTCGTGTTTCAACAAGGCGTTGGAAATAGCCCGCGAAATCAATAACGAGAAGTACGTGGCGGCGGTCATCAACAACTTGTGCATGTCGCCAGGCGAAAGTCATCGGAAAATCTCCATGCTGGAAGAGGCGATCCGGATCAATACGGAATTGAACGTGACTTGGTCTTTAGCGGAAAATTACAATAATCTGGGAAGGCAATTATACTACATAGGGCGTTACGACGAGGCTTTGATTGCCTTGGAAAAGGCTGAGACGTATGCCGGGAAAGTGGCGGCGAAAGATTTGGCGTACGAGAACTATGCGATACGAAGCAAGGTCCACGAGGCCCGGAAGGATTATGTGATGGCCTATGCCTGCGTGCAGAAGCAATTGGAAATCAATCGGTCGATACAGGCCGAGCGCAGCATGCGGAAAATAGAGAACAGTTTCACGCATCAGAAGCTGATGAAGCTGGAGCAGGAGTACCAGATGCGGCAGCAGGAACACTTGATGGCTATCCGCCAGCGGAATTACCTTCTTGGATTTTCCGGGTTGACGCTATGCCTGGTGGCGCTTTATGCCCAGCAGCGTTTTTTGCGGAAAAAGAAAGAAATGGAGGTGCTTTCCCAGCAGATGGAACTGGAGCAATCCCGGCGCAGGATCATGGAATTGGAGCTGAAGAAACAGGAAGAGGCCATAACCGGGGTTTCGAACCGTTTGCAGGAAACGGAAAGCAAATTGGCTTATGCCTTGATGTTTGTCCGTTACAGGAATGAATTGCTGGAAAAGATACGGGAAAAGATACGGGATGCGTATAAGTCTGACAATGAAGCGATACCTGTAAAGCTGAAGAAGATAAACATGTTTATAGGCCAGAACCAGGTTGCGGTTGCGGAGGATGGGCTTTCGAAAGATATTGAGGCGCGGAATGCGGCTTTTTGTTCGCGTCTGGAGGCCCGGTATCCGGGCATGACCAGCAAGGGAAAGGAGCTGGCGGTTTTTTTCCGGATGGGTTTGTCGGTGCGGGAAATTTCGATCATCACGGGTATTTCCGTGAAGACGTTGAACATGAATCGGTATCGCCTCAGGAAGCATTTGGGGTTGAGACCGGAAGAGGATCTGGTGGAGCTGTTGAAAGGGGTTTGAGTTCCGGATTGCCCGGAACGTGCCGCCAGGTCGGGAGCAACCGGTCGATCCAATAAAAAAGCCTTGCAAGGTGATTTGCAAGGCTTTTTTCCATAGATGCTTTTGGGGTTACGCGTTCATCGCTTTCATCTCCATCTTGGCGTAGGTGCCGTTGAAGAGCTTTTCCTTGACCGCGTTGAAGGCTTCGAGCGTGTACTTGACATCGTCCAAAGTATGGATGGCCGTAGGAATCAGGCGCAGGATGATGACGCCCTTGGGTACGACCGGATAGGTTACGATGGAGCAGAAGATGTTGTAGTATTCGCGGATGTCGTAGGTCAGGTTGGTCGCTTCCGGTACGTTTCCGTTGAGCGTTACCGGCGTTACCGGGGAATTGGTCAGCCCGATGTTGAATCCGTTTTCCTTCAAGCCGCCCTGCAAGGCGCGGACAATCGTCCAGAGCTTTTCCCGGAACTCGGGGTGGGTCTTCATCAGTTCCAAGCGTTTCTGCGCGCCGATCACGATAGGCATCGGCAGGCTCTTGGCGTAGATTTGCGAACGAAGGTTGAAGCGGAGGTAGCGGATGATTTCCTTGGGACCGGCCACGAACCCGCCTATCAGCGCGAAGGATTTGGCGAACGTGCCCAGATGGATGTCGATAGCGTCTTCCACGCCTTGCTCCTCGCCGGTTCCCCGGCCGTTGGCCCCCATGGTGCCGATTCCGTGGGCATCGTCCACCACCAGGCGGAAATCGTACTTCTTCTTGAGTTCGGCCAAGCCTTTTATATCGCCCATGTCGCCGCTCATGCCGAACACCCCTTCGGTGATCACCAGGATGCCGCCGCCGGTCTTGGCAACCACGTCTTGGGCATGCTTGAGCTGCTTTTCGGCCGATTCCATGTCATTGTGCTTGTACATGAAACGTTTGCCGATATGCAGGCGCATGCCGTCGATCAAGGAAGCGTGGGCTTCGGCATCGTAGACAATGACATCGTTCCGGTCGACAAGGCAGTCTATGGTGGAGAGTATGCCTTGGTATCCGAAATTGAAGAGGTAGGCGGCTTCTTTCCCTACGAAGTCGGCCAGATCCTGTTCCAGTTTCATGTGCTGGCGGGTCTGCCCCGACATCATGCGGGCGCCCATCGGGTATCCGAGGCCGTATTCGGCGGCGGCTTCGGCATCGGTTTTCCTTACTTCGGGATGGTTGGCCAAGCCCAGGTAGTTGTTCAGGCTCCATACCAAGCGTTCTTTCCCGTTGAACATCATGCGGTTGGAAATAGGGCCTTCCAATTTCGGGAACATGTAATAGCCATCGGCTTCGTCAGCGTACTGGCCGAGCGGCCCGAAATTCTTGAGTAATTTTTCAAAAATATCCACGACAGTATGATTTGATTGATAAACAATTGCAGTTCTTGGGAATACTACCCCGCGCCTCTTTCCCGAGGGGCAAAAATAAGAAAAATGCCTTGGTGTATCAAATAAAACACTTGGCGTATCGAATAAAACACTAAGTTTGCTTCCCCATAACCGGAGAGAAGCCATGAGCACAGCAACCCATGTCGCGCAAGGAAAGGTAACGACCCGAACCTTGTTGAAAATGAAGGAAGAAGGCAAGAAAATAGCCATGCTGACCGCTTACGATTATTCCATGGCCGCTTTGATAGACCAGGCCGGAATCGATGCGGTGCTGGTAGGGGACTCGGCTGCGAATGTGATGGCAGGGCATCCGACAACCTTGCCCATTACGCTCGACCAGATGATTTACCACGGGGTTTCGGTGGTGCGGGCGGTGAAGCGGGCCTTGGTGGTCGTCGACATGCCTTTCGGCTCCTATCAAGGAGACCCGATAGAGGCTTTGCGATCGGCTGTGCGCATCATGAAAGAGACAGGGGCCGATGCCGTGAAGCTGGAAGGCGGGGAGGCTGCCGCCGACTCGATACGGAAGATCATCTCGGCGGGAATCCCGGTGATGGGCCATTTGGGCCTGACCCCGCAGTCGATCAACCAATTCGGGACTTATTCCGTTCGGGCAACAACTTCGCAAGAAGCTGATAAATTGCTGAAAGATACGCTTTTGCTTGAAGAGTTGGGTTGTTTTTCCATCGTTTTGGAAAAAGTCCCGGCGAAATTGGCGGAAAAGGCAAGCCGCTCGGCCTCGATCCCCGTTATCGGCATCGGGGCCGGGGGCGGCGTGGACGGGCAAGTGTTAGTCCTCCACGACATGTTGGGAATCACGCAAGGTTTTTCTCCGCGGTTCCTGCGCCGTTACCATAATCTGGGGCAGGAAATCGCAGGCGCTGTTTCCCGTTACGTGGAAGATGTGAAAGAAGGTTCCTTCCCGAACGAGAAAGAGCAGTATTGAGGCCGCGGCAACGTCCGGCGACGGGAGGCAGGCTGGGAAAAGCAAGGAGATTTTTGATCATGATGATGCGGGAACCGGCACCTATTTTGTACGAAGACAATCATTTGCTGGTGGCAAACAAGCTTCCGGGCCAGATTGTGCAAGGAGACAAGACGGGGGATATTCCTTTGAGCGAGCTGTTCAAGGCTTTCATCAAGGAGCGGGATGCCAAGCCGGGCAACGTTTTCCTCGGGGTCGTCCACCGGTTGGATCGCCCGGTGAGCGGGGCTGTGCTTTTTGCCAAGACCGGCAAGGCTTTGGCCCGGCTGAACGCGATGCTCCGGGATCGGGAACTGCGGAAAACCTATTGGGCCGTATGCCGCAACGAGCCGGCGGAACCGCAAGGGCATCTGGTGCAGTACCTTCGCAAGAACGAATCTAATAACAAATCCTATGTTTGCCAGAGCGGGCAAGCCGGAGCCCGGAAAGCGGAACTGTATTATAAAGTAATCGGGCATTCGGAGCGTTACACGTTGATGGAAGTGGAACTGTGTACCGGCCGGCACCATCAGATCCGGGCCCAGCTTTCGGCCATGGGATGCCCGATACAAGGGGATTTGAAATATGGCGACAAGCGGAGCAACCCGGACGGAAGCATTTCCTTGCATGCCCGTTATCTTCAGTTGATCCATCCGGTCAGGAAGACGGAATTGCGGATCGAGGCACCGGTCCCTCAAAGCGGTGTGTGGCCGCATTTCTGTTAGATTGTATTTTATAAGTCCGTAAGTTTTAAATGGGCTCGATGCTTCGACTTGCCAAGAGAGGGCTTCGCCAATCGAGCAAGGAACGGTATGCTTGCCAATCAGTCGGCGGCGGGTCTATGGCTGGTGATGCCGGCGGAATCCTGTTGGCAGGCGGATAAATATATCTGGTGGAATTGATTCCCGATATAGGAAAAGCGGAAAATTTCCGCGCTTTGGCGGATGTGTTCGGCCGGGTAGTCCGTGTAATGGTCCAGCATCGCATTCATGGCTTTCCATACGGCATGTTCGTCGCCGGGTTTTACCAATATTCCATTGGCCTCGTTGACGATTTCCGGAATTCCTCCGGTTCGGCTGGCCACGACCGGTTTGCCGCAGGCCAAGGCTTCGCTGATGACCACGGAGGCGGTTTCGTAATTGGAAAAGAGGACAAGAAAACAGCTTTGATCCAGCAGTTGCTTTACTTCTTGCGGGGAAATTTCCCCAGGAAACAGGATTTGCCCGGTTTTGAAATGCAGCATTTCGGCATAAGCCTGGGTTTCGTCCCAATCCCGTCCGTAACCCGCGAAAATCATCCGGAAATCATTCCTTACTAAAGACAAGGTCTTCAAGGCTCTGAGCAAGCCCTTGTTGTTCTTGGCCGGTTCATCGAAGCAGCAGATATGCACCATGGTCTTGATGCCGGCTTTAGCTGCAGGCCAAGGGGAGTCCTGCACGGGATTTGAATCCGAGAGGCTTCCGATTTTGTCTGCCGTGGCGCTTTTCCCCAAAAGCGAGGGCTCTTGCGTAGGGCTTGGTTCTTCAAAGAAAAAATCATCCACTACATTGCGAACCACCGTATAACGGCCTTTGATGCCGCATTCCTGCATGGCGGAGGCCAAACTTTCCGAGACAGGCATGATGCGTCGGGCTTTCTTGGCGAGCCAGCAGGTCAGTTTGCGGTGCAGGAAATTGTGGAAATCATGGCGGTAGTAGCGGGACCAGTGTTCGGTGATGACATAGGGAATCTTGTATTTCGCGTGCAGCAGCCATGCCATCAAAGCATGCCGGGTCATGATGTTGCAATGGATCAGATCCGGTTTGCCGAACTCTTGGAACACCATCCGAAGCCCCCTTTTATATGCCGCAAAGAAGTTTCTGAACCGCTTTGGGGCATGAGCGGCTTTGGGATAATAGATATAGTGTTCCACGACATTCCCGCTACGCTGCTGCTGGTGCGTCCAGTCTTTCCTTCCTGTTTCGGCCTTGACAAAGAGGACGCAGACTTGGTCGTAAAGTGCTGCTGCCTGGGCATGTTTGCGCACGAAAAGACCTTCCATCTCATCGAGTCGGTTCGGGTACCAGGCGGCAAGGAACAGGATTTTCATGGCTATGTATCAAAGTTTTTTTAGGGGGCTTTCTCTCGATCCGGACATGGGCAGCTCAGCGAGCCTTGCAGGGGCTGCGGGCTTGTGTGCAGACGATGCCGGTCCGGGGCTATTCCTCGACGGTGGAAATGCTGCCGTTCCGGATCCCTTTGGCGGTCTTGTTGGCCCAGGCAATGAATACCGCGCAGATGGCCAGCGTGCAGGCAAGGCCTAATATATAGGCCAAGGTGCCGAGGTAGAACGCATTGCCGGCGAACAGCCCGCCTAAGCATTCGGGGGCGCGGAACAGGTAGGTGAAGACCACCGAGGTCATGAAAACGGCCGGGACCAAGGACATGATGTACACAAGGCCTTTCCGGTAGCGGAAAAGGTAAACGGTGATGACCCAGAGCGTGCACATGGCCATGAGCTGGTTCATGAACGCGAAATACCGCCAGAGGATGCCGAACTGGGCGGAGAGGACGGTAAGCAGCAGGAGGGAAACGGCAAAGAGGGGAATGGCCAGATAAAGCCGGTGGCGGAGTTTCTCTTGCTTGAAATGCAGCATCTCGGCCAGCATCAAGCGGGCCGAGCGCATGGCCGTGTCGCCCGAGGTGATGGGGCAGGCCACGACCCCGATAATGGCCAGGACGGCGCCGAAACCTCCTAACCACAACCGGGACAATCCGTTGACCACGGTGGGGCCGCCTTTGGCTTCCACATCGGCGTAGGTGAGCCCGATTTGTTCCATGATGCCGGTGTTATGGAAAACGTAGGTGGCGGCAGCCGCCCAGATCAAGCCGACCACGCCTTCGGTAATCATCGATCCGTAGAAAATGGGCCGGCCTTGTCTTTCGTTCGACATGCAGCGGGCCATCAGCGGGGACTGCGTGGCATGGAAGCCGGAGACCGCGCCGCAGGCTATCGAGATGAACATCATCGGGAAAATCGGCTTGGCGGCCGTTCCGGTGTTTGCGGGCGTGTTCAAGTTGGCCATGGATTCCCATAGCTCGGGCATGGAGCCGGGGGCCGCGAAACAGGCTTGGTAAACGAGGCAGGCCATGATGCCGAAGGCCATGAAAAGCAGGCAGACGCCGAAAACGGGATAAATGCGCCCGATCAGCTTGTCGATGGGCAGCAGGGTCGCCAACAGGAAGTAAACGAAAATGACCACGCTCCAGAAAGCGGTATCCAGCGCTTCCGGGGTTAGCGCGGCGAGAAGCCCGGCCGAACCGGTCACGAAGACCGAGCCGCACATGACCATGAGCAGGATGCCGAGCACCCGGCTGAACTGCTTCATGCCGTTGCCCAGGTATTTGCCGGTAAGCTCGGGCACGTTCTGGCCATCGTTGCGCAAAGACAGCATCCCGGCCATATAGTCGTGGACGGCCCCGCCGAAGATGCAGCCGATGACGATCCAGATGAAGCAGCTGCTGCCGTACATGGCCCCGAGGATGGTGCCGAAAATGGGGCCGAGGCCGGCAATGTCGAGGAACTGGATCATGAACATCTTCCAGGCGGGCATCGGTACGTAATCCACTCCGTCGGGGTGGGCTATGGCCGGGGTCGTGCGGGACGGGTCGGGCCGGAAAACCCTTTCCGCGAATTTGCCATAAACGAAGTACCCGGCAATCAGCAAGGCCAAGGCAAGGAAAAAGCTTATCATCGGCAACAGGTTCCCGGGGAAACGGCAAGCCATGAGGGCGATGCCGGCCGGGAAACGGGCAAAAGTACAAAAAAGCAGACAGGGGACCCGCGTGCGGAAGCGGCTTGGTTTTCCGTTCCGCAAAGGGCGGTTTCCCGTGCGGTTTCCCGTTAGGATTTCTTGTGTTTTTAATACTTTTGCATGTCCGTGCGGATAGGGGCGCCTGTGTCCGGGAGCCAGGACGGGAATCCTTCCGGCCAAGGACGAGGGGGGCAGAGCGAGGCAGGCCGTTCCCGGGCGTCGAGGATTCCCGGGCATCGGGAATTGCCGGAAGCGCGGATGCCGGTTCCGCGGAACCGCGGGATCCGATCGCGTAAAAGCCAATTGAACAATATGATTGCAAAAGCCATGATGCAGATTGAACAACTCCAGCAGATGTCCACGCAAGTGCGGCGGGACGTGATAAGGATGATACACGCGGCCCGTTCGGGCCATACGGGCGGGAGCCTCGGCTGCGCCGATTTCATGTGTGTGTTGTATTTCAATGTTTTGGAACACGATCCGGCCTCGTTCCGGCAAGACGGGAAAGGGCAGGATGTCTTTTTCCTTTCCAACGGTCATGTGGCGCCTGTCTGGTACAGCGTACTGGCGCGGACCGGGTATCTTCCTTTGAACGAGCTGGGCACGTTGCGCCAGTTGGGCAGCCGCTTGCAGGGGCACCCCAGCATTTCCCGCCGCCTCCCGGGCGTCCGCATGGCCTCCGGTTCTTTGGGACAGGGGCTTTCCAACGCGATCGGCATGGCCTTGGCCAAGAAGATGGACGGGGACAGCCATCTGGTCTATACCTTGCACGGGGACGGGGAGTTGGAAGAGGGGCAGATCTGGGAAGCGGCCATGTTTGCCGGAGCCAAGCACGTGGATAACTTGATCAGCGTGGTGGACTGCAATGGAATACAGATCGACGGCTTCACCAAGGACGTGATGGACTTGGGCGATTTGCGCGCCAAATTCGAGGCTTTCGGGTGGCAGGTGCTGGAAATGAAGGGCAACGATGTGGAGGACGTGGAGAAAACCCTGCTCCGGGCCAAATCGATGACCGGGAACGGGAAGCCTGTCATGGTTCTCATGCGGACGGAAATGGGGCATGGGGTGGATTTCATGCGCAATCTGGCCAAATGGCACGGTACGGCGCCCGATGACGCGCAAGCCGAGGCGGCTTTGGCGCAGTTGCCGGCGACCCCTTACGGGGATTATTGAAAAAACAGTCCGGCTCGCCGCCGGGCGCATCGCGGCCGGCGGCATGCGGCAGTTCCGATAGCCTTGGTGCCCGCCTTCATCCGGGAATCGTTCCGGTTCCGGTCGCGGGGGGGGAAGGCACCGGAAGCGGGTCTGCGGCTCGTTTCCCAAGAGGCGGGCCGGATAGGGCGTCTTCCCGGCTTCGGAGAGGAAGGGGAATGCGGACGCGCTTGTGCGGAAGCGGAAGGAAAAAGCAGGAAATACCAGGGAATACATGGAGAAAGGCAAGTTGAAAAACGTCTTTGCGGCCGTTCTGCTGGCCGGGAGCTTGTTGTCCTTGTCCTTGCCGGCCGTCCGGGCGCAGGTCCGGGCGCAAGGCGCCTCCCCTTTGAACCGCATCCTGATTATTTACGATGCTTCCAATTCCATGAACGCGCGCTGGCAAAGCGCTTCGAAGATGGCGCTTTCGAAAAAGCTTATCGCCGGCATCATCGATTCCTTGGATGCCGTTCCCAACGTGCAGCTCGCTTTGCGGGCTTACGGGCATCAAAGCCCTTATCCGCCTTTGGATTGCGGGGACAGCCGGTTGGAAGTGCCGTTCGCGCCGGGCAACGGGAAAAAGATAAACCATGTGATCCGGACTTTGGTGCCGAAAGGGGCCACGCCCATTGCCTACTCGCTCCGGGAAGCGGCCAAGGACTTCCCCCCTTGCGAGGATTGCCGGAACTTGATCATCCTCATTACCGACGGGATAGAGGAATGCGGAGGCGATCCTTGCCAGGCATCGTTCTATTTGCAGCAGCAAGGCATCGCGCTCAAACCTTTCATTATCGGGATCGGGGATGATTTCTCCCATGATTTCCAGTGCGTGGGGGAATATTTCGATGCTTCGGACGAGGCGGACTTCATACGGGCTTTCGAAATCGTCATATCCCAGGCGCTCAATTCGACCACGGCCCAGGTGAACCTCCTGGATGCGGACGGATTGCCCACCGTGAGCAACGTGAACATGACGTTTTACGACCATGTTTCGGGAAAAGTGCTGTACAATTACGTCCATACGCTGGACTATCACGGCCGGCCCGACACCTTGACCCTGGATCCTTTGCATGTTTACGATCTGGAAGTGCATACCTTGCCTCCGTTGCGCCTGGATTCGATCGTGGTGCGGACGGGCCGGCACAACATGGTGGCCTTGGATGCCGCGCAAGGCAACCTGGTCGTGAGCATGAAGGGTTCCCGGGCCGCTGTCACGGGAAACACCCCTTGCGTGGTTCGCCGGAGGGGAAGCACGGAGATTGTCAATGTCCAGTATGTGAACGACAATGCCCGCTACATAACCGGCAAATACGATGTGGATATCCTTACCCTGCCGCCGGTAAGGCTGAAAGACGTGGAAATTTCGCCCGAGAAGACGACCACGGTCGAATTGCCCATGCTGGGCATCCTCACTTTCAGCCGGAGCGTGGAAGGCTACGGCACTTTGTACAGCTTGCGGGAAGACGGGAGCCAGGAACGGGTCTATTCGTTCGACCCGGCGCGCAAGGTGGAGACCTTGTACCTGCGGCCGGGAACGTACCGCGTGGTGAACCGCTCCAAATACAACCTCCGGGCATCGGCGACTCGGGAAAAGACGTTCGTGCTGAACCCGGGCGCATCGGTAAGCGTGACCCTTTAGCGGCCGCTACCGGGCTTGCGGATCCGGCAGGCTGCCCGTTCCGGCGGAGTTTCAGGCTGCCCGGACAAGGATAGCCGCTTCAGCACAGGAAAGGGGCGCCGCTGGCCGCGGGGGAAGCAAGCCGGAACTGGCGGAAAAAGGCCGGCGGACGGACTGAATGTGGTCTCCGCCATCGATGCGGCGGGCCTGCACGGGCCTCCGTCCTGCACGGGCCTCCAGAAAGAAGACATAAAACAAACCAAAGAGATGAATCCGTATTCATTTGCAGAAAAGAAAGATACCCGATCGGGTTTCGGCGCCGGCCTGATGCTGGCAGCCAAGGAATTGCCGCAGGTGGTGGCCTTGTGCGCCGACCTGACCGGTTCGGTCAAGATGGATGCCTTTGCCAAGGAATATCCCGACCGTTTTTTCCAAGTGGGAATCGCCGAAGCCAACATGATCGGCATTGCCGCCGGCATGGCCGTGGCGGGGAAAATCCCTTTCACGGGGACTTTCGCCGAATTTTCCACCGGCCGCGTGTACGACCAGATCCGGCAGTCGGTGGCCTATTCGCGCGCCAATGTGAAAATCTACGCCCCGCATTCGGGCCTGACCGTAGGGGAAGACGGGGCGACCCATCAGGCCTTGGAAGACATGGGGATGATGCGGATGATGCCCGGCATGGCGGTCGTGCACCCTTGCGATTACAATCAGGCCGTCCAGGCGACTCTGGCCGTGGCCCGCTACCAAGGGCCGGTTTACTTGCGTTGCGGACGTCCGGCCGTCCCGAATTTCACGCCGGCGGATGCGGCGTTCGAAATCGGGAAAGGGCAGGTTCTGCGCCAAGGGGAAGACTTGACCATGATAGCTATCGGGCACTTGGTCTGGCCGGCTTTGGAAGCGGCTTCGGCCTTGGATGAACAGGGAATCCATGCGGAGGTGATCAACATGGCCACCTTGAAGCCCTTGGATGCGGATTGCGTGCTGGCTTCGGCCAGGAAGACCGGTTGCGTGCTGACTTGCGAGGAACACCAGCTCAACGGGGGGCTGGGCGATGCCGTGGCGCAGCTGCTGGCCCTGAATTTCCCGGTTCCCATGGAAATGGCCGGCGTGGAAGACCGTTTCGGCCAGAGCGGGAAGCCCCAGGAACTGCTGGATTTTTACGGCTTGAATGTGCAAGGCCTCGTGGCTAAGGCGGGGAAACTCATGCAACGCAAGCGGGGATGAAGGCGCATTTCATAGCGATAGGCGGCAGCGCGATGCACAATCTGGCAATCGCGCTGCATCTGAAAGGCATCCGGGTGACCGGCTCGGACGATGAGATTTTCGAGCCGGCGCGTTCCCGCCTTGCCCGTTACGGGTTGTTGCCGGAAAAGGCGGGATGGGATCCGGGAAAAATCGAGCCGGATTTGGATGCGGTCATTCTGGGCATGCACGCCCGCGCCGATAATCCGGAGCTGGCACGGGCCAAGGAAATGGGGATTCCGATTTATTCTTACCCGGAATACCTTTACCAGCAGGCAAAAGGCAAGAAGCGGGTGGTAATCGGGGGAAGCCACGGGAAAACGACCGTCACGGCCATGGTCCTGCATGTGCTGAAAGCGGCAGGGATCGCGTGCGATTACATGGTGGGGGCCCAATTGGCCGGCTACGATGTCATGGTGCGGTTGAGCGATACGGCCGGCATCATGGTCATAGAAGGCGACGAATACCTGACCTCGCCGCTCGACCCTCGTCCCAAGTTCCATTTGTACAAGCCGCATGTGGCGGTGATAAACGGGATAGCCTGGGATCATGTGAACGTGTTCCCGACTTTCGAAAACTATGTGGAACAGTTCCGGATTTTTGCCCGGAGCGTGGAGAAGGACGGGGTTTTGGCCTATTTCGCGGGGGATGCCTGCGTGAAGGAGGTCGGGGAACGCCTTGGCCGGGAGCGGCCGGATGTGCAGCTGCGGCCCTACGATGTTCCCGATTACGAAGTGCGGGCCGGGGGAACGTGGCTGCGTCATGGCGGAAAAGCCTTCCGGATGCAGGTTTTCGGGAGGCATAACATGCAGAATATCCGTGCGGCATGGGAGGTTTGCCGTTGCATGGGCGTGCAAGACGAGGTTTTCCTCGATGCCATTTCGAGCTTTTCCGGCGCTTCCCGGCGGTTGGAGAAAATCGGGGAGGATGGGCAGAAGGGCGTGGCCGTATTCAAGGACTTTGCCCATTCGCCTTCCAAGCTGAAGGCGACGATAGCGGCGGTGAAGGAGCAGTACCCGGACAGGAAACTGGTAGCCTGCATGGAGTTGCATACGTTCAGCAGCCTGAGCCAGGCGTTTTTCCCGCAGTACAGGGGTTGCATGTCGGAAGCCGATGTGCCGGTGGTCTATTTCAACCCGAAAGCGGTGGAGCATAAGCGGTTGGCGCCCATTTCGGAAAAGATGGTCTCGGAGGCTTTCGGGCAACCGGGCTTGCAAGTGTTTTCCGACAGCGCTGCCATGGTGCGCCTGCTCGAAGGCATGGAATGGCGGAATGCCAACTTGCTTTGGATGAGTTCGGGAAACTTCGACGGCGTGGACGAGAAGCTGCTTGCGGACAGGATTTGCAACGGCAAGTAGCCTTTCCGCGTCAGGACGGCCGCCCGGCCGGATTCTCCCGTTTTATTCCCCTTTCAGGGTTCCGGCAGGGTCGCAGCGGACGGATTTCATCGTCTGCTGCCATACCGCCATCAGCGATAAAAGCAAGGTGGCAACGGAAGCGGCAACGAAGATCCATCCGTATTTTTCTATCCGGTAGGTGAAAGGGGCCAGGTACAAGCGGGCCGCTCCTATCGACAAGGGGATTCCGGCCAAAAGCGCGACGCCGATCACGGCCAGGTAGTCGGACAAGTTCTGCAGGACAAGGCGTTGTAAGGGAATCCCGTAAATTTTCTTTATGGCATTGGCTTTTGCCCGGAGGCGGGAGAAATAGCAGCTCATGGCCGAAAGGCCCAGGGATGAGACTATGATGGCCGCGAGCATGAACAATTCCGCAAGTCGCATGGTATGGAAGCCCTCTTCTTGCAGTTCCGATAGGATGTCTTGGCAATAGCCCATGCAAAACGGCTCCACGTAGGTGCCGGTTTCTTCCGCGCACCATTGCTTGTAGGCCTCGAGGATCATTTCCCGGGCTTGTTCGCGGTTGCCGGTGGTTTGGAGCAGGAAAAGCGGGAAGGGGGGCATTTCTTCGGCCGGGACGACCGAAACCACCGCCAAGCCTTCTTCGCCGGTGTTGGAACCGTCGACCAGGAAATCTTCCAGGACGCCGGCCACCTGCTCGCATCCGGATGCCCGCTGGGAGAGCGTCTGGCTGATGTCGTGGTATTGGAGGTCGAACCCCGTCATGGCGAAAGCCCGTTCGGAAAACCAGGCCACATTGCGCGTAGGGGCGGAAAAATCATGTAAAATATTAAATCTTAACATATTGAATGCTGTGCTGTCCAGGCTCAGCAAACGGTAGGTGATTTCATCTCCGTTGCGGGTATGGCTTCGCTGACCGGTAGGGATGAATCCGGGGAACCCGTTCGAATGCCCGAGGCGCTCCACGCAGGGCAAGGCCCGGAGGCGGGCTTCCAGCTTTTCCTTGGAAGCCCCCTCCACGAAAGCCGAGAGCTGGAATTTGTTTTCCAAGTCGGCATTGACCGGCCGTCTGGCAACATGGCCCGTCTGGGCTTCCATGACGGCCGAAAGGCTTATCAGGAATACGGTCAGGAGGTTTTGCACGCCGATGAAGACCTTGCTGAAGACCATTTTGTTCTTTCTCCTGAAGTTTCCCTGCACGATGCCTATCGGGGAATAACGGCGGGAAACCAACGAGGGCGCCAGGCCGGCGACGCAGCCGATGACGAGGATGGACGAAAGGAAAAGGGCGGCGCTTTTCAGAGAAAAGGGAATTTCGGCTTCCATGCTTGAGGAAAGCAGGCTGTTCACGTAAGGCAAGGCGGCCGAAGCCAAGGCCAAGGCCAGCAGGAAACAGAGCGCGGTGAAGAGGACGGCCTCCCCGGTTTGCCGCAGGAACACGCCGGTGCGGCTTTCGCCCAGCAACCGGCGGATGGCTATCTCTTTGGCCCGGTTCCCTATCAAGGCCGTGTTGAGGTTCACGTAGTTGAGCAAGGCCGAAACCAGCAGCACGAGCACGATCGCCCCCAGCATGCGCAGTTTTCCCCGGTCGCCCTTGTGCAGCATTTCCGTCCCGACGTTTTTCGGGCTGAAAAAAACCTCGTCCAGCCGGGTAATGGAGGCGGACTTGAGGAAGAAATTCCCGTAGAAAGGGTAGTTCCGGGCGCAGACCTGATCTACTTTCTCCTGCAAGAGGCAGCGGTCGGCATGGGGAACCGCCTTGAAAATCGTCAAGGGGGCGAAGTGGTCGAAAGGGTCCTGCCGGCTGTAGGGGTTGAGCGGGTTTTCGGCCGGCAGGAAAATATCGGTTTCCTTGAAAAGGGTGTTCCGGAAATCTTCCACGATTCCGGCAACGACCAGCGCTTTCCCGTCGAGGGTCAGAGTCTTTCCCAGGACTTGCTTTTCGGAGGGGAAAACCCGTTTGGCGAAACTTTCGCTCAGCAGGATATGGTCGGCAATGTCCAATTCCTCGGCCGAACCGGCAAGGATGCGGTAGTTGGTGAAGATTTGGAAGAAGTGCTTGTCGGTGGCGTAGACGCGGGCCTGGATTTTCCCATCGCCCGCTTCTACGGGCAGGTCGAAGCTCATGATCCGGGTGAGGGTCTCGATTTCGGGGATTTCGGCGGAAAGCGGCCCGGCGATTCCGTAGGAGAGGCCGATAACGTCTTGCGTGCCGGTGAAATAGATGTCCTTGCAGGAAGGCGTTTCGCGCGTGATGGAAAACTGGCGGAGCGCGAACGAGCTGATAATCAGCAGGAATCCCAAAGCGGTGCTCAGGCTGAGGATTTCGATGAGCGTGAAGGATTTGTTTCGCAGCAGGAAGACCCAGTAGCTTTTCATGCGGTTCGTTTTCTCGTTTCGCGCGCATTTCCCGGAAGGAATGCCGCCGCAAGCAGCGGAAAGCCCATGTGCATAATTTGTGCCATCCATCGCAACGGATTGGGGCTGTTTCCATTGCCTTTTCTTTCGGGAATCCGGCTGTAAAAAACTTTTACAGGGCATGTCAGTTTATTTTACAAGTCATTTTACAAGGATTCTTCCTGCTTGCGGCCTGCATCCGGCGGCCGGGCGGGATTGCAGAATTTTGTGCGGCTGCTTAACTTCGCGAACCGGCTCTCGGCCGCCTGTTTCCCGCCGGGTTTTCCGGCAGGAGCGCCAGGGCTTGGAAATCGGTTAGCGATGGTATTTTATCTTTCAGCGACAGGAAATTCCCATTGGGCGGCTTTGCAGATAGCCCGGCATTTCGGCGGGGCCCTGTATTCCATGGCGGACGAAATGCGGAAAACCGCCGGGAAGCTTTCCTACGAGGTCGGGCCCGGCGAGCGGGTCTTCTTCGTCTTTCCCGTGCATGCCTGGGGTCCGGCCTTGCTGGCCGGAAGGTTCGTGTCCCGGCTCGAATTGGCCGGATACCGGGATCAGGAAGTCTTTTCGGTCTGCACTTGCGGCGATACTTGCGGCAATACCGACCATCTCATGGCCCGCCGCCTTGCCAAGGCCGGGCTCCGGCAGCGCGCTTGTTTCTCGGTGGCCATGCCCAACACCTACATCCTGATGAAGGGATTCGGCCTCGACAGCCCGGAACTGGCCCGGGAAAAGCTTTCCCGGGCTCCCGGCCGGGTTTCGGAAATCGTGCGCCGGATCGAGGCCGGCGGCAACGCGGAAGGCTTGTACCAGCGGGGAAGCAAGCCGTTCCTGAAGAGCGGCATCGTGCATCCCTTGTTCGGCCGGTTCGCGGTGAAGCGTTGCCAGTTCCATGCCGATGGGAATTGCATTTCCTGCGGCTTGTGCGCCCAGGTCTGCCCTACCGGCAACATCCGCATGGAAGCAGGGAAGCCCGTTTGGGGAAAAGATTGCGTGCAGTGCACCGCCTGCATACACCATTGCCCGGAAAAAGCCTTGCAGTTCGCGGATTTGACGCAGACCCAGGACCGCTACCTCCATCCCGGCGAGCGGGCCGGATGGCAGGAGGAATGACCGGGGCAGGCAAGGGGCGTTCACACGGGAAAAGCAGCGGAACATGAAGATACTCCATACCAGCGACTGGCACCTCGGACAGAGCCTCGGCGGTTACGACCGGACGGAAGAATTCAAGGACTTTTTCCGTCAGATAGAAGGAATCGCGGCGGCGGAGAAGCCCGATGTCCTGGTCGTCGCGGGCGATATTTACGACAACAGCATGCCCTCGGCAGCCGTCCAGAACCTCTATGTCGATTCCATGTTGTCCCTTCACCGGGCCTGCCCCTCGATGCAGGTGGTGGTCACGGCCGGCAACCACGACAGCGGCTTGCGCCTGGAAATCGGGAAAGATTTGTGGGGGGCTTTCGGGATCCATGTCATCGGCGGCCTGCGGCGGGTCGAGCGCCGGCTTCCTTCGGGCGAAGTCCGGATGGAAACCGATCTGGAGCGCCATATCGTGGAAATTGTTTCCGATAGCGGGCAGTTGAAAGGCTACGTGGCGGCCGTGCCTTTCGTGCATGCCGTCAATTTCCCCGACCTCACGGGCGATACGCCTGCGGGAGAGCGCCCGCGCCGCTTCTTCCAAGCCTTGCTCGATGCCGTTTCCCGCCGCAATGAAAAGGGATTGCCGGTGGTGATGACGGCCCATCTCGCCCTGCTTGGCGGGGACTTTTCCTGGCATGCTTCCGCCGCTTTCCGGAAAGGCGTGATCGGGGGAGAGGAGTGCATGGGCTTCGAAAGCATGGGGACGGGTTTCGATTACCTGGCGCTCGGGCATATCCACAAGGCCCAGGCCGTTCCCGGCACCGGGGGAAGGGCGCGTTACAGCGGTTCGGTCGTGCCGGTCGGTTTCGAGGAAACCCAGCCGCATTCGGTTTCCCTCGTCGAGATCGACCAGCATGGAAGCCAGCCCGAGGTGGAACTGTTCCCTTTGCGGACACTCCTTCCGGTATTGACGCTTCCCGAGCAGCCTTTGCCTTTCGAGGAGGCTTTGGCAAGCCTTTCCGCCCTGCCTGCGGAGCAAGCCTGCTACCTGCGCTTGCAGGTGAAGATGAAAGATTTCCTTCCTGCCAACAGCGCGGAAAGGGTGGTGGCGGCCTTGGAGGGTAAAAAGGCCCGGTACTGCTACATCCAGCCGGTTTTCGAGAAGATGGAGGCGGAAAGCGGGCGGAGGCCCGATTTCACGGCGGCCCAGATAAGCCGGCAGTCGCCCGTGGAGTTGGCGAAGGCCTATTACCGGGAGAAGCAAGGGACGGAAATGGATGCGGATCTGACGGGCTTGCTGGAGCAGGTTTGCCGGGAACTGGAACAAGAAAAGGAAGGCTGAAGCGGCCTGTTCCCTTGTCCGGGATAGAAGACCCGGCCGCGGCGAGGGAGGCAAGGGGGAAAAGCCGGGGGCGCGGGAAGGGGAAACCGGGGCTTTGCGGCCTCGTGCCGGCCCGGCTTGGTAAAAAAACGGAAAGATGAAATTCAAGCGCTTGGAAATACGCAATCTGGCGTCTATCGAAACGGCGGAAATCGATTTCGAGAAAGGGCCGCTCGCCCGCCATCCCATTTTCCTTATCTGCGGGGAGACGGGTTCGGGGAAAAGCACCTTGCTCGATGCCATCTGCCTGGCCTTGTACGACAATTCGCCCCGCTTCGAAGCCTCTTCTTCCAATAGCTTCGAAGTGAAGAACCTGCAAATCCGCAACAACGACCAGAAGCAGATCCTCAAAGAGAATACCGTGGAAGGCTGGGCCCGCCTCGATTTCGAGGGGAACGACGGCAAGGCCTATTCCGCCCGGTGGACGGTGCGGCGGCTGCGGCGTTCCTTGGAACGGGAGCCCAAGCGGGAATGGAGCCTTTCCTGGGTGGACGGCGGCCAGGAGCAGACGCTGGTGCAGGTCTGGGAGATAAAGGCCAAGATCCAGGAGGTGGTCGGCTTGAGTTTCGAGCAGTTCTGCCGGACTTCGATGCTGGCCCAGGGGGAGTTCACCCGTTTCCTGAAAAGCAACGACAACGAGAAAGCCGACATCCTGGAAAAACTGGCCGATGCCGGCTATTTCGCCAAGGTGGGGGAACGCATATACCAGAAAGCCGCGGCCAAGCAGCAGGCCTGCCAGGAGGCCGAGCGGGAAATCGCGCTTCTGGAAGTGCTTTCCCCGGAGGAGCTCCAGGGCTTGCAGGCGGAAAAGGCGGGAATCCTTTCGCAATTGGAAGCTTGCGGGCGGAGGCTCGATGATTTGCAGGGAAAATGCAGCTGGCTCGAAAAAGAGCAGCAGCTGCAGCAGCAGGCGGCAACCGCCCGGGAGGGCCTTTCCTCGGCCAAGGCCGCGATGGAATCGGAAGCATACAAGGAAAAGGAGCAATTGCGGCAGGATTGGGAGCAATCGGTCGAAGCCCGTCTCTACCGGAAGAATCTTGCCGGCATCGGACAGGAAGCGGAGGGGGTGGAAGCCGCTTTGGCGGAAGCCCTGCAGGAATTGGCGCGCCTGCTGTCGGGGAAGCAGGCCTTGGAACAGGCTTTGGCGCAGGAGGAAACGGCAATAGGGCAGCTGCAGGACCGTTTGAAAGCGGAGGAGGGACACCGGGACATGTACCGGGAGAGCCAAGCCATCCTTGTCCGTCTCCAAGCGGTGGCCGAAGCCCGGGATGCCTACCGCGACGCATCGAAGAAGAAGCGCCAGGCGGAGGCGGACATCCTCGAAAAGCAGAAGGAAGCGGAGGAGCTCGCCGGGAAGATAGAAGGCTTGCGCCCCGCTATCGACCAGCAGGAAGAAAAGCTCCGGGCCTTGCAGGAGGAATGCGGGAAGGCCGATCTGCAGGACTTGCACGAAAAGCAGTCGGCGGCAAGCCTCCGCATAGAGAAGATAGAGGACGCCAAGCGGAAGTTGGAAGACATGGGCAGGATCGTCGAGGCTCGGGGCCGTTTGGAGAAAGAAGCCGGCGAGCTTTCGCTCCAGCAGGAGAAGTTGCGGCAGGAAAGCGAGGCGTTGGAAAAATCGGAAGAAGACGCCGGGAAAGAACTGGACGAAGCCGGAAAGCTCTTGGAGGCGGTCAAAAGCAGCGTGGG
The DNA here is from genome assembly GCA_949291555.1 of uncultured Bacteroidales bacterium. Lineage (GTDB taxonomy): Bacteria > Bacteroidota > Bacteroidia > Bacteroidales > P3 > Pullibacteroides. Next base: position 26,422 of record CASEWE010000010.1, read on the forward strand.
CGACATGGCAAAAGCCTTGCGGGCGGCTTTGCACGTGGGCGATGCCTGCCCGGTGTGCGGGGCCAAGGTATCTGCCTTGCTTCGGGACGAGGATTTCCAGAAGGCTTACGATCCGGTCAAGCAGCGGTACGAGGAAGCCGGGGCGGCTTGCCGGGAAATAGCCGGGAAGCGGTCGGCCAACCAGTCCAAGCAGGAAATCTGCCGCAAAAGCTTGGAAACGCTCCGGGAGAAGGAGGAGGAATGCGGGCAGGATTTCGGCAAGGCAAGCGCCGCCTTCGCCGGCTCGCTCCGCAAGGCGGGCATCGAGGCGGCGGGCATCGAGCCCGAGGGCAAGGAGCCGGAACAGCCGGCTTTCTGGGAGAAAAGCGCCGGCGAGGATCCGGGCGGTATTCCTTGGGCGGAAATCCCCTTGCAGACGGAAAGGATTTCCCGCCTTCTGGAAGAAAAAGCCTCCGCGGCAGGCAAGGAAAAGGAAAATCTGGAAAACGCCATCCGCGCGGCCAACGCGCAGGCCAAGGCCTTGCAGGCGATGCAGGCGGCCAAAGACGGGCTTTTGAAGCAGGAAAAGGAACTGACCGGCGCGCAATCCAAGTGCAAGGCCGACTTGGCGGCTTTGCAAGCCGGGCGTTCCGCCTGGGAAACGCAGATGGACGCCAGCAGGAAAACCGTCGACGACCAGCGGCAGGCTTTGGAGGAAAGCATCTCCTGGCCGGACTGGAAGGAAGCGTTCGCCTCGGATCCGGAGGCGTTCAAGAAGCGGTTGCAGGAAGCCTCCGAGGCTTTCCTGGCCGACAGCAAGGCGTTGGAAGACAAGGCGCATGCGCGGGACTTGCGGGAAAAAGAGCGCGACTCGGCGAGCGAATCGTTCTCGGCCATGAAGAAGCAATTGGGCCAAGCCTTCCCGGCGGAGGCCTCCGGAAAATGGGAGGAGGAAAGGCCGCCCAAGGATTTGCCAAAGCTGTGCACGGCCTTGCAGGCCCGTTTCGCCTCGCTGCTTTCGCAAAAGGAATCCTGTGCCCGCCAGCGCGCGGAGATTGCAGGCAAGCTGGCCGGTTTCCATGCCGCCCATCCCGGCATCGGCCCGGAACGCTTGGATTTCCTGATGGGGCATGCAACCGAGGCGGAGGCGGCGCGGCAATACAGCGAACGCTGCCGGAAAACCTTCACGGAGGCCGAGGCGGCGGTTGCCCAAGCGGGGAAACTGCTCCAAACCCATGCGGCCGGAAAGCCGGCCCTGTCCGAGGGCGAAGACCGGGAAACCCTTCCGGGGCTTCTTGAAGAAAGCCGCCGGGAAAGCGGCCGCCTGAACCGGGAGCTGGGGGCCTTGGATCAGCGCCTGGAGGCCGATTCCCGCCGCCGGGAGGGCTTGAAGGAGAAAATCCGCCAGCGCGATGCCTTGCAGGCCGATTTCCTGCAGTGGGACCGGCTCAACCGCTTGTTCGGGGATGCCACCGGGGCCAAGTTCCGGCGGATCGTGCTCAACTTCATCATGGACGAGCTGCTTTCCTACGCCAACGAGCATCTGTGCCGGCTTTCGGATCGCTACCGCCTGGAGAGCAGCCCGGGTTCGTTCGTGGTTTTGGTGCGCGACCTGCACGACGGGGGCAGCCTCCGTTCGGCCGCGTCCTTGTCGGGCGGGGAGAGCTTCCTGGTGTCTTTGGCCCTGGCCTTGGGCCTGGCTTCGTTCGGGGGAACGCGCCTTTCGACCGATATCCTTTTCATCGACGAGGGTTTCGGGACCTTGAGCAGCAACGCCTTGGAGCCGGCTATCGAGGCCTTGGAACGCCTGCAGCAGCGCGACGGGCGGAAAGTGGGGCTTATCAGCCATGTGGGCCTGCTGCAGGAGCGCATCCGGGCGCAGGTTCGGGTGGAAAGGGCCGACCCCACCCGCAGCCGGGTATGGGTGACGGATTAAGGGGGCGGGCGTTTTCGAGGGGATAACGGCCCGCGGGCTTGGGGGGGAATGAGTGTGGCGGAGCGGAGAGCGGCTATTTCGATTCGATTTTTGTTTATTTTTCTACTTGATTTTTTTTTTTTTTTTTTGTCTAAAACGCTATCTTTGTGCGTGGACGGGGCTTCCTTTTCCTGTGGGAAGGGGGGCGCGTTGGGGGCTGCTGCCGTCTTGCCGGCGGCGGGAATCCCGAAATTCAGGAAGCATTCATAAGTCATTCACAAAAAAAAGGAAGCCATGGAAAAGCTTGTACGTTTGTTCGCGATGTTCCTCTCGATCCTGTTGCTTTTTTCCGCCTGCAAGCCGGACGGAACGGACGGGGATGGGTGGAAGGAACCGGAAGTCTGGATTACCGATACTGGAAATAATAGAGCAAGGATTCATCTTAAAGGAGATACTGCGTATTTCTTGGTGGAAGGAGGTGAGTCTTATTTTCATGCAGGAGCTCTGAAAGGGATTCGGGAAATGGAAACTTATATTTTCGACTTTCCTGCGCTTGTCCCTGTCGATTCCGATGTGTATTTGCCGCTGGCGGACGGGGATGGCTATATCCTGCCTGCAAGCACTTCCACGTTATACGTTGCGTATTATATTAAAGCGGTCAACCGGGATGCGAGCGGCAAGGTAGTCAATGTTTTTTACCAGTTGAGAAATTTTATTCCTTACGAGGGATGGTACTAACGGATATATGAAAACAAGCTCGCCTCTTTTCCATCCGGGCCGTTCCCCCGGCTCTTTCCTCGCGGCAAGGAAGCGGGCATGAACGCTTTCCGGGGAGAAAAGGCGAGGAAAAACCCGAAGAAAAGCGGCGGGATATTTTGCCGGGTGGGATATTTTTTGTAGGTTAGGGCTGGTTTTTTCTGGAATTTTCCGGGAAACCGGCCGGAATTGGCGTCCGCAGACGGGGCCTGGGCCGGTTTCCCCTGACGAAAACGGATAGGAATAGCGAGAAACTCACCGCCTAAACGAAGCCTTATGCCCGCCTTGCCTTTTTTCTGCTCGGTTCCGGTATTCGATCCGGAGAGGTACAAGTTGGTTTGCCGGAGATCCGACCTTCGCCGGCAGAAGGTGCAGGCCGACCGCTTTTACCTCGTTTTCCGGGCCGAATGGGATTATGCCAGCTCCGATACCGGCACCATCCAGTTCCTGGAGGCCTCTTTCCAGGACAACCTGATCCGGCTGAAGGAAGTGGACGGCTCGGCCATCATCGTGAAGGAAGTGCCGTACAAGGACAAGCGTAAATACGTGGAGATTTCCTCCTTCCTTTCCTTCAATGGCGGTTTTTCCATGGCTTGAAGCGTTGCGCGCGGGGCGTCGGGAATGCCCGGCAAACCGCCACGGGAAGCCCCAACGCCGTTTCCCTTCATCCCCTTGAGCGGCGGAAAGCAGGACGGCCGTTTTTCCGCATCGTCCCCATTCCTTTTTCCGATGCATGCCCGTAAGCCGGCGTCTGCCAGCAGCCGGTTACCAGTTCACGAACGCCCGTTGGTAAATGTCGTCCACCAGTTCTTCGGTGATTTCCTCGATAAGGCCCGATTCGACCGAGGAAAGGCTGAGCTGGGCGTCGTAGTCGCGGTAGCGGGAAAAGCTCTGGGAGAAGCTGAATTTTTCATCGAAACGGTTCACGTACTTCACCTGCACGGTAATGGTAAGCCGGTTGAGCGCCGCCTGGTCGTTGCTCTGGATCGACTGGGGCGTTACGGTATAGCCGGTGATGGAACCCGAGAACTGCAGGTCGGCGAAGCCGTCCACGATGGGCAGGTTGCTCTGGTTGCTGAGGTACTCCTTGAGGCGGTCGGTGAACACCGAGCTGAGGGTGGGCTGCACGGAGGCGGCCTGGTTGCGGAAATAGCCCACGCTGATGGTCTTGGCTTCGGCGGGGATGGAGGCCCCGGTGAAGGAGTAGATCCCGCACGATGCCGGCAGGAGGAACAGCAAGGCGGGAAGCAGCGCGGGAAGGATTGTCTGCAGGCGGCGTTTCATGGGCGTTTCGTTTCGTTTTTCCACTTTTTCCGGGTCGGCGCGGGGGAGGGTTTCCTGCCCGGCGGCGCTTTCCTTGCGCCTATTCGTCCCGCTCGGGCAGGGAGATGCCGTATTCCTTGATTTTCCGGTAGATGGTCCGTTCGGAGATGCCTAATTCGGCGGCGGCTTTCCGGCGGTTCCCGTGGTATTTGGCCAAGGCTTTCCCGATAAGGGTCTTTTCGCCCTTGTCGATGCTGAGGTCTTCCTCCGGGGCCTGCACGGGCTCGTTGATGATTTCCACGTTGGGCAGATGGCTCCCGTCCTGCTGGCGGGGAAGGCGGTTGGCGTTCCCGCCGGGCGGGAACGCGGCCGGCGCTCCCGGCTGGAGGATCGTGTAGCCGGCTTGGTCGGGGTATTCCACCACCGGGTCGAGGTCGACATGGGCCATCGAGCCCGCCGCGCCGGCCGCGGATGGGGAACCCATCCGCGCAACCGCCTGCTTGAGCTGCTGTATGTCCTTTTGCATGTCGAACAGCACGCTGTAGAGGATTTCCCGTTCCGACATGCCGGCCGATGCGCCTTTGCCCAGGAAGACGGGCAGGCGGTTGGCGTCGAGGTTGGGGAGCGACCGCCGCAGGGCTTCCACGCCGATGGGGCGTTCCTTTTCGATGATGGTGATCTGCTCGCTGACGTTCTTCAGCTCGCGGATATTGCCCGGCCAGGGGTAGGAAAGCAGCAGCTGGCGCGCTTCCTCGCTCAGGGTCACGGGCGGGATGTGGTACTTTTCGCTGATGTCGGTCGAGAATTTCCGGAACAGGAGCTCGATGTCTTCCGGACGCTGCTTGAGCGAGGGGACATGGATCGTTATGGCATTGAGCCGGTAGTAGAGATCCTCGCGGAAGCGGCCCGCGCGGATTTGCGCGGGGACGTCCACGTTGGTGGCGGCCACCACGCGCACGTTGGTCTTCTGCGTCTTCGAAGAGCCTACCTTGAGGAATTCGCCCGTTTCCAGCACCCGGAGCAGGCGGGCTTGCGTGCTCAGGGGCAGTTCGGCCACTTCGTCGAGGAAGATGGTTCCCCCGTTGGCTTCCTCGAAATACCCCTTGCGGGCTTCCCGGGCATCGGTGAACGCGCCTTTCTCATGCCCGAAGAGTTCCGAGTCGATGGTGCCTTCGGGAATGGCCCCGCAGTTGATGGCCACGTAGTTGTTGTGCTTCCGGGCGCTTGCCTCATGGATGATTTTCGGGAAAAACTCCTTTCCTGCGCCGCTTTCGCCCAAGACCAGCACGCTCAAGTCCGTATTGGCCACTTGGGCGGCAATGTCGATGGCCCGGTTCAGCAACGGGGAGTTGCCGATGATGCCGAAACGCTGTTTGATGCTTTGAAGTTCCATATCGCAGGGGTTGGGGCGGGAATCCGGGCGAGCGCCGTCCCGGATAGCCGGCTATTTCATGTTGGTGTAGACGTTCTGCACGTCGTCGTCCTCCTCGATTTTCTCCACTAAGCGCTGCACGTCTTCCTGCTCGGCCTCGCTCAGTTCCTTGGTGTCGGTCGGGATGCGGTCGAAACGGGCGCTGACCAATTCGAAGCCGTTGCTCTCGATGTATTTCTGGATGTCGCCGTAGGCTTCGAAAGGGGCGTAGATGGCGATGTCGCCGGTTTCCTCGTCGAGGAACACTTCATCGATGCCGCAGTCGATCAGCTCCAGTTCCAGGTCGTCCATGGCGATGCCTTCCTTGGGCTTGATGTTGAACACGCATTTGTGCTCGAACATGAAGGAAAGGCAGCCGGTGACGCCCAAGGAGCAGCCGGCCTTGGTAAAGTACGAACGCAGGTTGGCCACGGTGCGCTGGTGGTTGTCGGTGGCCGTTTCGATGAGGATGCCGATGCCGTGCGGCCCGTATCCTTCATACACGATTTCCTTGTAATCCTTGTGGTCTTTCTCGGAAGCCCGGCGGATGGCGCGTTCGATGTTGTCCTTGGGCATGTTCTCCGACTTGGCGGTCTGGATGATGGCCCGCAGGCGGGGGTTGGAGGCCGGGTCGCTCCCGCTTTTGGCGGCAATGGTGATTTCTTTTCCTAAACGGGTAAATGTCCGGGCCATGTTGCCCCAGCGTTTGAACTTGCGGGCTTTCCGGTATTCGAATGCTCTTCCCATATTGTGTCGTTTTCTTTTTTTGTTGGATTTCCCAATTTTTTCCGCCCTTGGCGGAGGCTTCCGGGCTTCCGGCTGCGGCCTTCAGCGGGACGGGGCCGCCTCGCCAAGGCCAGCCACGTTTATCCAAGGCTTGCGGGGCAGCGGCTCAACGGCGGCGCTGGCGGGCCTGTTCCCGGGCTATCTCCTGCTGGCGGCGGGCCATTTCCTCCAGCCGCATCTGGAATTTGGATTTCTTCACGGGCTTCTTTTTGTTTTCCTGGATTTTGGCCAGGACTTTGTCATCGTCTATGAGCTTGCGGATGATGAACATTTGCAGGAAGGTGAAGATGGAGGACAGGAAATAGTAGTAGTTCAGGGCGGCCGAGTAGCTGTTGAGGAAGGCCAGCAGCATGACCGGCATGAAGTACATCATGAATTTCATGCCCGGCATGGTGCTGGAAGAGGGCTGCATCCGCATCGTGACGCGGGTGTAGAAGAAGTTCGACACCGCCATCAGCAAGGCGAAGAGGCTGATATGCGCCCCGTAGAAAGGGATGTTGAACGGCAGGTCGAGGATGCTGTCGTAGCTCGAAAGGTCGTCGGACCAGAGGAACGGCTGCTGCCGCAGTTCGAACGAGGAAGGTATGAAGCGGAACATGGCCAGCAGGATGGGGAATTGCAGCAGGAGCGGGATGCAGCCCGACATGGGGCTGATGCCGGCTTTCTTGTAGAGCGCCATCATGGCCCGCTGCTTGTCCATGGCTTGCTCCTGCTTGGGGTATTTCTTGTTGAGCTCGTTCAATTCGGGCTGTATGACCCGCATTTTGGCCGAAGAGACGTACGATTTGAACGTGAGCGGGAAAATCACGATTTTGAGCAGGATGGTGAGGATGAGGATGATGATCCCGTAGTTGAGGCCTTTGGCTTCCAGGAAGTCGAAGACGGGAATGACCGCGAAACGGTTGATCCATTGCATGAGGAAGAAGCTCCAGCCCAAGGGGATCTGGCGTTCCAGGTCCAGATGGAAGTCGCGCAGGATGCGGTACTTGTTCGGCCCGGCGTAAAGCTGCATGTCCACGTTCTGGAAGGAGTCTCCTTGGTAGGGGATCCCGATGACGGCTTCCATGTCTTTCAGGTAATCCGGGCCGGCGGCCTTGCGGGTGTAGTTCCGGATGCCGGCGCTGGGAAACTCGCTTCCGGCAATGAGCGTGAGGCTGAAGAACTGCTGCTTGAACGATATCCATTTGGCCGGCGTGGAAAGTTCCTCCTCGTCGTCCTTGTTCTCTTTCAGGTATCGCGCCTTGTCGGTTACGGGCTTGTAATGCACGGCCGTGTACATGCGCTCGATGTCCTTGGCTTTCTCGAATTGCTCCAGGCGGGCTTTCCATACCAGGTCGATGAAGCTCGTGTTGGAGGCGATCAGGTCCTCGGTATTGACGAAATTCAGGTCGAATCCCATCATGTAGCTGTCTCCGCGCACCGTGTAGACGAACTCGATGTAGCGCGTCCGGTCGAAAGCCGGTTTCCCGGCCGAATCGGCCTGGGGGGCGTTCGCGTAGAGGCGCATGCGGATCTCGAGGCTGTCGCTCCCTTCCACTTGCAGGGTCTCGGGCGCGATGCACTCGAAGTAGTACTCGTCCGTGCGGATAGTGCGGTTCCAAGCGAAGAATTGCAAGTAGAAGTCGGAAAGCCGTTCGTCGAACAGCGTCAGATCCTCTTTTTTATAGGTGAGGTAGTCTTTGAGGGTGATGCCGGCGATCCGGCCGCCCCGGGTGGTGAAGTCCACGCGGAATACCTCGTTTTCCACTTGGAGAAGCCGGGCTTGGCCATCGCTCGCGGCGGAAAAGGGGTGATGGGGGTCGAAATGCTTCCTCCCGGCCGAATCTTCCTTTGCGGGCAGGGGCTGCTGCAGCGGGACGGCGGCTTCGTTGCCTGCTTGCGCCGGGCTTTGGGAATAGGTGGGACTGGCGGCCTTGCGCTGCTTTTCCATCCGGGATGTCTGCCAGTAGGAAAAGCCTAACAGGACCAAGAACATCAAGACCAAACCGATAATGCTCTGCTTGCTCATTCTTTTTCTTCGGGATAAGTGGGTAAAGGCCTCCGGACTTCTTCCGGTGGCCGGAGCCGGCTTCCCGGCTGGAAAGCGGTGGAGATGCCGCGGCAGGGGTCGCCAAAACGGGCAAAGGTAGGCAAAAAATGTTTTCTGGCAAACAGGCTCCCGGCGACCCGGCTTCCCGTGCGGGCGCGTGCGGCGGCATTCCTAACAGGCCGTTGTTTATTATTCATCGGGCCGGGCCATGCCGGGCAAGCGAAAATGCTTTACATTCGCGAAGTTTTAAACGTTTTCCGCAAACGGGTCGTCCGGAACCCGCGGCATTCGTCTTGGAACGGGCAAGTTCCGGGAACGGCGGCTGCAGGGCAACGGGAGGAAAGCCTTTGGGAAAACGACTAAGGAAAAGCAAACTAAAAAGACAAGCCATGCTGTTGCAGATAACGCAAGCGATAGACACGGCGGCCGCCTTGCCGGAGGCCGCCCTCCAAGCGGTTCAGACGCAGGAAAAGATCCCGGTGATGGAACTGGCCGTGAAAGGGGGCTGGATCATGATCCCGATCGTGCTGCTTTTGTTCGTGAGCATTTACGTGTTCGTGGAGCGCTGGATCGTCATCAACAAGGCCTCCCGCGACGAATCGGCCCTGATGGCCTCGGTACGGGACTATGTCATGGACGACCGCCTGGATTCGGCCAAGACCTTGTGCCGCAACACTTGCACCCCTACGGCCCGGATCATCGAGAAGGGCATCGACCGCATCGGCAAGCCGGTGGAAAACATCAAGTCGGCGATGGAAGACGCAGGGAACATCGAGGTGGCTCGTCTGGAGCGGAATATCAGCTGGTTGTCGACCACGGCCGGGGCTGCGCCCATGATCGGTTTCCTCGGTACGGTGACCGGCATGGTGCGGGTCTTTTTCGATATGGCTTCCAAAGGGAACAATATCGAAGTGGGCACCTTGGCCGACGGGATGTACCAGGCCATGGTGACGACCGTGGCCGGCTTGATCGTGGGGATTATCGCATATGTGTGCTACAATTTCATCGTTTCGCGCATCAGCCGCGCCACGCACGTGTTCGAAAGCCGTTCGGCCGAGTTCATGGACCTGCTCAACGAACCGGTGCGGTAGTCCCGGGAATGGATTTCCCTTTGGAAAACAAGAAAAGGAAGCGCTATGGCCTTGAAATCCCGCTACAAGCAAGATTTGAACTTCAGTTCGGCCTCGATGTCGGATCTGGTGTTCCTCTTGCTGATATTTTTCATCCTGCTTTCCACCATGGTCAGCCCCAATGCCATCAAGCTGCTTTTGCCCAGCAGCAACAGCAAGACGATGGCCAAGCAGAATTACACCATTTATATCAATGACCAGTACCAGTACTTCGTGGAGCAGACCTACGTGGAACCGGCCGATCTGGAACAGGCCATCTACCAGATGGCAAGTTCGGCGCCGGAATCCACCATCGTCTTGCGGGTCGACCGCACCGTGCCGGTGCAGTACCTGGTACGGGCCATGGATGCGGTCAATGCGGTCAACGAAGAGACCGGTTTCAAATTGAAAGTCATTTTGGCTACGGCTCCGCATGAATAAGGAAAACAGCGAAAAGAAAGCCCGGTACATGGCTTTGGCCGTCACGTTCGCGGCAGCCGTGCTGTCGTGGGCGATCCTGCTCTTTTGCGGGTTGTACCGCCCGTTCCCGCCTCCGCCGGAATACGGCTTGGAGGTGAACTTGGGCTACAGCCCGACGGGTACGGGAAGCCTGCAGGCCATGGACCCGGAGGCGACTCCGCAGACAGCGGAGCCGGAGCCTTCGGCAGCCAACCGGGAAGAAGCCGTGACGGTGTCCGACCCGGAAGCGCCCGCTTTGCCCGAGGCGGCACCGGAACCGGTTCAGCCATCCCCGAAAAGGGAGCGGGAACCGGAGCAAGTGGAAAAGAAGCCGGCCGAGCCGGAATTGAATCCCTTGGCCCTTTATCCCGGAAAGCGGAAGGGAACGGAAAATTCCTCGCAAGGGGAAGGGGAGCAGGCCGGCGACCAAGGGAAGCCCTCGGGAGACGTGAACGCCCAAGGATATGCCGGCAGCGGAGGCTCGGGCGGCATATCCTTTTCGTTGAACGGACGGACGCTGATGTCGTTGGTGAAGCCGGCATACGATTCGGAGGAAGAAGGGACGGTCGTGGTGCGGATCTGGGTGGACAGGCAAGGCCGCGTCACCCGGGTTTCGGCAGGGGTGAAAGGCACGACCACCATGGATCAGAACCTGTGGCGGACGGCGGCGGCAGCGGCGGCGCAGTCGCGTTTCGTTCCTAAGGAAAACGCGCCCGAAGAACAGGTGGGAACCATCAGCTACCGCTTTGTGAGGGGCTCATGACCGGGCGGGTTTCGCGCCGGCGTGGGCGGGAATCGGATTTTTTCACGCAAGGAGACCGGAAGGGCTTCTTTCTGCAGGCAGGCGGCATGGTTTTGGCCTATGGCGCGGCATGGCTGTTCATGTTCGTGGTCATGCGCCGGGAATTGCCGTTGTACGCGTTTGTCCGGTCTGTTTTTTCTGTTTTTTTAGCGGTCGATTTTCTTGTCGGGTTCCTCTACCGGAAAAGCCTTTCCGGCATGGGGGCGAACCGGCGGCGCCTGCTCTCCGGGCTTTATTTCCTGCCGCTGTTGCTGCTGGCGGTTTTCTGCACGGCCTTGTGCTTCGAGCCGCTCGCATGCTGGCCGTCTTTCCCGCGCACTTACCTGATGGGGATCGTCCTGGTCTTGTTCGCCGTCCATTTTTGCTATGGCATAGTCTGGTGCATTGTCGCAATATTCTTATATTTGAAGCTTGTAGCAGGCAAAAGGGCGGGAAGCCGGGGAAAGGGCGCGCGGGCTGGTTCATGGGAGCGGGCGCGTTCGGCCTTGCCGCATGCGGCCGCGCTGCTTGCTCTGTCCGTATTCGTTTATGCTATGGTTATTTCCACGTTCAATCTCCGCATAGACCGCATCGACCTGCGGCAGGAAAACCCGGCCCGCCCGGTTCCGGAAGGCTTGCGCGGTTACAAGATCTTGCAGTTTTCCGACCTGCACATCGGCAGTTTCACGCATCCCAAGCAGGTGCGCGCCTTGGTGAAGCAAGCCGTGGCTACCCGGCCCGACATGGTGGTCTTTACCGGCGACATGGTCAATTTCAGCACATCGGAAATGGAGCCTTTCCTCGACGAGCTGTCGCATTTGCAGGCGCCGGACGGGGTGTATTGCGTGCTGGGCAACCATGATTACGGGAATTACGCGGCCTGGCCCGACCGGGCTTCGAAATACGCCAATGTGGCGAAAATGCTGGAATATTACCGGAAATTGGGCTGGGTGGCCTTGAACAACGCCTCGGTGAAGATAGACCGCGGGGGAGACACTTTGCAGGTGGTAGGGGTGGAGAACTGGGGAAAAGGCAAACGTTTCCCCAAACGGGGAAAACTGCAGAAAGCCTTGGAAGAAAGCGCTATGCTTTATGAACACCGGAGCCGGCGGGGCGGCGGTTCGGAAGAGGCCCTCTCGCCGGCGGGTCCCGGAGGGAAAGGGGGCGTCTTCACCGTCTTGCTCTCGCACGACCCCAGCCATTTCGATTCGGTTGTCTACCTCCGTTATCCGAAAATCGACCTCACCTTGGCGGGACATACCCACGGCATGCAAGTGGGCATGCGTATCAACGGGCGGGATTACAGCCCGGCCCGCCTGGTGTACGAGCATTATTCGGGTTTGTACCGGATGGCCAACGGCCAGGCTTTGTACGTGAATACCGGTTGCGGCTTCAATGGCTTGCCTTTCCGGCTGGGCATGCGTCCGAACATGACGCTTTTCCTGCTTTGAGGAGCGGGGAGGGCGCTTTCCGGCAGGCAAGCGCGGTTTCCCTTTTCCCCGAGGCGTGCCGGGTGCTTGCAATTGGCATTCGCGGGCGGAACCGGGTCAGGCCCGTCTTTGCCTTACCGCTTCATAGAGCAGGATTCCGTTGGCTACCGAGACATTGAGCGACTCGATGCCGCCGAAAAGCGGGATTCGTATCTGCTGGTCGCACAATTTCAGGTATTCGGGGCTTACCCCGTCTTCTTCCGAGCCTAAAAGGAAAGCCGTGGGGCGGGTGAAATCGGCTTGGGTGTATTCCGTGGAGGCTTTTTCGGAGGCGGCGCAGACAAATACGCCGGAAGCTTTCAGGTAGTGGATGACCGACTTGAGGTTTCCTTCCCGGCAGATGGGAACGCGCATCAGGGCTCCTGCCGAAGTCTTGACCGCGTCCTGGTTCAGGCTGGCGCTGTTCTGCGAGGGGATGATGACCGCGTCGGCGCCCGCGCATTCGGCCGTGCGCACGATGGCGCCGAAGTTCCTCACATCGGTGATCCGGTCGCAAACCAGCAGGAGGGGGTTCCTCCCGGCTTCGAAAATCCCGGGAAGCAAGTCTTCGATCCGGCTGTACTCGATCAGGGAAAGGTAGGCGACCACGCCTTGGTGGTTCCCGCTGCAAAGGAAATTGATGCGCTGGGGCGGAACGTACTGGACATGGAGCCGGTATTCGCGCGCCAGGGCGTCGAGGGTCCGCGAGATATTGCTTTGAAGCCCTTTCTGGATGATGATCTTTTCGAATTCCTTGCCGGCTTTTATGGCTTCCACCACGGGCCTGAGCCCGTAAATCATGTTGTCCGGCTGCTTGGGCCGGCGGGGAAAAGGCCGGCTGGCGCCTCTTTGCGGGCCGCGTTCCGGGAAATAGGAGTCTCTCATGGTTAGAGGAGTGCTTTTCTTTTGTTTGGCGGATGTTTTCCGCGTTTACGGTTTTTGTCGGACCGAAATGGTTTTGGTATAACTTTGCAAGTTTACGAAATAAAACGAAACGTGCCGAAAGTAGCCTTTTGCACCTTGGGGTGCCGGTTGAACTTTTCCGAGAGTTCCGCGCTTGCCCGGGAGTTTTCCCGGGCAGGCTTCGAAGTGGTCGGGTTCGAGCAGGAAGCCGATGTGTATGTGGTCAATACCTGCACCGTGACGGCGGCGGCCGAGAAGAAATGCCGCCAGGCGGTCCGGCAGGCCCATCGGACCAATCCCCGGGCGAGGATCGCCGTTGTGGGATGCTTTTCCCAGCTTCGCCCGGAGGAAGCCGCTGCCTTGGCGGGGGTGGACTGGGTACTGGGCACGGAAGACAAGCATGCCCTTGTGGCACGGATCCGGGATTCGGGCTGCTTCCCCGGTTCAGGGAAAGGGGATATTCCCGGAAAGGAAGGCGGGAGAGAGGGCTTGCAGCCCGGGGGAGGCCGCGCGGAAGGCGCGGGGGAAAAGAAGCCGGGCGCGCCTTGGGCTTTCGTCCCTTCGTATTCGACCCTGGGCCGGACCCGTTCTTTTTTCAAGGTGCAGGACGGGTGCGACAATTTTTGTTCCTATTGCGCCATTCCCTATGCCCGGGGACGGAGCCGGAGCCTGGATATAGCCGGCACCTTGGAGATCGCCCGGGAGATTGCATCCTGCGGGGTGAAGGAAATCGTGCTGACGGGCGTGAACATAGGCGATTTCGGCAAGGCGCACGGCGAGAGCCTCTTGGGCTTGTTATCGGCCTTGGATGCCTTGGAGGGGGTGGAGCGTGTCCGGATCGGCTCGGTCGAGCCGGATCTGCTTACCGACGACATCATTTCCCTCGTGGCCGGCTCCCGGATCCTGATGCCGCATTTCCATCTGCCGTTGCAGTCGGGCAACGACGAGGTGCTCAAGCGGATGAACCGCCGCTACGACCGTGCCTGCTATGCTTCGCGGGTTGAAAAAATCCGGCAAATGCTGCCCGATGCTTTCATCGCATGCGACCTTATCGTGGGCTTCCCCACCGAGACGGCCGGTCAGTTCGAGGATAGCTTCGATTTTGTTTCCCGTTTGGATCTGAGCGCCTTGCATGTGTTTTCCTATTCCGACCGGGCCGAAGCGGCCGCTTCCCGGCTGAAGCCTGTCTGCAGCCCGTCGGAAAAGGCTTCCCGGAGCGCGCGCATGCATGCCTTGTCGGACCGGAAGAAGGCGGCTTTCTACCGGAGGTTCGAAAACAGCGTCCAGGAGGTGCTCTGGGAATCGGACGGAAAAGGGGGGCATATCTTCGGGTATACGCCCAACTACTTGAAAGTCATGCATGAAGAGGATTCTTCTTGGGTCAATTCCTTGCGGGAAGTGCGGGTGGGAAAGGCGGTGAAAGACGCTTGCAAGGATTGGTGCTTGGAGTCGTGAACGGACGGGCCGGAGCCTGGCGTTCCGGTTCCGGGGGTTCCTGCTCCGGGCGGGCGGTTGTTGAAAAGTTTTTTGTTTTTAGTTTTCTGTGAATCAATGATGTAATTTTATCTCTTTCAGGGATAATTCTTTACGGATATTAACAGCGGATAGTTGCCTAAGGGGTTGGTTAGAGGCTTCCTGCGAACATATCAACAGAATTAACAGTTAAAAAAACTTCCGGCGATCCGGGTCGGAAGTAAGCCGGCGGGCCGTACTTTTGCAGGCCTATGATGAACGAGATTGCCAACCAGAAAAAGAAAGCTTTCCGGACGGCTTTGTCCGATTCGGCATTGCTGGAACAAGGGAAGCTCCCTCCCCAGGCGGTGGAGGTGGAGCAAGCCGTGCTGGGAGCTTTGATGATCGACCCCGAGGCGGTGACCGATTCGATCGATGTCTTGCGTGCGGAGTATTTCTACAAGCCCGAGCATAAGGTCATTTACCAGGCGGTAACCCGTTTGTTCAACAATTCGCAGGCGGTCGACATCATGACCGTGGTCGACGACTTGAAGAAGAACGGCGAGCTGGAAAGCGCCGGCGGGGCCTATTACGTGGCCACCCTTACCAACAAAGTGGCTTCTGCCGCCCATGTGGAGGAACATGCCAAGATTATCCAGCAGAAGTATATCCAGCGGGAACTCATCCGGGTTGGGACGGAAATCACCCGCAATGCCTTCGAGGAAACGTCCGATCCGCTCGAATTGCTCGACCAGGCCGAATCGAAGCTGCTCACGGTGGGGGAAAACAATTTCAGGAGCGACTATACCGATATCAGCCTTCTGGTGAAGGAAGCCATATCCGAGGTGGAGGCGGTCGCCAAGATGGAAGACGGGATGAGCGGCATACCTTCCGGATTCCCGGAACTCGACCGGCTTACCAGCGGCTGGCAAAAGGGGACGCTGTTGATTCTGGCCGCCCGTCCGGGGATGGGGAAGACGGCTTTCGCCTTGACCATGGCGCGCAACATCGCGGTGGATTTCAAGCGTCCGGTAGCGGTGTTTTCCTTGGAAATGTCTTCGGTGGAACTGGTGACCCGGCTTATCTCGGGCGAGACCCGCATCAGCGGGCGGAAGCTCAAGCAGGGGAAACTGGAGGATTTCGAGTGGCAGTGGCTCAACAGCAAGGTCGGGCCGCTTTCGGAAGCGCCTTTGTACATAGACGACACCCCGGGCTTGTCGATGTTCGAGCTCCGGGCCAAATGCCGCCGTCTCAAGCAGCAGCACGATGTCCAGATGGTGTTTATCGATTATTTGCAGCTGATGCGGGGCGGCGATGCCTACAAAGGGAACCGCGAGCAGGAAATCAGCCAGATTTCCCGGCAACTGAAGGCTTTGGCCAAGGAACTGAAAATCCCGATACTGGCTTTGTCGCAGCTGAGCCGCGCGGTGGAGACCCGGGGCGGGGACAAGAAGCCGCAGTTGTCCGACTTGCGGGAATCGGGCGCCATCGAGCAGGATGCCGACATGGTCATGTTCATTTATCGCCCCGAATATTACGGGATGACCGATGACACCCAGGTGGAAGGCGCGGCCGATTTGCTGATCGAGAAGCACAGGAGCGGGAAAACCGGCGTGGTGCATTTGCGCTTTGTCAAGGAATACGTGCGTTTTGAAAGCCTGGAGGCCGGAGGCGGCCCGGGCATGGGCCAGCTTTCGTATTCGGGGATCGCCCCGAACGCGAATTTCGATTATCCTTCCGGCATGGGGGGAGGCGCGGTCGTGACTTATCCCTCTTCCATCAATTCCGATTTGCCTGTGGACGACAACGAGCCGGATTTCTGCCGCCGGACCCGTATTATCAAAAGCAAGGTGTGAGATGCGGGAAAAGTTTGCCATGAAGACGCTCTTGAAGCGCGTGCTGGTTTGCTTGTCCGCGTTTTCGATCGGGATGGGCAAGGTTTTTCCCGCCCAGCTGCTGGTCCCGATGGACAAGGCCCAGACCAATCATCTCAAGGCTTACGGGCTCTCTTACTGGGTGCTGGAAAACGGAGGGGAAATCAGCTGGCTGCTCAACTACCGGGGAGGCAGCTTCCTTTTGCCGTACAGCGTGCAGATAGAGAACGAATGCCGGGTCCGGGACGTGTCGGCCCAAGTGCTTTCCGGTGCCCAGGTGAACGCGCTGCGCATGGAAATCGGGGCGGCTTCGTCGAACATGGACGAAGTGCCTTTGCAGAAAGCCCCCCGCATAGCCGTGTATTCGCCCAAGAACAAATTGCCTTGGGACGACGCGGTGACCTTGGTGCTGACCTACGCCGAGATTCCTTACGACGTGGTCTACGACGGGGAGGTCCTTTCCGGCGTATTGCCGTCTTACGATTGGCTGCATCTGCATCACGAGGATTTTACCGGTCAGTTCGGGAAGTTCTGGGGAGCCTACGGGCAGCAGGCCTGGTACAAGGAAGATGTGGCCCGGCAGCAGGAAATGGCAGCGCGTTTCGGTTTCGCGAAAGTGTCCGAATTGAAATTGGCGGTAGCCAAAGCGATCCGCGATTTCGTCATGGGCGGCGGTTTCCTTTTCGCCATGTGCTCGGCGCCCGACAGCTACGATGTGGCTTTGGCTGCCGAGGGCGTGGATATATGCCAGGCCCCTTTCGACGGGGATGGCATGCAGGCCGACGCCCAGTCCCGGTTGGATTTCAGCAAGACTTTCGCTTTCCGGGATTTCCATATTGTTTCCGATCCTTATGCCTACGAGATTTCCGATATCGATGTTACCTTGACCCGGCCGAAGACCCTGAACGAGAAAAACGACTATTTCACGCTTTTCGAGTTTTCGGCCAAATGGGATTGGATTCCCACCATGCTCTGCCAGAACCATGAACGGCTTGTAAGGGGGTTCATGGGGCAGACGACCGCTTTCCGGAGGGATCTGCTCAAGCCGGAAGTGGTCGTTCTGGGCGAGAACGAGGCGCTGGGGGAGGCGCGTTATATCCACGGCAGTTACGGGAAAGGGACGTGGACGTTCCTCGGCGGGCATGATCCGGAAGATTACCAGCATTTCGTGGGCGATCCTCCCACGGATTTGAACCTTTACCCGAATTCCCCGGGCTACCGGCTCATCTTGAACAACATCCTGTTCCCCGCCGCGAAAAAGGAGAAGCAGAAGACTTGAGGCGCGCGGATAGCCCCGAGGGGAGGCAAGGCGCAGGGCCGGTTTCCGCCGACGGGCGGGACCGCAGCCTTGTCCTTGTCCGGAAGGCCTTGGACGAATGGGAATGCCCGTCCGGCTGCGGCGCATTCAAAGCGGGAGCCCTATTTCCCGCAAAGGTTCCGCGCCGGGATATGTTAATCAGGACTTTTCCGAACGATTGCCCGGTGGCATTCCTTTCCCTGCAAAGAGGCCGTGCCGGGAGATGCCCGCTGTTTGCTACAACGCTTGCCGGATTCTTGCTAATTTTTCCAGAAGCGGTTCTAACAAATCGAGCTTGAGCATGTTGGCTCCATCGGAGAGGGCCTTGGCCGGCTCGGGATGGGTTTCGATGAACAGTCCGTCGGAGCCGGCAGCCACGGCGGCCTTGGCGATGACTTCGATCATTTCCGGCTTCCCGCCGGTGACCCCCGACGGCTGGTTGGGCTGCTGCAGGGAATGGGTGACATCGGTCAGCACGGGGACATGGTTCTCCTGCATGACGGGGATGTTGCGGAAGTCGACAATCAAATCGGTGTAACCGAACATGGAACCTCTTTCGGTGAGCATTACCTGGCAGGTTCCCCCCTGCGGGGTTTCGACGCTCAGGAGCTTTTCCACCACTTGGCGCATGGCAGGGGCCGAGAGGAATTGGCCCTTTTTCACATTGACGCATTTCCCGGTAGCGGCGGCGGCCAGCAGCAAATCGGTTTGCCGGCAGAGGAATGCCGGGATTTGGAGGATGTCGACATAAGGCGCGGCCATCCGGGCTTCTTCCGGGCTATGGATGTCGGTCACGGTGGGAATGCCCATTTCCCGGCGTATGCGCCCGAGGATTTCCAAGGCTTTGCGGTCGCCGATCCCGGTGAAGGAGTGCAGGCTCGAACGGTTGGCTTTCCGGTAGGAAGCCTTGAAAACATAGGGGATGCCGATTTTGGAACACGTGCCGGCTATCGATTCGGCGATGCGGAAAGGCATTTCCTCGTTTTCGATCACGCAGGGTCCGGCCAGGAGGAAAAAGAGGTTCTTGGGATTGGAAAGGAAGGTAGGTTGCATCATTTTCGTTTTCGGATCGGCTGTCCGAACAGGTCTACCGGTTCGAACAAGTCCAATTGGTTTTCGAGCACGGGTTCCGGGTCTTGCAATCCGGAGGTGCGGTAATATTCGCGCAAGGCTTTTTTCACCAAACGCTTGAAGCCTATCTTTTGATAGGCGCACAGGCGGTCGTACCGCTGTTTTTCCTTGTCTGACAGGGCGAAACTGTATTGTCGGAACCGGGCTTTTCGTTTGCCTTTCCTGGGTTTGGCCATGGGAGGGAGGGTTTAAGTACGGAATGTCAGTTCCTTTGCGGTTGCTTCTATTGCCGGCGGGGTTTATTTCCCGGAGAGGGGGCTTCTTGGGGCGGGAAGGAGGCTTGCGGTTTGCCGAGATAGAGCAAGGCGCCGCTTTCCTTGTGCAATTCCATGCGGTAACCCTCCAGCACCGGCAATTTCACCGTGCTTCCCCATTGCGCCACGAAAAGGTCTTTCTCTTCCAGGATTTCCCCGTTGAGCCCTATCCGGGCTTTCACTTTCGCGGGAACCCGGTAGCAGAAGCCGCCGGCCGGGGTTTCCTTGGGCGCGCTTCCCTTCCGGGGCGAGGCGGGGGCGGGCTCGTTTTCCGTGTCCATGCGCGGAAGCGGTTCCAATAGGAGCAACAGCACGTCGTTGCCGCTGTCCAAGGCCTCTTCCTGGCCGGAGGGAATCCTTTCGATTCCTTCTTCCGGGCTGAAAAAGGCGATCGGGTAGGCGGCCCTGCCTCTTTCGGGCGTTATGTCGAAGCTATAGCGGATTTCCTCTTGGATGCAGGTTCCGGTGAAGCACTCCAGCAGTTGCTTTTCGTTCTTTTGCAATTGGCGGTACATGAATTGGATCGTTCCCTGCGGGTAGGCCACTTCCTGAAGGCCGGAGAGCAGGTCGGACTGGTCGTTGCGGATTTTGAGGATCTGGCCGGCCACCTCCCGGGCTTGGTCGAAAAGGCTTTTCTGGTCGATGCGGGGCTGGAGTATCTTTTCCACGATGGTCAGGCTGTCGAGCCGGCGCCGGGTGACGAGCGTGTCGAAGCGCTTGCTGGCATTGAGGCCGGCCACGGGGGCGAAGGAGCCGGTACGGGAAGAAACGGGCCGCGGGCGTTCCGGTTTTCCTTTCCGCGGGCCTTTTTCGGGAACGGGCTGCGGGAGGGCAGGCGCCGGATGCCCCGGCAAGGGCCCGGGCAAAGGTTCCGGCGGGTTCACCCCGAGAAGGATGCCTTCCGGCGAGAGTTCCAGGGCCGGCAAGCGCGTTCCTTCCACCCGGAAAGTCTGCGAGGGGTCGGGCAGGGCGCGCTGATGGAGCCGTATCTCCTTGATTTGGTACGAAACCGAATTTTCCCGGATGGCGGGGAGCTTGAGGAGCTGTTCGGCGTAATCGCTGTACAGCCCGCGCTCCCAGGTGGTTTTTTCCACCACCAATTCCACGCGGAAGCTATTTTGGGGAAGACAGTAGAGAATCCCTCCAGGACCGTTTGCGTCTTGCGTGGAAACGGGCACGACTTCGTACTGGGCGTTTGCCGGCATCGGGCTTGCGGCAAGGAAAAGGACAAGGGCGGAGAGAGCGGGAAGGGCGGAGAGAGCGTTCCTTTTCATGGTTTTCGGGTTAAGGTTTCCACACCGGAAGCGGCGGGCCGCCCTGTCCGGCCTTTCCGGATAGGGCGCGCAAGCCGCGACGTGGCTCGCAAGAGTGCAAATATATCGAAGTATTTTCGATTTTTTTTCGGGAAACGAGCGGGATTGCCCGATTTTCCTCGGGTGGTTTCCCTTGGTGTTTCGTGGAGGGGGCCTCCTTTCCCCGATAGCGGCAGGCGGACGGCTTCCCCTTGGCGTTTCGAGGAGGATTCCTCCCGTTTCCCGCTTGCGGCGAGCAAGCCATGGTTTCGAGTCTTTCTGAACCCGGCATTGGAAATCCCCGGCGAAAAGCGTATTTTTGTACCTTTTGCGGCGCGGGGAAATCCTTGCCGGGCCCGGCAAGGTGCGGGCCGTGCCTATCTTTTTTGTAGAAAGGGAAAAATCCGGAGAATCATGTTTGAAAGTCTTTCCGATAAGTTCGACAGGGCGTTCAAGGTCTTGAAAGGCCAGGGGCGGATTACCGAAATCAATGTGGCGGAATCCTTGAAAGAGATCCGCAAGGCATTGTTGGAGGCGGATGTCAATTACAAGATAGCCAAGCAATTTACCGATCAGGTAAAAGAAAAAGCCTTGGGGCGGGATGTCCTTGCCTCGGTTTCCCCCGGGCAGATGATGGTCAAGCTGGTGCACGACCAGTTGACCGAGCTGATGGGCAGCAAGGAGGAAGGGCTCGACCTCCAGGCCAACCCGGCGGTAATCCTCATGGCAGGCTTGCAGGGGTCTGGAAAGACCACGCATTCGGCCAAGCTGGCGCATTACCTCAAGACCAAGAAGAACAAGAAACCGTTGCTGGTGGCGGCCGATGTCTACCGTCCGGCCGCTATCGACCAGCTGGAAACCTTAGGCCAGCAGATCGGCGTTCCCGTTTTCTGCCAGCGCGAGGAGAAGGATCCGGTGAAGATTGCCCTTCAAGCGGTTCGCCACGCCAAGGAAAATGCCTTGAACGTGGTGATTGTCGACACGGCCGGCCGTTTGGCTGTCGATGAGGCGATGATGGACGAGATCGGCCGGATCAAGTCGAGCATCCATCCGCAGGAAACCTTGTTCGTGGTCGATTCCATGACAGGCCAGGACGCGGTCAATACCGCCAAGGCTTTTTACGACAAGCTGCATTACGAAGGGGTCGTGCTGACCAAGTTAGACGGCGATACCCGGGGCGGGGCGGCGTTGACGATCCGCTCGGTGGTCCAGGTCCCGATCAAGTTCGTGGGGGTAGGGGAAAAGATGGATGCCTTGGACGTCTTCTATCCTTCCCGGATGGCCGACCGTATCCTGGGGATGGGCGACATCGTTTCTTTCGTGGAGCGCGCCCAGGCCCAGTACGATGAGGAAGAGGCCCGGAAACTGCAAAAGAAGATCCGCACCAACGAGTTCGACTTCAATGATTTCTATGCCCAGATCCAGCAGATAAAGAAAATGGGGAGCATGAAGGACCTCATGGGGATGATTCCGGGCATGGGGAAAGCTTTGCGGAACGTGGAAGTCGACGACAACGCCTTCAAGCCGGTGGAAGCCATGATACAGTCCATGACGCCCTACGAACGCTCGCATCCGCAAGTCCTGGACGCCGGCCGGCGCAAGCGGATCGCCATGGGGAGCGGAACATCCCTGGCGGAAGTGAACAAGATGATCAAGCAGCTGGAAGAGACCAAGAAGATGATGCGGGCTGTTTCCCGGCCGGGCGTGATGCAGGCCATGCGGAACATGAAGCGGGGCCTGCGGTAAACTTGCGTTGCAGGCTTTCCCCGGAGGGTCCAGGTAAGAAAACACATAAATTTGGCAATATGAAAATCATAGACGGCAAGACCATAAGCGCCGACATCAAGAAAGAGATTGCGGCCGAAGTGGCCGGTTTCATCGATCGAGGCCGGCGCGCGCCCCACATGGCGGCTATTTTGGTAGGGCATGACGGTGCCAGCGAAACCTATGTGGCCAGCAAGGAAAAGAATTGCGTTTCGGTAGGAATGACCTCCTCTGTCTACCGTTACGAGGAAAACATCTCGGAGAAGGAGCTTCTGGAAGTCATTTCTTTCCTGAACCAGGACGAGGACGTGGATGGTTTTATCGTGCAGCTCCCCTTGCCCAAGCACATGGATGTGGACAAGGTCATGGCCGCGATCAACCCGGAAAAGGACATAGACGGTTTCCATCCTTCCAACCTGGGCCGGTTGGTGATGGGAGAGGACACTTTCGTTCCCGCTACCCCTTGCGGCATCATGGAATTGATCAAGCGTTCGGGCATCGAGACCGTGGGAAAGGAATGCGTGGTATTGGGCCGCAGCAACATTGTCGGCACGCCGATGGCCTTGCTGCTGAGCCGGAACAATCCCGGTGCGAACGCCACGGTCACCCTTTGCCATAGCAAGACCCGCGACTTGGCCGCGGTTACCCGCCGGGCCGACATCCTGGTGGCGGCTATCGGCAAGCCGGGCTTCGTTACGGCAGACATGGTGAAGGAAGGGGCGGTGGTGATCGATGTCGGGATTCACCGCGTGGCCGATGAAAAGGCCTCGTCCGGCTACCGTCTTTGCGGGGATGTGGATTACGCGGGCGTCAGCGCGAAATGCAGCGCCATAACGCCTGTCCCGGGCGGGGTAGGGCCGATGACTATCGCGGCCTTGCTGATGAACACGTTGAAGGCCTACAAGAAACGTTTCCCGGAAGGCTGAATGCAGGGAAGCGCCCGTCAGGGCATTGTTTTCGACCCGGAACGTTTTCTTTCTTGGCGGGGAAAGCGATCCCTTGACAGGGGAAGCGTTCCCTTGCGGGAAAGAGGGTTTCCGGGAAAACAAACTCATTTTTTCTTTTTTTTCGGTGCGGTTTCCAGTTGCCGTTTTCCCCTGCCTCCCGATGCGGTCGGCTTGCAACGGCGGCTTTCCGCGGTGGGGACGAGGGCCTGGAACCCGCGCCGGCAGTTTTGTTTTTCGTTATGGCATTGATCAAATCGATTTCCGGAATCCGCGGCACCATCGGCGGAAAACCGGGAGAAGGGCTCACGCCCTTGGACATTGTCAGATTCAGTTGCGCCTTTGCCCGCCTGCTGCAGCAACGGCATGACCGGGAAAAGCCGGGAAAGCGGATGAAGATGGTTGTGGGGCGGGATGGCCGCATTTCGGGGCCCATGGTCGATTACCTTGTCCGGGGGAGCCTCATGGGGATGGGGGTCGACGTGGTGGATGTGGGCTTGTCGACCACCCCTACGGTGGAAATGGCGGTAAAGAAGCATCGGGCCCAAGGAGGGATCATCCTCACGGCCAGCCATAATCCGGCTTGCTGGAACGCGTTGAAGCTGCTCGATGCGCAAGGCGAGTTCATCGATGCCTTGCAAGGCAAGGAAGTGATCGGGCTTTCGGAATCCATGGATTTTTCTTTTGCCCCGGTGGAGGGCTTGGGAAAGCTTTCCCGGGATGAAAACGCTTTGGAATACCATTTGTCGAGGATCCTTAAGCTCAAGCTGGTGGATGCGCGTTCTATCCGGGCGGCCGGCTTGCGCGTGGTCGTCGATGGGATAAACTCCACCGGCGGCATTGCGGTGCCTGCTTTGCTGAAAGCTTTGGGTGTCCGGAAAATCACGGTCATCAACGGGAAGCCTACGGGCGAATTCGCCCATGACCCGGAACCGCTGCCATCGCATCTGGAAGGCCTTGCGGACAAGGTGCGCGAAACGGGGGCCGATCTGGGAATTTCGGTCGACCCGGATGTGGATCGCCTGGCATTCGTCTGCCAGGACGGAAGCATGTTCGGCGAGGAATACACCTTGGTGGCGGTTGCCGATTACGTGCTCGGGAATCGGAAAGGCAGCACGGTCTCGAACCTGTCCTCCTCGAGGGCCTTGCGCGATGTGACCGAACGGGCGGGCTGCACGTATTACCCGGCGCCGGTGGGCGAGGTGAACGTGGTGGCCAGGATGAAATCCGTCCGGGCGGTCATAGGCGGGGAAGGCAACGGGGGGGTCATTTATCCGCCGCTGCATTACGGACGGGACGCTTTGGCGGGCGTTGCGCTTTTCCTGACGGCTTTCTCCCGGCTGAAATTGTCCGACCCGTCCCTGACGCTGAGCCGTTACCGGGATTCTTTTCCCGCTTACGTGATTTCGAAGAACAAGATCGAGCTTGCGCCGGGAACGGATGCGGACGCGGTTCTGGAAAAGATAAGGCGCAAGCACGCTTCGGAAAAGATGTCGGTCGAAGACGGCATCCGCATCGACTTCGAGGACAGGAGGGAATGGGTCCAGTTGCGGAAATCCAATACCGAGCCTGTCATGCGGGTTTACGCCGAAAGCCCGACCAAGGAGGGAGCCGAGTCCCTGGGACGGCGTTTTGTGGACGAAATCAGGAATTTTAAGTAGTTTTGCAAGGTTCGAGTTCTTTTTTGTAAACCGATAAAACAGATATTCGTCATGATAAGTTTGGAAGGGAAGACCCTTGGAAACCAGTCTTTCGAAGGGAAGAAAGTATTGGTGCGTTGCGATTTCAATGTCCCGCTCGACAAGGCAAGCGGGGAAATTACCGATGACACCCGGATCCGGGAATCCTTGCCCACGATACGCAGGCTACTGGATGGCGGGGCGGCGGTAATCCTGATGTCGCACCTTGGCCGGCCGGCCGGGACGGGTTTCGAACCCCAATTCAGCCTGGCGCCCGTGGCCGAACGCCTCGGGAAGCTGCTTTCCCGCCCGGTGCACTTCTCGAACGACGTGTTTACCGAAGTTACCGTTTCCACGGCGCGGGACTTGCAGGCGGGCGAAGTCCTTTTGCTGGAAAACCTGCGTTTCATAAAGGGCGAAACCAAGGGGGACGAGGCTTTTGCGGCTTATTTGGCTTCCTTGGGGAACGTGTACGTGAACGATGCTTTCGGTACCGCCCATCGTTCCCATGCGTCGACGGCGGTGATTGCCCGGTTTTTCCCGGACGACAAGTATTTCGGCTTGCTGATGGAGCACGAGATAACCAACCTGGAAAGGCTGCTGCATTCGGCTGAAAGGCCTTTTACGGCCGTGATCGGCGGGGCGAAGGTTTCCAGCAAGATCGATGTGCTGAAAAACCTCTCCGGCAAGGTCGACAACCTGGTGGTGGGCGGCGGCATGGCCTATACCTTCGTCAAGGCTGCCGGAGGAAAAATTGGCAATTCCTTAGTGGAGGAAGACAAATTGGATACGGCGAAGGAAATCATGGAAGAATTTGCTAAAAAGGGTGTGCAGCTGCTTTTGCCGGAAGATTCGGTTTGCGCCGA
This sequence comes from uncultured Bacteroidales bacterium, assembly GCA_949291555.1. Lineage (GTDB taxonomy): Bacteria > Bacteroidota > Bacteroidia > Bacteroidales > P3 > Pullibacteroides. The sequence goes on from CASEWE010000010.1 coordinate 51,835, forward strand.
CCGCTTCGACAACGCGGCCGATCGCAAAGTGTTCCCGACCCGGGAGATTCCCGATGGCTGGATGGGAATGGACATCGGCCCGGCGGCGGTGGCCCGCTTCTCGGAGGTTCTGGCTTCCTCCAAGTCTGTCTTGTGGAACGGCCCTCTCGGGGTTTTCGAGATGGAGAACTTCAGCGAAGGAACCTTGCAGATAGGCCGCTGCATCGGGAAAGTGACGGAAAGAGGCGGCTACACGGCTGTCGGCGGGGGAGATTCCGTGGCGGCCGTGAACAAGTTGGGGCTGGCTGAAACCCTTTCGTATGTTTCCACCGGCGGAGGCGCCATGCTGGAATACCTGGAAGGCAAGAAGCTTCCCGGGGTAGAAGCCATTCTGGCGTAGCTTTCCGGTTCGGCGTCCGCTTCGGGCGGATTTCCCGGATGCCTTTTGAAAGGCGGGGAAATCCGCCCGTTCTTTTTGCGGGCTTCCCTTGCAGGGAAGCCCGCCGCGTTTTTCCAAGGGATGGCCGTTGCGGGATCGCCCGCCTCGGAGGCTCGGAAAGTCCCGGGCCGGGCATCGGATGACCGGGGAAGGGGCGGGAAGCAAAGGAAGTGCCGGCGATGCGGGTCGCTCCGGAGCGCGGGCGGGGAAGCGGATGGCAGCGGTTGCTGCGGCCAGGCGTCGAGCGCGGGCGGAGTGCGGAATGCGAAGTGCGGAATGCCGTTCATTTGATGGAGCATCGGAGCAGGGGCTCTCCTTCCAGGAAGGCTTCGAGCTTGTCTCCGATGGCTACCGGCCCGACCCCGCAGGGTGTTCCGGTGAAGATATAGTCGCCGGTGCGCAAGGTGAAGAAACGGGAGACATGGCTGATGATTTCCTCGGCGGAAAAAATCATGTCGCCGGTATGGCCGCTTTGGCAGGTGATCCCGTTTTTCTTCATTTCGAAATGCAAGTCCCCGGGGCCTTGCGGGTATTTTTCTTTCGGGACGAAGGCCCCGATAGCGGCCGAGTTGTCGAAAGCCTTGCAGATTTCCCACGGAAGGCCCTCTTTCCGGCAACGGGCTTGCAGGTCTCTGGCCGTGAAGTCGAAACCTACGGTGTAAGCATCGATGTAGGAAAGGGCGAACGCGGGGTCGATGTTTTTTCCCACTTTCCCGATCCGCAGCACCAGCTCGGTCTCGTAATGCAGCTGGCTTGTGAAATCGGGGATGTAGAAGGGCCGGTTGCGCAGGAGCAAGGCGGTATCGGGCTTGCAGAAAAAGACCGGGCTTCCCGGAACGGAAGAACCTAATTCGCGTATATGTTCACGGTAGTTCTGCCCGATGCAGATGATTTTCATCGTGTTGTTTTTTTTCGGGTGAGCGTTTCCGGGCTCGGACGGGCCGCTGCCGGTACGGCCGCGCAAAAGCGGCCGTACCGGCAGAAACGGAGCTATCGGCAGGCTTCCTACATGGGGCCGCCGCCGGGTCCGGGCATCGGTCCCCGCCCGCGGCTGTCCTCGGCGCCTTTGTTGATCTTGTACGACACGGTCACATACAGGGCCGTGGAGTTCTTGGGCCGGTTCTTGCGTTCGGAAACGAAGCCTTCGCCGGTCACCGTGCTGTTCCATTGCTGGGTGTGGAACAAGTCGCGCACGCGCAATCCCACGCTGAGGCGGTTCTTGAGGAAGGATTTCCGCAGGGCGATTTCCCCCACCACGTTGTGGTCGAAACGGGTCTGCGCCCAGTAGGAAGGCCCCCGGTACCGGCAGGTGAATTGAAGGACGAACGACAGGGGCAGGTTCATCGTGGTGTTGAACTGGGCGCTGTAGCTGAGCCCTTCGGTCGTGGTGGAGGCATCCATGCTTTCATCCGAAGTCATGTTCTGGTAAAGGCTCCCGCTGAGGCTCATGCGCCACCACTTGAGGATTTGCTGTTCCCAGGAAATATCGAAACCGTAAGTGTTCCCGGTGGCATAATTGTGGAAGGTGCTGTTGAGCAGGATTTCTCCCGAAGAGAGGTCTTCGGCTTCGAACTGGTAACGGCGTATCAGGTCGCTCATGTACCGGTAATAGGCGGTCACGTAGAACGAGGAGCTTTTGAGGAAGAGGGAGTAATTCAATTCCACCGAATGGATGTCCTGGGGCTTGAGGTCGGGGTTCCCGTAGCTGATGGAAGAGGGGTAGTCGCTGTAATCGATGAACGGGTCGAGGTTGTGGGGGCGGGGACGGTTGACCCGGCGGCTGTAGCTGAGCTGCAATTCTTGCTTTTCGCCGATTTTGTAGGAAAGGTGCACGGCCGGGTAAAAGCGGAACCGGGTGTAATCGAAAGCCGTGTCGCCTTTTTCGGTCGATTTTTCGGCAACCATGAGGTCGGCCTCCATGCGGCCCCCGATCTGGAAAGTGAATTTCCCGAAAGTGCCCATCAAGTTGGCGTAGATTCCATGGTTGTGCGAGAGGTACTCGAAATTGATGGAGGTGTCCTGGTAGGCGTTCAGGCGGGAATCGTAAAGGCTTTGCGTGGATTGCCACTGCAGCCGGGCCTGGTAGCCCACTTCGAGCGAAAGCTTTTCGTTGAAAGGATGCAGGTAGTTGAGCTGGGCGTCGAAGTCTATGCCTTGGCGGTTGTTACGGATGGTCTGCAGCGTGCGGGATGTATCGGAAGGGGTCCTGAGGATGCGGTCGTTCAAGGAGGTCTCCGTGGGGGAATGGTAGTTGACCGTTGCATCGAAGGTGAGATCCTGGCGGGGTTTCCCGAATTTGTGGATGTAGGAGAGGGCTCCTTGCACGCCGTACATGCGCTGGTCGCTGCTGGAGTTGGTGGTCATGCTGCGGATCAGGTGTTCTTCCAGCAAGGACGGGTCGTCGTTCGCCCCCGGCTGGTAGGCATCGGGAAGCGAGGGGTCGAGGTAGCTGAACGTGCGGGTTTCGGGGGTAAGGTTCAGCCGGTCGTTTTCCCATCCATCGAACGAACCGCTGATGAGCAGGCTGTTGTTCTGGTTGATATGGAAGTCGGCCCCCAGCTGGAACTTCCCGCCATAGCCTTCCCTTTTCCGGTAGGATTCGTTCTCGATTTCTTTTTGCAGGTTGTCGTGCGGGAACATGGGATTGTCGCCCCGGAAGCTGGTGCGTGACGAACTGCCGTAGGACTCCCGGTTGCGGTAATTGAAGTCGAGGTTGGTGAACAGTGTCACCTTTTCCAGGCCGAAGCTCAGGTTCGTGCCGATCCCGTAGCGGTTGGCGGTGGATCCGGAAGCGTAGACGTTCCCGTTGATGCCGGTGTTCTGCCTTTCCTTGGTGATGATGTTGACGATGCCCGATGTCCCTTCCGGATTGTATTTGGCCGATGGATTGGAAATGATTTCTATGTTGGCGATGTTGGAGGCTGAAATCTGGTCGATGCCCAAGCCGGAGAACGAAGCAGGCCGCCCGTCTATGAGGATGGTCACGCTTTCGCTGCCTTTCATGGACACGTTGCCTTCATCGTCCACGCTGATGGAAGGCACGTTCTGGAGCACGTCCACGGCCGATCCCCCTTCGCTTACCAGGGATTGCTCCACATTGACCACTTTCCGGTCGAGGCTGTACTCGATAGTCCTTTTCTGACCGGTAATGGTTACCGCGTCGAGCAGCTTGGCGGTGGTTTTCATTTTCACGGTCTGCGCTTCGAGCACGGGCGTGCGGGAATCGAGGCGGAAAACAGGGCCTTTCAGGGTGGCGTAGCCCATGGAAGAGTAAGAGGCTTGGAGCGGGCGCCCGAACGGCAGCCCCTCGATCCGGAAGTTCCCGTCCATGTCGGTGATGGCTCCTTTCAGCAAGGCTTTGCTGGAAGTATCGTAAATGGCCACATTGACGAATTCCATGGGGACGTTCGAACCTTGTTCGAGCACTTTCCCCTTATAGGATCCGGTTTGCCCGAAACCGGAAGAGAGGAAGATGAAGAAAGCGGCGATAGCGCACAAGGGCATGTGGAGTCGCGTTTTCATGGAGGTTGGTTGATTTTGTCAGGATGAATCCCGGTTTTCCCTATCGCCGCGCCTTTCGGAGTGGACGGGGTTTGCGGGGAGGGAACCTTCCGGGGCGGTTTCTTCTGCCCCCGATTCCCGAAAAACCGCGCAAATATAAATTTTTGAGGAGGATAATTCAAAAAGATTGTGGCAGCCTCGGTAGAAAATCTACGAAACGCTCAAAAAAACAGGCAAAATCCCGTTGTGGTTATTCTGGCGTTTTTTTACGAATTTTGCAGGAAGCCCGTTCCGGGCAGGGACTTTTCGAGAGGCGGGGGATGCAAAGGGAAGGGGGCGCCGGAGGAAGGGGGTTGCAACCTGCAGGAAATAGCAGTATGGGGAAACAGATAAGGAACAGGAAGCCAGCCGTGAAGTTGCGCAGCAGCCGGCTTAATTTTTTGTTGATTTCGTTCGCGACGGTCATGCTGGCGTTCGTCTTGGTCTATGCCCAAGTGCTGGTGAGCCGGATGGCCCGCGATGAAAGGACCCGCATCCAGAACTGGGCCTTCTCCACCCAGCGGCAGGCCGACCTGGCCCAGCGGGTACGTGCCCTTTACGCCAACATGGAGACCGAGGAGCGGCAATACGCCATGGTCTGGTCTTTCGTCTACGAGCAGGTGTTCAGCCCGGAACCTTCCACCCTGAAGGAGTTCGAGGAACTGCGGCTTATCCTCCTGCGCAACAACCGGCCTTTCATCCTGGTAGACCAGCGCGACACGATCATCGAGTCGCACGATCCCGGCATCGATATCCGTTTCGAACCGGCTTTCACGCGCCAGCTGCAGGAAGAGTACGCCACGTACCCGCCTATCCTCATCGATGCCCAAGGCATTGTCTACAAGCTGTATTTCAAGCCATCGGAAGTCTTTTTCAACATACGCGACATTTTCACCTCGCTCGACAGCTCTTTCAGCCAGGAGACCCTGAAGATGGTCTCGGCCATCACGGTTCCGGTAATCTTGACCGATGCGGCCCAGGAAGTGATCCTGGCTTATGCCAACATGGACGAGCAGGATTTTTATTCCCGCGAGGCTTTGCTTGAGACCTTGCGCGAGATGCGCCGGGAGAACGAGCCGATCGAAATGACCTTGCCGGGCATGGGGGACGAGGTGTATTACGTGTATTTCGAATCTTCGGTTTTCCTGCGGAATCTCCGGTATATCGCCTTGGGACTGCTCTTTGCTTTGCTGCTGGCCATTTTGGGCATCTTGTCCCTTCTCAATTTCGCCAAGCGGATGGAGCAGAACCAGGTATGGTGGGGCATGTCGAAAGAAACGGCGCACCAGCTGGGAACGCCCTTGTCTTCGTTGCTGGCATGGGTCGATTATTACAAGATGAAAGACGATGGCAGCTTTTCCCGCGAGGATCTTGCGGAAATAGAAAAGGACGTGAAGCGCATCGAACTGGTTACCAATCGGTTTTCCAAAATAGGTTCGATTCCGGAGCTGAATTGGGAAAACGTGGTGCCTTTGATATACAAGACGGTCGATTACCTGCGGGGCAGAAGCTCTTCGAGGGTGAAGTATTCCATCGGGGCCGGGCCCGATGCTGTGATGATGGCGCAAGTGAACCCGCCTTTGCTGGAATGGGTTTTGGAAAACCTGTGCAAGAATGCCCTCAATGCCATTGAAGACAAGGAAGGGGAGATCCGCATCCAGGTGAGCGAATCGTCGGAGCATGTCTGCATCGATGTCGAAGATACGGGCAAAGGCATGTCAAAGAGCATGGCATCGAAGATTTTCGAGCCCGGGTTCACCACCAAGACGCGGGGATGGGGAGTCGGCCTCACGCTTTGCAAGCGGATTGTGGAAGACTATCATGGCGGGAAGATTTTCGTCAAGAGTTCGGTGCCGAAGGTGGGTTCGGTCTTCCGGGTCATCCTGAACAAGGAGGTGAAACATCGATGAAACCGATAGGCCTTTACATCCATATCCCGTTTTGCCGGCGCAAGTGCGCTTATTGCGCGTTTTATTCGGTAGCCGGACAGGAGGGAAGCAAGGCGGAGGCTTACGGGCAGGCCTTGCTCGAGGAGGCGGGGCAGGTGTTTGCCCGGCGGTACGGCTCGGAAAAGCCTTTGATCGGGACCTTGTATGCCGGAGGCGGGACACCGAGCCTTTTGCCGGTAGGATTCTACGTGCGGCTTCTTGCCGGGCTGTCCGAGTTCTTCGACTTGTCGCGCTTGCAGGAGGCCACGTTCGAAGCCAATCCCGAACATTTGGCCCCCGCTTATCTGGAAGAACTCCGCGATAGGACCCCCTTTGGAAGGCTGAGCATCGGGGTACAGTCCTTTTTCGACGACGATCTGGCCTTGCTCAACCGGAAGCATACCGGCAAGGAGGCTTTGTTGTCGGTTGAAAATGCCCGGAAGGCTGGTTTTTCGGATATTTCGGTCGATCTGATCTACGGCTTGCATGCCCGCGGATCCGATAGCCATTGGCGGGAGAACCTCCGGATATTGGCTTCGCTGCAGCTTCCCCATTTTTCGGCTTATGCTTTGACCGTGGAGCCCGGCACCCTGTTGGAGAAGCGGTTTTCGAGGGGCCAGGCGCGGATTGCCGGGGAACTTTTGCTGGAAGAGGAGTATTTTTGCTTGCAGGATTTTGCCGGAAGCCAGGGGTACGAAGCCTACGAGATTTCCAATTACGCCCGCCCGGGGAAATATGCCTTGCACAACACGAACTATTGGCGGGGAGTGCCATATATCGGCTTGGGCGCTTCCGCTCATTCGTTTTTCGGCAACGAACGCCGCTGGAATCCCGCTTCGTTGCCGGACTACCTTGCCGATCCGGCAGGGGAAAAGGAAGGGGAGATGCTCGAGGCGGAAGATTTGTACCATGAGTATGTCATGACGGCACTCCGCACGCAATGGGGCGTGGACATGAACGAATTGTCCCGCTTCCCGCTTCCTTTGCGCCGGGAATTCCTCGCACGGGCGGCCCGGCAAGTGGAAATCGGTAATTTGAGGGTGGACGGAGGCCGGTACGTGGTGGTTCCTGCCCGCCGCTTGCTTGCCGACGGGATTGCTTCGGATTTTTTTTGAAAAGATGGAAAGGATTAGGAAAAGACGGCTGCCGGGATTTTGCCTGCCGGTGATGCTTTGCCTGGCTTTCGGCTTCCTGGAACCGTTGCCGGCTCAGTTCCAGGCTCCGGTCAGGGTCGAAATACCGGTCTTGGAAGACGATTCCCCTTTTACTTTGGTACCCTTGGAAGAACTGGGGGTTTTGGTAGTAATGCGCCAGAACGATCTTTTTTCCCCGGAACCGGAACGGCGCCTGTATTTCTACGATGAGAACCTGGCGAAACGTTGGGAGGCAGCCCTTCCCATTGAAAGCTTGTATAATTACGTCGGGTATCGGGTGGAGGCCGACAGCCTGCGGTTTGTCCTGACTTCCCTTCCCGGGAAATCGGATTTGCCCTCGTTCCTTGAAGTGGCGGTTTGCAAGGCCGATGGGCGGTTTGCGCTCCGATACCATTCCGTTGAGGTTTCCCGCCTGCACAAGGCTTCGGTGGAAAGCTTCGCGATAGCCGATTCGGCTTGGTATTTCCTTGCCCGCAACAAGGGGGTCTACGAATATTACCGAATCGACACCCGGTTGGATTCGGCCCGCTTCATGGAGGTGGCTTCGGACAGGGAATACGATTGCTGCGATGTGCAGTGGGACTGGGCGAGGCAGGAAGCCTATTTCCTTTTCCGCGATGCCGCCCTTAAGGAACAGGATCTTTATTTGCAGATTGTCGGCGAGGATTTGCAAACGGCGGGGCGGCAGGTGATAGGGCCTCCCCGTTCGGACATGCGGCTTGCCGATGCCAAGCTGGCCTTGCTCGGCAACGGCAAATTCCTGGTGGGGGGCGCTTGGAACCCGGAAAGTTCCCGGCAGCATGCCTCCACCTACGACCGGGGAACGGAAACGGCGGGCTTGTTCCTCTTGCGGTGCGGGGAAGCGGGGGTCGAGCATGCGTGGCAGATGCAGTACTTGGATTTCCCTAACCTCGATACCTTGCTCAGCGACGAGGAACGTTACAAGATTGCTTCCTCCCGCCAGAAAGCGCAGGGAAGACGGATCCTGCCCGATTACCTGTGCCACCTTCGTTTTTCCCCTCGCCAGGGCTGTTTCCATCTTTTGGCCGAAACCTACGACCGGATATTGACTACCACGACCGATGTCTCTTACGACTTCTACGGTAGGATGATACCTTACACCCGTACCCGGTTCGAGGGTTATGAATACAAGAACGCTTTTTATGCGGTTTTCGATTCCTTGGGGGAGAACCGGGGAAATTCCGTGTTCGACATACAGCATGTGCGCTATCAGGACGATTTGCCATTTGTCACGGCCGTGACGGAAGATGTTTCGGGAAACGGGTTGGTCTACGCCTATGTTTCCCAAGGGATGGTTTTTTACCGAGGCCTGGATTTCGACGGGCGGGCCGCCGCGGTGCATTCGTTCCGGTTGTCGCCTTCGGTGCCGAACGACCGGGTGCAGCAGACTTGGGACGAGGGCTTGGTCTTCTGGTATCCGGGGAGTTTCCTTTCTTACGGCTACCAGCAGGTGCTCAACCCGCGCCGCAAAGGAAAGAGCCGGCAGAATGTGTTTTACATGAACAAGATCGCGGTCGATGCCCGTTCGGGCAGATGAAAGGAAGAAAAGCGCCCGGAAGCGGTTCGGAAGGGATTTCTCCCTTGCTGGCGGCTTGGGGAACGACCTTTTCCCCGGGCCGGCCTTTGAAGCCTGCCGTCCTCGGGATTTCCGGCATCAGAGCAGCAGGAGCCGGGCATCGTTGTTCACCATGCCGAAAAGCCCTTTTCCCCGGATTTCGTAGAAAGACTCGTTCCCTTCCGGATCCACGATCCGGACCCGGCCCTGTTTGAGCATGGAGAGTATGGGGGCGTGGCGATCGAGCACCTCGAACCATCCGTCCATTCCGGGCAGCTGGAGGAGCTTGGCTTCGGTCTTGAGCAGGATTTTTTCCGGGTTCGAAATCGTGAAAAGCATGGCGGCTTCGGGTTTCTATGCTTCGGTTTGCAGCTTGGCGGCTTTTTCTTTCACGTCTTCCAAGGTTCCCACCATGTGGAAGGCTTGTTCGGGATATTCGTCCATTTCCCCGTCGAGAATGGCTTTGAAACCGGCAATGGTGTCTTCTATCCGGACGAATTTTCCCGGAAGCCCGGTAAAGGCTTCGGACATGAAGAAGGGCTGCGAGAGGAATCGTTGGATTTTCCGGGCCCGGTTCACGACAAGCTTGTCTTCCTCGCTCAGTTCCTCCATGCCGAGGATGGCGATGATGTCTTGCAGCTCGCTGTTCCGTTGAAGGATGTTCTTGATGCGCTGCGCGGTGGCGTAATGCTCTTTGCCGACGATTCTCGGGCTGAGGATCCGGGAACTGGAAGCCAAGGGGTCGACAGCCGGGAACAGGCCCAATCCGGAGATTTTCCGGCTGAGTACCGTGGTGGCGTCCAAGTGTTCGAACGTGGTGGACGGGGCCGGGTCGGTCAAGTCGTCGGCTGGCACATAAACCGCTTGGACGGAAGTGATGGAACCGTGGCGCGTGGAAGTGATCCGCTCTTGCATCAGTCCCATTTCGGAAGCCAGGGTGGGCTGGTACCCGACGGCGGAAGGCATCCGGCCCAAAAGCGCCGATACCTCGGAGCCGGCTTGGGTGAAGCGGAAAATGTTGTCGATGAAGAACAGGATGTTGCCTTTGCCTTCCCCGCTCTGGTCGCGGAAATATTCCGCCAAGGCAAGCCCCGAGAGCGCCACGCGGGCGCGGGCGCCGGGCGATTCGTTCATTTGCCCGAACACCAGGGTGGCTTGGGAGCTTTTCAGGGCCTCGCGGTCGATCTTTTCCAAGTCCCAGCCGCCCTCGTCCATGCTTTTCCGGAACTCATCCCCGTATTTGATGACCCCCGACTGGATCATTTCGCGAAGCAGGTCGTTGCCTTCGCGGGTTCGTTCCCCGACTCCGGCGAAAACGGTCTGCCCCGAATATTGCTTGGCGATGTTGTTGATCATTTCCATGATCAGCACGGTTTTCCCAACGCCGGCTCCGCCGAAAAGGCCTACTTTCCCGCCTTTCATGTAGGGCTCTATCATGTCGATGGCCTTGATGCCGGTATACAGGACTTCCTCGTTGGTGGTAAGCTCCTCGAAAAGCGGCGGCTTCTGGTGGATGGATCGCCGCTGGGAGGTTTCTACCGGCCCGATGCCGTCGATCGGTTCCCCGATCACGTTGAACAGCCGCCCGTTGATTTCCTTGCCTACGGGCATGGAAATCCCGTTTCCGGTGGCAAGGACTTCCATGCCGCGGCATAGGCCGTCGGTTGAATCCATGGCGATGGTCCGGACGGTCCTTTCCCCCATGTCCTGCTGGCATTCCAGAACAACGGTCTTTCCTTCCGCGGGTCGGATTTCCAGGGCTTCGTACACGACCGGGATGCGTTGGCCTTCCTCGAAACGGACATCGACCACGGCCCCGATGATTTGGGAAATTCTGCCTGTGCTGGTTTCCATTGGAAAAATCTTGGATTAGCGTTTCTTCATGTCATAATCTCCTCCCACCGGGGTTCCGGCAGCCGGATGCCGCATTTCCGGTTTCGGGCTTGGCGGGACACGGACCCCGTCTTTCGTGCTGCAGTAGTCGGGTGTCCCGACGGAGGAGGTGTTCTTTGAAGACGAACAAGCTGTAAAAGCCCCTAAAGCGAGCAGGAAGAGGATTCCTGCTATCAGGCAACGTTTTTTTATCATGACTTGACGATTAAATCCCGGTATTTGTTTCCTGCTTGCCCTTTCCGGCAGGAAAGGCAGGCGGAAAAGCCCTGTAGGGGCAGGGCTTAATTTACAAAGTTAATGTTTTTCCCGATACGGGCGAAAAGCATCGCGCGGATTTTCCCCGATGCGGATTTTCCCGATTGTTTGGATTCAAAATAGATTCAGAATAAAGAAGCGCGACTTTGCCCCGATTGCCTTTCCGTCTCGTTTTATTGCTTAAATTTGCCCCTGTTTTGTGCCAGGGAGTTCCGCCGAGGGGCCTGCCTGGCTTCCTCTATTAGCGCTTGGGAAAACAAATAAAAAATATTTATCATGAGTATCTCCATGAATCCGCACCCTTTGGTGCAGTTCCTCCAGAAGCCGGCTTCTGAATTCACGAAAGAGGACATTCTCCGTTTTATCGAAGAGAACCAGATCGAGATGATCAATTTCCGTTACGTGGCGGGAGATGGCCGTTTGAAAACCTTGAACTTCGTGGTCAATGACCTGGACTACATCCGGACAATCCTCAGCTGCGGCGAACGGGTGGATGGTTCGAGCCTGTTCAAGAACCTCGATGCGGGCGCCAGCGACTTGTACGTGATTCCCCGTTACAGGACGGCTTATATGAATCCTTTTGCCGAAAGGCCTACTTTGGACCTGCTGTGCTCCTATTACGACAAGGACGGGAACCCGTTCGAGAGCGATCCGGCTTACGTGATGCGCCGGGCCGGGGAGGTCATGAAGCAGCGGACCGGGTTCGAATTCCATTGCATGGGCGAACTCGAATATTACGTGATTGGGCCGGAAGACGACCTTTTCAAGGCCGATGACCAGCGCGGCTACCACGAGTCGACGCCTTTTACCAAATTCGAGACGTTCCGCAAGGAAGCCATGATGGCCATGGCCTCCTGCGGATGCCGCATAAAATACGGGCATTCGGAGGTCGGGAATTTCTCTATCGACGGCAAGAATTACGAGCAGAACGAGATCGAGTTCCTGCCTTGCCCGTTGGAAGAGGCTGCCGACCAGTTGATTATAGGGAAATGGATTCTTCGTACGATGGCCTACGAACAAGGCCTGCTGGTGACTTTCTCCCCGAAAATCACCGTAGGCAAGGCCGGAAGCGGCATGCATATCCATACGGCCATCATGAAAGACGGCAAGAACCAGATGCTGGATTCCAAGCACAAGCTTTCCGATACGGCAAAGCGGGCCATAGCCGGATATCTGGACCTGGCCGAATCGCTCACGGCGTTCGGCAATACCAACCCCTTGTCTTATTTCCGCTTGGTTCCGCATCAGGAAGCCCCGACCAATATCTGCTGGGGAGACCGCAACCGTTCGGCTTTGGTTCGCGTGCCCTTAGGCTGGGAAACAACCAAGAACATGGCGGTCGATGCCAATCCGGGTGAAAAGAAGGCGAAACCTTCCTACGCCAACAAGCAGACGGCCGAGTTCCGCGCTCCGGACGGTTCGGCCAATATCTACTTGCTCGTGGCCGGCCTTTGCGTGGCGGCCCGGCACGGCTTGGAAATGAAGGACGGGTTGAAGTTCGCCGAAGAGAATTACGTGGATGTGAACATCTTCAAGGACGAAAACAAGGAAAAGGCGAAGAAATACCGCCAGCTCCCGGTCTGCTGCGAGGATTCGGCCGAATGCCTGAAGCGGCAACGGGCTGTTTACGAAGCCTACGGGGTGTTCAGCAAAGGGCTGATCGATGGCCTGATCAAAATGCTGAAGGATTACAAGGACAAGAAGCTCCGGGCGGAAATCGCCAAGGCGCCCGGGAAAATGCTTGAATTGGTGGAACGCTACATGCATTGCTGACGTTCCGGGTTGCTCCGCAGGCAGGAATACTCGCCTGCGGAGTTTTTTTTTGAGTTGTATTCAAGGGAGATTTTTATTCAAGGGAGATTTTTATTCAAGGGAAGAGAGGATATGGAGTATTTGTTGGAAACGCGCCAGGTGGTGAAACGTTACGGCGCTTATACGGCGCTCGACCACGTGAGCTTGCAGGTTCCCAAGGGTTGCATTTTCGGCCTTCTTGGCCCGAACGGGGCCGGTAAGACAACCCTTATACGCATTATCAATCAGATAACGGCCCCCGACGAGGGGGAGGTGCTTTTTGCAGGCGGGAAACTTCGGCGGGATCATATTTACCAGGTGGGTTATCTTCCGGAAGAAAGGGGCCTGTACCGGAACATGAAGGTAGGAGAGCAGGCTTTGTACCTGGCCCAGCTCAAGGGATTGGGGAAGGCGGAAGCCACGAAAAGGCTGCATGCGTGGTTCGACAAGTTCGGCATCGACTCGTGGTGGGATCGGAAAGTGGTCGAGCTTTCCAAAGGGATGCAGCAGAAGATCCAGTTCGTGGTCACGGTCCTGCACCAGCCCGGGCTTTTGATTTTCGACGAGCCGTTCAGCGGGTTCGACCCGATTAATGCCCAGCTGCTCAAAGACGAGATCCTGGAATTGAAGAAAAAAGGTTCCACCATTATTTTCTCGACCCATAACATGGCTTCGGTGGAGGAGATTTGCGATGAAATCGCCTTGATCAACAAGTCGAAGAAAATCCTGGACGGGAAGGTGGACGATGTGCGCCGGGCTTTCAGCAACAATATCTATCAAGTGCTGCTTTTGTCGGATCCCGGCAGGATGGAGGCCTTGGGAAAGGCTGTGGAGGTCTTGGAACAGATCCCGCACGATGTGCCGGGGCTCTATGACTTGAAAATCAAAGTGTCGGAAGGAGAGGACGATGGGAACCGGGTCTTGCGCACGCTGCTGGAATATGGCAGCGTGAAGGAGTTTTCCGAAAAGCTGCCGAGCATGAACGACATATTTATTCAAACGGTAAAAAGGGCTGAAAATGAAAAATAACACGTGGGTCGTGCTCCAGCGGGAGTATATGACAAGGGTCAAGAAGAAGGGCTTTTTCGTCATGACCATTTTGGCGCCTATCCTGTTGGTGGCCTTGATGTTCACCCCCGCTTTGCTGATGCAGGTGGGAGGAAAGGCAAAGACGGTGGCTTTGGTCGATGAAACCGGTGCTTACGAGGGGGCGTTCCGGAATTCGGAAGACCATTTCGAGCCGGTTGCCGACACGGCTACGGCTAAAATCGGCTTGAAAGAAGAAAAATACGATGCCATCTTGTACATACCGCAAGGCTCTCTCGACAGCAACCGCCAGACCATGCTGCTGTTCTACCAGCAGAACGAGCCTTCGATGGCCATGGTGGAACAAATCGAGTCCGATGCGCAGAACAAGCTTCGGATGAACCTTATCCATGCCAGCAGCGACATCCGTCCCGAATTGTTCGACTTCGTGGAGCGGGCCGGCGTGGACGTGGTTACCCGGAATATCGAAACCGGGGAGCGCTCTTATACCGAAGTGAAGTCGCTGCTGGCTTATGCCATCGGATTTTTGATCTACGGTTTCATCTTCTTGTTCGGGAGCCAGATCATGAGCGGGGTGATCGAAGAGAAGTCGAACCGGATCATCGAAGTGATGATTTCTTCAGTAAAGCCTTTCCAGCTGCTGATGGGCAAGGTTTTGGGTCTGGCTTTGGTGGGGCTGACCCAGCTGCTGCTCTGGGGCGTGCTGACCTTGGTCTTGACCATGGTCGTGGGAATGGCGGCCGGAGGCGGTGCCGATGCGGCTCAGGCGGCCGCGGCCGGCAGCATGCCGGGAGGCATGGATGTGAACGAGGTGCAAGCTACGCTTTTGCAGATACAGGACATCGTGGCTTCTTTGAACCTGAAGACGCTCCTGCTGTATTTCTTGGTCTATTTCTTGGGCGGCTACCTGCTTTATGCGTCTCTGTTCGCCGCGGTCGGGTCGGCGGTGGAGAACCAGGAAGACACCAATCAGTTCATGTGGCCGATCACGGTTCCGTTGCTGGTAGGGATCATTGTCGTGGGCGTGGTCTTGAAAGATCCTTATTCGCCCTTGGCTGTATGGACTTCGATCATCCCTTTCACTTCGCCGATCGTCATGATGGCCCGCATTCCTTTCGGCGTGCCGGTTTGGGAACTTGCCTTGTCGTTGGGGCTTTTGGTGGCGGGTTTCATCGGGACTACGTGGCTGGCTGCCCGCATCTACCGGGTCGGCATCCTCATGTACGGAAAGAAAGGCAGCTACAAGGAGTTGTGGCATTGGATCCGTTACCGGGGATGACCGGTGGCCCCGGCAGCGCGGGGCGGCGCTTGTGGGGCGGCGCGAGCGGCGATTGCTTCTTTGCGGACGGAAAATGAAATCGGAAAGGAAATGGAACTGAAAGGATGCAGGGTCCTGGTGGCCGATGACGAATCCTTGATCCGCAGCAGTCTGCGGGAAATACTGGAATACGAGGACTGCAAGGTGGAGGAGGCTTCCAGCGGCTTGGAGGCTTGGGAATTGCTTCAGAAAAATGTTTACGATGCGGTTTTCTGCGACATAAAGATGCCGGGCATGGATGGCATCGAACTGCTTGGAAAAGCTTTGTCGCGTTCGGAGATCCCTTTTATCATGATTTCGGGACATGGCGATATAGAAACGGCCGTGGAGTGCATCAAGAAAGGGGCGTTTGATTTTATTGCCAAGCCTTTGGAATTGAACCGGATTCTGGTTTCCTTGAAAAACGCCTTGGAGAAAGGGCATCTGGCTCGCCACGCCAAACGCCTGGAACGCCAGGTGGAAGAGAAATACCGGATTGTAGGCAATTCGGGGGCTTTCGCTTCGGCCATCGAGATGGCCGACAAAGTGGCCGGAACAGGGGCGAGGGTCTTGATCGTGGGGGAGAATGGAACGGGTAAGGAGCTTATTGCAAGGAGGATACACCGGAATAGCCAGGTTTCGGGAGGGCCGTTCGTGGAGGTGAATTGCGCCGCGATTCCGGCCGAGCTGATCGAGAGCGAGTTGTTCGGGCATGAAAAAGGGGCGTTCACTTCGGCCGTGAAGCAGCGGAAAGGGAGTTTCGAACAGGCCGAGGACGGGACGATTTTCCTGGATGAAATCGGCGACATGAGCCTTTCCGCCCAAGCCAAGGTATTGCGGGCTTTGCAGGAACAGGTCATCATGCGCGTGGGCGGGGAGAAGCCGATCCGGATCAATGCCCGGGTCATTGCGGCGACCAACAAGGATCTTCGGGAAGAAATAGCGCAAGGAAGGTTCCGGGAAGATCTTTTCCATCGCTTGGATGTGATTGAAATAAGGGTTCCTCCCTTGCGCGAGCACGCGGAAGACATACCGGTGCTGGTGGAACATTTCATCCGGCAGATTTCAGCCGGCATGGCCCGTCCGCCAAAGAAAATAACGGACGAGGCGATGGCATTCCTCCAACGGCAACCGTGGCCGGGAAATATCCGCCAGCTGCGCAATATCGTGGAACGCTTGCTGATTCTTTGCCCGGGCGATATCGGGCTTGCCGACGTGGAAAAATATCTTTGAGGCTCATTGCGCCGGGTGGCAGCGGTCTCTGCGGGTTTTCGGCAGGGGCGGTGCGAAAAGGCTGGGTATTGTCCGGCAAGGCGTTCGAATCCCGTTTCTTCGGCAAAGTGTAGTCTGCTTCTGTTGAATATTGTCTTACAAAGCGTTCTAATTCGTTTTTTTGGGGGAGAAGATACAATAGAGACTTTTTTTGATTTGAGGTCTGGTTTTTCCGCTGCGGGCATGTGTGGCGGATAGGCCCGGTTTCATGTTCTGGAAGGAAAAGAAAGCCAAAACAGGCAGTACGGACTGTGTTTTCTGACGGAAATAAGGGATCGGGTGCCGGTTGCGGTTCCTTGCTTTTCTTTGGCGGCGTAGTTTACCGGTCGCGCGTGCATATATGATTCAGTTTACTTTAGTATTAATCTATAAGGGTGAAAAACTAAACTAAACCGTTTTCGTGAAAACAAATGAAAAAAAATGGGCGCAGTTAAGAAGGCAAAACTACGCCTGAAACAGAGGTATCATTGCTCGGACGATAGCGCGTTGAAAGACCTATGAAAGACAAGCAAGATATGACCTTGCTTTTGTCGAATGAGACGATACCATAAGGAGTAAATTCTTTCTTATTCATCTTGTTGAAAAATAGGAATATAGCCGATTTTCCGATGCGATTAAAACTATTTGTCTATCCGTTTGCCATTTTATAATCAACTTAACATCGGACAATCTAATCGCCACTGCTTGCAGATTGCATGGCAACCCTCCAACACCGTAAGGCGGTTGGGGTATTAGGCTTCCCGAAATTTATTTCGGGGTACACGGACAAGCCCGAACTAAAACGGCTGTGGCAAGGCTTAACATAGAAAAGTGAGCATGCACAAAGAACTGCTAGCAAAATGTCACAAATGAAGTCATTGCAAGGCTAAGAAAAAATAAGCATATCACTACAAAATACCATATATGGCAGTTTTGTTTGAATTGACAATGTGAGCTATGAAGGTGTATGACAGAGTTTTATGTAAGAAAATATATTAGATATAATAATTTTATTAGTAATAATAGTATTAGTAATAATAATATTTCCTACCTTTGCACTTGAATAAGATTGAAGATTATGGAGAACAAGCCTTTTATATTTGGCGTTGCCACATCAGGCGATAATTTTACAGACAGAGAGAGAGAAACGGAGCGTTTATTACTGAATTTCCGGCATGGTGTCAATACCGTACTGATTTCACCTCGTCGTTGGGGTAAGACCTCGTTGGTGCAGAAATCGTGTCGCTTGGCACAATCCGACAAATTGAAAGTCGTTTATCTCGATATTTTTTCGTGTCGCAGTGATAAGGATTTCTATGATGCATTTGCGGCTGCCGTGCTCAAACAAACATCTTCCAAGTTAGATGAGTGGTTGGAGAATGCCAAGTTATTCCTTTCACGTATCAGCCCCAAAATCTCAATTGGTACAGATCCGATGACAGATTTCTCCATTTCGCTCGAGATGAATCCCAGGAGCAACGATGTGGATGAGATTTTGCAACTTCCGGAAAAAATAGCGCAGAAGAAAGGTTGCAATATCGTTGTGTGCATCGATGAATTCCAGCAGATTGCCGAGTTCAAGGATTCCAAGACATTTCAAAAACGGCTGCGCACTGTGTGGCAACTGCAAAAGTCGGTATCCTATTGTTTGTTCGGCAGCAAAAAGCATTTGATGAATGAACTGTTTGAGAAAAGGAGCCTGCCGTTTTATAAATTCGGCGATGTCATTTATTTGCCGAAAATTAGGACTTCGGATTGGGTGGATTATATCTGCGATCGTTTTGAAACTACGGGCAAGCAGATTTCAAGAGAACTGGCCGAAGGGATATGTCAAATAGTAGATAACCACTCGTCTTATGTGCAGCAGTTGGCTTGGTTGGTATGGATTCATGCGAATGGAACCGCTACCGAGCAGGACTTTGAGGCGGCATATCAAGATATTATCGACCAAAACACTCCATTGTTCGAGAAGCAGACCGAAAGCCTCACTACCTATCAGATGAATTTCCTGCGAGCTATTTTAGATGGGGTTCATAGTGAATTTGCCACACAAGAGGTTCTGCAAAAATACCAACTTGGCTCGTCTGCAAATGTAAGTATCGTAAAGCGGGCGTTAATCAAAAAGGAACTTATAGAGATAGAGAAACGACAAGTTGTCATTTCTGATCCAGTGATGAAAGTGTGGCTAAAAAGGGAGTTGGGAATATAATGCACAGATGAAGGACTTTGGATAGAATCCTCAAATGCATAACGAATCAAAATATGACAAAGAGAATTGAATACATAATTGATGAAATACTAGATCAATATATGTATGCGGATCTTACATTTCGTCCTTGGATTATCGGATTCAGTGGAGGAAAAGATTCTACCGTATTATTGACTTTAGTTTGGTTGGCATTGCGGAAAATCAAAGAACAAACAATTGTCCCGTTTCAGCTAAGGAGGCCTGTATATGTTGTGTGCAATGATACAATGGTGGAAAATCCTATTATTGCAACGTATGTGGATGAGGTTTTAAAGAAGATTGAAATAAAGGCTCGTAAAGAAGATTTACCCATATTTGTTCGGAAAACAGTTCCTAAACTCGAAGATTCTTTTTGGGTTAATGTTATTGGTAAAGGATATCCTGTGCCCAACACTGCATTTCGATGGTGTACCGAAAAGCTGAAGATTAAGCCCACAGCTCGATTTATTATTGATCAAGTCGATGAATGTGGGGAAGCTATTATCTTAATTGGTACGCGGAAAGCAGAAAGTGCTACTAGGGCGCGTTCTATTAAGAAGCATGAAATCCATGGGAAACGGCTTACTAATCATACGATTCTAAAAAACACGTATGTGTATGCGCCTATAAAAGAATTGATGTTGGAAGAGGTTTGGTATATTGTTAATGCTGTACCATCTCCTTGGGGATTTGATAATTCAATCTTATTCAACATTTACAAGGATGCCAGTGCAGATGATTATGAATGCCCCACGGTTGTCACAGATAAAAGTCATGGCTCTTGTGGGCAAAGTCGATTTGGTTGTTGGACTTGTACTGTTGTAAAAGATGATAAGTCGATGCGCTCTCTTATTCGAAATGGACGAGAATGGATGAAACCATTATATGATTTTCGACTACAATTAGATCAAGAGCGAAATATAATAGAAAATCGAATGCCATTCAGAAGAGATGGTCGGAAAGCAGTAAATGATATGGGAGCGTATGTATTTCGTTATCGCGCTAGTATTCTCGAAAGGCTGTTGAAGATTCAATGTAATCTTCAGCAAAAAGATCCAGAAATAAAACTTATTACAGATCAAGAATTAATTGCTATACAGGTCAATTGGTATCGTGATTTTAATTTTACGTTCCAAGTGTCTGACATATACAATAAGATTTATAACGCATCATTAGATATGGAAGAAGTAAAAGTTAAAAACAAGTTAGAGGCAGAACTTATGAAAGAAGTCTGCAAAGATAACATTGCAGAGGGTGAATTAATAGAACAGTTGCTTTTGCTTCAGAAAAGTAAATCTCTTATGCAAAGACGTCGTGGCTTGAAAAGTGAAATAGAGTCGCGTATTGAGGAATTTGTAAAAAATAAGAAGAAATGATAATCAAAGAAATTGAACTTAACAATTTCCGAGTCTATAAGGGCGTTAATAAGATTGATTTAACCCCAAATGGAGAACGCAATATAATTATTGTAAGTGGAAATAATGGCTTTGGAAAAACAACGTTTCTGATGGCATTGGTTTGGTGTTTATATGGTCGCCAAATGGGGAATGTGGATGATTTATACCGTAAAGAAATTGATGAAAAGGGCGGTTATAGCAGATACATTGGAAATAGTCTTAATATCCAAGCCCGCAAAGAAGGTCAAACTTGTTTCTCTGTCTCCGTTACATTTACTGATGTTGAAATCCCGGATGTTCCTTGTACTGATATAAAGATTACACGTTCATATGATAGTGCAACTAACTATGATGACGAATTGGAAATATTTATTGATGGGAGGAAAAATGACTTGTTTTCAGGAGCAAAGGATGAAATAACGAAGGAAGAAGAAATCTTTATTAGAGATTATATTCTTCCGATAGAGATTGCAAAATTCTTTTTCTTTGATGCGGAAAAGATTGTTTCGTTCGCACAAATCAATACTCCGGAGCAACGTCAGGATTTAAGTCGGGCTTATTCTCAAGTTTTGGGGATTCAAAAATATGACGATTTGAAAAATGAGTTAGAAAGAATCCAAGATGACTATAGGCGGGAATCGGCAAGGCCTCAGGACAAAAAAGAGTTTACAGAATTAATAGCTGCTATTACTTATGCGGAAGGTGAAATTAGCAGATTGACCGATGAAATTGCTAATTTAGAAGAGGATCGCGTCTTACAGCAACATAATTCTAAAGAATTGCAAACCAAATTGATCCGTGAGGGTGATTTGATGACACAAGAAGAGTTGGAACAATTAAACGAAAAGCGCGACAAGTTGTTTGCCGAAATGCGACAAGCCGAAGATGGGCTGAAAGAACTTTATAGTCTCATTCCGTTTGGGTTGTCAGGGAGCCTTATATCATCAATGCTTGACCAATTAAAAGAGGAAAAAGCGTATAAGCAAAATAAACTACAATTGGAAGGGGTTAATGACAAGACTGATGTTATACTCAGTGATATAGAGAATGCGAAACGAGGCTTTAATCATCACATTGACATTAAAGTGCGAGATTTTTATGAAAATCAAATCAGAAAACTCATAAGGAAGCATTTCTATAATGATCTTGACAATAGCCGTTTTGAACATTTTACAATGCTTCATGATTTCACAGAAATACAAGAGAATGATTTTACTTCACTGGTATCTAAAATAAAGGAAAGTAAATTATCCTTTGATGATTTGCACAGTAAGTATACGAAGGCAAAAGCAGAACTGTTTTCTATTGAGAAGAAAATAAGGGAGGCTGAGAAAAATGCAGAGAGTGATTACGTGCAAGAATTGAGAAAAAAGAAAGAAGCTATAGACAGAAAAATTGAATTAATTTATCGAGATATTGCAGCTAAAGAAGCTGAGAAGGAAAGTTTATCTGATAAGATTATAGCGAATAAAAAACAAAAAGAAATCTTGTCTAAAAAAATAGCTGTTTCTAATCAAAATAAAGAGGTCGATGATGAAGCCTCCCGATTGATTCGAATTATTCAGAAATTCTTGATCAAGTTCAAGGATGAAAAGAAAAAGGCCCTAGCAAAGAAGCTCGAAGACAAGTTGAAGAGTTTTTTGCATAAGACAAATCTTGTAGATAGAGTTGTTGTTGATATAAATGGTAACGGTGAGGATGTAGATATAAACTTGTATGATGTCGATAACAGAAAGATTGACAAAGGGAATCTTTCTATGGGCGAGAGACAAATGTTTGCTTCGGCTCTGCTTGGTGCATTGGTTGATGAAACAGAAATAGAGTTTCCTGTTTTCATTGATAGCCCGATGCAAAAATTTGATACTAGTCATACTCGGAATATCTTGACACAATTTTATCCTAATGTGTCAAAACAGGTGATTCTTTTTCCTCTTCTTATGAAGGAGTTGACAGAGGATGAATACAAATTGATTCAGCCGATTGTAAATCGGGCTTATTTGATAGATAATCAAAAGAATGGTTCTCGATTTTTGCAGGTAGATACGGATAGAATTTTTACAGAATATAAGAATAGGAATTATGCTGATTAATATAAGTACGTCCAAGGCTAATCATGACGTCGTAACCCAGTTGACGAAGAAACTTACTGGTGGAACGAAAGAAAATGTAATCGCTAGAATTGCATTAGGCTATTCTTTGTCTACAGGAAAGCGTTTTACACCACAAGAGTTTAATCTACACGATTCTCAGGGAAAAGAGTACAAAGACCATATATTATTTGATGCTCAATTCAAGGATTTCTATGTTGCTTTGATTTGTCAGGCTTATGGTATAACTAAAAATGATGAATCAATACCTAAATACATCAAATTGCATATTGATCATGGGCTTGAAAAAATCAATTATATATTTGAGCATACTCCTCAATATACCTTTTTTGATTTCCTGACCGAATATTTGGGACGAGGAATTGATGCCATTGAGGATGTTCCTGTGTCCTTTGATCCTGTTGCAAATTATAATCAACATATTGATAAGAGCGAGTTCGCTGGTCCTATCAATATTAAGGTTGGATATAATCCGAAAACAGATGAAGAAATTAGGTTTTGTTTTAATAATTCCAAATTGTATAATAATCAGCATATCGCTGTTGCTGGTAAATCTGGTTCAGGAAAGACTCAATTTGCATTGGAGTTTTTGAGGCAATTATATACGCAAACACAGGGACAAGTGAATTTTTTGTTCCTTGACTTTAAAGGGCTGGCGGAAGATGATAAAAAGAAAATGGAAGACTTCTTTACTTCGACCCATACCCAATGTATCAATGCGCCCAATGCTCCTTTCCCACTTAATCCAGTTTCTTTTATTGATAATGTAAATGAAAAGAATAAATTAATGGGTATCAATAAGTTTGTTGATATAATTGCCAAATATTCAAATATAGGTAAGAAGCAACAGCAAATACTTAAAGATGCAACAAAAGAGGCATTCATCCAAAACAAAGACGGTAAACACCCATCTTTGAAAGATATATATGATTTAGTCATAGAAGAAGTTGGTAGCACAAGAGATACATTGACAGAAATAATGGAGAGGTTAAGCGAATATGAGCTGTTTGCCTCTAAAGTCAACGACCCTAGTGTATTTTTGAATAATAACTACTATTTTTCTCTGTCAGGCGAGCTAGATAATACCGTTCGTTTTACATCGGTTTTCTTGATTATCAACTACATCTTCAATGTGTTTACTAATATGGGAGGCACTGATGTTTCTTCGGATGGTAATAGAAGTATGCGATATGTTTTAATGATTGACGAAGCACACGACTTGTTTAGAGAGAAGAAGTCGTTAGAAATTCTAGAGGTCTTGTTGAGAAAAATACGATCGTATGGGGTATCTGTGGTTTTGTTATCACAAGGTATTTCGGAATACAATCAAGGTAATTTTGATTTTTCCCAAGAATGTGAAACAGCATTTCTTTTACCAATTAATGATTTAAATAATACAAAGGCAATCAATAAATTCCTTGGATTGGCAGAGAAAGAGGGGGCAAAGGCTATGAGAAACTTAGAAAGTCTTTCAAATGGCCATACGGTTTCCAACATCAAAGAATATCCAAGAACCGACGTATTCAGAGTTGTACAATATTGGCAAGAAAAAAATAATAAATGAACTTTAATAATCCCTCGCTTCGAGTGAGGGATTATTTTTGAGCGTTTATATTAAGGACCCTGGATGATATTCTTGTACTCTGCAAAGTATTTAAGTACTTTATTTACTCGTTACAGAATGACTTTAAAAGTTAAAAATAAAATGTCTTGAGTTTCATGAATAGGATTGCAGCGAAAAGAGAAAATGCGTAGTACAGTTATCCTCTTTTGTGGCTGTGTATTTGTGTAGGGTAGAATGTGGAAATCAATTGAAAATTCAGTTTAGTTTAGTCAATATATCTAAACTAAAGTAGACTAAATAGAGGTATGCATATTTTTCTTTCCATATGCCTATGGCTTGATAGAAATAGCTAACTTTGCAAAGGGCAAGAACTCTGATGAAGAAATGCTCCCAAGACTGAGGTTTGCTCCTTTCTCTTTTGGCTGCAAAATTCGCTGTAAAAGCCAAAATATATTCTTGAAATGAGAGGTGAGGAGTGGGGAGAGAGGCTTTGAGTAATACTTTGTGTGAGAACAAGTGCAAGGAATGAAATCAAGTGAAAAGTAAAAATCGAAAAATCTTCAAAAATACCGATTCTGTTTCTTTTGCAAGGTATTATGTTACTGTTTTATTGATGTATTAAACTAAATATAAGTAAGATAGCATTTCCAGATTTATCATATCTGACTTTCTCGTAATGCCCGGCCTTGGCTTTCTGCAGCAGCCTGCTCCGGCACAGCTCCTTGAGGTGGTTCATCACCGTGCGCTCGCTGACATTCTGCAGTTCTTTGCCTGTGGCTTCGTGTCGAAAGTGTTCGGCAGCAGCGAAGTAGCACCTTGGGCGGTTCTTCCTCCGTCCTCCGCCACGAAGGAGCGGATGCGGCGGTACAATTCATCGAAATAGCCGTTCAGCTGGACAGCGGCTTTCACCGATGCCGAGTCCACAGATTGCAGGTGTCTCTCGCCGGAAGCATGCCGCAGCATCTGTATGAGCAGGTGCCAGCCGTGCCACCTGCGCAGGACGCTTCATCTCACGACTGTCTCCTTGGGCGTCGTCCTTTATCCGGTTGATGAATTCCCCCTTTCCTGTCCACCAAGAGAAGAAATATTCCCTTGCCCCTGACCATAGACAGCACATTGGGCATCATCTTTTTCCCTCTCCGGTGTCATATTCAAGGGCAAGAAACTTGAAAAGCATCTGTTCCTATCGTGCCGCCGTCAGAGATGCCCTGTCCTCCCCGCCATCATCCCAATCAGTCCATTTTGACATTTCCCAGGACTTGGACAGCACGAACAGAAAGAGGTCGAGCAGTCCGTTATTCTCGAAACCTTTCATCAGCAGTTCATGTATACGCTTGGTCTGCGTAGTTCCAACGATATTGATGCACGGCTGTTCAATACGCATCGGTACAGTGTTACTGACCCTTGTCACGTCCAGAGCCCCGCCACTCCATGCCGTGAGCAACTGATCTAGCTGCCCGTTGGTGTATCGGTTGGCGGAGTTGAACAGGCCCATGATCTCATCCACCAGGATGACTACGCTCCGGGGATTGTTGTTGTGTGTCAGCAGGAGCGATTCGGGGGTGAAGTTTGATAAGACAGTGCGGCGCAGCACAGGTTTCTTTCCGCTTTCCCCGGCGGATTTCACGCCTCCAGTTCCGACTTATACGCCTTGAACAGGGCATAGTCGTGCTTCCGTATGGGACGGTATGCCGTCTCCGGCGGCGGTGTTTTGCCCAGCCCCGGCCTGCCTACGAGGATGATATGGAGGGCGGCGCTGCTTTGCCAATCACCTTTGATGCGTATACGGTAGGAGCCTTCCATTGCGGTCGATACAGCCGACAGCATGGCCGTCGCGATGAACTCTGTCTTGTGGTTCTCGTACCGGGCCATGTCGAGTATAATGGACTGCACGGCCTACGGAAAGACATCCAAAGGGAAGCCTGTGTCACAGACATGCTCCGCCTCCATGCAGATCATGTTGAACGTTGCCTGACATAGCAGTGGAACACGAAGATGTCGCGGATGACGGCCAGCTTTGGACAGTCGCTCAGAACTACGTCATACAGGATGTTTCACTCTTCCGAAGTGAAGAAGAACGGGTTGCCGTAGGTCGGCTCCTTGCAGCCGTAGAGGGCTAGACGTCGTTGTCTGAATACTTCATCTTCTTGCATCAGTGTAGGAAGGTGCAGAACAAATTCATGATGTTGATGCCGGTCGTGCCGGAAAGCGGTCTCGGCTTGTGGTTGATGAGCAGACGGGAAGTGTAGAAGTCGGGATATTCCTGCCGCAGCAAGTGTTCGTTCACCACATAATCCCTAAAACCGTTCATCTGCTCCAGCGAGACGGTCTCCACGAAGAGTCTGAGGGCCGTCTCGTCCAGTATCTCCCGATGGTAGTTGTGATAGCGTGACATCTTGCGATCGAAGCGGACGATATGTTCTTTTGTCCTTTCCGTCCCGTCGAATTTCTCCAGATACTCATGGATGCGGGTGAGAAGGTTCGGAAGATCCCGCTCGGACGCGCGGGCAGGGTACAGCACATCCTCGATGCCCTGTCTCATCAACCGGCTGTCGATCTTGTGCGTGAAGGTTTTCTCCGCCCGTTCGATGATGGAGCATTCTGTTCCGGCAGCCGTTTCTGCTCGGCGGCAGGCACGGCAGTCGTGCGCCTGTGGTTGAGGGTTTCGGTGGCCCAATACTTGTCCTGCACTTCAAGTGGGGAAACGACCTTTATGTCACATTCTTATCCCAGGCTCGGAAGCAGATGTTCGAGGTCTCAGGGGGCATTTTCTCAGATACACGGTAACTTTCATCTGCGTTGCTTTTTCGGTTATGAGAAAAAGCATAATAAATTCTCGTAAATGTTCCCATATATCCCGAAGGAACTTGTAACAGATTAAGACAAATTCAAAAGTTGTTTCCGAATCTGATGTCACATAAAATACAGAAAATCAATTGTTTTACTTGAAAATATTTGGTTTATATTATTATTTCGGGCTTTATCAGACATTTTCTGAATATCATATATTGCAGTTACGCGCTTTTATTTTCTGATGAGAGGATGGTAGCCTCTGTTTTTTCGGGACGGAGGCCGGGGAAAGTCGGCTGCATCAAAATGGGTTTTGAAAGTGTCGATTGTTTATTTTAGGGTATCTATTTTCGGGAAAGGCTTCTGCGTTTCGATTTTCATACCATTGTTTTTAATAGGTCGATTGATTGAATTTTCGATGAATTATCGATTGAGGATTGGCCGTGTTCGGTAATGGAACGAGCGTGGTCCGGAGCATTAGTCGTTTGTTTTTTAATGCGGTAGTCTTGACAGCAGAAGGGTGGGACGGTATGTGTCCGCATTTTCACTATCTTTGTTAGCACGAAGATAGGAGGCGGCTTGGCCATGCAATCTCAAGCAAGCTTGGATTGGCATGGCGCTCGCCTTTCACTATCTTTGTTTCACGAAGATAGGATGCGGCTCGGCCATGGCCATTCGAGCAAGCTCGATGGCGCATGGCGCTCGCCTTTCACTATCTTTGTCCTCTTGAAGAGCGACCTGGGCTGCCGCTGCATCGAGCAGAGGAAAGTCCGGGCAACACTGAGCCACCATACTTCCTAACAGGAAGGCGGCCGCAAGGCCGACAGCAAGTGCCACAGAAAATAACCGCCGCTTCGCGGCAAGGGTGAAAACGTGAGGCAAGAGCTCACGCAGGGCATGGCGACATGTTCCTGGGGTAAACCTTATGGGTTGAAAGATCAAATATACCGTCTGCCAAGGTGGGCTCGGCCGATGACGGGGGGTAGATCGATGGAGCCGTCTGGCAACAGGCGGCCTAGATAAATGGCAGCCGCTCCTTTGGGAGTACAGAACCCGGCTTACAGGGTCGCTCTTTTTTTGATTAGTTTTCATGAGATGATAGGGGAGGAAGGGAAGCTTGCAGGGATGAAGGATTTGGGACGCTAACAGTCTTTTGACGTGAAAAAAATGTATGCTTTTTTTGCAAGGAGAGGGGCTTGGCAATGGGCTGGCATCTTTCTTGCGGCGGTGTTTCTGCAGGGTTGCACGGCAAAGGCAAGACTGGGAACAGTTGTTCGCAACGAATCGATAGATGCTTGCAAGTACTTTTATTTGATACCCACGGGAGAGGTTTCTTCGAGTTCAAGCGGAGGATTCGTTTATGGTGTCTATGGTACATCTTTCGGCTTGATTGAAGAATCGGGCAGGACAACGGTCAATCCAGGCGATGTCATCTCGGGTTTTCTTGTAGGGAAGGGTTTGGTAAGGTTGCCGGAGCTGGTCCCGGAACTTGCGGAGCAGACGATGATTGTCAGCTATGGAGAAAGCGGTAAAGGAGGTGGTGTAGTAGGCATTGTTTTGCAAGTTGTCTCAGCAAAAACGCATGCTGTCATTTTTACTTGCGAAGCAGAGAGTACGTATTGGAACGATGCGATCGCGGTACGGACATCGGTCGTACGTTGTTTGAAAGAATTGTTCCCTTCTGCGGAGGAAGAAGGCCAAGGAGACGAGGGGGAGAAGGGTGACAAGGGCGGCAAGGGCGACGAGGAACCTGATAGCTGGTACGAAAGGGATGAGGTGTACGGGTGGTAAAGCAGCGTTTGCATGGGTATGAACTCTAAGAGGCAACGCGACAATTTCGATGCGCTCGCAAAGAAGTGTTTGTATTGGGCATTGCCCCTTTCTGATATGGGAATGCGTGAATGCCGTTTTGCGGCGATTTGCAGCGTGTTCGGCTTCGGTCCGAGCTACCCAGCCTTGTTCTCGCGGAAGCCACTTTTGAATGCCCGGCTGACACCGTGGGGCAAGAAATACGCAGAACTGTACCTGAAGCCGCGCAACCCTGCCGGATAGGACGCATTAGCGTTTTCATAGCCATGACATCGGCCTTGGCCGCCGTGGATGCCCTCTTTATAGCCTGCATTCGGTAGCTGGGATTCCAAGATTTTGCGTATCTTTGCACTGCTGAAGTGCTGGAAGCACAGGCTGTTATCCTTGTACTATAAAGGATTCAACGGGGGATTCAGGACTAATCCCTGATTTCTTCTGACCTATGGAAAAATACAACTTCTACAAAGACAATCCAACGGACAAGGTTTTCTGGGTCGACAATCCGGACACCAAAGGGGAATTCCTGTTCAGCTTCGACAAGAAGAAGATTTACAACCTATTTGCCGATTACCCTCACAATCTATCCAAGAAAGAAAAACAAATATTCGATAAGGAAAATCCGTATTGGGTTGAGTTCTTCAAAGACAGGATATAGTTATTTTTCAAAGCCACCCATGCCTTTCACCTGCTTCGATGCTTCCGTGTTGATATAACCGAGAAGCCGATAAAAAAATGGATTATCTTTCAATAAATCCAAATCGATTAAACACTCGCTCATTTCATACTTTGTCCCGTAAAGCGAATGCGACTTTTGCGCCTCGAAACGTTCTTTCAGAACCGAATCATTCAATGGCTTGAACCCGTTCTTCACAAAAGATTGCAATTCAAGATATTCAAGGCCTGAATCGGTTTTCCTTACTATCGCCGCATGTTTCCCGCATGTAAAATAATACTCCTTCCCTTCCACGCACCTTCCCAGAAGATTTTTAGCGTTTTTGAAATCATTGCCCGACTTGGACACAATGCCTCCGGTTTGTTGGGCTATTTTGATTATGTTGCTACCTGAAGCAAATATCTTGCGGCTCATTCCATCACGAAAATCCAGCACGTCGAGACCTATCCTGTTGCCTGCGTAGGCGAATGCCAAGGAAGAACACGAGCCTTTCGTCAAATCCCCGCCACCGACACGCGCGATGATTTCTTCGATGCTTTGCGCATGGACATGCCTTTGCACTTCCCTGTATTCGACATTTGCCTTGTTAAGCAATTGCACCAGTTCATTTCTTAATACGCTCCTTTCCTCCCACGCCTTGCGGATAGCCTCAATCTGCTCCGGCGTCCGGTTGGTATGGCGCATTTCCGCATTGCGGAGCGTCCACCGCCGCCGGATGTCCCGTATCTGCGCCTCCGTCCTTGCCGAATGCCGTTTCGCGGCGATTTGCAAGGCGTTCGGCTTCTGGCTGAGGATTCCATCCACATACGCCTTGTTGTCGCGCAGGAAGTACGATTCCGTGCCTTTGGTGCGGGCTTTCGCTATCCGTTCCCGGTTGTCCAATATCCATTGCCTGAACTGCGGCGGCACGTCCCGCACGGTGTTCGCGCTGTCAGCCGTCAAGGCCTCCCCGTTCAACAGCCTCCGCTCGTCCGCCAAGAACTCGTCCATCGTCTTCAGCACCTTGACCGAATAACACCGGCACGAAGGGTGCCAGCCCACGAACTTGAAATCCTTGGGGTACATCCCGGCCAGCTCGTCGCAGATGTCGAAGAACGGCCTGCCGTTGAGCGTGTGGTTATTGGAGAGCTTCACCTGTATGCCGACCACGAAATCGAGCTGCTGGATGCGCAGGTAGTCGGCCGTCCGGTAGGCGATGTTCGTCTCCGTGGCCGCGAGCCGCAATGCGTTCTTGTAGCTGCTCCGGTACACCCCT
>CASEWE010000011.1 GCA_949291555.1 uncultured Bacteroidales bacterium
ATTGTAGATTAAACGTGCCAGTCTCGTGGCTTTTTTATAGAAGCCAAAGGCAAAGCGTTGAGATACAAGTGCTTACAAGGACACATCAATCCCTGGTGGAAATCGACGAAAGGACGCGGAAAGCGCCCCAGGAACTGCTCGACGACCCTGCCATCAACAAAGCGCTTCGGATCGTGGAAACATCGGCCTATTCCGACGACCAGCTCATGGTCTACGAGCATTTCTGGGATATGATCAGCGTGGAACGGACCTTGCTCTACAGCGCGGAACAAAAAGGCCTGAAATCCGGCATGGAGAAAGGTATTGCGCAGGGCATTCAACAAGGTATCCAACAAGGTATCCAACAAGGTATCCAGCAAGG
This sequence comes from uncultured Bacteroidales bacterium, assembly GCA_949291555.1. GTDB lineage: Bacteria > Bacteroidota > Bacteroidia > Bacteroidales > P3 > Pullibacteroides. The sequence goes on from CASEWE010000011.1 coordinate 362, forward strand.
CATTCAACAAGGAATCCAACAAGGCCTCGAGGAGGGGAAAAAGGGAGAGCAAGTTGCCATAGCCCGGAAAATGAAAGCGCAAGGAATCCCGACCTCCATGATCGCCCAGTGTACCGGAATCACGGAAAAAGAAATCGAATCCTGGTAAGCCGTCTTTTTCAGAACGGCGTCAACCCGTCTTGAACAGGGTTTGGATGTAATTCCCATGCCGGATTTCGCCTCCTGCCCGTACTGCAGCGGAAAGCCTTGCGCGCAAACCTCATTCCCGGGCTCCGGGGAAACAAAACGGATCCTTTCGGCAAAAAGGCAAATCCGGGGAAACCGCCTCCCCGCATGCCCGAAAACCTGAAAAAGGCCTAACGGGTAAACCTATCCAGCTGCCAACGGGAAAGACATCTCCGGCAATGCTCGGCATTCGACCGGAATGCCGAACATTGCCTATCTTTGCCGGCACATGCGCACCTTGCCCGCTTTGCATGGCATGCAAAGCGGGCAAGGTGCCAGATGACCTAAAAGACCAATATGGAGAGAGAGAGAGAGAGAGAGACCCGACAGACGGGTTCCTGCAGCAGAACAGCCTTATAAATCCCCTCATGACCAAGAAACAAACACTGCATCGGATAGAGGGAAAACTCCCCCATTAAGATTTTCTCAAGGATCCAGAGAAAAACCAATTATCTTGTTCTCGCTGGATCTGACTCCTACCGGCATCGAGACCGGCCGGGCAACCACCGGCTTCTCCATCGTAGTCGATCAAATCGCCTCAATTATCCCGCAATACACTTATTCGGAACTCTTTGTTTCCTGCTCCGCCCTGCAAAACCGGCAAATCCAAGTAGCCGGGCAATACACGCTTTTAGCCCGTAACCCATGGCTGATCCTACGGCATGGCAAACTCAAGGATATCGGCAAAGCGCTTGCACTTTTCTCCGCTGCAAGGAAATTACCGCTGAAACAACGCTTGCTCTTGGCAAAACGGCAACTCAACGTAGGCTTGTATGCCTACCAAATCCGAAAGACGAAAGCCCGGGTTGCCTTCATCCAATCCTACTTGCCCCACGTCATCCCTTTCGTCGAGGCCGCATTGCGCACAAACACGCCCATCGTGCTCACTTGCCACGCTGCCTATGACAATACAAAACATGATTTTACCACGGATTTCGCCCGTTTCCTCCTGCAGACCTTGCTTCCGCATGGAGTCCTTGCCACGGGGGTAAGCAGCGGGATTACCGCCTGGTCCCGTGCACAAGTGGAAAGCCAATGCCGGGAATCCATTTTCCATATAGCCAACCCTTTGCCGCCCACACCAAAAGCGCAAAAGAAAGAATGCCGGAAACAAGGCTACAGAATCCTTATCTCCGGCAATATCGGTGAAAGGAAAAACCAGACGCAAGCCTTGCGAGCCATTGCCCTCCTGCCGCCCGAAAAGAAAGCAAACCTCTCGGTCCTTATCATCGGCAACGATACGACACAAGGTGCTATTAAGGAATTGGCGGAAAAACTCGAAATCGATTCTTTCTGCCGTTTCGCAGGGCAAGTACCCCGGGACGAAGCCCTTCAATATGCAGCAGAAGCCGATCTGATTCTGTCGGCCACTATTTCCGAAGGTTTCGGTCTCCCGTTCTTGGAAGGCTATGCGCAGGGTGTTCCCGCTGTTTTCTTCTCCGACATCGATGCGGCAAAAGAATTAGGAGACCCCAGATGCGCCGTCATGGCCGAACCCCGCACCGACCAGGCCCTTTCCGAAGCCATCGCAAAAGCCATAGATACACAATGGGACAAACAATACATCATTAATTCTGTTCAATCGTACAACGCGGAAAACATTGCCCGGCAATACCATGCCGTCCTGAAAAAAGCAGGAAAACCGACCCTGACGGAAAAAGCCTGGGACAAGTCATTACGCCGCTTTCTAAAAAAGTCCAACCTTGCCGGGAAGCTTGCACCGCAGCGATAAAACCAAGTTTTCCATGCGGCCCAGCATAAGGGCATCCTTGCCGGAAATCCCCTGCCGCGGCAATAACCAAGCCTCTATCAAAATTCGACATCACCCATCCGCAACGGAGTACCTTTCTCCAAATCCCGAGCTGCCCTTTTCCCCAAAATATCGAGATACATAGCTGGAGGAAGGCCGTAGCCGGGACGCACCGAACGGACGTTCTTCTCCGTAAAGACCTCCCCTTTCCGGATGTCCTCCGCCACGTACAAGGAGCGGGCAAATTCCCGGCCTTTTATCTTTTGAGGATCCGAGGGATAACGCGCATCCCCCAAAGCCGCCTCCGTCTCCCGTATCACACGCACCATTTCGGCAAATTCGGCAGGCTCGCAAGAAAAAGCCGAGTCCGGCCCGCCCATCTTCCTGTCCAAGATAAAGTGCTTCTCCACCATCGTTGCCCCCAAAGCCACCGAAGCCACCGCCAAAGTATTGCCGATGCTGTGGTCGGACAAGCCCACTTTTACCCCGAAACGCTGCCGCATATCCGGAATCGTCAAAAGGTTGGCATCTTCCACCGGCGCCGGATATTGGGAAATGCAACGCAACAAGGTCACATCTTCAGTCCCAGAACTTCTCACAGCAGTCAAAGCCGCCTCGATATCCTGCAAGGTGGCAATCCCGGTCGAAACCACTACAGGCTTTTTTTTCGAGGCCACGTAGGATACCAAGGGAATATCCGTGATTTCAAAAGAAGCTATCTTGTAAATAGGATTCCCTAAGGATTCCAAGAAATCGACCGCCGTCTTGTCAAACGGACTGGAGAAGCAAACCAAGCCTTCTTCCCGTGCCACATGGAACAGTTCTTCATGCCATTCCCAAGGCGTATAGGCCTCCTTGTACAAATCATGCAGGCAATACCCGTCCCACAAGCCGCCCCGAATCATGAAATCCTCTTTCCGGCAATCCAGCGTGATGGTATCGGCCGTATAAGTCTGCAACTTCACCGCATCCGCTCCGGCTTTCCTGGCCGCCCGGATGGTGGCAATAGCAATGTCTTTCTTATGGTTATGATTGGCAGACAACTCCGCCACAATAAAGGCTTTATCCTTCATAATACAATTTCGACTTTTCCCGCAGATCACGGATTTCCTCCTCGCTAAAATACGCCGGGTTGTAACACCCCACCAGCAAGCGATCCTCATTCCGCCCGTCCACCCAATAAAAGCCCTTCAATACCCCTTCGGCAATCCACCCCGCTTTCAAATAGGTCTTAATGGAGGCCTTATTGGACCAATACATGCCGCCATACAACCGCCGCAACCCCAAGGCCGAAAAAGCAAGCTGACCTCCCAAGGCAATGGCTTCCGTTGAAAACCCTTTCCCCAAATAACTCCTGTCGCCAATCAGTGTAGCCAGATCGGAAATCTTGTGCTTCCAATTAACCGGGCCGATCTTTACCGTCCCGATAATCTTGCTTTCCGCTTTCAGGTATATCCCCAACGTGTAATTCGATCGGTCTTCCCGGCCTTTTCGAATGGAGCGGCACAATTCGGCCTTATCGATCTTCCTGCCGGAATTGGTATAAAACTTCATCAGCTCCGTATCTTGGAACCATTCCATCATTGAATCCGTGATATCCTCCGGCCTCAATTCCCGCAGGCACAACCGGTCTCCTTCCACATGCAGCATATCTTCCATGTCACCTCCATGAAATCATCCAACTTCCATGAAAATTCTCACTCCAAACCCTTGAACAGCCCCGTATACCGGGCCCGTATGCCCTGCATATCCAAATGGCTGGACGCAGGAACAAATCCGGGAAAACCGGATAAGTCAAGTTTGCCGGCCTCCATCAGGTTCCCTATTCCAAACACAGCCCCAAGCCGCACGATATAGCGATAAAAACTTTCCTGGTTATCCACGTAATACCCGACCACCGACGGCAAGCCTACCGACAAAGCCTCCAAACAGATGGTGCTGGCCGAAAAGAAACCCATGTCCGCATCCTGCAAGACCGAACAAACCTGCCGGGCCGACAAGCCTTGCGGAAGGATTTCCACCTCCGGCATCCCTTCCGGGATCCGGGTATTCAACCCGGCCATGACTTTTATCTTCTCAAAAGGAATACCGCTTCCCCGCATGGCTATCAAATACTTCGCCACCAAATTACAAGGGTCGCTGCCCCCGGTACAGACCACAGCCGATTTCCGCTGTCTTTCCCGATGCCATCCGGATTCCAAGACCTGCAGGAAAGGCTGCCGCAACAAAGCCCAAGAAACGCCAAGGCACAAACGGGTATAAGGCCCTATCGAGAACAGGTTGGCATCCGCCACGCCATGGTTTATCACCGCATCCGCCACGTAATGCCGGTCATGCAAATCATCGATGCAGACCAAACGGCAACCTTTGGCCTTTATGGCCTTCTGGTATCCAGTAGTGAAGAAATAATTGTCCAGCACCACGATCTCATCCCCTTGCAAGCAGGACAGGAAATCCTCGAAATGCGATTCCGGCAGCAAAGGATGCAAGCAGCATACCCGCTCCGCTTCCCGCTTCTGGTAACCGGACGGATCCACCGTGAAGAACACACAATCGAAATCGTTCCCCAGCATCTCCGCCAAGGCCAACGAACGCGTAAAATGCCCGAAACCAATCTGCCCGCTGGCATCCGCCCTGAAATATACTTTCTTCCTATGCATGATGCCTGAGCCTCCCCTCACCTCTTTTCAAAAAACGTTTGCATCTCCGCGCAAACATGCAAACCCGCACACCCAAACCTGTATTCAGTCCAATCAAGCACAGGATAATCCCATGCGACAAGGTAGTGGCGTGCCTTATCGTATATCCATACCGATGCCGTGAAAAGCCGTCGACATACGCTCCTATCTCAGCCTTGGCCTGGTCGATACGGCCCCTTGCCGGCGGGTTGAAATGAAACAAAGCGCCCATGACAGTCGCTTCATAAAACAAATAGAAAAAGACCGCCTCGCATTCCCGCTGATACGGAGAATAGAAACCTAAGCGCTTCATGTTCTCCAAATACAGCTTCGAGGTCTCCATCCTGTCAAAGAAACGATAATCGTTTTGCCTCTTTGTCGTGGATAGGTTATTGCAACGGTAAAAATAACAAAGCCGGTCTACTTTTACTATCTTATTCCCAGACAAATACAATGGCTGCCCTATGGCATTGTCCTCGTAGAAAAGGTTTTCCGGGTAAAAAAGGCCGTTGTCTGCAAACAGGCTCTTCTTGAACAGGCTCGTCCAAATCCGGGGAGTCCTCGCTATGAGAGCCCGGTCCCTTTCTTTCCTATCCGCATTCTCCAGCACCTCTTTTTCCCCGTTCCATTGCGGACGCACATCGTTATCCGAATAATATTCCGCATAATCGCCGACCGCAATGTCCGCTCCCCCTTTCACCGCCGCCTCATGCAAATCCGCATACATGTTCCCGGCCACATAGTCATCGCTGTCCACGAATCCGATATATTCCGCCCGAGCCGCCCGGATGCCCTTGTTCCTCGCCGCGCCCTGTTTCCCGTTCACCTCGGAGGTAATGACGTTGATCCGGCTGTCTTTTCCTGCATATTCCCGCAAGATAGCCAACGAAGAATCCGTGGAACAATCGTCCACGCAAACCACTTCGATATCCTTCAATGTCTGGGACAGCAAGGAATCCCAGCACTTGCCAAGATACTGCTCCACGTTGTAAACCGGAACAACGATGCTGACCAAGGGGACAGCGCCCGAATCATCAATGCACTCATTCTTCCGCGCCATGCTTCCGCAACATTTGGTACTTTATCTCCGCCAGTTCCCAATCCGACTCGTTATCGATATCCTGCACCCGCATCTCATCCGTAACCCAAGCCATGCAACCCGGCACGAAAAAAGTCCGGTGCCGGAGCACCGCAGGCACCTTGGCCCAATAGAAGGAACCGCTGTCATGGTAGGCCGCCTCCAAATCCTGGCTGCGGGCATTCAGGTTCTCCGGCCAGAACATGGACATCTTCCCGTCGCCTTCCACTTTCAACGATCGCCATATCGGATAGGAAAAAGGGACTACCGGGCAAACCGCCGGTGCATCCTGCCTTTCCAACAAAGCATAGGCGTCCTTCACATCCTTCCAATGGGTCAAAGGCGATGTAGGCAGCATGCAGCAAACATTATCGAAACCCCTGCCTTCCGCTTCGTACGCTGCCAGCACCTCCTGGATCACATCGGCAACCGTTGCAAAATCATTAGCGGTTTCCCTTGAACGCAAAAAAGGCACTTTCGCCCCGTACCGCCGGGCAACCTCGGCAATTTCCTCATCATCGGTCGAAACCATCACTTCTTCGAAAATCCCGGTTTCCAGCAAGGTCTCTATCGAATAGGACAAGATCGGCTTCCCCAAAAAAGATTTGACATTCTTCCGGGGAATCCGCTTGCTTCCTCCCCGCGCCGGGATAATCCCGATATTCCGTTTCATTGCCAAAACACCTTGATATAAAATCTCTTGAATCCCTGATGCCGGATCATTTCCCGCAGAACTCCAACACGGATCCTATCACAAAATCCTGATCCTCTTCCGTCAAGGTCGGGAACATAGGAAGACTCAGGCAGTGCGCGTAATAGTCTTCCGCTACCGGGCAATCGCCTTCTTTGCTTCCAAGCTGACGATAATACGGCTGCAAGTGCAAGGGTATGTAATGGACTTGCGCATAAATCCCCTTGGAGCGAAGATGATCATACAACCCCGATCTGTCGGGTACCTGGATTACATACAAATGATAGGCATGCCTGATTCCTTGCCCCACAAACGGTTTCCTGATGGAAGCCGCTCCGGCAAAAGCCTCGTCGTACCGCCTGGCTATCTCCTGCCGCCTACCTATCCCTGCCTCGGCCCGGTCCAGCTGAGACATGCCCAAGGCCGCTTGGAAGTCCGTAATCCGGTAATTGTAGCCCAGATCCACCATCTCGTAATACCATCCGCCATCGTTCTTTTGCAACAAATCCGGGTCTTTGGTAATACCGTGCGTCCGGTACAAGGCCATCCTCTTATATAAAGCCTCGTTCCGGGTCGTCACCATGCCGCCCTCGCCCGTAGTGATATGCTTGACCGGGTGGAAGGAGAAGACCGTAGCATCGGCATACCGGCTGTTCCCGGTTTTCTGCCAGCTCCCGTCCTTGGCTTGGAAGGCCGCGCCCGGCGCATGGCAGGCATCTTCCAATATCCACAAGCCGTACCGGTCGGCCAATTCCCTGAACTCATCCATCTTGTGCGGGTAGCCGCCAAAATCCACTGGAATAATCCCGGAATATGTCCCTTGGGGTGCAGATGCCAGCATCTTTTCCAGTTTCTTGATGTCCATCAGATACGTGTCCGGGTCGATATCGCAGAATACCACATCCCCGCCGCAGAACTTCACGCAATTGGCCGAAGATGCGAACGTGACAGGCGTTACAACCACTTTCGCCCCTTCCTTGACCCCCAACGCCTTGGCGGCCAGATGCAGCCCCGATGTGGCGTTGTCGACCGCCAAGGCATGCGGGGCATCCACATAGGCGGCGAATTTCTTCTCGAACTCCCCTATCTTCGGGCCCTGGGTCAGGTAATCCGATTTCAAGGTCTCCACCACCGCCGCAATATCCGCTTCCGTTATCTGCTGGTGGCCGTATGGAATGTTCATCTTCCGTGCAGTTCCTCCCGCCTCCGCACGATGCAAGCGAGCCGGGCCCTGCGCTCTTGATTGAAAAGCTCGTTTCATTTCACGTCAAAATCAGCGTCCACGTATTTCTTGATTTTTTCCCTGAGGCTTTCAACCGTTTCCCAGTCGGGATTATTGTCGGATGTATAGGAAAAGTCGCCGGCAACCGGGACCGCATGGTAATGATCCATGTAATCGCCCTGCGCATGGCAATACGAAACCGAAGGGAGGATGGCGTAGTAGGGACCTATGTCGATCGTGTGCATGGCGTCGGTCACCGTGATCATCTCTTCATGGAGCTTTTCCCCCGGGCGTATGCCCACGATCTCGTACCGCGCCTCCGGCGCAATGGCTTTGGCCACATCCATAATCCGGTACGAGGGAATCTTCGGCACGAAAATCTCCCCGCCGATATGATTCCCGATCGCGTACATGACCAAATCCACCCCCTCCTGCAAAGAAATGTTGAAACGGGTCATGTCCGGATGGGTAATCGGTATCACGCCCTTTCCCCTTTGATTCAAAAAGAAAGGGATGACCGAGCCTCGCGACCCCATGACATTGCCGTAACGCACTACCGAGAAACGGATGTCCCGCTTCCCTTTGATATTGTTAGCGGCCACGAAAAGCTTGTCCGAAACCAGCTTGGTCGCCCCGTAAAGGTTGATGGGCGCGCAGGCTTTGTCGGTAGACAGGGCGACCACCTCCTTCACCCCGCAGTCCAAGGCCGCGTTGATGACATTCCGCGCCCCGTTCACATTGGTCTTGATGCACTCGTCCGGATTGTACTCGGCCGTGTCCACCTGCTTGATAGCCGCAGCATGGATAATGACATCCACCCCTTCGCAAGCCCTCTTCAACCTGTCGGCATCCCGGACATCGCCAATGAAAAACCTCAGCTGCGGATATTCCTTGGCCGGATACGCCTGGTGCATCAGATACTGCTTAAGCTCGTCGCGGGAGTAGACAACGATGCGGGAAACATCCGGATAACGGTTCAGAATGGTCTCCACGAATTTCTTTCCGAACGAACCGGTTCCCCCGGTAATCAAAACCGACTTATGATTCAACATATTAACAAATTTCTTAGAAATTAGTAAAGATACAAATATTCTCTAACACTCCTTTTCCTCAACACTCCTTTTCCTCTTTCCGCCCGTGAAACTTCTTCCGGAGCATCTGCAACAAATACGCTTTCATTTCCAAGTAAATCCGAGCCCCCGCCAAACGCAGCAAAACAATATAAAAGAAAGCAGCCAGCAGGATTTTCACAGCCAATCGTCCATAGATGTTTTCAATGTCGCCCGCAATCCATCCGGAGGCGAACATGCTGATTGCCGCTACGGCACAAAAGAACAAGGAGTCTGCCAACAAGCCGAGATAACCGGCTCTCAGCTCTCTTCCCACCATATATTGCATCAATAAGCATGTCAGCACAAGAATCCCCGCGTAGACCAACGTCATGACTCGGATGCCGAAAGGATGGCTCAAGAATACCATCAGCAATTGCAAGCAGGAGGCTCCTATGGCCACCCACATGACAAGCCCTGATTTCCCTCGGCTTAAAATCAAGGTATTGCACATCCACGTCAAGGGAATAAAAGCCCCGCCCACGCAGAGAATCCGCATAAGCGGGACAGCCGGAGCCCATTTGTCCGTAATGGCAATCGTGATGAATTCAGGGGCTATCAAAGCCAGACCGAACATGCAGGAAAACGAAACCATGGACATGAAACGGAACGTCTTGCGGAAAACCCGCTGCAACCGATCCATGGAATCCGATGCTTCCACGAATACCGGCTGCATCATCCCGGTCACTACCCCGCAAAAAACGGAATAAGCCGAATAGCTCCACTTCGAGGCCTGGTTATAATACCCCACCTGGACATGGGAATAATACCGCCCCAGAAAAACAATCAGGATATTATTGCTTATCGTATCGACAACCCTGTTGATCAAAATCCTTACCCCGTACCGCCACATGGCCGCAAACGAACGGGCATCGAAAGAAAAACCCGGTCTCCACCGTGCAGCAATCCAGACAAACACCATCCTGAAAAAGAAAAGGCCCACCGACTGCAAAGCCAAGCCCCAATAAGCCCACCCGCACAATGCCATGATAACGCCGCATACCCCGGAAATAACCGTAACAAGCAACAGGAGCAAAGACAGTTTTTTTATTTGCAACGCTTTCTGCAGTCTGACCATCGGAACCGTGCAAAGAGAGGAGAATACGAATCCCAGGAACACGACCCGCCCCAAAGCCTTCAACTCCGGAATACGGTAAAAACCGGCAATCAAAGGGGTACAGAAAAACAATACCAGATAAAGGAGAACACTGCTGCCGGCCGTAAACCAGAAAACCGTATCGTAATCCTCCTGCGAAGCATCCTTCTTGTTAATCAACGCCGAAGAAAGGCCGCATTCCTGCAGGGCAGAGGCCAAAGCGGTAAAAACAGCCAGCAACCCGACTATCCCGTAGTCTTCCGGCATCAGAATCCGGGCCAGAACCAAGCCGAACAACATGTTTATCACCTGCGACAACAAATTGTTCATACCTAACCAGAAAATTCCTTTGGCTGTTTTTTGCTTCAATGATGCTTCTTCCATAGCCGTAAATCCATGCGAAAGTAGTACATCTTTGCCTGTATGCAAAAACACGCCCCTCCTGTCCAATCCCCGCTTTCCCTTGCCTCATCTTGGCAGTTTTCCCCGATTGCCCGGTTTCCGGGCAATCACCACGACTTCGGTGCCGATGTCCTTTTTGAAATGCAAAAGGAACCATGTCCACAACTGCTGCATTTTCCCTTTCAACAGCAATTTCTTGCCAGGCTTCTCCGCGCCGAAGGAAAAATGCCCGTTCTTTTCTATCAGGCAAGAGCAGGCATGCACCCAGTGCTCGTTCCGGCATGTGGTAAACGACTTATTTATTTGGAAGCCTGATTCCGTGCACAAAAACGACAAATTTTCCCGATTGAACACCTGAAGATGCGCAGGCGAGTGCCAGTAGAACCAGTTCCGCCCGAACCGTTTCAATTGACGGCTTTGGCTATTCGGCGTCGCCATGACCAGCCAGCCTCCCGGCTTCAATATCCGGAAGCACTCCTTCACCACTTCATCCACGCCGTAAAGATGCTCTATGACATGGTTCATGGTAACGACATCGAAGGTTCCCGATGGATATTCCTGGGAAAACAAATCCCCCGCCTTCGCCTCGATTCCCGCTTTCCTGCATTGTTCAATCGCATCCGCATCGAAGTCCAATCCCTCCACATCCCAGCCTTTCCCGCGCAAACGCTTCATCATTTCTCCGCTTCCGCAACCGACATCCAGCAATTTCCCCTTGGCGACCTTATGGGTATCCAAATAGAAATACCGGGTATCCGCTTCCGCTTTTTCTGTCGGGAAGCAGCTCAAGGCCAGGAACTGCAAGCATCGCTTCCAGGATTTGCGCGCATACCCGTACTTGACATCCACGTAACCTTGTTCCAACGGACGCAGGAAAGCCAGAATATTCGCCTTTTCTTCCGCATGCGTGTAATACTCTTCATAGGCTTTTCCGATATCCTCGGGCAAGGGCGCCGGAGACAAGTAAAGCAAACCGCAATGCAGGCATCTTGCCATCGTCCACTCGCCTGGAACATGATACAGCGTATCGCGCATGCCTGCTATATGCACCTCCTTTCCGCCATGATGGCACAAAGGACAATCCGGAAGTTCCGCCACCCGTATCAACGGATTCTCCATAATCTGCAATGTATCAATATCTTGAAAATAATCATAAAACCAGGACCCGCAAACAGGAACCGTTCATGGAAACCAAGGACCAACGGAAACTGCAAGCCGGCCAAAGAAAAGCGGAGGCATGCTGCAAGCAGCCGCCTCCGCTCCGATCCTGCAAAAAGCGCGTACGGTTCCGACTATCGAGCTGAAAAGCCGAATTCCCGAACCAGCCGCATTACTTGAGCTTCTGCGCAAACCGCACGCCATATTCGTAAGCGGCTTGCAACTGGGTCTCGCTGGGCTTGAACTTTACAAAACAGCTTTCCCCAACAAAATCCAGCTTAGCAGCCTGGATATTGGCCTCTATCACATCTTTGGCCTCCCCGCTCCAGCCATAGGAGCCGAAAGCGCCGGCCAGTTTCCCCCGGTCGCGCAAAGGCGTAAGGGCGGCAAAGCAATTGTACAACGGAGGAAGGGCATTCTGGTTGATGGTCGGGGAACCGAACAGCAAACCGGAAGCTTTCTCCGCATGCGCGCCGATTTCCCCCGGCCCCATTTTTTCCACATCGCACAAATCCACCGTCAGCCCTTCGCTTCCCACCCCTTCGGCAATCTTCTCGGCCAGCATCTTCGTATAGCCGTAGGCGGAGACATAAGCCACTAAGACCCTGTCTTTTTCAGGAAGGGCAACATATTCCTCGCACATTTTCCTGGAGTGTTCCACGCATTCTTTCCAGTGCGAACGCAAAACAGGTCCGTGCCCGGGGCAAATGAGCCGGATGTCCAATTTTTCAACCTTTTCGATGGCTCGCAGGAAAAACCGGCTGAACGGGCGCAGGATCGCATGGAAATAATAGTCGAACGCATCGCGGTAATCGCCCACCTCGTCATCGAAAATCCGTTTCGACGGGCTGGCAAAATGCGCGCCGAAAGAATCGCAGGTGAACAAGACCTTGTCTTCCGGAACGTATGTATAGATGCTATCGGGCCAATGCAAGTTGCTGGCCCCGATGAAACGCAGGGTCTTTCCGCCCAAATCCACCTCGTCTCCTTCCTTCACCGCCCGGGACGGGAAATCCATGTTGGCAATGTCTTTCAAATACTTCAAGGCTGCCGCGCTGGCCAGCACCTCGGCGTTCGGGCAAAGTTTCAACAAGCGTTCCAAGGAGCCGGAATGGTCGGGTTCGGTGTGATCCAGCACAATGTAGTCGATGGCGGAAAGGTCGGTCACCGAAGTGAGTTTCTCCATGTACTCGTCAAAAAACGTAGCCTTGGCCGTTTCGATCAAAGCGGTCTTCCCCGAGCCTTTCACCACATAGGAATTATACGTGGTGCCGTACTTGGTCTCCATGACCACATCGAAAGTGACGATGCCGAAATCCAAAATCCCCACCCAGTCTATGCCAGGCGCGAGGTTAATTACTTCACTGTTTTTCATATTCTTCACTTTTTCCTTTTATAGCTTCTCCACACCCGATCGCCCGATGCCGGCGCTTCCTTCCCTCCAGCCCGCAAGCCCTGGCCAATCCGGCATGCTGGAACCTCCCGAGCGGATTGCAAGCAAGCGGCAAACGCGAACAGCAAACGGAAAACGGCAAGCCGCAATCCAAGGCAACCCGGCACCCCAATGCACCGGCTCTTCCAAGCCCCGGAAGCCTAAAACAAGCTCAATTGCTCGTTGTTCCCCGCATCGGCAGGCACTTCCATCTTCCCCGCAGCATCCGCCGCGCCGCCCTGCCCCTCCTGGCCGGCAACCTCCTGGTCCGAAACATTCTCCTGATACAAGGCTTCATAATCCGGATCCGGCCGCAAAGGCTCCATCCACTCCACCTTCTTCACAAAAGAAGCGGAAAGACGCTTCCCCTTGGCCTTGTAGCCTTTGATGCCGATAAACCCGGCCACATCCACTTCCAGGTCTTCCAAAACCTTCCCGTTGGCTTTCCCGTCGAAGACCACCCGCAAACGCGGCCAAGCATCCATCGACAAGCTTTCCAGAACGCAGTCTTCCTCCACGAACCGCATCCGTTTCTCGCTTTCTTCCACCTGGAAACGCTTCACGTACCACAACCGGGTTTTCGTATCCCGGTAAACGGCCGTCACGACCCGTTGCGGGTAATGCTTCTCCAAACGGAACATATCCGGGTCGAAATGGTTGCCCAAATCGTAATTCGTCAAACGGTAAATCCCGTTGCGCATCAGGGTCAGTATCTTGTCCCTTCCCTTGAACGCCCCGATGTACTTTCCCCGTCCCTCCACGTTAAGCCGCTGCACCGTATCATCGTACCAGATTTGACGGGCGCCCAAGGTGGAGACGCCTGCATCTTTCAATTCGATGCGTTTCACCGCATTGCGCGAAAGGATATTTCCCATGCTGCCGCGCCCCTTCACCGCCAGATCCTTGAAATCGAAATCGAAATGAAGCTTTTTCAGCTTGGGCTTGAACCGAAGGTGAACGCGGACCACTTCGGCTTCCCCGTTAGGGTTCGCCGTGAAATACAGAACCGTGGAACCCGGCTTCCCTTGCGTAAGATCGTATTCCTTGTCCCGGGTAATCCCCCCGATGGCAAACCGCTTCACATAAGCCACCCCGCCTTTCCCGTCGCTGTAGACCATGTTGTAAATGGTGCGTTCGTCGTTGCGCTTGAAAATGCCCACATGGATGATGTCCTCGCCCACAAACACCTTCTCGCCCACTTTCACCACTTTGAACGTCCCATTGCGGCGGAAAACCACCATGTCGTCCAAGTCCGAGCACTCGCACACGTATTCGTCCTTTTTCAAACCGGTGCCCGCGAAACCTTCGGCCCGGTTCACGTAAAGTTTTTCATTGGTAGCCGCCACCATGCTGGCCTGGATATTTTCGAAATTGCGGATTTCGGTTTTCCGCTCGCGTCCGGCCCCGTACTTTTTCTTTATGTTTTGAAAATACGCGATGGCGTAATCGGTAAGATTCGCCAGATGTTCCCGGGCTTCGGCCATGCCGGCCTCGGTTTCCCGGATCTTCTCCTGGGCTTTCTTCAAATCGAACTTGGAAATCTTGCGTACCGGCTTCTCCACCAGATGCAGGACCTCTTCCTTCCCTACTTTCCGCCCCAGAAGCTTGGCAAACGGCAAAAACGCCTCCTCGATGGCCTTCAGCTGTTCTTCCCACCGGCGGGTATCCTTTTCCAGAAGGCGGTAGATGCGCTCTTCGAAGAATATCTTTTCCAAGGAAGTCAGGAACCACGCCTCTTGCAGTTCCTGCAAACGGATTTCCAGCTCCTCCTTCAGCAATTCCATGGTATGGAACGTGGAAACCCGCAACATCTCGCTCACACCCAGGAAGCAAGGTTTCTGCCCGGAAACCACGCAGGCATTGGGAGAAAGCGACATCTCGCAATCGGTAAACGCGTAAAGGGCGTCGATCGTCGTATCGGGCGATACGCCCGGCTGCAAGTGCACGATGATCTCAGCCTTCTGGGCGGTATTGTCTTCTACCTTGCGGATTTTGATCTTCCCTTTTTCTCCCGCCTTAAGAATGCTCTCTATCAGTGACGTGGTCGTGGTCCCATAAGGGATTTCCTCGATCACGAGGGTCTTCTTGTCCAGCACGCTTATCTTTGCCCTGACCCGGACTTTCCCTCCCCGTAATCCATCATTGTAATTGGCCACATCGATGCTTCCTCCGGTAGGGAAATCGGGATATAGCTCGAACGCCTGCCCCTTGAGGACCTTGACCGAAGCATCGAGCAGCTCGTTGAAATTATGCGGCAGTACCTTGCAGGCCAAACCTACCGCGATTCCTTCCACGCCTTGGAACAACAGCAATGGGAATTTCACCGGCAAGGCGACCGGTTCCTGGTTGCGCCCGTCGTAAGAAGGCTTCCACCGGGTAGTCTTGGGATTGAATGCCACCTCCAAGGCGAAAGGCGAAAGCCGCGCTTCGATGTAACGGGGCGCAGCGGCCGAATCACCGGTGAGGACATTGCCCCAGTTCCCCTGGCAGTCTATGAGCAACTCTTTCTGGCCCAGCTGCACCAAAGCATCGCCGATGGAAGCATCGCCATGGGGATGGTACTTCATGGTATTCCCTACGACATTGGCTACTTTGTTGAACCGTCCATCGTCCAGTTCCTTCATCGAATGGAGTATCCGCCGCTGAACCGGCTTCAATCCGTCGGACAATTCCGGTACAGCCCGTTCCAGAATCACATACGAAGCGTAATCGAGGAACCAGTTCTTGAAAAGACCAGGTATCGGGACAATCCGGCCCGGGGGCATATCTTCTTTCGGTTCGAATTCCATTCTGTATCTACGGCTTTTCCAATGAAGGAGTTTTCCCGCCCCTTTTCCTGCGCAGGAACACGGTTTCGGCCAAGGCGGAAAGCAACGCGAAAATAACAAAAACTTTCCACAACTCCCTTCCCCGGCCAATGGCCTCCACCTGCCCCGAGAAATCGTCCGCCCCGGTTTCGAGCAAATAGCAACGGGCATGCTCCTGCCCCGCTATCCATTCCGCTATCTGCCCGGAAGAATAGCAAGCCGGCCGGGATTCGGCCCTGTCGTAGTTGAACGATACCGGCTGCAAGGCGGAAAACTGTTCCACCCGCTCCGAGGAAAGCGTGTCGGAAACAAACGAGAACCCCTTTCTCCCCTTTCCTATCAAGTAATTGCCGGCGCGCTCCACTTGCCGGCAAGCAAAGAATGCCGTTTCCGCCCCCGCGCGCAGGACCAAAGGCATCGCGCTCCATCCGGAAACCGGGTCTTGCACGTAATAGTTCTCTTCCGGGTTTAATCCGGGCACAAGGGCCGAAGGCAAGAAAATCCCTTCCTCGCTCCCTGCCGTGTAATACAAACGAGGTCCCGTCCCTTGGAACAGCGCCATGTTGGCTAGCAAGACCACAAAAGTGTAATGCGCGGAAAAATCGGTATTTTGCTCTCCTATGTCGGACGCAAACAAATACAACAACCCTTTCCCTGCCGAATAGGCTCGAAGAAAGTCTTCCCGCGGCCATGCGCCTTGAGGCGTAAAGCTCATCAAGCTCTCGTAAGGACAGTCTTCCGGCTCGGGAAGAAGGTAAAAAGATTTCGTTTCGGGCAAAAGGTTCTGATCGGCTTCCCCGGCCAAAGCCAAGGCAAAGACCGGATGGGAAAAAGCCGCATGGCGTACCCGCCGAGCCTCCTCCCGGTACCCGCCATACCCGCTCCCGAGCAATTCCCGGAGCAGGGGTTCCGCAGGCATGCTTTCCCCGCGGCCCGCCTGCGGCGGCCGTTCCGGCCGGCCGGGCAAGACGGCCACGCTTCCGCCTTCCCGCACATAAGAGGCCAACACGGAAACCAAAGCCGAAGGCAGAAAGCCGACACGGTCGAGAATCACCAAATGCGAAGCCGGAATTTCCTCGTAATCGAGGTTCGCCAAAGCCTGCGCCTGGTAATCAAAAGCCGAATCGCGGGAATACAAGCGGGCCACGGAACTGTCTGCCTGCTCTTGGAAAACATGCAGCACTTTCGGCCTCTTGCTCAGAAGGAAGCTGAAGTACATCCTGTCGTCGAACACCACCGGGTAATCGGCTATTTCCACATAGCAGGAATAGATGCCGCTCGACTCCATGCGGAAAGGCAAATCCACCGAAAGGCTTTCTCCCGGAGCGAAATCAACCGGGTAAGCGCCGATTTGACGCCCTTGCGCATACAACCGCAAAGGCACTTGCAATTGCTCCCGATCCGAATAATTGGTCAGCCATACCCGAAGCCCCATATCCCGGCCGGCCTGAAAGACAGGCTGTTCAAAAGCCACAGAATCGACAGCAAGGTTGGACGGGGAAGCGCCTTCCACCGGAACGAACACATGCCGGACAAGGCTGTCCGCCCACAGTTTTTCCGCTGGAAACCGGAAAGAGGACTGCTGGAAATCGGAAACATAGCAGCACACCCTTGCCGAAGAGGGAATCGAATACGCATCGAGGCTTGCCTGCTGGAAATCGCGTATTTCCTGAAAACTGCGGGGCACGGGGCTGACGTCCAGCCCGGCCAGGTACTTTTTCGCCTCCTCGGGAGTGCGCAGCACCTGCTCTTCCCCTGCAAAACGGTTGCTGAACACCTGCACCGAAGCATCGGGAGGAAGAGACTCGAGAATGCGCGCGGCCTGCCGCTTGGCCTCCTCCAACAAGCTCGCCCGACCGGAAGACGCCTGCATGGAAAAGGAATTGTCCACGTAAATGCTGGTGCAAGTCCCCCGCACGGCAACGTCCCTTCCTCCCGGCGCGGGCAGGAACGGCTGCGCGAAAGCCAGCACCAAACAAGCCATGGTCGACATCCTTGCCAGAAGCACCAAGATCTCCCGCAAGCGGGCATTGCGTTTCTGCTCCTTCTGCAAGGATTCCAGCAAACGCACATTCGAAAAATACTCGCGCTTGTACCGATGCAGGCGCAACAAATGCACCACGACCGGCAGGGCCAAGGCAAAAAGGAAAAACAATACCTGGGGGTAAACAAATCTCATGGCATCCGAGTGCGTTCCTTCCCTCTTCTCCCGCTTCCGGAAGGAAAATCCTGCAAATGTAAGAAGCCGTTTAAAATTCCACAATCCCGAAAAGGCAAAGCCGGACCTCCCGGCCTTGAAGGCGCGTGCAAACCCTGCCCGCGTGCGGCAATCGGAGACGGCAACCGGTTCCGGCGCCCGCCGAGCTGTTCAGGGAGCCGCGACGCGCTTTGCCGGAAGCGAAAAGATTCCCTTGCACGGATTCCCCGCGTTGCCGGAACAAAGGTTCCCGCGTTGAAAAAACGTATTTTTGCACGGCATCCTCCAAAAAGGGCGCGTTCCCGGAACCGCTTCCTCCGGGATGCACGGGAAAACATAAGCCCGGACCCGCTCCCGAGCAGCCCGGACCAACCGATAAAAGAAACAAACACAGAACCATGAATACGTTCGGACACCTGTTACGCCTGACAACATTCGGGGAATCGCACGGGCCTGCCGTAGGCGGCGTGCTCGACGGCTTCCCGTCCGGAATCGAAATCCAGGCGAGCCTGCTCGAGACAGCCATGCAAAGACGCCGTCCCGATTCGCCGCTTTCCGGCAGCGGCCGTCAGGAATCCGACCAAGTCGAAATCCTTTCAGGCATCTACCAGGGAATAAGCACGGGAACTCCTTTGGCGTTCCTTATCCGCAATACCGATGCCCGCAGCAGCGATTACGCGGCAATCGAAAACGCCTTCCGGCCCTCCCATGCCGACGACACCTACCAAGCCAAGTATGATTTCCGAGACCCGATGGGCGGCGGACGGGCCTCCGCAAGGGAAACAGCCGCAAGGGTTGCCGCGGGAGCCTTCGCCACAATGTTCCTGCAACAGGCAAGCCGCATCCGCATCCATGCATACACAAGCCAGGTAGGAACCGTCCGCCTGCCCGGCTCGGTCGAGCCCGACTGGGAAAAAACCTACCAATACCCGAGCCGCTGCCCGCACGAGGAAACCGATCGGGAAATCCAGGAACTCCTATCCCGATGCCGCCAAGAGAAGGACAGCATAGGCGGCGTGGTCGACTGCCGGATTTCCGGGCTGCCCAAAGGCTTAGGCCAGCCCCTCTACGACAAGCTTACCGCCCGCCTGGCGCAAGCCATGATGGGCCTCAATGCAGCCCGGGGTTTCGAGATAGGGAAAGGCTTCGCGGCCTGTTCCATGAAGGGAAGCCAGCACAACGACCGCTGGACTGCCGATGGCAAGACCGAAGAAAACATCTGCGGCGGAGTCCGAGGCGGGATTTCCACGGGAGAAGACTTGTTTTTCCGCGTAGGATTCAAGCCCGTGGCTTCCATCGGGCAAGAACAGTACCTGCTGCAGCAACCCGGGAACCGGCTCGTGCGGCAAAGCATCGGCGGCCGCCACGATGTCTGCTGCGTTCCCCGGGCCGTCTGCGTGGTCGAAGCCATGACCGCCCTCGCCTTGGCCGACTTCCTTCTGCTCGACCGGTCTTCAACGCTCCTGCAACATCGGCCGGACAGCCTGCTCGGCGGGAACAGGTGATTTCCCCACCCCGCGGCAAGGGAAGCGGGAACCGCCCGACATTCCCGCATTCCTGCCGGAAACGACGGATATGAAAAAAGGGTCTCCAAACGGAAACCCTTGTTTTCTATCCACACGGGCCGAAGCCCACATGTCAACACCTAAAACTAGGCTTGCAACCGGTTCAATTTCAACATGACCTCCGACTTGAGGTTGCTGGCCTTGTTCTTGTGTATGATATGGCGTTTCGCCAAACGATCGATCATCGATACCAATTGACGCATTTTTTCTTCCGCGCCCTCTTTCGTTTCCAGAGCCCGGAAATCACGCAAAGAATTACGCATGGTCTTTGCGTAGTAACGATTGCGTTCGTATTTGACAGCGGAAGAGCGGATGCGCTTCTTCGCGGATTTGTGGTTTGCCATTTCTTCTTTCCTCTTCGATTTTCGTAGCCCGTAGGGGATTCGAACCCCTGATTTCAAGGATGAAAACCTTGCGTCCTAGGCCAACTAGACGAACGGGCCCCATGTTTCGCTTCCGATGGAAGGCCTACCTCCCTCGAAAGAGGTTGCAAAGATACGCCGACTTTCGATATTTGCAAAATTTTACGCCTATTTTTTTGAAAGTTTTTTTTACAATTCTTCTCTATCCATTCATTATGAGTAAATTAAAGAAACTCGCTTGAAGCCAGATTCCTTGCGGATCCCCTTCCCGCCGCAATGCCCGCTTCAGCGTTTTCCGGCAATGCCGTCACTTGTTAGCGGCAAACGCCAGTATCACGCCTAATACAACGCCAAGGAACGCCGCAAAAAGCACCTGGAAAGACGCAGGCAACAAAAAGGTCAGCGTATGGGCCGGTATCCAGAAAAAGGGGATGGTCTTCTTGAACACGAACGACCATTGCACGCGCCAATTGATGCCGGACAGGATCTTTCCCACCGGCAGCGGCTTGAACAAACAGGAAAACCGTCCCTCGTGCGCCATGATATGGGTATCGGTCACCTTATGCAATGTCATGAACACCGGCGCGAAAGACGTATTCATCAACAAAGAGATGGAGAAAGCCCCCAGCAGCTTGTACGCGCTTATCCCTTCCTGCATGGAAGCAGCCACCGCTCCTCCCGTGCCGAACACGTAATCGGCCAGCAACGGCGCTCCGGCGCCGAACACCCGCATGGACACGACAATCCACGCCCCCAGAAGGAACCAGACCACCATGCGCGGGATAACACCGAAACCTTTCAACCCGTACGCGCCCGTGCGGATACGCAACGCGATGATTTCCCCCAGCGTAGACAGCACGGCAAACTTCAGGCCTCCCATAACGATGGCATGAGCGGCATTAAACCGTTCATAAGCATGGTACAACGGTCCGCACAACACAAACGGCAAAAACAAAGCCGCAAAAACCGCCAACAAGACGAAATCCTGGCCAATCCTTTTCATTTCCGTTTTCCTTAGAATGCAACTTGCCGGAATGCCACGACGATGGATTCAAGAGCCCCGCCCCCTCAAAGGGGAGGAAACGCAACAGCAGCCTCTTGCATCCTGCCCGTCCCGATGCACCGCCTGAACAATTCCAAATCCGTGTTCCGGACACCTCGCCAGGGCGAGGCTATTCCGGAAAATACCGGAATCACCGGCCTATGCGGATACGCGCATCGACCGCCACCACGCCCTTGGCATTGCCCAAAAGGGGATTGATATCCATCTCCTGGATTTCGGGAGCCACAGCCACCAGCTTGGAGAGCGACTCCACGACCGAAGCAAAGGCATCGATATCCACCCCTTCCTGCCCGCGAACGCCCTGAAGCATCTTGTAGGCTTTCAACCGGCTTATCATTTCCTTGGCCGTCCGGGCCGTAACCGGAGCCAGTCCCGTCTGCACGTCTTTCAGCACTTCGATGAATATCCCGCCGAGGCCGCACAGGATCATGTGCCCGAACTTGGGCTCGCATTTCACCCCGGCAAAGATTTCCATGCCCGAAAGCATGGGCTGCAACAGCACGGCCGTGGTGTCTTTTATCCGGATCATCCGCTCGAACTCGGCCTTGACGGTTTCAGCCGTCTTGACATTGAGCACGACGCCGCCCACATCCGATTTGTGCACGGGCCCTACCACTTTCATCACCAAAGGATAGCCGATCCTTTCGGCCGCCGCCACCGCTTCCTCGGCGCTCTTGACAACCGCCTCTCCCGCACGGGGTATGCCGCAGGAATCCAGTAAAACCTGTACTTGATCCGGAGAAAGGTAGCCGTCCGGGTTGCTTTCCACGACCTTGCGGATAGCCTCCCTGTCCACGCCCTCCAGATCCACCTCGCCGGTATCGGGGGCCGGCGTGTGGAATACGCGGCCGAGAGCCTGCCCGAAGACGACTTCATCGGGGAAGTTCATGTGTTTCTTCCCCAGGAATTCATCCAGTTCTTCCCGGGCCGTGACCACGGCAGGCAGAACCGGGAATATCGGCTTCTTGCTGGTTTTCATCTTTTCATCCAGCAATCGGTAGACATCGAAAATCCGCACCAGCCCGGGCGTGCCGAAAATAACCACCATGGCATCGATCTCATCGAAATCGTTGTTGCAGGCATCGATGATCTTGCCCAAGTGCTCGGCCGTACCGGTAGCCAGGAAGTCGATAGGGTTCGACACCGATGAACCCGGATACAGCTGCGCCTTGAGTTCCTCGGCCTTCGGCGAAACGATCTTCGGCACGTTCAAACCCGCGTTCGACAAAGCATCGGTAAGCATTACCGCCGGCCCGCCGGCATGCGTGATAATGGCGATATTCTTCCCTTCAAGTTCGGGATGCTGGAATATGCAAGCCACTGTCAGCAGGTCTTGCCGCCCGTAGCAGCGCACGATTCCGGCTTTCCGGAAAAGGGCGTCCACCGCCACGTCCGAAGAGGCCAAAGCCCCGGTATGGGAAGAAGCAGCCCGGGAACCTGCCGCCGAAGAACCGGCCTTCACAGCCGCGATACGGCATCCTTTCCGTATGAGCGACTGGGCATGTTTCAATAATTTGCGGGGATTGCGAATATTTTCAATATACAGCAGCTTCACCCGCGAACTGGTTTCCGGGTCGAAGGTCTCGTCGAGGTGCTCAAGGATTTCTTCCACGCCGAGCTGGGCGGAATTGCCCACCGTGAACACATTGGCGAACCGCAAGCCCGTCGGGATGGACGCCTCCAGAATGAATACGCCCGTGGCCCCGCTTCCGGTAATGAAGTCGCAACCCTTGGGATCCAATTCGGGCATAGGCCCTGAAAAAATGCTATGGTGGTAAGGCGTGAGGATGCCCGTGCAATTGGGGCCTATCAACGCCGCCCCTACCGCGTTGCACGAAGCCACGATCCTATCTTCCAAGGCTTTTCCTTCCGGCCCCTCTTCCCCGAACCCGGCCGAAATGACGATAACGGCCCGCGTGCCTTTTTCCTTGGTCAGGACCTCGACCGCATCGGGCGCATATTTGGCCGCAATGGCGATCACCGCCAAGTCCACCTGCGGCAAGTCGCGCACATCATGGCAACAAGGAATGCCCTGAATCTGGTCTTCTTTCGGATTGACCGTGTAAAGTTTCCCGGGAAAATGCCCGTCCACGATGTGTTTCACCACCTTGCCCCCCGGTTTGGTAATATCGTTCGAAGCCCCGACGACCACAATCGAGCGGGGTTTGAATAACTGTTCTGCTATCATGGCATTTACGTTTATTTTTCCATCTTTCGCAAGCCTCCCCTCCATGCCGGACATGGTTCCAAGCACGGAATAACCGTTCGAACCGGCTTTCCCGTGCCGCGAGCGCAAGCCCTGGAGGGACCGGCAAAACGCCTATTGGTAAATTTTGGCTTCGATTTCTCCGCGATGAAGCATGTAGGCGTTCATAGCCAGCGCCTTCATTTCATCCTCGCCGGGATAAACAAACACCGGCGCAAGGAATGAAACCCGCTTCTTGAGATCTTCCACGAAATCCTTTCCCCGGGCAATGCCGCCAGTTACCAGGATGGCGTCTACCTGCCCGGAAAAAACCGTGGCCTGCGCCCCGACTTCCTTGGCTATCTGGTAAATCATGGCCTGCTCTATCAAAGCCGCTTTCCGGTCCCCGGCCTTTACCCGGAGCTCGACCTCATAGGCATCGTTCGTTCCCAAGTAGGCCACGTACCCGCCTTGCCCGCAAATCATCTTTTTCAACTGGGCCTTGGTGTATTTCCCGCTGAAACAAGCATCGACCAGCGCGCCGGAGGGAAGGCTCCCGCTGCGTTCCGGGCTGAAAGGCCCGTTCCCGTCCAGGCAATTGTCCACATCGACCACCCGGCCCTTGCAATGCGCCCCGACACTGATCCCGCCTCCCAGATGCACGACAATCAAGTTCAAGTCCTCGTAACGCTTCCCATGCTCCTTGGCATAAGTCCGGGCGATGGCTTTCTGGTTGAGCGCATGGAAAATCGAAACCCTTTCAAACGCCGGATGCCCCGTGATACGGGCCAATTCATCCAATTCGTCCACCACTACCGGATCGGCGATATACGCCTTGGCCTTGCCCGAGAGCGCGGCCAAGTCGGCGGCGATAAGCCCGCCCAAGTTGCTGGCATGCTCGCCCAAGACGCCCGCGGAGAGATCCTTCTTCATGGCTTCGTTCACCGGATATATGCCCGAAGCGACGGGTTTCACCAATCCGCCCCGACCGACAATGTAATCGAAATCGGCAAGATCCATCTTGGCTTCTTCTCCAAGCACCTTGACAATCATGTCGCGGCGGTAAGCAAACTGGTCGGCGATTCTTTCAAACGGAGCCAATTCTTCCACAGCATGTTTGATATTCTTCTGAAAAACATTCTGTTCGTCAACGAAAACGGCGATCTTCGTGGAAGTCGAGCCGGGATTGACGGTCAATACCTTGATGGATGTCATGATTTTGTATAAGGTTAAATTAATAAATCTTCGGATTCCCTGCCAGGCCTTTCCCGCACTGGCAAGGCAAGCGAGACTCCCTTTGCGGAAAGGCTTTCCGAAAAAAAACTGCTTCCCGCCCCTGCCGGATCCTTGGCCCGTGCAAGGACAAAAACGCGCAAAAGTACTCCCTTTGGGGCATTTATACAAACCGGCATGGAATTATGCCGATAGAAGACCGGCTCGAATCCCGGAACCGGCCTGAAGCCTCTCTCCCGAGCCGCCGGGAAAGCGGGTTTGCTTTGTTGCCATCCTTTTTGTACTTTCGTCAATTGGCTTCTTGGCAGGCCGATTTATTTACCATCCAGCAAAACCATGCAACCCAAGAAAAATCCTTCTTTCCCGGCAATCTTGTTCCTGGCCTTCATGGCCTTGGTTCCCTTTTCCATGTCCGCCCAAGCCTTTCCCTTGCAGGCTTTCAACGAAGGCAGCCGGTCGGGAATCTCCGGGAAAGCCTCCTATATCCTCTCCGAAATCGAAAACGACACGATCCGAGCCTGTTCATTGGAAACAATCCGGCTTCAAGCCGTCGCCCGGCCGGACTCTTCCATGCGGTTCCTGTGGTCGACCGGAGACACGGCTTCTTTCATCGACATAACCTTCCATGGTTCGCCCGAAACCCTCTATTGGTGCCGGCACGCCAATTCCTCCAATGCTCCTTCCACGGATTCCGTGCAGCTGATTTTCTTGCCCCCCTACGCTTACTTGGGCCCCGATACGGCCTTTTGCCTGCCGCACGACAGCCTCCCCGCTGCGGCCGACACGCTTTTGATTCTTAACCCCTCCGCCCTCAACGCCGACGGGCTCTCCTACCGCTGGTTCGCCCTTCAAGGGGAAAATCCCGGAGGCACGCTTGCCCGCGACTCGCTCCTGCCTTGCACCTTTTCCATGTTGGAAGAAATAGGAAACGGGATCTACGCCGGCGGGTTCGGCGTGGAAGTTTCCGATCCGAATCCGGTCCCGGAAGCCTGCCAAGGCCGCGACACAATCTGGATCCGCGTCTTTTCAAATCCCTATCCGGCCTACGATACCAACCTTTTCCTGCCTTACGACACCACGCTGTGCGCGCATGCCGATCTCGCGTTCCAGCTGCCCTCCATTTTCCATGGTTACTGGTTAGATGCCGACAGCATCGTTTTGCCCTTCGGTTCCGACACCAATCAATATGTGTTCCATGGGCAAAGGGGAACGGACGGTTTCGGAGCCGGTACCGATACCCGCCAAGCGGAATCCTATTACCTGGCCTACCGGCATCGATACTGCCCGGCCTGGGCGGGAATGGACTCCCTCAACCTCGTCCACTTGGTGCGCCCGCAAGTGGAAATTCCTTCCGACACGCTGATTTGCCGCGATATTCCCGTGGAAATCGAGGCGCAATTGCCGCTTGTTCATGAGAATGCCTATGCGTTTTCCTGGGACGACGGTTCCCGGGAAGCCACGCGGGAATTCAGCACGGGAGGCCTCTTCCAAGCTTGTTTCGCCCTGAAAGACGAATACAATACTTGCGGTTACGAAGCCGCTTGCGACACGATTTCCATCACTTGGGTCGACCCGGTCCTGACCGATGTGCCCTTCCCGACCGATACCGTGATCTGCACCGATCTCACGCTGACCCTGGACGCCACCGTTCCTTTCGACTCTACCTTGTACAGCTGGGAAAAAGGTTCCATTCCCGAACTCGAATTCGAGGAAGATTCCATCACGTTTACCGAACCGGTCATCGTGATTGAGGAAGAGGGGGTCTACAACATCCGCATCATCGATTCCATGGGGTGCGAAAACCGGGTAGAAGTCAACGTGACCCTGGACGAGTGCCGTCCCTTGCTCGACATCCCCAATGTCTTCACGCCCAACGGCGATGGCGTGAACGATGTGCTGAAGTTCAACCAAGTGGAAAAATGCACCGATGTACGCATCCAGATCGTGAACCGCTGGGGAAGGGTTGTCCTGAAAGACGAAGTGAAGAACGCGGAAGACTTCCAATGGAACGGCTGCCTGCACAACAGCAGCCGGAAACTTCCCGATGGCCCGTATTTTTACATGGTAACCTACAAAGACATGTACGGGAAAAACAAGGTGCAAAGCGGCAGCATCACCATTCTCGGCTCTTCCGAAAGCCGACTCTGAAACACGGGCAGGCCACGGCGGCCTTGCCCCCGCAATGGAATAAAAAACGGCATGTCTCATAGGCATCTGCTGTGCAGCTGCTTTTTGACATGCCGCGTAAAAAAGCCGCCTCGGCATTCCCGCCTCGAAAGCCGGCCTTTCGCTTGTCGGGATGACAGGATTTGAACCTGCGACAACACGCCCCCCAGACGTGTACTCTACCAAGCTGAGCTACATCCCGTTTTTCTTAAGGAGTTGCAAAGGTACTACTTTTTTCTTTTCGAACAAATTTTCTTTTACGCAAATTTTCAAGAACAGCACGACCGGCCCTTTCCTCTTTCCATGCAAGCCATGTCCCGGATCATAAGATTTACCTATTCGCTCAGTTGCGCCAACAGGCTCATTCCCCCTTTCACTTTCTGATTCATTTCCACGCAAACCCGCGTGCCGACCGGGAAAAACAAGTCGACCCTCGATCCGAACTTGATAAAGCCCAATTCTTCCACTGCCTTCACCTGCAAGCCCACTTCGGCGTAGGAAACAATGCGCCGGGCTATCGCCCCTGCAATCTGCCGCACCAGCACTTCCGTCCCGTTCTCGGTGCGCAGCACCACTGTATTGTGCTCGTTCCACTTGGAAGACTTCTCATGCCAGGCGACCAGGAACCTCCCCGGATGATAGCGGCAATATACCACTTCTCCCGAAACCGGGTACCGGTTCACATGCACATTGGTCGGGGACATGAACACGGAAATCTTCGTGCAAACCGTTCCAAAATATTCAAGTTCTTCCGTTTCCGATATGTCCACAATCGTCCCGTCCGCCGGAGAGATGACAGAACAGGAATCCGCTTCAGGGTACTCCCGCTTGGGAATACGGAAAAAAGACAAGACTGCCGCCCAAACCAGAAAACAAGCCGTGAACGCCAACCATGTCCCCCGCAAGGAGGAACCGGACAAGACCGACAGCAAGCCCACCAGAATCAGCAGGCAGCTCACCCAGGCAATGCTCCCCCTCCCTTCCTTATGTATAGAATATCCGCGCACTCCTTATCCGCTTTCCCTTACCTATGAAAACAACTTCCACAATGCCACCACGAAAGGTGCCGCAAAAAACACGCTGTCGTAACGGTCCAGAATCCCGCCATGCCCCGGCAAGACAGACCCTGAATCTTTCACGCCGGCATCGCGTTTGATTTTCGATTCGAACAAATCACCGAACATGGCCACCACCGGAGCGAGCAAGGAAACGCTTGTCCGGATTTCGAAAGATACGGAATCCCAGAAAGCATACCCCCACAAGATTCCGGCAAGGGCAGCAAACACGAAACCGCCCGCAGCCCCCTCCCAAGTCTTGGACGGAGAAAGCGACGGGCAAAGCTTATGGCGGCCGAAAGCCGAACCTGTCAGATAGGCAAACACATCCCCGCTCCAGATAATCAGGAAAAAGCCCATCAGCACATGCCCTCCATCCGGATGAAACGGCAAAGCAAGGTAATTCAGCAAGCCCAAAGAGCCACCTATATACAAGGCTCCGCCCAAAACAGCCGAAACTTGCTTGGCGGCCGCCCGTCCCCGGCCAAAAGTCGACACGGCAAAGAAAACCACCATTTCCAAGACCAAGCCCCACGTGGCAAATTCCCGCCAAGCCGGATCGACCAAGCCTGCTTGCGCATAAAAGCCTGTCACCAACGCTATATACAAGGAATTGGATAGCAGGAAAAGCCAGAAAAGGGAAATCCGCAAAGCCGAACGCCGCAACAGGCGCCCCCATTCCGGCAATCCCAAATTCATGACGAGCCAGAAAAGGACCGCCACGTACTTTCCGCCGCAATAAGCTGCCGAAACGGTCGCCCCCACAAGCAAGAGCCCTGTCAATGTCCTTTTTATCAATGATTCCGGCTTCATACCTATCCTAAACATTGTCTATCAGAACCAAAAATACCCGCTCGGGCCCGATTCCTTTTACCGGCTCCCCGTCTATGTCGGTAAAACCGGGCAATCCTGTCCAACGGGCAAGAAAAGACGAGGAAACAGCTTCCTCTTTTTTCTCTTTTTCCAACCTGACAGCCGTCCGGAAGTCCGGCACCACTTGGTCTACCGAAGAGACAAAAACAACCGTGCTAGCCAACGCCATGGCCCGACGGCCCATTGTCGACGAGTCCCACAAGATGCTTGCCTCGCTGGCCACCAAGTAACGGCAAGGGCAAAACACGACTTTCTTCAGTACCGCATCGGAAGGCTGGTTCCCGTAAGGGATCCCGGCCATCCGCATCAATTCTTCCACGACCGGGTCCTTGCAAAAAATATGTCCTCCCCACCCCTGTTCCCGGACCAATTCCCGGAAAGTATCCATCGCCACCTCGATATCCTCGCAATAGACAAAAGACCCGCCATTCCCGATGAACCGCTGGGCGAAGACAACCGCAAGCTCGTCGTCCGGCTCCGGATAAATCCCGCTTTCCAGATCCACGCCCTTGGGCGGTTGCACCGGGGCATGGGTCAAAGCATCCCGGATTCTCCGCAACACCCGCTCCTTCGAGGTGATTTCATCCATGGTTCCATCCATCATTTCCATCTTGCAAAAAACAAATCTCCCCTACGTTTGCAAAACAGGAGCCTGCGGGGTAACAATCAATCCTCGTTTTCCTGTCTGCCCGCTTCCCTGCAACGGGAAGGCCAGCAAAGCCTGGCAGGGCAACAATCAATCCTTGCTTTCCCCGCCGCTTGCTTGCCCGGAAGAGCCTTCCCCTGGCTCCTGTTCCTGTTCCTGCTCCTGCTTCTGCTCCTCTTCGAAAGGCCTGGGGCCGAAAATCCCTTCCACATCTTCGCGGAACATCACTTCCTTTTCGATAAGCAAAGCGGCCAGCTTGTCCAATTTTTCCCGGTTCGCAGACAAAATCCGCTTAGCTTCCTCGTAAGCCTGCCAAACCATTTGCCGGACCTGGGAGTCGATCATCTCTGCCGTCTTCTCGCTATAGGGCTTTCCGAAAGCGAACTCGCTTTCCCCGCTGGAGTCGTAATAGCTCAACGTCCCTACTTCCGGATTCATCCCGTAATAAGCCACCATGGCATAGCACAGCTTCGTGACCTTTTCCAGATCGTTCAAAGCCCCGGTGGAAATTTCCCCGAAAACCACTTCTTCCGAAGCCCGTCCGCCCAAGGTAGCCACCATCTCGTCGTGCATCTGCTGCACCGTGGTGATCTGCCGTTCCTCCGGCAAGTACCAAGCCGCGCCCAAAGACTTCCCTCTCGGCACGATCGTCACTTTCACCAACGGATGCGCATAAGGCAGCAGCCAGCTCACCGTGGCATGCCCGGCCTCGTGATAGGCTATCACGCGCTTCTCCTTGGCCGAAATGATCTTGCTTCGCTTTTCCAAACCGCCCACGATACGATCGATCGCATCGAGGAAATCCTGCTTTTCCACCTGCGTCTTTTTCCGGCGAGCCGCAATCAAGGCCGCCTCGTTGCAGACATTGGCAATATCGGCGCCTGAAAAACCGGGCGTCTGCTTGGCCAAAAAAGAAACATCCACATCGGTCCCCAGCTTCAGGGGCTTGAGATGCACTTGGAAAATAGCCTTCCTTTCTTCCAGCTCCGGAAGATCCACGTTGATCTGGCGGTCGAACCGTCCCGCCCTCAGCAATGCCCTGTCGAGAATTTCCGCCCGGTTCGTAGCCGCCAGGATAATCACGCCGCTGTTGCTGCCAAAACCGTCCATCTCGGTAAGCAGCTGGTTCAAGGTGTTCTCCCTTTCATCGTTGGCGCCCGTAAAAGAGTTTTTCCCTCTGGCACGCCCTATCGCATCGATTTCATCGATGAAGATGATGCAAGGGGCTTTTTCCTTTGCCATCCGGAACAAGTCGCGCACGCGGGAAGCGCCCACCCCGACGAACATCTCCACGAAATCCGAACCCGAAATGGAGAAGAAAGGCACCTGAGCCTCTCCGGCAACCGCTTTTGCCAAAAGGGTCTTGCCTGTGCCCGGAGGCCCTACCAGCAGCGCTCCTTTGGGAATTTTCCCTCCCAAGGAAGTATAACGTTTGGGATTTTTCAAGAAATCGACAATCTCCATGATTTCCTCTTTGGCCTCATCCAAGCCTGCCACGTCCCGGAACGTCGTGTTCACCCGGGTGTCTTTGTCGTACAATTGCGCTTTCGACTTCCCGAAATTGAACATGGCGCCAGCCCCGCCGCCCGGTCCCCGGCTGAACATGCGGAAAAGCAGCACCATCATGAGAATGGAGAACCCGATCCAAAGCAGCATCGAAAAACCGCCGTTATCCCAAAAATCCTTGCGGGTCTCGGGCACAGGTTCCACTTCGGCCCTGTCCATGATCCGGCTTTTCTCCGCTTGGCTCTTGCCTACCGTATCGGAGAGCTTTGCCTCCCACTGGGATTGCTTGACATCCTTCTCGAATGTTTCCAAAGAGAGGAATTTATACAAGTAGAACTTGTTGCCCGTCCGGCCATCGGAACTCCTCAGTTCCTTGTAGGCCGTATCCGAATAAATCCGATCCGCCTTGATGAAGATTTCGGCAAATTCATTGTTGACCACAATGATCTTTTCCACGTCATGCCGCTTGAGCATCTTATCCAATTCATGCCAAGTGGTGTCGTAAGTCTTGGTTCCGCCGAATCCCCCTGCAGAAAATTGCAAATAAATCAATACGGCCAACAACAAACCGTATACCCAATAAATGTTGAACGAGAATTTCCTGCCCCCCTTCGGAGGGCTTTTCCGCGTCCCTTTCGTATTATTTTCCATCAGTTGATTCTCTTTTTAGTACCTGTTCCCGCAGGTTTCCTACCCGCAAGGCACCCCGTTCCCCTTGGAACAAGCTGCCTTTTCAAAGGGCTTCGTCCGCATAGACCTTTATTCCTGCATCGCCCCAAAGTTCCTCGATCCGGAAATGCTCCCGGGTAGAATCCAAGAATACATGGGCCAGGATATTGCCGTAATCCAGCAAAATCCATTCCCCGTTCCCGTATCCTTCCTCATGCAAAGGATCTTCCCGGAAATCCAGATACACCTTGTCCGAGATCTCATCGGCTATAGCCCGCGCCTGGGGCCCCGAACTGGCTCCGCAAATCACGAAAAAATCGAAAGAAGCGCCCGGCACCTCCCGCAAATCCAAACCGGTCACATTAAGGCCTTTCTTGTCAAGCATGCAACGCGCTATCCTTTCGGCCAAAGCCTTGTCTCTTTCCGGACCGTTTTCCGGCACGCGGGCCTTTTCCAAGATCTTCCCCTTGCCAAGGGCAGGTTTTCCGATCCGTGAACGCGAAGGAAGCGCCGCTTTTGCTTCCTTCGCGATGCTCCTCTTCCCGGGCTTTTCCGCAGAGGCGGAAACCGGTTTCCCTGCCGGGGCCGGACGCTTCCGGGAACTCCGGCCTGGAACTGCTGTCTTTTCTTTTTCCTTCACTACTGCCACTTATATTATCTGGTTCGCATTTCCCATTTTCTCCAAATCTTCCAGCATCTTCCGCAAAGAATCATCCCATAAGGGGATTTCCAAGCCGAAGTCCCGCTTTATCTTGCTTGTATCCAATACACTGTATGCCGGACGCTTGCAAGCCGCAGGATATTCGGCCGTGCTTATCGGAATCACCTTGCACGTTTTCCCCGCCATCTCCATGATTGCCGAAGCGAATTCGTACCACGTGCATTCCCCGTCATTCGTGTAATGGTATATTTCCACACCTTTCCGGGCCTTGAAATCCGCCTTGCATATCACATCGACGATTGCCCGGGCAAGGTCGGCAGCCCAAGTCGGGGCGCCGCGCTGGTCGGCCACGACATGCACCTCCGGCTTTTCGCTTCCCAGACGGAGCATGGTCTTGACGAAATTTTTCCCGAAAGCAGAATACAACCATGCCGTGCGGATGATCATCCCGTCCACGCCCTTCTCTGCCATAGCATCTTCCCCGGCCTTTTTCGACATGCCGTAAACGCTGGACGGATGCGGGGGATCCGTCTCCTTGAAAGGTTCCACGGAATTGCCGTCAAATACATAATCGGTCGAAATATGGATCAGGTAGACCCCGTTCTCGGCGCAACATTCCGACAAAACCGCAACCCCGTCGCGATTCACCGAGAAAGCCTCCTCCACCTCGCTCTCGGCCTTGTCCACGGCCGTGTAAGCCGCACAGTTCACAAGCACGTCCACATTATGCGACTTGAGATAGTTCTGCACCTCGGCCCGGTTGCAAATATCCAGCACATCGATATCCACAAAAAGGAAGCGGCCGAAAGACAGGCGCGGATCTTTCGATGCGCGCCGAATCTCCTTTCCAAGCTGCCCTTCGCAACCCGTCACCAGTATGGTCAATTTTTCCGACATGACACAATTCTTTTTCTCGCGCGCCTGCGCCTACATTCCCTTCAATCCGCTCTGGCGCAACGCTTCTTCAAAATAAGGTATGGTTTTCTTCAAGCCGTCTTCCAAGCTCACTTTCGGCTTCCAATCCAACTCCCTTTCCGCCGTCCTTATATCCGGTTTCCGTTGAACCGGGTCGTCGGATGGCAGCGGGCGGTGCACGATTTTCGACTTGCTGCCCGTAAGGTCGATAATCTTCATGGCCAGTTCCAAGATGGTGTATTCCCCCGGATTGCCGATATTCACCGGACCGGTGAAATCATCGGGCTTCGCCATAAGCCGCAGCATCCCTTCTATCAAGTCGTCCACATACTGGAAACTCCGGGTCTGGCTTCCGTCTCCGTAAACGGTAATGTCCTTGCCTTGCAAGGCCTGGACGATGAAATTGGACACCACGCGCCCGTCCTGCAAGAACATCCGCGGCCCGTAGGTGTTGAAAATCCGCACGATCTTTACCCGCACTCCGTTTTGCCGGTGGTAATCCATGCAAAGCGTCTCGGCGCAACGCTTCCCCTCATCGTAGCAAGACCGCATCCCTATCGGGTTCACATTTCCCCAGTAAGCCTCCACTTGAGGGTGCACTTTGGGGTCGCCGTACACTTCGCTCGTCGAAGCCTGCAGCAATTTAGCCCTGACCCGCTTGGCCAAGCCCAGCATGTTGATAGCCCCCATCACCGAAGTCTTGACCGTCTTGATCGGGTTGAGCTGGTAATGGATCGGCGAAGCCGGGCACGCCAGATTGTAAATCTCATCCACCTCCGCGTAATAAGGCTGTATCACATCGTGGCGCACCAGTTCGAAGTACGGGTTGCTCAAAAGATGCACGATATTCTTTTTCCTGCCGGTAAAAAAGTTGTCGATGCACAGCACCTCGTTCCCCTCCTCCAGCAAACGCTCGCAAAGATGCGACCCAATAAAACCGGAACCTCCAGTCACCAATATCCTTTTCATCGGTTTTCCCTTTTCAAGCCGTTCGAATCCAAAAAATCGGGAAAAACAGCCCGAAGCCTTCCTCCCGATAGCGGAATGCCGTCTTTCCATTGCCGGATTCCGTCCCGCCGAAAGGCCGGTCCCCGCAATTCCCCCTTTCGCCAATAACCCGGGGCCTCTTCCTGCCGGCAATCCCGCGAACCCTTGCCCGAGCTATCTTCAAAGCCCAACTCCGTAATATTCAAATCCTTCCTTGCGCAGTTCGTCCCGGTCATAAAGATTCCGACCATCGAACAGCACGGGAAAGGAAAGGTAATGCTTCACCCTTTCCCATTCAGGAAAACGGAATTCCGTCCACTCCGTCACCAAAAACAACACGTCGGCCCCGTCTACCGCTTCATAGATGTCATGGCAATAAGCAATCCGGTCGCCGATCCTCCGACGGCATTCCGCCATCGATATAGGGTCGTACGCCCGCACTTTGCACCCCATTCCCAGCAGTTCCTCTATCATCACCAAAGAGGGAGCCTCCCGCATGTCGTCCGTTCCAGGCTTGAACGCCAAGCCCCAAAAGGCCACCGTCATGCCCGAGGCTTTCTCGCCGAAACGTTTGGCGAATTTTCTCACCAAAAGGGACTTCTGCGACTGGTTCACCTCTTCCACCGCTTTCAGCACCCGCATGGGATAACCCTCGTCTTGCGCTGTCTTTATCAAGGCCTTCACGTCTTTTGGGAAGCAGGAGCCCCCGTAGCCGATTCCGGGATAAAGGAACTTGGTCCCGATGCGGGAATCGCTCCCGATGCCTTTGCGCACGCTGTTCACATCGGCCCCGACCAATTCGCAAAGATTGGCGATGTCGTTCATGAAGCTTATCCGGGTCGCCAACATGGAATTTGCCGCATATTTAGTCATTTCCGCCGAAGGTATGTCCATGAAAAGGATCGGATGCCCATTCAACGTGAACGGCTTGTACAGCTTGGCCATCACCTCTTTGGCGCGTTCGGCCTGCACGCCGACCACGATGCGCTCGGGATACATGAAATCCTTGATGGCCGAACCCTCCTTCAGGAACTCGGGATTGGATGCGACATCGAACGGAATTTCCGCGCCTCGAGCGGCCAGCTCCGCTTCCAAAGCCGCCCGCACTTTGCATGCCGTGCCCACAGGCACCGTGCTTTTGGTCACCACCAGCAAATACCCTTTCATGCACCTGCCCACCTCCCGGGCAACGTCCAGCACATAATGCAGATCGGCGCTCCCGTCCTCGTCGGGAGGAGTCCCGACAGCAATGAAAACCACCTCGGCATCGTCGATGCCTTGCGCGATGGAGGTAGTAAAAGATATCCTGCCCTTCTGTATGTTTTTCTGCAAAAGCTCTTCCAAACCTTGCTCGTAGATCGGGGGAATCCCCTGCTGCAATGCCGCGATTTTTTCCAAATCCACATCCACGCAGCAGACATCCGTCCCCATCTCGGCAAAACAAGTTCCTGTCACCAAACCGACATAGCCGGTTCCCACAATTGTAACTTTCATATATTATATAATCGCAAGATTGCACATAAGCCGCAACGCCCTCCCGAACCCTGCATGAAGAGTCCGCCTTGCCTTGCGGCAAGACGCCAAGGACATGCTTGCAAAACCTGCAAAGATAATGAAAAGATAAGGAAAGGTGAAAGGCGAGCCCATACAAGCTTGCCTAAGAGTGCTTGACCGAGCGCTTCCTGTTTCCGTTCCAACAAAGATAGCGAAAGGCGAGCGCCATGCGCCATCGAGCTTGCTCGGATGGCCATGGCCGAGCCGCCTCCTATCTTCGTGAAACAAAGATAACGCAAAACCCCGCCGAGGCATTATCCTCAAGTTTCCCGCAAAGCCGGGGGCAAGCTCCGGAAATCTTCCCTTGCGATACTTTTTCTCACCTCCAATTGTTTATATCAAAAAAAGGCCTTATCTTTGCGCTCCATTTTGCACTAAGTGTTTTAATATTATAACTAATACAAAACCAATAAAATGCCAACAATCCAACAATTAGTTCGCAAGGGACGGCAAAAGTTGACCGACAAGAGCAAGTCTCCTGCGTTGGACGCTTGTCCCCAACGGCGCGGCGTTTGCATTCGTGTTTACACCACGACCCCGAAAAAGCCTAATTCGGCCATGCGGAAGGTTGCCCGTGTACGCCTTACCAACCAGAAAGAGGTGAACGCCTACATTCCCGGAGAAGGGCACAATCTCCAGGAACACTCCATCGTCATGATCCGGGGCGGCCGTGTGAAAGACCTTCCGGGTGTAAGGTACCACATCATCCGCGGCGCACTGGACACCTCGGGGGTAGAAGGCCGCAACCAGCGCCGTTCCAAATACGGCACGAAGCGTCCCAAGAAAAAATAACGAGCTAAAGAAGGTAACATATCATGAGAAAGACAACTCCTAAGAAAAAGGAAATCTTGCCCGATCCCCGGTTCAACGATGTCTTGGTGACCAAGTTCATCAACAACATCATGCTGGAGGGAAAGAAGAGCATCGCGCACGAAATTTTCTACGATGCAATCGATGAAGTATCGGCCAAAACCAAGGAAAACGGGCTGGAAGTATGGAAAAAAGCCCTGTCGAACGTAACTCCTTCGGTAGAAGTACGCAGCCGCCGCGTAGGAGGGGCCACTTTCCAGATCCCTTCCGAAATCCGTCCTGAAAGGAAGCAGTCCATCGGGATGAAGAACCTGATCCTTTACGCCCGCAAACGCAACGAGAAATCGATGGCGAAAAAGCTCGCGGCTGAAATCATGGCCGCTTACAAAGAAGAAGGGGCCGCCTACAAGCGCAAGGAAGACATTCACAGAATGGCCGAAGCCAACAAGGCTTTCTCCCATTTTAAATTTTAATTGAGACAATGGCATACGATTTATCCAAAACCCGGAATATCGGGATCATGGCCCATATTGACGCCGGGAAAACCACCTGTTCGGAACGTATCCTGTTCTACACGGGGAAAACCCACAAAATCGGCGAAACGCACGAAGGGACGGCTACGATGGACTGGATGGCCCAGGAGCAGGAACGCGGCATCACCATCACTTCGGCCGCGACTACCGTGTATTGGAAATACAACAGCAACGACTACAAAATCAACTTGATCGATACCCCGGGTCACGTAGACTTCACGGTAGAGGTAGAAAGGTCGTTGCGCGTGCTCGACGGGGCAGTAGCCGTATTCTGCGCCGTAGGCGGCGTCCAACCCCAGTCGGAAACAGTTTGGCGGCAAGCCAACAAGTACAAGGTCCCCCGGATTTGCTTCATCAACAAGATGGATCGCACAGGAGCGGACTTCTTCAATGTCGTAAGCCAGATTTCCGAACGTCTCCACGCCCATCCGGTAGCCATGGAGCTTCCTATCGGTCAAGAAGATACATTTATAGGCGTTGTCGACCTCATTACCAAGAAAGCCTACAAATGGGAAGACGAAAAAGGGACGGAATTCGATGAGATCCCGATCCCCGACGACTTGGTAGAACAAGTAGACGAGTACCACAACAAGCTGGTAGAAGCCGCAGCCGAAGAGGATGAAGCCTTGATGGAGAAATTTTTCGAAGATCCTGCCTCCATCACGGAAGAAGAAATCATCGCGGCCATCCGCAAGGGTACCATCGCCATGCACATCAACCCCGTTTTCTGCGGTTCGGCCATCAAGAACAAAGGCGTACAGCCGCTTTTGGACGGGATCGTCCGTTTCCTTCCCAGCCCGCTCGATGTGGAAGCCGTTGTCGGCACCAATCCGGAAACCGGGGAGGAAGTCACCCGCAAAGTGGACGCCAAGGAACCTTTCTGCGCCTTGGCATTCAAGATTGCCACCGATCCTTTCGTAGGCCGCATCGCTTTCTTCCGCGTCTATTCGGGCGCGCTCGAAGCCGGTTCTTACGTGCTCAACGCATCCACGGGCAAAAAAGAACGCATTTCCCGCATCCTTCAGATGCATGCCAACAAGCAGCAACCGCTGGATCGAATCGAGGCCGGCGACATCGGGGCCGCCGTGGGCTTCAAGGAAATCAAGACAGGGAATACCTTGTGCGATGAAGCCCATCCCATAAACCTCGAATCGATGTCTTTCCCCGAACCGGTAATCAGCATCGCCATCGAGCCGGTTTCCCAGCAAGATGTCGACAAGCTGTCGAACGGCTTGATGAAGCTGGCCGAAGAAGATCCCACTTTCCGTGTAAAAAGCGACGAGAACTCCGGCCAGACGGTCATCAGCGGCATGGGCGAACTGCACTTGGACATCCTCTTGGACCGCCTCAAGCGCGAATTCAAGGTGGAATGCAACCAAGGCCGCCCGCAAGTAGCCTACAAAGAAGCTATCTGCTCGACGGTAGAACACCGCGAAGTTTACAAGAAGCAGACCGGCGGACGAGGCAAATTCGCCGATATCCTTTTCGAAATCTCTCCCGCCGATGAAGGCGTGAAAGGCTTGCAATTCATCAACGAAGTAAAGGGCGGCAACATCCCCAAGGAATTCATGCCAGCCATCGAGAAAGGCTTCAAGGCTTCGCTGGAAAACGGCGTTTTGGCCGGATACCCGCTCGAAAGCTTGAAAGTGCGCGTTCTCGACGGTTCGTTCCACCCGGTCGACTCCGATGCCCTTTCGTTTGAAGTCTGCGCCAAGATAGGCTTCCGCGAAGCTTGCAAGAAAGCCAAATCGATACTCCTCGAGCCGATCATGTCGGTCGAGATCGAAACGCCCGATGCCAACGTCGGCGATGTTTCCAGCGACCTGAACCGCCGGCGAGGCATCATGGAGGGAATCGAAGCCAAGCCGGGAGGCCAGGCTATCCGCGCCAAAGTCCCCTTGTCCGAAATGTTCGGCTACGTGACCGCTTTGCGCACCTTGACCTCCGGCCGCGCAAGTTCCACCATGGAATACTCGCACCATGCCGAAGCGCCTGCGAACATCACGGCTGAAGTCGTAAAACAAGCCAACAAGTAAATCAAACGTCGCAACGCCCCGAACCGAACCGGCCCGGGGCCGTTGCCTGTAAAAACAATAAAACCGTGAGTCAACAAAGAATCAGAATCAAATTGAAGTCCTACGATTACAACTTGGTGGACAAATCCGCCGAGAAAATCGTAAAGACGGTAAAGATGACCGGAGCCATGGTGACCGGGCCCATCCCCCTGCCCACCGACAAGAAAATCTTCACCGTCAACCGTTCGACCTTCGTCAACAAGAAGTCGCGCGAACAGTTCGAACTGTCCTCTTACAAGCGTCTGCTGGATATTTACAGCAGCAGTTCGAAAACCATCGATGCCCTGATGAAACTGGAATTGCCCAGCGGCGTCGAAGTAGAGATCAAAGTCTGACGCAAAGCCCTGAGCCGGCAAGCAAAAGGCGCTTGCATTTTTTTTAACAACCATTAACAAGCAAAGTAATGTCCGGATTAATTGGAAGAAAAATCGGAATGACTAGCATCTGGGATGCCTCCGGCCGCAACGTGCCGTGCACAGTGATCGAGGCTGGTCCTTGTGTGGTAACGCAAGTAAAAACAAAAGAGAAGGATGGCTACGATGCCATTCAGCTGTCCTTTGGCGAACGTAAGGAAAAACATACCTCCAAAGCCTTGATGGGGCATTTTTCAAAAGCCAACACGACCCCGAAGCTGGTTAGCATGGAATTCTCCCGTTTCGAGGAGGGATCCCGCAAATCCTTCGGCGAAATCCTTACGGTGGAAGTCTTCACGGAAGGCGAATTCATCGATGTGGCTGGCACCACGAAAGGCCATGGTTTCCAAGGGGTAGTGAAAAGGCACGGCTTCGGCGGTGTTGGTCAAACGACTCACGGTCAGCACAACCGCCTCAGAGCCCCCGGTTCCGTAGGTGCATCCTCCTATCCTTCCCGTTTGTTCAAAGGCCTCCGCATGGCAGGGCAAACCGGCAATGCAAGAAGGAAAAGCATCAACTTGGAAATCGTCAAGATCGTTCCTGAGAAAAATTTGATTTTAGTAAAAGGTTCCGTTCCCGGTCCCAAAGGTTCATTTTTAAAATTAGAGAGATGGAGTTAACAGTTTACAATACAGCCGGCCAGGAAACCGGAAAGACGGTACATGTTGCCGATGTCATCGTCAACACCGAACCGAACGACCACGCCATTTACTTGGACGTGAAGCAATACATGGCTAACCGCCGCCAAGGGACCCACAAAACGAAAGAAAGGTCCGAACTGAGCGGGAGTACCCGGAAACTCGGCAAACAGAAAGGTGGCGGCGGAGCCCGCCGCGGGGATATCAACTCTCCCCTTTTGCATGGAGGAGCCCGTGTATTCGGTCCTCGTCCGCGCGACTACAGCTTCAAATTGAACAAGAAGCTCAAGCGCCTGGCTCGGTTGTCGGCCTTGGCTTACAAATTCAAAGAAAACAATGTCACGGTAGTTGAGGATTTTTCGTTCGAAGCACCCAAGACCAAGAAAATGCTGGAAATACTCCGGAACTTGAATCTTGCTGAAAAAAAATCACTTATCGTGCTTGCGGAATCAAATAAATTTGTATTTTTGTCCTCCCGAAATCTGCCAAAGATTAGGGTCGTAAGTGTCGAAAACTTAAATACTTACGAAATCTTGAACGCGAAAAACCTCTTGTTCGTGGAAAGCTCTGCCAAGAAATTGGAAGCTATGTATACGGGCCAAGAGTAGCGAAAAACCGCTTAAAAGAAGAGAAATGAACGTGATAATCAAACCTATCGTCACCGAAAAGATGACCCGGATGACGGAAAAATTCAACCGCGTGGGCTTCATCGTTGAGAAAACGGCGAACAAGATTGAAATCAAAAAAGCGGTAGAAAAAATGTACGGCGTGAAGGTTCTTCGTGTCAACACCATAAACCAGCCCGGAAAACGGAAATCCCGTTATACGAAAGCCGGTCTCATCGAGGGTAGGACAAGCGCCGTCAAAAAAGCCCTGGTGACCTTGGCAAAAGGCGACACGATTGATTTTTACAGTAACATTTAAGAACAATGGCTTTAAAGAAATTCAAACCCACCACTGCGGGTCAACGTTTTAAAATCATCAGCGCGTTCGACGACATCACCACCAGCAAGCCTGAAAAGTCTTTGCTGATCACCATCCACAAGACAGGCGGACGCAACAATAAAGGCCGCAGGACCATGCGCTATATCGGAGGCGGGCATAAGAGAAGGTACCGCATCATCGATTTCAAGCGCGAAAAAGACCAGGTACCTGCAATCGTAAAGACCATCGAATACGATCCCAACCGTTCGGCTCGTATCGCCCTTCTGGCCTATGCCGATGGGGAAAAACGGTACATTCTGGCTCCCAGCGGACTGCAAGTCGGCCAGAAAGTGATTTCGGGGAAAAATGTAGCGCCCGATCTGGGCAATGCCCTTTTCCTGAGCGAAATCCCTTTAGGTACTTTGATCCACAACATCGAGCTTCGTCCTGGCCAAGGAGGAAAAATCGTGCGCAGTGCAGGGACTTACGCCCAATTGCTTTCGCGTGACGACAAATACGCGATCATCAAATTGCCTTCCGGGGAAACCCGCAAGATCCTTCAGGCTTGCAAAGCGACCATCGGGGTTACTTCCAATGCGGAACACAACCTGGAATCGTCAGGAAAGGCTGGCCGCAGCCGCTGGTTAGGCCGTCGGCCGCGCAACCGTGGCGTTGTCATGAACCCGGTAGACCACCCGATGGGCGGTGGCGAAGGCCGTGCTTCCGGAGGTCATCCTCGTTCCAGGAAGGGTCTGCCTGCAAAGGGATACAAGACCCGTCGCCGGAAGAATCCTTCCAATCAATACATCATCGAAAGAAGGAAGAAGTAATCTTAAAACAGCAGAAACATGAGCCGTTCAATCAAAAAGGGTCCATATATCCACTACAAACTGGAGAAGAAAGTCCTTGCCGCTGCCGAAAGCAAAAAGAAAGTCACCATCAAGACGTGGTCGAGGGCTTCCATGATCTCTCCCGATTTCGTAGGCCAGACCATCGCGGTCCACAACGGGAACAAGTTCGTGCCGGTATTCATTACAGAAAACATGGTTGGCCACAAGTTGGGGGAATTCGCCCCGACCCGGACTTTCCGCGGGCACGCAGGCAACAGAGACAAAGGAAAAAAGTAATCACCGTCAGAAAAATAGCATAGAGCAATGGGATCGAGAAAACGTATTCGTGCTGAAAAGTTGAAAGAGCAGAAGAAGACGCTCTACGTGGCCAAGTTGAGAAACAACCCGACTTCCCCGCGCAAAACTCGGTATACCGCCGATCTGATCCGCGGTTTGGATGTAGGGAAAGCTTTGGCCATCCTTCAATACGGGCATCGGGAAGCGGCTCCGAAAATGCACAAATTGCTCCGTTCGGCAATTGCCAACTGGCAAAACAAAAACGAAGGGGTCCGCATGGAAGACGCCCGCTTGTACGTGAAGGAGATTTTCGTGGACGGTGGCGCTCAGTTGAAAAGGCTTCGCCCCGCCCCCCAAGGCCGCGGATACAGGATCCGCAAGCGTTCCAACCACATCACGCTTATCTTGGGGACCCGCGATGCTTCGTCCACTGAAAACAAGAAACGGTCGAACCGGGCAAAAGCGCAGGTGCAAGAGAATGTTGAAAAGTCAGAATCTGAAAACAAGTAACAATGGGACAAAAGACAAACCCTATAGGTAATCGTTTGGGAATCATCCGCGGCTGGGATTCCAGCTGGTATGGCGGGCGCAACTTCGAAGCCAA
Source organism: uncultured Bacteroidales bacterium (assembly GCA_949291555.1). GTDB lineage: Bacteria > Bacteroidota > Bacteroidia > Bacteroidales > P3 > Pullibacteroides. The sequence goes on from CASEWE010000011.1 coordinate 42,771, forward strand.
ATTGGTTGAAGACGATAAAATCCGCAAATACCTGAATGCCCGTTTAGCAAACTGCAGTGTTTCCAAAATCCTGATCGAACGCACGTTGAAAATGGTTACCATTACTATTTTCACGGCACGTCCGGGATTGATCATCGGGAAAGCCGGCCAGCAGGTCGACAAACTGAAGGAAGAATTGAAGAAACTCACGGGCAAGGAAATCCAAATCAGCATTTCCGAAATCAAACGTCCCGAATTGGATGCCGTTATCGTGTCGGCTTCCATTGCCCGCCAGCTTGAAGGCCGCGTATCCTACCGCAAAGCCATCAAAACCGCTATCGCATCAGCCATGCGCATGGGGGCCGAAGGTATCAAAATACAGATTTCCGGCCGTTTAGGTGGTGCGGAAATGGCGCGTACAGAACACTTCAAAGAAGGCCGTACCCCCTTGCATACATTCAGGGCCGATATCGATTACGCACTCAGCGAAGCCCATACCACCTACGGGCGCCTGGGCATCAAAGTCTGGATCTGCCGCGGCATCATCTACGGGAAACGAGACCTGTCCGCCAGTTTCGCGGCTGTACCGGCCTCGAAGGAAAATTCGCGTCCTATGCCTCCCCGTTCCGGAATGGGCGGCAGGCGGAAAAAAGCCAACTAATTTTTTGCGAACATTTTAACATTATAAAGCAATGTTACAACCTAAGAAAACCAAATACAGAAAGCAACAAAAAGGCCGGATCAAGGGGAATACCAAGAGAGGGGCCGAAATTGCTTTCGGTTCTTTTGGCATCAAGGCTATGGAAAGCGCTTTCATCACGGCCCGGCAACTTGAAGCCGCCCGTCAAGCCGTGACTCGTTACATGAAACGTGAAGGCCAGATCTGGATTCGTGTTTTCCCGGATAAACCCATTACCAAAAAGCCTAATGAAGTGCGTATGGGTAAAGGGAAAGGAGCTCCTGAATACTTTGTGGCTCGCGTAAGCCCGGGTCGAATTCTTTTCGAAGCCGATGGTGTTCCCTTGGATGTGGCCAAGGAAGCCCTCCGCTTGGCTTCCCAAAAATTGCCCATTGCCGTCAAGTTCATTGTAAGAAGAGATTACGTAGCCGAATAACAAGGGAAAACACGCCATGAAATCAGAATTCGTAGTAAAAGAATTATCGACCGCGGAATTGAAAGACCGCTTGGATACGGAAAGGGCTGCTTTGCACAAGATGAAATTCAACCACGCGATTTCTCCTGTGGAAAACCCGAACCTTATCAAGAGCCACAAAAAGAATATCGCCCGTATCCTGACGGAATTGCGCCGCAGGGAATTGGCTGCTAACTAATGCCAAAAAGGAGAGGAAACATGAAAAGGAATCTTAGAAAAGAGCGAATTGGCGTTGTGGTCAGCGACAAGATGCAGAAGACCATCACCGTCAGGGTCGAAGGCAAGACGAAACATCCTATTTACGGGAAATTCATCACCAAATCGACCAAATTCAAGGCACATGACGAAAACAATGAATGCCATGTGGGTGATACCGTACGCATCATGGAAACCCGTCCTCTGAGCAAAGACAAACGTTGGAGATTAGTTGAAATCATTGAAAGAGCTAAATAATTATGATACAGCAAGAAACTAGACTTAGTGTTGCCGATACATTCGCGTTCTTGGAGGTACCAAAAGAAGATACGCAAGTGTGGGAGACAAAATCGTGGTTGCCATCAAAGACGCGCTTCCTTCGGGCAATGTTAAGAAAGGAACCGTATCGAAGGCTGTTGTCGTAAGGACCAAGAAAGAAGTCCGTCGTCCCGATGGGTCTTACATCCGCTTCGATGACAATGCCGTTGTGTTGCTTAATGCCGCCGACGAAATGCGCGGGACCCGTATCTTCGGCCCTGTTGCCCGCGAGTTGCGCGAAAAGCAATTCATGAAGATTGTTTCACTGGCACCTGAAGTGCTTTAACCGAGTAAATACAGCCATGAAATTACACATCAAAAAAGGAGACACTGTCAAGGTGTTAGCGGGTGATGACAAAGGCCGGCAAGGCAAGATTCTCCACGTGGACGTAAAGAAGCAGCGCGCCAAAGTGGAAGGGCTCAACATGGTGGCCAAGCATACCAAGCCCAGTTCCAAGAATCCTCAAGGTGGCATCATCCGGCAGGAAGCCGGAATCCATATCTCCAACCTGATGGTGGTGGACAGCAAGGGCAACGCGACCCGCATAGGCCGGAGACTGGATGAAAAAACCAACAAATCAGTTCGCTATTCTAAAAAGTCAGGGGAGGTAATTAAGTAATGAGTTATTCACCGAGATTAAAAGAGAAATACAGGAATACCATCATACCCAACCTTCAGAAAGAGTTCGGGTACACGAGCGTGATGCAGGTTCCCCGCTTGGTAAAGATTTGCGTGAACCAAGGTATCGGAGCCGCGGTCGCCGATAAGAAACTTATTGATTCCGGGATCGAGGAAATGACTGCCATTACCGGGCAAAAAGCCGTTCCCACGAAATCGAAGAAAGATATCTCCAACTTCAAAGTCCGCAAAGGCATGCCTATCGGTGTTCGTGTCACCTTGCGGGGCGAACGCATGTATGAATTCCTGGATCGCCTGATCACGGTTGCAATCCCTCGTATCCGGGACTTCCACGGCATCAGCGACAAAGGGCTCGATGGACGGGGCAATTTCTCTTTCGGTATCACCGAACAAATTATTTTCCCCGAAATCAATATCGATAAAATCAATAAAATCAGCGGTATGGACATCACTTTCGTGACGACCGCTACCAGCGACAAGGAAGCCTATGCTCTCTTGAAAGAATTCGGCATTCCTTTTCAAAAACAAAACAACAAGTAGTGCGCTATGGCAAAAGAATCAATGAAAGCCCGGGAGCTTAAAAGAGAACGCATGGTTGCTAAATATGCCCAAAAGCGTGCCGAGCTCAAGAAAGCCGGGGATTACGACGCCCTCCAGAGACTTCCTAAAAACGCTTCCCCTGTCCGTTTGCATAATCGCTGCAAACTCACAGGAAGGCCTAAAGGATACATGCGCGTTTTCGGCATTTCCCGTATCGATTTCCGAGAAATGGCGCTCAAGGGACTGATTCCCGGCGTAAAGAAAGCCAGCTGGTAGTTTCCTAACCTAAAAAAGAAAACAAACAATGATATCAGATTCTATTGCGGACTTCCTGACCATTATCAGAAACGCCAACATGGCAAGGAAGAGAATGATAGAGGTTCATTCTTCGAAAATGCGGGTCGGCATTGCACGCATTTTGTTCGAAAAAGGCTACATCGTGAACTACAAGTTGGAAGAAGGTGTGAAGCCCACGCTCAAAATCGCGTTGAAATACCACCCTGCCACCAAAGCTCCTGCCATCCATCGCATCGACCGTGTCAGTACGCCAGGTTTGCGCAAATACGCGGGAGCGGACAATCTTCCCCGTGTCATGAACGGCTTAGGTATCGCCATTATCTCGACCTCCAAAGGCTTGATGACCGACAAAGAAGCCCGGAAAGAGAACATTGGCGGCGAAGTTATTTGTTTCATCAGCTAAACAACAGTAAAACAATGTCAAGAATTGGTAAAGCACCTATAAACCTTCCTAAGGGAGTGACGGTAACGGTTGCTAGCAACAACCTGGTGACCGTCAAAGGGCCCAAAGGCGAAATCAGCCGGATGGTAAATCCCGACATAACGGTGCATGTAGACACGGAAACCAACCATGTCCTGGTGAAAAGGCCTACTGATCAAAAACGTCACCGTGCCTTGCACGGCCTGTACCGGGCTTTGATCAACAATATGGTAGTGGGGGTTTCGGAAGGATTCAAAAAAACGATGGAAATCGTGGGTGTGGGATACAAGGCAACGGTCAACGGGCAGATCGTTGATCTCTCGCTGGGCTACTCCCACAACCTCTTCATCGAACTGCCTAAGGAAATCAAGGCCACTGCAACAGCAGAAAAAGGGAAAAACCCTACCCTCACGTTGGAATCGTTCGACAAAGAGCTCTTAGGGATGGTATGCGCCAAAATCCGCTCCTACCGCAAGCCTGAACCTTACAAAGGGAAAGGTATCAAGTTCGAAGGTGAAGTTTTGCGCAGGAAAGCCGGCAAATCGGCTGCCAGTGCCAAGAAGTAGCATACTATTAAATATTATTGCAAGATGGCTTTTACAAAAAACGATAGAAGGGAGCGCATCAAGATGCGCATCCGCAAGAAAGTGTCCGGTACCGCCGAGATGCCTCGCTTGAGCATTTTCAGAAGCAACCGGGATATATACGCACAAATTATCAACGACAAGGAAGGCAAGACGCTGGTTTTCGCCTCTTCCAAGGAAAAAAGCTTCACCGTTCAGGGGACCAAAACGGAAAAATCGGCCCAAGTAGGGAAAATCCTGGCTGAAAGAGCCAAGGCTGCCGGTATCGAACGTGTGGTATTCGACCGGAACGGCTATTTGTATCACGGACGTGTCAAGGCTTTGGCTGATGGAGCCAGGGAGGGTGGTCTTAAATTCTAAGGAAATACGATTATGACAGACGCAAACGTAAAGAGAGTGAAATCGAGCGATATCGAATTTCAAGACAAGTTGGTAAGCATCCAACGCGTGACCAAGGTAACCAAAGGCGGCCGGACGTTCAGTTTTTCCGCCATCGTGGTTGTCGGTAACGGGAACGGTGTTGTCGGTTATGGTCTCGGCAAGGCCAAAGAAGTCCAAGCCGCCATCCAGAAAGGTTTGGATGATGCCAAGAAGAACCTTATCAAGGTACCGGTACTGAAAGGCACCATCCCCCACGAACAATACGGCAAATACAGCGGAGCCAACGTGTTTCTGAAACCTGCCGCCCCTGGTACGGGTGTTATTGCGGGGGGCGCCATGCGTGCCGTGCTGGAAAGCGTAGGCGTAAAAGACGTTTTGGCAAAATCGAAAGGCTCGTCCAATCCCCACTCCGTAGTAAAAGCCACCATCAAAGCGCTTTCCCAGATGAGGGATCCGTACACGGTGGCCCAGCTGAGGGGTATCGAACTCGACAAAGTATTTAACGGCTAAGCCTCAGAGTAAAGGAGATTTTCAACATGGAAAAGAAGGTAAGACTGACACAGATCAAAAGCGCCATCGATCGTCCTTTGCGGCAAAAAAGGACACTCGCATCCTTGAAATTGGGCCGGATAGGAAAATCCGTCGAAGTCACTGTGACTCCCCAGGCTGCGGGCATGATTGCCAAAATAAGCCACTTGGTCAAAGTGGAAGAAATCTAATCGTGGTTTAGGAATTTATTATTAACGAGAGAAAAAAAAACAAGATATGGACTTATCAACTTTAGCACCTGCCAAAGGTTCGGTCAAGAACAATTATCGACGGGGCCGCGGTTATGGTTCCGGCAACGGAAAAACCGCCGGAAGAGGCCATAAAGGTGCCAAGTCCCGTTCGGGTTACAGTCGGAAGATAGGTTTCGAAGGCGGGCAGATGCCCTTGTACCGGCGCGTTCCCAAGTCCGGGTTCAAAAACATCAACCGCATTGAGTACGTTGCAGTAAACTTGTTCACCCTTGAAAGACTCGCAACCGAAAAAGGCTTGACGGAAATCACGCCCGAGGTCCTGGTCGACTGCGGCGTGGTATCCAAGAAGGAATTGGTCAAAATCCTGGCCAAAGGCGAACTCAATGCCTGCATTTCGGTCGTGGCGCATGCTTTTTCGGCCAAAGCCAAGGAAGCTATCGAAGCCAAAGGCGGTTCGGTCAAGCTCGTTTCCGAACTCAAAAAAGAACAAGCCTAACCAACCCGTGGTAAACACTCTATAGTCCGATAATTGATGAAAAGATTCATAGAAACCCTAAAGAACATTTACAAGATAGAAGAACTCCGGAAGAGAATCTTCTATACCTTGGGTATCATTTTGATATACCGGGTAGGTTCTTTTATCGTATTGCCGGGCGTGGATCCCTCCCAATTGGAGGCGCTCCAGCAGCAGACAAGCGATGGCCTTCTGGGCTTGTTGAACATGTTCTCCGGAGGCGCGTTCTCCAATGCGTCCATCTTCGCATTGGGGATCATGCCGTACATTTCTGCATCCATCATCGTACAGCTTTTCGGAATGGCAATCCCCTATTTCCAGAAATTGCAGAAAGAAGGGGAAAGCGGGCGCAAGAAAATGAACCAGATCACTCGCTGGCTGACGATTGCTGTTACGGCATTGCAAGCACCGGCCTACTTGACGAACGTAGTCAACCAAACGCCAGCAACGGCTTTCATTCCGTTCGACGGTTCGCACCCGGGAGCTTTCTTCTGGGTTTCCTCTTGCGTGATCCTCACCGCGGGGACTTTGTTTGTCATGTGGTTAGGGGAAAAAATCACCGACAAGGGCATTGGCAACGGTATTTCGCTGATCATCATGATCGGCATCATCGCCCGCCTGCCGTTCGCCCTCTTCGGGGAATTCGTGTCAAGGCTCGAGCAGCAAGGCGGCGGTCTGGTCGTGTTCATGATCGAACTGGTCGTGCTGATCGTGGTGATCTTCCTTTGCATCCTCCTGGTACAGGGTACACGGAGAATCCCGGTCCAATACGCCAAACGGATCGTGGGCAACAAACAATACGGCGGCGTACGCCAGTACTTGCCCATGAAAGTCAATGCGGCCGGGGTCATGCCGATCATTTTCGCGCAGGCCATCATGTTTATCCCGGTAACCATTGCCGGCTTTGCTTCTCCCGAATCCGTCAATTCGGGTTTCTGGAGAGCGTTCATGGACTTCAATAGCTTCTGGTACAATCTGGTATTTGCTTTGCTGATCATCGCGTTCACCTATTTTTACACGGCCATCACGATGAATTCGCAACAGATAGCCGACGACCTCAAACGCAACAACGGTTTCATCCCTGGCGTGAAACCCGGGAAAAAGACCATGGAGTTCATTGACGACGTGATTTCGCGGATAACCCTTCCCGGCTCTATTTTCTTGGCCTTTGTAGCCATTCTGCCGGCTATCGTAGGCATGTTCGGCGTAAGCGCGCAATTTGCGCAATTTTACGGCGGAACATCCTTGCTGATTATGGTCGGAGTAATCCTCGACACCTTGCAACAGATTGAAAGTCACTTGCTGATGCGCCATTACGACGGGCTTACCAAGTCCGGACGTATCAAAGGCCGTTCGGGAGGAGCTTACGGTGTCGCTTAACCTGTTCAGGAAAATGAAACCGAGAATCTATACACCGGAGGAAATCGGCAAAATCAAGGTCAGCGCGCGCCTTGTAGGCGACACGTTGGCCGAGGTCGCCAAAATGATTGCCCCCGGAGTACGGACCATCGAGCTTGACAGGCGAGCAGAAACGTTCATCCGCGCCAATGGGGCAATACCGGCATGCAAAGGGTATGAAGGCTTTCCTTTTACCCTTTGCATCTCGGTCAACGAAGTGGTCGTACACGGTTTCCCTTCGGAGCGCGAGCTTAAGGAAGGGGATATCGTTTCGGTCGATTGCGTAGTTGAAAAAGACGGGTACTTCGGCGATTCGGCCTACACGTTCATGGTAGGGAATGTGGAAGAACCGGTACGTAACCTGCTTGAAGCAACGAAAGCATCCTTGTACAAGGGTATTGCGCAAGCAAAAGCCGGAATGAGGACAGGCGATATCGGCCATGCCGTGCAGTCCTATGTGGAGGCCCGGGGATACGGAGTTGTCCGGGAATTATGCGGGCACGGCGTAGGAAGCCGCATGCACGAGAAACCGGACGTGCTCAATTACGGCAACATGGGCAGCGGCACCTTGCTCAAGGAAGGCATGGTCATTGCCATCGAACCCATGATCACCTTAGGTAAAAGAAACATCGGCATTGCCCGTAACGACTGGGAGGTATACACGCTCGACGGGAAACCGGCGGCCCACTTCGAACATAGTGTGGCCATCACGGCTTCCGAAGCGGAAATCCTTTCCAGCTTCGACAAGGTCGAACAAGTAATCAAGAACAAGTAAGATATGGCGAAACAACAATCCATACAACAAGACGGTACCGTTATCGAGTCGCTGGGGAACGCCATGTTCAGGGTCGAACTGGAAAACGGACACACCGTCATTGCCCATATCTCCGGCAAGATGCGCTTGCACTACATCAAGATCCTGCCCGGCGACAGGGTCCAACTGGAAATGTCTCCCTACGACTTGAGCAAGGCACGCATCGTATTCCGATATAAATAGTATTTTTGCGAAAATTTTTTAATAAGAAGACCGATGAAAGTAAGACCATCAGCCAAGAAAAGATCGCCCGAGTGCAAGATTGTCAAGCGCAAAGGCGTGGTTTACGTAATCAACAAGAAGAACCCTAAATACAAAATGAGGCAGGGTTGATTAGTGCACGAAGAAATTTGAGAATCAAAAACGAAGATAATACATGGCACGTATTGCAGGTATTGATTTACCGAAGAACAAAAGAGGGGAAATCGGTTTGACCTATATTTATGGCATTGGCAGAAGCACGGCTCGCAAGATCCTGACTTCTTCCGGCATTTCCCTCGACAAGAAAGTGGAAGAATGGAACGATGACGAGCTGGCCAAGATCCGTACCTACATCGGGGACAACCTCAAAGTAGAAGGCGCGCTCCGTTCCGAAGTCCAGACCAACATCAAGCGTCTTATGGACATTGGATGCTACAGGGGCATCCGCCACCGTCTCGGCCTCCCGTTGAGGGGACAAAGCACCAAAAACAACGCCCGCACCCGGAAAGGACGTAAGAAAACGGTTGCCAACAAGAAGAAAGCTCCGAAGGGCTAATTCCCGGGCTTCCTGAATTTATTTTTTGCTAATCCAAATATTCATTCATACATAACATGGCAAAAGTTGCTAACGCTGGCGGCAGGTCCGCCAAGAATGCAAAGAAGAAAATTGTCAGGGTGGAACCGCAAGGCAAGGCTTTCATCTTTGCTTCATTCAACAATGTGATCATCTCGCTCACCAACAACGCAGGCCAGGTCATTTCCTGGGCTTCGGCCGGGAAAATGGGCTTCAAGGGTTCCAAGAAGAATACCCCTTATGCTGCCCAGATGGCTGCTACCGATTGTGCCAAGGTGGCCTACGATTTGGGATTGCGCAAAGTAAAAGTTTACGTAAAAGGACCGGGAGCCGGTCGTGAATCCGCTATCCGCACGATTCATGGTTCCGGCATAGAGGTAACGGAAATCGTGGATGTGACCCCGCTGCCCCACAATGGTTGCCGTCCTCCCAAAAGAAGAAGAGTTTAATCTGAGTTTTACGTACACAAAAAGCATAGCAGAAAATGGCAAGATATACTGGTCCCAAATCCAAAATCGCAAGGAAGTTCCAAGAACCCATCTTCGGAGCCGACAAGGCGCTGGAAAAAAAGAATTACGCTCCTGGCCAGCACGGGCCCAACCGGCGCCGCGCCAAGCTTTCCGAATATGGCATCCAATTGCAGGAAAAGCAGAAAGCCAAATATACCTATGGAATCCTGGAACGCCAGTTCCGGAAAATCTTCTCGCAAGCATCCCGCAAGGACGGCATCACGGGTGAAAACCTTTTGAAGTTGCTTGAATCCCGTTTGGACAATGTCGTTTTCCGGCTTGGCATCGCCCCTACCCGCAGTGCTGCGCGCCAGTTGGTAAGCCACCGCCACATCGAAGTCAACGGCCAAGTCGTGAATATCCCTTCGTTCCAATTGCGGCCGGGCGACATCGTGGAAGTCCGCGAAAAGGCCAAATCGCTCGAAACGATCGTCTCCTCGCTGGAAGGCCGCTCGAACCAATACAATTGGCTGGAATGGGACAGCAAGAACATGTGCGGCAAGTTCTTGAACTATCCCGAGCGCGAAAACATTCCTGAAAACATCAAGGAGCAACTGATTGTGGAATTGTACTCCAAGTAATCGTTGATTCCGCCGGTACTCCCGGGTTTGCGGAGTTTCGCACTACTGCCCGTTGTATAACCATTTAAAACAAGCAATAATGGCAATTTTAGCTTTTCAGAAACCGGACAAGGTAAACATGATCAGCCTGGACGACAAGAAGGGGGTCTTCGAATTGCGTCCGCTGGAACCGGGCTATGCGGTTACGATCGGCAATGCCTTGCGCCGCATATTGATTTCTTCGCTTGAGGGATTTGCCATCACTTCCATCCGCATTGAAGGTGTCGACCATGAATTCGCTTCGATAAAAGGCGTCATCGAGGATGTAACCAATATTGTGCTGAACCTGAAACAAATCCGTTTCAAACAGCAAATCAAGAACACGGATCACGAAAAAATCCATTTGGTCATCTCCAACCAGGAGGTTTTCAAAGCCGGGGATCTGAACAACGCCTTGAACGGGTTTCAGGTTCTCAATCCGGAATTCGAGATTTGCCACATGGAACCTTCGGTGAAGCTTTCGATGGACATCTCGATCGACAAAGGCCGCGGATGGATTCCTGCTGAAGAAAACAAGAACCCGAACGACCCGATCGGAACCATCGCGATCGATTCCATCCACACGCCCATCAAAAACGTGCATTACGAGACTGAAAACTTCCGTGTGGAGCAGAAGACGGATTACGAAAAACTGATCCTGACAATCCTGACCGATGGCTCCATTTCCCCGAAGGACGCGTTGAAAGAAGCGGCAAAGATCCTTATCATGCACTTCATGCTTTTTTCCGATGAAAAAATCTCATTGGAAGAAACCGAAACGACCGTTACCGGGGACTTCGACGAGGACGATTTGCACATGCGCCAATTGCTCAACACCAAACTGGCGGATATGGAATTGTCGGTACGGGCTCTCAACTGCTTGAAAGCCGCCGAGGTGGAAACCTTGGGCGAACTGGTTTCCTTCAACAAGGCAGATCTGCTCAAGTTCCGCAATTTCGGCAAAAAATCCTTGACTGAACTGGAGAACCTGGTAAAATCGAAGGATCTGGAATTCGGGATGAATGTGGCTAAGTACAAATTGAACAAAATAGAAAAAGACGAAGAATAATAGGGGATCCAAACCATGAGACACGGAAAGAAATTCAATAAACTCAGCAGAACGCACGCGCACAGACGCCAGATGTTGGCCAACATGGCGGTATCGCTCATCATGCACAAGAAAATCAGCACGACTTTGGCCAAGGCAAAGGCGTTGAGAATGTATGTGGAACCCCTTCTTACAAAATCGAAGGACGACACTACCCATTCCCGGCGCGTAGTTTTCAGCTACCTGCATAACAAAGAAGCCGTAACGGAACTTTTCCGCGAAATTTCGCAAAAGATAGCCCAGCGTCCGGGCGGTTACACCCGCATCCTCAAGACCGGCTACCGGCTCGGCGACAATGCCGAAATGGCTATTATCGAATTGGTCGACTACAGCTTGAATCCCGGCGGCCAGTCGAAAGAAGCCAGCAAGGCCAAGGGGACCCGTCGGAGCGGCAAAAAGAAAGCCGCAGCCGAACAACCCAAGACGCAAGACAGCCAAGCGGAACAAGCAGCAGAGACCTCCCCTGCCGAAGAAGCCGGCGAACAAGTGAAAAACGAAGGGGAAACCAAGGCGGAATAAGTGATCGGCCGTATTGCGGCCCGGGTTGCCGCCTAAGTCAAAAAAGGGATGAAGATGCGTTCTTTGTCCCTTTTTTCGTACTTTTGCGCAAGGGGTCATCCTGGGGAACTGCTTCTCCAGACAAGTCCGTTCATAAACCTTGTGCACGATCCGCACCTGATTTAATACAAAGAAATCCAATACGTAAAAATATGAGTCAGATTGCAAGCATTCATGCCCGTCAGATCCTCGATTCAAGAGGGAACCCGACGGTAGAAGTCGATGTCGTGACAACAGCCGGATTCATCGGCCGGGCCGCAGTCCCTTCCGGGGCTTCGACCGGCGTGCATGAAGCGGTTGAATTGCGGGACGGAGATCCCAAAAACTTTGGCGGCAAAGGGGTCTTGCAGGCCGTTCAGAATGTCAACAAAGTTATTGCCGATGAGTTGCAAGGCATGCTGGTAGAAGAACAAAACGCCTTGGACGCCAAAATGATAGCCTTGGACGGAACTCCCAACAAGGGCAAATTAGGCGCCAATGCCATCCTGGGGGTTTCCTTGGCTTGCGCCAAGGCTGCAGCCCAGGAAAGCAACCAGGAACTCTACCGCTACATAGGCGGCGTGAACGCCAACACGCTTCCGATCCCGATGATGAACATCCTCAATGGCGGCTCTCACGCCGACAGCAATGTGGATTTCCAGGAATTCATGATCATGCCGGTAGGAGCCTCCTGCTTCAGCGAAGCGCTCCGTTGGGGAGCAGAAACGTTCCATTCCTTGAAGAATGTGCTGAAAAAGAAAGGTCTTTCGACCGGAGTAGGCGATGAAGGCGGGTTCGCGCCCAACCTCAAATCGAACGAAGAAGCGCTTGAAGTAATCCTGCAAGCCATTGAGCAAGCCGGCTACAAGCCTGGAGTGGATATTTTCATCGCCCTCGACCCGGCTTCGTCCGAATTCTACTTGCCCGAAGAAAAAGTCTACCACTTGTCCAAATCGACCGGAGAAAAACTTTCTTCCGCCCAAATGGCCGATTTCTGGGCCGACTGGACAAAACGCTATCCCATCATCTCGATCGAGGACGGCATGGCCGAAGACGACTGGGAAGGCTGGAAGCTTCTCACCGACCGGATCGGCACCCACTGCCAGTTAGTCGGCGACGACCTGTTTGTAACCAACTCCGAACGCCTCCAGATGGGCATCGAGCGAAAAGTAGCCAACTCCATCCTTGTAAAAGTGAACCAAATCGGCTCTTTGACCGAAACGATCAATGCGGTGAACCTGGCGTACAGAAACTCCTATACGGCTGTCATGAGCCACCGTTCGGGCGAAACCGAAGACACGACGATTGCCGACTTGGCCGTGGCGCTCAACACGGGCTTGATCAAGACCGGATCGGCTTGCCGTTCGGAACGGATTGCCAAATACAACCAATTGCTCCGCATCGAGGAAGACTTGGGCGAAATGGCACGCTATCTCGGCAAGGATTTCAAGTTCCTCAAGAAATAAAATCCTTGATTCCCGGCGGGAAACTTCGTCCCTGCCCTTCTGCCGCATTCCCAATGGCAAAGGGCAAAATGAAGTTTCCCGCCGTTTTTTCTCTCCTTTCTGGAAACCATAAGGAAATTCCGCTCCTTGCCTCAGCAAGAGAGGCCTCTGAACAAAAACGGGAAAACGATCCCGGTTCCCTTTCTGCCTTGGAATTTTTGTTGCAGCTGCACGAAAAAACATGAAAAAGAAATTCCTTCTCTTTTGCCTACTCGTTGCCGCAGGCTTGTTCCTCGGGACGAACCGCCTTGCCGGGCAAGAAAAGGAGGAAGAACTCTTCACGCTATGGCAGAAGGACTCGGTCCCGATCGAAGAAGATCTGCTCTACAAGGGCATTCGCCCGCGGGTCGGATTAGTCCTGAGCGGAGGCGGAGCCAAGGGAATCGCCCATGTCGGCGTCTTGAAGGTCATCGAAGAGCTGGGTATTCCCATCGATTTCATCGGGGGAACCAGCATGGGTTCCATCATAGGCGGCCTGTACGCGTACGGTTATTCGGCGCATGAACTGGACTCTATCCTCCGGGCGGCGGACTGGAACCTGCTCCTGAACGACAAACCCGACTGGACCGACGTCTTTTACGAAAACAAGAAAGATTACATGCTGAGCCTTCCCTTTTCGTTCGACGGGGAAAGTTCGATCACGCCTATCGGCTTCCTGAAAGGCCAGCACATCAACAACCTTTTCTACACCCTCACTTCACGTTCCTACCATTTCAGGACTTTCGAGGAGTTCAACACGCCCTATTTCTGCGTGGCAGCCAACATCGTCAACGGCGAGGCGGTCTATTTGGACAGCGGGAACTTGGCGGTAGCCATGCGGGCCAGCATGGCCGTACCCGGTGTTTTCGCCCCGGTAAAGCTCGACACGATGGTCCTGGTCGATGGCGGGGTGCTGAACAACTTTCCGGTCGATATCATGTTTGAACGGGGAGCCGATATCGTCATCGGCGTGGATGTGGGCTTTTCTTATGCGGGCGCCAAGCACATGAACAGTTTCATGGACGTCTTGGAGGAGGTTATCTTCATGGGGTCGAAAACACGGGTGATGGACAACCGGAGACGTTGCAATATCTTCATCAAGCCCGACTTGAAAGGTTATACGACCACCAGTTTCTCCAAAACAGATTCCTTGATGGCCCGCGGAGAGAAAGCGGCTCGCTCGCCCGAAATCTATGCCCAGCTGAAGGCGCTTGCTCAAGACCTTTCGGAATACGAGCCGGATCCCAAAAAAGAAAAAAAGCCTTATCTGCCGCCCGATCAGATTTTTATCTCGGAAATCCGTTATGAAGGGCTCGAAAAATACAACCGGGGGTACATCAACCAGTTCATGCAGATCGAAGAAAGGAAATGGGCCCGGCTGAGCGATATAACAGACGGGGTGGACAGGCTTTACGGCACGAACGTTTTCCGCTTGGTGGCGTACGAATTCATGGAAGATCCCGCACACGAGGATGCCGCTATCCTGATCATACGGGTGGAAGAAGCCCCTTCGAATTCCTTCAACCTCGGGGTCCGTTATGACAACGACCGGTCGGCCGCCCTTCTGGCCGGGGTCGAATTCCGGAACTTGGGCTTCAAGAATTCCGTCCTGACGGCCGATGCGGAATTGTCGAGAATGTCGAGCTTCAAACTCGACTACACCCTGCGACCCGACTGGAAGGCTCGGAAAAACCGGTATTCCGTATGGTTGCCGAGCATCGGAGGAAGTTTCGAGTTCTACCGGATCAGCAGCTACCTTTACCGCAATATCGAAGATTTGAGCCTGCGTACTTCGGAAATACGCTCTTCCCGCTACAAAGTCAGGCTCTACGGGCAATCGAACTGGAAACTCAATGTGCTCGGGGCTGGAATCGCTTACGAATATGCCGGAAATAACGAATACATTTCCAGCTCGATCGACCGGAAAGACGTGTTCAATAATTCATATATCTACCCTTTTGCCTACTTCAAACACAACAGCTTCAACAAAAGGCATTATCCTACCAAAGGGTCGAAAATGACCCTTGAAGTCAACTTTCCCATAAGGCTCAGCCAGGAATTGGCAAGCGGTTCGATGAACGGGGCAAAGACATTCCTGAGCGCATACTGGACGGCCGATTTCGCAATCAACTTAGGCAAGCGGGTGGACTTGTATCCCGGCTTCACTTTGGGGGCTATCCTGTTCAGGAACGGGGCTACGATTCCCATCCAGTACCAATTCTTCCAAGGAAGCTGCGCGCAAATACCCGGATGGTACCACTCGTTCCTGCCCGGAGTCCAGCTGGGGCAATCGAGCGGGTACGAATTGGTCAATTTCCGCCTGACGGCCCAAATCATGCTGATCAAGAATCTCTATCTGAGTCTCCGGGGCGGCATAGGAAAGGCCGAATACGAGATAAGGGACATGATCCGGCATTTCGACCGCTTGGTCTACGGTGGAAATCTCGGCATTTCCTACAATACGCCCATCGGGCCTGTCGGCCTGAGCTTCCAGACTTCCAATGTGCATAAGTTCAATATTTTCCTAAATATCGGCTATTGGTTCTAATAAAAAAGCCGAAAACACTAAGGAACTTGCAAGACGGCGGTTTTTAGGTTATCTTTGACGAAAGTCGGGAATACATGTCTCGACCGGGCAAACGGGCAAAGTCGATGGCGCATGGTTCTCGCCTTTCGCTATCTTTGTTCCACGAAGATAGGAGGCGGCTCGGCCGAACCATCCCAAGCAAGCTTGGATGCCGCGGCGCTCGCCTTTCGCTATCTTTGTTCCACGAAGATAGGAGGCGGCTCGGCCGAGCAATCGCAAGCAAGCTTGCTTGTGATTGCTCGGCGCTCGCCTTTCGCTATCTTTGCAAATTTGGCACCGCTATTATATGAGATTCAGGGACATCATAGGGCATCGGGAACTGATCGGGAACATGATCAAGGCGGTTTCGGCCGGACGGATTCCCCATGCGCAATTGCTTTGGGGGCCGGAGGGGAACGAAAAACTGGCGCTTGCTCTGGCCTACGCCCAGTATGTCAACTGCCCGCACAAGCTCACGGCCGGAGAGGCGGACCTGAACGGCCTTCCTTCGGATTCCTGCGGCCAATGCCCTTCCTGCCTCAAATTCGAGAAACTGGTCCACCCCGATCTTCATTTCATCTATCCGAACAACGCCAATGGCGGGTCGATCAAGAAAGATTCCCGCAGCTTGGATTACATCGAAGAATGGAGAAGCCTTTGCCTGGCAACGGATGCTGAATTCAGTTTCAACCAATGGGTGGAGACCATGGGCATCGGCAACCGCCAAGCCATCATCAACATACGGGACTGCCACCAAATCACGGAAGCCCTGAGCTTAAAAGCCTCGGAAGCCCGTTACCGCATCCTCGTTGTCTGGATGATAGAGAAGCTCAGCCCTTCCATTGCCTCGACCTTGCTCAAAACGCTGGAAGAGCCTGAACCTCAAACGCTTTTCTTGCTGGTTTCTGAAAACCCCGATCAAATTCTCCCGACCATCCTCAGCCGGACCCAAATGATCAAGATCCCCCGGCTTGCAACCGAGGAAATAACGGCCTATTTAGAGAAAAAGACCGGTATGGAAGAACATGCGGCCAAGGAAATAGCCGCCGCAAGCGCGGGAAACCTCCTTTCCGCCTTGTCCTTGTGCGCAAACAGCGAAACCCGGAAAAACTTCCACGAAGATTTTGCAACATGGATGCGCCTCTGCTTCAAGGTCGACATGGCGGCTTTGATAGCTTTTTCCGAAAAAGCAAGCGCGGCAGGAAGGGAGAACCTGAAGCTCTTCCTCCAGAACTGCCTGGAGGAATTGCAGGCATGCCTGCTGACCGCCAACCATTGCACCCGATGGCTTCACCCGTCCGGGAACGAAAGGACATTCTGGGAAAACTTTTCAAAATACGTCGACAACCAGAACATACATCAATATTACAAACTTTTCAATGATGCCATTTTTGCCATAAGCCGCAACGGGCATGTTCCTTCGATAATGACCGACATGAGCATGGAACTTTGCCGCATACTGGATACGGCCCGGCAGAAACTGAAGAAACAGATGCCGGCAACCGCCGGCGGGCATGACTGATTTCAACGATAAAATCCCATGACTGCGAATACCGAATCACCTGAAAAACATCCTTCGACCGGGAATCCCGACCAGCAGCACCCTTCCATCGAGGGAAATGCTGCCGCCACCACAGCCTCTTTGCAATCCTCTCCCGAAAAAGGCGAACTGCCGTCCGAACCACATCCGTCAGCAACGCCTTTCCTCCATGCCGTCCAAGCAGAAAAGCCGCTTCCCGGAACAGAAGAGTTCGACGAGGAGGAACTCTTCTGCCGCATGACGGCCAACGAGAACATTTTCAACAGCCGAGGGCTTTCCAAAGCGCCCAAAGCCGACGACGATGGAAGAGCGCATTACCGGCAAATGGGCTGCTGCGCGCAGATGCACTCTTACCAATGGACCAATCTTTTCCCCTCCATGAGCGCCGAAAGCAACTTTCCCATCGTGCAGGTCCGGTTCAAGAACACGCACAAGGATTTTTTCCGCTTGCCGGAAAACACCGCCGGGAAGGAATTCCGAACAGGCGATATCGTGATCGTGGAGAGCAGCAACGGACATGATACCGGCACGATCTGCCTCAAAGGCGAACTGGTGAGGCTGCAGTTGAAAAAACGCGGGCTCAAAGCCGATTCCCCGCAAATCAGGAAGGTGATACGCAAGGCCCGTCAAAGCGACATCGACAAGTGGATCGAAACCATGCAGGCCGAAAAAGAAATGCAACGCAAAGCGCGCGTCATTGCTGCCCAGCTCGGCCTCAGCATGAAAATCAACAACGTGGAAATCCAAGGCGATTTCACCAAAGCCATTTTCTATTACACGGCCGACGACCGGGTCGATTTCCGCCAGCTCATCAAACTCTACGCCGAGGAATTCAAGCTCCGGATCGAAATGAGGCAGATCGGCGCACGGCAGGAATCGGGAATCCTCGGCGGGATCGGAGCCTGCGGCCGGGAGCTGTGCTGCGTCACT
Organism: uncultured Bacteroidales bacterium; assembly: GCA_949291555.1. Classification (GTDB taxonomy): domain Bacteria; phylum Bacteroidota; class Bacteroidia; order Bacteroidales; family P3; genus Pullibacteroides. The sequence goes on from CASEWE010000011.1 coordinate 60,794, forward strand.
TTCCTGCACAATTTCACTTCGGTAAGCACGCACGCGGCAAGAATCCAGCAGGTTTCGCTCAACCCTCAAAAGCTGGCCGGACAATGCAGCAAGCTAAAATGCTGCCTCAATTACGAGTACGATGTCTACATGGATGCCTTGAAATCCATGCCCGATTCCAAAATCGTCCTCAAGACCGAAAAAGGCGATGCCCGCTGCATTAAAACCGACCCGCTCAAACAGACCCTCACCTATGCTTACCACGATGCCCCGGGCGTGTTCATCGAACTGAAAGCGGATCAGGTATTCGACCTGATAGAAAGAAACAAGCAAGGGGAGATTGCCGGAGACCTGAACGATTACCGCAAAGATGCCGCCCCGAAATCGGAGCCGGAAGCGGAATTCCAGCAAGTGGTGGGGCAAGACGATGTGACCCGGTTCGACAAGCCTAAAGAGAACCGGAAGAAGAACAAGGATCGAAAGAAAGGCCAAAAGAAAGAGGACGGGAACAACGCCCGCCAACGGACGCAACCCTCTCTCCCGGATGCAGCCAAACCCAAGCCCCAAGCCGCCAACAAGGCAAAAGGGGGCGGGAGCAACAAGAAAAACAAGCCCCAGCGTACTGCACGGCCGCTCCAAAAACCCATACTCAAAACCAACCCGCAAGAATGACCATGCCCGACCGTCGAAACCGCAAGAGGCCGCGAATATCCATTGCCCGGCTCCTTTTCTCCGGCCTGCTGCTCACAGCCTGCCTATGGCTGGCTTCTTGCCGGCCAAAGGCTACCTTGAATGAAAGCCGTCCTGCACCTGCTCCCGCATGGGCCTTCGACGACCCGATCGGGTTCGATGCGGCGGTAATCGATACGTCATCCCGCTACGACCTGACGTTCAGTCTCAAACACACGGACGACTATCCTTGGATGAATGCTTTTTTCCTCATCACGACAGTTTTCCCCAACATGGAAACCCGGATAGACACATTGGAATGTATCTTGGCCGATCCATCCGGCAGGTGGTACGGGAGCCGGTTCGGGAAATACCGCTCCATGGGATTCCTTTACAAACAGGGGATACGCTTCCCGATTCCGGGAGAATATCATTTCGAAATCCGGCACGCCATGCGGAACGACAGCCTGGAAGATATTGTTTCGGTCGGGCTGAAGATACAGGCATCCAGTTACCGCCCGTGAAGGCATGGCAACGGCCAACGACCGGAAAAACGCCACAAGGAAACACAGATAGAAACCGCTTGAAGGCAAAACCTTTTTCAAATACCGCACCATGCAGAAAAAAAAGACGGATGCGCGCGACTACCCCAAATACAGGAAAATCCTCTGGGGAATTTTCGGCTCGATAGCCGGACTGGTATTCCTGGTCTTCTTCCTTATCAGCATCGGGGCTTTCGGGTTCATGCCTACTTTCGAGGACTTGGAAAACCCGGAAAGCTTCCTGGCTTCGGAAATAATATCCTCCGACCAGAAAATCATAGGCTCCTATTACATAGAAAATCGTACGAACGCGGAATTCAGCGAACTTTCCCCCTACCTGGTGCAAGCTTTGGTAGCTACCGAAGACAGCCGGTTCTACAACCATAGCGGCGTGGACCTGCGCTCGATAGGCAGGGTTTTATGGAAGACCATATTGCAAGGAGACAGAAGCGGGGGCGGCGGGAGCACCATCACCCAGCAATTGGCCAAGAACCTCTTTCCCCGAAAAGACCTGGGCATGGTAGGCCTGGCTTTCCGCAAGCTCAAAGAATGGGTCATTGCCGTCAAGCTGGAAAGAAATTACGCCAAAGATGAAATCATCGCCATGTATTTCAACACGGTCGATTTCGGCAACAATGCGTACGGCATCAAGACAGCTGCCGCCACCTATTTCGGCAAGCTCCCTTCGGAATTGGACATAGACCAAGCGGCAATCCTGGTAGGCATGCTGAAAGCCACTACCTACTACAATCCTGTCCGCAATCCGGAAAACGCGAAAAAAAGGCGGAACGTGGTCTTGTCTCAAATGCACAAATCCGGATACATTTCCCAATCCCAGCTGGAAGAGCTTTCGGCCTTGCCGATCGATATGAGCCAATTTTCCCGGCAAACCCACGAAGAAGGGCTGGCCACCTATTTCCGCGAATACTTGCGCCAATGGATGGTGCAATGGTGCCAGACCCACCGCAAACCCAATGGAGAAAACTACAATCTTTACAAAGACGGGCTCAAAATCTACACAACCATCAATTCCCGGCTTCAAAAACATGCGGAAGACGCTGTACGGGAATGGATCGGAGGCACCTTGCAGAAAGACTTCTACAAGGATGTAACAGGCCGGAACGCGCCTTTCTCGTCAGACTTGACCCGCAAGGAAGTGAACCAGTTCATGGAACAAGCCATGAGGAATTCGGACCGGTACAAGGCCATGAAAAAAGCCGGAGCCTCGGACAAGGAAATCCGGGAAGCTTTCCAGCAGAAAGTCCGGATGAAGGTCTTCTGCTGGGAAAGCGGGGAAAAAGACACGGTCATGAGCCCATGGGATTCCTTGTGGTACCATAAGTGGTTCCTGCATTGCGGCTTGATGTCGGTCGAACCGCAAACCGGCTATGTAAGAGCCTACGTGGGCGATATCGATTACAAATACTTCAAATACGATAACGTGACCCAAGGCCGCCGGCAGGTAGGCTCCACCTTCAAGCCCTTCGTCTACACGCTTGCCATGCAAGAAGGGGAATTCCTCCCTTGCACCCAAGTCCCCAACGTTCCCGTCTGCATCCCGCTTCCCGATGGAACCGAATGGTGCCCGGTCAATTCCTCCCGCGCTCGCCAAGGGGAAATGGTCAGCCTGCGTTGGGCCTTGGCCAATTCGATCAATTATATTTCCGCCTACCTGATAAAACGTTTCCCGCCCGAAGCTGTCATCAATTTGGCCCGGAAAATGGGTATCACCGCACCGATGGAAGCCGTCCCGTCCATCTGCTTGGGAACGATGGACATCTCTGTCAAGGAAATGACCAGCGCAATGGCCACCTACGCCAACAAGGGAATCCACATCGAGCCCCTTTTCGTGACCCGCATCGAAGACAAGCACGGATTGGTGCTGGAAAATTTCACGCCCAAGCAGGAAGAAGCCATGAATGAACAGACAGCCTACCTCATGCTCGATCTCATGCGCGGCGTGGTCGACGAAGGGAGTGCGGGACGGTTGCGCTGGAAATACGGCCTGACCCAAGCCATTGCTGGAAAAACCGGAACGACCCAGAATCATTCGGACGCCTGGTTCATGGGAATCACCCCCCATCTCACCACAGGCGTCTGGGTGGGCGGGGAATTGCGCTCGATCCATTTCAAGAGCATGCGGCTTGGCCAAGGCGCCAATGCAGCCCTGCCTGTCTGGGCCCTGTACATGAAACATGTGTACGAAGATCCCGAACTGGCTTTTCCCCAAGAAGATGATTTCGAAGCGCCAGAAGGCTTGGACATCGACCTCAAATGCCAAGAACAGGAAACGCGGGAAGGCAGCCGTCCGGGCTACGTCCCCGCTCAGCAGGAAACCGACCTCAACGACCTGATGTAAGGCTTCCTCCCGGAAAACAGAGTCAAACCCTCCTGCCCTCTTATCGGAGGAGATGAAAACAATGCTACCGGCCGGGCAGATAGAGCCTGCCTCAAACGGGATTCGTCATAGGGACCACCCAATGCACGATCCATGGGCGGCCGCACCCGGATGGCGGTCGTCCGCCCGGCCGGAAACGCCCAACCGGACAGGTTTCAAAGCTGCTTGGCAAACCGCTCCATCCGCAAAGGACCTAAGGGGATTCCATGAACCCTGCTGCAAGCCCGTCCGTCTGCTTTGAACGGGACGTGAAAACTCCTTCCAAGCAAAAGGTTTTTCCGCCGGCCCTGGCGCAAGCATCCTTGCCGCCTACCCGGAAACTATTCTTGATAATAAATCCGTTTGACCCGGGGGGAAATCCCCGTCAGGATTTCGTAGGGTATCGTGTCCAACGTCTCGGCAAGCTTCCCTATGGGCAGTTCGCGCCCGAAGATGATCACCTCGTCTTGTTCCCGGGCATCCACATCGGTAAGGTCTATCATGCACATGTCCATGCAAATACTTCCTATAATCGGCACCTGCTGCCCGTTGACCCATACGCGGCCTTTCCCATTCCCCAAATGCCGGTCGAGCCCATCGGCATACCCGATGCCGATAACCCCGACGGTCGTATCCCTTCCTGCAATAAACCTGCGCCCGTATCCCACCGCATCCCCGGCCGGAATGCGCCGGATAAGCGAAATCACGGTCTTGAGCGTGCTGACCGTTTCCAAATGCGATTGCATGGCATCATCGGTCCCCACCCCATAAAGACCGATACCCAACCTGACCATATCGTATTGATACTGTGGAAATCGGAATATTCCAGCCGTATTGAGGCAATGCCGAAGGATTTTATACGGGAATGCCAGGACGAACTTGGCGCTCATCCGCTCGTAACACGCTATCTGATCGAGCGTGAAAGCATCCATCTCCGGCATGTCGGCCGTTGCCAGATGCGTAAAAACGGAACGCACCTGGCAAAAGGGGCAAGCCTGCAAGCAGGACAATAATTCTTCCAAATCCTTTTCCTCGAAACCCATCCTGTGCATTCCGGTATCGAAAGCAATGTGAACGCCAACCGGAAAAGATTCTCCATCGGGCAGGCTGCGGGAATACTCCAAAATGGATTGCAGCATCCGGAAGTTGTAGACGACCGGCTCCACGCCATACTTCAAAAGGGTTTCCATTCCCCCGCTTTCCGGATTCATGCATAGAATCGGGATCCTGACCCCTTGGCTCCGCAAGGCTACCGCTTCATCGGGATAAGCCACCATGAGATAATCCACATGGTTGTATTCCAGCATATCGGCTATCTCATGCCCTCCGCTTCCATAAGAAAACGCTTTCCCCATGACCATAAGCTTGGTCTGCGGCTTTATCAGGCCACGGAAGAACTTGAGGTTATGAATCATGGCCGTAAGGTTGACCTCCATGACCGTTTCGTGGACTTTGCGCTGCAAGGCCCGGCTGACCCGTTCGAACCCGAACATCCGCGCGCCCTTGATCAAAATAGCCTTATCGGCAAACTCGCCCGGCTTCATTTCCGAAAGGAAATCCTCGGTCGTAGCATAAAACCGGGTCGAAATCCCGGAAAAAAGGGACTGCTGCCGGAGCAAAGCCGGTCCGACACCGATGAATGCCTCGATGCCGCGTTGCCGCAGAAGACGGCTGACATCCCCATAAAGTTCTTTTTCGGAAAGAGAGGACTGGAGTATGTCCGACAAAATGACGCAACGATTCCGGTTCCGTCCTTGGCTGCAAAGGAAATCCAAAGCCATGGCGAAAGACTGGAAATCGGAATTGCATACATCGCTGATCAAGGAGCTGCGGTAAACCCCCTCCTTCATCTCCATGCGCATCTCCACGACCGGAAGCTGCAAAAAGCGGCGGCCTATTTCCTTGGCCGGATAATGGCAATCCAAAAGGAAAAGCAGGCAATGCAAGGCATTTTCAACCGAAGCCTTGTCGAAAAACGGGATCTTGAGAGAAATCTCTTCTCCATGATAATAAGCCCGGATATTCATCCCGCTTCCATCCCGTTCCATCCCGGCAACCGTCAAGTCGGCGCAACAGCCGGCGGAAACCGACCAGGAAAGCAAGCGCTTCCCTGAAAATTCCGGATTTTGAAGGATCGCCTTCCGGACAGGTGCGTGGTCGGCGCAATAAATCAACGTGCCGGCTCCCCTGAACAATTTGAGTTTTTCCTCGATTTTCTGCTCCCGGCTGGAAAAATTCGCCTCATGGGCAGAACCTATGTTGGTAAAGATCCCTACCGTCGGGCAAATCATCCGGTTGAGCCTTTCCATTTCCCCCGGCTGCGAGATACCGGCTTCGAAAACGCCTATCTCATGCCCTTCCCGCATCTGAAGCAAGGATAAAGGAACCCCTATCTGGGAATTATAGCTTTTCGGGCTGCAAACCACCTCTTCATCGAAACCTAAAAGGAAAGACAGCCATTCCTTGACCCAGGTTTTCCCGTTGCTGCCGGTTATCCCTACCACCGGTATCCGGAAAGATTGCCGATGACGCCCGGCCCATCGCTGCAACGCCGCCAACGTATCATCGACCTGGATGAATACGGCCTCCGGATAAGCCGAAATATCTTCAGGCAAACGGCTCACCAAGAAAAAACGAATCCCGGCCTCGTACAATTCACCTATATAGCAATGCCCATCGCCGTTTCGAGTCTGAAGCGCCACAAAAAGGCAATCGCGGGCATTTTCGCATCGGCGGCTGTCGATGGAAATTCGCCCGATTTCCTTTTCCGGATCGTAACAAGAGGAAACCACATGCCCGCCCGTCAATGCCACGATCCGGGCTACTTGGATCGAATCAATCTTCATGACCTTCTTGCTTCATGACCTCCTTGTCCTCGGGCCGAAGCTTGAACCGCTTCGGAAATTCCCCATTTTACCGAGGTTCAACCTCGTCTTTGCCTGGAACATTCTTATCCGGAGCATGCCTGCCCGCCGGGACGTTTCCCCGGCAACTCGTTCCTTTTTCTTCCTCCTTGCCGAACAACGCTTCCGGATCCTCGTCCTTGACATTCTTCTTTCCGCCTGCATGCCGGGAATACCCCAAAGGATTTTCCGTCAGCCGCCGGTACGAAAGCCGGGAGGCATCGATATCGATAGCCGTGCAAACGGCACGGAACAGGCTCCTGTAGGCTTCTTCCTGATTGAGACCGGCAAATACCGGCTCTACATGCACCACTGGAAGCGCGGCCGTATAATAGCAGATATCCTCCTTGGGATAATACGGAAGGCACAATTCCATCTGCTCCTTGTACATGCACAAGACAGCATCGAAAGCCTTCATTTCCAAAGATTTAAAAAAAGCATTAGCCGGAAAGGGACCGAACACCGGCAATCCGTCCTCGAACAATCCCGTTATTACCGGTTTCAGGTTTTCCGTATCGGGCAACGTAAGCCGGTCGGCAAACAAGTCCTTGTTCATGCCTAACACCGCTATCCGTGGCGTCGTGACGGAAAAATCGGACTTGATGGTCCGATAGAGATCCATGATGCGTTGCTGCACCCGCTGCGGGGAAAGATAAGCTTCCGAATCTTCGCGTCTTACCGTGGTAAGGAAACTGAGCCTGAGACTGCTTCCGCAAAGCAGCATCCTGAACGGGTTTCCTGGAAAAATCTGGGCCACCGTCATGGCTTGGTTCTTGAATTCCGGATGGCGAAGCCGGATGTTTTCCTCCGAAACCGGCAAAGAAACCACAGCCCGCAGATGCCCTCCCCTGAGATCCTCCACCATCCGTTTCATCAGGAGGTAGGCGTCTTCTTCCCCTTTCTCCTCGTCCCCGCTCCAAGAAAGCACTTGCAGGCGCTTCCCTTTCACTTCTTGTATCCGGCTCTGCACCAAAGGATTCAAATCATTCAAACCAAGGTTTTTGGCAGCAGAAACCATGCGGGATGCGGATCCGTACACAAACGGCAAAGCCGTATCGAAAAGATTGTTTTCCGAAAAAATCCGCGCCATGGCCTCGTATTGGAACACGCTACCGTCCCCTTGGAATATGCCCAAGCGAAGACGTTCCTCCTTCTCCGCTTTCGAGTATCTCCCCGCGCTCCGGGCGACCGTATCGCCTTTCATCGATTCTCTCTCCATTTTCTCCATTCTCTCCATTTTCCATTCATCTTTTTTCTTGCAGCTTCGTTTCCCCCGTTTTCCCTTCCCTTTCTCCCGATCCTTCCGGCAAAACCGGGAATTCTTCCTTTTCCCCGCCGTAAAAGGATTGGAGGAACGATACCATAAGGCGTATGCCGCAAGCCGTGGCACCCGGCCCGCGATAACCATCCCGCTTGGAAAGGAATTCCACCCCCGCGACATCCAGATGCAGGAACGGAACCGAACCGGCAAAACGATGAATGAATTTGGCTGCCGTAATCATGCCGGCGGGGCCATCGCTGCAATTCTTCATATCGGCCACGCCAGATTTCAGTTCTTTTCCATATTCTTCCCACATGGGGAAAAAACACAACCGCTCATGCGTCTCTTCGCCAGCCCGGAGGAGCGATTCCTGCAAAGCCTCCGCGCCCTCTTGCATGGCCGCTATGCCCTGCGGCCCCAACGCGCGGGAAGCCGCCCCGGTCAACGTAGCAATCGTTACAATCAATTCAGGATGATGCTTCTTGCAAGCATAAGCAACCGCATCGGCCAATATCAACCGGCCTTCGGCATCGGTATTGGTCACTTCGACCGTCGTCCCGTCGTACATCGTCAGGACATCGCCGCATACCAAGGCATTCCCGTTGAGCCGGTTGTCGGTAGCGGGCAGAAAAGCCTTCAGGTAGACCGGCAACCGCAATGCCGCCGCCGCCCGGACTATGCCCATGGCGACTGCCGCCCCGGCCATATCGGTTTTCATGTCTTCCATGTAACGGCCGGTTTTTATGTTCATGCCCCCGGCATCGAAAACCACGCCTTTCCCGACCAAGACCACCGGCTTCTTGTTGAGTGCTTTCGATGGCTTGTATTCCATCTCCGTAAACGACGGTTTGTCGATGCTGCCTTGGTTCACGCCTAAAAGCCCTCCCATCCCCGATCCGGAGAGTTCCTTTTCCGTCCAGACCTTGACTTTTATGCCCGATCCTGCCGCCCCTTCCGCTGCCCAATCGGCCAGACGGGCCGCATTGAGCGCCATGAACGGCAAATCCACCAAATGGCGTGACCGGTTCACTTCCGCGCAAAGGGTTTCCACCCGATGGAGCTGTTCCGGACGCACCTGCAAGGAATGCAACGCGAACGAGAACGGTTCCGGCTTTTCCTTCTTGAAGTCCCCGAAACGGTAGCTCCCCAAGTAAAGTCCTTCCATGAATGCCAGCACCTCGAACGATTGCTCCCAGCCGCTATCGATCACCTCCGCCCCGTACAATTCCTCGGACTCCAGCAATGCCAGCACATCCGAGGCCGCGACCCGGATCTTTTCCAGACGGGAAGCCCGGGTTCCGTCTTTCTTAGGCGCGAATACCAGCACATGCGGGCAAGGAAGAGGGAAAAACGTGTAGCATTTCCCTTTCTCGAACCGGTTCAAGGCGTAATGCCATTCTTCTGCGCCCGGGCGCGAATTGCCCGTATGTTCCCATATGCTGGAAGGCGTGGCGGGATCCACCAGGAAAATCTCCGCCTGCATCATAGAAGAGTCGTTCTTTTCTTTCATGTTTCCTATATCTGCTGTTCTTTTTCATCCCCGGTTTTCAACAACTTTGCCGGGCCATCTTGGACAGAGCTTGCTCTGCGCTCGACTTATCGAAAAGGCTGGCTTTCCGCCGACCTTTTCTCGCCTGAAGCAAAGCTGCTCTGCGCTCGGCTTATCGAAAAGGTCATCCTTCCGAAGCCATTTCCGCTGCCTTGGCCATGCGTGTGGCCGTATTTCCATGATGCAACTGGTAATTCGGACAGTCTTCATGTTTTCCCTGCACCTGGCAGCAACAATCTTCCCCTCCTTCCCGGGAAGCGCAACGATGGCTGAATTGCCCGTCTTTTTTAAACAAGACCCGGACGCTCAAGCCCAAAAGGCAAAAAGCCACAATCACGAATGTAGCGGCAAGCAGAATCCAAAGCATGGCTTACCCTTCCTTTTCCGTGATCTCCGGCTGGGCCTTGCCTTCTTCCTTGGCTTTCAAGGCCTCTCGCACCTTGCTTTCCAGTTCCTCGCTCAATTCCGGGTTGTCGAGGAGCAACTGTTTGACCGCATCCCGGCCCTGTCCTAATTTGGTATCGCCATAGCTGAACCATGAACCGCTCTTCTTGATGATGCCCAAATCAACGCCAAGGTCGATGATTTCGCCAGCCTTGGATATGCCTTGCCCGTACAGCAAATCGAATTCGGCCTGGCGGAAAGGCGGAGAAACCTTGTTTTTGACCACTTTCACCCGCACCCGGTTCCCAATGACGCTTTCCCCGTCTTTGATCTGGGAAATCTTGCGGATATCGAGACGGACGGAGGCGTAAAACTTCAAAGCATTCCCACCCGTAGTCGTTTCCGGATTGCCGAAGGTGATGCCGATCTTTTCCCGCAACTGGTTGATGAAGATGCAGCAACAACCCGTCTTGCTAATGGTGGACGTGAGCTTGCGCAATGCCTGGGACATGAGCCGCGCATGAAGCCCCATCTTGGAATCGCCCATTTCCCCTTCGATTTCGCTACGCGGAGTCAAGGCGGCAACCGAGTCGATCACAATCACATCGATCGCGCCTGAACGAATCAGGTTGTCGGCTATTTCCAAAGCCTGTTCCCCGTTATCCGGTTGGGAAACAAGCAAGTCATTGGTATCCACCCCCAACTTTTGGGCATAAGCCGGATCGAAAGCGTGCTCGGCATCGATAAAAGCCGCAATCCCCCCGTTCTTCTGGGATTCGGCAATGGCATGGATAGCCAAGGTGGTCTTACCCGAAGACTCCGGACCGTAAATTTCCACAATCCGGCCTTTAGGAAAACCTCCCACGCCCAAAGCCGCATCCACGCCGATCGAACCGGTCGAAACCACTTCAAGGTTTTCTATGGCCGGATTATCGCCCAATTTCATCACGGCGCCTTTCCCGTAAGACTTCTCTATCTTGTCCAAGGTGAGCTGGAGCGCTTTAAGCTTCTCCGCGTTCCGGGAACCCTGCATTTCTTCTTTTTCTTCTTTCTTCGCCATATTTTCTCTCCTTCTTTTTTTATCAATAGTCCGATTGGAACCTGCCATTTCCGGAGCCCAAAGGCATGGGAACCTTTTTCCGAACCGCTCCGGCCTTTCGACCGTTAGCCCTTCCCCTTGCCATGGTCCGTTTCCGTCGGAAAGCTTCCGGAAAAATAAATTCCAGCCCGTAGCCGAAGCGGCAACTTTCAACAATCATCCAACGGAATCCGCATCCGGATTCGACCCCAAAAGTACTGCTTTCCCCTCTTAAAATGTCTTAACGCCCTTGTTAAAAATCCAATGCCTCGTTCAAAAAATTGTTAAAAGGCGCGGCAACCCGCAAGCCTTCCAAGACAAAAGAAGCGAAACCCGGGCTGGAAACGATCTTGTCGGGAACCGCATGCTCCAGGAAATAATACCGGTACTTGAGCAAGTCGATATCGGGAAAATCCTTTTCGTAGCCTTTTGGCGGAAGTTTCATGCGGGCCGAATCCGCCATTTCCCCGCCGTACAGTTCCACTACCGCAGGTTCGGAAAGAATGGCACGCAAGCGGCTCGAATGGAAATAGATGCCGTCTCGCACCTTCTTCATGGCCTCGGGCTCCAAACCGTACACCCCGGCTCCGAACAGGCATTCCCCGGGCTGAAGATGTATATAGTATCCGGAACAGGAACCATGACGGCCTTTCCGCGAGATGCCGATCCCGATATGGTTCTTGTACGGACGTTTGTCTGGAGAAAACCGTATATCACGGTAAATCCGGTAAATGCACTTCTTAGGATCGACCAAAGCCATGTCGTGGTCGAATTCAACCATGCGCGGCAACAGCCATGCCACAAAGTCTTCCACCTGGCCTCTCGCCTGCAAGTAATGCGCCTTGTTGGCCAGAAACCAATCCCGGTCATTGTTGCGTTCCAGCAAATCCAGAAATTCCAGGACACCCGACAGCGAAGGGCCTTGGGGAATTTCCTTTCCTTCTTTCTTTCGTGCCATGACCTAATTTATTGCTTTTAAAAAAAACTATTCAGTTTCAAAATCCCGGTTTCCCTGACAGGCCGGGATTTTCCGAAGCAGGCTCAAACCGTCGCGTACCGGAAGCATCACGTTGTCCATTTCCGGATCTTGCTGAATCTTGTCGTTCAACTCCCTTAACAGGCAAGTGTCCTTGTCTTTAGCCCGATAGTCGGCCACTTTCCCGTTCCAAAGCACATTGTCGATCAGCAGCCAGCCTCCCTCCGTCAACAGGCGCTTGAGCAACGGGTAGTAGGAAAGGTAAGCTTCCTTGTCGGCATCCAGGAAAATCAAATCGAACGAAGCAGCAGGGAAACGGGGCAGCAGATCGGCCGCCTCCCCCAGCAGCAATTCCACCCGGTCGTCCAAACCGGCTTTCCGGAAGTAAGACCGGATGCGTTTTTCCAATTCAGGATTATGTTCGATCGTGGTCAATCTCCCGCCCGGACGCAACCCCTTTGCCAGGCAGATGGCGGAATAACCCGTATAGGTACCCACTTCCAGAATCTTTTCCGGAGAAATCATCCGGCTGATCATTTCGAGCAGCTTCCCTTGGTAGGCGCCCGAGAGCATGCGCGGGCAAAGCACGTTCACGTGCGTGTCCCGATCCAATTGTTCCAGCAAGGGCTCGACCGGGGCCGTGTGGGCTTGCACGTATTCATCTATCGCTTCAGAGACGAGATTGAAATCGTTGTCCATAATCCGAAATACTTTGGAAAGACAGCCGCGCGCTCCTGCCCGGAACCCTGCTGCGCCCCGGCACAGGGAATCCAAGCCAAGCCCTTCCACAGCCCCGTCTTCAACGCTGCGGCCGTATCAGCTTCCCGTGGTAGCCAACGCCAGCCCGCCTTTCCCGGTCTCCTTGTACAAGCTGGGAAGATCGTGTCCGGTCTGTTTCATGACCTTGACCACCTCGTCGAAGCTGACCCGGTGACGGCCATCCGACAAGGAAGCGTAAACATTGGCATCGAACGCCCGCACGGCAGCGAAGGCGCATCGTTCTATGCACGGAATCTGCACCAGGCCGCAGACAGGATCGCAAGTAAGCCCAAGATGGTGTTCCAATCCCATTTCGGCCGCATATTCTATCTGGGGAACCGTGCCCCCGAATATCTGGTTGGCTGCAGCGCAAGCCATGGAACAAGCCACGCCGATTTCTCCTTGGCAACCCACTTCGGCTCCCGAAATGGAAGCATTGGTTTTCACGATGTTGGCGATCAGCCCAGCCGTGGCCAAACCGCGTATGATACGATATTCGTTGATGCTGTAATTCTTATAGCAATGATAGAGGACGGCCGGGAGCACGGCGGCGGAACCGCAAGTAGGGGCCGTGACGATCTTCCCGCCCGCGGCATTCTCTTCCGCCACAGCCAAAGCATAGCTGAAAATGAAACCCCGGTTGCGAAGGGAACGGTCGTAACCTTGGGACTTGATATGGTAGCGTGCCGCCTTGCGCTGGAGATGCAAGCCTCCGGGAAGCATGCCTTCATTGTTCAGGCCGTTCTCCACGCTTTCTTTCATCCGCGCCCAGACCTCGGCCAAATAATCCCGGTATCCGGGCCTTTCGTGCAAATCCACGTATTCCCACAGCGTCCGTCCGTTATCCCGGCACCACTCCAGGATGGAGCCCATCGTGGCCAAGGGATAAATTTCCTCGTTGGAATAAGGGCTTCCCTCTTCCAGAAATATCTGCTTGGAACCTTTTTCCCGGATGTCCCCGCCTCCTATGCTGAAAACCGTCCATTCTCCCAAGCATTTCCCATCTTCCCCTATAGCCCTGAAAATTATTCCATTAGGATGTTCCGGAAGAAAAACCTCCGGGTATTCCTCCAGCACGATCCGATCCTTCCCCAAGACATTGGTCAAGGTTTCATTCGTCAAGTGGCCCTTGCCGGTAGCGGCCAAGCTTCCATAAAGATTCACTTGATAGTGCCGGGCTTGCGGGTATCTCCGCTTGAAAACGTCAGCGGCCCGCATCGGCCCCATGGTGTGGCTGCTGGAAGGCCCGTTTCCGATCTTGTATATCTGGCAAATGCTTTTCATCTTTCCTGTTCCGCCTCCGTCCGGCTTTGACACACTTTTCGAAAGGATCCGACACGAAAATCCGGACAAGACGCGAATGTACATCAAATGCCCATTCCCCGCGAACAAAGGGAAAGACAAATTATCAACACGGGCGGCGCGAACCGAAAAGGAACAGGAGAGGTCATGCCCGGCTTCAGGACCGGCTATCCGATGAGAACCCGAACATGGCATGTACCATGTGGTTCGTTAGGCCAAGACCGGATATCCGACGAAGATCCTTTCCGACAAACCTCTTTTGGCGCGGTTCCCGATCGCTTCCTGCCGTTTCCAAGGGGGAAAAGCAGAAGGAAGCCGGTCTTTTGATAAAACACCCGGCAAAGAACATATTTCCTTGGCCCGGCGCTCGCCTTTCGCTATCTTTGTTAACACGAAGATAGGAGGCGGCTCGGCCGAACCATTCCAAGCAAGCTTGGATGCCTCGGCGCTCGCCTTTCGCTATCTTTGTCAGCACGAAGACAGGAGGCGGCTCGGCCAAGCCATTCCTCCGGGGAAAAGCAACCAAAACATTCCGGACATGCCGTTCGACAGCACGCAAGACGACCTCGACAACTTCTTCATGAAAGAAGCCTTGAAGCAAGCCTGCCTGGCACTCGAAGAGAAGGAAGTGCCGGTAGGCGCTGTCATTACATGGAAAGACCGGATTCTGGCCCGGGCATGCAACTTTACCGAGAAACTCACCGATGCCACTGCCCATGCCGAGATGCAAGCCATCACGGCGGCTTGCAACGCAATCGGAGGCAAGTACTTGAAAGATTGCACCTTGTATGTAACGCTGGAACCCTGTCCCATGTGTGCGGGGGCCTTGTTCTGGGCCCAGATAGGCCGGATCGTCTACGGGGCATCCGACCCGAAACGAGGCTATACCACTCTCGGCAGCCCGATCCTGCATCCCCGGACCGAAGTCCGTGCCGGGGTGATGGAAGCGGAATGCGCCGGCTTGCTCCGCAAGTTTTTCAAAGAAAAAAGAAGCTAACCGCGGATTCCCGGCCGGTCCGCCCTGCAAGAACAAGGCAGGAGCGCCCCGGGAAACACCGACAAACAACCGGTCATGAAAAAAAGAATCAACATCGACTACGTCCAATACGACAGTCCCCAGGAAATGCCCCAAGCCGATCGGGAACTGTTGCTGAAAGCGGTCGAAGCGGCCGAAAAGGCCTATGCCCCCTATTCCCGTTTCCAAGTAGGGGCAGCCCTGCGCCTGGACAACGGCGTGGTCGTCTGCGCCAACAACCAGGAAAACGCCGCTTATCCATCGGGCCTCTGCGCCGAAAGGATCGCGGTCTTTTCCGCAGCGGCCAACTATCCCGGCCATGCCATCGAAAGCATCGCCATCACCGCCAAGTCCCAGCAGGAAATCGATCATCCCATTGCCCCTTGCGGAGCCTGCCGCCAATCGATCATCGAATACGAACACCGGTTCCGCAAGCCCATCCGGATCATCCTGCGGGGAAGTTCCGGCCCCATCATGGTAATTGAAAACATGCGAAGCCTGCTTCCCTTCCAGTTCGATTCCGACGAATTGGCTGTTACCCGGTAGATTGCCAACATGAAAAGCGAAGATGAAATCGTAGCCGATTTCTGGACAGAAAAGGTAAACCGGCTCAAGAACGTGCTCCGGTACGGAGCGCCTTTGTTCGAAACCGGCATGCTCCACCAGGCGCTGCTGCAAGGAGGCTGGGAACCGGAAAAAATACATAAAACCTTCACGAGGAGTTTTTTCGGAACCGAATGCCCCTCCCTGCAATTGAGCATTTGCCAGAAAAACGACATTGCCATCGTTCAGAACCCCGGAATCGGCACCTTGGACATGAACATACAAGCCTGCCGGGAACCCGTCTCCCTGACCGGAGCCTCGATAGAGTCGGTCGTGAACCTGGTTCGAACCTATTCCGAGCACTATCCCCGGTACAAGGAAGCCCTCGACAAGCTGACAGCCACTTACCGGCATGCTGCCAAAGAAGAAGCGAAAAAACAAAAAATCAAAAAAATAGCCTTAACCAACATCCATCTTGCCCTGCCGTCGCTTTTTGCCGGATCGGACTACCATCCCTACCTGAAAGAAGGGGAGACCGAAGCGGTACTGGCCATCCGGCTGCAAGCGGGAAAAACCTTGGAAATAAAACTCCCCTACTCCAGTTTCCAGAACGCGCTCCCGCTCATCCATGCCACGATCGCGCGAATGGAAGAAGCGGTAAGGGAATGCCCCTTGAAAGCCGATCTTTCCGAAACCGATTATTGGCACGGAGAAGGCTTCGTGCCGGGAGGAAGCCCCAACAAATAAGAGGGAGGACAAAGAATCCCTCTGCTTCTAAAACACGAATATGGCCATCAATATCAATACGCAAGAATTGTACCAGCTGCTCGAAGAAGTCCCCTACCGGCAGAACATCATGCTCGTGGGCCGGCATGGAATCGGGAAATCGCAAATACTGGAAAATTATTTCAAAGCCCGGAACCAGCAAGTCGTATCCTTGTTCCTCGGGCAGATGAGCGATCCGGGAGACCTGATCGGCATTCCGAACAAAGACGAAAAAACCGGGAAAACGAATTTCCTGCCCCCGTACTGGTTCCCGCTCGACGACCGCCCTATCGTGCTCTTCCTGGACGAGCTCAACCGGGCCAGGCCGGAAATCCTGCAAACCATCATGGACTTGGCCCTGAACAAGAAGTTAGCCGGGAAATCGCTCCCGGAAGGCAGCCGCATCATTTCGGCCGTGAACGAGGGGGACGAATACCAGCTTACCGACCTGGATCCCGCGCTGGTCTCGCGCTTCAATGTCTACTACTTCAAGCCTTCGGTAGAGGAATGGCTCGCCTGGGCGCAAGGAAAAGGCCTCGATTCCCGAGTCGTGGCGTTCATCGGGCATTACCCGGATTTCTTGGACGGGGAAATGCTCAGGATTGCCGATCCCGGTTTGGAAAAACTGCCCGACCGGCGAGGATGGGAAAGGGTTTCGGACATCCTCCTCAACACGCGCAACGTCAACGACACGACCAAGAAAATCATTGCCGGGATCGTGGGCGTGAAGGCAACGGCACGGCTGTTCGAAAGTTTCTCGGAAAACCGGGTCCTGAGCGCGCAGGAACTCCTCTCCGGCTTCGATTCGGCCAAAAGCCAGCTTTCGCATTACCGGGTAGCCGAACTTTCCCTTTTGAACGAAAGCCTTTTCCGGTACATTGAACAAATGCCGGAAGATGAATTCAAGGCGGGGAAGGGGGAAGGCCTTTCCTGCTACGTGCAATGGATGGTCGAAAAAGGCCACAGGGAAGCCATGGCCCACTTCTGCAACCTGTTTGAAAACGCGCGCTATCCGCATGCCAACTTGCTCGTCCTCCAGCATGAACCCGGATTGTACGAACAAATCAGCCAATTCATCCTGAACCTCTAACCTTGCCTCCGGCCAAAAAAGATTCCTGCCCGCATTCCCATGAAAGACCGTTTCCAAAGCATCGCCGAAGAATGGTTCCTGACCGAGCCCCTGCTTTTTGAAGTTTACTGCCGGCATCGGCTCGTTCCTGCCCCCCCGTCCGAAAGGATAGCGGATGTGGCTTTACGCTCCGGGAAAGGCATCATCGAATACAACCCCGGCTTGATTGCGGAAATGGACGAAAACAGCCTCCGGGAATGCCTGAAACTGGAAATGATCCGCATCTTGCTCAAGCACCCTTACCAACGGCAACCCCAGCCTCCCAAAAAAGAAGCCTGCTACTGGGCCAGCGACTTGGTGCTGCAAGATCATTACGCCCCGAAAATCCGGCTTTCCCGACGGGAAGATTTCCCTGACATCCCCTTTCCCGGCTATGCGGCGGCGTTCGAGGAATATTACCGCTTCTTGCTACCCGCTTGCCAAGAAAGGCAACGCATGGGCAACGAAGGCAAGAGTCCGGGCGGCGCGAACCCGGACGCAGCAGGCCGGCAACTCGACGCAATGGAAAAAGATGTTCCCGGGAATGCCTCCGGGGAAGGGAACCCCTCCCGGGAACCCGGGACGGAAGCAGGCGAGCCTTCCTCCGGAGGCAATGGAAAGGCTTGCCCGGCCGCATCGAACGCGCCCCGGCCGGCCGCTTCCGGCAAACAAGACCCGGCCCCGGAACAGGAAACCGTCTCCGGCCCCCTTCAGGAAAAAGCCCGCCACGCGGCCGGCCTTTGGGAAGAAGATCCGCTCATGCAGGAAGAAATCAACCGGATCATCGAAATTGCCGAACAAAGCCGCAATTGGGGCAG
Source organism: uncultured Bacteroidales bacterium (assembly GCA_949291555.1). Lineage (GTDB taxonomy): Bacteria > Bacteroidota > Bacteroidia > Bacteroidales > P3 > Pullibacteroides. The sequence continues at coordinate 78,822 of CASEWE010000011.1, forward strand.
CCTCAAAGGACAGATGCGCGAAAAAATCCTGGCTTCGATGCAAGCCCGGGTCGATTGCGCGAAAATCCTGAACGGGTTCCGCGCCTCGGTGCTTTCCTCCAAAAGGATTCTTACCCGCATGCGGCCGAGCCGCCGCTACGGGTTCGAATACTTGGGAAACCGCCGGAAATTCTCTACCCGGCTGCTGGTCGCGGTCGATGTTTCCGGTTCGGTACCCAGCGAAAGCATAGGCAAGTTCTTCGCCTTGGTCAACCGCTTTTTCAAATACGGCATGGACGCCATCGATGTGCTTCAATTCGACACCTGCCTGAAAGGGGAACCCGCAAGCCTGAAACGGGCCATGAAGGAAGTAACGGTTTCCGGGAGGGGCGGCAGCGACTACCAAGCCGTTTTCGATTTCCTCAGCGAGGAGGAATACGACGGCCTCATCCTCTGCACCGACGGGTTCGCGCCGATTCCCTCCATTCCGAAAGACATCAAGACCCGCATTTTATGGGTATTCAACCACCCATCTTTTTACGAGAAGCATGTCTGGGCCAGGAACTTGCCCAACAGCCGGGCCGCCTTTCTTGAATGAAACGGCGCGGGAATATGCCAGAAAAACAATCGGCGCCATCGGCAGCTACGGATCGGTTCTTCCCCTGCAACCGGATCGTTCCTTCCGCCTTGCCCGACGGCTTATCGATCCTGTCCCGATGCCTATCCGCTGGATTCCTTCTGTCTGCCTTTTCCAGCTGTCCCCTCCGGCTTTTCCGCCACGATTTTCTTAAAATTTCCTAATCTTCACAAATCTTAACTTAATCTTCTTTCCAGGAGCGGACCGAAACCTTAGTTTCGCAAAAAAAAATGCCCCTTGAAAAATTGGCCTTCAGCTTTATTCCCGGAATAGGCCCGATCACCGCCAACCGCATCTTGGAAAAATTCCTTTCCGCCAAAGCCTTTTTCCAAGCCGATGAGAGAACATGCCTCCATGCGGGCCTGAGCGAAAAAATCTGCCGGGAGATAGGCCGCTTGAAGAAAATCGCCTTGGAAAAAGCCGAACAAGAACTGGAAAACTGTCAAAAATCCCGCATCCGTCTCCTTTTCCGCGAAGACCCTGATTTCCCAAGCCCTTTGAAGATGTGTCCCGATTCCCCCTTGGTCTTGTACCGGTCAGGAACCGCAAACATAGATTCCCCTTGCGGAATCGCCGTGGTCGGAACCCGCAGATCCTCTTCCTACGGAAGGGACCAGACGCGAAAAATCGTGGAAGGATTGCAGGGAAAGGCGGCTTTCACGGTCAGCGGGCTGGCAGCGGGCATCGATGCCGAAGCCCATCTGTGCAGCCTCGACAACCAGATTCCCACCGTGGCCGTATTGGCCCACGGGTTGGACCGCATCTATCCGCCCGAAAATACCCGGCTCGCCTGTAAAATTCTAGAAAACGGAGGCAGCCTCATTTCCGAAATGCCCACCTCGACCCCGATCACGGCCGGATTGTTTCCCCGGCGGAACCGCATCATCGCCGGCTTGGCCCAAGCCACCTTGATAGTCGAGTCTTCGCTGAAAGGCGGGGCCATGCGCACCGCCTATGCCGCCGAATCCTACCAACGCTTGGTTTTCGCGGTTCCCGGCCGGAACGACCATTACTACCATGAAGGCTGCAATGCCTTGATTGCGGAAGGGAAAGCCTTGCTGGTGCGTTCGGCCCGCGACATCTGCCTCGCCCTGGGATGGGAATGCGAAAAGGAAAGAGCCCGCCCGCAAGCCACATCCGTGCCCGGAAACGAGCAAAGCGCATCCGGAAATGAACCAAGAAAGATTCTGGAAATCATGGAAACCGAAAACCCTGCAAGCTGGGACATTCTCCTGAAAGAAAGCAAAATGGAACCCAAATTCCTGTCCGCCTGCCTCAGCAAGATGGAAATTGCCGGGATCGTACGTTCCCTACCCGGCAATTTCTACGAAAAAACCTGAAAAAGCCTTCTCAGGCCAGCATGGCCGATACCAGCTTCCGGCAACAAGCCGCCACCGTGGCCAAAGTAGCATCAGGCAGCATGTAGCAAGGCGTGGTATACACCTTGTAACGAGTATCTTCCACCACGTCCGGCTCAAACACATCGACCGGTTCCGCCCCCATGGCAGCCAAAGCCTGATTGGTGGCCGGGTCGTGCCCTGCCGTCACTTTGACACCAGGCAGCAATTTGGCCAATATCACCGGAGCGATACACATGGCGGCAAGCATTTTCCCGGCCTTGTTCGTTTCTTCCACGGCTCGGGCCACCTCCGGATCCACTTCCATGCCGGCTCCCGCCACTGCAAAATCGCTCAGGTTCGTCGCAGCGCCGAAACCGCCCACAAATACCAGACCGTCGAATTCCTCCGGCCGGTAACTTGCCAAAGGCGCTACGTTTCCCCTCGCTATGCGGGCCGATTCGGTCAATACGTTCCGGGTTTGATGCTCGGCCTCTTTTCCGCGAAGATGATCCATCACCCGGAGCTGGGGCTTGTCGGGCGCAAACATGCGGCAATCGCAACCTGCTTCTTCCAAAGCCAGCAAGGTCATCATGGCTTCCCCGATCTCGCTTCCGTCATAGACCCCGCAACCGGACAGCACAACGGCAAATTTTTTCTTCATGTCTATCGTGTTTTTTGCATCTATCATTAATCCGTGCTTCTTCTCTTCTTCCACGGGCTGTCCGCCTTCCACGCCTCCTGCCAAAGGAACGGCATGCCTGCGCGGAAAGCATTCCGAACCCGCCCCCACCCTCTCCCGATGAACGGAACAAGGATTCAAAACGGATCTTGAACGCTTCCCTGACTCCGGCATCCCAAAGGCCGCGCTCCCGGCTTACGGGTGCTTTCCCGGCTTTTCTGCGAAAAACCGGGAAAGCACCCGTAAACACCCCGGGGAAAAGGACCGAAGCCAAGCGCTACTTCTCGTTGTGATCGGCCAAGAAACGTTCCGCCTCGATAGCGGCCATGCACCCGGTCCCCGCCGAGGTGATCGCTTGGCGGTAATGCAGATCCTGCACATCGCCCGCGGCGAATACCCCTTCGACCGAAGTCCGCGTGGTTCCTGGCTCGGTCTTGATATGCCCGGTCTCGTGCAATTCGAGCTGCCCTTTCACCAAAGCCGTATTGGGCGTGTGCCCGATGGCCACGAAAAATCCCGTGACATCGATTTTCTTTTCCTCTCCCGTCTTGACATGCGTCAGAACCGCCCCGTTCACGCCGTCTTCATCGCCGACGATTTCCTTGGTTACGTGATGCCAGAGAATCTCGATCTTGGGATTGTTCAGAACCCGTTCCTGCATGGCTTTGGAAGCGCGCAGCACATCCCTGCGCACAATCATGTAAACCTTGTTGCACAAACCCGCCAAGTAGCAGGCTTCCTCGCAAGCCGTATCGCCGCCGCCTACCACGGCCACGTCTTGCCCGCGGTAGAAAAACCCATCGCAAGTGGCGCAAGCCGAAACGCCTTGCCCGTTATACTTCTTCTCGGAATCAAGGCCTAACCAGTTTGCCTGCGCTCCGGTTGCCACGATGACTGTCTGGGCCAGGAGTTCCTTGCCGTCATCGGCCGTGATCTTGAAAGGCCGCTGGGAAAAATCCACCTTGGCAATCATGCCCGGGCGCACATCGGTATTGAACCGCAAGGCCTGCTTGCGCAAGTCCTGCATCAAGTCCGGCCCCATCCTTCCTTCGGGGTAGCCGGGAAAATTATCCACTTCGGTCGTGATGGTCAACTGGCCGCCCGGCTGCATTCCTTCGTACAGCACAGGCTTGAGATCGGCCCGGGCCGCATAAATGGCAGCCGTGAAGCCGGCCGGGCCGGAACCGATAATGAGGCATTTTACTTTTTCCATTTCTGTCAATATTTAAGTGTCAGATTCAAAATTCAAGTGTCAGATTCAAACTCCATCCGAGCCTTCCTCGCTCCAAGCAGGAAGCCGGGCTTCGCCGGCCCTTTCCCGTTCTGGCAAGGCCAGCACGATTCCGGTTGCAAAGCATCTTGCCGGAAAGGCCCGCTTCATTATCCCCATCCCATCGGCCAAAGGGATTCCGGCATGGAATCGCCCCGTGCCTTGGATTTTCCTCGTAAAAGTAGCAAACTTTCCGCCATTTCCATGCAAAGCCCCCTCGCGCGGCCAAGGGAAGCGTCCTCCCCTGCTCCGGACACGCTTTGGGGAACCGAACCCGCGCAAAGGATTTCAGGCGCAACCCAATCGCAGCTTTCCCGTGACAGCATCCACGTTCAGCGGAATAAAACTGGCCACGAACAAATAAATGCCGAAAAGGACCAATAGCACCCCGACAATCTTGTTCACCACCGACACCGTCTTGTCGTTGATGACTTTCTTTATCCGGGCAGCCACGAAACTTTTCAGTATGTCCATGGAAAAAACGGTAAAAAGCGTGATGACGAAAAACAGGATGATGCGGTAATAAAGCACCTGCCCTGAATCGGTTGTATACTGGGCCGAGATAGTCCCTACGGTAACGAACCAGAAAATCCATGTGGCCGGATTGGCCATGTTCATGAAGAATCCTTTAAAAAAACCGCGCCAATGCGAAGGCAGCTGCATCTCGGCCTGGCGGTCGGCCATGCCTTGGAGCATCACTTTCTTCCGAAACGTGTAAATGCCGATCAAAACCAGCGACAAGCCTCCGACGATACCGATAATCCGGCTGGCAGCCGGGTCGTTGAACAATCGCGAAGCGCCCAGAATGGAAATCGTTACCAAAAAAGCATCGCTCAGAAAAACCCCGAAGGCCAAGCGGACAGCATGCCGGAAGCCTTTCTCCAAACTGGTCTGCAACAGGGTGAAGAAAGCCGGCCCCAGCATCAGGCTCAGCGTAAGCCCCGCAACCATCGCTTCGATTATGGTATGTAGGAATGTGAACAAGACCCCTGTGCTTTATCCGTTATTTCTCCTTCCTGTATGTTCCATCTGGCGCGGAAAGGCGGCATCCGGCAAATATGCGTTTCCCCGCTCCCGCTCCCTCTTCCTCACTTGCGCACCGTGCCGAGATATTCCAGCCACGCTTCGGCTTTCTCGCCTTTCAAGACACGGGGAAACTTGTTCTGCGAACCCTCTTTCCCCTGCAAACGCATGTAGTCGTAGAAAACCGAGAGCGGAAGCACTTCCGCCTCCACGTCGCGGATGGCTTCCAAGCGCTCCACCCGGTAATCATCGTTGAGTTTCTTCAAATAGCCGTCTATCTTCCGGGCCGCCTCTTCCGGGTCGAGCGCCTGGTCGCAACCCAAGAACCATCGATGCCCGAACATCCCGTTGCTCTTCACGCCCAATACCGTGTATTCCAGAATACCCGCGTTCTTCTCCTCTCCCAACATCTGTACGGCCCGGTTCATATTGTCTACTGAAAGATGTTCGCCGCAAAGGCTCAAGAAGGATTTCGTCCGGCCGGTTATGATGATTTCGTTGCGTTCCCGGTCTGCCAGCCGGATCGTGTCGCCGATCATGTAACGCCACGCGCCCGAGCAAGTCGAAATCAGCACCGCGTAATCCTTCCCTTCCTCGATCTGGTCGATGAAAAGAGTCTGCGGATTTTCGATGATCGTACCGTCTTCGGAAAAATTCTCTTCGGTAAAAGGCACGAACTCGAAAAAAATCCCGTTATCGAGAACCAATTCCATGGAATTGACATTCGGGCGGCTCTGGTAAGCCAGGAATCCCTCCGATGCCAGATAGGTTTCCATGTAGGCCAACGGATGCGCCAAAAGCTTCTCGAAACTCTGCTTGTAGGGTTCGAACGCCACTCCGCCATGCACGAAAATCTCCAGATTCGGCCATATCTCATGAATGTTCTTCACCTGGTAACGCTCGATGATTTTCTGGAAAAGGATCTGGAACCATGCCGGCACCCCGACCACGGCCGCGATGTCCCATTCGGGCGCTTTCTTGACAATTTCCTCGATCTTGGTCGGCCAGTCGCGCTCGCGCGAAATCCTCCGCCCAGGCTTGTAGAAGTGTTCGAACCAGAATGGCAGATTCCCGGTAGTGATGCCGGAAAGATCGCCTGCGTAATAAGTGCCGTTATATTGCAAGTGCGTGCTTCCGCCCAGCATCAAGGCCTGTTTCTGGTACAACTCGTTAGGAAAATCGTACTTGACCAAAGAGAACAATTCCCGCGTGCTCGTTTTCCGGATCGCCTTCACCATGTCGGCCGAAACGGGGATATACTTGCTCGAAGCCCCCGAAGTCCCGGAACTCAGGGCAAAATACTTGATCTTTCCAGGCCAAGACACGAAAGTCTCCCCGTTCAGGCAACGGTACCACCACTCCATGAACATCTTGTCGTAGTCGTAAATCGGGACGGTCTTGGCGAAGTCTTCCCTTAGATTCTTGCTATTAAGAAGCTTATTGAAATTGAACTTGTTTCCGAAAGCCGTATCCGAAGCCCGCGTCAGGAGCTTTTTCAATTCCCGGTCCTGGACTTTCACCGGATCGCTTACATGAAACACATTGACAAGCGGAATCTTGTTAGCCCGGAAAGTCAACGCGCTTTTGAGAATGGAGCCGATGATCGGCCGTTTCAACGTGGGCATGCCCCCGGTTTTTCCCTGGGCGGCAGAACGGGCATTGCCCGCCTTCCCCGATTTCTTTTCTTCCATGCTGGTTATTTCTGGCCTTATTGCCGCATATCCGGGCTTGCGCAAAAAGGAACCGTACGGCATATTCCCGCGCCAAAGTTCCTGCAATGCCGCTCGTCTCCGGAGGTAAGATGCAAAGGTAGTGAAAGTACAGGCAAAAATGCGAAAAAAAAGGGAAAAGATGAATTTTCTCTTTGAAAACCGAAGAAAGCAACGACATGGGCTTCAAAACGAAGAGCCTTCCGAATCTTCCTCGAAGCGTTCGCGGACAGGGCCGTTTCCCGCCCGTCAGGGAAGGGCAAGACTTCCGAATCTTCCCCGAAGTGTTCGCGGCAGCACCGCATGGCCGGCACTTTCTGCCCGGTATTCGGTCTCGCGCGATATTCCATCCCGGCACATAATCCCTCATGGTTCTTCCCGCGATGCCTATTGCTTACCCAATAATGCTTTGTAACTTTGCGATCGTCGACAAAAAACAACACGAACATGAACATGAACCGCATAAAAGAGGTATTGCTCTCGAAAGGCATCAGCCAGTCCGAATTGGCCCGCAGGCTTGGCAAGACGTTCAACATGGTCAACCTGTACGCCTCGAACAAAGTCCAGCCGCCCCTTCCCGTCCTCTACCGGATTGCAGAAATCGTGAATGTGGATGTGCGGGAACTCCTGATTCCCAACCAGGTAAAGGGGAAACCGGTCTTTGACGAAGGAAAAGAGGGCGGGAAACCGGCAAAATCAGGAAGAAAGCAAAAAAGAGCACGAACCAGCCCGAAACGATAAAGCCTGCTCCATTCCAAGGACTTGCCGGAGGCAAGGACACGCCGGCCAAACACCCGGGCCCCGAAATCCGTTCCCCTCGACCCTGCACAAAGGCGGAAGGCATGGAACAATAGCTTCCTGATACGAGCCTGGCAACGGAATTTCGGACCCGCTTTCCAGAAGGCAAGCGGGTCCAAGCCTCGGAACAAGCATTCCAGTCCGGAGCAGGACGGCCGCCAAGGGGCTGGCAGGGCCCAAGGCCCCGGAACGATCATCCCGGCCCGGCGCAAGACATCCGCCAAGGGCTGGCAGGGCCCAAGGCCCCCGGAACAATCATCCCGGCCCGAAGGCTTCCATGCCACCTTTTTTCCTGCCGCATGCTGGTTGAACCGCTTAAGCATAGCGGTCCGGAGGCTTCCCCTCCACCCTTTTCCCTATCCTGACGGGGAAAGGCGGGGAACTTTTCCCTTGCCGCGTCCTGACTGGTTCGTTCTGCCTTCCGAACAGCCCAGGCTCGAAGGAAGGCGGGGAACCTTTTCCCTTGCCGCGTCCTGACTGGCTGCCTGCCGTGCAAGCGAGCTGGAAGGATGGCAGGGATTGCCGGATCGGGTAACTCCCGTGAAAGAGGAGCCCTTGGAACGAAAACCTCCGCCGATAGCAGCGCGCCCGGCGGATCCATCCCCCCCTGCGCTTCAGCGGCCAGGTCATGGATTTTCCCGTTCCTTGGCCGCTTTCCCAATGGATACCTGGTCGCTTTCCGAACAGACACCCGGAAAAACGACTTCCGGAGAGAATAAAATGATACTGAATATCTGTGATTTAGAATCAAACCCCATAAAACCGAAAGAAAATATCAGAAAAAAAATTTGCTACTTACGAAATATGTCGTATCTTTGCAGCCTCATTCGATCAGAGAGCCTCTCTTTCCGAGCGGCCTCCGAGAGAAAGGGAGCTTAGCTCAGTTGGTTCAGAGCGTCTGCCTTACAAGCAGAGGGTCGGGGGTTCGAATCCCTCAGCTCCCACCACCCGAAAGGGAAAATCAAAGCAAAATCCTGAAGTCCGGCGACTTCGGGATTTTTTGTTTCTGGCCGGAACCGCAAAACAAAGGGCCTATTCTGGCTTAGTCGACAAAAAGCAGGACAGAATCCCTGTAATTCATTGATTTCTCTATATCTGTAGAGATTATTATCGATATAGCTAAAAAAACACACCTTACGGTAATCCCCGCTTCCACATACATTTGCAAGAACATCGCCAACGTTGCTCCATGCAATAAAGCCCGTTAGCCAGATTGCATTTGTGCCATATCTTGGACTGGTGCCATGTCGTTTATCAGTCTTTCAAACACCCGATTGGAACCACATAAACGCCGTCTGCACGTCGATAGGCGAATTTTCCTGTTGCCGTCAACACCATCAAGAAGGATGGGGCTTTCATCTTGCCCGTGTCAATCTTTGCAGCCAATGTTTTCAGGGTAGTTGCGCCTTGTTCTACAAGCTGGTCTCCACCAAGTTTTATTTCGATAAGCCCGAATTTGCCGTTACGAAGATGAACGACCGCGTCGCATTCGAGGCCGTACTTGTCCCGAAAATGATAAACTTGTCCATCCAAGGCACTTGCAAATACGCGTAAATCCCGGATGCAAAGCGTCTCGAACAACACCCCCATTGTATTCAGGTCATTAATCAGGTCCTTGGGGCCGAGGCCCAAAGCAGCGACAGCTATCGACGGATCGACAAAGTACCGGGTATCGGATGTTCGAATAGCTGTTTTCGAGCGCAGATCAGGATTCCACGCAACCGAATCTTCTATGACAAAAATCTTTTTCAGAGCATCGATATATGAAGCAACTGTTTTTACATCTGTCGATTCTTCATCATTAACACGCATATCTTCTACGATTGTACGGATAGGAGTCTGCGAACCTTGATGCCGGGCGTATGAACGCATCAATCGTTTCACCCGTTCTCGATTGCGCCGAACGCCATCTGCACGAGAAATGTCAGAACGCGTCACTGCGTCATAATAATATTTCACTTGATCCAGCGCAATATCGCCTGTTTGCAATGATGCACGAGGCCATCCTCCCCGGCAAATTAAAAAGGCAATGTCATCAAGCGACAATTTATTAATTCCCATTATATTGTCTGGAGTTTCAAACATACCCTCCAAACTCACTTCTCCAGAAGATTCTCCCGACTCGTATAAACTCATGGGACGCATGGTTAGCCATGCAAATCGGCCAGCACCTGAATGATGAATTTCTTCTGTCTTTGCGGGAACAGCAGAACCCGTTAAAATAAAAAGACCTTCGCCTTCTCTATGGTCTACTTCAAAACGGATAGTATCCCACAGTTTGGGAGCGAGTTGCCATTCATCCACCAATATGGGGAATTTTCCAACCAACAGTGCCTTGGGATTTATATCGGCCATACGGAGATTCTGTTCTTTGTACAAAGGATCGTCCATGTAGATGATTGTGGATGCCTGTTGCTCCGCAGTTGTGGTTTTACCGCACCATTTAGGTCCTTCAATCAAAACGGCTCCGATACCCGACAGTTTTCGTTGTAACTCCTTATCTGCAATTCTCGATTTATACGTCTTCATACCCTTATGCTGATTACAAGGCAAAGATAACACTATATTTCAAAATTACCATCTATGGCTAAATAAAATTACCTGTTTTGGCTAAAATATTTATCCCTGTTCGGCTATAAATTTTTCCCTCTTTTGGATATGCGGGATGCCGGATTGAAGCCGGACTCGGGCCGGGAGAGGGAGCCTATGCGAGACCCCTTGAGGTCCTTGGCCCCGCCGCCCCCTCAGTCGGGTTTTTGAAAGATGCCGAGGGTGCGCCGGGACCCGCCGGCAGCGGTAATGGCAGGCAGGATTCGGTTTCGGGAATCTGGTCTACACGCACTGGAACAGAGGGCGACATGCCGGCCATGCACAATACGATGGCAATAAAATTTCTGCTAAAGTTTTCCGCAAGGTAAATGGCAAATGGAGTCGCCAAAGCGAAGAACTTCCTTTGCACCGTGTTTTTGATTTGGCTACAATATCCTTGAAATCAATTCTTATGGGTGCGGGTATTCCTCAACCCGACACCACGCTCAATGTGAGGGCCATCCAACCCGATGAATCGGACCTTATTCATTCTTATTACACAGCAAATAGAGGGGATTTGCTTCCTAAGTTGCAGGAATTACAAATAATCTTGAACTACTTTATGGCCGAAGAGCCAAAGCTGTAGCAAGAAAAGGCCCCGATCCCCTCCGCGTGCCACCAAGTCGCCGCAAATAAGCGCATCAGCCATTTGAAGGAATACCGCGACAGCATTCCGCCCCCTCATGAGACGACTTTCAGCCCGATGATGGAAGCGATCAATGTCGTAATAAAAAAAAGGCGGAGGAAGGATACGGGTTCGTGGAAAAAAAGGATGCCGAGCACCACGGTGCCCACTGCGCCTATTCCTGTCCATACCGGATAAGCCGTCCCGATGGGCAATGTCTGGACCGCCTTGGCCAGCAGAAGCATGCTGGCCGCAAGACAGAGCAGGAAACCCGCACCCCAAAGCCAATAGGCCGTTCCGGAAACCTCTTTCATCTTTCCCAAGCAAAAAGCAAACCCGGATTCAAACAGCCCGGCGACAATCAGGATAAACCAGTTCATGAACAGAGTTGTTACGCGCTTTCAAAATCCCGGCAAAGATAAGCCTTTGCCGGATTTCAGCCCGCGCCTGGCAAAAATCATCGTTGGCAAGACATGAAACCATGCAACCGTTCCGCCGCCGGCAATCCGCGTTTTCTTTCCCCGCAAGCTTTCCTTTAGTCATCCATAGAAAGAAGCGGAACAGGTGCAGGCTTTGGAATCCCGGGGCCCAAGCATAGATTCCTTGAACGCAAGAATCGCGAATCGTTCCGGTCCGGCACCTCAAAGATCATATCCGATCCGACAAAAAAAAAGGAAACGAAGAAAAAAATATCTCTGGAAAATAGATACTATGCCGCATGCAAGGAAACGAAAGCTTGTCTCAAAAAATCCTTTTCAGAAGAAACAGTTCTTTCAACAGGGTTCAAACAAAGAAAACAAAGAAAACAAATAAACAAGAATGAATTTTTTTGTACCTTTAACTCATTGCTTCAGTATCTCTTGGCAAGAGTTACCGAAACGATAAAAGCTAAATTTAATATTCTGACAATCATCATTTTAATACAAAAAGATCAGTAACACGCCGGAAAAAGGCGTTGCGTGCCGCCGGTACTATTTTTTTTATGCAAACGAAATACAAGAACTTAAACACCCTGGCCATGAAAAGAAACCGACTTTTTCCGAAAGCAGCCCTCGCCGCCGCGGCCGGACTTTTTGTCCTGCTGCCGCTTGCGGGAAACGCCCAAGTGGCCATCGATGAGACCAACTTTCCCGACTCGGCTTTCCGGGCCTACGTGCAGGAAAACTTCGACACGGACCAGGACGGGATCCTGAGCGATGCCGAGCGCGAAACGGTAACCACGATATACATGGATAGGAACCCCGCCCTGAAATCTTTGCAAGGAATTGGCTATTTCCCGAGTCTGATTGATTTGTACTGCTACGACAATGCCGGGCTGACGAGCCTGGACGTAAGCCGGAATCCGGCCTTGAGAACCTTGGAGTGCCAACGAACCGGACTGACAAGCTTGGACGTGAGCCAGAATCCGGACTTGGTAACTTTGTGTTGCTCCAATACCGGGATAACGAACTTGGACGTGAGCCAGAATCCGGACCTGGCAGAGTTGTTCTGCTCCGGTACCGGGATAACAAGCCTGGACGTGAGCCAGAATCCGGACTTGGTAACTTTGTACTGCGATAATACCGGGATAACGAGCCTGGACGTGAGCCGGAACCCGGCCTTGGAATGGTTGCTCTGCAGCCATACCGGCCTGACGAGCTTGGACGTGAGCCGGAATCCGACCTTGAACTATTTGGAATGCGACCATACCGGGCTGACGAGCCTGGACGTGAGCCAGAACCCGGTATTGCTTCAGTTGGACTGTAGCAATACCGGGATAACAAGTCTTGATGTAAGCCGTAACACGGCCTTGATGCACCTTTACGTCAACCAGTCCAAGCTCAGCCACATCGACTTGAGCCAGAACCCGGCCCTGCAAACGGTGCAACTGCAAGCCAACGTCCATCTGGTCGAAGCCGAAACAGGCGGCACCTACGACCTGAGCCGGATTCCGGGCTTCGACCTCTCGCGGGTAACCTGGCTGCAGGAGCCGGAAATCGAAGGCAGCCTGCTCCGCTTCAACACCGAAATCATCTCGTATTTCTACGATACCCGCCGCTTGGGCGGAGAGGAACTCAAAGCGGTCTTCTCCCTCCAAGCCGTCCCGGACCTTGGCAATGAACAGCCCGGCATGCCGGAAAGCGCCGCCGGCCCGCTGCCTTTCCGGGCCTGTGCGGAGAACGGCGTCCTGCACGTGGAAAACGCCCGCGGCTTGATAGAAGTCTTCAACCTGCAAGGCCGCCGGCTGTACGCCGGACTGGAAAGCCGCATCCCGCTGCCGGCCCAGGGTGTCTACATCGTGCGCAACCAGGGCCGCAGCCTGAAAGTGGCCAACCTGTAAAAAGCACGTCCTACCGCAGAATACCGAGACTTGGAAGCACGGTACTGCCCGCATCTCCGCACGATAGGATTGCAAGCGGCTTGCAAACAAAAGCGCGGTGCTTTCGATGCATGACTCCCTATCCGGTCTTTCGTATTTGAAAATAATTCCCGAAAAGGCGCGCCCGTCCAGCCAAGACGAACCGGCCTCAAAAAGCACCCGAACGGCCGTTGTCCCGGCGCAAACAGCGGGGCGCGCCTTCTTCCCGCAAGAACTTTTTCCCGCAAAAAAGACGACATCTTTTTCCCTTTCCGTCCGAAAAAGAGACGACCACCCCCCTTTTCCCTGCATCCTGCGTCCTGCATCCTGCGTCCCGCATCCCGCGTTCGGCTCCCGCATCCAAACCCGCCTCTTCCTTTCCCACCCGCTCCGCCGCATCTTCATTCCCCGGCCCCTCCCCGTACGCTTGCCCCTTCCCTACCCGTGAAAACAACCCGGATCGCCGTTCCCCCGCGCGCTGCCTCGCCGCAACCAGCGAGTCCTGCCTTGGCAAACCGCCCGATCGATCCACGTTCAAACCGCTTCTGCAATGCCCGAAAACCTGCTCATTTGGCGCAGCTCCCGACTTTCGCTATCTTTGTTACACGAAGATAGGAGGCGGCTCGGCCATGGCCATCCGAGCGGGGCTCAATGGCGCATGGCGCTCGCCTTTCGCTATCTTTGTTTCACGAAGATAGGAGGCGGCTCGGCCAAAGCCATCCGAGCAAGCTCGATGGCTTTGGCGCTCGCCTTTCGCTATCTTTGTTTCACGAAGATAGGAGGCGGCTCGGCCAAGCAATTCCAAGCAAGCTTGGATTGCTTGGCGCTCGCCTTTCGCTATCTTTGTAATTTTTGAAATCGATATAAGCAAACTTGCCATGGAACCCTTCATCGAAGCTTCCGAGCTGCCGCTCAACAATGACGGCAGCATTTACCACCTCCATCTTCACCCCGGGCAATTAGCCCCCAACGTGATTCTGGTAGGCGACCCCGGGCGAGTGCCCGTCGTTTCCCGCTTGTTCGACCGAATCGATTGCAAAGTCCAGAACCGGGAGTTGCTCACGCACACGGGCACGTTCAACGGGCAGCCCGTCACGGTACTCTCCACCGGCATGGGCACGGACAATATCGACATCGTCCTGAACGAACTCGATGCCTTGGTCAACGTGGATCTGCAAAAAAGGACCCGGAAAGAGGACTTCACCTCGCTGAACCTGATCCGCATAGGCACCAGCGGAAGTTTCCAGGCCGACCTCAAAGTAAACACCTTCTGCGCCGCCCAATACGGCCTCGGGCTGGACGGGCTGCTCAACTACTACGACCTGCCGGAAAACCTTTTCGAAAAAGACATGATGGAGGCATTCGATGCGCACATGGCGCTCCCCGATTGTTTCGCGCGCCCGTACATCGTGGCCGGCTCGCAAGCCTTGATAGACAAAGTCGCGTTCGACATGACCAAAGGCATAACCGCCACGGCGCCTGGCTTCTTCGGCCCGCAAGGCCGCCAAGTGCGCCTCCCGCTGCGTTTTCCCCGCCAGAACGAGCTTCTGGAAAGCTTCTCCTGCCACGGCCACCGGGTATGCAACATGGAAATGGAAACCTCGGCGCTCTACGGCTTAGGCCGGGGATTAGGGCACAACTGCCTGACCGTCTGCGTCCTGATTGCAAACCGGTGCACCAAGGACTTCAGCCAGGATTACAAGCCCCATGTGGAAGAGCTCGTCCGGACGGTGCTCGACCGGATCACCCGCTAAGCCGAAGGCAAACATCCGAAACCCGCATTTGAAAATGGAAAAAACGCAACGGGAAGCCAACCTTCGAGCCTTGGTAGGCATGCTCGACGAGACCGATCCGGATCTGTACCAGCATATCCGCAAAGCCTTGCTCGACATCGGGCCGGAATGCCTTCCCTATCTGGATGAAGCCGAAAGCCTGAAAAACGACGCCCTCTGGAAGAACCGCATTGCCGCAATCCGGCAGGAATTGCAAATAGAAACGGCCTGCAAAGAGCTTTCGGCCTGGAAACAGGAAGCCGAGCCCGACCTCTTGAAAGGCTTCTATCTCCTGTCGCATGCTTTTTACCCGCAGCTCCTGTGGGAGGAGACCCGAGACTGGTTCAACCGCCTGCATGGCGACTGCTGGCTGCTGCTAGCTTCCGCTTCCGGCCTGAAGGAAACCCTGGCCCGGTACAATAACTTCTTTTTCAACGTCTGCCAGTTCACCTTAGGGCACCGTCTCACCCAAGGCTACGGTTTTTCCGACTTCTTCCTGCCCAGCCTCATCCACCTCAAACGCGGGAACGAGAGGGCCCTTGCCCTTGTTTACCAATGCCTTGCCGCCCGCAACAAGATTCCCGTTTTCATCCTCAGCCTTCCGGTCATCAACTTTCTGGCCTGCTCCATCGACCTATCGCTGCCTTACAAAGAAAACATACGCTTCTGCATCGACATAACCCGCAAAGGGGCCTTGGTGGAACGCATGGACATAGAACCGGTCTTCTCGCAGCAAAAGCGGATCCGGGTCTGCTCTACCGTGGAGGCGTTGCAAGACTATGCCGAACTCCTCTACATGATGGCCTCCACGCTCGAACAAGACAACCTGCGGCTGAAAGCCATTGAAAAACTGCACCATTGCCTCAACGGATCGCCCGGACAATAATCCTGCCGGAGCGACCGCCAAAACGGCAAGGGACGGAAAACCGCAACCCGAATACTCACCCAGACAAAACCGACATGCAAAAGATTTCCCGATTCCATATATTGCCGAACCGGCCTTCCTGCAAGGTCTGCGTTCGAAACGGGGAAAACCCGCTCAAACTGGGCACGGCCATAGCCGAAGCCCGGAACATTGTCATCATCGGGCATCATAATCCCGACGGGGATGCCGTCGGGTCCGCGTTCGCCTTGTACCGTTACCTCAAAAACACCGGGAAGTCCGCCCGCGTGATATTCCCGAACCCCTGCGCCCGGAACCTCACGTGGATGGATTGCGACCGCGTGACGCTCGATTTCATGAACCACCCCGAACAAACCTGCAAAGCCCTGCAAGATTGCGACCTGCTCTTCGTTTTGGATTTCAACCGCATCAGCCGGGCCGAAGGCATGGTGCCCGTGCTGGAAGGAAAAGAAATGAAGAAAATCATGATCGACCACCATCTCGACCCCGACTGGGACAATTTCGATCTGGCATTTTCCGATACGACCGTCTCTTCCACCTGCGAACTGCTGTACAACGTTTTCTACGCCGAACTCGACCCTTCGCTGATCGATGCCCACGTAGCCGAATGCCTCTACGCCGGAATCAGCACCGATACGGGTTCTTTCAGCTATTCCTGCGCCCACAAGGAACTCTTCACTACCATTGCCGACCTCATCGGGAAAGGCCTCGACACGGTAAAAGTCCACCAAGCCATATTCGACAATTTCTCGGAAAGCCGGACCCGGCTGTTAGGCTGCTGCTTAGGCGAAAGGTTAGTCGTCAACCACCGTTACCGGACTGCCTACATGTACCTCGGCAACGAAGACATGAAAAAGTACAATTACCAGTCGGGCGATACGGAAGGCATCGTGAATTACGGCCTGAGCATGGCCGGCATCAAGTTCGCCGCCTTTTTCACCCAAAGGGACAAGCGCATCCGCATGTCGTTCCGCTCCAAAGGCGACATCGACGTGAATATCTTCGCCAAAGAACACTTCAACGGCGGAGGTCACAAGAATGCTGCGGGAGGCATGTCGACGGAAAGCCTGGAGGCGGTGATCCGCAAGTTCGAATCCCTCTTGCCTGAATTTTACGAAAAAAGCATCCTGCCCTGCCTTTCCCCCGAGGAAAGGGATGCCTGAACCCCGGATGCCATGACGAAAAAGAATCTTAAAAGACCTGTTCCGAAGCTATTCTTCCTTTTCTTTTCCGCCTTGCTGCTGCTCCCGGTTTCCTGCAAGAAAGTGGTCGTGACCCAAAACCGGAACGAGCCGGGGGAAAATGCCGGAGAGCAAAGCCTGATTGCGGCTCAGGGAATATCGGTCTCGCAGGAAATGGAAAGCATCGAAGCTTTTCTCGCCCGAAGCGGGTGGGAAATGCAAAGCACCGGGACAGGCCTCCGGTATGAAGTATACCAAGAAGCCCGGCCCGGGACCCCGCAAGTCGAATCAGGCGATGCCGTGAAGGTATCCTACAGCCTGCAGCTGCTCAACGGGGCTATCGTGGAAGAAGTCCCGCCGGAAGCCCCCCGCACGCTCATCCTCGGGAAAAGCCCCATGGTTCCCGGCCTGGAGCAAGCCTTGCTTCTGCTCAAGAAAGGCGAACGGGCAAGGATTCTCCTGCCCTCGCATCTGGCGTACGGGTTTTCGGGCGATGGAAACCGGATCCCTCCCCGGGCCACCTTGCTCTATGATCTCTGCGTGGAAGATATCCGGATCCCGCCACGCCCTTCCTCCCGAGGCCGGAACCAAGCACAAAGCCAGGACGCTTCGCGGTAATGCCGGGACTTGCCTGTTTTGCTGAAATTGGCGAAATTCGCGGCCGGGATTTCCGCCGCCGCGGCAGATCTCCCGAAAACAGGGACAACCTTCAAGACTACGGGAACCTCCCTGCCCACGAAAAAGGAAAAACAAAAAACGATACACCATGAAAAGGAAATTTCTCATAAGCATGGCCCTGCTTTCGGCCATGTTCATCACCCTCAACGCCTGCGGTTCCAAAACCGGGAAAACGAAAAACGGCTTGAAATACGAAATCCTCGTCAAAGGCGAAGGCCGTGCGGCCCAAATGGGCGACATCATCGAAGGCACGCTGAGCCTTTCCTCGCAGGATTCCGTGCTCTTCGCCCTGGATCAGCCGGACAAGATCCTCCAAATCATGGAATCCATTTTCCCCGGAGACCTGAACGAAGGCCTGCTGATGCTGCATGAAGGCGACAGTGCCCTGTTCTACATCCCGGTAGACTCCATGACCAAATACATAGGCGGCGGGTTGCCCGATTTCGTAAAGGAACACCTGGTCTATGCCATACGGGTAGACAAGCTCTACACCCAAGAGGAACTCCAACAGGCGGAAATAGCCGCAGCGGCTGCCGCCCAGGAAGAAGAAGCAGCGGCCATTGCCCGCTACCTGGAAGAAAACCAGCTCGACATTGAACCCGAAGAAAGCGGCATTTACTTCATCCAAACCAAGAAAGGAAGCGGCAGCAAGGTGCAGCAAGGACAAACCGTCAGCGTGAATTACACGGGGAAACTGCTTAACGGGAAATTGTTCGACACCAATATCGAGGAAATCGCCAAAGCCAATGACCAGTACATGCCCGGACGCGACTACGAACCCATGTCCTTCCCGGCCGGGGTAGGGCAAATGATTCCCGGCTTCGACCAGGCCGTGCTCATGATGAACAAGGGAAGCAAGGCTACCGTGATCATTCCCTTCGCGCTGGGTTACGGCAACCGCGCCATCGGCAGCGATATTCCGGCCTACTCCACGCTCGTTTTCGAGATAGAGGTTACCGACATCCAATAAAAAACAGCGTCTTCCCCTTCAAAAACAGCCGCCCATGAGCACACGACACGCCCAGAAAGGAATCCTGCCGCTCTTTTGCCTGACCCTGCTGATTTTCTTTCCGGGCGTGCCGCATGCCCAGGGAAGGTTCCTCATTGAAGGGGAAATCCGCGAACGCGGGCTCTATTCGCACGGGTACAGCAGCCTGCTGGGCCCCGACCAGAAAGGCACCTTTTTCGTAGGCCAGAGAACCCGGCTGAACTTTTCCTATGAAAACCAGCGCTTAGGCTTTTTCGTCCAATTGGAAGACGGCCGCGTCTGGGGCGAAACCGCCGGGGAAAACTCCCAAGGCTTCGGCATCGGGCAAGCCTATTTCACCTTGGATTTCGGGAAAGGTTTCGGGATGAAAATCGGCCGCATGGCCCTCGAATACGAAGACAACCGCTACATCAGCTACTCTTCCTGGGGGGAAATTCCCGACAAGCACGATGCCTTGCTGTTCAATTTCCGAAGCAAAGACCAACGGACACGGATAGACCTGCTGGGCTCGTTTTCGAACTCTTCCTTGAATTCCATCCTGAACCCTTACCATCTGGACGACTACTTCAAGTATCTGGCCGTTGCTTACCTCTCGCATTCGTTCAACCCGGATTTCCGCTGGAGCATCCTCTCTGCCACCCACATGAACGAGGCTTTGGCAGACGACGGGCAAGGAGGGCAAACAAAAGACCCGTCCCGCCTGAAAGCCATCACCGCCTTGGCCTCCTACTTCGAAATCTGCCCGGAGCGGAAACTTTCGGCCCTGGTCTATGCCTACGGGCAATGGGGGCAAGAGGCCGACTCCCGCAAACATTCGGCCATGCTGGCTTCGGCCACGCTCACCTACCGGATCATCCCGCAACTGGATTTGAAAGTGTCTTACGACTATCTTTCAGGAAACAACTACCGGGAAATGATCGAGAACGGCACGGAAGCCACGCATAACCATGCGTTCGACAAATTCCTGGGAAGCACCCACTCTTTCCTGGGCATCATGGATTATTTCGGCGGTTCGTCCGATCCCACGCAAGGAACCGGCTTGCACCAGCCCTGCCTGGCCCTCGACTACCGTCCCGCAAAAAACCATGGAATAGAACTTTCCGCCCGGTATTTCTGGTCCGTGCATCCCTTTTACCAGGACCCGGAAGCCAATTCCCGACCCTCCTTGTACGAATTGGACCGCAACCTCGGCTTGGAAATGGCCTTGGTCTACAAGTACAAAATCCATCGCGACGTGAAGCTCGAAGCCGGTTACGCTTTCCACACCTCGACCCCGACTTTGGAATTCCTCAACGGGATCGCGGCCGGCCGAAGCAAGTTCTCGCAATTCGGCTATGTCATGCTCGAATACAAGCCTGTCCTGTTCGATTCCCACCGGTACGAAAAGAGGAAAAAATAATCATGCCGGAATCTGGGGAGAACGCCTTTCCTTGGGGAACCCGCCGCCGCTTCAATTCTTACGGCGATTTCCTGCGGAAAACCTATGGCTACCGCATACAGAAACTTTCCGTCCATGCCGGCTTCACTTGCCCTAACCGCGATGGAAGCAAGGGCCGGGGCGGCTGCGTGTTCTGCAACAACCAAGCCTTCAATCCCTCCTATTGCGAACCGGGCAAGCCCATTGCCCTCCAATTGGAAGAAGGCAAGCGCTTCCATGCGTGGCGGTACCGGCATGCGCCCCGGTACATGGCCTATTTCCAAGCCTTTTCCAACACCTATGCGCCTTTGCCGGTCCTCAAGCGGCTTTACCAGGAAGCCCTTTCCGTACCCGGGGTGGAAGGCATCGCCATCGGAACGCGCCCGGATTGCGTGGACGAGGAACTCCTCGATTACCTTCACGAACTTTCAAAAAACCACCTTGTCCATCTGGAAATGGGCATCGAGAGCTGCTATGACAAGACCTTGGAATGGATGAACCGGGGACACGATTTCGCCTGCGCCCGGAGAGCCTTTTCCATGGCTGCCGAACGGGGCCTTTCCACCGGGAGCCACCTTATCCTCGGCCTTCCGGGCGAAAGCCGGGAAGAAGAACTCGACGAAGCCCGGATTCTCTCCTCCCTGCCCATCGGCAACCTCAAGCTGCATCAACTGCAAATCATCCGCGATACCCCTTTGGCGGAAGAATATGCCGAAAATCCGGGAAAATTCCATTTCTTCACGCCGGAAAGCTATGTGGATTTCGTCATCGACTTCCTCGAACGGCTCTCGCCCCGCATCAAAATGGAAAGATTCGCGTCCGAAGCCCCGCCGCGATTCCAAGCCGGGCCTTGTTTCGGGAACCTCCGTTCGGACCATCTCCTGCAACGGATAGAAAGAAGGATGGAGGAACGCGGCGCATACCAAGGCCGCCTTGCGGAAGCCAGGCCTCAAAACCCGGGGAAGGTTCCAACTGCGGAATGCGATCGAGAACGTCCGGGAGCGTTCGAGAATAGTTGAACACCGACAGCCGGAATCACGGCCGCCATGCAGGCGGGAAACATAACGGGGCACCGGGAAGCCGCGCCTCGGCGAAGCCGGTACCGCAAGACCGGTCCGATGCATGGAAACCCGATGGAAACCCGGTAGCAGAAAACCGATAGGAATCCGGGCGGAACCCGGGAGGCGGCATCTCAATTGAACGCGCCCGAAAGGTATTTCCGGGTCTGTTCCTCGCGGGGATCCTCAAAAAATTCGCGAGCCGGGCGCATTTCGATCACCTCTCCCATGTACATGAAAATCACATAATCGGCAATGCGCCGGGCCTGCCGAAGCACATGGGTCACCATCACCAACGTGTAGTCGCGCGCCAAGGCTGAAAATTGCTTCTCGATGGCCTCGCTGCTGACCGGATCCAAGGCCGATGTGGGTTCGTCGGCCAGGATTATGTCGGGATTGACCGCCAGGCCCCGGGCCAAGCAAAGCCGCTGCTGCTGCCCGATCGACAAGCGGACCGCCGGCGAGCGCAAACGGTCTTTCACTTCATCCCAAAGGTTCACCTGACGCAAGTAATGCTCCACCAATTCATTGAGCTCCGCCCGGGAATACTTTCCCCGCAACTTGAGCCCGTAGGCGATGTTGTTGTAGATGTTCATCGGCAGCGGGAACGGCCGCTGGGAAAGCAAGCCCATGCGCCGGCGCAAAGCCACGATATCGGTCTTGGAACCGAAAACAGCCTGATCCCCGATATAGATGTTCCCCGTGACCCGTATGTCGGGCGTAAGGTCGGTAAGGCGGTTCATGCACTTGAGCAAGGTGGTTTTCCCGCAACCGGAAGGCCCCAGGATGACCGTGAGGCGGTTCTTGGGTATCTCGATATTTATATTCTTCAGGATATGCGTCTTGCCGGCATACAAATCCAGGTTTTCAACCTTGATGGCGCTTTTTTCTTGCAATTGTTCCATAGGATATTGTTCCATAGGATTAAGATTCCTTCCAACCCTCAAAAAATCCGGTATTTCTGGTAATGCTTGGAAATATAACGGGAAAGCAGGCTGATGCACAATATTATCAATGTCAGGATGAACGCTGCCGAGTAAGCTTTTTCCTGCGCGGCCGCGCTGGGCGAATTGATCAGGTTGAAAATCGTTACCGGCAAGGTGGAAGCCGTATCCATCAGGCTTCCGGGTATACGCGCATTGTCGCCTGTCACGTACAAGACCGAGGCGGCATCGCCGATAGCCCTCCCGAAAGAAAGCAGCACGGCGGTCACGATTCCGGGAAAACACTGGCGCATGTAAACCTTGTACGACAATTCCGAACGGGTCGACCCCATGGAAAGGACGCTTTCGGACAAACCTACAGGAACGGTCTTCATCACTTCGTCGATAGCCCGGATCATGATCGGCAACACGAACAAGGAAACCGTGATGATACCGGCCAGAAGCGATGCTTTTATGCCGAGGAAGACCATCAGGCTCATGCCCAAAGCCCCGTAAATGATAGAAGGCACGCCCCACACCAAATCGAGCAGGAAACGGGCCGTATGCAGCAAACGCGGGTATTTGACCATGTAAACGTTCATGCAGAGGGCGCAAGCCAGGCCGACCACCAAGGCCAGCAGCGTGGAACTGAGCGCCAGGTAAAGCGAGCCCACGATAGCGTTGCGTATGCCGCCCGGGTCGCCTATCGAAATGAACGTGCCGGCCTTGGTATCTTCGGTGAGCATGGTCCAGTGGAAAGCCGAAATGCCTTTGTAGAAAATCGAAACCAGGATAATGCCCATCACGCCCACAATCAGGATCGAAGCGATGTTCATGCAAGCCCGTACCGCAACCTCCTGGGCCAGTTTCCGTCCTGTCCGGGCCGGTTTCTCGTGGCTTTTCACCATCAGCCGCATCTTCAAGTTCTCTTCCCTGTCCATATACCTTCCTCCCTGCTAATATTTCTCAGCTTTGACGATGAACCACCTCAAGGCCGCATTGAAAATCAGCACGACCACGAACAGGAGCAATGCGGCGAACATCAGCGCGCTTTCTATCTGCGGCACGGAGCCCAATTCCCCGTACAAATTGGCAATCAAGGCCGGAAGCGGGTAACCGGGCTGGAAAAGGCCGGTCGGGACTTGGGCCACGTTCCCCACCACCATCAGCACGGCCATCGTTTCCCCGAAAGCCCGGGCGAATCCGAATCCGAAAGCGGCCAAGACTCCCGGCAACGCCTTGCGGTTGAGCACATCGCGGATCACCTCCCAACGCGTGGCTCCCAAGGAAAGGGAAACCTCGGTCAATTCCTTCGGAATCGTCCGGTAGATTTCGATCAGGATATTGAGAATAAACGGAATAACCATGATAGCCAGCACGATGCCTCCGGAAAGGATGCTGAAGCCGGTGGTCTGCACCCCGAAAACCGGCGCAATGACCTTGCTCACGAAAGGCACCACGAAAATCATGCCCCACACGCCGTACACCACCGAAGGAATCCCGGCCAGGATGTCGATAGCCGTGGTCACCAAGCCCGCGGTCTTCCGGGGGGCGTACTGGGTAATATGGATAGCGGAAAGCAGGCAGATCGGCGCCGTGATGACCATAGCCACGAGGGTCACGTACAAGGAACCGACTATGAACGACTTGAACCCGAACTTGCCTTCCCCTGTATTCCATTCCGAAGAAAACAAGAGGTCTCCCAAGGAATTATCGCGGAAAAGCAATTCCGATTTGAATGCCAACCCGAAAAACAGCACGAATGGCAAAAGCAGGACAAGGCCCATGGCCATATAAGTAAGAATCGTGATGACGCGATCCCGGGTTCTGCGGTTGCTGGAGATGTTCATGGGATTCCCGGTTGGATTCAGTCGGCAAGCGGCATCTGCGCCAAAGCGGTATCGGGAACAGCGGGTTCTTCATCCTCTTCCATCCCCAGTTTTTCCAATTGGAGGGCGCAAATCTCCTCCGGAAGCGCCACATAGCCGCCCACTTTCACATGCGATTGCCCCTTCGTGAGGATATA
This sequence comes from uncultured Bacteroidales bacterium, assembly GCA_949291555.1. Lineage (GTDB taxonomy): Bacteria > Bacteroidota > Bacteroidia > Bacteroidales > P3 > Pullibacteroides. The sequence goes on from CASEWE010000011.1 coordinate 102,756, forward strand.
ACGGGCAAAAGCCTTGGCGGCAGGGTTCTTCGGCACGCCCTTGCTCGACAAATAAAGGTTGCGGGCAGGCGGAGCCGGATAACGGTTGTGTCCGATAGCGTCCGACAACGAATCCAGATCGGAATAGAATTGCTCGGAAGCATCCACCTTCCCGTCGGCATTGATGTCCAACGGCAAAATTCCCAGCCCTTCTATCGGCTTCCGGGTCTTGAGGTCGTAAGCAAAGCCTAAATTGTTGTAGCCGATCCCGTACAAGTCTTTCTGCACGGTGGAGGCCATGCCCGGATCGCCGTTGACGCCGATTCCCTTGAGGTTATCCTGATGCCCGCCCAGATAGGCGGCAAAGGTTTCGGCCGCCCCGCAGGCGTCCGAACGGGTGTAAACGCTGATGGCTTCATCCGGCGCGGCGGGAAAATCGGGATAAAGCTGGTTCCAGCGCTTGATTTCCCCCGAAATGAAAATCTTGTACAGTTGTTCCCGGGTCAGCCCCCGCTTGAGGACTTCGGGATAGACCGGATTGCCGGGATTGATCGTGGGCACCACCGCATCGCGGGCCACGGCGATGAACCAAGCCCCCTTGTCGATTTCAGCCTGCTTTATCTCGCGCGAAATCATGCCGAAGTCTACCATGTCGTTCAACGCATCGGTCATGCCTTTCCCGGCTCCTCCCCCCGATATATTGACCGTCACGCCCGGATTGGCTTCCTGGAATTCTTCCGCCCAAAGCAGGCACATGGGATAGAGGGCGAACGCGCCCGATATGTTCACTTCCCCTTGAAGGGATCCCGAATCCGAACCCTTGCCGGTTCCCCGGGATTTGCAGGAACCGAGCAGAACCGCCAGACCCAAGGCAAAAAAACAAAGACTTCTTTTCATGGTCATTCCTTTTTCATGCACACTTGCAAAACAGGCAAAAGTAAGAAAAAACAAGGACACGGGAATCGACGGCGATCCATGAGGAGAAGGCATCGTGACGGAATGCCGCAGGGCAAAAAAACACCTACCTTTGCCCCGACAGAAAGGGAAAAGACATGAAAGCTGCCATCCTTACGATCGGCGATGAAATCCTGCTGGGGCAAATCACCGACACGAACAGCGCCTCCATAGCCCGCTCGCTTGCCTCTTCAGGCATCCGGATAGCCACCATGCTCAGCGTGGCCGATTCCGCGACCGCTATCGTCCAAGCCCTCGAAAGCTTGTTCGCCGGACACGATCTGGTCCTGGCCACCGGAGGGCTCGGCCCCACCAAAGACGACCTCACGAAAAAAGTCCTGGCCGATTATTTCGACGATTCCTTGGTTTTCCACGACCAAACTTTCCGGCAAATAGAAAAGCTGCTTGCCTTGCGGGGCGTTCCCATGAACCCGCTCAACCGGAACCAAGCCCTCCTGCCGTCCAAAGCCCGCATCCTTCCCAACCGGAAAGGGACGGCGGCGGGGATGTGGTTCGAACGGGAAGGGAAAATCCTGATTGCCTTGCCCGGAGTCCCCTTCGAAATGGAACACCTCATGCAAGAGCAGGTGCTGCCGCTCCTGAAGGAACGTTTCCCCGGAACAGCCTTGTCGTACCGCTTGCTCCAAGTATCCAACACCGCGGAATCGGTCTTGGCCGAAAAACTCGACGATTTCGAAAAAAGCCTTCCCGATGGCCTGCGCTTGGCCTACCTCCCCTCGCCGGGAATCGTCAAATTACGGCTCACGGCCAACCAGCAGGCCCAAGAGCGGCTGGACCCGTTTTTCGAGCAGCTCTGCCTGTTGCTCCGGGCGTTCTCTTTCCGTTTTGCCGTCATCTCCGCCCCGGAAGAAAACTTGAAAACCGAGGAAAAAATAGGCCTCCTGCTGGGAAACGGCAGCCTGAGCCTTTCCACAGCCGAAAGCTGCACGGGCGGTGAAATCGCCCGCCTCCTTGTTTCCGTTGCCGGAAGCTCCCGCTATTTCAAAGGCGGAATCGTAGCCTACAGCAATGCCGTCAAGGAAAAAATCTTAGGGGTGGACAGCCCTATCCTTGCGCGATACGGGGCCGTAAGCGAACCTGTCGTCCGGGCCATGGCGCTTTCGGCACGGCAATTGTTCCAGTCCGACTACGCCCTTGCCACATCCGGCATAGCCGGGCCGGGCGGAGGCAGCGAAGAAAAGCCGGTAGGCACGGTTTGGATCGGCCTGGCTTCGCCTTCCGGATGCCAAGCCCGATGTTTCCATTTCGCCTCCGACCGCCAGCGGAACATTGCCCAGGCAGCGTCCGCCGCTTTGGAGTGGCTCTGGACAGAATTGCTCGAACAGTCCCCCTCTTCCCCGCAAAACCCGTAACTTGCAATCGATGAACCTTACCGGGGAACGGGAAAGACAGAAGTTCCGGACTTACTCCGCTCAACAACGGCAAACGTCCTGTCATAGGCCCGGCAACGCCAAGCCCGCCTGTTCCCTTTCCGCCGCCATGCCGTTGAAAACGCGCACATCCTCCGATACACGCATTCTTCCTGAAATCCTCTCCTTCCTGGAATCCTTCCCCGGCGGCAACGGTTTCCGAAAGGCCGCGCACATCCAAGTGAAAAAGACAGCCCTTTCGCGGGCCGCAAGCCCGGAGCCGCAAGCATCGGATCTCGGGACGATCCGATGCCCGCCCCTGCCGGTGCAGGCAATAAAAAAGCGGGAACCCGGAGGCCCCCGCTTTTAGTCCCTTACCTTAGTATCTATTTGATTGATTGGATGTTTTGTGGAGCATATGGGACTCGAACCCACTACCTTTTGATTGCGAACCAAACGCTCTACCAGATGAGCTAATGCCCCATGTCTTGCAAAAGGAGGCGTCCTCCCCTTGCTTTCCCGACTTTCAGAAGTTCTTGGAACCGCAATGCCGCTCCTTCCTCGCTGAAAAGGGGAAAGATGCCCCTCAACGCCGCCCCTCCTGAAACCGTTTCGGGCTGCAAAGATACGAAAAGATAAAGATACTCCATCCTTGCAAGCCGATTTCTCCGAAAAGTTTTTCACAAAGGACGCTTCCCCCGCCTTCCGTCCGCCTCCGGATGCAGGGGATGGAATGCCGGACAAACCTGAAGCGTTCCTTTCGGAAATGCCTTACTCGTACTGGAAGCGCCGCTTCACGGATTCGGAAATCGCCTGCATTTGCGGGACTATGCGCGTAAAATGCGCTTGCTGCCCATGCAAGGAAAGCGATTCCTGGTTTTCCCACTCTTCCCAGAGCGCTATGCGGCAAGGATCCTCGGGATGCAGGTAATACTGGTACCGAAGGCAACCTTTGTCGTTGGCCGACGCCTTGGCCAATTCGGCAATCAGTTCCCGGAAACGCATTTCCTCTCCCGCCTTGATGCGGTATTCGATGTTCAACGTTATCATGGCTCAGCCTTGTTCCTTTTTATTACACCCATACAAATTACGGCAATCAATCCCGTTCTCCTCGTCTTGGCGGTCCGTCCCGATCCGCGTCCGGCCTCGCTTTCCCATCCTGTCCCGCCAATCCTGTTGCCCTTCCGCTTTTGCCTTTTACCGTCCGAATCGCGGCGACAAGGGCATCGAAAGAGATCCTTTGTCCTCCGCTTTAACCGTCCAGCTTCCCGATCCGAACCCGTGCCGGCCGTGGACAACCTGCCACGCGGAATGCTACCCTTTGCGGAGCTTGCCGGCCAGCAAGCCGATAGCCGCCGCCAAAAGCGCCACCAAGGCAAATACCCAGCGAAGCCCGATCCATTCGGCCAGATGCCCGACAACCGGAGGCCCTATCACGAAACCGAAAAAGCCGATGGTAGAAACCGCATTGATAGCCCGGCCCGCCACGACTCCCTTGTGCCGGGATACCGCCCCGTAGCAAATCGGCACCACCGAGGAAACCCCAAGCCCCACCAGCGCGGAGCCGATAGCCGCCGCAACCAATCCCGGCACGAAAACCATGATCAAAAAGCCGGCCGCGGCCAGCAAGCCGCTCATGCGCACTACGGTTACCGGGCCGAAACGGTTGGCAATCCCGTCGGCCACGAAACGACAAGCAGCCATCGCCAGCATGCAGGCCGTATATCCAACACGGATGTAAGCCTCCTCCACATGAAGGCACTCTTCGAAATAAACCGCGCTCCAATCGTACATGACCCCCTCGCAAAGCATGCTTCCGAATGCCAGGAATCCCAGCAAGAAGACGAATTTGTCCATGCCTTTGAAGATATTGAACGTAGGTCTTTCCTTCCCTTCTTTCGAAGAAATGTCTTCTTTCAAGGTATAGGGCTGCAGGAAACCGATGAGCAGCAAGCCTGCCGCCAAAATACCGAGGTAGTGGAAAAACGGGGCCACGGAGTGCGCGGCAAGGAAAGAACCTGCCAGCCCGGCTGCGAATCCCGCCAAACTCCAAAGCCCGTGGAAAGCAGCCATGATGCTTCGCCCGTAGGCTTTTTCCACACCCACCGCCTGCGTATTGACCGAAAGGTTATGCAGATTGGCTACCAATCCCAAGCAAAACAGGACAAAACCGAAAACCCACACGGCCCAGCCCGGCATCGGCCCGCCTCCCATGCGGGAAGCCAAGTACGGGACCGCCCCTAACAACGACAACGTGAACGGATACAGGAATGCAGCCCAAAGCAAAGTCCTCCGGCTGCGGAAACGCTCCACGAGATAACCGGCCAAAGGGACCCCGAGCAGCTGCCCGAGCGGGAAGGCGAACAGCAAGGTTCCCAACTGGGCTTCGCCCAGCCCGAAAACCGCCTTGAAATCCGGGATCCGGGCCGCCCAGCTGGCAAAATTGAAGCCTTGGAAAAAGAAAAAAATCCCGATAGCCACCCTGTAACGGACTTTTGGATAAGGGAGCTGCGCGGACAAATTTTCGGTTCGCATCATCTTGCTATTCTCTTTACTACTTGCCGGCACCGACCCGTTTTGCCGGTCTTCGACCCGCCGAAGGCCTTGAAAAACCGACCTTCCCGGCACCGACCTGTTTTGCCGGTCTTCGACCCGCCGAAGGCCTTGAAAAACCGACCTTCCCGGCTACCGACCCGTTTTGCCGGTCTTCGACCCGCCGAAGGCCTTGAAAAACCGACCTTCCCGGTTCTTGCTCCGGACGGCCTCGGCCAGCCATCCCCGCCTTGCCGGTCGTCGACCCTCCTTGCCGGCTTGCGCCTCCGGGTTCCTTCCCTCAAGCCCTTGTCTTGCCGGGGAGCGCACCATGCAGGCATCTATCCGCCGATTTCACCGTGCCGGTTTCCATCCCGTCCGCTTCCTGCCGCACCGGCTTTGGGCTCGAACACGAAAACCGCCCGCCCGGCAAAGCCCGCCGGATCTTTCCCCCCCGCTGGATATTCCCCCGAAGAAGAAACCGGCCTGCAAAGCTAAGAAGCCGTTCAAAATTCTGCAATTCCGGCTTCCATGGAACAATGCAGGCGCCATCGCGAGCGATAGGACTGCCGGAGGAAGCCTCGGCCTCCTTTTCTTTTCCCGGCCAGCCCGAAAACGCTACCGGTCCGCGCGAACTTCCCCGGGGAAAAGAACAAGCCGCCCTCCCCTGCACCGAAGCCGGGAAGCCGCAAACCCGCAAACTAAAAAAGAATTATCTTTGTCGTTTATTCCAAAATCAAACGAAAGGAAAACCTGTCCATTATGGCAAAGTACCGTGAATACCCGCATTTGAACCTTTCCCAAATCGGCGAAAGCGTAAGAAAGTTCTGGGAAGAGAACAGCTGCTTCGAACAAAGCCTCCAATCGCGCAAGGGTCATCCCGATTTCGTGTTCTACGAAGGGCCTCCTTCGGCCAACGGCACGCCGGGCATCCACCACGTCATGGCCCGCACCATCAAGGATATTTTCTGCCGGTACAAGACCCTCAAGGGCTTTTACGTGGAACGCAAGGCCGGCTGGGACACCCACGGCCTGCCGGTGGAATTGGGCGTGGAAAAGGAACTGGGTATTACCAAAGAAGACATCGGAAAGAAAATCAGCGTAGAAGACTACAACAACGCCTGCCGCAAGGAAGTGATGAAATACAAGGATCTCTGGGACGACCTGACCCGGAAAATGGGCTATTGGGTAGACCTCGACCATCCTTATATCACCTTTACCAACAAATACATAGAAAGCGTCTGGTACCTGCTCAAGCAGCTTTACGACAAAGACCTGCTCTACAAGGGCTATTCCATCCAGCCTTTCTCCCCGGCGGCCGGGACCGGGCTCAGCACCCACGAGCTGAACCAGCCCGGATGCTACCGCATGGTCAAGGACAACATCCTTACCGCCCAGTTCAAAGTAGTGCGCAATGCCGAATCGGAAAAGTTCTTCGACAAAGCCAAGAACCCGCTCTACATCCTGGCCTGGACCACCACGCCCTGGACTTTGCCCTCCAACACCGCCCTCTGCGTCGGGCCCAACATCGACTATCTGGAAGTCGACACTTTCAATCCCTATACCGGGCTTCCGATCACTGTCATCCTCGGCAAGGAAAGGTTGCACGCCTATTTCCCCGAAAAGGATGCCGGCCTCAAACTGGAAGACTACAAGCCCGGCGACAAAGCCATCCCCTACGAAGTGGTGGCCGGATTCAAAGGCAGCGAAATGGTCGGCATGCGCTACGAGCAGCTCATGCCCTACCGCCAGCCCGCAGACGGGGATGCGTTCCGGGTCATCAGCGGCGACTTCGTGACCACCGAGGACGGTACCGGCATCGTGCATATCGCCCCCAGCTTCGGGGCGGACGACTTCAAGGTGGGCAAGCTCAACGGCATCGGCTCCCTCTGCTTGGTGGACCGCCAAGGCCGCTTCGTGGACGGCATGGGCGAGTTTTCAGGCCGCTTCGTGAAACCGCAATACGAGCCGGACTACGACCCCAAGACCACCGTGCCGGTCGACGTGGACATCATCGTCAAGCTCAAGAAAGAGAACTTGGCTTTCAAAGCCGGCAAGCACGAACACTCCTACCCGCACTGCTGGCGGACCGACAAGCCCATCATCTACTATCCGCTGGATTCCTGGTTCATCCGGACCACAGCCTGCAAGGAACAGATGATCAGCCTCAACAAGACCATCGGCTGGAAGCCCGAAGCCACCGGTACGGGCCGTTTCGGCAACTGGCTCGAGAACCTGGTAGACTGGAACCTTTCCCGTTCGCGCTACTGGGGAACCCCGCTGCCCATCTGGGTATCGGAAGACCGCAAGGAACAGCGCTGCATCGGCTCGGTTTCCGAACTCAAAGCCGAAATCGAAAAAGCCATCGAGGCCGGTTTCATGAGCCAAAACCCGCTCCAATCCTACAAGGACGGCGACATGAGCGAAGCCAACTACGAACACTTCGACCTGCACCGGCCCTATGTGGACGAAATCATATTGGTTTCGCCCTCCGGTCAGAAAATGTTCCGCGAACCGGACTTGATCGACGTATGGTTCGACAGCGGTTCGATGCCCTACGCCCAGCTGCACTACCCTTTCGAGAACAAGGACCGCTTCCCGCGCCGCTTCCCGGCCGACTTCATCGCCGAAGGCGTGGACCAGACCCGGGGATGGTTCTTCACCCTGCACGCCATTGCCAGCATGGTGTTCGGCTCGGTAGCTTACAAGCACGTGGTTTCCAACGGCTTGGTATTGGACAAGAACGGAAACAAGATGTCCAAGCGCTTAGGCAACGCGGTCGACCCTTTCAAAACGATTGAAAAATACGGCCCGGATGCCACCCGCTGGTACATGATCTGCAATTCCCAGCCTTGGGAAAACCTCAAGTTCGACGAGGAAGGCGTGGCCGAGGTGCAGCGCAAATTCTTCGGGACTTTGTACAACACCTACAGTTTCTTCGCCCTCTACGCCAATATCGACGGCTTCGACTACCGGGATGCCGATATCGACTACAGCCTCCGCCCTGAAATCGACCGCTGGATCCTTTCCGAACTCAACACCTTGGTCGGCGAGACCGACAAGGCGTTCGACGAATACGAGCCTACCCGGGCCGCCCGCCTGATCCAGGCCTTCGTGGATGAACGGCTCAGCAACTGGTACGTGCGCCTCAGCCGCCGCCGTTTCTGGAAAGGCGGGCAAGGCCAGGACAAAATCTCGGCCTACCAGACGCTCTACACCTGCCTGGCCACGATAGCCAAGCTGATTTCCCCCATCGCGCCTTTCTTTGCCGAACGCCTGTTCAACGACCTCAACACCGTTACCGGCAAGGAAAAGGCCCTCTCGGTGCATTTGTGCGACTTCCCGGCCTGCCATGCCGAAATGGTAGACAAAGACTTGGAAGAACGCATGCAATTGGCCCAGAAGATCTGTTCCTTGGTGCTTTCCTTGCGCAAGAAGCAAAACATAAAGGTGCGCCAGCCTTTGCAGAAAATCATGCTTCCCGCCTTGGACGACCGCTTCAAGCAGCAAGTGGAAAGCGTTCAGGAGCTCATCCGCTCGGAAGTGAACGTGAAGGAGATCGCCTTCATCACCGATTCGAAGTTCCTGAGCAAGAAAATCAAACCCGACTTCAAAGCCCTCGGGCCCAAGTACGGGAAACTGATGAAGCCCATTGCCGCCTACATTGCCGGAAAGATGGATTCCGAAGCGATCGCCTGCTTGGAAAAAGAGGGCCGTTTCGCTTTCGAGGTGGAAGGTTCGCCCGTTGAAATCGGCTTGAACGATGTGGACATCTACACCGAGGATATTCCCGGATGGGCGGTAACCAACGAAGGCCTGCTGACCGTGGCCTTGGACATTGCCATCTCCGAGACGCTGGCCGAGGAGGGAATCGCCCGCGAATTCGTGAACCGGATCCAGAACCTTCGGAAAGAGAAAGGCTTGGAAGTAACCGACAAAATCCATCTTTTCGTGGAGAGCAATCCGGTTTCCGACAAGGCCATTGAACATAATTATGCTTATATTTGTTCCGAAACCTTGGCCACCAAGTTAGACGTGCGTCCATCGGACGAAATTCCCGGCTCCCGCGTAGCCGACCTGTCGGAAGGGCTCGCGATCAAGTTCGACTTGGAAAAGGAAACATGTTAACATCCAACACCTTAGCGAAATGAAAACAGAAAAGACCGAAGAGAAGACTCGCTATTCCGACCAGGAGCTGGAAGAATTCAAACGGATCATCCTGGAAAAACTGGCAAAGGCGAAAACCGACTTGGACGCCTTGCGCGAAGCCTATACCAACAACGGGGAAAACGACATCAACGACACCTCCCCCACGTTCAAGGTGCTTGAAGAAGGCTACCAAGTCCTTTCCAAGGAGGAAAACGCCCGCCTTGCCGCCCGACAGCAGAAATTCATCGCTTCCTTGGAAGCCGCCTTGGTCCGGATTGAAAACAAGACCTACGGCATCTGCCGGGAAACCGGGAAACTCATCGACAAGGAACGCCTGCGCGTGGTTCCGCATGCCACCTTGAGCATCGATGCCAAGAAAGACCAGTACAAACGCCCCGCTTCCCCCGCGGCCGAGGAAAACTAAACCGGATACATGAAACCGCGCGCCTGGTGCAAGCACCACCTGCCTCTCCTCATCCTGCTGTCCGTCTTGCTGCTCGACCAAGGCAGCAAGTTCCTGGTCAAGCTCAACATGCAGATAGGCGATGACATTCCTATCCTGTCTTGGTTCCATATCCATTTCCTGGAAAACGAAGGCATGGCGTTCGGCCTGAGCTTGGGAGAAGAGGCGGGGAAGCTGCTTCTGAGCCTGATCCGCTTGGCGCTCATCGGGCTGCTGATTTGGTACCTTGGAAAGGCCAATAAGCTGTACCGGCTCGCTTTGACCGCATCCTCGGCAACCGGACAGCAATCGGGCGGCCAAGAATCCGGAAACGGGCAACGGCTCCAAGACAAGCAGGCCGAAGAAGGGAATCCGGCCTCAGGAAGCGAGCAGGCTTCAACGGAAGAAGGCCCGGCAACCGGAACGGATTCCCCTTGCACGGAAAAGGAGAGCCGCAAGGCGCCGGGAAACGGCAGCAGCAAGAAAGCACAAGCCCCGGGCGGGCTTGCGGTCAAGACCTCGCTAATCGTTTCCCTCTCGCTTATTCTTGCCGGAGCTATCGGCAACATGCTCGATTGCGCGTTCTACGGGCTCATCTTTTCCGAAAGCTATTTCCACGTGGCGCAACTCTTCCCCGAAGGCGGCGGTTACGCGCCTTTCCTCTTCGGGCATGTGGTCGACATGCTGCATTTCCCGCTTTTCCAAGGCAGCTATCCCGAATGGATGCCCCTCGTGGGCGGAAAAGAATTCCTGTTCTTCCGGCCCGTCTTCAACCTTGCCGATTCGGCCGTCACGATAGGGTTCCTGATTTTCCTCTTCACGCAACGTTCCTTCTGGTGGCCGGAGAAGAAAGCCTGAGATCCGCAAAACGCAGCACCTTTCCAAGCCGCGTCATACCCGATTGGAATCCAGGACTTTGAAAGCATCCGCAAGAGCGGTCATGTCTATGTAGAGCAGACAAGACGGCTGGTTTGCCCGTTCGCCGCCACCGGCAAATATTATTTCCCGAGCCGTCCGCGCCGCTTCGGGAAAAGTCTCTTGGTTTCCATGATGGAAGCCTATTTCCAAGGGAAAAAGGAGCTGTTCAAAGGCTTGGCCATCGAGAAATCGGAAAAGGACCGATAGCGATCCGGTGCTGCATCTCTGGAGCTGAGCGGGAAGAGATATAAAGAATGCCGTGCAGGGGAGGATCCGTCCTTGTCCTGCACGGCATTCTTTATAGATGTCTTTTACTCTCCTGTTCCTCTCTACATCACCAGGATTTTCCAGACGCGGCCGTTGTTGCGGACAAGGTACACGCCGGCCTCGCGGAGAGGAATCCTCGTATCCTTTCCTTGATAAACCAACCTGCCCACAGCGCTGAAAACAGACACTTCCCCGCTTATGCCTTCCGTGTAGAGGATTCGGTCTCTGGCATAAACCCGGCCCTGAGAAACATTAGCGTCCTCATTGGCCACATCGGGGTCTGGATCCGGATCCGGGTCGGGTTCTACGGACGGCTCGCGGTCGGCCACCAAGGTGAACAAGACGGATTGCAGGCTTTCCTCTTCGCTTTCCCCGGCATAGCCGGTAGCGTACTGGTAAGTAGCCTCCTGCTTGCTGAAAGTCAGAACGCTGCCGGTACGGGTACAGCCCTCCCAGTCCGAGGCCTTGGCAAGGTCGAAGCCGGGCAAGGCGGATAAATCGAAGCCGTTGCTGCTATCGAGCGTGATGTCGAGACGGTTGCCGTCGGCATTCAGGTAGCCCAGATTAGCATTCCCGGACAAGTCCAGGCTCGTCAGATAATTCTTCAAAAAGTCGTTTCTTTTCCATTTTTAATGTATTTTTTTCTCTTCTATCGCTTGTATTAAGCTTTTCTATCTGTTCTTAAGCCTATTTTACCGCAACCTCATTGCCTGCCGGCAGAGGCTATCATGCCTATTTACCGCAAGGGCGTTTGCAGGGCACGCAAAGCCTTCTTGATACGCATTTTCTTCTCGCAGTCCAAGCTTTTCCACCACCAAGCCATTTCCAAGCCTGGCGATACATACGCTTTCCCTAAGCAGGAAGGGCACGTCAAGCCAGCGATACCGCCTGTCCTTCAGGGTACAGGCGGCATCTCCGGGCTGGGGCGGGCCTTTACAGGTTGGCCACTTTCAGGCTGCAGCCTTGGTTGCGCACGATGTAGACGCCCTGGGACGGCAGCGGGATGCGGCTTCCCGGCCCGGCGTACAGCCGGCGGCCTTGCAGGTTGAAGACTTCCAC
>CASEWE010000012.1 GCA_949291555.1 uncultured Bacteroidales bacterium
TTTCACTATCTTTGTTAGCACGAAGATAGGATGCGGCTCGGCCAAGCCAATCGCAAGCAAGCTTGCAATTGCCTCGGCGCTCGCCTTTCACTATCTTTGCAAATTCGTCTGTTTTGCGGGGAGGCCCGGTTTCCCGTCCGTTCGGGCAAGGCCGGCGCGAATCCCGGCAGGAGGCGAACGAGAATCTCGACACAATGAAGAATATCAGGAATTTTTGCATCATAGCCCATATCGATCACGGGAAAAGCACGCTGGCCGACCGTCTTTTGGAATACACCGGCACGGTTTCCGCCCGTGACTTGCAAGCCCAAGTGCTCGACGACATGGAATTGGAGCGCGAACGAGGCATCACCATAAAAAGCCATGCCATACAGATGCGCTACCGGCATGGCGGCCAGGAATACATCCTGAACCTGATCGACACGCCGGGGCATGTGGATTTCTCTTATGAAGTATCGCGCTCCATCGCCGCTTGCGAGGGCGCCATCCTGGTGGTCGACGCCACGCAAGGCATCCAGGCTCAGACCATTTCCAATCTTTATCTGGCCATGGAAAACGATCTGGCCATTTTGCCGGTCCTGAACAAGATGGATTTGGAAAACGCCATGCCCGAGGAAGTGAAAGACCAGATTGTGGACTTGGTGGGCTGCAAGCGCGAGGAAATCCTTTCCGCCAGCGGGAAGACCGGCCAAGGCGTGCAGGAACTGCTGCAGGCCATCGTCGAACGCATACCGCCCCCCGAAGGCGATCCCGAGGGGCCCTTGCAGGCTTTGATTTTCGATTCGGTTTTCAACTCTTTCCGCGGCATCATTTCCTATTTCCGTGTTTTCAACGGGACATTGCGCAAAGGCGACAAGGTGAAGTTCTTCCATACGGGCAAGGAATACGAGGCCGAGGAAGTGGGCGTGCTGGGCTACAAGCCCATCCCGCAGGCGCAAGTGGAGGCCGGCAACGTAGGGTATATCATTTCCGGCATCAAGTCTTCGGCCGAAGTGAAAGTGGGCGATACCATCACCCATGTGGAGAACCCTTGCCAGAAGGCCATCGAAGGCTTCGAGAACGTGAAGCCGATGGTTTTTGCCGGGGTTTACCCCGTTACGCCCGATGATTACGAAGACTTGCGGGCTTCGATCGAGAAGCTCCAGCTCAACGATGCCTCCCTGACCTACGAACCCGAATCCTCGGTGGCCTTGGGCTTTGGCTTCCGTTGCGGCTTTCTGGGCTTGTTGCACATGGAAATCGTGCAGGAACGCTTGGAACGGGAATTCAACATGGATGTCATTACCACCGTGCCCAACGTGTCTTTCAAGGTGACCACCACCAAGGGCGAGGAGATCGAAATCCACAATCCGTCCGGGTTGCCGGCGCCCAACTACATCAGCCATATCGATGAACCCTATATCCGGGCCCAGATTATCACCAAGGCCGAATTCGTAGGCCCGGTCATGAAACTTTGCATCGACAAGCGGGGCATCCTGAAGAATCAGATCTACATTACCACCGACCGAACCGAACTCACGTTCGAGATGCCGTTGTCCGAAATCGTGTTCGACTTTTACGACCGTTTGAAGAGCATTTCGAAGGGGTACGCTTCTTTTGACTATTATCCTTGCGGCTACCAGCCTTCCAAACTGGTGAAATTGGAAATCCTGCTCAACGGCGACACGGTCGACGCGCTTTCCACGCTCATTTACCAAGACAACGCTTATCCTTTCGGACGCCGCATGTGCGAAAAACTCAAGGAACTTATTCCGCGCCAGCAGTTCGACATTGCCGTGCAGGCGGCAATCGGGTCGAAAGTCATTGCCCGCGAGACCATCAAGGCCGTACGCAAGGATGTGACGGCCAAGTGCTACGGCGGGGATATTTCCCGGAAACGGAAACTGCTGGAGAAGCAGAAGGAAGGGAAGAAGCGCATGCGCCAGGTGGGCAATGTGCAGGTGCCGCAATCGGCGTTCCTGGCTGTCTTGAAGCTGGATTAGCCGCTTTCCGGAGGCTTTGCCCCTTGTTCTTTTCCATGCGGGGTTTTCTGGATCCTGCCATTGAGAAAACGCGCAAGAGCGGAAAAACGCGCAAGCCATGAAAAAGCTTTTGCCTTTCATAGAGAACGACCCTTGGCTGTGGCCGATGGCCGACCGCATCGAGAAGCGGCATTCCGATTACCGGAAAACGGAAGCGTGGATACGGGAGGAATGGGGCAGCGTGTACGATTTCGCTTCGGCTCATCTGTATTTTGGCTTGCATAAGGACAGGAAACGGAAAACCTGGACTTTCCGGGAGTGGCTGCCGCATGCCCGGAAGGTTTTCCTGCTGGGCGATTTCAACGACTGGGATCAGACCGCCCACGCCTTGCGGGCAGGCAAGGACGGGGTTTGGGAGATAGAACTGCCGTTCGACCGGGTTCCGCGCCTGGAACATCTTTCCCGCTACAAGATTTACGTGCAGGATTGCCATGGGAAATGGGCCATGCGCATGCCGGCTTATGCCTTCTGCACCGTCCAGGATCCGGTTTCCAAAGACTTCAGCGCGGTGGTATGGGAACCCCGGTCGGCTTTCCGTTGGGCGTGCCCGGAGTTCGAGAGTCCGGATTTCTCGCGCAATACGCCCATGATTTACGAAGCCCATGTGGGCATGGCCCAAGAGGAGGAAGGAGTGGGTTCGTATGTTGAATTTGCCGAAAAAGTCCTGCCCCGGATTCAAGCCGGCGGGTACAATGTCTTGCAGTTGATGGCTGTGGCCGAGCATCCGTATTACGGCAGTTTCGGCTACCATGTCTCGAATTTTTTCGCGCCCTCTTTCCGTTTCGGGACGCCCGACCAGCTGCGGTATCTGGTGGACGAGGCGCACCGGCGCGGCATCAGCGTGGTGATGGATGTGGTGCATGCCCACTTCGTGGAAAACCTCAACGAAGGCCTCAATGCGCTGGACGGCAGCGACGACCTTTACAGCTACGGCGGAAAGGCCGGGACGCATCCGTACTGGGGCTCGCGCATGTTCAACTTCTCGCGCAACGAGGTCCGGCGTTTCCTGCTTTCGAACCTGCGCTATTGGCTGGAAGAGTTTCATTTCGACGGGTTCCGTTTCGACGGGGTTACCGCCATGATTTATTTCCATCGGGGCTATACCGGGCGTTTCGGGACTTACGAGAATTATTTCGGATCCGAAGTGGACGGGGACGCGCTGATTTACCTTTCCCTGGCCAACGACCTCATCCATGGAATCCGGCCCCGGGCCTGCCTGAGCATTGCCGAGGAGGTGAGCGGCATGCCGGGCATGACCGTGCCGACCGCGGAAGGGGGGATCGGGTTCGACTACCGCCTTTCCATGGGGATTCCCGACTTCTGGATAAAGCTGCTCAAGGAACGCCGGGACGAAGACTGGGTCATGGCCGAATTGTGGGAGACGGTGAGCGACCGCTTGCCCGGGGTTCCCCAGATTGCTTATGCCGAAAGCCACGACCAGGCCTTGGTGGGCGACCAGACTTTGGCTTTCCGCCTCATGGGGGCCGAGATGTATTCCAATATGAGCGTCCTCCGTTCCAGTCCGGTCATCGACCGGGGAATGGCCTTGCACAAGATGATCCGGCTTTTTTCGCTTTTCGTGGGAGCGGAAGGGGGCGGATACCTCGCTTTCATGGGAAACGAGTTCGGGCATCCCGAATGGATCGATTTTCCCCGGGAAGGCAACGGCTGGTCGTACCGGTATGCCCGCCGCCAATGGTCCTTGGCCGATGCGCCGTTGCTGCGGTACCGTTTTTTGCAAGCGTTCGACCGCGAAATGGTCGGCTTGGCCAAGGAAATCAACCTGCGCGTTTGCGGTTTCGCCTGCCTTTTGCAAGTGGACGAAGATGGCAAGAGCATTGCCTTGGAAGTGGCCGGCAGGTACGTGCTGCTTTTCAACTGGCATGTGTCTTCGAGCCAGCCCGATTACCCGGTGGCCGTGCGCCAGGAGGGGAAGTACCGCTTGCGGCTCTGCACCGATTCCCCGCGTTTCGGGGGCTTCGGAAGGGTGGACGAAGCGGGGGAGTTCTTCACCAAGGATGGGAAACTTTCCGTGTACAATATCAACCGGGCGGCGCAAGTGTTCGAACGGGTCGATTAGCTTCAGGCAGGCCTCCGGTTTTCCGGAGACGGCGGAGTCGCCGGGGCATGGACTGGTCTTTCCCGCTTGCAAAGGGCATTTGCCGGGCCGGCTTCCCCGGCTTGCGGCTTGGCTTGAAAATACGCGGTTCGGATTGGAAACAGGATTTCAGAAAAAACAGGACATAGAAAAAAGGAGGAGTCATGACGAAGATGAAAGCCCGGTACTTGGGAAATTTGCAGGTTGAATGCGAACATGCCGGCAACGGGGCGAAAATCGTTACCGATGCGCCATTGGACAATCACGGGCAGGGACGTTCGTTTTCGCCGACCGATCTTTTCGCCAGCTCGTTAGCCGCTTGCATGCTTACGATCATGGGTATTTTTGCCGAACGGGCCGGCGTGGATATAACGGGGGCCACGGCCGAAATCGAGAAGCAGATGTCGGATTCGCCCCGGAAAGTGGCCGTTATCGATGTATGCGTGCACATGCCCGGTAAGGCCTATTCGCCCGCGGAGAAAGTCAAGCTGGAAAGAGCGGCGCTCAGCTGCCCGGTCCATGCCACGCTGAAAGGCCAGGTGGAAATGCGGATCCGGTTCGACTGGCCCGAATAAGGGGAAGGGTTTTTTCCAAGGATCCTTGGTTTTGGAGGCTTCGTTCGGGGTTTGAAGGAGCCCGGGAACGAGGCGCTGCAACGGAAAGGTTTCAAGGGATGCGGAAGCCGGCAGGCGGTTGGCCGTCTCCCCTGCGTTCCGAAGCGGCGGCTTCGAGGCGGCTGTTTCGAAAAAGGATAAAAGCCGGCAAGCGAGCAAGCGATGGGAAAGAAGAGAATATCGGACAAGATGCGCCCGCGTTCGAACTGGGTGCTGCGGCAAGGGCTCGTGTGGAGCTTTGTGCTGGTCTTTGCCATATGGTTAGGTGGAAGCCACTTGATTTACAAAGAATTAAGAGAAAACACCGCAGCAACTTCCTTTCCGATAGAATCGGTTCGGGTCAACATTTACAACGTAAGCCAGATACTGAACCAGCTTTACCAGAGCGAGGCTTATGCCCGCGCCTACATGCAGACTTTCGATTCCTCTTATATCGATGCCTACAACGCTTCGTTGGACAGCGTTTCGGCGCGCTTCATGGAAATGCGCTGGCGCGAGGCCGGGAAGGATTCGGCCGACCGGGAATTTTTACGGAACATCGACACCATTTCCATGCTGTTGCAGCGGAAGCATGCCAACATGGAATTGCTGTTTTCTTACGTGGAGGAACTCCGCAAGAAACCGCAGGAAGGAATTTCGCGCATCATGGTGGATTCCCTCAGCGTGGAAGTGCCCGTGCAGGGGCCAAGGGTGGAATTGGAGCGCCAGCAAGACACGGTAGTGGAAGTGAAAACCACGCGCAAGCCTAAGATGGGGTTCTTCAAGCGGCTGGCCTTGGCGTTCAAGAAACAGCAGGTGGACACGGTTTATTTCGTGCGCCAGGAGAGCCGTGTGGTGGAAAAAGAACTGTCTTCCCGGAAAGAAGTCCGCGACAGCGTGCGCAAGGCCATAGCCCGCACCGTGGTCCAATACGAGAATATCTTGCGCGTGTCCACGCACAAGGTGAGCGAACGCACCGATGAAATCCTCCGCTTGGACGCCCAGCTCAACCAGCGTTTCATGCAAATCATGGACGACTGGCAGGAAGCCGAGGTGCGGAGCTCGTTGGATTCCTTGCAGGAACGGGCGGCCGATGTGCGCAAGTTTTCCAAGACGTTGGCCTGGATGGGCGTGCTTTCGTTTACCGTGATTGTTTTCGCCCTGTTTTTCCTTTTGCGTGAAATTGTCCGTTCGCAGCGCAGGAGCAAAGCCTTGGAAACTTCCGAATCCGAAAAGGCCGTGCTGCTGGCCAGCCGGGAGCAGATGCTCCTTAGCATCGCGCACGACATAAAGTCGCCGTTGAGCACCATTACCGGCAGCGCCGACATCATGGGGCGGATGGAGATGCCGGCCGAAAGCCAGAAGTACATCGCTTATACCAAATACGCTTCCTCGTACTTGAAAGATTTGGTCACGAACCTGCTCGATTACGTGAAGGGGCAGAGCGGGAAGCTGGCCCCGGAGGCCACCTTGTTCCGGCCGCTGGCGCTTTTCAACGAGATACAAGCCGTTTACCGGCTTCAGGCCGAAGAAAAAGGGCTTTCGTTCAAGTTTTCCGCCCAAGGCCGTTTCCTGTCGGAACAGGATTCGCTTGCCCAGGAGTGGTTTCGAGCCGATGCCCTGCGTATACGGCAGATTACGGGCAACTTGCTGTCGAACGCCATCAAATACACCGCTGCGGGAGTCGTCTTTTTGCGGGTGGACTGGACGGATACGGACTTGCGCATACAAGTGGAAGACACGGGCAACGGGATTTCGGAACAAGACCAGCCGGCTGTATTCAAGGCTTTCGTTCGGGTCGGGAAAGGAAACGCGGGCGTGGAGGGAACCGGCTTGGGGCTTCCGGTCACGCTCAAGTGGGTGGAGCTTCTGGGCGGAACCATGAAAATGGAGTCTTCTCCTGGCAAGGGTTCCTTGTTCGAGGTCTTCTTGCCGATGGAGAGAGTGGACGATGCCGAGGTGGAAAAGAATGTGCGGAAAAACCGCCAGAAACCCGCCGAGGGCACAAGCAGGAGCTTGGAAGGTTGCCGGGTCGCGGTCATCGACGATGATATTATCCTTAAGCGCATTTTGTGCGATTACCTGAAGCGGCTGGGCGTGGACGCCCGTCCTACGTTCAATCCGGAAGAGCTTCTGGCCTGGGTGAGCGAGTCCTGGCCGCAGATTGTCATAACCGACTTGCAAATGCCGTCGTTGTCGGGCTACGAGCTGTTGGAGAAAATCAAGGCCTTGGATCCGGATATGCCGGTGCTGCTGCTCACGGGCAAGCATGTGGAAGATTTGCGGGCGGAGTTTTCCGATCGCGCGGTGAATTTTTCCGGATTCCTGAAAAAGCCGGTGGATTTCGACGAGCTGGTTTCTGTGCTGTTGCAAGCAAGGCGTTCGGTCGGAACGCCGGGTCCGGCCGGGGGGGCATCGGGTTCGGATGCGATGCCGGAGGGGAAACCGGAGGACGGAGGGCCGGAGCTGCCGGGAGATGAAGCACGGGAGCGGTACGACCTTTCCGACATAAGGGTTCTTACGGGCAACAGCGCCTCGGACTTGCAGGCTTTCCTGGACGATTTCTTCGATACGGCCTACGATCAGATAGAAGATTTGAAGATGTACGTGGAGGAATCGCGTCCCGACAGGCTCAAAGCCCTTGCGCACAAGATGGCCGCCTTGTTCGGCCAGCTGAAGATGCAGGATCTTTACGGGCGTTTGCGTCATTGGGAGGCGGGGACGATGCCGGGCATGGACGAGCTCCGCGCGTTCGAGGAATTGTTGCGGCAACGGGAACGATGCATCCGGGAAGAGGTTTCCGGACAGGAGAGTCGGGCCTGATTCCGCCGGCATCGGGAAGCCGGTGTTCCCGGAATGCCGCCCCGTACGATCGGCGACATTCGGGAGGACTCCCGGTTTCTCCGTGGCACGCTTCTGCACGGAACGCGGCCCGTAAGACCGACGACCCCGAAAATCCATACATTTCCACGGTATTCCACGGTTTTCCCCGCTTCCATATCCCTCTCCGGCATAGGTTCGGGAATGTGCATATTGGTTTTCTGTGTTTACAATAAGCTGTAAACCTGTTTATTAATATATCTGTTAATCCAGCTCCGTTTTTTTTGGCACGCTTTTCCTATAGAGGCAAGAGGCGCTTGGAAAGGAGCGCGGCATTGTTGAAAGCAGGAAAGATGGGGAAAAGGGAGCGCAAAGGGAAAGGAAAGTTTTTCCGCGAGGGGCAGAATTGCCTGTGGCTGGCTGTCTTGCTGTTGACGGCTTTCGTGAGCGGAGGCAAGGCGCAAGGCGGTTTCGCGGCCGATACCCTTTCCCGGCAGATGCCGGGCCAAGCCCTCACTTTCGGAGTTGAAGAAAGCGTGCGGCCTTCGGTGGCGGTACGGCGTTTCGCGAGCGTGGGGATTGCGAATGTCCCGTTGGCGGTAAGGGAAGAAGCCAGGCGGCTTTACCCGGATTGCACGTGGATAAATGCCGGAAAAAACGAACAGGAAGAATACGCCCTGATTATCATGACGGGCGATAGCGTCCGCAAGACGCTGGTGATAAAACAAAATGGTGAACTCTTGTCGGACAAATAGGATAACTCTCATCCTATTAGGCTCCCGCCTCTAGGGGGTCTATGACGCACCATGAAGCGGCGAACCTTCGAGGTCCGCCGCTTTTTCTATTTGGGGATTCGTGTTCGGAATTCGTGCAACAGGGCTTCTTCAAACTTGTCCGGGCTGTCCGGGCGAGGGATTCGAGGCCTTTAGCCGGCAAGTCGAAGGCTTTGCGCCGGCAAGGGAACGCGGCTTTTCTATCGGTTGGCCCGTTATCGAGGATGTTGCAGGAGGTAATGGTGGCAACGCCGGGCTGCATTTTCCTGCAAGGCGGTCTTGTAGAACTCCAGTTCCCAGAGATGGTAGCATCCTTCGGGGAAAAGGTACGAAAGTTCGGGGCGGAAAAACGCGCCATCCGGCACGCCTTCCACTTGCAGGAAGCGGTTTACGGTGTCGCAATGCACCACGAGGCTGTCGTAGAGCCGGGCGGGAGCAGCCCCGGTCTGCCAGTTGAGCGGGTTTATGCAGAACAGGTTGGGCTTGAAGACGGCGGGCAAGGCTTCGTATTCCGAGGCGGAATTATAGCAGATGGTAACGCCTGTATCGGTCGAATCCTGCGCCGGGACCAATTGCAGCGGGCATTGCCGCGCTTCTTCCGGTTCCACCTTGTAGCCGATCGCGTAGGCGGCGACCAAGCGTTCCATTTCCTCTTCGCCCAAGGTCTTCAGGATTTCGACCACGGCTTTCCCGCCTTGGCTGAACCCGGCCAGGATGAACGGGCGGCCTTGGTTGGAGTGCTCCATGTAGCGGGAAAAGGCTTGCAGGATGTCCTCCCGTGCCACAGGGAAAAGCGCCTCGACCATGCTTTCGGCCTTTTCCAAGCTCCAGCATTCCAAGGTGATTTGGCGGTAGTAGGGGGAAAAGAAATTGCACTGCTGCCCGAAAATCTCTTTTCCTGCGAGCATGTTTTCGTGCATGGCTTGGCGATGGGCTTCCTTGCCGGGGTCGGCATGGTGCTCGATCCGGTTGCCGTTTTGCCAGTCGAAGACGCACGTGGGCACGATGTAGAAGACATCGACCGGGGATTCCCCGCTGTCTTTGAACCAGAAGGCTTGCTGGGAATAGTCGGGCCGGGCAACCGAGCATTGGCCCGGGTTTTCTTTCTGGCTATGGCAGGCAAGGAAAGCAAGCGGCCCGGAAAGCAGGGCCATGCAAAAGAGGCGGGGAAAGAGGGCCGGGCGTTTCTTTCTCGTGCCGGCAAGGCGGGTTCGGGTCGGCATAGGCGTTTTTTTTTATGGGTTGCAGGCTATAGGCTATCTCAGGGGTAAGAATCTTTTTGAGCCTTCAGGCATGCGGGTTTTGTTTGTTTGCAAATCCCCGGTTCCTTCGGCCGCTTCGGGAGGACCGCCTGGGTTGTTCCGGCCGTTCGCAAGGGGCTTGGCCGGCCTTCCGGGAGGTCAAAGGTCGATTCCGTAGGATTTCAGCTTGTTGTAGAGGGTTTTCCGGTCCATGTTGAGCAGGCGGGCCGCTTTGGTCTTGTTGTAATTCACTTGCCGGAGGCAGGAAAGGATTCGCTCTTTGTCTTCTTCGGCCAGTGAAATCCGGGCCGAGGGGGCGGAAGCGGGATTTTCGTTGCCAGCGGCAGCAGCCCGGTGCAGAAGTTCGGCCGGCAGCTCTTCTTTTTCAACGAGCGAGCCTTTGCAAAGCAGGCAGGCCCGCCGGACGGTATACGCCAGTTCCCGGATATTGCCCGGCCAAGGATGGCCGAGCAGGAGGGATTCCGTTTCCTTGCTGAAGCCGGAAACCGGTTTTTCCTTTTCCAATTCCTCGTTGGCGTTCTGCAGGAAATGGCGGGCGAAAAGCAGGATGTCGTCCTTGCGTTCGCGCAAAGGGGGCACATGGATGGAAAACTCGTTGAGGCGGTGGAAAAGGTCGGTTCGGAAAAGCCCTTTTTCGCAAAGGCTTTGCAGGTTCTCGTTCGTGGCGGCAATGACCCTGACCCGGGTCTCCAGGTCTTTTTCCCCTCCAACGGGCCGGATTTTCCTTTCTTGCAAGGCCCGCAGGAGGTATATCTGCACGGAAGCGGGAAGGTTTTCTATTTCATCGAAGAACAAAGTCCCGCCCTCGGCCTGCTGGAAAAAACCCGTCTTGTCGGCCAAGGCGCCGGTAAAGGAGCCTTTCTTGTGGCCGAAAAGCTCGCTTCCCGCCAAATCTTTCGGAATCGAGCCGCAATCCACGGCGATGAAAGGGCCTTCGGACTGTTTCCCGTTGAGGTGGATAAGGCGGGCAATGTATTCTTTGCCGGTGCCGCTTTCGCCCGAAATCAGGACGGAAATCGGCGTAGGGGCCACCAGGCGGATATGCTCGCGCAATTTCGCCGAGATTTCCGAAACGCCTTGCACGAAGCCTTCGGAGAAGAAAAGCGTTCCGGGATGCGGCTGGCTGGCTGCCGGCGAATCGTTTCCTTGCGTTTTTTTCCGGCCTTCCTTCGCTGCGCTTACCGCTTCCTGGATTTTTTTTATCAAGTCGTCGGGCACGATGGGCTTGGCAATGTAGTCGAACGCCCCTAATTTCATGGCCTTTACGGCGGTCTGCACATCGGCGTAGCTGGTCATGAGGATGGTGGCCGACTGCGGATGGTGTTCGCGGTTCCATTGCAGCAGCTGCAAGCCGTCTACCGAGGGCAGGCGCAGGTCGGTGAGGAGGAGGTCGAATTTCCGTTTTCCGAAGTTCTTCAAGGCCTCTTCTCCCGAAAATGCGGATTCCACCTCGAAACCGTTTTTTGCCAGGAAATTGGACAACAAACGATTCAGGTTCACATCATCGTCTACCAGAAGGATGGTGGGTTTCATCTCGTGCGGCGCGGTTAGGGGAAGTTTTCGATCCGGTCTTCTTCCCTGTCGGGAAGGCGGTTTTCCCTTGCCTCCGGCGGGTTCTTCTTTTTCCGGCTTTTTAAGGGGAAGAAGCCTGTCAGGCAATAAGGAAGCCCGTGCGAAAGCAGCCATAAAATTACGCAACATTTTTCTAATATGCTCCCGTTTTTTTGATGGTTTTCGGCGAGGTGCTTGGGGCGGCATGCTTGTCGGAAATGTTTTTTGAAGAAGCGATTGTTTCGAAAACATTCGTATGTTTGGGAGGTTTTGATAGTAACTAAAGTATTTGTTTATCAGCCGGAGAAATATCGGCAGGAAGTGAGGTTGTCTTAAAAATCGAATAAGCATGAAAACAAAACAATTTTTATTCGGGACTTTGCTTTTGGCGGTTTTGGGCATGGCGGCAAATTCGTGCTCCCGGCCCTGTTCTGCCTATCCCCGGGAGGCGGTGGGACCGATGCCCGTGCAGGAGGCGGGAAACATCTTGACCTATACCAACGGGACGGAACGCAAGGAATTGAAATGCGGGAAAGTGAATTACTCGGACAAATACAGGATCAGAATCGGCGAAAAAGCCTTATGCGAGATTTCAGCCGACATGAGTCTTTCATTGGAAACGGCTGACGGAGAGTTGATTTTTTTCGAGAACATGTTCAATCCCATACCAGGCTCGGAACTGACCGCTTGCTACGTGAAAATCAGGATAATGGGGGTTTTTTTGGAGTCTTATTATGAATGGGACTGGAGGGAAAAAGCGCTGAAAGAAGGCGTGTTAGGGGAAGAGGAAAACCGTTTTGGCTACAATGACGACCTGATTGTCTATCGGGTCGAAGGCTGGACTTCGGCAACCGGGACCACTTATCCGACCGCATACCGGATCGAAGAGGAGGGGGCTCCTTGCATCTTGTACGTGGCCATCGGGAAAGGTATATTGCAGTTGGAGTTTCCCGATGGCGAGACCTGGGCTTTGGTCGAGACCGGTTCTTCCGCCGGGGAATAGGCGGTTTCTTTCCCTTGCCCTTTCCGGCCGGGATTTTCCCCGGCCGGAAAGACATTCAAGGGAGCGTGTTTTCCTTGGCCGGGCCGGAATCCGGGTTCGGGAATCTTTTCCGGGTTTCCTGCCAGGCGTTCGGGAAAATGCGGTAGACGAAGGTGAGCAGGAGGAAGAACAGCGAGAGGGGCAGGCAGCATTTCCCCAGGATGTTCCCGTATTTGGAATAGAAGGTGGTTTCTTCGTTGGCAAGGAGGGTTTGCCGGATGCAGGCCGGTTCCCAGTAGCCGGTGGCTTGCCAGACTTTTCCTTTCTGGTCGATGAAGCACGAAATCCCGGTATTGGCCGAACGGGCAATGGCGCGCCGGTTCTCCACCGCCCTGAGCCGGGCGTAGGCGGCATGCTGGCGGTGCCCGGGCGTGTCTTTCCACCAGCCGTCGTTGGTAGAGACGAAAAGCAGTTCGGCACCCGCGTTCACGCAAGAGGCCACGTAGTCGGAAAAGACCGATTCGTAGCAGATGATGTCGGAAAAAGCGATGCAGGAGTCTCCTTTTCCGGGAAAATCCGGCGCGGAGGCCGGCAGGGGCGCCGGCCGGGCAGCGGGGTTCCCGGCATAGCTTCCCCCTTTCACGAGGCAAGGGCCCGAAGCCGTGCATGCAAAGACGTGCGGGCCCTCTTCCACGCCCAAGGTGCCTACGGTTCCCCCGAGGTTGATGGCCATTTTTTCGAGGAATTTCAGTTTGCCGGCAAAAGGCATGATTTCCACTCCGGGCGTGAGGCGCGACTTATGGTGGACAGGGATGGGCATCCTCGGGTCGGATCCCAAGGCGATGATGGTGTTGTGGGCCTTGTAAAACCGGAAGTCGGGATGGGAAAGCCCGGCCCGCCTCCGCACGCCGGTCCGGGCGGAATCCTTGGCCGGCACGCGGGTGTAGGACGAAATGCCCGCTATCATCCGGGCTTGGGGCCAATCCCGGAGAAAGGACTGGATGAGGCGCACCGAAGGGCTGCAATAGGGGAGTTCTTCTTCCCAGACATATTCCTGGATCATGCTTTCGGGCGTGACGATGAAGCGGGTCTGGCTCGTCATGCGGCTTTGGGCCAGCTGGAGCATCCGCAAGGTGGCCGATACGGGCGAAAGGTTGAACTGTTCCGTGTAAGGGTCTATGTTGGGCTGCACGACCACCACTTCCACCGGCCTCCCTTTTTCGCGGTAGGTAGCATGCCGGACGAGCGAAGCCGCCAAAGGCAGGAAGACGATGCAGGCGGCAAGGATGGCGCAGCGGCGGCGTTCCGGGGCTTTCCAGCGCTTGAAGAGTTCGAGCAGGGCCACGTTGCAGGCCAGCACCCAGAGGCTTCCGCCGAACGGGCCGGTGATTTCGTACCATTGCACCCAGGATGGAACCGTGGCGAAGGCATTGCCCAAGGTGAGCCAGGGCCAGGAGAGGTCCCAATGGTGGTGGAAATGCTCGAATCCGAGCCAGTAGACGGCCAGGATAATCCAGCGCAGGCCGTTTTTGAAGAAATGCCGGCAAGTGTAATGGAAGAGGCTGAAAGTGCCGGCCATCAGGGCCGCGTTGGCAACGAAGGCCAGGACGGCTGCCGGGGTGGAATGCCAGATCCACCAGGTGGCAAGGACATTCCAGGCGAGGAAAGCGGAAAAGGCGTAAAGAAAGATGAATTGGCGGGGGGATTTGGATTCCCGGCCTTGGCGGTCTTGCTGCTGTTGCTGTTCCAGCACATAGTCTTCGACCCATAAGAGCGGGAGCAAGGCTATGAAAATAAGCGGGGCGAATCCTCCTGTGGGCCAGGCGGCCCACAGGAGGATTCCGCTTGAAAGCGAGATCAGCCAGAGGAAAACACGTTTCATTTCCTGCGTTCTTTTTTGACTTTTGGCGCGAAGGTACGGAAAGCCGGGTGTTCGGGCTTGCGGGAAGGCATTCCGGGCCTTTGCAAGGGACGGCTTCCGGGCCGGCATTCGCGAAGCGGATTTCCGGGCTTATTTCACCCGGACGAGCTCGTATTGCCGGCTGCCCAGGCCTATCTTTTCGGCATGCGCCAGACAGGATTTGTATTCGGTGTTGGGGTTGGCGTTGTCGAAGTGGTCGTGATGGTCGTGGAAGCCGGGGGCGGCCATCGCTTCGGAAAGCTGGCTGTCGGGCAGCGGGGCCTGTTTCAGGCAGGCATCCGCGCAGGCCTGGTCGATAGCCAGGGGGTCGAAAGAGGCGAACATGCCCACATCGGGCAGCATGGGCGCATCGTTGCCCGAATGGCAGTCGCAGGTGGGCGACACATCGCAGACCAAGGAGATGTGGAAATGCGGCCGCCCGTCGACTACGGCTTTGGCATATTCGGCCATTTTGCAGTTCAGCTCCTTGATGGCCGCGTCCTGGGCAAAGGCTATCGCATCGAAATTGCAGGCCCCGATGCAGCGTCCGCAGCCGACGCAATGCTCCAGGTCGACGGTCATCTTCTTCCGGGTTTCATCGAAGACCAGGCCGTGGTTGGCGCATTCCCGCAGGCAGCGCTTGCATCCCCGGCAGCGTTCGGGATCGATTTCCGGCTTGCCGTTGCTGTGTTGCTCGGTTTTCCCGGCGCGCGATCCGCAGCCCATGCCGATATTCTTGATGGCCCCGCCGAACCCGGTCATTTCATGGCCTTTGAAATGGGTCAGCGAAATGAAAATGTCGGCATCCATCACCGCCCGTCCTATCTTGGCTTCCTTCACGTATTCGCCCCCTTCCACGGGAACGGCCATGTCGTCCGTCCCTTTCAAGCCGTCGCCGATGATGACCGGGCATCCGGCCGAGAGCGGCGTGAAGCCGTTTTCCCAGGCGCAGTAGAGGTGTTCGAGCGCGTTCTTCCGGCTGCCCGGGTACATGGTGTTGCAGTCGGTCAGGAAGGGTTTCCCGCCGAGTTCCTTGACAATGTCGGCCACGGCTTTGGCATAGTTCGGGCGCAGGAAGCTCATGTTGCCCAGCTCCCCGAAGTGCATCTTGATGGCTACGAATTTGCCATCCATGTCGATCTGGCCGATGCCGGCGGCTTTGATTAAACGTTTGAGCTTGGATGCGGGCCCTTCGTCGGGCTTGCAGCGGAAGTCGGTCCAGAAGACTTTCGAGCTTCCTTGCGTTGCGGTTTTTTCCATGGGTATTCTTTTTCCGGGTTCTCTGCTTTTTGCTGAAAGAGGGAGCGGCTACGGCAAAGATAGGTCAAGTCTGGCAATTGGCCCGGGCTTTGGGAATTTGTTTGCCGCCCTGTTCCCGCCTTCCGGTTCCAGCGGTTCGCTTCCGGTTCGGCGGTTCAGAAAAATAGATGTAACCAATTAAAAATCAACATAAAATAACTAATTGGAATTTTGTATTCTCCTAATATGCAGATTTTCCGTAACTTTGCAAGTTTTTTAGTGTGAATCAGGGTGCATTCCGCGTAGGCCCGTTGGCGAGGGTTGGCGGGAATATCCCGTCATGAAGAAAAGTTATGGAAAAAGAAAAAGAGCAACTTGCCAATGAGCCGGTAACGAACACGGCGACTTTCAAAGATTTCAACCTGAAGCCGGAAATCCTTTCGGCAATCGACGATTTGGGCTTTTCGGCCCCGATGCCCGTGCAGGCCAAAGTCTTGCCGGTACTTCTCTCTACCGAAACCGACATGGTGGCCCTGGCCCAGACCGGTACCGGGAAGACGGCCGCGTTCGGCCTTCCGCTCCTGCAAAAATGCAATCCGGACGCGCCGGGCGTGGAAGCCTTGATCCTGAGCCCTACGCGGGAGCTTTGCGTGCAGATAGCCAAAGACCTCAAGAATTTTTCGAAATACATCAAGAACCTCCGCATCGGGGCTGTTTACGGAGGGGCCAGCATTGAACGCCAATTGAGCGAGATAGCCCGCGGCGTGAAAATCGTGGTGGCCACGCCGGGCCGCATGCTCGATATCCTCAACCGGGGAAAAATCGATTTCAGCGGCTTGCACACCGTGGTGTTCGACGAGGCCGACGAAATGCTCAACATGGGGTTCCGCGAAGAACTCGACGGCATTCTGGAAAATACGCCCGAAGACAAGCATACCTGGCTCTTTTCGGCCACCATGCCCAAGGAAATCCGGGCCATTGCCGACCATTACATGAAGGATCCGGAGGAAATCACTGTCGGCATCCGCAACGAGGGCTCGGCCAATGTGACCCATCATTACTACATGGTCAATGCGCGCGACCGCTACCTGGCGCTCAAGCGCATCATCGACTTCTACCCCGACATCTATTCGATTATTTTCTGCCGGACAAGGCGCGAAACCCAGGAAGTGGCCGAGCAATTGATCAAGGACGGCTACAATGCCGATGCCTTGCACGGGGATCTTTCCCAAGCCCAGCGCGATAACGCCATGAGCCGGTTCCGTCTGAAGAATTTGCAGCTTTTGGTGGCTACCGACGTGGCGGCCCGGGGGTTGGACGTGAACAACCTTACCCACGTGCTCAACTACAATCTGCCCGACGAGGTGGAGCAGTACGTGCACCGCAGCGGGCGGACCGGACGGGCCATGGCCAAGGGGATTTCGATCGCCATCATCACGCCGCGCGAAAAGAGCCGGCTGAGGGCCATCGAGAAAGTGCTCAAGAAAGAGTTCGAATTGCAGCATGTGCCGCAAGGGGAAGAGATATGCGAAAAGCAGCTGCTTTACCAGATCACGCGCATGATGCAGCTCGACATGGGCGAAGGGGACGGCCCTATCGAGAAATACTTGCCCGGCATCTACGAGAAGCTGCAAGACCTGAGCAAGGAAGAAATCGTGAAGCGTTTTGTCTGGCGCGAGTTCAACCGGTTTTCGGAATATTACGCCAATGCGCCCGTGGTGGAAGACCTCAGTTTGGAACGCGGCCGTTCCCGGGGCGAATCGCGGCGCGGGCAGCGGGGCGTGGAAGAAGGCTATTCGCGCATATTCGTGAACTTGGGCCACATGGACGGCCTCCGGCCCCAGCAGATGATGGGCATCATCAACGATTGCATCGGCACGCGCGACGCCCGCATAGGCCGGATCGAAATCTACAAGACCTGCTCTTTCGTGGCGGTGGAAAGCCGGTTCGAGCAAGAAATCCTCGACGGGCTCAACCACAAGGTATGGTCCGACCGCAAGGTGTATGCCGAATCGGCCAAGGACGAAGGCGGACCGGGTTCCAAGCGGCGTTCGGGCGGACGGGATTCTTCTTTCCGGGGCGAACGCGATGAAAGACGGGGTTCCCGCCGGGAAAGGGGCTTTGAAAGGAGGGAGAGGTCGTTTTCCCGCCGGGAGCCGGATTTCGATCGCTGGGACAGCGATTTTCCGCGGAAAGGGAAGTCTTCCTTGCGCAAGGAGGACTTTTTCGAGGAGGATGAAAACTTTTCGCGCAAGCGGAAAAAGCGCTCCGAGGAGTTTCCTGAGGCCTCGAAGCCTTACGGGGGCGATGCTTATCCGGAAGAAAAGGTGAAAAAGGCGGGCAGGGCCGAATGGATGGAACTCATAGGCGGCGATGACGATTCCGATTTCGATTTCGATGAATCGCCCCGCAAGGCATCCCGGAAAAAGGCATCGAAGGTAGCAGAACCGGAAGAGAAGCCTGCCGCCAAGAAGTCAACAGCCAAAAAGGCGACTTCCGCGAAAGCGGCCGCGGAAAAGAAAACGGCAACGAAAAAGTCGGCAACGGAAAAAACCGCCGCAAAGGCAACGGCCAGGAAAACGGCCAGCAAAGCGAGCAGCAAGCGGGCCGAGGAATAGCAAGCGAGCCAGAATAGCAAGAGCCTGAAAAAATAAAGAGCATGGAAACGAAACGATTTCAAATCTTAGAAAAGGAAAACCTTTCGCAAGACATCATCAGCATGCAGGTATACGCCCCCCGGCTGGCCGAATCGGCCCGCCCCGGCCAGTTCCTTATCATCATTCCCGATGAGCAAGGCGAGCGGATACCGCTTACCGTCTGCGATTACGATGCGGAGCGCGGCACGATCCGCATCGTTTTCCAGATGCTGGGAGAATCGACCCGGAAAATAGGCCGGTTCCAGATAGGGGATTGTTTCCAGGATGTGGTAGGGCCGCTGGGCCGTCCTTCCGATTTCGTGCACGAGGATATTTCCGAGGTGCGCAAGCGCAATATCCTTTTCGTGGCGGGCGGGTTCGCCGCTGCCCCGGTCTATCCCCAAGTGAAATGGATGCATGCCCACGGCGTGGCTTGCGATGTGATATTGGGGGCCCGGACAGCCGGCCTGATCATTCTCGAAAAAGAGATGCGGGCGGTGGCCAAGGATGTTTTCCTTTGCACCGATGATGGAACCGCCGGCTTCCCCGGGAGGGTGACCGATTTGATCAAGGACTTGATCGACAACCAAGGCAAGAAATACGATCAGGTTGTCTGCATCGGGCCGATGATCATGATGAAATTCGTTTCCTTGCTCACGCGGCAGTACGGCATTCCTACCGTGGTGAGCCTCAACACCCTCATGGTAGACGGGACAGGCATGTGCGGGGCTTGCCGGGTCACGGTAGGCGGAAAGACCAGGTTCGCTTGCGTGGACGGTCCCGAGTTCGATGCCCATCAGGTGGATTTCGATGAAGCCATGCGCCGCCAGGGCATGTACCGGAAATACGAGATAGCCAAGAACGAGGGCGGGCATCATTGCAACCTGGCTTCGGCGGTGAAAGAATCGGCCGCCCGGGCGGCCGGGGAGGCGTGCCGGGCGGACTCCCCTCGGAACGGGGATGTTTCCGGCGGGCCTGCCGAGGTGGCTTCCCAAGCGGAAGCCGGTGCGGCGGGTGTCCGGAAGAAACGGGTTCCGGTCCGCGAGCAAGACAGCCAGGAAAGAAGCCGGAATTTCGAGGAGGTTTGCCTGGGATACAACGAGGAAGAAGCCGTGGAGGAGGCTTCCCGTTGCTTGCAATGCAAGAAACCGTCTTGCGTGGAAGCCTGTCCGGTCTCGATAAAGATCCCGCAATTCATTCATGAAGTTTCCCGCCGGAATTACCAGGAAGCGGCCCGCATCATTGCCATCGACTCCGCCTTGCCGGCTGTTTGCGGCCGGGTTTGCCCGCAGGAGACCCAGTGCGAGGGTTCTTGCGTCATGGGCCGGAAATTCGAGCCGGTGGCCATCGGGAAAATAGAACGTTTCGTGGCCGACTATACCCGGCTTAACGGATTGAGCCAAGGGGAGAAGCCGGCTTCGAACGGGAAGCGGGTGGCTGTCGTGGGGAGCGGCCCTGCCGGCCTGACTTGCGCCGGGGACTTGGCCAAGATGGGCTACTCGGTACGGGTGTTCGAAGCCTTGCACAAAGCCGGCGGCGTGCTGGTTTACGGCATTCCGGAATTCCGTCTGCCCAAAGCTATCGTGGCCCACGAGATTGAAAACCTGAAGAAATTGGGCGTGGAGTTCGAAACCGATGTGATTATCGGGAAGACCGATACGATAGACCATTTGCTCGATGTGGAAAAGTACGACGCCGTGTTTATCGGCTCGGGGGCCGGCTTGCCGCGCTTCATGAACATCCCGGGCGAAAATCTCAACGGGGTGCTTTCGGCCAACGAGCTGCTGACCCGTTCCAACCTCATGAAAGCCTATCGCGAAGACTACGACACGCCGGTGTTCATCGGGAAGAAAGTGGCGGTGGTAGGAGGCGGGAACGTGGCCATGGATGCGGCCCGCACTTCCAAACGCTTGGGTTCGGACGTCTACATCGTTTACCGCAGGACCGAGCAGGAAATGCCTGCCCGGCGGGAAGAAATCCATCACGCCCACGAAGAGGGCATCCATTTCCTGGAACTTACCAATCCGGTTGAAATCTTAGGCGATGAAAATGGCTGGGTGCGCGCTTTGAAATGCGTCCGCATGGAATTGGGCGAACCCGATGCTTCGGGCCGCCGGTCTCCGGTGGAAATACCCGGCTCGGAGTTCGAAGTGGAGGTGGACGAAGTGGTGATGAGCTTGGGGACGGTGCCCAATCCCACTTTGGCCAAGTCCACGCCGGGCTTGGAAACCAACCGGAAAGGCTGCATCGTGGCCGATGAGGCCGGCCGCACGACCCGGGCGGGCGTGTTTGCCGGGGGAGACGTGGTTTCGGGCGCGGCTACCGTGATTTTGGCCATGGGCGCGGCGCGGAAAGCCGCCAAGGCGATAGACGAGTACCTGAAAGGCCGATGAACGGAAGGTTTTCCGGGCAGGGGCAGGCCTGAGACGCATGCGGATTGCTTATGCTGCTTACATTTTTGCAAACCGGCAAGACAGAAGAGCCTTATCTCAACGAAGGCATTGCTTTGTTCGAAGCGCGCATCCGGCATTGGATCCCGTATAAGAGCGAAGTGCTGCCGGCCTTGAAGAACACCCGGAACATGCCGGTGGAGCTGCAGAAGCAGAAGGAATGGGAGCAGATGGCCCGGTTTGCGGAAAAGTCCGATTACCTGGTCCTTTTGGATGAACGCGGCACGGAATACACTTCGCGGGAGTTCGCCGGTTTTCTGCAAGATCGGATGAACGCGGGAGTCCGCAACTTGATGTTTGCCTGCGGCGGCCCTTACGGTTTCTCTCCTTCGGCCTACCGGGCGGCCCGGCACATGGTTGCTTTCTCGAAGATGACTTTCTCGCACCAGATGATCCGCTTGTTTTTCGTTGAACAAGTATACCGGGCGCTGAGCATCCTCAACGGAACCCCCTACCATAACGAATAAGGTTCCTTGGGCTTTTCCTTGTGCTTTTCTCGGGCCGGCGGCTTTTCCCCGGTTTCCGGGCATCGGCGGGTTTTCCGGAAACGGGGTTCTTGGGCATCGGGTTTTTCGGGCGTCGAGCCACCCCATTCGGATTTTATCCGGTTTTGGCGTTTTCCGGCAACTGGAAACGAAACCCCGGGCATCGGGCTTTCCGGGAAGGTCCGGCGGATAGATGGCGGTCGCGGCCTTGGCAGCGGTTATACGGCCTTATCGGGCTGCTGCCTGCCGGGAGGAATCGGGATTGCGGCTGGTTTCCTGTCTTTCTTTCTGTCAACGCGTTTTTACCCAGCCTTCTTCATGCCCTATCTGGTAAAGGAGGAATTTCCAGAGTGTTTCCCAGTCGGGAGCCGGGTAGGACAGGACGGGCTTTTCCCCGCAGAGCCGCCCGTTTTTTTCTTGCAGGAAAGCCAAGAGGAAGGCGTGCGAAGCGCCCGTGTCTGCCAGGATGGCCGGATATTGCAGATGGTTGGCGGCTTTGGCCGGGAAATCGGCCCATAAGGGGGCAAGCAGCGAGTCGGCCGGAATTTGGAGGAAAACCGCCCGGAAGAGTTCGCCTCTTTTCCAAAGCAGGCGTTCGCAGGCAAGCGCGTTCTGCCCTTGCACGATCATCGCTATTTTCCCGGGTGTCGCGTATAAGTTGGAAATCAGGTAATCGACAGTCTTTAAAACTTGTTCTTCTGTTAGTTGCGGAATCAGGGCGGCTTGCTTTTCCTGGATCAATCCTTTATGCAGCGTGCTATCCCGTAAAAAATTCCGGTAGACCCGCCACCGGTAAAGCCGGGACAACGAATCCGCCCTGACCGCAAGGGAAAAGAGCGAATCCCGGGCGGAAAAAAAGCGGCTGCTGTCTTGCCAAGGCTTTTCTTGCGCTGATCCGGCTATGGCCAGGATGCCCCCTTGGTCGAAGAAGGTTTCGGGAGGAACCGCATAGGTTTCCATTTCCCTGTGGTACGGAACCAGCACAAGCGGGTTCTCTCCTTCTGCCAAGGATTCCTCCCGGAAGAAAAGCCTTAGCGCAAGGGGTGCCATCCCCGTGCCGGTTTCCGGCGCTTGACCGGTTTCGAGTTTCAGGGAAAGGCAGGAAAGGCCTTCTCCGGCTTGCAGGTTCAGGCCGTCCCAGGCAAGGGAAGCCTTGCGGCAAGGCTTTTTCCAGCGCAGGGCATCCATGTAGCGTTTACCGGTCTCCCTTTCTTTTTTCAGCCAGTAGTTTTTTTCTTGCGCGAACGAAGGGCTTTGCAGCCAGAAAAAAGCCGCAAAGCCGCGCCAGTCTTCTTTTACGTGAAGGTTGCTGTCCAAAGCATGCGCCATGACCGAAAAAGGCGGGAAATCCTCCGGGGACTGCACACGGGGATAAAGTTTCGACAAGGAATCGAAAACAGGGCCGGGCAGCGAGCTTGGCAGCGATTGCCATTGCGGGGGCTGCCAGAAACCCGCTTCGTACTTTTTCTTGCCGTAGGGCAGCGCGAACTTTTCCGGCCGGGAATCCTGACAGCCGGCGGCCAAGGCTATGGTCAGGAAAAGGAAGAGGAAATTCATGCGCCTTGCACCCTTCCGCGAACCCGGGTTCGCGCCGGTTGACAGAGCGGTTTCCGGCTTCGGGTCGCGGTTGGGCCGCGGGCTGGATTGCCCGCAGGCATTCACGTTGGCATTTGCGCCGGCGCGGCAGTTTCCGTGTCCGGCTTCCTCTTCCGTGTGCATGGTTTTCTTCTTCGGGAAAGACCTATCAGGCCGGGTTTCGAGCCGGGAACTTACCCGATGGGCGAAAATTCGATGAGCAGCTGGTGCTTGGGAATGCTTTTGCCTTCTTCCACCAAGATGGATTTCACGATTCCGTCTACGGGAGAGAGCAATTCGTTATCCATTTTCATGGCATCCAGGACCAGCACTTTTTGCCCTTTTTGCACGCGCTGTCCCGGTTCCACGCAGATTTGGCGGATGGTTCCCGGCATGAAGGCTTCCATGCAATAAGGGCTTACATGGCGGTAGGGCGCTTTGTTTTCGTATTTGACCGAAAGCTTTGTTTCGTACTCGCCGGAAGGAAGGTGCAAGTATTGGTTGTTTTCTGTTTCGTTCATGATGGGTTGATTTTGCACGTGGCGGGATTTCGCCGATTTTTCTTCGCCTTGGCAAAGAAGCTCCCCGCTTTTCCCGATTTTCCCCGCCGGCAACGGGCGAGGCGTTTTCCGGGTTTTGTGCCTTCCCCGGGGATGAAAGCGGAGGAGCCTGTTGCATCCCGGCTTGGCGGACAAGGCCCGTTGCTTGTCCTCTTTGCCGTAAAACCGCTGTCCTGCCGGAAAGGCTGCCCGCAGGATTTTCCGGCCGGCGGGCAGCTTTCTCGTCTTCCTTTGACAGCGGTTTTACCCGGGCAGGGCTGGTTAGAACGGAGGAAGGCCGTGCTTGCGGCAAGGCGTTTCCACGTGTTTGTTCAAGCTTAGGTTCAAGGCGTTGGCAACGGCTTGCCGGGTTTCGGCCGGGTCGATGACCGCATCCACGTAACCGTAGCTGGCAGCTACGTAAGGATTAGCGAATTTCCCGCTGTATTCGGCTACTTTTTCCGCGCGGGTGGCTTCCGGGTTTTCCGACTCCTTGATTTCCTTGCGGAAAATGATGTTGGCGGCTCCGGCCGAACCCATCACGGCGATTTCGGCCGTGGGCCAGGCGTAGACGAAGTCGGAATGCAGGTGCTTGGAACACATGGCAATATAGCCTCCACCGTAGGCTTTGCGCAGGATAACGGTGATTTTAGGCACCGAGGCTTCCGAATAGGCGTAAAGAATCTTGGCTCCGTGGCGGATGACTCCCGCATGCTCCTGGTCCACGCCGGGCAGGTAGCCGGGCAGGTCCACGAAAGTTACCAGCGGGATATTGAAGGCATCGCAGTAGCGGATGAAACGGGCGCATTTGTCGGAACTGTCCACATCGAGCACGCCGGCCATTACCAGAGGCTGGTTGGCCACGAAGCCCACGGTCTGGCCGTTCATGCGGCCGAACCCGACCACGATGTTGGGCGCGAAGAGTTCCTGGACTTCCAGGAATTGCGAATTGTCCGATATGGCGCGGATGATGTGCCGGACATCGTAGGGCTTGCGCACGTCGTCGGGAATGATGTCCTCGATTTTATAGGACGTTTGCGGCGGAACAGGTTCGGCGGCTCGGGCTTTTTCGCGGTTGTTGTGCGGAATAAGGCCGAGCAGTTCCTTGATTTGCGCAAAGCATTCCTGTTCGGTTTTGGCGTAGAAATGGGCGTTTCCCGTGATTTCGGCATGCGTGCGGGCCCCGCCCAGGTCTTCTTGCGAGATTTCTTCGCCCAGCACGCTCTTGATGACTTCCGGGCCGGTGATGAACATCTTCGAAACCTGGTCTACCACGAACACGAAATCGGTCAGGGCCGGGGAGTAGACCGCCCCGCCGGCGCAGGGGCCAAGAATGACCGAAAGCTGCGGGATCACGCCCGAAGCCTTGGTGTTCCGGTAGAAAATCTCGCCGTAGCCGGCCAAGGCGCGCACGCCCTCTTGGATGCGGGCTCCGCCCGAGTCGTTGATTCCGATCAAAGGCATCTGCAAATTGATGGCATGGTCCATGACTTTGCAGATCTTCATGGCGTGCATGAAGCCCAAGGAACCGCCGGTAACGGTAAAATCCTGGGCATAGATGCAGACAGGCCGCCCGTTTACCGTGCCGGTTCCGGCCACGACCCCGTCTCCGGCCAAGTATTTCTTTTCCATGCCGAAATCCCGTGCCGAATGCTGGATGAACAAATCCAGTTCCTGGAAAGAACCGGGATCCAGAATGCTGTCGATACGTTCGCGGGCCGTGAGCTTGCCGCTTTCTTTTTGCTTGGCAATGGCTTTTTCACCGCCACCGGCCATGGCGACTTGTTTGCGTTTTTGCAAATCGTCGCGTTTTTCCTGGTTTGTTGACATTGCGCTGATGTTTTATTAGTCCGCGGGCTTTTCCTGAGGGGTAGGATGGCCCGTTTTCAGGAAAGTTTCCGGGCTCGGGGGAGTTTTTCCTCTTGTTTCCGGAAACCCGTTGCAAGGTGCGAAGATACGCATTTCTTTCCGCATCCCGGTTTTGCCGGGCCCGGGAAAAGGCCGGCTTTCCGCTGCACTTCCTTTTCCTGCCGCGCTGCCGGGCATGTTCCGGATCGAAGCCGGGACGGGGCGGAAAAGGAAAAGCCCTTGGAAAATCGAATATCTTCCAAGGGCTTTTTTCAACGGTTTCCATCCCGGTCTCAAGAGAGCGGACGGAACCATGAAGCCGGAACCCCGGCCTGCCCTCCGCGGAAAACGCAGGCAAGCAGGCAAGGCCGGGAAGCCGGCCGGTTATTCCACCACCTTGATGTTTTCGCCGCAGTCTTCCACGATTTTCTTGTACCAGGATTGCGGATAGGGGGGCATGTCGGGCATGGGGATGCGGTCGGGGCCGTATTCTGTACGCTCGAACTCGCCGTTCTTGGTGGTCTTCTTGATATTGCCGTCGATGTATTTCACTAAGAGGTATTCGCTCAGTTTCTTCCAGCGGGCGAACATCAGCTGGGCCTGGGCGTTCGAGAAACCGTTGGCAAACGTTTCCAGCGTGGCCGGGTCGGTTTCATCTTTCATTTTCTGGTCGTTGGCCGCCACTTTTTGCTGGAAGCCCTGTTCGAGCTCGAATTGGACTTTCTGGATGTCGACAATCATGTCTTTGTAACGGCTGTAGGCGAAATTGGTCACTTGGTTGAACAGCCAGAAAGCCGAAGTGGGCGAATATTCGGCCATGTTCCCGTTGCCTACGCGGAAGCAGAGGGGGATTTCGGTGATACCGCAATACATGGGCACGTAGCAGGTGGAGTAGGTGTCGTCCACGCCGAACCAGAGAATGCCGCCGATGGCATCGGGCAGCCAGGAACGGCTCTGGGCGATGAACGAGAAGCCTGTCTGCTGGGTGGAGGTGGCTCTTTCGTGGATGTATTTCCGCCCGTCCACTTCAAAGTCCATGGGCCTCCAGCGGTAAGGGCAGGCAAAGGGGCCGGCTCCTACATCCTTGGTCATGTCCATCGACGTGCCTTCGTAATGGTCGCGCATGAAATCGAACATGTCGTTGAGGGTGAGTTTGCGGTCGGGCTTGATCCAGAGCGGCATGCGGTTGGCGGGGTTCTCGCCGCGGGCGTAGTCTTCGTATTGCAAGGCCTCCTTGGGATTGGCTTTCATGAAACCGGCCCAGACCCGGGCTTCGCAGCCACGCAGGCCGCTGAAAGTGAGCGGGCAATAGGTGTCGGCGAAACTGAAGTCTTCGAATTTCCCGTCATAGAGGCCGATCGCTTTGGCGTAATCGACCACATCGGCCGAATACATGCACTCCACGGTGGGCAAGTTGTATTTCCGGGCCAGTTCCTTGCTGCTGATGGAGGTTTTTCCATCGGAAGGCTTGATGGTGGTGATGCGGGCTTGGTTGGCATGGCCGGAAATGTAACCGTCGGGAATGCGGTAGGCCACCCAGACGGCCCCTTTGGTGTTGCGCTTGGGATCGGGTTTGCCGTTCTTGCCCATGATTTTCTGGCCTTTGCCTACCATTTCCATGATCCACACTTCATCGGGGTCTTGGATCGAGAACGATTCCCCGGCGGAAGCGTAACCGTAGGTGCTGGTGAGCTCGTGCATGATTTTGATCGCTTCGCGAGCGGTCTTGGCTCTTTGCAAAGTAATGTAAATCAGGCTGCCATAGTCCATGATACCGGTCGTGTCGACCAATTCGGGCCGGCCGCCGAAGGTGGTTTCGGCAATAGCCACTTGATGCTCGTTGATGTTGCCGACCACCGAGTAGGTATGGAGGGCTTGCTTGATTTGGCCCAATTTTCGGCCGGTGTCCCATTCGTAGATGTCCATCATCGTGCCTTCGGGGTAATCGGCAGCGGGCCGGTAGTAAAGTTCGCCGTAAAGCACGTGCGAGTCTGCCGCGTAGCTGATCATGGTCGAGCCGTCTTTGCTGGCGCCTTTGGTAATGAGGAAGTTTGTGCAGGCTTGCACGCTCCCTGCGCCGATGAAAGCCAGGGCTCCCAAGGCGAGGATGAGTTTTTTGAAGTGTTGTTTCATAACGTGTATTGAAAGGTTTGTAAAATATGCCGGTGAAGAAACCATCGCTGTGCTGGTTTTTTCATGACGCGCGCCTTCATGGCGCCGGCGCCGGTATTCAAGCGTGCGCCTTTACGGCATGGGCCGAAAGGCTTTTTGAATGCCGGCTGTCGGCGGATTCCGGGAAGGTATTCCCCGGGCCGCAAAAGCCGAAAAAGGTTAAAAGTAAGAAAAAACGCGGAACAAACCAAATGCCTGCTGGCTTTGTTTTGCGAATATCGGCCTTGCTATGTATTTTCGCGGCGGATAGGAGGGACTTTCCGCATGATTATCATTCAAGACACATTGGTTTCGGACGAAATCTTTACCGAATGCTTTTGCTGCGATTTGTCCAAATGCAAAGGCCTTTGCTGCATAGAGGGCGATGCCGGCGCGCCCTTGGAAAAGGAAGAAGTGCCGCTGTTGGAGAAGTATTACCCGCAGTACAAGGATTATATGACTCCTGAAGCCTGCCGCGTCGTGGAAGAAAAGGGGTTTTACGAGGTTTTTCCTTTAGACCGGAGCCTGACCACCCCCTTGATGGACGGGGGTGGCCAATGCGTCTACTTGGCCCGGGGCGCAGACGGCGTGGCTTATTGCGCTGTGGAAATGGCTTTCCGCGCCGGGAAAATCCCTTTCCGCAAGCCGGTTTCCTGCCATCTTTTCCCGATCAGGATCCAACACTATCCCCAATACGATGCCGTGAATTATTTCCGGTGGCATATTTGCCGCGATGCCTGCGTGGCGGGCCGGCGGAAAGGCATTCCCGTGTTCCGTTTCCTTAAAGAGCCGTTGGTTGCGCGCTTCGGAGAAGAATGGTACAAGCAGGCCGAAGCGGTTTACGAAGGCGTTTTTGCCCCCCGCCATCGACCCGGGTGATCTTTTGCCATCGGCCTCCGGGCCGAAGCCGGCTGCTGCGGACGGCCGCCGGCTTAAGGTTGCCGGCAAGGCCTTACTCGATCCGGATGAATCCCCCTTGGCTATGGCTGCCGAAGCCCGATTCGTTCTGGCTTTCGACTTGCGAGGGGCCGTGGCTGAAAACGCCCCGGTTCTGCGCTTTGAGCCGGAAAGAGAGGAAGTAGGTGCCTTTGGGCAGGAATTCGAAGAAATAATCCACGGAGCTGTCGTCCACGTCTTTGTAGCAAGGGAAACCGCTTTCGTAATCCCAGCCCGATTGGGTCGATGCCCATTCCAGGCCGGCAGGCCGGGGGCTGTTGACCCGCACGTAGTGGAAATCGCGCCGGGCTTTGATTTCTATGACCGATTCCACCATATCGCCTTGCCGGAAACCTTTTCCGCCGGTTTTGCGGTAATGCTGCCGGATTACCAGGCTGCCATCTCCTTCGTGGGCGTGGATGGAAGCCATTTCGCGGGTGGAAGCGGCGCGCAGGCTGCCGAACCCGCAAGCGGAAGAAGCGAAAAAGAGGCTTTTGCGGGCCTTTTCCGCGTCTTTTTCTGCCTGTTTCCGGGAAGATCCCTCCTGTTTTTCCCATTTTACGCGGAGCCGGTTGCGGAATGTTTCCAGTTCGTTGCCGGAAAAGTTTTCCTCGAAATTTTCCTGCCGGGTTTCCAAGCGGTTTTTCCCAAGTTCGAATACCCAGTTCCCGGATTCTTCCCGGGAAGAGTCTTGCAGGCTTTCAGACAGCAGCAGGGCAGAGGCCCAGGCAACCAGCTGCCGCGTCCCGATTCCTCCGGCAGGATTGGAGAAATCGAGGCTTTGCTGCTGGCTCGGGAACCAGTTGAGTATTTCCCGGCATTGTTCCCGTAGCGAGTCCTGCCCTTTCCCGGTTTTGATCGGTGAAAGCGCGGCTTTCCCGTAGGCTTTGGCCAAAGCGGCCATGCTTTGCATCCGGCGGCCCGGGGTGGAGCCCAAGGCTTCCCTTTTCCAATACATTCCTTGCCGGGCATCGTACAGGGCTCTCCGGTTCAGGTTCTCGAGCACGGCCAAGGCTTGGCCGTGCAGGTTTTCCGACAAAAGGCAAGACAGCAGCAAGGCTTGGCCCTCCAAGGAAAGC
Organism: uncultured Bacteroidales bacterium; assembly: GCA_949291555.1. GTDB lineage: Bacteria > Bacteroidota > Bacteroidia > Bacteroidales > P3 > Pullibacteroides. The sequence goes on from CASEWE010000012.1 coordinate 28,939, forward strand.
TCCCGGTAAAAACGGAATGCTTGGCCCAAGTAATACGGTTTCATCGTCCGGATGCTTCCTCCTTGGCTCAATTGCGGCCAAACCGCGCACAAATGGAGGAAACGCAGTTTTTCCATGGCCGGGGCTTGCGCTTGGCCGGACTCGTTTTCCTGGCAGGTGTCGCGCCGGTAGTATTCTTCCATGCGCAGGGCAAGGTTCTGCAATGTCCGGGCAGCGGTTTCATGCCAGCCATCGAGTTTTTGCAAGTCTTTTTGCGGGATTGCGGCGAGGCTTTCCAGCACCAGCAGTCCCGTTTCGAAAGAAGCGGGGCTTTCCCGGAGCCAGCCGAAGCCGCCGTCCTCCTTGCGGAAAGAAAGCAGGACAGGCCACAGGCTTTCCCAGTCTTTTCCGCTGAAATAGGCGGCGGATAGCTTGTCTGCGGCCATGAACGCGGTTTTGCAGCTGTCTGCGGCTTTTTCGGACAGGATTTCCCGCAAGAGCGGTTCGGCGGAAGCATTGAACCGGAGAGAGAGGCTGTCGCAAGGCAAGTCGAAACCGGTGCGGATTCCGGCTTCCTCTCCTTTCCGGACGCAAAAAGTTTGGTATTGGTGCAAGCGCGAACGGTTCTCTTCAACGGGGATGTCGACGACAATCCGGTCGTGCAGCCGTTGCTGGCCGTTTCCGATGGTCGCGCGGGCTTGGAAGGAGATTCTGAGCTGTGCCCATTCCGGGCTTGTTTTCAAAGGCAGCTCGATAGCGCCTTGGGCGTTTTGCAGCAAGGTGTCCCGGTGCAGGGTGGCCGCTTTTTCCCAGGCGGAAGAACCGGAAGCGCGGGCTTCCGCCGTTATTTCCCATTCCAGACTGGAATTTTTCCCGCTTTTCCAGCAAGAGTCTTTTATCAGGTAGCGGCAGGCAAGCAAAACCGAATCGCCTTTCCTGACAAAGCGCGGCGTTTGCGGATAGAGCATGAGCGCTTGGTTCACGAGGATTTCCTTTTCTATGCGTCCGGCGTGGAAACGGTTGGTATAGGCAAAGGCTTGGAGTTTGAGACGCCCGAAGTATTGCGGGTATTCAAGCGGGAGGCATGCCCGGAACCCGGCTCCGTCTTTTTCCCATTCCACCAATCGGAAAAGCACCTCCGGGCGGAAGTCCGACCGGAGGGCGGCCATCTGCGCATCGGAGCCGGGCAGGGTCCCGGCATTGCCGTCGGCTCGGGCATCGGTTTCCGGAACGGCTTTCCCCAGCAAGGGAGCATCGAGGGAAGGCGCTGCTTCTCCTTTGACCAAGGCCGTTTTCATTCCGGACCGCAGAGCCAAGGCGTTCATCCGGGCATGGAATTGCAATGCCGGGAATCCATCCCAGTCGAGGCGTGCCGGGAAAGGCGGGTAAGCGGCGGCAGGATGCTCGATTCCGGCAGGATAGAGATACAGGTGTGTCTCGTTGTCGGGGATGGGAGCTAAATCCCATCCGGTAAGATAGGCCCGGCGGAACGGAGGCAAGAGAAGGGAGGGGGCAAGGCGGGCATCGGCATCGGAAAGGTTCGCTCCGGAGGGCCAAGGACTGCCGTTGGCGGAAAAGAAGTCCAAGGATTGGTCGTACAGGGCTGCAATCAAGGCTTGGGGTTCGCCCATGCCTGTTTCCGGAAAGGGAATCCGGAAGCAAAGCGTATCCTTCACGCCCGGCAGGACTTGGGTTTCCAACCGGCAAATATCCCAGTTCAGCCGTTTGCATTGTTTGGGAAGAATGATTTCGCTGCTTCGCAGGATGGCACGGCCGCCGGCTTGGAAAAACAAGGAGGCCGCCCAGTCGGATGCGGTGTCGAGGGCAATGGGCTCCAAGGTGTGCAGGTGGAGTCCGGGTTCGATGCGCTTTTCTGTCTGAAAGCAATTCCCTTGGGCATCTTCTATCCGGATCCGTCCTTGCAGGGGAAAGGGAAGGGGATTGCCTATGGCTAAGCCTACCGTGGTTTTCCCTTCGTGCAGTTGCACTCCTTGCGGGCAAAGCAGGAACGCGGCGGAATTCATGCCGCGGGGAAGTTCCCGGCCTGTCTGCGCTATGCAGACCCGTTCGGTCCGGGAAAGGATCTGCCCGTCGGGCGTGCGGGCGGCGAGCCGGATTTCGTAGATTCCGGGAGCCCAGTCTGCCGGGAGAACCAGTTTCCCTGAATCGCGAAGCAGGCGGGTTTGCCGGGAGGAAAGTTCGATCTTTTCCCGGACAAGGCTTCCGGCCCGGGAAATCTCATCGAAATAGGGTTCGTAAGGAAGAAGCTGCTTGAAGCGGGAGGATGAAACATAGCGGGTTTCCTTTTGCGGAAGCGCGCCGCTGCCGAAGTCTTGCGCGATTTGGTGGAGCGGGGAGGCGAAGGGCGAGGTTTCCAAAGTGTCGGAAAGAAGATACGCTTCTGCTTCCGGACAGGTTTGTTGCCAGGTTTGGCCGGGTTCGAGCCCGGACATGGAAAAAAGCAGGTATCCTGGGGCGTTGAACCACGCTTGCCCGTTGCCGACTATCAGTTCGGGGTTCTCGCATTCCAAGGCATAAGCGGTTTTAAGCGGAATGCGGGCTTGGAATGCCTGGGTTTCGCCTCCGGCATCGGAAAGCTCCCCTTCTATTTCGTAATAGCAAGCTGAGCAGGCTTTTTGCAAGGAGGCGTCGTCGAGGGTGGAATCTTGGCGGAAACGGATTTCGAAAACCCCTTCTTCCGAAACGGGGATCTGGTTTTCGGCCACTAAGGCACGGTTTCCGCCTTGTCCGGGAAAAGAACCCGGATAGCGCAAGAGGGAAGGGCTCGCGTTCCGGTAGACCCGGAACCGGGCAGATCCGGCTTTGACCGCTTGGCCGTTGAGGTAACGCGCCCGGCCTTTGAGCGTGAAGACCCCTTGGCGAGGCCGGAGCGGGATTTCTTCCCATGAAATTTCGAAGCTTGGCCGTTTGTAGTTTTCCACTTCCAACGTGCAGGAGGAAGGGAAGCCCGGCGTGGAAGCTTGCCAGAAGCCGGCTTTGGCATCGGCGGGAATCTGGAAAGCCAGGCGGGCAATCCCATTGGGTTCCACGGGCAGGGTGAAGATTTTCCAAGTACGGTTGTCGGGATCTTCAATCGATACTTGGATTTCTTTCGGGTGGGCAAGGAACCCGCTTTCCCCGGCAGCGAAAGCGGAGTTTTCCAGATGAGGGACAAGGAGCAGGAAGAGTTTTACCGAGTCGCCTTTCCGGTAAACCGGCAAGTTGTTGAAGTAGCATACCGACTGGATTCCTTTCCACGGATTGCCGGCCTGCTCGACGGGATGCCTGTCCCGGGCCGGGGAAGGGTGGCTGAGGGCGATACCCTTTTGGCTCCAGAGCGTGTCTTGCCCCAAGGTGAGGCGCAGCAGCAAAGGCGCATGCCAGATTCCTTCTTCCACAAGGGAGGAATCCATAGCGAACCGGCCGTCTTTTCCCGTGAAAGAGGTGGCGATCCTTTGCAAGCGGTTTGTCCCGTGTTCGTATCGATAATGGTTTTGGAAAACGTCCACGCGGGCTCCGGGCAAAGGCTTCCCGTCTTCCCGGTTCATGCAGAACCCTTCCCAACGGCTTCTGTTCCTTTTTTCCGGATAGCAGAAATAGGCCAGGTCCGACACTTGGATGATTTGGTAATCGGGCGGGTAGGTATCGGTTGGAACAGGGGCTTTTTCCGGGTAACGGCGTTCGAGGATACGCGTTTCTATCGCATAAAACCCTTTTTCCAAGGGAGGGAAAAGGATTTTCCCGCGATGATGCAGGAGATCCTCTTCGTTGAAGGGGAGGGGACAGGAATGGATCGGAACGGTGTCGGTTCCCGCTTTGAAAAGCTCTTGCAGGAATTTTTCAAGATTGGAGGCTTCCAGGCAGGCTCTTGCTCCGGGCTCGTCCAATTTGAGGAAACGGTAGCCGAACGCGGCGCAGTTCTTTTCCCTGACGGTGGCGGGGATGGCTTTCCCGGGGATTTGCACCTGCGGTAATTCCACGGTCAAAGAAACAGAAAGGAGATTGTCTAAAAGGATTTTGCTTTGGGTGCATCCCCAGCTGCCGGGATAAGCCAAGGCTTGCCGGGCCAGAGCTTCGGCTTGGAGAGGAGCCGTGTCCTGCTTGGGGAAGGCAAGCAGGTAGAGGATATCCCCGTTGGCGATGCTGCCGGGATATTTGCTTCTCAAGTCCAGAAGGGCCTTTTCATAGGCTTGCGGGCCGATTTTCCCTTGCAGGCGTTCTTGACGGAGGTGGCGGATTTCCATGTCGGCCAAGGCTAAAACCGAATCCGGATCAGGGAGTTGAAGGATGAAATCGCGTATGCCTGCAAAGACGGTTTCCGCCTTTTCTTCCAAACGGGCTTCCGGGAAAAAGGTCTGCATCCGGCAGAGCAAGTCCCAGGCTTGGTAGCGTAAAACAAGGGGCAGGCAGGGCTGGTAGGAGGTCTGGAACGGGGCCGGGACGAGGGCGGCGCTATCGTACCGTTGCTGTTGTTCCGGCGTGCCGGCCGGCATGCTGTTGCTGGATTTTTCAAGATGGGACAAGATGGCTTCCAGAAATTCGTCACGGCTCCAGGATTCCAGTCCGCTGGCCGTGCGGCTTTCTGTTTGCCGGATTCGATTCCGGCGTTTTTCCTTTTTCCCCGGTTCTTCCGTCCGGTTCCTTTCCGGGTTTTCGACCGGGAGAATGTCAGGAGCGGGTCCGAAGCCGGGGGCATCTTGCGGGAAAGGTTTCCTTTGGCAGTATTCCCAGAGGGCTTGGGCCGTCAGCCCGTGGTATGCGGCCGCGGCAAGCGGGTCGCGCTCTGTTGCGGCGTGCCGGGAGAAAAGCGCGATGGTCTTTTCCGGCGAATCGTCCTCGATTTCTTCTATCTGGCGGGCTTTGGCCAGGACTTGCGCGAGGGTTTCCACGGCATCGGGCTTGCTTTGCGCCGGGGCGGCGGGCATTGCGGCGGGCATTGCGGCGAGCAGGAACACGAGGATGCGGGCGATAGGATGCAGGGCGGGATGTTTCATGGCAGTCTTTTTTCCGTGCCGGGCTTTGGAAGCGGTCCGGCGTTATTCCCAAGAGGCGATCATTTCTTGGAGGGAGAGGAAGTTGTAAAAATCTTTAAAGTACTTGAAATAGGGGTTTTTACGAGTATTCGCCCTGCTGTTTCCGATTGGCAGGTGCAAGGAAAGGAACACGTCTTGGATATTGTCGATCAAGGCCGAAACCGGCACGGGATCCACAAATTCGGCCCCGGCTCCGACTGCGGCAAGGAAAAAGCCCGCCATGGGAAGGTCGGGAATCCAGGCTTGTTGCGGGCGGTCATTGCCGAAGAAGAACCATTGCACGTGGTCTATTTCGTTGTCGTGCCGGAAAACTTCGAAACGCAAGGCCGGGTTTTCCTCCGGGATGAAGACGCGGCGGGTATTATAGAAGTCCCAGTATCCCGACTTGTTCAGGAAATAGGCCAAGCGGTAGGGCGAGAGGTTGGGGGCTTGCAAGGCGAACGCCTGGATTTCCTGCGGGGAAACATCGAAATCATCGATCGAAAGCTTGAGTTCCATTGGGTTCTTTTTTTTCGGTTTTCCCGCAATTGCCGGCTCTCCGCCGGCCTTTTCCCGCCTCGGCGAAGCAGCAGCGGGGCTTTCTTTGCGGAGCGGCTTGTCGGCGAGGCGGGCTTTCCGCCGGCCTCGCCTCGTTCTTTCCGGTTCGAAGGGCCGTATTCCGCTTTTTGAAGCATTGCCGGTTGAAGCATGGGCGGAAGAAAGGCGCAACCGGGGTAATGCAAAAAAGATGCCATCGGGGCGGCCTGCTTCCATCGAGCCAGCCTGTTTCCATCGGGCCGGTCTGCTTCGTTGGTTTCGCACAAGGCGGACGACGAGCCTGGCATGCGGGCGGTTCGGGCCATTTCCCGCTTGTCTGCGGATATTTTGTAATTTTGCAAATTTACAAAGGTGTAGGTTTTGAATTTGTTAAGGCTTTGTTTTTGTCAAAGTGTTGCTTTTTTCAAAGCGGCAGGGGGGCTTCGAGGTCGTCTGTGGAAAACAATATTATAACTTTGGGTGTAACAATGATGGGAAGATTCTTTTTCCGTTTTTTAGGGATTTTTATTTCTGTTTTTCTTTTCGGCATGGTTGTCCCGTTGCCGGCACAAGGCATAAGCACATACCCTTACCAGGCGTCTTTCGGCACGCTTCAGCAACCGGGTCCGGACAATAGCGCATGGAAAAGCCTTTGTTTCTCGGGCAGTTTGGAAAAAACGACCTCTTCCCAATGGGGTTTTTCCGAAAATCCGGGAGGGGAGCAAGGGGCTTTGGCTCCGGCCTTTGCTGCCAATGGGCAAATGGAATTCATGCCGGTTTTCTTCAGCCCCGAATTTTTCATGGAGAAAGCCGAAGGACGGGAATACGTGCTTTCCCTTCAGTTCCTCGTTCCCGACCTGTCCCTGCTTCCCTCCTCCAACAGCTTGGTGGTGAGATTGCAGAAATGCGACGAGGCCGGCGAGCCCTTTTTCTCGGTCGATGCTTTTTATGAATCCACGGCTACGGTTTACCAAGACGGCATTTCCCAAAGCATCTGGGTCGGCAGCTTGCCGGGCGGACCCCGGGAGGGGACTTCCGCGCAGACGTTTCGCGTAAAATCCGATTCGATTTCCGGAGACGGCAATTACCGGTTCGCTTTCTTCGTCCTGGGCAACGAGGTGGCTTTTTCCAATAGCCGGATTTACATTCCGGATTTCCGGGTGGAGGTTTCTTCCGGGAAAGGAACCGATGTGGCGGCCGGCCAGCTTCTTTCCCCGCTTTCGGCATCGACACCGGGCCCGCAGCCGGTGCGCTTTTTTGTGCGCAACCTCGGAACCGCGGCGGTCGACAGCCTGACGGCTTGCTACCAGGTAGGGCAAGGCAGGGTCTTCCGTCAGAAGTTTTCCGGATTGGGACTACAAGCGCAGCAGACCGGTACGCTCCAGTTCGACTCTCCGGCCAACTTGCAGGAAGGGCAGCATGAAATCCGTTTCTGGATCGAATCGGCCGGCGATCCTTCCCGGGAAAACGATACATCGGCGGTTTACGCCCTTTCCATAGGCCCGGCTCTTCCCGCTTCCTCGGCGGCGTTCAATTTCTCCTCTTCCGGACAGCGGTTCGGATGGACCGCCCATAGCGACACCTTGGAATTCTCGCCTTCCTGGCAATTCCCTTCGGATGGGAATGATTTTGCACCCTCCGCTTCCACCGGGATGAAGGAAAACGCTCAGGGCCACGACGATTATTTGGCAAGCCCGCTTATGGTTTTCGAAAAAGACAGGATTTACCGGGTCGAAGTGGATTTCCGGGCTATTCCGGGCTTGACGGGAATTTTGGGGCAAAAGGCTTTCTCGGTGTGGCTTTCTTCCGGACCCGGCCGGGAAGAAGTGACGGAAGGGAAAACCTTGCTTTGGGACGGAGGCGTTTTGCAGCATGCCCTGCAAAGGCGGATCACTTTCTTCTACCGTTCCCCGCAGGAGCAGGAAGCCTGCATGGTTTTCCGCAGCAACGGCGCTCCTTCCGACGGGGCTTTGCAGCTCGATGGCTTTTCGGTGTCCTTGGCCGATACCAATGCCATGCCCTTGGTGTATGATTTCGACCCTTTTGCTTCTTCGGACCCCCTCGTGCAGGCGCTCGATTACATGGTGTTCGTGGATCAGGACGGCAATGCGGCTTCCGGCACGGAAACGGTTTCTTCCTGGCAGGTTTCCGGTCCCGGTTTGGGGAACGGCGGCAGCGAATACGCGGCTTCGGCTCCGGGATTGCAGGGGAAGGCCAATGACTGGATGGTATTCCATCCGGTTCGCCTCCAAGCCGGCACCACCTATTATTTCAGCTTGTATGCCCGGGTCGGTCAACCCGGTTCCTGGGGACAGGCGAGGCTGGAGTTCTATTTGCAGCGGGATTGTCCCCGCTATGAACCGGATTATGAAAGCCAGCCGGGATGGAAAGCCTTTACCGAGGATCTCAAGGCGGAATACCAGCGGGTCTTCCATGCCATCGACGTAGAGGAAGACGGGTATTATTTCCTTTCCGTGCGCAATGTCACCGAAGTGGACGAGTTCATAACGGCCGAAGACGCTTTGAATTATACGGTCTACGTAGACAACGTGATACTTTCATCGCGCAATCTCAGTTCCGTGCAAGCGCTCGAAGCCGAAGTCCCGTACGAGGCGCGTCTCGGGCGGGCTGTGAATCTGGGCATTTCCGTGAAGAATTTCTCGGCGTCGGAAATCAAGGCTTCGGATTTGCGGTATTGTTACCGGTTGAACCAGGAACCGGCCGTGAAAGAACGGCCTTTGGGCAATCTTCCGGCACAGGCATTGGAAGAATTCCGTTTCACCACCCGTGCCAGTTTTGCAGGGGAAGGGCCGCATACGGTGAAGTTCTGGGTCGAAACCCAGGGCTCTTCCGACGAGGTCGATACCATAACCGTGGAAGTGGACAGGCTTTATTCCCGCGATTTGCCCTACGAGGATTCGTTCGCGCCCTCGTCTTTGAACGATTGGCAGTTTTCCCCGGCAGGTCTCGATGCTTGGTTCTTGTCGCAGGATTCGGCGATGGCTTTCTCGGGAAAGTATGCCATGGGATGCCGGGCTTCCGCCCTTCAGGCGAGGAATTACCTGGTCTCTCCCCTGTTGAAAGTAGTCCGGGATACTACCTACCGCATCGCTTTCCGGTACAAGCGGCAAACGGGTGCTTCTTCCCCGGACAGCATCGGCTTGTACTATGCTTACGACCGTTTCGACCTGCAAGGGTTCTCTTATTCCGGCATCGGCATGGAGGCGGCAAGTTCTTCTTACGTGCAAGCCGAAACGTATGTGCGGTTCCCAAGGAGCGGGGAAGTGTATCTGGCTTTGGGGACACGCCTTTCGCCGGGGTCGCCCTATTTGTATGTCGATGATTTTTCAATTGCCGATAGCGTTTTTGCCCATACCACGCGGATAGGGCTCGAAGATCTGGCTTTGCCGGAGGGGCTTTCGGTTGCCGACACGGCGAGCAGAGGGAATGCGGAATTCTGGGTGAAAAACACCGGTTTCCTCAATGTGGACACGCTTCGGATAGCCTACTGTTTCGATGAGGCGGCCCCGGTCGAGATAGCGGCAGGCCCTGTGCGGAGGAACGACAGCCTCCGGGTTTCGATTCCGGTCTGGGGATTGTCCGAAGGAACGCACCGTTTCCGTGCGTGGTCCTGCATGGTGCAGGAGGGCGAACGTGCCGACGATACGGTTTCAGGAACTTTCTCGATAAGCGGGCTCGCGCCGCTTCCTTTTTCGGAAGGATTCGAAGGCGTTGTTTCAGGCACAGGGGCTGTCGATGCGAACCGGGACGGGAAGACATGGGAAATCCTCCGCGACCCGGCCGAAGCCTATGCGGGCAATTCCTGCTTGACTTTCCGCCACATCGATGCCCAGGCCGGCGATGTCTTCTTCACGAACGGCTTCCATATTCCCCGCCCCGGACGGTATCATGTCAGCTTTTTCGCGAAGGCTTCGGCCTTGAAACCGGACAAGATAGGCCTCCGGCTCATGGAATACGGGCCAGGAGGATTTGCCGGGGAGGACTCTTTGGGCATGGCAAGCCCGGCTTTGCAATACGAACGGCAAGCTTATGCGTTTTCGGTAGACCAGCCGGGTGATTTCGCCATCGCTTTCGATTATTTTTCGAGCGGCGTGGAACAGGAATACTTTATCGACAGCGTTCGGGTCGATACGGTTCCGGTCCCGCTCCCGCCGACAGGCTTGGCCGTAAAGGCCGGGCAATTTTCGGCAGGATTCGTTTGCTCGAGCCCGGAAGAAGCAAAGGTGCTCCACCTGTATGCGGCCGACGGTTCGTTCAGCCGGCATTATGCCTGGACCGATCCGGATACGCTGCAGGTTTCGGGCTTGGAGCCTGCAACTGCCTATTGCGCGAAGGTGCGGGCTTTGAGCCTCATAGGCGATTCGAGCGCGTGGTCGGAAGAAATCCGGTTTTCCACGCTGGATGCCGATCCTTGTGCCGTTCCGCAAGGCTTGCAGGTCGAAGCGGATACGTTCTTTGCCGTGTTCAGTTGTCTTAGCGAGGTTCAAGAGAAGGTGCTCGAATTGCATGCGGCCGACGGTTCTTCCGTGCGGGGTTTCCGCTGGGAAGGAGACCAGGACTTCAAGGTCGACGGGCTTGAGGCGGGCACGTGGTACAAAGCCCGGGTCCGGGCTGTCTGCGGGGAAGGGGATTCCAGCCAGTGGTCGGCTTTCATCGAATTTTCCACTCTTTTCCCGGCAGATGTTTTGCCTGTGGTTTGGGAGCGCGGAAGCCTCTCCGTCCGGCCTAATCCGTTTGTTTCCGTTCTCCGGGTGGACTTGCCGCTCTGGGCGGAAAGCTGGCAAGTCTGCGGCTTGGGCGGAACGGTGCTCCGTTCGGCCCGGGTAGCGGTTTCCGGTTCCCGCTTGGAAATCGATTTGGGCGGACTCCCTCCTGGCATGTACCTGTTCAGGGCCATAGGAAGAGAGCGGGCGGAGACGGCGAAGATCATCAAGAAGTAGGTACGCGGGCCGCGGCCCGAAACCGTTGGTTTCAGAGCAGCGGAGGCCGCGGGAAGTCATCAAGGAATAAAAGGGGCGGAAGGCTTGCTTGCAAAAAGTTTGCGGCCCCAGCCGGACGGGTTGGGGCGGAAGAAGCGGCAGGAGGTTCGCCGGCCGGTTTTTGCCGAACCCGCCCCGAAACAGATTAGACGTGAGAATAGTTTCATTCTATGGCATGGCCGCCAAGCTGGTGGAGGTCGGGGTGTTCGAGGAGCTTCTCGAAGCGCTTTCCCACGCTTGGCTCGACGAGGAAGTGGAGTTTTGGTTTGCCAAGGATCTGGCCGACCGCATCCGCAAGGATTTTCCCAGCATGGTGGCGCGTTTTTTGCCTCCGGCGGGCAACCGGGTCTTTGAAGAAGCGTTGCCCGAGGGGACATCCTTGCTGGTTTGCCTGGGCGGGGATGGCACTTTGCTCGACACCTTGCATCTGGTGAAGGATTCCGGGATTGCGGTGCTGGGCATCCATTTCGGACGTTTGGGGTTCCTCAACGCCGTGAGCGCCGGGAATATCGAAAAAACGCTTTATCCGGGATTTTTCGATGATTTCCGCCGTGAAAACCGCTTGGTGCTGGAAGCGTGCGATTTCGAAGTGGACGCGGGCTTTTCCGGGACTTTGCCGGAAAAGTTCCCCTACGCGCTCAATGAGGTGGCCTTGCTCAAAGCCGATACCGAGTCGCTGGTTTTCCTCGATGTGTATGTGGATGGCTCGTATGTGAACACTTATTACGGGGACGGGGTGATTTTTTCCACGCCTACCGGCTCTACCGCCTATTCCCTCAGTTGCGGCGGGCCTATCCTCATCCCTTCGGCCGACAATATCCTCATCACCCCCGTGGCTTCGCACACGCTTACCGTTCGTCCCTTGGTTCTGGAAGGTTATCAGGAAATCACGGTGAAGGCCCGGGGGAAGGAGCAATGCAAGGTTTCGCTCGACTCGCATGCTTACGAGCTCAAAGGCCCTTTCAGTTTCAAAGTCCGCAAGTCGAGCTTCAAGTTCATCACCATTTACCCCAATGACCGGAATTTCTTCGATGCTATCCGGGAAAAGCTCATGTGGGGCTTGGATATACGCCAGCGTCCCGAATAAAAGGGCGGTGGAGCCGGGCGGATGCGGTTTGCGGCTTGCGCGAAGCCTGCGTTCGGACGGCAGGCCGGGAAGGAAGCAGCGGGCCGGGGCGGAAACGGGCGGGGAACGGCAAGCGCCAGCCTGACGGGCAGGCGGAACCCGGTTGGGGAAGTGGAATCCTTGATTTTTGCTTTGGTTGTAGAAGTTCAAAAAGATTCTAAATTTGTTTTTCATTATATTTGCCCGATTTTGTAAGATGGAAACGATGTTCAGAAAACCTGTAGGAAGCCTTGCGGCGGTTTTTACGATGGTGTTCCTTTCTATTTCCCTTTCGGGCGGGGGCGCGCAAGCCCAGCGTTCGGAAGTGGGTATCGGGATAGGCGGCTCTTTCTATCTGGGCGATCTCAACCCGAAGAAGCTGTTTTACGATACCCGTGCAGGAGGAAGTTTGTTCTACCGTTACAATATCGATACCCGTTGGGCGTTCCGGTTTTCGGGAAGTTACGGGCGGATAATGGGCAATGACGCCAGTTTCGATAATCCTCGGAATCTGAATTTCCGCAACGATCTGGTAGAGGTTGCCGCCATGATGGAGGTCAATTTCGTGAATTTCTTTACGGGAAGCCGCCAGCACCGGTTCACGCCCTACCTTGCATTCGGGGCGGCTCTTTGTTTTTCGAATCCGAAAGGGCTTTACCCCGATCCGCTCGACGGCGCTAACCGCTGGGTGGCTTTGCGCCCGTTGCATACCGAAGGCCAAGGCTTGTCGGATTTTGGCGGCAAGGAGTATTCCATGGCGCATTTTGCCGTTCCTTTCGGGCTGGGGTTCAAGGTGAGCATCAGCCGGCATGTCTCCTTAGGGCTGGAATGGGTAATGCGCTGGGCGGCAACAGATTATCTTGACGATGTAGGCGGGACGTACGCCGATCCGGGGGTGCTGATGTCGGAATTCGGCCCGGAATCGGCTTATTTTGCCGATCCATCGGGCTCGTTCCATGAAGTGGGGGCGCAACGGGGCGACAAGTCTTCGTTCGACTGGTATTCTTTTGCCTTGTTTACGGTTTCTGTCCGGTTCGGGGAGCGGGATCATTCCTGCCCGGCCTACGATAACCAGGTTGTCTTGAAAAAGAGGAGATAAGGCCCATGGGTTTCTTGCAAGCTGTCGACAAAGAGAAAGTCCCTTGCCATGTGGCTATTATCATGGATGGCAACGGCCGCTGGGCGCAGGAAAGAGGATTGCCGCGGGCCAGAGGCCATGTTGCAGGAGTGGAAGCGGTGCGCAAGGTGGTGAAGGCCGCTCGGCGGGCCGGCGTGCGTTACCTTACCTTGTATGCTTTTTCGGCCGAGAACTGGGCCCGGCCCAAGGAAGAAGTGTCGGCTTTGATGGACCTGCTGGTTTCCTGCCTGCACGGGGAAATGCCGCTCTTCCTGGAGAACGATATCCGTTTGCGCGTCATCGGGCAGGAGGAGGCTTTCTCGCCCGAAGTGAAGGCAGCCTTGCAGGAAGCCTTGGACAAGACGGCCGCGAACCGGAGCATGGATTTGGTGCTGGCGTTGAGCTACAGCGCCCGTTGGGAGATTTCCCAGGCGGCTCGCCGGATAGCCCAGGAAGTGAAAGCCGGAACGCTCGATCCGGAGCGGATAGACCCGGATTGCGTGGCCCGTTGTTTGTCTACGGCTTTCATGCCCGATCCCGACTTGTTGATTCGAACCAGCGGGGAATTGAGGATCAGCAATTTCCTTCTTTGGCAGATAGCCTATTCGGAATTGTTTTTCTCTCCGGTATATTGGCCGGATTTCGATGAAGAAATGTTTTATGAAGCCCTTGTCCGATACCAGCAGCGTGAACGGCGGTTCGGCAAGGTTCTTTCCGCAACCGGGGAGTCCGGAAAAAGAACAGGGCTCCAATAAATCGAGGCAGTGAATAGAACAAGGAATAAGATTTTCGGCCTGGTTTTCCCGGTTTTTCTCGTGGTGCTTTTGACGGGGACGGGTGTTCGTGCTTATGCTCAAGAGACCCTTTCCTACACTTATGCACGGGAATACCAGATTGCCGGGATTGCCGTGAGCGGCGTGAGTTATTTGGACAACAACGCGCTCATCCATCTTTCGGGCCTTTCGGTAGGGCAGCGTGTCCGGATTCCGGGCGAAGCCACTTCGAAGGCAATCGACAACCTTTGGAAACAAGGGCTTTTCGAAAACATATCCCTTTCGGCCACCAAGATAGAAGGCGATCGCATTTATTTGGAAATCAAGCTTAGCGAACGCCCGCGCCTGACCACGATCACGTACGAGGGCGTTCCTAAGAGCGTGGTCAACAAGATCAAGGAAGACATGGATATCAAAGAGGGCGATATCATGACCGACTACCGCATAGGCCAGATAGAGAAGAAGGTAAAGGAGGAAATGCTCGACAAGTCTTATCTCAATGCCGAGGTGCAGGTGGTGAAAAAAGCCGATACCGCTTCCGGGGAAGGCTTGGCCTTGGTGGTGAAAGTGGACAAGAAGGAGAAGGTGAAGATCGCCTCGATAGAATTCGAAGGCAACGATGCGCATACGCCCCAGGCGGCCAATCTGGATTTTTGGAAAAAAGTGGCCCGCAGTTTCCGGAAAGTGGGCAACAAGGAAGATCTGGCTTTTTCCGACAAGCGGCTTCGCCGTATCATGAAAAACACGAAACAGAAAGCGGCTTTGCGCTTCTGGAAACGTTCCAAATACGTGCCATCGGCATTCCAGGAAGACTTGAAGCTGCTTTCCACAGCCTACAACAAGGAAGGTTTCCGCGATTTCCGGGTGATAGGCGACTCCCTGTACGTGATCGATGACGAGAATGTGGGCTTGAAGGTAAAGGTCTACGAAGGGAATCCCTATTATTTCGGCGACATATCTTTCGTGGGGAACGAAAGGTACACCGAAAACCAGCTGAAAGCCATCATGAACATTCAGAAAGGCGAGCTCTACAACGAGGAGAAATTCATCACCAACCTGACCATGAATCCCAACGGGGCCGATATAAACTCCTTGTATTTCGACAACGGCTACCTTTCTTTCCAGGCCGTGCCGGTAGAGACCTTGGTGTACAACGACACGGTCGACATCCAGATACGCATCTCGGAAGGCGTGCAGTCCCGTTTCAACGAAATCAGGCTTAGCGGGAACACCCGGACCAACGACCACGTCATCCTCCGGGAACTGCGCACGGTTCCGGGCCAGCTTTTCAGCCGCACGGAGATTATCAACTCCATCAACATGATGCGCCAGCTGCGTTTCTTCAACGATGAGACCATCAACCCTCAGCCGATGCCCAATCCCGACGGGACCACGGATCTGGAATACCAGGTGGAGGAAATCGGTTCCGACCAGCTTGAGCTCTCGGGAGGTTTCGGAGGCGGCATGGTCGTGGGCACGCTCGGGCTGTCGTTCAACAATTTCTCCTTGCGCAATCTTTTCAAGCTGGACCGGTGGAAACCGCTGCCCTCCGGCGACGGCCAGCAGCTGAGCATCCGGGCCCAGTCGAACGGAACCTATTACTGGTCGGTAGCAACCGCTTTCACCGAACCTTGGTTGGGCGGCAAGAAACCCTTGTCGTTCAGTGTTTCGTACAATCACTCCATGCAGTCGAACGGCTTGTCGCGAGGCGATGAGAATTACGGGCGCTTGGTGGTCGATGGGGGTTCGATAGGATTGGGGCAACGGCTCAAGTGGCCCGATGACTTCTTTACCATTTACCAGTCGATCAGCTACGAGCGCTACCGGATGGAGAATTACGACATGGACAACGGCGTGACCGACGGGGTTTCGAACAATTTCCGTTACAATTTCACGATTCAGCGGCAGAATCTCGATGCGGCCATGTTCCCCACAACGGGTTCCTCCTTGTCGTTGGGTTTCGAGCTTACGCCTCCTTACACGGCTTTGGGCAGCAAGCTTTACCAAAGTTCCAATCCGCAAGACCATTACCGTTGGCTGGAATATTACAAAATCACGTTCAAGGCGGGCTGGTTCTTCAACCCGGTTGCCAAATTGGTGGTGCACGCCCGCATGCGCTTGGGATTCATGAGCTATTATACGTCCAAGACGGGTTATCCTATCTTCGAGCGCTTTTACTTGGGAGGCGACGGCCTGACAGGGTTCGGCTTGGACGGGCGCGAATTGATCGGCATGCGCGGGTATTCCAACAATTCCCTTTCGCCATCATCCGGTTCTACGGCCTACGACAAGATAACCTTGGAGGTGCGCTATCCTTTCTCCAATTCCCCTGTGGCAACGGTCTACGCGCTGGCTTTCTTCGAAGCCGGCAACAGCTGGGGCCAGGCGTCCCATCTTAACCCGTTCCAGGTTTACAAGTCGGCCGGGGTGGGCGTTCGCTTGTTCCTTTCGGCAATGGGGATGTTCGGTCTGGACTGGGGCTACGGGTTCGACGAAGTTCCCGGCGACCCTTCGGCCAATGGCAGCCATTTCCATTTTTCCATCAACCAGTCGCTCGACTGGTAGGGGCGCGTTCGGCATGGAATTTGCTAAAGGAGGAATCCGGTTCCGGGGAATCCCGGTTTGTTTAACCTTGAAAATTAACGGATATGAGACGATTGTTTTTTCTGAGCTTTCTGGCAGTTCTTTTTTCGGCAGGCGTTCATGCGCAAAAATATGCCTATGTCAATACCGAGTACATCCTTGAGAACATTCCCGAATTCAGGCAGGCCCAGGAGGAAATCGACAATTTGTCGATAGAGTGGCAAAAAGAGCTGGAAGAACGGTTTGCCGAAATCGATGCCTTGTACAAGCAGTTCCAGAACGATGCCCCCTTGTTGACGCAAGACATGAAGAATCGCCGGGAAAACGAGATCATCACCAAGGAAAAAGCCGCCAAGGATTTGCAGAAGAAGCGTTTCGGGGTGGACGGAGACCTTTACAAGCGGCGCATGGAAATGATCCAGCCCATTCAGGACAAAATCTATACGGCCATCGAGAAAAGGGCCAAGCAGCGGCAGTTCGTCTTTGTTTTCGATCGTTCGGACAATGCCAACATCTTGTATGCCGATCCCCGGAACGACATCAGCAACGACATCCTCAAGGACATGGGGTACGAACCCGGGGCGCAGGAAGAATCCCAGGCCGAATAACCGGGGGATTTTCGCAGAATTGTTATTTTTGCAGTCCGTTGCCCGCAAGGAAGGCTTTCTCTTGCAAGCAAAGGGAGTTTTTTGCGGCTTTTTTCGAACCGAGGAACAAAAACGAAGCAATACATGAAAAAGATTCTTTTACCGCTTGTAGCGGGAGTGTTGACCATGCTGGCTTGCTTTCCGGCAAAGGCCCAGAGCGGGAAGATAGGTCATTTCAATTCCACCGAATTGATGCAGATGATGCCCGAGATGGATTCCGCTCAACGGAAGCAGCAGGATTATGCCAAAGAACTGGAGAATATCATTATCGGCATGCAGACCGAGCTGCAGAACAAGTATACCGAATTCCAGAACAACCAGAGCCAGTGGTCCGAGCTGATCAAGCAGACCAAGAGCCGCGAGCTTCAGGACATGCAGGTGCGGGTGCAGGAATTCATGCAGCAGTCGGAAGAAGACTACCAGCGTAAGACCCAGGAGCTCTTAGCCCCGATTATCGACCGGGTTTCGAACGCGGTGAACGAAGTTGCCGCGGAAGGCGGGTTCGCTTACATTTTCGATGCCAGCAACAATGCGTTGTTCCTTGGCCCGGATGCCATCGATGTGATGCCGTTGGTAAAGAAAAAGCTCGGCTTGCCCGACGTCCCTGTGATTCAGGGCTTGCCGGAATAATTGCCCGGAGCATTTGAATGACCCCTTGGGCGTTCTTTCCCGTTTTTGCCGAGAACGGGCGGGAAAGGACGCGCTTGCGGGTCATTATTGCTTTATACGGCATTGCTTGTGGGTTCCCTGCTTCCGTTTCGAGGTTCCCTTTCGGAAAACGGGAAGATTTCGCGGGGCAAGGGCCGGAACGTTCCGCTTTGCGGAGAGGCCCCGCCTTTATGCCGAGTCCCGCTTTTATGCCGGAAAAGCCGCCTGTTCCCGGTCGGAGCGAAGCCCGGGGAATGCCAGGGCGAGACAATCGGGCCAAGGAAAGGGGGACCGGCCGGCGGCACGCAGGAAAACGTGCAGGAAAAGGCGCGCAGAAAAAAAGAAACAGTCATGAAAAAGGTCATTGTTACCGGGGGATGCGGGTTTATCGGCTCCCATACCGTAGTGGAACTGCAGCAGAAAGGCTACACGGTAGTCATTGCCGACGACTTGTCGAATTCCACGCCATCGGTAGTGGAAAACATAGGCCGGATAACCGGAGAGAAGCCTATCCTTGAGATTGTCGACTTGAGCGACCGTACAGCTTGCTTGCGTTTTTTCAAAGTCCATTCCGATGCCGATGCGGTCATTCATTTTGCCGCGGCAAAGGCGGTAGGGGAGTCGGTTTCGAAACCTTTGCATTACTACCGCAATAACATTGGCTCCTTGCTGAACGTGCTGGATGCGATGGAAAGGTCGTCTTGCCGCACTTTTGTCTTTTCTTCTTCCTGCACCGTTTACGGCCAGCCCGACCATCTTCCTGTAACCGAGCAGACCCCGCGGAAACCGGCTTGCAGCCCCTATGGCAATACCAAGCAGGTGTGCGAAGACGTGCTTGCCGACCTGGTGGCTTCTTGCCGGACAGACAAGGGAAAAGGGGGCGCGCTTTCCGGCGCATCGTGGAAAATACTTTCCTTACGTTATTTCAACCCGATCGGGGCGCATCCTTCGGCCTTGATAGGCGAGTTGCCCAACGGGGAGCCCAACAACCTCATGCCCTACATTACCCAGACCGCGGCGGGGATTCGCCCGCTCCTGAAGGTCTTCGGGAACGATTACCCCACTCCGGACGGGACGCCTGTACGCGATTACATCCATGTGTGCGATTTGGCCGAAGCCCATGTGAAAGCCATGGAATACATGCAGGAAAACGGGTTCGAAGGCATGGATTGCTTCAACTTGGGAACGGGCCGGGGTTATTCGGTCTTGGAGGTGATTGGAAGTTTCGAACGCGTTACCGGCATCAAGCTCGCTTACGAGATTGCAGGCCGGCGGGACGGGGATATCGCGCAAATCTGGGCCGATGCCGGCAAGGCCGAGCGGCTTCTGGGCTGGAAAGCCCGGCGCACCTTGGACGAAATGACCCTCAGCGCATGGAAGTGGCAGGAAAATTTGCAAAAGAAGATATAGCCCGTCTTATAAGCGGGCAGCTTCCTTTCGAACCCACTTCGGGGCAAGCCGGCCTGATAGGGGAATTGGCTTCCTTTCTTCTCCGCTTCCGCGAAGAAGTGGGTTTTGTCCTGCTGGGTTACGCAGGCACCGGCAAAACCTCGGTAGTGAGTGCTTTGGTCAAAGCGCTTCCCCGCCTTAACATCACGCCGGTTTTGTTGTCGCCCACGGGCCGGGCGGCCAAAGTCCTCGCTTCTTATTCGGGCCATCCGGCCTATACCATTCATAAGCAGATCTATTATTCCGAACCGGACGAAGAGGGCCGTTTACGCTTGCGTTTGCGGAAGAACCGCTCCCGCAATACGCTCTACATCGTAGACGAGGCTTCGATGCTTGGGGAAGACAATACCCTTTTGCCCGATTTTTTCCGTTATGTGCAGAGCGGCTACCGTTGCCGGGTCTTGCTTGTCGGCGATGATGCCCAGTTGCCTCCGGTAGGCTCCCCCTGTAGTCCGGCTTTGGATGCCGGCTACCTTTCTTCCTGTTTCCCTTTCCGTTTTTTTTCCTTTTCCTTGGACGAGGTCGTGCGCCAAGGGAAAGGGTCATTGGTGCTGGAGAACGCCACCGCCTTGCGCCAGGCCTTATCCCAAGCGCAAGCGCGCTTGCCTTTGTTCAGTCTGGATATGCCCGGCCATGTTGCCGATTTGAAGCGCACGTGCGGGGAGGACATGGAGGAGCTTTTGCAGGGAGCGTACGGCCGGTACGGCCCGGAAGGCGTGGTGGTCATTACGCGTTCGAACCGGAATGCCAACCTGTTCAACAAAGAAATCCGGAACAGGATTTTCGGGCATGAATCCGAATTGGTGGCAGGAGAGCTCCTGATGGTGGTCAAGAACAATTATTATTGGATGCCATCCGATGCCAAGGCGGGGTTCATGGCCAATGGCGACATGCTGGAAGTTTTGAAGGTGAAACATTTCCAGGAAATGTACGGGTTCCGTTTTGCCGATGTGGAAGTCCGGATGACGGATTATCCGGACCAGCCGCCGTTGGAGGTGAAAATCTGGCTGGATGCGCTCCATGTGGATGCGGCTTGCCTGCCTTACGACAGCGTGCAGGAACTTTCCCGGGCAGTGATGGAGGATTACGTCCATCTCCCGCTTAAATCCGAGCGGATGAAAGCTTTGCGGAACGATCCTTTTTTCAATGCCTTGCAAGTAAAGTACGCTTATGCGCTCACATGCCATAAGACCCAGGGCGGGCAATGGCCTTGCGTGTTTGTGGAGAATGGAAGCATGAAGCGGGAGGCGCTGGACAAGGATTATCTCCGGTGGTTGTACACGGCCCTGACCCGTGCCGTGAAGCAGGCTTGGCTGCTGGGGTTCCCCGATGAATTTTTTGCGGGTTCGCCGAAGAGGGATTTCTGAGAAGGTTCTGCCGTTATGGCTTTTCGGACAGAAACGGATTTGCCGCAAAACCCGGTCCGGTCCGGCATGGTCGAAGCGGCTTTCCCTATCTTGCCTATCTTTGCGGCGAAGCAAAACACTGGACTATGGAAAAAACACCCGTTAGAAGGGAAAGCCCGGCTTTTCCCCTTTCGCAAGCCCTGTTGGAACAGTTGCCGAATCCGGCCTATGTCATGGACAAGGCGTTGCTTGACCGGAATTTGTCTGTCATAAGCAAGGTGGCGCGTGAAAGCGGGGCGGAAATCATCCTGGCTTTGAAGGGCTTTGCCATGTGGGGGGCGTTCCCTTGGCTGAACCGGGCCGGGTTCTCCCGGGCCACGGCCAGTTCCTTGTCCGAAGCCCGGCTTGCCTTGGAGGAAATGGGACTTCCCCCCTACACGTATGCCGTGGCTTATACGGCCGAAGAAATCCGGGAAATGGCAGCCTTGAGCAGCCATCTCACGTTCAATTCGCTTTCCCAGTACCAAAGGCTGGGTCGGCAGGCCCGGGAGGCCAACCGGGAATTGTCCTTCGGCTTGCGCGTCAACCCCGAACTCTCGTCGGTGGGCGTGGATCTGTACAATCCGTGCGTTCCGGGTTCCCGTTTGGGCGTCCGCTTGAGCGATTTGCCCGCGCCGGAAACCTTCCCGCAGGAGATAAAGGGATTCCATTGCCATGCGTTGTGCGAATCGGATGCGGGGAGCTCGTGCCGGCTGATAGACCGGTTCGAGGAGCGTTTTTCCGCCTATCTTCCCCGGTTGGAATGGGTCAATTTCGGAGGCGGGCATCTTATGACCCGGCAAGGGTACGACGTGGAGGCCTTGGTGGCGCGCATCAAGGCTTTCCGTTCCAAATGGCCCGGCTTGCAGGTGGTCTTGGAACCGGGGGCGGCTTTTGTCTGGGAAACCGGGTATTTGCTGGCCAGGGTCGAGGATGTGGTGCGGAACGGAGGAACTCCGGTGGCCGTGATGAATGTTTCCTTTACGGCCCACATGCCCGATTGCCTGGAGCAGCCGTATATGCCCCGGGTGCAGGGAGCCGTGCACGAGGAGCAGGCGGGATTTTCCGGTTCCGGTTTCCGCCATCGCTACCGGTTGGGCGGAAACAGCTGCCTTGCCGGCGATTTCATGGGCGACTGGCTGTTCGAGGAACCGTTGGAGGAGGGAAGCTTGCTGCTTTTCCACGACATGATACATTATACTTTTGTGAAAACCACGATGTTCAACGGGGTGCATCACCCCAGCCTTTGCGTGGTTGATGGAGACCGGATTGTTTTCCGCCGGGATTTCGGGTACGAGGATTTCAAGTCGCGGCTTTCCTGAAACGGCTCACGCCAGTTTCGGCCGTTGGCCATGTCCCATGTTTTTCGGGAATGGATTTTTTTGTTTGCAACACGGGGGCGCCTGCAGCGGCGCCCCTTCGTTTTGTTCCGCGAAAACGAGGGGGATTTATGAACATAATTTGTTGAGAAATTCATAAGATATTATTAATCAAATCATTTAAATAGAAAGAAAAGAAGTAACGAACAAATGTTTATAAGATTAAACAGGGCGGGAAAACAGGCGCTCTGAAATTAATCTAATTTTGTCGTCCCTTCTTTCCCGATGAGGGGACATCGGGTTGGATTCATATTAGGAGTATTGGTAAAATATTAATAAGTAACCTGTTATGCAGATTGACTTGTTTTCCGGGGAAGGAACGATCCGGAACGAATCCTTGTCGGCGGAAGAGAGCCTGCCGTTGCAGGACGGGAAGAAGGAACCCGGGTTCGGGGCGGAAGCCAAGAGCCCGTACGAACGGTTGAAGGAAGAAAGGAACATGTTTGGGCAGGCTGTCCGTCCCGAGCTTGCCGGTCAGGAAGAGAGGGCGGGGGAAGAGATCTTAGTTGCAATGGAAAACAGGCAGGATTCTAAGCAGGCAGGCTTGCGGCAGTACGCTACCGAAGAGATTTTGGAGGCATCGACCCGTTATTTCAAGGGCGATGTCCTGGCGGCGACCGTTTGGATGAACAAATATGCCCTGAAGGATAGCGAGGGCCGTATTTACGAGCTTACGCCCGATGACATGCACCGGCGTATCGCCCGGGAGCTTCATCGGATAGAGAGCCGTTACCCTAACCCGGTCTCGGAAGAGGAGGCGTACGAGCTGATGCGGGATTTCCGTTACGTCATTCCGCAAGGAAGCCCGATGGCTGGAATCGGGAACAAGTTCCAGATTTCTTCGCTTTCGAACTGCTTCGTGGTGGGAAACAAGGGTAATTCCGATTCCTACGGCGGAATCATGAAGATAGACGAGGAACAAGTCCAGCTCATGAAGCGCCGGGGCGGGGTGGGGCACGACCTTTCCCATATCCGTCCTGCCGGAAGCCCGGTGAAGAACAGCGCCCTTACCAGTACCGGGATCGTGCCGTTCATGGAGCGGTATTCCAATTCCACCCGGGAGGTGGCCCAAGACGGGAGACGGGGGGCCTTGATGTTGAGCATAAGCATAAAGCATCCTGACTCCGAGCGGTTTATTGATGCGAAAATGGAGGAGGGAAAGGTTACCGGAGCCAATGTTTCGGTGAAACTGACCGATGAGTTCATGCGTTGCGTGGTGGAAAACAAGCCGTTTGTGCAGCAGTATCCCATCGATTCGCCGAATCCGCTTTATACCAAAGAAATAGATGCCCGCCGATTGTGGAACAAGATTATCCATAACGCATGGAAATCGGCCGAACCGGGCGTGCTTTTCTGGGATACCATCATCCGGGAATCGGTTCCCGACTGTTATGCCGATCTGGGTTTCAAAACGGTCTCGACCAATCCGTGCGGCGAAATCCCGCTTTGCCCTTACGACAGCTGCCGGCTTCTGGCCTTGAACCTTTACAGTTACGTGGAAGAGCCCTTCACGCCGCAGGCGCGCTTCAACATGGAACTTTTCCGCCAGCATGTGCGGGTGGCCCAGCGGTTCATGGACGACATCATCGACCTGGAACTCGAACATGTGGATCGCATTTTGGAAAAAGTGCATCAGGATCCGGAAACCGAAGACGTGAAGCGCACGGAAAACGAATTGTGGCTCAAGATAAAAGAACGCAGCGCGCAAGGCCGGAGAACCGGATTGGGCATCACGGCCGAAGGCGACATGATGGCGGCCTTGGGTTTGCGGTACGGCAGCGAGGAAGCCATTGCGTTCTCGGTAGAAGTGCATAAGAACTTGGCTTTGGCCGCATACGGTTCTTCGGTGGAAATGGCCAAGGAAAGAGGGGCTTTTCCCATCTACGATGCCAAGCGGGAGGCCCGGAATCCTTTCGTGAACCGCTTGCGGGAAGCCGATCCGCTTTTGTACAAGGACATGGTGGAATACGGCCGGCGGAACATTGCCCTGTTGACGATAGCCCCCACCGGAAGCGTGAGCATTTGCACCCAGACCACTTCGGGCATAGAACCGGCGTTCATGGTGGCTTACAAGCGCCGCCGGAAAGTGAATCCCAACGACAAGAATGCCAAAATCGCCTATGTGGACGAAGTTGGCGATTCTTTCGAGGAGTACACGGTGTTCCATCCCAAGTTCATAGACTGGCTCAAGGTGAAAGGTTATGACGTGGAAAAGGTGAAAGACCTTCCTGAAAGGGAACTGCAGGAATTGGTGGCGCGTTCGCCTTACTACAAAAGCACGTCGAACGACATCGACTGGGTAAGCAAGGTGAAGCTGCAGGGAGCCGTGCAGAAATGGGTAGACCATTCTATCAGCGTTACCGTGAATGTTCCGGCCGACACCAAGGAGGAATTGGTTAGCCGGATTTACCAGACGGCATGGGAGTGCGGCTGCAAGGGAATGACGATTTACCGGGACGGCTCGCGTTCGGGAGTCTTGGTTTCGAACAAGAAAAAAGAGGAGCCGGCGGCCGGAAAGCTTCCTTCCCGTCCGAAAATCCTGGAAGCCGATGTGGTCCGGTTCCAGAACGATTACGAGAAATGGATCGCGGTGGTGGGGCTTTGCGAGGGCAGGCCGTATGAGATTTTTACCGGTTCGGCCGAGGATTTCCCGCTTCCGGCTTCCGTCACCAAGGGCTGGGTGGTCCGCGTGAAGGAGGAGAACGGAGCCAATACGCGCTACGATTTCGAATTCCGGGACAAGGATGGGTACAAGGTGCATTGGGAAGGGCTTTCGCGTACTTTCAATGCCATGTATTGGGATTATGCCATTTTGATTTCGAGCATCTTGCGCCAAGGTTCGCCTTTGCCGATGATCATCGACCTGATTAGCGGCCTGAAGGTGGGTTCGGATCAGATAAACACTTGGAAAAACGGCGTTGTCCGGGCGCTGAAGAAGTATATTCCCGATGGGACGATTGCCGAGAAGACCAAATGCCCCGAATGCGGGGAACCCGGGTTGGTATACAAGGAAGGTTGCTTGGTTTGTCCTTCTTGCGGTTATTCCAAATGCGGTTGATTCCGGTTTTGGCAATGGGCGGAATGGACTGATGGCCCCCGCTTTGCCGGGATTCCGGCTTTTGGGGACCGATTCCGGTTTTGGGCAAAGGAATGGCTTGATGGAGGCAAGTGGCGGAACGGACAAGGGCTGTTGCGGATGCGGGGAGGTTGTCCGGACGGAAGGGGCTGCAGCAGGGCTGGTTTTGCGGCTTGGTCCGTGGGGAAAGCGGACATGACCCGGGTACGGGAAGGAGGGAGTCTTAGAAGGAAGATTTTCCGGCTTTCGCGGATTTTAGCGGTCCAGGCGGGTCTGATGCGTAGCGGGAAGGAGGAGTTTTGAAGAAAGTGGATTTTCCGAAAACGGGAAAGACAAACGCGGCCCGGATGCTGGACAGGGCCGGAATCGCATATCAACTGGTTGCTTACGAGGTTGATGAAAGCAACCTTTCGGCCCTTCATGCGGCCGAAGTGTCGGGAGAGGATGTGGAGTTGGTGTTCAAGACCCTGGTTCTGAGAGGGGACAAGACGGGCTACCTTGTCTGCGTGATTCCGGGCGCGGAGGAACTCGATTTGAAGAAAGCGGCTAAGCTTAGCGGGAACAAAAAGGTGGCGATGCTGCCTATGAAGGAATTGCTTCCTGTGACGGGTTACGTGCGGGGCGGCTGCTCTCCGGTAGGAATGAAGAAGGCTTTTCCGGTATTTATCCACGAAGCCTGCCTCGGGCACCCGTTCATTTATGTCAGTGCCGGTTGCCGGGGCCTGCAGTTGAGGCTTTCGCCTGAGGCTTTGGCCGAGGCGACGGGCGGGGTTTTCGGCGACCTGGTTTCTTGTTAGGGCGAATGCTTGGTTGCGGCGAAAACCTGGTTGCGGCGGCTGCCGGAACCGGGCGCGACGGCTAGGTTCGGGACGGCTTTTCCGGGCAAGACCAGCCAAGTTCTTGTTTCCCGAAGCATTCGTCTTTGGCATTCGGTTTTTATCTCTTTTATCCTTTTCGATTCATAGGCCTTTTTCGAGTTTTATCTTTTCTTCGAATTTTATCCTTTTTCGAGGCGGCGTTCGATTTTGCCGTTTTTCCGGGGCAGGACAATGGAAGGAGCGATTTGCCCAGCAACCCCAAGACGGCGAGACACGCTTTCAGAGGGTAGAACAACGGAAGGAGCGATTTGCTCTTTCTCCGGATAGTTCGATTTTGCCGTTTTTTTTGGGGGGACGAGAGCAACGGAACCGGGTGCAAGGATAAAAAGACATTGGGGCTTTGTCAGGAGGGCTTCCGTGCCGGCCGGGAAATCCGGTTCGGCGAAAAGAAGATTCCCGGAAAAAAAACGGGGCCGGGCAAAGTTTGATGCAATTTAAGGTTATTTATGGCTTTTGATTTTCCCTTGGGGGGAGTTTTTGCTATATTTGCGAATGTAAATTCGGGGCAATAGCGGTTCGGCTTGTTGTTGCGGAAGGATTACGGAACGGGGAAGCGGCGGGTGTTTTCGCGAGAACGTGCAAGGAACGGGAGGGGAAAGCAAAATGGACGAAGCAGGGCGGGCGCGTGTCCGTTACGGGACAGCGGCCTGCCCGCCACGGGCATGGAACTTATAAACCTGCAAAAGACAAATAAAAAAGATATGAAGAAATTTACATTATTGGCCGTTTCGGCCGTTGTTTTTCAAGCCCTTCTTTGGGCTGGGCCGGTAAGCCGGGAACAGGCCCGGGCGCTTGCTTATGAATTCTATTCGCAATCTGTCCAAGCCAAATCCCCGGTTTCGGTCAACGACTTTTCGCTGGCTTATCCTTCGCAGGCGAAAGCAGGGGATGCCGATGCCTTGTGCTATGTGTTCAATGCGGGCGAGGGGCAAGGGTTCGTGATCGTTTCGGGCGATGACGACCTGAGGCCGGTATTGGGTTATTCCTTTACCGGGACGTTCAAAGGAGAAGACATGCCGGCCAACCTCCGTTACTGGATGGGGTGGTATGAAGAACAGGTTCGCGCTTACCAGGAGAGCGTTGCTTCGGGTTCGCCCCGGCTTTCCAAGGGCGGGTCTTTTCCCAAGGCCGATGCCGTGGAAGTGGTGCCTGCGTTGCTGGAAAACCATGAGGACGGCCCCATCAACTACGACCAAGGCTATCCTTACAACGAGTTGTGCCCGGATCCTTGGGATTACGGATGGAACACCTATACCGGCTGCGTGGCTACGGCCCTGGCCCAGATAGCCCGCTTCTACGAGCATCCGGTGCAAGGAACGGGTTCCATTACTTACGAGGGAGACCTGGGAACCTTCAGTCAGGATTTCAGCCAGTCGGTGTACGATTGGGACAACATGCTGGGCGATTACCAGCAAAATTCGTTTACCGAAGAGCAAGCGCAGGCGGTAGCGGTCTTGATGCGCGATATCGGCCATGCGGTTCAGATGAACTACGGCTACGATGCCAGCGGGGCTTACGATTTGGATGCGCTTTACGGGATGCAGGCTTATATGGGGTTCAACCAGGAAACTTCCTACTGCCAGCGGGAGTATTATACCGATGCGCAATGGCATGAGATTGTCTGCGCGGAACTGGATGCGGGCCGGCCGATTTATTATTCGGGCGCTTCTTCGGATGGCTCGGGCGGCCATGCTTTTGTCTGCGACGGTTACAACGAAGAGAATTTCTTCCACTTCAACTGGGGATGGGGCAGCTTGGCAAACGGATGGTATTCCTTGGATAATTTAGCACCGACAGAAACCGGGACAGGTGCCGGGTTTGGGGAGTACAACGCCTTCCAGAGCATTTTTACCGGATTCCGTCCATCCCAAGGAGAAACGGGGGGAGGTGGAGAACTCTTGTACTCGGGCGACCGGGATGCGTTCCTTGAATGCAGCAAAGGGACGTATGGCCGTTCCGACAGGCTGGAATGCACGGCGTATGATTTTTATGCCTATTCCCCGACATCGTTGCCGGTGGAATTCGGAATGGGTTATTGGCAAGACGGCTTGTGCGTGGACGTGAAAAACACCACAAACATGACACTCGAAACGTATTACGGATATAGGGAGATGTATTTTACCATTTTCCCGGGTTCGGATCTGGATGAAGGGGTATACAAGCTGGCTTTGACGGCCCGTTATTTCGACAATACCGAGTGGAAGGAAGTGCTGGCTCCGGTGGGTGCCGTCCGGGCCTATAAGATTACCGTCACGGCCGATGGCTTCGAGGTGTCCGACTGGACGGCCGAAGATGAAGCCGGCTGGGGCGGTGGAACGCTTTCTGCTATCGGGGTGGAGTCTTTGCGCACGTTGGCGGCCAATACCGGCAATTGGATCAAATTCACCGGCCCGCTTAAGGTTTCGGCCAAGGATGCGGAACGCAACCAGTTGTACTTGTCCGACAGCAAGGGCCTGGGTATTCTTGTAGAGGATTCGCTCGGCGTGCTTTCTTCGGTTCAGGAAGGGGATATCTGGAAAGATTGCTCCGTGCTTTTGCGCAAGGATGAAAAATCTTTTTACTGGATCATTCCCCAGTCGTTCACCCCGCAGGAATCATCGGTAAGCGATTTCAGCCCGCATCCGATCACGCTGGCCGAGTTTCTGGAAGATTCGGTGCGGTACCAGTCGGCTTTGCTTGATTTCGGTTTTGTTTCGTGGAGCGATGCCGATTCGGTTTTTGAAGCCGGAGAGACTTACGCGTTCTCTTACGGGAATTATTCGTTCATCCTGCGCACGCATTTCCCGCAAGCCGACTATATCGGAATGGAGGTGAAATCGGGAACGATAGGGCTTAAGGGCCTTGTGACGTATGCCGATGGGCAATACGCCGTAACGCCTCGGACGAAAGCGGATTTGGTTTTGGAATTTCCCGAGGTCGTGGATCTGAAGGCGGAAGTGGACAGTTCCACGGTTGTCCTGACATGGAGCGTGGACTCCTCGTCTTCGATTCTGCCCGACAGGTTCAGGGTTTATGTGGACAGCACTTACAAAGGCATTGTGACGCAGCTCACCTACCTTATTTCAGGATTGGAAGACGGCATGCATGTGGCCGAGGTTTCTGCTATTTACAATGGAGGGCAGATAGAGTCGGCGCGGGCCTTGGTAGAGTTCGAGATAAAGACGGCCGAAATCGATTCCGCTTCGAATCGTGAGGAGATGCGCCTTTCTTGCCGGATTTATCCCAATCCTTTCTCGGGAACTTTCCATTTCGAAGCTTCTGCTGCTGGCGAATTCAGCCTTATGGCTTTGGACGGGAAAGTCCTGCTGCGCCGGAGGATTCCGGCTCTTGGAACCTACGAGATGGATGCTTCCGGACTGCTGCCCGGGGTTTATGTGACAAGGTTCGAGTCCGAAGGCAGGGTTTGGAACGGAAAGATTGTGAAGCGGTAGGATAGGAAGAAATCCGGCAGTGGCGGGACTCTCGCTTCCGGCCGGGAAGGGCGGCGGCACGCAAGATTGCGTGCCGCCGCTTTGCTTTTGGGACTGTCGGAATCGTTGCTGCCGGAAGCTGTGCTTCCCGGCCTCTTGGCTCGGTGTCTTGTTCACGCGCAGGGGGGCATTCCATTAAATCCTCGCGCTGGCTTTCAAATTCTTTCAAAAGCCCATAATCCTTTATTCTATGGCTTGCCAATATCCTTGCTTCCTGCCTCCTGCACGTTTAGCGAGCCAAGTGATTGAAGGCGGGAAAGGTTGTGAATTACCTCCCATTGTCGTATCTGGATTCTTCTCACATAATTCTTTTTTTGAATTCTATGTTTTGGGATTCGGTAAGCATCATATTATTATCCGTTGTATTTCTTAAAATTCTCTGCCTGCTCCAATATCTCCTTAAACACCTTGTCATTCGTTACCGGAGGATAGCCATATTCGGCCAAAACCAAAATCAAATCCATTTTCAGTTCTGCCTTGATGTCATCACGGGTGGACCAGTCTGTGTACTTGGACTTATCCGCCACTATCTTCTTGATTTCTGCTGCAAGTTTCAAGAGCTTGTCTTCAGGATATTCAAATCCAAACTGTTTGGCTATGGCTTTAAGAATATCGTAAAAGGCTTTTTCTTCATAACTGATACCTAAATCAAGAAATGATTTCTTTTCTTTGTTCAACTCCTTCAACAAGTCTGCCATTTGGTTGGCTACTTCCGTCAACACTTCATCCGCAAAAATGGCACTGTCCCGGCGGTCATTGTATTTGTCCACCAACGCATTCAATCGTTTGGAGAAGTCTACACCTTTCACCTTGTTCACCTTCTTAAATTCCGTGATAACGGTTTTCAGCAGACGTTCCATCAGTTTCACCTTGGTATTGGGTAGCTTCAATTTGCCAAGGCGTTCCATATATTCCTCGCTCAGTACATCCAAATTTTCCTTGTCGTTGCCTATTTGGATGATTTCCTCTACACCTTCCGACTGTATCGCTTCTTCTATCATTTCGCTGACACGGCGGTTCATCTGCGAGGCATCCGGTGTGTCACCAATGGTCAACTTATAGATAATGGAACGTACACCCGTAAAATAATGGATTTCCTCGCGTTCCGCGTCGCTGATTTCTTCATGGTTGCTACACAGATTAAAAGCCGATTTCAGTTTCTTGGTGTGTCCCATAAACAAGTTCTCTTGTTCTTTGGTGCGTTGCATGAATTCGGCTCCTCTGTTCAAGCAATCCAATTGTTCCAAGGGTGTCCCGGTTGTAAACACAGAGTAATCGAATCCACCGAACATCCTGCGGATAATGTCTAATTCATCTTTCACCATCGTAAGCGATTGCTCAATGCTTTCCACCGAATCCTGATTGGCATCTCCTTGCGCATACCGCTTCAAAGCCACGTTCATGTTGCTTTTGATGCCGATATAATCCACCACCAACCCTTTCTCCTTCCCTGGATAGACACGATTTACACGCGAGATGGTTTGCACCAAGGTGTGTTGTTGCAAAGGTTTGTCGATATACATCGTATCCAGACAATCCACATCAAAACCTGTTGTCCACATATCCACCACAATGGCAATCTTGAAGTTTGACTTAGGCTTCTTGAATTCCTCGGCAAAGGCGCGGCGGTCTTCATCCGTTCCCAGCAAGTTGTAAAGTTCGGGGGCATCGTCCTTGCTTCGGGTCATTATCAGTTTTATTTTCTTGATAGGGAGTTCCTGATTGCCATACGGCACACGCGGTTCTGCTGCCATCATATAATGACCCTCATGTACTTCTTCGCCGGGTATCTTTGCCCACTCGGGACGCAAGACGATAATCTTTTTATAAAGGTCGAAAGCGATGGTACGGTTGGAACAAACGAACATGGCCTTACCCTCTACCGTGCTTCCTTCTTCCACCCGTTTCTCATAGTGGGCAATGAAGTCTTCAGCCACCGCTTGCAGGCGGTCGGAATCACCCAAGATGCGTTCCATCTTGGTAACGGCTTTCTTGCTTTCTTCTATCTGGTATTCATTCGCCCCTTCTTCGGCGCACTGCTTGTAATACTGTTCTATCTCCTGCAATTTCTTGTTGTCGAGCAGTACCTTGGCGGCCCGCCCTTCATACACGATGCGCCGCGTAATCTCATCGGTTACTGATTCGGTCATTGTATAGGCATCCACTACTTCACCAAACACATCTATCGTGGCATCAATCGGCGTGCCCGTAAACCCTACATACGTGGCATTGGGCAACGAATCGTGCAGATACTTGGCAAAGCCGTAGTTGCGCCTTACGCCTTTATCTGTCTGCCTGACTTGTAATGATAAGTTGGTCTGTGAACGGTGTGCCTCGTCCGATATGCAGATGATGTTGGCTCGTTCCGACAAAAGCCGTGTATCTTCCGTAAACTTATGGATGGTGGTCAGGAACACGCCACCGCTGGTTCGTCCTGCCAGATGCTCGCGCAATTTGTCGCATTCATCGCCGATGAACTTCTTGGCTGTGCCGAATAGTTTGGAAAGCTGGTCGTCCAAATCGGTGCGGTCGGTTATCAACACAATCGTGGGACTGGCAAATTCCTTGCTCCGCATCAACATACGGCTGAGGAACAGCATTGTGATGCTTTTCCCACAACCTGTTGCCCCGAAATACGTACCACCTTTTCCATCGCCACCTTCTTGGAGTTTGGAATGCAAGCGAATATTATCGAACAACTTGTGTGTGGCAAAGAATTGCGGATAGCGGCAAACCACTTTCTTTTCGTTCTTCGATGAATCGGGGAAGAACACGAAATCCTTTATCACGCTCAGCAGCCTTTCTTTCCGGAACAAACCCTGCACCATCGTCAGCAATGAGTTGATGCCATCGGTCGCCTTGTCATCCGCCTCCACCTTTCGCCACGCATAGAAGAAATCGTAAGGCGAGAACAGCGACCCGTATTTATTGTTTACCCCATCACTGATGACCACAAAAGCATTATATTTGAACAAGTCGGGAATGTCTCGGCGATAGCGCACGGT
>CASEWE010000013.1 GCA_949291555.1 uncultured Bacteroidales bacterium
GTGATGTAGCCGGGAGCAGGGGAGAGTAAGAGTCATCTAAAAAGAATGCCGTGCAAGAGGGGTTTTGTCCTCGTCCTGCGCGGCATTTTGTCTTTTTGTTTTCTCTTTCGGATTCGTTCCGATTCCTTGTGAGATTCTGTTTGCTGGAAGGAAAAGTCGATCCGGTCACTAGCTCGGCGGAACTTGCATCAAGCCATTTTCCATTCCTTGATCCGTCTCGTCTCGCTGGAGAAGCCGACCCCGATTTTGAAAATCCGGCGAGCATCGGCGGCAAAGGGCTTGGCGTAGCCTTTGTCCTCGATTTGTTTCAAGGCCTCGTCCGCGCTGGCATCCATCTTCAGTTCCATGATATAGATGTACTTGTCGGTCTGCACCAGAATATCCATCCGCCCGTTGCTGGTATGGCGTTCCACTTGGGTGTATTGCCCCATTAATTTACACATCACGTACATGGTATTCTGGAAATAGAGTTCGGCATCGCCTACGATTTCGTAATCGGCATCAGCAAAGAAAGCCTCGAAACGTCTCATCAGGCTTTCGGCATCGCCCTTTTCAAAGTCTTCCACGAACTTCTGCACATCAAAAGGACTGTTGTACCTCATCGAGGGGACATAGATGTTGGCCAAACCTTGCATGAAGCCCCTTTCCACCTCCTTGTTCGGGTATTTCAGCGTGTACCGTTCCCACCGCTCGTCATAGCTCTTGATGGTCAGGTAGCCGCTCTGATAAAGGACAGGCACCGGGTCGGAATCATCGGCGTTGACCCCGCCCAAGGCGGAAGCCGGGATGCCTTCCAAGGTCAGGCCTTCCAAATTGAACTGTCCTCGTTTCAGCGCCTTGACCACGAAAGTCGGGGTGCCGGTCTCGTACCAGTAATCGTGAAATTCCTGTTGATAGAGCGAGCTGAGCAGGCTAAACGGATTATAGATGTCCGGGCTATTGCGGCAGAAATGGTAGCCATCATAATAGTCCTTCAGTCGAGCGTAGCATTCCTCCTTGCTAATCCCATTGACATCAGCCATTTCCTGCACGCTCTCATCGAAATAGGCGTGCAGGTCTTTTTCGGAGATACCGCAGATGTCCGCGTAGCGGAAGTTCATCGAGATGTCGTTGAGGTTGTTGAGTCCGCTGAAGATGCTGAGCTTGCCGAGCTTGGTGATACCGGTCAAGAAACCGAACCTTATCTTGCCGTCTTGCGATTTCATGACGCTGTAGAAGCCTTGCAGGCGGCTGCGGATGGCTTCCCGCAGAGGCTCGTTGCCAGCCGTGTCCAATAAAGGCTTGTCGTATTCGTCAATCAGGATGACAACCGGCTTGCCGGTCTTTTCATAGGCGGCATCGATGATATTGGAGAATCGGACGCTATCCGTTTTGAAATCATTAACCAAGCCATAGATTTTTTCCCATTGGCGTAGGGTGTTTTCCATCTTCTCGTTCAAAACGTTTTCATCGGTATAGGTCACGCCGCTCAAATCCAAATGCAGCACCGGGTAGGCTGTCCAATCCTTTTCCAGTTTCTCGATGGCCAAGCCTTCGAACAGTTCCTTTTCTCCTTGGAAGTAGGATTCCATCGTCGAAATCAAAAGGCTTTTGCCGAAACGACGGGGGCGGCTCAGGAAGTAATATCCTCCAGTTTGAGCTATCTGGTAAATCAAATCGGTCTTGTCCACATAGACGTAACCGCCTTCACGGATTTTTTCAAAGTTCTGGATTCCAATCGGGTACAGCATGGCGAGATTTTTTTGCGTAACAGCGATTTGCTAAGGAGAATCGCATCATCTGTCGGATGCGAGATTCTTTGTCAACAGACAAAGTTAACATTTTTTCGGAATGCCGCTCCTTTGCTTCCGGTTTTGTTGCCCGTGAAGCCGCATCGAAATGCAAGCTTTCGCTTATTCCATTTTCCACTCCTTGATCCGCCTCGTCTCGCTGGAGAAGCCGATGCCGATTTTGAAGAGTTTTCGAGGGTCGGCGGCAAAAGGCTTGGCGTAGCCTTTGTCCTCGATTTGCCGCAAGGCCTCGTCCGCGCTGGCATCCATTTTCAGTTCCAGGATATAAACGTACTTGTCTGTCTGCACCACGATGTCCATCCTTCCGTTGCTGGTATGCCGTTCCACTTGGGTGTACTGTCCCATCAATTTGCACATCACATACATGGTATTCTGGAAGTAGAGTTCGGCATTGCCCACGATTTCGTAGTCGGCATCGGCAAAGAAGGCCTCGAAACGTCTCATCAGGCTTTCGGTATCGCCCTTCTCGAAGTCCTCCACGAATTTCCGTACCGCGAACGGGCTGTTGTAGCTGGCCGAAGGGACGTAGGTCTTGGCTAAGCATTCCATGAAGCCGCGTTCCACCTCCTTGTTGGGGTATTTCAAGGTGTAGCTCTGCCAGCGTTCATCGTAGCTTTGGATGGTCAGGTAGCCGCTCTGGTAGAGGACGGGCACCGGGTCGGAATCATCGGCGTTGACCCCGCCCAAGGCGGAAGCCGGAACGCCTTCCAAGGTCAGGTCTTCCAAGTTGAACCTGCCATTGCGCAGGGCTTTGACTACGAAGGTGGGCGTGCCGGTCTCGTACCAGTAGTCGTTGAATTCTTGTTGATTCAAAGCATTCAGCAGACTGAATGGATTGTACACGTCCGGGCTGTTGCGGCAAAAATGGTATCCGTCGTAGTAGTCTTTCAGCCTGGCGTAGCATTCTTCCTGGGTCAATCCGTTTGCCTCGGCCATTTTCCGGACGCTTTCATCGAAATAGGCGTGCAGGTCTTTTTCCGAGATGCCGCAGATGTCCGCATAGCGGAAGTTCATCGAGATCTCGTTGAGGTTGTTGAGGCCGCTGAAAATGCTGAGTTTGCCGAGCTTGGTGACCCCGGTCAGGAAGCCGAAACGGAGCTTGCCGTCCTGACTCTTCATCACGCTGTAGAAGCCTTGCAGGCGGCTGCGGAACGCTTCCCGGAGCGCTTCGTTGCCCGCCGAATCCAACAACGGCTTGTCGTACTCGTCTATCAGAATGACCACCGGCTTGCCGGTCTTCTCGTAGGCGGCATCGATGACATCCGAGAAGCGGGAATCGGCCATCGGATAGCGTTTGAGAACCTTGAAATTCGACTCCCAAAGGCTCAGATGCCTGTCCAAACGGGCATCGAGGTCTTCCATGTCGTTGTATTCCTTCCCGCTCAGATCCAGATGCAGTACCGGATATTCCGTCCAGTCCTTTTCCGATTTCTCGATGGCTAAGCCTTTGAACAGCTCCTTTTTCCCTTGGAAATAGGCCTCCATCGTGGAAACCAAGAGGCTTTTCCCGAAGCGGCGCGGGCGGCTCAGGAAATAATATTTGCCGGTGGCGGCGAGTTGATAAATCAAACCGGTCTTGTCCACATAGACATAACCGCCCTTGCGGATGCTTTCAAAATTCTGGATTCCAATCGGGTATAACATAGAGAATTGCCTCCATTCTTTCAGGACAAAGGTAATAAATTCGAACCGATAAGGGGTACGGGCTTCTTCCAGGGAAGCGGTACCACGCTTGGGGCTTGAGGCTTGGGGCTTTCTCCCGGAACCGGGCGGATGGGAATTTCCGGGAAACCGGCAGCCGCCCCGGCCGGAATCATCGGCGTTGACCCCGCCCAAGGCGGAAGCCTCGGACGGGGAGAATCGGTCGGCCGGGGCGGGGGCGGAACGGCAAACCGGGCCGGAGGCCTCGGGCAGGCGAAAGGGGACGGGCGGTTGAAAACTATCCGGAAAACCGGTATATTTGCAAGTTTTTGGACAGGATTCGCGGGAAGCGGGAAACGGCGCGAAGCGCGCCGCCGGAAGCGGGTCCGTCCACCCCAAAAAGCACAACTATAGCGTTTATGCGATCGTACAAGTTCTGGAACAATTTAGTAGGGTGGCTGGTATGGGCCGTGGCCACGTTTGTCTTTGTGGGAACCGCCGAAAAAGCGGGAAGCTGGTGGGATTGCGGGGAGTACATCTCCACGGCGAGCAAGCTGATGGTAGGGCATCCTCCCGGAGCCCCGACTTTCCAGTTGATAGGTTGCCTTTTCGGCGCGTTGGCGTTTGGCGACCCGGCCAAAGTAGGCTTCATGGTCAATGTCATGTCGGCCTTGTGCAGCAGCTTCACGATACTTTTCCTGTTCTGGTCCATCAGCATGCTCGGGAAGAAGCTGGTTTACGCTTTTACCTATACGGTTGCCAAGGCGAAATCTTCCCGCGGCGGGCGGGAACTTGCCGCCGATGCGCCCGATTACGCGGCTTGGCAGCCTTCCTGGCCCCAGACCTTGCTCGTTCTGGGCTCGGCCGCGGTCGGGGCCTTGGCTTACACTTTCTCCGATTCTTTCTGGTTCAGCGCGGTGGAAGGGGAGGTTTATGCCATGTCGTCTTTCTTCACGGCGGTAACGTTCTGGGCGATCCTCAAATGGGAGGCCGTGGCCGACCAGCCTCATAACCTTCGTTGGATTATTTTCATTTCCTTCCTTATCGGTTTGGCGATCGGCGTCCATTTGCTGAACTTGCTGGTGATTCCGGCCATCGTTTTCGTCATGTATTACAAGAAATTCAAGCCCAGCCGGAAAGGGTTCTGGATTTCCCTGCTGCTGTCTTTTTTCCTTTTAGGATTCATCCTCTGGGGCCTTGTTCCCTGGACGGTCAAGCTGGCCGGTTATTTCGAGCTTTTCTTCGTCAATACCCTCGGGGCGGGCTTCAATGTGGGGACTTCGATTTTCTTCATCCTCCTGGTGGGAGGGCTGGTGGCCGGCCTGGTCTACGCTTACCGCAAGCAGCATGTGGTGCTGCATACGGCTTTGCTTTGCGTCTGCTTCCTGCTGATAGGCTATTCCACCTTCCTCACGCTGGTCATAAGGGCCAATGCCAATGTGCCGCTCAATCAGGGCGAGGTGAAGAATGCCATCAGCCTTTTGTCGTACCTGAACCGCGACCAGTACGGTTCCACCCCGCTGCTGTACGGAAAGTACTACAATGCCCGATTGATAGACGTGGAATCGGCAAGTCCCCAGTACGAACGCAACGACAGCACCGGCCGTTACGAATTTGCCGGTTATTCTTCCCAGAAGCTGACCTACGATCCGGAGCATTGCGGGCTTTTCCCCCGCATACATTCCGACATGCAGAGCGGGGGCCGGCCTTGCGTCACGTATAATAAGATCTGGAGCGGCCATGACGGGAACGAGCGGCCTACGTTGGGGCAGAACCTCCGTTATCTTTGGAAATACCAGATAGGGTGGATGTACGGCCGTTATTTCATGTGGAATTTCGTGGGCCGGCAGAACGACATCATGGGCCGGGGCTACAATCCGGACGGGACGGTCGATGTCTTGAACGGCAACTGGCTCAGCGGGATAAAATTCATCGATGAAGCCCGGCTGGGCCCGCAGGACAACCTGCCGCGTTTCCTGGAAGAAAACCCCGCCCGCAACACTTTCTATTTCCTGCCGCTCATCTTGGGCCTCATCGGCTTGTTCTTCCACTACCGCTATGCGCCTCGGGATTGTTTCGTGGTCTTCCTGTTGTTCTTCATGACCGGGATCGCCATCATCCTTTACTTGAACCAGCCCTCTACCGAGCCGCGCGAGCGGGATTACGCGGTGGTGGGGTCGTTCTACGCCTTTGCGGTCTGGATAGGCCTGGGCGTGGCCGGAATCGCGCAGGCGCTGCGCAAGTATCTGGAAAAGCGGAGCCTTGCCGTGAAAGGCGGCGCGTATGCGGCGGTGGTCTTGCTTTGCCTTTTGGCCGTGCCGGTGCTCATGGCCAAGGAAGGCTGGGACGACCACGACCGTTCCCGGCGCACTTCGGCCCGGGATTTCGGGCGGAACATGCTGCTTTCGTGCGAGCCGAACGCTATCCTGATTTCGGACGGGGACAACGACACCTATCCCATGTGGTATTGCCAGCATGTGGAGAAGATCCGTCCCGATGTGCGGCTTGTCAATAGCATCCTGGCCAACAGCGCTTGGCTTATCCAGCCGCTGTACGACCGGGTGTACGAATCGGCGCCTTTCCGCATGAGCCTCGACAAGGAGAACTACGGGGGCGGGAAGAACGAAGCCGTCCTGGTGCAGGACCAGCTCGCATCGCAGGTGGAACTGAGCCAGTTGCTCGACTTCGTCAACTCCTCGAATCCCGCAGCCCGTTTGCGCGCCCAGAACGGGGAGGTGTATTCTTATTTCCCCACCCGCAACGTGAAGCTCACGCTCGACAAGGAACGGATGTCGGCCTCGGGCGCCTACACCCCCGAGGAGGTCGCTTCCGCGCCCGCCTCGTTAGCGTGGAAATTGAACGGGAACACTTTGACAAAGTCCAATCTCGTCCTGCTCGACGTGGTTGCCAACAATTTGGCCGACCGGCCGGTATACATGGTAAGCCCTTACGGGCACAACGACTACCTCCCGGCTTTGGCGCAGGCCCAGATGGAGGGCATGGTTTTCCGTTTCGTGCCTTTCAAGAACGAGAACCGGCTTGGGCTCGACCCGCGTTCCAACGGCGTGAACACGGACAAGACCTACGATTTGCTGGTGAACCAGTTCGAATGGGGCCAGATAAACAGCGGCAAGATGGCGCTCGACCCCGAAACCCGGTCGTGGGCGGAGCAAGCCCGCCACCAATACGCCACCTTGGCCATGGCGCTGGTTCTGGAAGGAAAGAACGATTCGGCGGTGCAGGCATTGGACAAAGGCCTTTTCTTCTTCCCCGATGGAGTGCTTGAAT
Organism: uncultured Bacteroidales bacterium; assembly: GCA_949291555.1. GTDB lineage: Bacteria > Bacteroidota > Bacteroidia > Bacteroidales > P3 > Pullibacteroides. The sequence goes on from CASEWE010000013.1 coordinate 6,720, forward strand.
ACAACGACAACACCTTGCTCTACGTGCAGGCCTACCTGGAGGCCGGGGCGAGGGAGAAAGGCGTTGCGGTTCTGGAAAGCATTCTGGAAAATTACCGTTCGCGCATGGATTACTTCATGGGCTTCCCGGCCAAATGGCGGAGGGGCTTGAATACCCCCATCCAGGAATCGGTCAACGCCTTGGCCTATATCCGTCACATTGCCCTGCAGTATGGATTGGAAGAAATCGGTGCCCAGGTCGGGGCGATATTCACCCGTTACAATGTGCAGGCGTGAACCGGGCCGCGGTAGATCGTCCCGGCAGCTGGACGGAAGGAAGGATTCGAAAAAGGGGATAGCCGTATGAAGCATTTCCAAAGATGGAACAACCTTGTCGGATGGATCCTTTGGCTTGCGGCCTTTGCCGTGTATGCCGCCACCGCCGAACGAACCGTGAGCTGGTGGGATTGCGGGGAATACATATCCACTTCGGGCAAGCTGATGGTGGGGCATCCTCCGGGAGCCCCCACCTTCCAGATACTGGGGTGCATCGCCCGGATCTTCACCTTCGGGAACGAGCAGCTTTCCGCTTTCGCTGTCAATATCCTGTCGGCCCTTTGCAGCAGTTTCACCATATTGTTCCTGTACTGGACCTTGTCCATGCTGGCGGGCAAGCTCGTGCGGCATCTTTGCAAGGAGAAAGGGCAGGAGCCGGGGCTTTTCCACCAGAGGCTCATTTACGCCGCTTCCGCCATCGGGGCGCTGGCTTATACCTTCAGCGACACTTTCTGGTTTTCTTCGGCCGAAGGCGAAGTGTACGCCATGTCGTCGTTCTTTACCGCGCTTACTTTCTGGGCTATCCTGAAATGGGAGTCGCAGGCCGGGCAAGCGGGCAATCTCCGCTGGATCGTGTTCGTGGCATTCCTCATCGGCCTGGCTATCGGGGTGCACCTTCTCAACCTCCTGGTGATCCCGGCCATGGTGTATACCATTTATTACAAGAACTTCAAGCATAGCCGGGAGGGATTCTGGCTTTCGGCCCTTGTCTCGGTTTTCGCCGTGGCGTTCATCCTGTGGGGGATTATCCCGTGGACGTTGCGCTTGGCGGGTTTTTTCGAGATATTTTTCGTGAACCGGGCCGGCTTGCCTTTCCATTCGGGAACCTTGATTTTCTTTTTTCTCGTGGCCGGGCTTTTGGCTTTTGGATTGTGGCAAACCCGCCGCAAGGGGAAAGTCTTGCTCAACACGGCTTTCCTTTGCTTGTCCTTCTTGCTGATAGGCTACTCGTCCTTCCTCACTCTGGTAATACGTTCCAATGCTTCGGTGCCGATCAACGAGAACGAGCCCAAGGATGCCTTGAGCCTGCTGGCTTATCTGAACCGGGAGCATTACGGGAGCCGTCCGTTGCTCTACGGGCAATATTACAACGCCCGGGTGGAAGGCTACAAGGAGGGAAGTCCTCGCTACTTGCGCGACGATAGCAGCGGGAAGTACGAGCCGATAGGCTTCGGCCGGGGCGAATACGTCTACGACAAGGCGCATTGCGGGATTTTCCCCCGCATGTATTCCTCGCAGAACAGCCCCGCTCGCCCCCATGTGGATTATTACCGTTTCTGGAGCGGGAGCGATGCGGTGGAGGGCACGCCCAGGCCGACGGCGCTCGAGAACCTCCGTTTCCTGGTGCGGTACCAGGCAGGCTGGATGTATTTCCGTTATTTCATGTGGAATTTTGCCGGCCGGCAGAACAATGTGCAAGGCTTGGGTTATAATCCCGATGGAAGCCGCGACCTTCTGCGCGGGAACTGGCTCAGCGGCATCGGGTTCATCGACCGCTGGAGGCTCGGGCCGCAAGACGGCCTGCCCGATTACCTGGCCGGCAACCCGGGCCGCAACACGTTTTTCTTCCTGCCTTTGCTGCTGGGGCTTTGCGGGTTGTTTTACCAGTATCGCCAAAGGCGGCACGATTTTTTTGTGGTATTCCTATTGTTTTTCATGACCGGGCTGGCTATCGTGCTCTATTTGAACCAGCCTTCTACCGAGCCTCGGGAACGGGACTACGCTTTTGCAGGCTCCTTTTACGCTTTTTCCATCTGGATAGGCCTCGGGGTGGTGGCCCTTGTGCAAGGGCTTTCGGCCTGGCTTTCCCGGAAATGGGCTTTGGTTGCGGCCTTGCCGGTGTGCATGGCGGTGCCGGGACTGATGGCCTGGCAAGGCTGGGACGACCACGACCGCTCCCGGCGGACGGCCGCCTACGACTTCGGCCGGAACGCCTTGCTTTCGTGCGAGCCGGATGCGATTCTGATAGCCAATGGGGACAACGACACTTTCCCCCTCTGGTATTGCCAGGAGATGGAAGGCATACGGACTGATGTCCGGATCGTGAACAGCGCCTTGGCCTATAGTTATTGGCACCTCAAGCCTTTGTTCCACAAGGTCTACCAGTCGGATCCTGTTCGTTTTTCCTTGCCCTACGGGCAGACCTACGGACCGGCTTCGAAAGATTACGTCTACAAGGGCGATGCCGATTTGGGCGAGCACGTGGATCTGGGGCAGGTCCTGGCCTATGTGGGAAGTCCCAATCCGGCTACCAAGCAGTTCGCGGCAGACGGGGAGCGTTATTCGGTTTTCCCCGTCAGCAAGGTGAAAGTGCGCGTGGACGCGGAAGATCTCTTGCGGAAAGGCTTGGTTACCCCCTTGCAGGCGGAAAGCGTCTTGCCCGAGATACTTTTCGAGGTAAAGCCCGGCTCGGGGGCCTTGTACCGGCATGAACTGGCGTTTTTGGATATTTTTGCGAGCAACAAGTTCGACCGGCCCTTGCATTTCATGAACCAATACGCGCAGAAAGACCTTTTCCCGATGGACCTGCTCAGCCAGGGCGAAGGCTCGGTTTACCGCTTGGTCCCTTATCTGAATCCGAACCGGCAGGCGGTGGGCAATAACGGGATCAATACGGAAAAAGGCTACGACTTGTTTGTGAATCGTTTCCGTTGGGGGAACCTGCAAGATCCCAAGACGGCCGTAGACCCGGAAAGCCAGGCTTATGCCGTCACGGTGAGATACCAGCACGTGCAGCTGGCGCGCGCTTTGACATTCGAGGGCAAAACGGATTCCGCCCGCCGCGTGCTCGACAAATGCCTGGAATTTTTCCCGCACGGGAAAGTGCCTTTCGACGGGGTGATGGCCTATGTGGTCGAAGAATACCTTCGAGCCGGTTTCGCGGAGGAGGCCTTGCAAGTGGGCGCGACCCTTTTGGGAAGCTATTCCGGCCGGCTGGCGCATCTGGACCGCTTTCCGGAGCGTTTCGCCCGGACCGCCGCATACGAAAAGAAGCAGTGCATGCAGGTGCTCTACTTGCTGCACCGGGTCATGCAGCCTTATGCCGCCGAGGCCGGGGTCGGGGCCTGCTTGACGGAAATACAAGACAAAATCGATGAATATGGATACTCAGCAAGAGGCTAAGCTTCCCGATCCGGTTTCGCCCGGGGAAGGGAAACGACCGCCGACATTGACGCTTTTGTGCGTGCTGACTTTTATCGGCAGCGGTTTTTCGGCCTTGTCGCAATTCATGCTATGGGTCATGTTCCCTGCCTTGCAGGACCTTTTTGCCGGAGGCGCGTTCGACTCTTATTTTTCCATGGTTCCCTACGCCCGGGAAAGCATGGAGCAGCTGCTTTCTTCCTGGCGGCATTACTATGCCTTGCTGTTCCTCTTGTACGGGGCCTCGCTGGCGGGGGCGGTCCTGATGTGGAAACTCCGCCGGAACGGATTCCATGTTTACACGATTGCGCAGTGCTTGCTGTTGATCGTGAGCGTGCTCATGGCTCCAGAAGCGGGATTCCCGTGGGGAAGCCTGGTTTGGACGGCTTTGTTCGTGGGCATGTATGCCGTGCATTTGCGCTACCTGCACGCCAAGGAGGCCTGAAACCGGCTTTCTATGAGGCGGCAAACGCGTTTCGGGGGCCGCATTCCCCGGCAATCCGGAAATTCCGCTTCCGGGATAGGACAGCTCCCGGGATAGGACAGCTCCCGGGATAGGACGGTTTCCGTAGAGGCGGCACCCGCAAAGACGGTTTCCGTAGAGACGGCTCCGCAGAGGCGGTTTCCGCAAAATAGAAGATGTTTCATAAAAAAAATAAAACCATGACAGAAAAAATCCAAAAGGTTTTGAGCGATTCCCCGGCTGCACGGTGGTCGGCTTTGATCTTGCTCGCATTGATGATGTTTTTCGCGTACATGTTCGTGGATGTCATGTCGCCCTTGCAGACCCTCGTGGAATCCAAGCGCGGCTGGACTCCCGATGTGTTCGGGACGTATGCCGCGTCCGAGTACATCTTGAATGTATGCGGCTTCCTGATTCTGGCAGGCATCATTCTCGACAAATGCGGCGTGCGTTTCACAGGAACGCTGTCGGCTTCGTTGATGGTGATAGGCGCTGCCATCAAGTTCTACGCGGTGAGCGACCTCTTCCAGGGGACAGGGCTTGAGCAATGGCTGGGTTCCTGGTGGACGGCCCTTCCCGGCAATGCCAAGCTGGCCTGCCTGGGCTTCATGATTTTCGGCTGCGGTTGCGAAATGGCGGGAATCACGGTCTCGCGGGCCATAGCCAAATGGTTTGCCGGCAAGGAAATGGCCCTCGCCATGGGCTTGGAAATGGCCATTGCCCGTTTAGGGGTATTTGCCGTGCTTTCCCTTTCCCCGTTCATTGCCATGAAATTCGACAATTCGGTGGTGGCGCCCATTGCCTTCTGCACGGTGCTTTTGCTGGTAGGTCTTATCAATTTCTTGGTTTTCCGTGTCATGGACGCCAAATTGGATCGGCAGACAGGGGCCGGCAAGGAAGCGGCTTCGGCCGAAGACCAATTCAAGTTCAGCGACATCAAGGCGATTTTCAGCAGCAAGATGTTCTGGCTTATCGCCCTGCTTTGCGTGCTGTATTATTCGGCTATCTTCCCCTTCCAGCGCTACGCTACCAATTTCCTGGAATCCACCCTGACGATTCCGGCCGACGAGGCCGCCAACCTTTTCCGTTGGTTCCCGATCCTGGCCATGGTGCTCACGCCTCTTTTGGGTTCCTTTATCGATTACAAGGGGAGAGGAGCTTCGATGCTGATGATCGGGGCCTTGATCATGGTGGTTTGCCATCTTTCCTACGCGCTGGTCCTGCCGAATTTCCCGGACAAATGGTTCGCCTTGCTGATTACCGTTGTGCTCGGGGTGTCGTTCTCGTTGGTTCCGGCCGCTTTGTGGCCCAGCGTGCCCAAAGTGATAGACGGGAAGATTTTAGGCAGCGCTTACGCCCTTATCTTCTGGATTCAGAATATCGGCTTGTGCTTCGTGCCCAAGATTATCGGGAACGTGCTCAATTCGGTGAACCCCGGCGTTGCGCAGGCCCGCGATTTGGCCATGCAGCAAGGCACGGCGCTCCCGGCCTACGACTACACGGTTCCGATGCTGATTTTCGCTTCGTTCGGCGTGGTGGCTTTCATCCTGGGCATCTGGCTCAAGCGGGAAGACAAAGTGAAAGGCTACGGCTTGGAATTGCCTAACGTGAAATGACAGGCGTGAAGGAATAACAGGCGGGAAGCGCATTCCGTTTTTCGGGAACCGGGGAGCGGACGCCGGCCCGCGTTGTCCGCGTTGCCACCGGCGGACCGGTGGGAGGAAGGCGGTTGAGGCTTGCTTTTGGCGGGAAAAGGATTCACCTTTCGAGGCCAAGGGCGGTTTCGACCGCCTTTTGTTTTTTTGAGTCTTGTTTGTTCGGAATGTCGCCCTGTCGCCCGCTTTGCGTCCGTCCGGGCGCGTTACCTGCAGCTGCATCCGGGCGAAGGAATGTCCCGGCGCTTGCGGATTGTTTCCGGCAGCGGGTAATCGTGCTTGGCGGCTAAGGGTGCTTGGCTTTCGGCGCCTGGCTTTGGGCGGACGGCGGGAATAGGAACGCGGAACCGTTCGGAGGCAGGGCAAAGCGCGTTCGGTTTTCGGAATGGGGCGGATGGAAAGGGCTGCTGTTTCCCGGAAGGAGGTGTTCAAGCGGCCGACGAGGCTTCGGGCCGTTCTTCCTGCATCCGGACCCCGGAGGGTTTCCGGCCGTGGTCGAGCTGGGTGAATACGGAATTGTTGCTTACGTATTCGGGAATGATTTCTTTGGCTTTGCTTACCACGGCATTCGATTGATAGGAAGTAGCCAGGCGGATGAGTTCGTCGTAATCGGGCAGGAGGCTCTCGAAATCGTATGTCCGGGCATTGGCGATGCGGATTTTCTTGTGCGAAGTGGGGCGGGTATGCTCGATCGAACTGAGCACTTCCTCGTAGAGCTTTTCCCCCGGGCGCAGTCCCGTGTATTCGATCCGGATGGTATCGAGCGTGTACCCCGAAAGCTGAATCATCTTTTTCGCCAAATCGGCGATTTTTACCGGGGTTCCCATGTCGAACACCATGATATCGCCGCCATTGCCGATGTTGGAAGCTTCCAGGACTAAGAGGCACGCTTCCTTTATCGTCATGAAATACCGGGTGATTTCCGGGTGGGTCACCGTTACCGGGCCGCCCTTTGCAATCTGGGCCTCGAAGCGGGGAATGACCGAACCCTGGCTGCCGAGGACATTGCCGAAGCGCGTGGTTATGTATTGGGTCCGGCCCTTGACCTGGCCGGCTTTTATGGCATGATCCAGGCTTTGCACGTAGATTTCGGCCAAGCGTTTCGAAGCCCCCATCACGTTGGTGGGGTTGACCGCCTTGTCGGTAGAAACCATGACGAACTTTTCGGCATCGAACTCCAAAGCCGTGTGGGCGATGTTCATCGTGCCCCTGACATTGACGATGAAAGCCTCGTTCGGGTTGAGCTCCATGAGGGGGACATGCTTGTAGGCGGCCGCATGGAAAACGATTTGCGGGTGGTGGAGGTTGAAAAGGTATTGCAGCCGTTCCTTTGAGCGCACATCGCCCACCATGGGCACCAGTTTCAGGCCGGGAACGGTCTCTTCCAGTTCCAGGCGGAGGTTGTGGATGCCGGTCTCGCAATTGTCGAAAAGCACCAGCTTGCCCACCTGGAAAGAGGCTATCTGACGGCAAAGCTCGCTTCCGATGGAGCCGGCCGCGCCTGTTACCAGGACCGTCTTGTCTTTCAGGTCCTGGGCTATTTTCTCGGTATTGATCCGGATTTCGTCCCGGCCCAGCAGGTCGGAGATATTCAGGTTCCGGACCTGGGGAACCGAGGATTTCCACTTCCCGATGGGCGGGATGGTGAACAGCTTGAGCTTTTGCTCCATGCAATAGGCGATCAACCGGTTCCTTTCCGCCCAGATGTCGGATTGGTGGGTGAAAAGGATGCCTTCGATGTATTCCTTTTCGATGATCCGCATCAGATCGGTCGTTTTCCGGATCACGTAGACCGGAAGGTTCCCGATGGAATAGGTGTCGCCTCTTTTGGAAAATTTGAGATAGCCGCCAATCACGTATTTGGACTGGGCGTTCAGGTTCATGATATTGGAAAGGGCTATGTCGTTGGCATTGACCCCGTAGATGAGCACTTTCTGGCGCGATTTGGTGAACTCGTTGAGGGTGAGCTGGTAAAAAAGCACTACGGCCAGCCGCGAAATGACCAGAGTGCAGAACGAAAACATGAAATCGGCCGCCACGGCCATGCCCGTTTCGCGCGGGGAAATTTCCGCTACGATGAAGCATACGGCCAAGGTGGTGAGGACGGTTTTTGTCAGCAACGCCGCGGCGATCCGCCAGATGGATTGGAACGAAGTATGCCGGATGATGTTCTTGTAGGTCTTGAACAAGAGGAATCCCACCGTGCTGGCCAAGAGGCTGATCAAGACGATTTCGAAGAGGATTCTTTTCCCTAAGTCCGTGTTGAAAATCGAGCAGGCGAGCAAGTATGCCCCTCCGGTGCCGATGCCGGAGACAATCAGGTCGAACGCGAAAACGAACCACCTATTGATATAGGGGATGCCGATGATGCGTTTCGAGATTCTGCGACCCAAGGCTATTGCCATTTCCTTGTCTCCAATGAAAAGAAGTTCGAACCGCGAAGTTACAAAATAATTTCGTACGCTCGCTTTTCAGGGAAAGCATGGCGCGCGGCCACCGGCAAGCGCGCCATCGGGGCGTGGAGAGGAAAAGAAGAGGGGGAGGGAAAGAGGGTAGGGGGATAAGGAATAGCAGGGAAAAGGAAAAGGCTTCCGCATTGCGGAAGCCTTTTCCTTTTCCCTGCTATCGGGGAATGATGGGGCAGGAAGCCTATAGGACATTCCCTTCATCGTCCAAGCCGCTGCCATTGGTGGGAAGCAGATCGTCTTCGGAAATGGTGTAGGTATTGCCCACTTTCCGGTCCCAAGCGTTGTTCTGCCAGTTTTCGGAATCCTGGGTGCCGTTGTCGAACAAGCCGTGGCCGTTGGCCCATTGTTCGGAAGCGGTTTCCGAATAGGGAACCGGCAGGGCGAAGCGGGCCAGGTTGTAGTTGCCGAAGTAAATCCGGAATTGTTGGTTTTGGTCACCGGATGTTCCCGGGCGGTTCAAGCGGATGCCGTACGCGCTGTTCCGGCGCAGATCCGACCAGCGGAAGCCTTCCCCGGCGAGTTCCTTGGCGCGCTCGTCCAGCACGATTTCAATCAATTCATCGGCCGTGTTCCTCGAACCGTAGTTGTAAGGGGCGCCTTCGATGTCGGCAAGAGCCTTCACGCTCGTGTCGCGGGCTTCGAGCACTTTGAGCAAGGCGTTGAGCGTATTGGCCTTGTCGCCTTGGGCCGCGTAGGCTTCGGCTTGGATCAGGTACAACTCCGGAACGCGCATCAAGGGCACGTTGAAAACCCCGTTGGCATTGGGGTACTTCAAGCAGCAGGATTTGTCTCCGGGTTTTTCCGGATAGAGGTTCTTGCGGATGTCGTTGGTCTTGAACAAGTCCCGAATCTTCTTGGTGATGGTTCCGCCATAGGAAGCGAAATAGTTCTGGAGGCTGTTGGCCGAAAGGTTGTCCTGGGCATCGTAGTTGAGCGTCCAGATGTCTTCGTTGGAAGCCACGTTCTCGCTATAGGAAGCCGACAAGGTTTCGAACGTGCTGTACAGTTCCTCCGAGGTTCCGGTGGGAAGGTTGTCGAGCGCGTTCTGAGCCGCGGTGAGGGCATTCTGGTAGTCGTGCTGGGCCAGGAACACGCGGGCCTGCATCACATAAGCGGCGCACTTGGTGGGGAAGAAGCGGGCTTCCTGGGCATTGGTGTAAGTGGTGCTGCCCGAGAGGTCGAAATAGTGGATGGCTTCCTCCAGCGTGCGGTGGAGGGACTTGAACGAAGCATCGAGCGTGCTCATGTTGGCCACATCGGAGGGGTTTTCCGAAAGCGGTTTCTCATCGATGAGGATGATGCCCACTTTGGTGTTGGGCCTCGATCCCGGAACCGTACCGGCATTGCCGGTACCCAAGTTGTAATCCACGCAGAAGTACTGGGTCAGGTAAAATTCGGCAAAAGCCTTCATTACCCCCGATACCCCGATGGCGTTCTGCAGCCTGCGGATCTGATCCGTCTTCAAGCCCAAGCCGGCAGAGTCGGCCAAAAGCCGTTTGGCCGAATAGATGGTCTGGGTGGCTGCCGCGGAAATGGCGTAGCTGTTGGCCCAAAGCGGGGAAACATCGCCAAGGTCGGGAACGATATCCCATCTTTCGAAGGCTTCCATGTGTCCGGCGCTTCCGCGGCTCGCCGTGCTGACCATGTCGGTCATCAGTTCTCCGGCTATGATGGCGTTACGTCCCATGTAACCGTAAGAAGAAATCATGCTCATCGTGCCCACGACCGTGGAGGGGAGCATGTCGGGGTCGTTCAAGACCACGTTCGTTTCAAGAGCGGTGGTAGGAGTCCTTTCCAGGAACTCTTTCGAGCACGAGGAGAAGATCATAGCCGGGATTATCGCCACCGCCATTCCTATTTTTTGTATTCTTTTCATCTGAATTGTCTATTAATCGTTTTGTTTGTTTTTCGGCGGCAGGGGAGGTTTTCCCCTGCCGGCAGTTCTGGTTCCGGGTTAGAATCCTACGTTGATGCCGAAGGTGTAGTTCACCGGCACAGGATAGTTGGCAGCTTGCGTTCCAGCCAGACCGGCTTCGGGGTCGTAACCGCGGAAGTAGGGGCTGCAAGCGGTGAACAGGTTGTCGATACCGGCATAGATGCGCAGGCTGCTCAGGAAAATCTTTTCGCAGTGCTTCTTGGGCAAGGTGTAGCCCAGGATGACAGACTTCAGACGCAGGTAGGAACCGTCGATCAGGTGGCGGCTGCTGTAGTTGTTGGCGCCGTTGTTGCCCCCGTTCATGATCTGGGGAACTTCCACATTGTCGCCCGGGCGCTGCCAACGGTTGTCCATTACGTAGTACGTGGTGATCTGGCCGATGGATTCACCCGTGTTTTCCAAGTACCAGATGTCGTTGCTGAAGATCTTGTTGCCGTAGTTGTAGTTGAATTGGAAGCTGAGGTCGAAGTTGTAGAATTCGAACGCCGTCTGGATACCGCCGTAGAACATGGGGTCGGAGCAGCCTACGTAGCGTTGAACCGCTTCAGCATAGCTGTAGACGTATTCGCCATCGGCACCGTACCATCTGGGACGGCCCGTTGCGGGATCCACGCCGGCATATTCACGGATGTAGAACTGCGAAGACGGGCGGCCTTCTTCCAAGATGCCCAGGTCGCCGGCCATCTGGCTCTGGTGTCCGGGCAATTCGAGGATGGTGTTGTGGTTGGTGGTAACGTTCAAGCCCAAGGTCCATTTGAAGTTGCGACGGTTGATGAGCATGGCGTTCAATTGGATTTCCACCCCTTGGTTGCGCATGCTACCGATGTTGGTGGCGATGGAGCCGAAACCGGTGGCATAGGACAGCTGGCGGGAGAAGATCATGTCTTTGGTAACGTCGTTGTAGTAGTCGGCTTCAATCGTCAAGGCGTTGAACAAGGTGAATTCCAAGCCCACGTCGAATTTGTTCCGGGATTCCCAGCAGAGGGTGTTGTTGGCCAGCTGCGAAGGACCGAAACCGCTCAAGCCGCCGTAACGGGCCGTGGCGTAAACCCCTTGCGACTGGTAGTAGCCTACGTTCTGGTTACCCGAGGTACCGTAGCTTACCCGGACGGTCAGGTTGTTGAGCCAGTTTTGCGTGGAAGCCATGAATTTCTCGGCCGAGATACGGTATTTACCGCCCACGGACCAGAACGTGCCCCAGCGGGTGTCTTCGCCGAAGCGGGAAGAACCGTCGCGGCGGATAGAGGCCGACACGTAGTAGCGGTTGTCGTAGTCGTATTCCACATTGGCGAAGTAGGAAGCCAAGGCTGCGTCGGAACGGGCGGTCGAACCGCTGGTTTCAACGGCGTTGGCGATTTCCATCAGGGCCGGGGTGGCGTAATTGTTACCGGAGATGTACGATTCGTATTGGTTGAAGCGCTGGGCTTCCTGGCCTACCAGGACGTTGAAGGTGTTTTTCCCGATCGTGGGCATCCAGTTGATGGTGTTGGTGATGTTCATGTAGGCGATACTTTGGTCGAGCATCTGCATCAAGCCGCCCAGGCCTTCGCCTTGCGGGTTGACCACTTGCGACCATATGTTCTTTTCTTTCAACTGGGTGAAGTCGATACCGATCTTGGACTGCACGTACAAGTTCTTATAAAGCTTCACGCGCAAGTAGGGGCTGAACAAGGCCCGGTATTGCTGCTGGAAAGCCACATCGTGGTAGCGGTCTTCACGCAGGGCCACCGCGTTGTAGCCTTGCGCGTCGGGGTTGGTCGTGAAGTTCCACGAACCGTCCGCGTTGCGGATGGGGTCGGTGGGTCGCATCATGGAAGCGCCCCAGATAGGAGCCGCGTAGGCCAGCGAGGTAGGAACCGTGTTCACTTCCCCGTAAGAACCCGAGAGGTTCACGCCGAAAGACAGCCAGTCGGTGGGGTTCACGTCCAGGTTCAAGCGGGCATTGTAACGGGTGTAGTCGGAACCGATAACGATACCTTTATTGTTGAAGTAGCCTACGGAGGCGTAGTAATTCACATTCTTGGTTCCGCCGGAAGCGGTCAAGGAGTAGTCTTGGATGATACCGTTGCGGGTCACGGCATCCCACCAGTCCACATCGTTGCCCAACGAGAAGTCGATGCCGTAGGCGGTCTGGTTGTAGAATTCCAAGGCCCTTTCGGGATTCTGGATGTACGACAAGCGTATGTCGCGGTCTTTTTCCTGGTTCACGCGGCCTTCGTATACGAACGTTTTGAAATCTTCCGCGTTAAGCCTTTGGAAGCGGCGTTTTACATGGGGAGGCGTGGCGAAACCGATTTTGGCGTTGACCCCGAAGTTCACCTGTCCTTCTTTCCCTTTCTTGGTGGTGATGACGATAACCCCGTTGGATGCGCGGGAACCGTAGATGGAAGTAGCGCTCGCGTCTTTCAGCAAGGCGATGGACTCGATGTCTTCAGGATTGATGGAGGACAAGGGGTCGGTACCCGAGCCGTCGGTGTAGTCGGAGAAACCCATCGCGCCCGAAACCACCGGAATACCATCGATAACGTACAAGGGGGCGTTGCCCGAACTCAAGGAGCTTGTACCGCGGATACGAACCGAAGTGGAGGAACCGGGCTGGCCGGAAGCGGTGGAAACCTGCATCCCGGGAACGCTACCTTGCAAGGAGTTGATCACGTTCGATTCGGTTTGCCGCTTGATGACTTCCTCGCCTACCGAGACAGCGGAACCCACATTGTCTACCTTCTTCCTTACGCCGTAGCCGCTGGCCGATACCTGCACTTCCTGCAGGGCGATGGCGGAGGATTCCATCGTCACGTTGATGACGCCGCCGGTAATGGGGACGATTTTGTCTTTCAGACCCATGGCCGAGAACTTGAGGTTCTTGGCATCGGCAGGAATGTTGCTTAAGGTGTAGACGCCGTTGAAGTCGGTGGAAGTACCGATGGTGGTTCCTTCGACTTGAACCGCAACCATGGGGACTCCCATGGGTTCTTCCGCACTGGTGACCTTACCTGTGACGGTGCGTTGTCCCAAGGCCACGTTGGCAGCCCCCAGGAGGAACAGCGACACCATAAAGAGCACTAGTTTTTTCATAAAAAGCTGATTTGGATTTGTGTTTGTTAATTATCTTGTCGCATTCAAGGTTCGTTTCCCTTTTCTTTTACGGTTTGCGGTTACTTTCCGGGCGAAGCCCGTTCCCTTTTCCGCCTCCCTCGGGCTGGCCCTTTCCGGCTTGGCTTTTGTAGAAAGTCCGCCTTCCGGGCAAGTTTTGCCGGTACCGCATGAATAATGCTTTTCCCGGCGGGGAATCATCAAAGAAGCAAATTTAGGTAAATTTTCCTTATGACCAAGGGAAACCGGGGATGCGGGCCGCCCCGGCTTCTTAAAAAATCTTAAATTTTGATTTTAATATACTGAAAATTAATTTGATAAAATGTTAATGCCTGTTTAAAAATAGTTAACAAATGTTAATGGAACGGGGCTGCCGGACGGGGATCCGCCGCCTGTCGTCCGGGCCCGGCGGAAGGGAAACAAAATCGCAATGAAATCGAGAACGCGCGGTAACAATAACTAAGCATTAACATCACGATTCCGTGGCGGAAATCGTAACATGCCGGAAGTACTTTTGCGCCGCGGTCCGGAAGGGCCGTGTTTTGATTCCATGCAAGTCAACCAGAATGTTATCATGAAAAACAGTATCGCGAGCATATTCCTTTGCGTGTTTGCCATAGCAGGACTTCGGGCCGGGGACGGGAATGCGGCGGGAACGGGGACGGGAAGCAAGGCCGATGGCAGGGGCATTGTGCGCGGGGTCGTGTCCGATGCCGCCAGCGGGGAGCCGCTCCCTTTCGCCGCCGTGCAGATTACGGGAACGTCCCAAGGGACGGTGGCCGATTTCGACGGGTCGTATTCGTTCGAGCTGGAGCCGGGCCTGTACGATTTCACGGTGAGCTTCACCTCTTATAAAAGCATGCAGTTTTCGGACGTGCGCGTGGCGGCCGGCCAGGAGACCCATTTGGATGCCCGTTTGGAAAGCAGCATGACCGATCTCAAGGAGGTGAAGATCACCGCAAAGCGGGTTCGCAACACGGATGCGGCCGTTGTCAGCACGATGAAGCAGGCCGACGTGGTGGCTACCGGGGCTTCGGCGCAACTGATTTCCCGCGCGCAGTCGAAAGATGCGGCCGAGGTGGTTTCCCGCCTTCCGGGCGTGAGCATGCTCGATGGAGGAATGATGAACGTGCGTGGATTGGGCGTGCGTTATAATTCGGTAGTGCTCAACGGGGCAACGGCGCCCGGGACGGAAAACGACAGCCGGGCTTTTTCCTTGGATGTGATAGCCGGCAACGCCATCGACCACCTGATGCTTTACAAGACGGCTTCGGCCGAATTCCCGGCCGACTTTTCGGGCGGGATGGTAAGCATCATTACCAAAGGGATGCCGCAGGAAGACGGCTTGCAGGTTTCTTACAGCATCGGGGTCAATACGGCCAGCATCGGAAAGGATTTCCAGCATTACCGCGGGCATGCGGCCGATGCGGCAGGCTTCGGGGCCTATTCCCGCCGCTTGCCCGAGGGCATGCCTTCCGATATCGCTGCGCTGGACAACAGCCGGAAAGCGGAATATTCCCGGGAAATGGACAACGACTGGTCTGTCCGCTCGCGCAAGGCCTTGCCGTCCCAGAGCTTCTCTTTCCAATGGGACAAGACATGCCCGGTCGGGAAGGAAAAGAAGACGGTGTTCGGCAGCTTGCTGGCCCTTAATTACGGTTATGAGGAGCAGGTGCGCGACAAGTTCGAGAACAGCCGTTTCGGGATTTTCGACCGGATTAACGAAAAGCCTACCTATCTGAACCAGTATACCGATGAGGATTATGCAACCAAGGTGAAGCTCAATGCTTTGGCTAATTTCGGGCTGGCTTTCTCCGATGGTTCCCGTCTGGAATTCAAGAATATCTTCAGCCAGAACGCGCAAAACCGTTCGGCCTTCCGCCAAGGGGTGGATTACAACAATGAATACCACATCCGGGAGCAGGAATACGTTTACACGCAGCGGACTTTGTATGTGGGGCAATTGCTTTATGCGCACGCCCCGGCAGAGGGTCATAAGCTCGATTACCGCCTTTCTTACGCCCTGACCAACCGGCAGGAGCCCGACCGGCGCCTGGTTACTTTCCGCCAGCAGGTGGAGCCGGGCTTGCCGTATTACGGGCAGTACAAGGCTTCCGATGTGAACCGGTTCTACCAGGCCATGTCCGAGAACATGGCCTCGGCCGGCATCGACTACAAAGGAAGGCTTTCCGGCGGGAAGTTCCGCGTGGATTTCCTTTCGGGGCTTTCGGCCCATTACCGTTTCCGGGATTTCTCCGGACGCCGGTTCGTCTACACCTCGGGTTTCCCTTCCCGGCTTCCGGCCGATTTCCTTTACCAGGACCTGAATGCGATTTTCTCGGAAGAGAACCTTTCGGCCGACGGGTACTTCATGGATGAGGACACGCGGAAATCGGATGCCTATGCGGCCATGTCGTTCATTCCGGCCGCTTATGCCGCCGTCAAGATGCGGTTCGCCGGTTTTCAGGCGAACGCGGGCGTCAGGGCCGAGTTCGAGAAAACGGTTCTTGACGGCTACAGCGCCGACGGGGCTTTCCCCGTGCGGGTGGACAGGGGCGAGTTCAACCTGTTCCCTTCCCTCAACTTGTCTTATTCCTTCAATGAAAAGCATCTTTTGCGGGCGGCCTACGCCTATACGGTCAACCGTCCCGAATTGCGCGAGATAGCCCCTTACGTGTATTACGATTTCGATCATTTTGCCGATTATACCGGGAATCCGGACTTGCGCAACGGGAAAATCCAGAATGCGGACTTGCGGTACGAGTTTTATCCGTCTTCGGGCGAAATCGTGTCGGTCGGGGCTTTTTACAAGTATTTCGTGGATCCCATCGAGGTGTCTTACATCCGCTCTTCGGGGGGCAGCGCCATCTATACGTTCAAAAACGCCGATTTCGCTTACAGCTACGGCGTGGAGGTGGAAATCCGGAAAAGCCTCGATTTCATGAAGATGAAAGATTTTTCGGTTGTCTTGAACGCGGCTTGGATCGCGAGCCAGGTCCGTTTTTCCGATGCGGATTTCGACCGGGACCGGGCCATGCAGGGGCAATCGCCTTTCCTGGTCAATGCCGGGTTGTTTTACGAGAAGAAAGGCTGGACGCTGAGCCTTCTTTACCAAGTGAACGGAAAGCGTATCCTTGCGGTGGGCGAGGTGTTCCAGAATCCCGAGGAGGATATTCCCGACATTTACGAAATGCCGCGCCACGAACTTGCGTTCGGCTTGCGCAAGGCGATAGGGGAGCATTGGGAAATCAAGTTCCTTGCCGGGAACCTGCTCGACCAGCCCTACCGTGAATGCCAGTTCGCCAAGTTCACGGCCGACGACGGGAGCACGCACACGGTGCAGCAGACTCCGCGTTCGTTCAAGTTGGGCATGGATTTCCAGATAGGGGTCAGCTACAAGATGTAGGGCGGCGTCCGGCCGGCCGCTGCTCGCAGGGGCAACAGCAGACGCGAACGGCGGACGGCCGTTGCGAACGGCAGTTACGGAATCGAAAAAGCAAAAAATAACCTAAAACAAAATCTTCAAAATGGAAAAGAGAATCTTGAAAAACGGTTTGCTCATGGCGCTGGCCGTGGGTGCAGCGATGAATTTCACTTCTTGCAAGCCCGAGCCGGGTGGCGAGCCTCCCGTTACCGGTTCGTCGGTCTTGAGCGGGGAAATCACGGGGAACCGCACGCTTTCTGCCGATACCGTGTACCAGCTTAGCGGTTTCGTCTATGTGGTGGACGGCGCGACCATCACCATTCCCGCCGGCACCGTGATACAAGGGGTGAAAGGCACCAAAGCGGCCCTTATCGTGGAAAGAGGGGCGAAAATCATGGCGGAAGGCACCAAGGAGAAACCCATTGTCTTCACTTCCGACCAGCTGCCCGGACAGCGCAACTACGGGGATTGGGGCGGTATCATCCTTTGCGGGAAAGCCCGCCTGAATTCCGGTGAAGCCCAAGTGGAAGGCGGCCCCCGCAGCCATTACGGCGGAAACGACGACCAGGATAATTCCGGCGTGATGAAATACGTGCGGATCGAGTTCGGCGGGGTGGAATTTGCCACTGATAAGGAAATCAATGGATTGACTCTGTGTGCGGTCGGCAGCGGAACGGTTATCGAGAACATCCAGTGCTCGTTTGTGAAAGACGACTCGTTCGAATGGTTCGGCGGCACGGTGAACTGCAAGAATCTGGTGGCTTTCCGCGGCTGGGACGACGATTTCGATACCGATGCCGGTTTCCGCGGCAGCGTGCAGTTCGCGGTTGCTCTGCGCGACAAGGCGGTTTCCGACAAGTCGAAGTCGAACGGTTTCGAGTCGGACAACGATGCCGACGGGTCGGACAATGCGCCCTTGAACAATCCTCGTTTCTCGAACGTGTCCATCTTCGGGCCTTTCGCTACCTTGGCCGATACCAGTTTCATCGGCGAGGCTTACGCCAGCGATGCCGCCTACGGGCCTTACCAGGCTGCCATGCACTTGCGCCGGAATACCCGCTTGCAGGTCTACAATTCGGTGTTCGCCGGCTATCCCGTGGGGCTTTACATCGATAGCGACAAATGCATGAATTCGGCCGAAGCCGGAATCCAGAACAAGGAAAACAACTTGGTGGTGAAGAATTGCGTGCTGGCGGGCATGCAGGTCAACTTCCGCGAAAGCGTCGAGAGCGCGTCTTTGACAACGGAGGCTTATTTCACCAATGCCGCCTTGAACAACAAGACGGTGGCTACCAATGCCGAATTGGGAATCGAAGGGGTTTTCAACTACACGAAGCCTTCTTTCTTGCCGGCTGGCAATTCGGAATTGCTGAGCGGGGCCGATTTCAGCGGGCTGGATGCTTACGGGTTCGAGACGGTTGCTTTCCGCGGGGCGTTCGGTACCGAAGACTGGACGGAAGGCTGGTGCAATTTCGATCCCCAGAATACCGGATACTAAACCGGAATGCCGCTGGCAGGCAACCGCTCGCGGAAACCGGTTTGCGGGTTCTGCCGGTCGGAACAGCCTTGTTAGCGATGGAAAAAGGAGTTGTTTCCTTTTGTTGAACGACCGGGGCGGCCTCCAAGAGGCCGCCCCGGTCGTTTTTTATTTGCCGGTCTGTCAGCTACGCCGGCACCAAGCCGAAGGATTTCATCAAGCCCGGTCGTCTTTTATTTGCCGGGCCGGACTGCTCATCGGGCCGGACCGGATGAGCGGATAGGCGGGTGGGATGCGACCGGAATAGGAAGGAAAAGGAATCGCCCCGGATGTGCATATTGCAGTCGTTCTTGCGCGGGAGGATTGCCGTGGAACGGAAAAAAGGACTCAATGCTGCCTCTTTTTCTTCATGTTCATCGGGGATTGTTCATCGGGCGGCTTTGCGTTTCTTGACAAGGCGTTTTACGATGAAGTAGACCGCCACGGCACCGATGATCGCCAGGATTCCGTACCCGATTTCATGGCTGTAGGTGGAAGCTAAGCGGGAAACGTCTTCGGTGGTTTCCACTTGCGGGAAGGAGACCCGCACTACGTATCCTAACACGGCCAGGACGATATTCCAGAGGCCCGCCCCGAGGGTGGTGTACAAGAGGAAGGTGGGGAGCTTCATCCGGGCAAGCCCGGCCGGGATGGAGATGAGCTGGCGGACCGCCGGCACCAGGCGGCCGAAGAAGGTGGAAGCGATGCCGTGTTTGCGGAAATATTCTTCGGCATGCTCCACTTTTTCCCCGTTGAGCAGGCACAAATGGCCCCAGCGGCTGTTTGCGAATTTGTAAACAATGGGTCGTCCGAGCCATTTTGCCAGGAAGTAATTGACAAGGGCGCCTATGTCGGCGCCTAAGGTGGCCACAATGACGACCAAGACGATATTCATGTCGCTTTCAGGCCCTAAGGCAAGCCATGCGGCGGGAGGGACGATGACTTCGGAGGGGAAGGGAATGAACGAGCTTTCGATGATCATGCCTAACAAGATCGTCCAGTAATTCAGGTTGTCGAGAAAGAATTCAATCATGGAAGCGAAAGGTGTTTTGAAAGCGGGCTGGAAACTTGCTTTTTGCAAATCCCGTTGCCGGGTTTTTGTTCAAAAGAGTGCAAAGAACGGGAAAAAAAACGAGATTCGGAAGCCTGTCCGCAAGCGTTTCGGGAAAGAGGCCCTCGCCCGTTTCCTTCGGGCTTTTCAGGGGAAACGGGGGGAATGCGGGAGACGGCTTCTCCGGAGGTGCGGGGAATGGGGCTTCGGTAAAAAAACGACAAGAAGGTTTTTTGCGGGTTTTTGTCTGTTTAAATAAGTGGTATTCAGTATTTTGATTTTTTTATTCCGGGAAGCCGGGGTAGGGGCGCGTCAAGTTTCATCTTTTTTACAAATCTTCTCCGTACGACGGGCCTCTATCTTCGCAAAATTTTAGAATCCGCTTGGAATCGTTTTCCACGAGGAGAAGCAATGCTTTCGTGCCTTGGATAAAGGGTTGCAGGCGAATTGTTCGGATTTCCCTTGCGCTATTTAGGCCGTACGGAGATCTGGAAAAACTGGCAGGAGGCGTCCTGCGGGCTTTTTGAAGGCAAGGGGAGGATTTGATGCTGAAGAAAGGACAGATGCGGATTATTTTTCAAAGCGGAAGGTTTTTCTTGCCGGGCTCGGCCTGGATGGTCGCGCTCCTGCTGGCTTTCGGCTTTTTGCAGGCTCAGGGAAACGGCAGCCATGCCGATGACATTCTCGGCACTTACAGCGCGTACGACAATGCCCGGCAGGAGAATTTCCATCTGAATTTCTACAAGGCCGATAATGGCGAATACCAGGCCCGGATCATTTGGATGGACCAGCCTACCGATGATCTGGGCAAGCCGCGTACCGATGTGAACAATCCCCGCTCGGAACAGCGGCATATCCCTTTGTCCCATTTGGTTATCGTGCGAGGCTTGCGTTACGATGCCCGGAGCAAGGAATGGCAAGGGGGGAGGGTGTACGATCCCATGTCGGGGAAAACCTACCGTTGTTTCATCGAGTTCGAATCGGAAAATGTGATCCGGATGCGGGGGTATATCGGTTTCCGGTTCTTGGGTAAAAGCTTCTATTGGTCCAAACTGCCCGATTGAGCGGCGCGCTTGCTTGCCACGCGCTTTGCCGGAGGCGCTTTTGCCGGACCGTTCTTTTCGATAGAGGAAAGTCTTTTCGATAAGAGGATGCGTGTTTTTTTTGTTTGAAAGATTGATGGAAATGGAAACTTTTGCACGGGCCCCGGAGGAAGATCCCGGAGGGAACGCTTCCGGTTCGTTGGCCAAATACGGGGAGGATGTAAGGATTTACAACCATTATACCGACCGGAACCGTTTCTTGAAGGTCAAGGTCTTGTGCGACCTCTTCAACGACATGGCCGAATTGCATACGTTCATCCAGAAGACCGATGTGGCCACTTTGAGCCGGGAAGGCCTTACGTGGATGCTGCGCCGCATCCATTTGTACATGCCTTGCATGCCGCGTCGGGAAGAGTCCGTGCGGATCGAGACGTGGAATCCCGCTTTCGAGGGCTTATTGGTTCCCCGGGTGTACCGCGTGGAGGACGCGGCGGCTGCCGGGCAGGCCGGAACCGGCAGCGAGGCTTCCTCCGGTAACTGCGCCGAAAGGAAGCTCCGGGCTTTTGCCCATACCGACTGGATGTTGATAAATACGGCATCCCGCAGGCCCGAACGCCCTTCGACCCTCATGAAAGGCTTGGCCGGTCATTGTGCCGAGAGCCTGCCTTTCACGGACAGCTTGTTTACGAAAGCCGAACACAAGTCCGGTCCCGATGCCTCGTGGACCGTCTTTTCGTCCACGGTGTTCCTCGCCCGTTATTCGGATTTGGATTTCAACGGGCATGTGACCCAGAGCGCCTATGTGCAATGGATGATGGACGCCCATGGGTTCCTGTTCCAGGAACGGGCGGAACTGAAGGAATTCGAGGTGATTTACGTGCACGAGCTGAAGCCCGGCGGGGAAGTGCGGGTAGAGGTCCTTCGACAGGATTCAGGGCAAGGGCAAGCGGCCGCAGGCGCTGTCGCCGCGGCGGAATCCCGGCAAGGGATTGCTGCTGCGGAAGAGGAAGCGGAAGAGGCCTTGCTGGAATCGGCCGAAGGAGGCGAAACGGTATTGAGCTACCGGGTCTCCAGCCTTGACGGGTCGGTGGTGCACGCTTACGGGCGCGGGGTCTGGAAGAAACGGCTTTGCTGAGGGCTTTCTGAACTGTCGGTCCTGCATCGGCAGAACAAGGGTGGAAGAAACGCGTTGCCGTTGGCGTCTTCCGCAGGGGCGTTCCTTGTTCCGGGAAAACGAAGGCAGGAAGAGACTTCGATTTTGCCTCTTTCCTCCTGCCGGATTGCCATCGCGCAGGGATGCCGTGGGCAGAAGGAACTTCAATCTTGCTTCTTTCCCCCTTTCCGTGCGGGTGGGGTCTTCTTCTTTACCGACCAGCCGAAATGGCCGATGGGTTTCCCCGTTTCGTAATAATGCCCGTGTTCGTAGACCAAGAGGCCGGAGCTTGCCAGGTCGAATTTCCCGGTTTGCGGGTCCAGGTAGTTTTCATCGGCTTGGATGTTCACGATGTCGGCGATGAAGGCTTCGTGCGACCCTAAAGGCAGCTGCTGGCGCACTTTGCATTCGAGGCTCAACGGCGATTCCGCCACGATAGGAGCCTTGACCGCTTCTCCGGCCACGGCGTGCAGCCCGCATTCCTTGAACTTGTCGAAATCCCGTCCCGACTTGACCCCGCACCAGTCGGTAGCTTTGGCCAAGGCCGCTGTGGTCAGGTTGATAGTGAACTCCCCGTACTTTTTGATCAGTCCGTAGGAATGCCGTTCGGGCCGGATGGAAATGTAGCATACCGGCGGGTTCGTGCACAGGATTCCTGTCCAAGCCACCGTGATCAGGTTGTAGTCTTCCTCGCTCGCCCCGCATCCGGCCAGGACCGCCGGCAAGGGGTAAATCATCGTTCCGGGTTTGAAATTCGTTTTGCGCATTGCGTCAGGGGTTGTTATGTTCGATTCAGGGGTCGGTGTTGCCGGTCAAGGCGCGAGCCACCGTGATTCGCGATTCCCGGCCTTTTATGCTTTATGCAATATTACGGTTTTTCCGGGAAGCGGGGCGGTTTTTGTATTTTTGCGGCTACGGCTGGGTCCGAAGGCTGGGCTCGAAAGCGGGGAGCGGGCCGGGCGCGGGCTCTGCGGCGGCAAAGCGGAGAGGCGGCTCGCCGCGGGGTCCGGGCCCGGCCTGGAAACAGCGATAGTTTCCGCTTCGTCCGGAAACAGGTCCAACCGATATAGAATCCGAAAACCATGAAACTCTGCATAGCCGAAAAACCCAGCGTGGGCCGGGAGATAGCCCGGGTGATCGGGGCGACCACGGCCCGGAACGGCTATATGGAGGGGAACGGCTACTGGGTGTCGTGGACTTTCGGCCATCTCTGCACCTTGTTCGAACCCGACGACTACACGCCGGACTGGAAAAGGTGGCGGATGGAAGTCCTGCCGATGATACCCGGGACTTTCAAGCTCAAGCTGATTCCCGAAAAAGGCAGCCAGAACCAGTTCGGGATCCTTAGCGACCTGATAGCCCGGTGCGAGGAAGTGATAAATTGCGGCGATGCCGGGCAGGAAGGCGAGGTGATACAGCGCTGGGTCATGCAGAAGGCGGGCTGCAAAGTCCCGGTGAAACGGCTCTGGATTTCGTCTTTGACCGAAGAAGCCATCCGGGAAGGCTTCGCCAACCTTTATCCGGCTTCCGATTTCGACAACCTTTACGCCGCCGGCTCTGTCCGCGCCATCGGCGACTGGCTGCTGGGCATGAACGCCAGCCGTGCCTATACGCTCAAGTTCGCCCTTCCCGGCCAAGTCTTGTCGATAGGGCGCGTCCAGACCCCGACGCTGGCCCTCTTGGTGGAGCGCCAGAAAGCCATAGAGAATTTCAAGCCCGAGAAATTCTGGGAACTCCGCACCCTCTACCGGGGCGGGCTGTTCCAGAGCGCCAAAGGCCGGATTGCCACCGAAGAGGCCGCGAAGGAGCTTTGCCGGCAAGTGGCCGGCAAGCCGTTGGAAATCGTCAAGGTGGAAAAGAAACGGGCCAAGGAGCATCCTCCCAAGCTTTTCGACTTGACTCTTCTGCAAGTGGAAAGCAACAAGAAGTTCGGATTCTCGGCCGATGAGACTTTGCAGATTATCCAGAACCTGTACGAAAAGAAACTCACCACTTATCCGCGCGTCGATACCAGTTTCCTTCCCAACGACATTTATCCCAAGGTGCCGGGAATGCTGCGCGGCTTGGTCCCGTATGCCGCGCTGACGGCGCCCCTGCTGGCGCAGGGGGCTTTGCGGAAGAGTTCCAAGGTGTTCAATGACAAGAAAATCACAGACCACCATGCCATCATCCCCACCGGGGAGTTCGGGGCGGCTTCCGCTTTGAGCCGGAACGAGAAATTGGTGTTCGACTTGGTCATCCGGCGTTTCATCGCGGCGTTTTACCCGGATTGCGAGTATGCCAATACCACGGTGATGGCGCAAGTGGATTTGGGGGAGGAAACGCTTTTGGCGGAGGCCCCGGCCGGGGAACCGGCAGATTCGGTCGAAGCAGGTGCCGGCCGGCCGGGAACAGGGACATGCGCGGACCGGGATGGCGGAAGCCCGGCCGAATCGGCTGTTCCAGGGGAAAAGCAAGCGGCAGCGGCGATAGGAGACGGGAAAGGCGGGAAAGGGAAGGCGGCCGGTGACGGGGACAAGGGAGGGAACGAGGGCCGGATTCTCTTCAAGGCTACCGGCAAGGTGATTGTCGAGCCTGGCTGGCGGGCGGTTTTCGCCTCGAATGCCCGGCAGGAGGAGGAAGAAGACAAGGACAAGGAGGATCAGGAGAACGTTTTGCCGGATTACCAGGCGGGCGAAAGGGGGCCGCACAAGCCGGAAATCGTTGCTAAGCAGACCCAGCCGCCCAAGTACATGAGCGAAGGAGATTTGCTCAAAGCCATGGAGACGGCCGGCAAGAACGTGGAAGACGAGGAACTTCGGGATTTGATGAAGGCCAACGGGATCGGGCGGCCTTCGACCCGGGCGGCGATTATTGAAACCTTGCTCAAGCGCAATTACGCCTGCAAGGACAAGAAGCGGATTCTTCCGACCCCTACCGGGATCAAGTTGATCGAGACGATCCAGAACCGCTTGCTGAAGTCGGCGGAACTGACCGGGCAATGGGAGAAGAAGTTGCGGGAAATTGCCGATGGGAAGTACCCGGCATCGCAGTTCATGACGCAGCTGAAGCAGATGGTTTGCAACGTGGTAGAAGAAGTCAAGCTTGCCCGGCGGACGGAGATCGGCCAAGTTCCGGATGGAAAGGAGCCAATGGCAAAGGGGGCGGGGAACGAGCGCCAAGCGGCGAAGAGGAACGGGGCGCGTTAGCGTTCGGCATCCGGCGCGGCGGTGCTTGCATGCTTGCGCGACAAGGTCGGGAGGCTGTTTTGCGAGCGTGGCGTGCAACGGGCTTGTGGCGGAGGCGGCCGATTCCGGCCCGGGGAAGCGGCCGGGAAGAAAAACAGGAGGGAAGAACCGGAAATTTCTCCGCACTTTCGTAATTTCGCGGCGGCGCGGTGTTTCTTTCGCCGGCGGTGAAAAGTTGTCTGGTCCAGTGCCTGCCGGCTTCTCAAACTTGCCGCCGGGTCGTTCCGAGGCTTTCGGGGATCGGGCTTTGCGGGGGGATTCGAAGCCGGCAAGATGTTTGCAAATCAGGCCTTTGCCGTTTCGGCCGGTTGGGAGCGCATGCGAGGTTTGCCAAGATGTTCATAAATCATACGCGATATGGAATTTACAGCAAAATTGATCCAGATTAACGAACCGGTGACGGGCGAAGGCAAGAATGGCCCGTGGAAACGCCAGGAGTTTATTTTTGAGACCGAAAGCCAGTACCCGCGCAAGATTTGCGTGTCGGTATGGGGCGACCGTGCCATACAAGACCCCAGCATCATGCAGATAGGCAATGTCTTGACCGTGGCTTTCGACTTGGAGAGCCGGGAATACAATGGCCGCTGGTATACCGATGTCCGGCCGTGGAGAATCACGTTGCCGGCCGCTCCGGGCGCGGCGCCCGCTTATGCTCCTGCCGCACCCCAGTACGCGGCTCCTGCCGCCCAAGCCCCGATGGCAGGCGGCATGCCGCAAGCTGCTCCCGCCCGGGATTTCCCCGCTGCCTCGGCGGAGGATTCCGACGACTTGCCTTTCTGATCCCATGCATAAGGGAAATTTCAGGAAACACCTTGCCAAGACGCTTTTATGCGGGATCTGGGCAGGGTGTTTCTGTATCGGGCTTCATGGCCCGTTGACGGCTCAGGCGCAGAAAGCCTGTTTTTACCGGGGCATCCGTCTTCATGAGGGGGATTTGATATTCCAGCAGGCGTGCGGAGGAGAAACCGAAGCGGCTATCAAAAGCGTTACTTCGAGCGCTCGGGGCTATGCTTTTACCCATGTGGGCATGGTTTGCTTCCAGGAAGGGGAGGCCTTTGTCCTGGAAGCCACAGTGCCTTGCGTGCGGCTTTGCCCGCTTGAGGAGTTCCTTTCTCCGGATTCCGGCACTTGCCGGCCTGTATCGGTTTTGGCCCGGCTGAAGTCCCGTTACCGTGCCTTGATTCCCGAAGCTTTGCGGCGGGGCATGGCGCACCTCGGGAAAAGCTACGATTATGGTTATGTGTTGGGAAATGACCGGTACTATTGTTCGGAACTGGTTTACCAGATATTGAAGGATGCCAACGGAGGGGAAGAGGTTTTCCCGCTCAACGTGATGACTTTTAGCGATACTTCCGGTTTTTTGCTGCCCGCGTGGGAAGCCTATTTCCGGCAGCATTCCGTTCCTGTTCCCGAAGGCGAGCACGGCATCAACCCCGGGGCCATGTCCCGAAGCGGCATCCTCCGGCTTTTCCGCCGGCGGCTTTGAGGTGGTAAAGGAGGGCAAGGAAGATAGGGAAGGACTACATTGTTGCTGTAGAACGGACGCAAGTTCTGGTTCACGAAATCGGTTTTTCCGGGAAGGGCTTTGTCCGGCAGGGGTGCGGACAATGATGAAAGTTTTCCCGCCTTTGATGTCTTTCCCTGGTTCGAACCTTCAGGCGTGCCTACTGAAGGAGAGAACACCCGTTTTGATTCCGTTTCCCGTTAGTTTGCCTGGGGCAGGAACTCTGAAAAAAAGCGCCATCCGGGAAAATCCATGGATTTTCCCGGATGGCGCTTTTTTTTGAACGCGCTACCGCGTTAGCGCACTACCACGCGTTTGACAGTCCCTATGCCTTCGTGGCTTATGCGGATGAAGTAGATACCGCTTTGTTCAAGCTTCAGGGCATGCTTGCCCGCGGAGAACTTTTGACTTTGCAGGCTCATGCCTGTGCTGTTGAAGATTTCCACATGGGCGGGGCGATCCAATTCGAGCGTGAACGCGCCGGAGTTGGGGTTGGGGTAGATATTGACGGAAATGCTTTCCAATACTTGGTTGGAAACCGTGGCGAAGCTTTCCCCTTCGCTCCACAGGAGCGATCCGTCCTGGCAAACGGACGCCACCGACCAATTGTAGGTCCTTCCCGCTTCGAGCGAAGTGAAAGTGTGGGTCGTGTTTTGGACAGTAACCGTCGAAAGGGTGTCCTTCTCGGCATCGAGCAAGGCCACTACGTAGCTGCTCGCTTCGCCTTCCCAGGTAGCTACGGCCGTGGTACCGTCCACTTCGATCTGGAGATTCGAGGGAGCCGCGCAATCGCTGCCGGCCGTCAGGATGTCTTGCCGGGTCCTGGGCGAGATCTGGGCGCTGCCATTGTACACGCCGGCAATGCCGATGAGGTCGAAGCTGCCTTGCGGGGCGGCTTCTCCCACGAAGTCCCCGTTGCGGATGAACGTCCGGATGTTGATCGTGTCTTGCCCCTGTACAGCTATGTGGTCGGCATTCGCTTCCCATTGGTCGGCCTCGATGAGTTCCAGCCCGTTGATCCGGATCAGGCGCGAGCAGTATTCCTCGATGCCGGATTCGAATTCGTCCACGGTGAGCACGATCGGTTCAATGGCGTTGCCGTGCGAGCTGGCTTCGGGCAGGTTGCCCTGCATGATGAGCTGGAGCTGGCCTCCGAAGCTTCCTAACTGGCCGTAGAGGTTTTCAACGCCATCCCCGATTTCATAAACGTTTTCCACCAGTCCGTTGGGGTCGTCTACGAGGATCCCTGCCTTGTCGTCCTGGAAGAACTTGTAGTTGCGGTAGTCGTCATAGGCGGTGAGCACCGCTGGGCCTTCCACCCGGTAGAGCTTGCCTTGCTCGCCTTGCCGCAGTTCGGCCAAGTCGGCAACGACGATCACTTCCTCGGCGGTGGCACGCACTTTCACTTCCTTGCTCAAGGTGCCGCTTGCAAGGGTGATGGTGCAGGAGTCGCTCAGCAGCGCGCCGTTGTACGTGATGGTGAAGACAGCCCCTTCTTCGCGCATGACGGAATCTTTCGGCAGGGTGCTGGTGTTCACGCTGAAGTTCCCTTCCGGGCAGTCGATAGAGACGTCTTCGGAGAGCAGTTTCCCGTTCACGGTCACGTCATAGCTTGCCGCTACCGCTTGCACCGTGTTGATTTCCACGTTCCCGTTCACGAGCAGGAGGGGAATCTGGGGCAGGGTCTGGTACACCCGCACGCTGTCGATGAAGAAGCGGTTGTCTTTTGCCTGGATGGCTTCGAAGCTGATTTGCGTGGCCGAAGTGCCGTTGTCGAGCTCGAAGACGTATTCGCGCATGGTTTCGCGGGCGTAGTCCCCGGAATTGTCGAGGTGGCGGGCGTAGAGGGTATCATTGCCGGCAACCACTCGGATTTCGGTTTCGTCACCCTTCCAAGCCATGGCCAGGAAGGCCACGAAGTACTTCCCGTTGTCGTAGCTGAGGTCGAGGGCCGGCGTGACAAGTTTCCCGGCTTTGCTGCCGGTACCCATTTTCATGGAACTTTCGGCCGGGTAGACCGATGTTCCGCTCCAGCCTTTCACCGAGGTGAAATCGTCCATTCTCGTGCTGCAGTCCGTTCCCGGGTCCCCGTAGGTCGACTGGCAGGCTTCGAACCCTTCGTTCAATACCAGGTCCCCTTCCGGTACCGGATTGGCCGAGAGGATGGTGTATTGCGCGCTGGCCATGGCGCTGGTATCCATCTTTTCCATGACGGCGAAGGCTTTTACCGTGGAGGTCGTTTTCAAGGTGAAAGCCCTGGTGTAGGCTTGCGAAGGACGGCTGCCATCGGTGGAGTAGAAAATGCTGGCCCCTTCGGTCTCGCAGGCGATGGTTACCCTTACCGAATCCGAGTAGACCTTTTCGGGATCCGGGCTGAAAACCGGCATGGCCGCATCGGGCAGGTTGACCGAGAAACGGATGGCGGGAACCGTTACCGGCACGTCCAAGGAAGCGCTATCGGCAAGCTTCACCAGTTCGAACCCGGCCCGGTAGGAACCGCTTTTGAGGAAAACCGTGCTGGAGGACTGGCCCGTATAGAGCGTGTCGCCGTTGCTGATCATGATTTTGACCAGTCCGTCGGTGCCCAATTCGAAGTTTTCGGTCGAAAAGGCAAAGGTTACATCGCCGGTATAGGTGCTGTCTGCCTTGGGGCTGGTAACGGTCAAAGCGGGGGCATCGGCGGCTTTGGTGGCAAAAGACTGCGTGCTCGACCATTCGCTGGCATTGGTGCCGGAACACAGGCTTTTTACTTGGTAGTAATAGGTGGTCGATGCCGTCAATTTGTCGAGGCTGAAGCTGGCGGTTCGCACCGTGTCGTGTTCAGCGTTATCCCAGTCCGCGTCTTGCGTGCCATAGCGGTAGGCATAGCTTGCGGCATCCCCCTCGAAACTGATGACGGCCGTGGTCGCCGTGGTCGAGGATTCGAAGCCGGAAGGCACGAGGCAAGGCGATTCGGTCATGTCGCTTGCGCCGCGGGCGGTGATTTGCATGTCTTGGTTGTATTGCGTGAGAATGCCCGTCACATCCATCTTTACCGCGGGGATAGGCGTTCCGATGTAGTCGGCCGAGAAGTAGTCGGTCCGGAAGACGATCGTGTCGCCGCCTTGGATAAGGTTGTAGTTGCGGCTGGTGGCGAAGTTGCCCGAAGCGGCGAAAAGCGCGTTTTCAATCTTCACCAATGCGCTCTGGTACTGGAGCGGGGAGGCGTTGATCTGGGCCGCGGTGAGCGTCTGGACTGCCGGGGTTTGCCCGGTGCCGGTCCTGTTCAAGGGTTCGGTGGGCAGGAACCGGAGCAGGTTCCGGTTGATTTCGAGCGTGCCGGTCACGCCCGTCAGCACATCGCCCACGGCCAAGTCGTCGTAGCCGAAGTCTTCGCACCCGAACAGCAGGATGGAAGCCCCGTTGTCCCGGTCTTGCACGTAGATGCGCGAATTGTAGTCGTCCTTATGGGTAATGACCACTTCTCCGGTCACCGTGTAGAGCTGCTCGGGGTCGAGGTCGGCATAATCCTCGTAGAGACGGGCGATGTCGTCGGCCATGACGGTTTCAATCGCCGTGGCGTAAACCGTCAAGGTGTCTTTGATCTGGCTGTTGCCGATTTCCACGAGGGCGGTATCGTGGCCGGCCTGCGTGGGTTTGAAGACAACGGTGAGGGTATCGCCCGACGTGGTGACGGCATCGGAAGCGAAAGCGGTTTCATCGAGGCTGAAAGCCGGCGCGCCTTTCAGAAGGGTCGCCGTGAGGTTTTCCGTGAGGTTCTTTCCGAAAATGCGAACGCTGACCGAATCCGAGCCGCCATTGGCAGCCACGGCCGGCAGCGTGTGGCTGTCGGGGGTAAGGTTCAGGATGGGATCGGTGGTCAAAGGCAGGATTTCGATATTCCCGCAGGCAATGTTGCCGTTGGCTTTCCGGGTGTAGAGCCAGCGGATGTAGCGGAAGCGGGCATTTATCGTCTGGATGTCTTCGTGCTGGGCCGAAGCCGCGATTCCCGAGCCGTTGTATTCCTTGATGGTTTCCCAGGCCGAGCCGTCTTCGGAGCCTTCTACCGAGAAGATGTAGTCGCCGCTGAGGGTATTGCCCTTGATGGTGTATTTCAAAGCCCCGGGGGCGGAGGTGAAGGCCGCGATGAGGGCATCTTTCTCGTCATCGAACTTCAATTTGGGATCGGAACCGTAATCGGAGCCCAAGCCTAAGTGGAACAGGCCGTTATCTTCGTTGATATCGCTCTTGGACTGGCAGGACAGGGGCAGCTGGGCCGGAGTGACCTTGATGAATTCGAGGTGGGCAGAGGCAAGGGAGTCGTCCGTGGTGATATAGTCGTCGTGGAAGGCCAGGGCTTGTATATCGACGAAATAATGGGACGACTCTCCTTCATCGGCGAGCGTGAAAGGCTTGCTGTAGAGCAGGGTGCTGCCGCCGGCCGTTTCGGAAGGGGTTTCCCCGTCGAGGGTGTAGTGGATTTTCGCCCCCTCCACGGCAGAGAGGGTAACGGTGGTTTCCCCGATGAACACGCCCTCTTGGGGCTCGATGGCCACCTTGGGCATGTTGCGTTTGTTGACAACGAGGTTGAGCACCGTTTTGCTCAGGACTTTCCCGTCATGGGAAATCAGCAGGGTGTCCTGGTAGCTGCCGGCCGCAAGCGCGGCGGAGGAGGAAAGCGTCACGGTGAACGATCCGGCCTCCGCTTGCCCGATGGTGGCGGGAGAAGCCGAAATCACGGCCTCGCCTTCCCGGCCTTGCGCCTTGGTTACCTGAACGCTCAGGTCGGCGGTGAGGTTGGCGGATACGAAATCGAGCGATTCCGAGAGGGTTTCACCAAGGTAGATGGAATAATCGTGCGCTTCCCCGGAAGGCGAAACCACGGCTTCGGTAGCCGAAAGGGTGGTGAAGGCCGTGCCTTGGACGGCTTCGCTGGTGTCTGCCGGGCCGCAGAGGGAAGCCACGCTCCATTCGTAACGCGTGCTGCCGGCAAGATCTTCCACGGTGGTGGAAGTCTGGCCTGCCGCTACGGCTTTCTTCACGGGCGAACCCGAACCGGACGTCAAGGTGACGAGGTAGCCGTTGGCCGGCGCGCTGGCCGGGGCCGTCCACGACAGTTCGGCCGTCGTGACAGCCGGGCTGGCTTGCAGGTTGGAAGGCCCTTCGCATTTGGCTACAAGGATCGCTACTTCCGTGGGGCGGATGCGGGGGGTAGTGCCGTCGGTCGCTAAGGCGTAACGGGCCGAGGCTACCGGGGATTCCGGGGTATAAGCCAGGGTGAATACGCCGTCCGTTGCGTTGGAAGTGGCCACGATCCGGTAGGTGTTGCCGCCATCGGTCGATTCCAGGATGTAGGAAGCATCAACGGTTCCGTACTTTCCAGCGCTGGAGAAGGAAACGGAGGCCACGTTTTCCATGTCCCATTGCATTTCCAAGACCGAAGCGTTGGTGGCATCGAGGCCCAGGTCCACGAATTTCTGGGCAATGTCCGCCCCTGCGGATGCTTTGTTTTTCCCGAGGCGGAATTCCGAGCTTTGTTTATAGCAGCAGTTGGAGTACCATTGCTGCCCGTTCAGCGTGACGGTGGTTTCTTTGTAGCTATTGTTGGCACCGGTAGATTCGCTGAAATTTCCGGTGTAGTCTTCCTGCGCGGAAGCCAAGCCTGGCAAGCAGAGGCCTGCTGCCGCAAGAAGGGCTACAAGGCGTTTTCGAAAAAATGCGGTTGTTCTCATTTTCCTTCTTTTTTATTTTTAAAAATTTATTTTTCAGAAAAATAACGAAATAAGACCCAGCGTATCGGGACTGCAAATTTACGAAATATTCCCGTCATGCCCCGGAGGGCTTGTTACGCTTTGGTGAATTTCGATTCCGGGAGTCATGCCTGTTCCGGAGTCCCTGGAAATGGAGAGGCGGCGCCCCCCCCCGCTTTGCTCGAACATGGAAAGAGGAAGCCGGGCAAGGGGCGAAAAGCGGCGCGATCAGGAGGTCCCTTATGCCGATGCTTCTGCTTCCACGATTTCCACCGTGCAGGGCTTTCCCGTATAGACCAGATAGCCCTTGCAGCCAGGGTATCCCATGCGTTGCAGGCAGTCCATGTACGCGCGCACTTGCCTCGCATGCCGCGCGTGCGGTTCTCCGGTCTTGAAATCCAGGACAAGGGTGGCGTTTTCCTTGAACACGATCCGGTCGGGGATGCAGGTTTGCTCGTTCGGGAGGGCGATAGGCGCCTCGGTTTTTACCCGGCAGCCGGCCTCGAAGCAAGGAGCCAGCAGGGGATGCGACAGGATTTCCCGCAATGTCGAGCGGGCTTCCTCCGCCCGCTGGCCGAAAGAGGCGTACTGGTTGAGCGTTCCCCGCAAGGCTTCCTCGATGCTTTCTTCCGTGCGGTTTTTTATGCAGGAGAGGGTTTTGTGGATGAAGTTCCCCCATTCCTGTTCTTCCGATGGGATTTCGGGGAGCGGGGCGGTGGCTTGGGCAAGACTCCGCCAGTCGTGGCTGGAAAAAGAGCAGGCAGGCCCGACGGGAACGGTTTCCGGGGAAAAGGTTTCCTGGCAAGAAAAGGAAGCGGCGTTTTCCGGGGTTCCCGTTTGGAAAGTTCCCCTTTCTTCCGGACCGGGAGCGGGCAGGTCCTTCCGGCTTTCGCCTTCCTCGGCCGGCAGGCGGCTTCCATCTTCCTCCTTTTCCAAGTACAGGGGATAGGCGCGGATAAAGTCGCTTATCGCTTCGTTTGCGTGGAATCCCGAAGTTTCTTTCGTATCGGCGGCGAAGAGGTAGAGTTTTTGCCGGGGGCGGGTCGTGGCCACGTACAGGAGGTTCAGGGAGTCGATTTCCTGCAACTGCTCCTCTTGCAGGATATCCGCTCCGGCTTCTGTCTGTTTCATCTCTTTCAGGTGGCGTATGAGCGCGGTCGGCAATCCGGTTTTTTCGGGCAGGAGGCCGGGACGGAGCCAGTACAGGTTGTCGTTTTTCCGGTCCGCGGAGCTGGCAAAGGGCAGGATGACCACGGGAAATTCCAGCCCTTTGGCTTTGTGGATGCTCATGATTTGCACGGCTTGCCCTTCGGCCGAGGTGGGGAGGGAAAGGCTTTTGCCGCTCTCGTCCCACCAGTCGGTAAGATCCGACAGGCGGGGAAAACGGTGTTCCTGCACTTGGTCCAGGAAGGCCAGCAGGAACTGGTCGGCTTTCGTATTCATGTTCCAGAACCGGATCACGGCCTCTGCCGTGTCGTAAACATCGGCTTGCTGGTTTTTGAGGGATTCCAGTTTCCGGAAATGCCGGGCGGTTTCATCCGATTTCCATTCCGAGAACAAATCCTCGGGCAATGATTCTTTGGAAGAGCTGCGGCCCGGCTGCCCGGGCCAGAGGCCGAGTTGCTTGGCCAAGTGGAAGGTGGCGGCTTTGAAGAAGATTTCCTTGCGGTCCATGTAGCGCAGGGAAAAGACGAGAAGGTGGAGGCCGTTGTGCGTGCCCAGTTTCAGGGAATCGGACGTGGAGACAGGAACGCCTCGGGAAACTAAGTAATCGGCTATTTCGCGGCCTTGCTGGTTTTTGGGGCAAAGCACGGCTACTTGGCCGGGTTCGTGCTGCCGGATTATTTCCCATGTATTCCGCAGCCGCCATTCCTGCAAGGCCTCTTTCCCTAAATTGCGGGCTATGTAAATCCGCACCGCTTCGGGTGTTGGATCCGGGTAACGGTTCGTCTGCCCTTTGCAGAATTGCCGGTGCCCTTGGAAAATCTTTCGCGCCAGGGCATCGGCCCGCGCGGTGCTGCTTTGCGGGAAATATTTTTCGAAAGAGCCTTCTTGCAAAAGGAAATCGTAGAAAAGGTTGTTGAACGCAATGATGCCTTCGTCCGACCTCCAGTTGCTTTGCAGGTCGCGCACATCGGGCTCGATTCCGCCTTGGCCTTGGCAAAGCGCCACGAATTGCTCCAGATCCGCGCTCCGGAAACGGTAAATGGATTGCTTGGGGTCGCCTACCAGCAGGCAAGGCAATCCTTGCGCCAGGTTGTTTTCAATCAAAGGCCGGAGGTTTTTCCATTGCAGGCGGGAAGTGTCTTGGAATTCGTCGATGAAGATATGGCGGTAGCGGGTGCCGGTGCGTTCGTAGATGAAATCGTTGTTTTCATCGTTCAAGGCCTTGTCGATGCGCTGGTTGAATTCCGGCAGGGGCACGATGCCGGTTGCATGCTCGATGTTTTCGAGGATTTCATAGGCATGGCTTGTCAAGGCCAAGGTGTAGACGTGTTTGGAAACTTCCTTCAAGAGAAGATACCGGTCGTAGCATAGCTGGGTTATCGCGTTGAAGCATTGGAGCAGGGCTGCGGCTTCGGAGGCGCGGTCCGGGTTTTTCAGGATACCGTTCCTTACGTGTTTTTGCAGGGAATCCGAGGGATTGGTCAGTTTCTGCAAATCGATCCGGGTTTCCGATTCGGGGTTGAACCAAGCGAAAAGGCCTTTCTTGCCCCCGTGGAAGTCTTCGGATTTCAGCCCGGCCCGGGCTGTGATGTTCTTCCCTTGTTCTATGAGCGTTTCCGCTTGCGCTTCGATTTCCCGGCAGCAGTCTTCGATTTTGGGTATTATCTGCAAGAAATCCCGGGAATGGAGGCCTTTCAGGCTTTCCAAGGCTTCGAGACTGCCTTCGTTGAACAGGAGTCCGACCGTTTCTTGTATTTTTTTTTCGGGATTCAGGCTTTTCCCCTCTTGCTCCTGCTTGAGGAGGAACATCTTGAGGATTTCGGTCTGGGTTTCCTTGCCGGTTTGCCCGAATTCGTCGATGAGGCGTCCGGTGATTTCCTCGCTCAGTTTCTTCAGTTCCACTTCGGGGGTATAGTTCCGGGGCAGGCCTAATTCGAACGCGAAAGGCCTGATGAGGTTCTGGACGAAACTGTCGATGGTCTTGACCGAAAAGTCCTGGTAGCGGTGCAGCAGGAGGCGGAGTTTCTCCCGGGCTTGTTCTTGCAGGCGGGCATGGAGCAGGCAGGCTTGTTCCGGCTCCGGCATGGTCGGCCGGGACGGCGTCTGTTGGCCGGGACTGAGCAGTTTCGGCCAGTCGGGGTACTGCCCTTGCGAGAGTTGCGCCAAGGTCTCGAGGATTTTGCGCTTCATGTCGTTGGCGGCGGCATTGGTAAAGGTGATGGCCAGGATATTCCCAGGCTGGATGCCGGGCCGGAGGAGAAGGCGCAGGTATTCCTGGGTCAGCGTATAGGTTTTCCCGCTTCCGGCGGAAGCTTTGTAAATGGTCAATCGGTGTCCGGACGTTTCTTGGGTCCGCAGGGCTTCGGTTCGCATGGTTTTCGGTTTCGGGTAATTTCCATCGGGTGGGAGCCTTCCGTTTCTTTTCGTGCCTCCGGAAGGGTTTCGTGCCTCCGGAAGGGTTTTTCAGGGCTTTCCATCGAGGCGGCCGGGAATCGAGGCGGCTGGAAAAGGACGAGGCCGGGGCTTGCGGCAGCCGGGTCGTTCCTTTTTCAGGAGTTTCCCGGCAAAGGCTTCGACCGGCGGCATAGCTCGGAATAAGCGCACGTTTGGCAGTTATTTTCGTCTTCCGTGCAGGCAAAGTCCTTTTCCGGGTCGAGCATGTCCTGGACGGTTTCCTGGAGAAAGACTCTTGTCTGTTCCAGAAGCTCGGGCATGGAGAGTTTTTCTGTTATCTTTCCGCCCAAGGTTTTCATTTGGCCTTTTTCTTTCACGGCGCAGATGCAGGCTTGGAGCGGCCTTTTCTCGCCCGGGTTCGTGTTCGCGTACAGGTAAAGGTACATGAGAAGCTGGAAAGCATGCGCATAGTCCTCTTTCTTGAGCTCGTCCCAGTCGTCGATATTCGTTTTCTTCTTCTTCTTCGTTTCCCCGGTCTTGTAATCGACAATGCGGATGAAGGCTTGGGCCGACCCGGCAGGCCGGTAACAGTCGATGCGGTCGGCGAAACCGCCCAGGCGGACAGGCGGGCAGCGAGGGAATTGCTGGAGGGAAACCATGTTTTTCTCGCATTCCAGGATTTGGAGTTCGCCTTGGCAGGCTTCCCGCTCCAGGACATCGGCGTAACGTTGCATCCGGAGTTTGAGTTCTTCATAGGCCAAGTGGTTTTTCCCGTGGTCGTATTGCCCGCCGGGGAAGACTTCGGACAGGCTTTGGCGCAGCAGCTCCTCGATGTCCCTCCGCAGGAAGCCGATGTCTTCCTTTTGCAGCAACCGGCCCCGTTTGTCGGCCCGATCCGGCCCTTGCCCGGTGCAGAACCGTTCCATGGCTTTGTGGAAGATGTTGCCTCGGGTCAAGGGGTCCACTTCCCCGCTCACATCGGGGATTTCGCCGATTTTGAGCAGATATCTGAAATAGAATCGAAGGGGGCAATGGAGATAGGTCGACAACGAACTGAATGAAACAATCGTGTACGGGTTGTTCAGGAAATGGCGCAAAGTTTTCAGCAAGGCCTCGGATTTGGGCACGCGGAGGCTGCGGCCTTGGTAGGCGGGGTGGAAAAGGCCGGGGCGGAAAGCCGCTGAAGGGCTTTCCTGGCCATAAGACCGGATATTGGCGGGCAATTCATGTTCCAATTGCAGGATAAAGCGGCTTTTTTCCAAGGGTTTCCCGGTTTTGGAGCCGAGATAGAGCAGGCTGGCTTTCTTGCAATTCTGGATCAGGCTGTAGAAGTGGTGGGCCTGCATGGCGGTTTGTTCGGTCTCGGTGGGAATCCGGTAGTGGCTCTTGACGCTGTGGAGCAGGAAACTCTCTTCGGAAGCGGGGGCAGGCAGGTAGCCTTCGTTCATGGAAAGCAGGATTACGTGGTCGAAGTCCATTCCGCGGGTTTCGAGCATGCCCATGATATGGAGGGAAGCATCCGGATCCCCGGTGTAATTGAGGTCGATGCCCGAGAGGGTTTCTTTCAGGAGCTGGAGGATGGAAAGAGGCCCGGGGCCTTCGCCGGAAATGTTTTCCAAGGTTTCGATTTGCTCATCGAGGCTCGTAACGAGGCTTTGGAGGAAGTTTTCCTCAAAGGGATTGAGTTTTTCCCCGGGCGGTGTTTCCCGGAAGAGGTCGGTTTGCGCGGCGCGGTTTCGGTCTATCTCCAATAACCTCTTTGCGAGGCTGGACAGCTGGGAAAGCGGGGCCGTGAGGGTCGCGGGCGCGGCTTCCCCGGTCATGGGAGGCTGGAGGGAATCGGAAGCTTGGGCCGGATCCGTTAGACCGGACGGGAAGGCGGCCGGGGTTTCCGGGTCAGGGAAGACGAAGCGGCAAAGCAGGTCGGTTGCCGGGTTCGAAGCCGGGAACAGGGCTCGGAATCCCTTTTTTGAAAAATGGGAACGATGGCCGGCAACAATCCAACTGATGATTTCATCGGCTTTGCAATTTTCAGGGTCTGGCTGCGCGATGGTCTTGGAAGATTTGCGGGTTTCCTTGGCTTGCGTGTCTTCTTTGAGCCCGGATAAACAGGTAAAGAGGGGATTGCGGAGAAGCGACAGGGCAAATCCGGCCGGCAATCCTTGGCCCGGGTTCTGGAAAAGGAGCTCCCTGGCCTTCAGGAGGGTGGTGAAAAGCGAGCCGGAAAAGGTTCCGGACAACGGGCTGGCCAAGCTCGCGTTGTATTCCAATCCTTGGGGAAGGGAGTTCATCAACGGGGCGAACAGCTGCTCGTTGTTGAGGACGATAAGGGTGCGGTTCCGGGGGGAGGGCGGGGCGGAACGCAGGATATCGGCTACGGTTTTGGCTTGGCCGGTATCCTGCGGGCATTCCAAAACCTCGACAGGGAGGCTTTTTATGGAATCAGCAATGTCTTCCTCTTGGAAATGGCGGTTCAGGTCGGGGTCTTGGCGGTACTCCCGCAGGAAATGCCCGGCCTCCTGGCTTGGGTCGTCGAGGTAGTACCGGTCGGCGTTCCATAGGATGTCGGCCTTGCCGGCGCGGATCAGGGTTTTGATCGTTTCCTTTTCGGCCCCGGTCAGAGCGTTGAGGCCGGCAAAAAGGAAAAAATCGTTTTCATCGAGTCCGTGGGTTATCAATCGCGGCAGATTCTGGCAAGCGGTTCGTCCGGCAAGGCCCGGGTAGGCGCATCCGTTGGCGAGAAGCCTTTGGGTGAAGTCGTGGTAAATGCGTTCCAGCTTTTGGTAAAAAGCGATGTACTGGCTTTGCAAGGAGCCTTGCTTGGAGGAACCGAGGTCGAGATGCCAGGAAGAAAGCCTTTTGTCTTCGGCCATGTAGGAAAAAATCTCCCGGGCAGGAGCAAGCTGGTTGTCGATCCGGTTGAAGTCGGCAACCAGCATTTTCCCCCATTCTCGGAAAAGGTCGAACGAGCGCGCCGTTTCTTGGTCTTGCCGGTAGATTTCCCGATAGCTCTGATAAAGGTGTACTTGCAATTCGAGCGGCAGGGCTTTCCTCAGGCCGGCCCATTGGAAAAGCAAGCGGTCTATGCTTTCGAAGCGGGGAAGCCAGCAAGGAAGCCTGCCTTCGTTTTGGGCTTGCAGGATGATTTTTTTCCGTAAGGCCCGTTGCAGGCGCAAGGTGGGCAGGATGACGTAGAGATTGGTTTCCCGGAGGTCGAACCGTTGGATATGCTGGCAAACGTAGTCTGTAAAGGGTATGTTCCTGGGCATGTTTTTCCGTTTTGAGCGATTTTGATGGAACCGTGCAGGGCCTGCGCCGGGCCATGCGGGTTGCGACAGGCAGGCCGCGACAGGCGGGCCGGTGGCCGGCGGCCTGAGAGGAATGCCTGTTTCAGGGATTGCCGGGATTGGGGATCTGCCATAGGCCGGTTGCTGCCGAAGGCTGGGTCCGGGCTTTTTTGCTTTTTCGCTTTTCTTTCTTCTGCTTGGGGGCCATCGCCGGGGTTTTCCGGGGAGGGATGGTCGAAAGGCGGTTCTGCTCGATCAGCTGGACGATGGTTTCGATGTCCCGGTCTTCGCCGTGCGGATCGTAGCCTTCTTTGAGATCGTATCCCCAAAAGACGGCCATGGTCTGGTAGGCGAACGCTTTGGCGCCGCCCCGGAAGTCCTTCAGCAGGAAATAGGCGGTGGTGTCGGTTTGCCGGGCCAAAAGTTTTATGAGGATGGCGCCTTGGCTTTTGGTCATGTTCTTGAGGTCTTCCAGGAAATCGTTTTTGATTTCCCGTTCCTGTTCCTTGAGGTAATGGCGGGTCTCTTTCCGGTTGCCGAGCGAGTCCCGCATGGCTTTGTACAGGTCCATGCGCTCTTTGGCCAGGACGGCGTAAGGGTAGGTGCGCCGGATATTGTAAACTAGTTTGTAGTATGCTTGGCGTTCTTCGGCCGTGCGTTCCCGCCCGTGCACCACTACCGGATCCAAGGAATACATGGGCAGAAGCTGTCCGTTGCTTATTCCTACCGTGACCAAGGTGTCGGGTTCCGGTTTAGCCTGCAAGGTTTCGCAAACCGATGGCAGGAAGAAGCATAGCAATGAAAGGAGAAGAGCCGGTTTCCCTTCTTTTCTTGCCGTAAGGGTTTCCCGCAGGGGAGGGCGGTCGCCCTTGCTTCCTGGAAGAAGGTTCGGCCTGCATGGGATAAGAAACTGCATGGTGGCCAAGTTCTGGTGATTTTGGTTCCGGTTCGCTTCCGTGCCTCAAGGCTCGGCTTCTGCATCGCGGCTTGCCGGAAAGGGAGCCTCCGGATTTTTCTTGTTGCGGATTTCGGCAACGGCTTTCCCGGGCGCTGTCGCGCCTTTTCGTCAAGGCGATCGCAGATAGCGAAAATACGCAATTCGGAAGAAAAGCCGGCGAAAAACAACTTTATTCGACAAACCCTTTGGCAAGGAAGCCCCTTTTGCCCGGAACCCGGCTGCCGGAAAGGTGCAGGGGCCTGTTCTTCCTCCGCCCTGTCCTTGCCCCTATCATAGGAGGCGATTGGGCCGGCGGCATGCGGCATGCGGCATGCTGCGGTATGCGTTTTTGCGGAACATGTCGTTTCCGGATTAAATTTGCACCGCTAAAATCAGGATAGATGGAAAAGTCAGGCAGCCGATGCCCGTTTCTTGTCCGCCCGGCTTCGGAAGAAGATTTGCCCCGGATCATGGAAATTTACGAGGAGGCTCGGGCTTTCATGGCTCGGAACGGGAATCCCGGCCAGTGGATAGGCGGTTACCCGCAAGAATCGGTGGTGCGCCGCGATTTGGAAAGCGGCCATTTGTTCGTGGGCGAGCCGGACCATTTTGCGGGCGGACCGGGCCATGCGGGAACTTGCGGGTCGGTCGGCGATGGCTTGCAGGGCGGAAGCCCGCGCGGGCGGGATGCTTCCCTCGTGGCCGGGGTTTTCTGCTACCGGCCCGGTCCCGAGCCGACGTATGCCCGGATCGAGGATGGCGCCTGGCCCGGCGAGGAA
This sequence comes from uncultured Bacteroidales bacterium, assembly GCA_949291555.1. Classification (GTDB taxonomy): domain Bacteria; phylum Bacteroidota; class Bacteroidia; order Bacteroidales; family P3; genus Pullibacteroides. The sequence goes on from CASEWE010000013.1 coordinate 47,001, forward strand.
CCCTATTATGTCTTGCACCGGATTGCTTCCGGCGCGTCCGTGCACGGCTTTGCCGCTTTCGTTTTCGACTGGTGCTTGCAGCAGTTCCCCGTTTTGCGCGTCGACACGCATGGCGACAACCGCCCCATGCTGCATCTCCTGTCCAAGGCCGGATTCCGCCGTTGCGGCATCATCCATGTGGAAAACGGAACGCCCCGCATCGCTTTTCAGAAAAGCCGCGTTTGATCCGGGGGAGCCTGTTTCCGGGCGGCTGCGCGTTTGGCGATGAAGCGCGGATAAAAAAAAAGCGCGGCGGATTCCTTTTCCGGAATCCGCCGCGCCCTCCGGCACATAGAATACCCTCCCAGGCCTTCCGTGCGGCATGCCGGGGAAAAGGGCCTTGCCATTACTTGTTGTAAAGCACGTATTTCCCTTCGAACACGTCTAATTTCACCGGTTTTTCCTTGGTTACCGACCCGGAGAGGATCATCTTCGACAGTTCGTTGACAATGTGCTGCTGGATGAACCGGCGGATAGGCCGTGCCCCGTATTGCGGGTCGTAGGCCTGGCGGGCAATGTCCTGGTAGACTTCCTCGCTCGTCTCCATGCGGTATCCGTTGCGTTCCATCAGTTTTTCGACATGCCGCATTTGCAGCTTGACCACATCCAGTACCTGTTCGCGCGTCAAAGGCTTGAAAACGATCAGCTCGTCCACGCGGTTGAGGAATTCGGGGCGCATCCGCATCCGTAGTTCGTTCAAGACCTCGTCCCGGCTCTTCTCATAGGCCTTTTCTTCCTCGCCCGGTTTCATTTCCTCGAACGCTTGCTGGATGTAATGGGCCCCGAGGTTCGAAGTCATGATGACGATCGTGTTCTTGAAATCGGCCACGCGGCCTTTGTTGTCGGTCAGCCGTCCATCGTCCAGTACTTGCAGCAGGATATTGAATACATCCGGGTGCGCCTTTTCGATTTCGTCCAGCAAAACCACCGAATAAGGCCTGCGGCGGACCGCTTCGGTCAATTGGCCGCTTTCCTCGTAGCCCACATATCCCGGAGGAGCCCCCACCAAGCGGGAAACCGTGTGCTTTTCCTGGTATTCCGACATGTCGATCCGGATCATCGCTTTTTCATCGTTGAACAAGTAGTCGGCCAAGGCTTTTGCCAATTCGGTCTTTCCTACCCCGGTGGTGCCTAAGAAGATGAAGGAACCGATAGGCCGGTTCTCGTCGCTGAGTCCGGCCCGGCTGCGGCGGATAGCATCCGAAATGGCCGAGATGGCTTCATCCTGACCCACGACCCGCTTGTGCAATTCTTCTTCGATGTGCAGCAGCTTTTCGCGTTCGCTTTGCAGCATGCGGCTCAAGGGGATGCCGGTCCAGCGGGAAACCACATCGGCGATTTCTTCGCTGCCTACTTCCTCCTTTATCATCGCCCCGTCTTTCTGCTCTTCCTTCAGGCGGGACTTGAGTTCTTCCACTTTCTTTTCGGCTTCCTTGATACGTCCGTAGCGCAGCTCGGCCACTTTCCCGTAATTGCCGAGGCGTTCGGCCTGCTGGGCTTCGAATTTGTACTGCTCAATGGCTTTCAGTTCGTTCTGGATGCCGTCGACGGTCTCTTTTTCCGTTTTCCATTTGGCCATCATGCTATCGCGTTCGGCCGAAAGATTGGCTATCTTTTCTTTCAGCTCGCCCAGTTTGGCATCGTCTTTTTCCCGTTTGATCGCTTCCCGCTCAATTTCCAGCTGGCGGATCTGGCGTTCCACTTCATCAAGCTTTTCAGGAACCGAATCGATTTCCATGCGGACCTTGGCCGCCGCTTCATCGACCAGGTCGATGGCCTTGTCGGGCAGATAACGGTCGGTGATATACCGGTGCGACAGCTCTACCGCCGCAATCAAGGCTTCGTCTTTGATGCGGACATGGTGATGGGTTTCGTAGCGTTCTTTCAAGCCGCGCAGGATGGAAATGCTGTCTTCCACGCTCGGTTCGTCCACGTAGACGGTCTGGAACCGCCTTTCCAGGGCTTTGTCCTTTTCGAAATACTTTTGGTATTCGCCCAGCGTCGTGGCCCCGATCGAGCGCAATTCGCCCCGGGCCAAGGCGGGCTTGAGGATGTTGGCCGCGTCCATGGCGCCTTCGCCCCCGCCGGCGCCCACCAAGGTATGGATTTCATCGATGAAGAGGATGATTTCCCCTTCGGCTTCCACAACCTCTTTCACAACGCTTTTCAATCGTTCTTCGAATTCCCCCTTGTACTTGGCCCCGGCAATCAACGCGCCCATGTCGAGCGAGAAGATCTGCTTGGTCTTCAGCCCTTCCGGCACATCCCCGCTCACGATACGCTGGGCCAAGCCTTCGGCAATGGCGGTTTTCCCCACGCCCGGCTCCCCGATCAGCAGGGGGTTGTTCTTGGTACGGCGGCTGAGGATCTGCAAGACCCGGCGGATTTCCTCGTCCCGGCCGATAACCGGATCCAGTTTTCCATTGCGGGCCATGTCGTTCAGGTTCCGCGCGTATTTTTCCAGCGCATGGTAGTTGCTCTCGGCGTTCTGGTTCTTCACGTTCGAACCTTTGCGGAGTTCCTTGATGGCGGCTTTCAAGTCGTGTTCGTTCACGCCGGCCGCTTTCAGTATCCGGGCTGCCTCGCTGTTTTGATCCAGCAGCGCCAGCAGGATGGTTTCGAGGGTCACGTATTCATCGCCCATGCTTTTCAGCATATTCTGGGCTTTGAGCAGCACTTGTTCGGCATCGGGGGTCAGGTAAGGGCTCCCGCCGGCGGTTTTCGGCATGGAGGCCACCTTCTGGTCTACGTTCCGGCTTATTTCGTCCGGGTTGGCTCCCACTTTCTTGAACAGGAAGGGGAGCACGTTTTCATCGGCGGACATCAGCCCTTTGAGCAGGTGCAAGTCGCCCACCGCCTGGCTTTGATGGGCAGAAGCCACTTCGATTGCTTTCTGGATGGCTTCTTGCGCTTTGATGGTGAATTTATCGAATGTCATGGTTCTGTTTTTTTTCGGTTATGTAATTATGCAATATGGTTATGTGATCGGTTCCCGGCAGGAAAAGGGAAGGAGGACATCAACGGCCGGCTGGCCTCCGGGCTTCGGTTTTCTGGCCAGTGCCGCGGAATTTCCGGGGCCTTCGGCTGCTTCGAGCCTCCCGTGGCGGCTTCTTTCCGGGTTTGTCCCTCTGGCGATTCGGCCGGCGGGTCGGATGGAAACTCCCGTGGCGGCTTTTCCCGGGTTTGTCCCTCTGGCGATTCGGCCAACGGGTCGGATGGAAACTTCCGCAACGGCTTCCTGCCGGGTAGTTGCATGATTTCCAAGTCTTTTATGAACCGATTCTGCCTGATCCGGATAGGCCGGATGTACGGGCGCATTTCCAAGTCTTTTTCACGAACCGATGCCAAGGAACGGCTTTCCGCACGTTCTTGCGCCGGAAAAGGCCTATCCGTTTCGTTTCGCATCCGTCCGTTGGGCCAAGCCGTTCAGGTTCGCATGCAGGGATAGTCCCCTTTCTTCGATCCGAGCCGGCTTTTCATCGTCAGAACGGCAAATCATCGGACAACGATAGTCCCTTTTCTTCGTTCCGTGCCCGCCTTTGGGATTCCTTCGTTTCCGCGGATTCCGGGCAATCGTTCCTGTTCTTTTGCTTGCGGTTTTGCGGTCTGCTTCCCGCAGTCCGGATTCGTAATCGCGGCTTGATAAGATCGTCGGCTTGCGAAGGCGGGCTTGGCAGATGAAATAGGGTTCTTTGCTCCGTCTTTCCTGTTCCGCTTTTTTCCGGCTGATAGGCGGCCGGAGGCAGGAGGCGGTTCTCGCAAATACTTTGCCGCGATTCCGGATATGTCAAAACGACGCTGTTTAGTGCGAATTTCATGGATATTTAGCTTATTTTATGCCAAAACGACATGAGTATTGTTCATCTCGAAGGGGCATGGTGAGCCGTTGAACGAAGGGGACGTTCGAGCCTTGCTGTACGCGAGCCGGCGGAACCTGGAACGGGCAGGGATGCTGGCGGAGTTGGTCGACTATGTGGAGGACACCGGTTCGCGCATGGTGGCACGGGGGCAGGACGGGCTGAAAATCATCTATTCGGGGGAACACGAGGGTCGCAGCGGGTACATCCTTGAGGATGGTCGGAACCGGAACAACGGTCCGATGGGGTCGGAGGAGCTGGCGGCGGTGAACACGCGGTTCAAGGCGGGACTGGAAGCGCGGGAACAAGGGCGCATGACTATGAACGACCGTTTCCGCCTAGGCAGGCCGTAAGGAATCATGAGGATGTTCCTTCCCGATTTGCCTATTGTCATGAAATAGTCCGTGGTAAGGAAAGGGGTTTCCAAGAAGCATGATGCGCATCTTCCTCGCTACGGGATATGCCGGAAATGATTGCCGCTCCGATATTCGTGTCCAAGAAGAACGGAAACAGCACGGGAATCTTTGCGGAGATGGAAGACCGTCAAGGGCGAAATGTGTTTGTGTCTATCGAAATCGAGGAGATGGTTCAGGACGGGAAGTCTTGCATGGAGGTCGATGAGGTGACGAGCGTGCACGGGAGGCAGAACACGAATGCGGTATTACCCGTAGGGCGGAACAATTCCATATGGGTGGATAAGAAGAAAGGGCTTGACTGGCTCTCCTCAGTGAATCCCGATGATTCACAGGAAATAGACAGTGAAACCCTTTCCGATGCGGCAAAGATAGTGGAAACCTTCGGGAATCCCAAGCTTCCGGAGTCGGGAATCTTGGGGGATGCCTTGTTCCGGGGCTTCTACGGGGGCAACCGGGGCTACGTGGGGCATTCGATGAGCCGGCGTGCGGCGGAGGCTCGGGAGGAGGGGCGTTACCCGAAAACGGACTTCCGGAAGACGTACGGCCTGCCGCGTCCGTCGCTGGAGCTGCTGGTGGAAGCGGGGTACGTAGGTCGCGACGGGGAATGGCGCCCACGGGCAAGTACGGGATTCGGATGCAGTATTTCTCCGTCCGGAGGGGATTCCGCTATTCTACGAAATACACGTAGTCCGGCTTGCGCGGCTTCGGTGCCGGATTCTCTGCCGGATATCCGAGGATGCAGTTCCCGATGCCTTCGTAGTCGCCCTCGATGCCCCATTCTTTCAGCAAGGCTTTGCCTTCCTCGCTTTCAAAGACTTCTTTTGCGCGGTGGATCCAGCAGCTGCCTAAGCCGACCGCGTGGGCGGCATTCATGAGGTTCCCCATCACTAAGGAACCATCATACAGATAGGTGGGGTATTTTTTGTCGGCCAAGACAACGAGCACGGCCGGCGCGCCGTAAAATGGGTCGTTCGAAGCTCCTAAAACTTTGGCATTGAGTTCGGAGAGGCGGTCGCGCATGGCCTTGTCCGTTACCGCGATGATAATGGGGGATTGGTTCCCTTTTCCGGTCGGGGCAAAGGTCCCGGCTTCTACGACCTGTTCGATGAGTTCTTTTTCCGGCATCTTGTCCTGATAGGAACGTATGGCGCGGCGGGTTTTCAGGACTTCGAGAGCTTGGTTGGTCGGATTCGGTTTCATGTCTGTTTCTTTTGGTTTGTTCGAGCATGCGGTCAAGACGCCTGAAAGCAAGGCGAAGGCGACAATCCAATGTTTCATGTTCATGGTTGGGGATTTTGGTTAATGTGTTCCGGCGGTACGGAGCGGCTGGGAGTGATGGCTCCGGGTGTGCCGCTGCCGGGCAGTTTTGCTCCGTCCCTTGTCGTTTCCGGGCAAATCTGCCGATGGTCCTGTACCTCCTGCAAATATAGCATGGTCTTTGTTCACCTGCAAGGCTGCCCTTGTTGCGTTTGTTTAGGCACGAGGTTTGCGAGCCATTTGAAAGGTTGGAATGCGCATGGGCGCCAGCAATAAGCCGGCTTTGTATTATCTTTGGAACCGGGCCGGTGTGCAGGTTTTCAAGCGCCCGTCGAGCGGGGAAATGGGCCTGTTTCCCATGCGTGGAATGTTTTTGCGCCTTCCTTGGAACGGGGAATGGGCGGGAAAAATTTGGAATATGGTTCAATATAAATTGATTTATAGGATTTTGCTTTGCCTGCTTGTGGGTTTTGGCTTCCGGATTCCCTTGTCGGGCATGGAATTGGTCGAATCCCGGATTTCCGAGCTGAACCGCTTGTTTTCCTGGATTTACGCTTGTCCGGAAGATGTGCGTTGGAACGCCAGCGACAGTTTCTTATTGGAGGCTAAAGCCGTGATGGAGGCTTTCGAAGGACAGGATTTCCCGTTTGAACGGGTCCGCAACCTTAATTATTTCAAGGCCGGGAATGGGGATTTCCGGATGTTGAACTGGGGAATCCCCTCGTCTTCGGGAACGGTTTCCTACAAGGCGTTGTTGCAGGTACGCCGGAAATCCCGGGGGGATTATGTGATTTACGATCTTTCCGACATGTCGGTCTACCAGCCTTATCCCGAGCAATTGGAACTGGATCCGCAGTCTTGGTGGGGGGCTTTTTATTACCAATGTATCGAGCAGGAAGCCGGCGGTCGCACGTACTATACTTTTTTGGGTTGGAACGCCGGACAGGAGCTTTATCAGCAGAGCGTTATCGAGGTGATGACTGTCAAGCCGGACGGGCAAGTCCGTTTCGGGGCTTCCCTGTTTGTCAATCGTGGGCGGATTCCGGGATCGGACAGGGTAGACAAGTCGATTCGAGACCAGGATGTGAAGCGGGTGGTTTTTCGTTTCAGCAAACGGACAGGGATGATTCTTCGATATGATTACCAGACGTATGTGACGCGGAATGCACGGGGAAAGCGGGTGGAGAAGAAAGACAATATGATTATTTTCGACAAGTTGATGCCGGAGCAGGCTTCCATGGCCGATGATTACGCTTATTACATACCCGAAGGGGGGCGCTACCAATCTTTTGTGTTTGAGGGCAATAAGTGGAGGCTGCAAGAGGAGGTCATAGCGAGGAATCCCGAAAAGAGGAGAAACCTTGTTCGAAGGCCTGCCGGCAGGAGATTCTGAATGTTTGCAAGTTTGATGCGGATCCGACCGCCTGCGGCAACTTGGCGGGCTTGATCTTCTTGGCGGGCGCAAGATGCCTGGCTTGCCAGTCCCGGTTCTTTTTCGACCCTGGCCCGTCTTTTCCCGGCCCGCTTTTCCCTCGGCTTGCGTCCGCCATCCTCTGGCCGTCGCGGCCCCGCCTTGGTCTGCCCCGGCCCCTCGTTGTCGCGTTCCTTTCGCCCGTCCGCCCCACGTGCCGGGCCGCCTTTTCCCGGCCTTTCCCGCCTGGCCTCGTCTCGTTCGTCCTTTCCCGACCCGTCCCGTCCATCAATCCGTCCCTTTTCCAGCCCGACTTCCAGCCTGTTCGCTCGCCTTTCCCCGTTTCTCGCCCCGCTCCGCCTTGGCTTTCCGCCCCTTTCCCTTTGTCCGGTGTTTCGTTCCGCCTCGTTGCGCTTTGTCTGCCCCAGTTCTTTTCCGGCCCGCTTTTCCCTCGGCTTGCGTCCGCCATCCTCCGGCCGTCCCGGCCCCGCCTTGATCTGCCCCGGTCTCCCGTTGTCGCGTTCCTTTCGCCCGTCCTCCCCACGTGCCGGGCCGCCTTTTCCCGGCCTTTCCCGTCTTGCCTCGTCTCGTTCGTCTTTTCCCGGGCCTTGCCCCGCGCGCCGTCCCGCCCTGTTTGGCCTGTCCCGTTCGTCATTTCCCGTCCCGTCCTCGGGTCTCGTCTCGAGGCCGTTCCCGCGCGCCATCCCGCCCCGTCTGCCCTGAGCCGCCTCGCCCGTTGTTCTGATCTGGGTCGCTCCTTTTCCCGTCCTTTCCCGCCTTGCCACGTTCCAGCCGTTCCTCCTCGGGCCTCAAGCCTCGTCCCGCCTGTCCCTTTTGGTCTCGCCTCCGGCCTTTTTCCTCCTTGCCCGCTCGTCCCGCCTTGCTTCGTCTCGTTCGTCTTTTCCCGGGCCTTGCCCCGCGCGCCGTCCCGCCCTGTTTGGCCTGTCCCGTTCGTCATTTCCCGTCCCGCCTGTCCGTCCCGCTCGCCCGTCTGCCCCTTTCCCCGGCCCGCTCTTCCAGCCCGTGCCGTTTGGTCCGGCCTCGACTCGGGCCTCCGCCCTCGCCCCGTTCGCCTTTCCCCGTTTCCCGCCCCGTTGGCCCGCCCCGTTGGCCCGCCCCGCCCCGGGCTGTCGCCCCGGAGCCTTTATTATTATATATAGGTGCAGGGGTTCGCGGCTGCCGGGCGAGGGGTGGTGCCGCGGAGGGGGTGCCGGTCCAGCCGCCTGGTTTCCAGCGACTTGCGATTTGTTTGAAAAAAAATCCCGGAAAAGCTTTGCCGGGACGAGGAAAGGTCGTACCTTTGCAGCCCTGTCCGGGGAGGCGGGCGGC
>CASEWE010000014.1 GCA_949291555.1 uncultured Bacteroidales bacterium
CTCGAACTCATAACCCTCGTCGGCCAAAGCCGCCAGCTGCAAGGTGCTGCCTTCGGGCAAAAGATCGCCCGAGGAAACCTCCTCGCCCTCGCACATCACCTGGATGCTGCCGTTTTCCACTTGGGCTATCGTCACTTCGAACAATTCCGGTTCCGGCTCTTCCGCCTCGATGAACGTGGCCGAGATTTCCACCGGCGCGTTCAGCACGTAGGAACGCTCGCTTTCGGTCTCGCCGTCCCACCAGGCCTCGAACTCATAACCCTCGTCGGCCAAAGCCGCCAGCTGCAAGGTGCTGCCTTCGGGCAAAAGAGGGCAAAAGATCGCCCGAGGAAACCTCCTCGCCCTCGCACATCACTTGGATGCTGCCGTTCGCAGCCTGGGCTATCGTCACTTCGAACAGCTCCGGCCCTACCTTCAGGAAAGAAGCCTGCACGTACAAAGGCCGCGTCATTTCAACCATCCGTTCCGCCAAGGTATCGCCATCCCACCATTTTTCAAACACATAACCGGTATGGGCTTCCGCCTTGAGCGCTACCATGCTGCCCTCCGGAACCATGCTGCCGGTAGGCGCATCTTCCCCTTCTATGCTGGCCGAAACCGTTCCGCCTTGGCTCTGGTAAATCGTAAGGAGGTATTCCGGAACGATTTCTTCGAATTCGGCATCGATCGTGACCGGGGCTGTCAGCACGTAATTCCGCTCTTGGCGGGTATTGCCGTCCCACCACTGCGAGAACGCGTAACCATCTGCCGGAACCGCCGTCAAAGTCAATACGGCATTTGCCGGCAAATTTTCCCCGGATGAAACCGGAACGCCGCCATGCTGAACGATTATCGTGCCGTTCGCAGGTTCTTCTATCGTTACAAGGTATTCTTCGCCCGGATCGGAAACCCGGGTGAACTCAGCGGAAATTTCCACATCGCTTTCCAAGGCGAAACGGCTGCGGGCCGGCTGGGTATAGCCATCCCACCACTGCACGAAAACATATCCTTCGGCGGCTTCGGCCGTCATGGAGAACAGGCTTCCTTCCTCATGGCTCGAACCATCCTGGACTGGCATCCCGTCGCTGTCGTAAACCGTGACCAGACCGCCTTCGGTCTGCGAAATCGAAACCGTGTATTCCACCGCCTGACGGAAAACAGCCCCGATTGTCATATTCCCCTGCATCGGGTAAAGCCTCGGGTTCGACTTGTCGCCATCCCACCAGGAAACGAAACGGTAACCCGGGTTCTCTTCGGCAGCAAGGTAAAGAATCGTGCCCGGCTCCACCTTGTCGCCGGAACGGTATACCTGGCCGTTGGCATAATTCGACACGTGCAGAGTCCCTTCCTCGTAAGATGGAATGATGAGCTGGTACAACTCCTGGACGAAGGTGGCCGAAATCGCCAGATCCTCGCTTCCAGCCACGATTGTCCGGGAGCTCTCCTCATTGCCGTCCCACCAGCTTCCCAGCTTGTAGCCTTGTGCCGGCTCGGCCGACAATTCCAATTCGGCTCCCACCGGAACCGTGCTGCCCGAAGCCACCATGCTGCCCTCGTGAAGGACGCGGATGTTCCCTCCTTCGGCCTGCGTGATGTTCACGAACACCGATTGCCGGGCAAAAACAGCCGAAAGGGTCGTATCTTTCCCGATCACCACGGCCCGCGTGTTCGAAACAGCCGGCGTTCCATCCCACCAGGTCTCGATGGCATAGGTGGGTTCGGCAATAGCGGTCAGGGTCAGAAGCGCGCCTACCGGCACGGTTTCGCCGCTGGAGACCAAATTCCCGTCATACCTCGCCTCGAGGGTCCCTCCCGGGTTCTGCACGATCGAAACCACAGCTTCTTCCCCGCTTCCGGAGGGTTTTTCCACAAATTCGGCATAGACCGTGGTGTCCCGGTTCAGGTAGAAGCCGACCGGGCTTTCCGGCGTATCGAAAAACGACCAGCCTTTGAGCATGTATTCCGGATCCGGCTGAGCTGTCAATCGTACCCAGCGTTCGCTGTAACGCTGGCCGGAAACCAGCGCTTCGCCCGTAATCGCATCTTCCGCTGCCACGGAACCGCCCGTGGTCTGCTGGAGGGTGAACATATAGGTGGGAATCGCCTCGAAAGTCGCTTTTACCGTGGTATCTTTCACGATCCGCAATTCCCTGACAAGTTCCGTCCTGCCATCCATCCAGGAAACCAGGCGCATGCCCGGGTCGGGTTCCGCTTTCAGGATGAGCGATGTGCCATAGGTTTGCGCCCCCTCCTCCACATCGATGGAATCATAAAAGGCGTTTACCGTTTTGACCGATACCGTTCCGCCTTCGTTCTGCTCGATGGAAAGCACGGGCATCTGCGCCGTCTCTTCCTTTTCCACTTCATTGGAAACAGTCTCGGTCACCATAAGGTGGTCCGATCCTAAAACTTGAAGCTTGAAGCGGTAGGTTCCCGGGTCGAGCGCCTGCCAGTAATCGTACAAAACGCTGGTGGAATCCGCACTGAAATCCATTCCCGGACCTGTCATCGGGCCTTCCGCAAAAGTCCTGTACGAATAACTGATCGAAGACAGTTTTCCCCAATGCGAGATATTAAGCGTTACGGGAACGCTTTGCGCACCGCCTCCTATGGAAGTGAACGACACGTCCAAAGAGGGATTTTCCCGGTCTACGATAACAAGATCGTCTTTGCCTTTGAACGGAATGGACGATTGCCAAATATAAGGATAGTCCCCTTCCTGCCCGTCATACTCCACGACTACCCACAAATCCTTGCTGACATCGATCGGTTTCCCGTAAGCGAAAGAGCTCGAAACCAAGCTCATTCCCTCGTAAGCAATCACGCCGGCGGTATCAAGCAGGATTTCCGACCGGTCGGCCCCGGCATACAACGTGAAGCGGTACGGGATCGAATTGGAGGTCAGGCGGGTCATGATGCTCATAGCGAGCAAAGTGTCGCCCTCCTGCACATTCATGTAAGCCAAATCTTCGGGCGTGAAACGGATCCCTATCGGACTCCCCATGCTGTAGGCGGCCAGACTCAGCGATTCCGAATACCGCAAGGATTTCCCCATCCTCGCCTTGCCGGGATAAATCCGTGCCGAACCGCCCTCAAGCACGGCGGCAGGCGCTTCCATGCTGAAAAATCCTCCTGTCGACAACTCGATCGGGAGTTCGCTCTGGCCCTTGCTCACCACTTGCGTTTCTGCAACGGCCGGACTGGCCAGATAGGCATCCGTGGCTTCGACCCAGACGGAGAAAGAAACGCCCGCATAGGCTTCGAACACGTAGGAACCGTTCTTGTCCGTACGATACTCCTGGGTCGACAAGGCCGCGGTGAAAGGATCGTAGAAACTCATCCTTACCCGCAAATCCGCCTTGTTCAAGGGCTGCCCGCCGACCTGCAAGCGAGCCGTCACCGTTTCCTTCTCCACTTCGGAAATATCGGACATGGAACGAGGCGCCAAGTACCAGTACCCTTCCGGACTTACCACGGAAATCCCGGAAATCTTGACCAATCCCGATGGAATGGGCTGTCCTGCCAGGCCCGTGCCATGAATGTAAAGGTACAGGTTCGCTTCATTGCCCAAGACATCGCGCAGCGTGTAAATGCTGTCTTCGGCAAAAAAGCCGCTCTGCAAGAATTTGAACTCTTCCTGGTAGGCCACATAGGCAGATGGCCAAGTGGCTAAACCGTAATTGGCCTGCACGGCAACCGGCTCTGGCTCATTCTTGTTGCCGGTAGGCGTAACGTCCTGCGTCAGCGTGTAAACCGTCGAGCCCAGAAGCGTCTGCCTCAGCGTGCCTTTCAAGCCGGACACCTCGTCGCCTATGGCGTAGGTCCCCGTCAGCAGACCTTCCGGGTATTCCACCATGACCGCCGAACCGGCAGCATCCTGCAGCCAAAACCGGTTCTGCTCGGAATCTATCGCCGTAATGGTATTTTCCGTGGATGCCACGGTGTATTCCGTGTAATTGTCGGGATCCCGGGCAAGCAGTTCCGCCAGATCCTGGCAAGGAACCTCTTGCTTTTCCACCAAGTCGTCCAAGAACCGGGGCGAGATATAATAATGGTTGTTATTAGCCACGACAATACCGGTAATCATCACTTCGCCGGAAGGAATCGCGCTCCCTGTCAGATCGGTGTTCCAGATATGGATTCTAACAAACACATCCTGGCCATGGCTGGAAGCCGTGTAGTTGTAGCCATTGGCAAACGTGCCCGTAGTGGAAAACTCGCAATCCTTCACCGAGACCAGACGGCCTTCCAAGGCCTGCAGACGCTCATCCCGGAAACCCTCTTCCGGAAGAAGTTCCAACGGCTCGACGCGCATTCCGGAAAACGCCTTTTCGACATTCCAGGTCGGGGTGAACTGCAAAGCGCCGTCATAAACGCTCAACGTTCCGCTCATTTTTCTAAGATGCTCGCCCACAGCAAATCCTGTCGTAATCACGCCCGATGGGTCGTCTATCAGGATTCCAGCGCCGGAAGCATCCTGAATCCACATCTGGTTCCGCTGGGAACCGATAGCGGTCACGACGCTGAGGCTGGCCAATGTGTATTCCGTCTTCCCGTCGGCTTCCCGGCTCCGCAGCTGGGCAATGGTTTCGCAATACGTGCCGGAACCTGTCCCGTCCCAGATCACGCTGCCGGTATATCCTCCGGTATACAGCCCCCATTGGTCTTCCAGGTTCGCGATATTCAACACATATTCCTTGCCGACCTCCATTTCGGATTGAAGAAGCAGTTCCAAGTTCTTCCCCCTTACCTCGAATCCGGTCACGGCAATGACATTTTCCTCATTGCCGGATTCCATCAGGTAAAAATCCGCTATCGACGAGGCGGGAGCCAAGCCTTTCAAAGCCTTGGTATACGACACGATTATAAGGTTCGAAGTCTCAGCCTGAAGCTGCGTCAGCGTGGAGGGATTGTACTGGCTTCCTCCATGATTGCCGAAATCCCCGGTCAGCTCGCAATTGAAACTCAGCCACTCTTCGACATTGTAGGTGGTCGAAGGGCTGGTCACGCTGGTTTTCCTCCGCAATACCTGGTCGCGTCCCCAGTTGTCGGAAGAACCGGAAACCCCCACCTCGTCTATCAGGACCCCGTTGTAAAACAAGGCAACCGCATCATTGCCATCGAAACGGAGTTTTTCCGAATCCAGCAGGTCGGCATAAAGAAGCTTGCCGTCCTCGCTGGCGCTGTTGGCGGCCACATAGCAGGAATAAGGCATCAGGAAGCCTTGCAAGGGCAACGAATCCGTATACCCCCCAGCCCCGTTGGTTTCGAATTTCAAGCAGTATCCGGCAAGGTTGACCGACATGCCGGTGCCGTTGTAGATTTCAATGGCCCGCTGCGGCTGCCCGTAACGGATACCGCTCACGTATTCGGTTATCATCAGGTTCGAAGCCCCCACAAGCTCCTTTTCCTGTCCCCAGATTTCTTCCACCCACTTGGGATTGTCGATAAAAGGATTCCGGTTGCCTTGCAATTGGTAAACCGCCTCGTTGCGGGCCACTTCCTTCTCGCTTACCGGATCCTGCTCATGCCAGGCCATCAGCATGTCGATGGCCCACTGGGCCAAACCGTAGTCGGTGCTCCCGTCCAATACCGGTGTCATCCAGTGATCGAGCGAATCCTCGTAACGAGTCGCCATGTAGAAATAGGTCCGGGCAAAATCGCCTTTGTATTCATCGGCCGGCTCGAACACCTCGAAATTGTAGCCTTTCGAGGCACTGCTGCCAACCCTGCTCGAAGTCCCCGTCCAAGAAGGCGCGTAGACTTCGCCGAAAGGCGAGTTTCCCCGCAGGCCGTTGACATAAATATCGGTAGGGTAAAGGTGGAACAAATCGGTATACATGGGGGTTATATCCCCGCCGAACCAGCTCCGCGGAAAAGCATGCTCGCGGTTGATTCCACCGCCTTCGGCATCGGATTCCGCACCCCAGTTCCACGCGGAAGAAGCCGATGAATACATATCCCAGACGCTCCCGTCGGCACGGGCGTCGGTGGTCGGCATGGCATCCCTTACTTGGCTGTAAGTAAGCACCGTGTGCTCATCGATAAGCTCTTTCAACGCAGTCTTGAGCTCGAAACCGGTCTTTCCGCGCACCGAAGCATAGTAATCCTGGTAAGCATCCCCCGCTTCCATCGCCTGCAAAGCTGACAGGATATCGATTTTCCCCGCACCCCAGCGGTTGATGCCGCCGGCGTTCACCTGTTCGTCCTTGACGGCTGTCTGCTGCAAGAGGTTTTTCAAACTATAAAAATCCAAGTCGTTGTTTTTCTGCAGCATCAAAGCTACCATCCCGGTCACGGCCGGGGCCGACATCGAAGTCCCCTGCATGGCCATCCACGGATACATCCGTCCGCCTCTTTCGGTCTCGCCCACTTTCATTTCCGCCTGCATCGCGCTGTAACTGTTACCCGAGCTGAGGATGACCGAACCCGGGGCGGCTATATCGGGCTTCGGAATGCTCGAGACCAAGGGCCCTTGGCTGGAGAAAGAGCAAATCTCCCCTACCGTTTCGCCAAAGCCCCAGGAATCGGAATTCATATCGGTCCAGGAGGAACGGCTCGTGTAAGCCGCCACCGAAAGGATTTTTTCCGAAGCCGACAGATAACCGTTATGCGTGTAACGGCTATCGCCCGGATTCAGGTATGCCAGATCGAAAGTCGAGTAAGTGCCGCCTTGCAGCCAGGCATGAAGCCGTGTCGGCGTGTTCTGGTACATGGGCTGGAAACCGGCGCAAACCACATACCCTTCCGGAATTTCCCCCTGCGGTTGCAGCTGGATGAACAAATTGGAATACTCGACCTCGTTAGCCAGCTGCCCGGTAACCGACAAGACGGGCGTCTGCCCGTAATAAAGCGTTTGCTGCGCCTCGTTGTAGCCATCGAGCATGTAATAAGCCGCATGGGAAACAATCGAACCCGTGCTTTTCTCCACGAGCAGCAGGGAAACCAAGCCGCCGTTCTGGTAGTCGTAAACATCCATGATGACCGGCGCAGAAGGATCATCGAAGGAAATCCCGTAATACAAAAGGTCGCTTGCCGACAAATCCCCGCCGGCATGGATCACGTCCGCCCCGCTGTTCCCGGCGCTTCCTACCAGCAGGTTCCCCGGCGTCGACAATTCGCCGTAAGCCAAATCAAGGGCAGTCGTTCCCATGTGGGGCCCCAGCGGCGTGCCGAGGCTCATGTTGATGACACTGGGTTTCCCTACCGAAGCCGCATAGGACTGAATGTATTGAATGGCATCCAATACGTCCACAAGTCCCATGGTCGTGGAGACCAGGACCACATCCGATCCCGGCGCCATCCCTTTGTAGGCCGTCCCGGCCCCCGAACCGGCTGCAGTCCCGGCCACATGGGTCCCGTGGTGCTCCCCTTCATGATGATCGTGTTCCTGGGCCAGGATAGCCGAAGCCGTAGTGTATTCCGCCCCGTAATCGAAACCTTGAGGTGCCGTTCCGGAAACAGCCTGCTGATCCCATACCCGCTTCACCCGGTAGGTACCCTCATCGGAAGGGTCGGCAAAAAAGGTAGGATGCGTGTAATCGAAGCCCATGTCGATAATCCCCACAACCACGCCTTCGCCGTCATAAGCCTGGGAAAGCCCGCTGGCGGAGTAGTTTTCCTGGACATCCTGCACCTTGCTCTCCACCCGGATCAAGTCGTTGTCGGGCTGGGCCGAGACATAAACATTGATTTTCTCTATGCCTTCTATCGCGCCGATTTCTTCCACGGCCCGCATGGGGAACAATCCCGTGCAGGATTTTTCCAGGCGGGTCCGGGCTATGAAACCGAGAGCTTCGGCCGCTTGCAAAGCCGCTTGGTCGCGGAATTGCAACAGGACCGGGACATAATCGGCTTGGCTTTTTCCTGCAGGAGCGCCTTTCGTGCACAAACCGAACGTCTTTTCCAAGCGCTCGCGGACGGAAACGGCGCGTTCCGCCGGCATTTTCGCCTGCAAAGCAGCATATTCGGACAGAAACAACTTGCCGGGCGCATTCCATTTGGAATCATGGGCAAGCGAGCCTTGCTTGCCGCTCTTTTTCCCCGAATGCTCCCGATCCAGCTGCAATGCCCGAAAATCAGACCCGGACAAGCTTAAAATAGAGGAGGCCTGCTTCTCCGCCTCAGCCAAATTCCTTATCCCCGGCATTTCTTGTCCGGAAGAAGAAACATTCTTCCCCGCGATGGGCCCGGGAACGGACACTACCACATCCGGCCCTTTCTCGAAAGAAATCTTCTCGGGCGACTGACCTTGCAACAGCCAAGGGAAAAAAATCCCCAAACCAAGCAAAAAGCGTAAACCGTGCGTTTTCATACTATGTCGTTTATGTTGGTTGAATGTCGAGGATACCCGCCGGCTTCTTCATCCCGGCAATTTTCCGGAAAAGGAAGCCTCCTCCAAAACCGGAACGGTTCCGGAGCATGCCAAGCCGCAAGCCATTTTCAGGAAAAGTGTTTTACAAAAGTACAGGTATGACGAAAGAAGCGGGAAGCATTCCCCGCAAAAACGCAGAAACCCCGCTTTCCCCAGTCTATCGTATTGGAAAAAGCAACAGAAAGCTGCATCAATATCAATAAAAACAACTAATTAAGAATATAAAAATCAGAAACCGAAACACCTTGAAAACGTAGAAAAGCACACGCAAAGAAGGTGCAAATTCCGTATTTTTCCCCCGCATTTCCCGCCCCGGCGGCGCCCCCTTTCGCGCTTTTAATACTTTAGCAACGATTTTTCCATGAGGCACTGGCGCTTTGCACGAAAGAGCAAAACCGTTCTCCCGTGCAAAGCAGCCTTTTTAGCCATATCAGCAACAAGCTTTGCAAGCACATTAAAATCAATGCGGTGCAAAGTTTTACCCTGCTTTTTTTGCCAAACAGGCCTTTTTTATAAACCGCGATCCTGCTTTATGAACGCAATGAAAGAAAACACCAGCACAAAAATCCAACCTGCCGCGCTGGCTGCCGTAGGAAAAAAAATAGAATCGCTGATGAGGGAAAAGAAAGCCTACCTGAAACCCGACTTGACCTTGGACGAACTCTCCTCAACCATCGGTTCCAACAAGACCTATGTATACCGCTATTTAAAACAGGAAAAACACGCTTCTTTTTCCGATTACATAAACCAGCTGAGAATTGAAAAGAAAGCCCTCCCTCTCCTCAAGGAAAACCCACGCAACTCTGCCTTGACCATCCAAGACATCGCCTTTCTCTCCGGCTTCCAGAGCATTTCCACTTTCCGAAGGGCGTTTCTCAAGCATACCGGCATGACAGCCTCTTCTTTCATAAACCGCCTCAAATCCGGCCATCAGGAGCAACAGGCCGGGGCTTTTTGACAGTATGCCCCGGCCGCTCGGCGCATTCCAGAAATGGCCAAGCCGCGTCCAGAAGCCTTTCGGAAATGTCCCCCTCAGTCCGCCTTTTCCGAAAGGAACGGCGGACAGGAAAACAAGCTGCCGTCTTGTCCTATCCGGGCATGGCCGGCCTGGGAAACATCGGAAGGCACAACCGGAGCCACCTCGATGTTCTGACGCCGGAAAGCCGGAACCGATTCCACCTCGTGCAAACCTTGCTGGGTACGTATCTTCTGCGACATCTCGCGCAAACGGCGCATGCGTTCGGCCGTAACCTCGCACCGATCCTGCAATAAATTCTCGACATTTCCCCGAACCGGAGCCTTCCCGCTTGCCGGACTCCCGCTTTCCGGACGATATTCCGCCTGTGTCTCGCCCGCAGGCCGCACCGGGCGTTCCCGCACAGGCGCTTCCTCTTCCCGCAAGGAAAATTCCAGACTGGCATCCTGCCCTCTCTCCAAGGAAATCCCCTCTCCGGCCTCCTGCACGCCGAAACAGCCTTCCTCTTGCCCGAGGCCTGCTTCTTCCGCATTGCCCGGGACATTCCCCCATGCGGAATCGGAAGATTCTTCTTGCGCCTTGGCCAGCACATCCATGTCGTTGAACCAGGACTCCATGACCGCCTCGATTTCCTTTCCGGCCTCAAAACCGGCAGCGGGGATTTCCGCCGAAACCTCCGGCCCCGAAACCCGCATATCGGCCGGCTCCGCCGCTTTCAACAAGGTTTCTTCCCCGGCTTTGCGGTCGACGAATACCGGCACTTCATCGGTTTCATCCAAGGTCAAGACCGCCACCTTGCGGTTCTTAGCCGAAGATTCGTCCCATTCTTTCTTCACGGCCACTCTTTCGGCAACCGGCCGCACATTGGCCGTGTTCCGGGCTTCGTTCCGGGATCGGGTATCGGCCTCGTCCAAAGCAAACCGTGTAATGGAGCGTTCCCCCAAGGCGCGTTTTTCCGTGAACCCCGTCGCAATCAAGGTGATATTAAGGTTCTCGCCTAAATTCTCGTCTTCTCCCGCCCCCCAGATCATATCGGCTTCAGGACCTGTCTTCTGCAAGATAGACTGCGTTATAATCTCGATTTCATCCATATTGAGCGGCGCATCCGGCCCGTAGCTCAGGTACAGGAGCAGATTCTTGGCCCCTTTGATGCTGTTGTCGTTCAGCAAGGGGGAATCCATGGCGGCTTCGGCGGCTTCCTTGGCCCGGTTTTCCCCCGAGGCGGTCCCGAAGCCCATCAGCGCGACCCCGCTGTCGTGCATCACCGTGTTCACATCCTTGAAGTCGATTTGCACGTAGGACTTCACCGTGATGATTTCGGAAATCCCCTTGGCTGCCGTGGTCAAAACATTATCGGCCATGGCAAAAGCCTCCATCAAGGTCATCTTCCCCATCTTGCGCAACTGGTCGTTGTTGATGACCAAAATGGCATCTACCACCTTGCGTAATTCGGAAATACCGGCCTTGGCCTGCTCTATCCGCTTCCTTCCCTCAAAGCTGAAAGGCGTGGTCACGATCGCTACCGTCAGGATCCGGGTCACCTCGTCGCCTACCAACTCTATCTCCTTGGCAATCGAAGCCACCACCGGCGTGGCGCCCGTACCGGTTCCTCCGCCCATGCCTGCCGTAAGGAACAGCATCTTGGTCCCTGCAAGGACTTCCTTGATCTGGTCATGCTTTTCCAAGGCCGCATCTTTTGCCACTTGCGGGACATTGCCGGCCCCCAGCCCTTTCCCCAACTGGATCTTTACAGGAACCGGACTGCTCTCCAAGGCTTGGGCATCGGTATTGCAGACAATGAAATCCACGCCCTTTATCCCCTGCCTGTACATGTGATTGACCGCATTGCTCCCGCCTCCGCCTACCCCCATCACCTTGATGTAGGAAGACTGGTTCTTAGGAAGCACGAAATTGAGGATATCCCCTCCTTGATTCATGTTTTCGTCCATAGTCCTGAATCTCTATGCGCGCTCTGCGAGCACGATGAATTTAATCCTTTCCCGCCTTGCAGGCCGAACCTTTCCCGGCAGCAGGCAGTTGCGTGCACGAACCCGTGCCTTGCAAATTTAAGCCTCCCCTTCCTTGGCCGCGGCTGCCATTGCGCATTTTTATAAACGATTCCATGTTCATACGCTCCGGTTCCCGTCCTGCCCCGCTGCACGCCTCGTTTCCGCCCGTCGTGCAATCTTCCCGGCCCGTCGGCCTGCCCAAGGAAAGGGATGCGCCCCTTTCCTTTTCAGCGCAGACCCTTATCGTATGTCGTCATCGAAAATCTTCACGACCCAATCCCGGAAACGGCCCATGGATTGGAATCCCGGGCCTTTTTTCCTGGCCGTTTTCTTCTCTTCCCGGGCGGGAGCCTCCGGCATGCCCGCTTCCGGCCCAGGTTCTTCCTGGCGGAGAGCATCCGAGGCTTCTTCCTCTGCCGAAACCGGCCTGGGTTCGACCGGCATGCCCGTGGCGGCGGCCAACGGCACATGGATGATGTTCTTTTCCTCCTCGCAACGAACCCCGTAAATCACCAAGCCGATCGAAGTGGCAAAAATCGGGTCGTTCAGTTCCTCGGGAGAATCGGGCGAAATATGCCCCCTCGGGGAAGCAAGGCGCGTATCGAGATGGGTGATGTACTCGCAGACCTTGTCGATATGCTTCATCTTCGCCCCGCCGCCTGTAAGGACAATGCCCCCGATGAAACTATCCAGATCGCAATCGCAATTATTGATTTCATAGGTTACATGGCTGAAAATCTCGTCCAAGCGGGCCCGGATAATCTGCGCCAGCTGCTTGAGCGAAATTTCCCGCACCGTCTTCCCGTTCAACGAGGGGATGGAAACGATCTGCTCGTCGCTGGCCTCGCTGGGCAAAGCCGAACCGAACTTGACCTTCAATGCTTCCGCCTGCTTGGGAAGGATATTGCACCCGATTTTTATGTCGGACGTTATAAGATTGCCGGCCAAGGGAATAACCGATGTATGGCAAAGAATCCCGTTCATGAAAACAGCCAAGTCGGTGGTGCCGCCGCCTATGTCGATCAAGACCACGCCCGCTTCTTTGTCGGTCGCATCCAGCACCGCCTCGGCCGACACCAACGGCTCCAGAATGAAACCGCGCAACTCCAGGCCGGCCATTTCCACGCTACGCTTTATATTGCGCATGGCCGAAGCATCGGCCGTGATGATATTGTAGACCACTTCGATGTTCGAACCCGTCATGCCCTCGAACTCGTCTTCCCTTATCCCGGTCTCTCCGTCTACCGTGAAAGTCTGAGGAATGACATGGATGATCACCTCGCCGGCTTGCACTTTGGCCATGCTGGCTTCTTTTTTCAAAGCCTCGATTTCCTCCCGGGTAATCACGTCTTCATTGTTTACCCGGACAAAACTGTTTTTCTTGGTGAAACTCCGGATATGCTGCCCCGCAATGCCCACGTAGACCTCCCTTATGTCCACATTGGAAGTCCGGGAAGCCTCTTCCACCGCCCGGGCCACCGCATTGGCCGTCTTCTGGATATTTATGACCGAACCGCGCACCACCCCGGTGGACTCGGTCTTCCCGTAACCCAGAATCTTTATCTTCCCGCTTGCGCGATCGCGGCAACCCACCACGGCCACCACCTTGGTCGTACCGATATCCAAACCGACCACCACGTCTACATCATCGTCGATGTTCCCGTAATTCGCTTCCATAACATCTGTTGCCATAGCACTTCCATTTTATGCAGCCCCGGCCGCCAAGGTTTCAAAAACCCCGGCGGCACGTGGCCACCAATTGATTCCTGTATTTCAAATTCAAAACCGAGTACTTTTCCCAGCCTTCCTGCGACATGCCTTTCTGGTAAAACAGCTTGAGACGGAACATCTTGTCGGAAAGGTCTTCCATCCCTTCCACTTTCCCCAGTTCCACGATCTGCCCGCCAACCTTGGGAATCAGCTCTATCTCGCCCGAAGAAGTTACATAAATCTGCTCGAAAAGCGCGTTCCACAAAGGATCCGAATCCAAATAGGCATTTATCCGGAAGAGGACTTTCAACATCGCCCGGGCAGCCGTATCGGGCAAGGCGCTCACGTCCGAGCCGAATTCCGGAGAAAACGGGATATGCCCGCTCGCCACGCGCAAGCGGGAACGGTAGCCCGGGTTATCGGGCATTTCCACCCCTTGCGCATCGATCTGGAAAAGCTCCTGCTTCCGGTTGAGCACCTTCAAGACCGGGTTCCGCTGCCAAACATCCAAATGGACGACCCCGTCCTCGGTAGCATAAACCTGCGCCTCTTGCACAAAAGGGTTCTGCCGCAAGACCGACTCCACGTGAGACGGGCTCAAACCGGCCATCGGTTTCCCGTCTATCCGCAAGCCGTGTTCGCCGAGCCAAGCCAGGACATCCCTTTCTTGCAGGTAAACGGTCCCTCCTTGCCGGGCAATGTCGACCCGCACCTCTTGGCAACGGATCCCGGCCCGGGCTTCCGCCGCATAGCGCAAAGCGACAGCCAGCAACGCCGCCGAAGCAAGCACGGCCGAAAACAAGGCCAAGACAATGAGAACCTTCTTTGCCATAATCCGAGTCAATCCTTGTCCTCTCTGTCAAAAAATCCAATCAAGAGCTCCACTGACTGGTCGATATCCCCGGCCCCCATCGTCACAAACAAAATCCCTTGCCGCCCTTCGGCCGGCCGGCCGGCCCGTTCCTTCACCCAGTCGAAAACCCCGTCCCGGTCCGAATAAGATACCGGGATGCCCGCAACCTGATTGCCGATCAACCGCGTGTCCACCCCTTCCAGCGGCAATTCCCGGGCAGGATAAATATCCACCAGGCACAATTCATCGGCTTGGGAGAGGCTTTGCGCGAAACCTTCGGCCAAATCGCGCGTCCGGGTATAAAGATGCGGCTGGAAAACCACCACCATCGAATGCCGGGGATAATATTCGCGCAAAGCCGCAATGCTCGCTTCTATCTCGGCCGGATGATGGGCGTAGTCATCGTAATATACCCAACGGTTCCCTTTGTGGCAAAGCTCCAGCCTCCGCTTCACGCCCTTGAATCCGGGAAGCAGCGCACGCACGCGGGAAGCCCCGACCCCCATTTCGAGGGCAATGCTCACCGCCGCTACTGCATTCTCTACATTATGCCGGCCCGGTATCGTCATCTTCAAATTCTCGATCCTGCCTCTGGGACCCACGTAAGTAAAAAGGTAGGAACTCCCTTCCAAACGGATGTTCTCGGCATAGGCCGCCGATTTCCCGTCTTTTTCCAAAGAATAGTAGAATTTCGGATGAAAAGGAAGTTCCAATCCCGCTTCGGCAATGAAACGGTCGGATTGCCGCATGAACTTCAGGTAGGCTTCACGCATGTTTTCCACCGTCCCGTAAATATCCAAGTGATCGGCATCCCAGGAAGTAACCACCGAAAAATAGGGAAACAGCTGCCAGAAGGAATGATCGTATTCATCGGCTTCGGTCACCATGATCTGGCTTTTGGGATCGTGGTGGCAATTGCCTCCCATGTTGATGGAAAGCCCACCCAGCAAGGCGTTGCAACCGATGCTGGATTGCAGCAAGTAAGCAATCATGGAAGAAGTCGTGGTCTTCCCGTGCGTGCCCGCCACGGCCACTGTCCGGTACAAGCGGCAAAGCACCCCCAGTATTTCCGCGCGCTTGTAACACCGCAGGCCTCTCTCCCGTATGGCTTCCCATTCCTTGTGTTCGGCCGGGATAGCCGGCGTGTATATGACGGTTGTGACGTCTTCGGGAATAAGCGAAGGATCCTCGCTATAGTGTATCACGGCTCCGGCTTGCTCCAGTTTCCGGGTAAGCGGGCTGCAAAGGCGGTCGTAGCCGCTCACCTTGCAGCCTTTCTGCAAATAATGGAAAGCCAAGGCGCTCATCCCGATACCGCCTATCCCCAAAAAATACGGATGGGTGATTCTTTCTACGCTCATTTGCTTTGTTTTTTACCGGCTTCCTTTTTCCGCCGTCCCGCCTCGGCCAATTTCAATACCTCGTCCACGATGTCGCGGGCGGCGGTAGTCGTGCCCATGCGGGCTATGTTCTGCGAGAGCAGCTCCCGCCTCCGGTCGTTCGAAAACAATTCTTCCACCACCGGGCCGAAATCATCCCGGATGCGGTCGTCGGGAAGAAGCACGGCCGCATTGCGCGAACTCAAGGCCTCGGCATTGCGCATCTGGTGGTCTTCGGCCACGTTCGGGGACGGAATCAATATAAGCGGCTTGCCAACCACGCAAAGTTCCGAGATGGAAATAGCCCCGGCGCGCGAAACAATAATATCGGCAGCGGCGTAGGCCAGATCGACCCGCCGGATGAAATCGAGCATGACAAGGTTTTCCTTGCCTTCCCCCGAAGGCAGCATCTTCTGGTAATAATACCTTCCCGTCTGCCAAATAACCTGGTAACCTTTTCCCAAAAAAACATCCACCCACTGCTGCATGCCTGCGTTGATGCTCCCCGCGCCGAGGCTCCCGCCCATGACCAGGAGCACCGGGGCATCGGGCTTGAGGTTGTAAAAAGCCAAAGCCTCTTCCCGCTTGGTATGAATGTCGGCAATGTCTTGACGAATCGGATTCCCCGTCCAGATGATCTTCTCTTTCGGGAAAAACCTTTCCATTTGATCGTATCCCACGCAAATCCGGTCGGCCTTGCGGGCCAGCAGCTTGTTGGTAATGCCCGGCAAGGAATTCTGCTCCTGTATCAAGGTTGGAACATGCAGTTTCTGCGCGGAAAAAAGCGTAGGGGCACTGGCATATCCGCCCACGCCCACCACGACATCGGGATTGAAGTCTTTTATGATCTTGCGCGTGATGCGCAAGCAGTGCAGCAGTTTCCCCGGGAGCCGGAGGTTCTTCCAAGGATGCTTCCTGTCCAAACCTGCCACGTTCAGGCCCACAATCTCGTAGCCGGCCGCCGGAACCTTCTCCATCTCCATGCGGTTTTCGGCGCCGACGAACAAAATCGCGGCATCCGGCCTGCGCCGCCTCACCTCGTTGGCAATGGCGATGGCAGGAAAGATATGGCCGCCCGTCCCTCCTCCGCTCACAATGATGCGGAAAGGTTCTTCTTTTCCGGAAATCTGATTCTGCACTGTCTTTTCTTCTGTTTCCATCGTGATTCGAAATCCAACAAATTTTCTACATCGGTGTCGCCGCCGCTTGCCGCATGGGCCAAAGCAAACCCAATAAAGCGATTCCTCCAGCCGGGAACCGTCCCGCACGGGAAAAGCCGGCAGCCTTCCCGCACAAGCTCCGGAATCATGCCGGTTGCAAGAGCGATCCGGCATCCTCCTTGTCCTCTATCTTCTTTTCGCTCCTTTTTCCCGATTCCTCCCGGCTCTCCTGCTCTTTGACCGAAACAGCCACGCTCTGTATCATGCCTACGGCCATAGCGGTAAACCAGACGGCGGTCCCGCCCATGCTCAGGAAAGGCAACGGCTGGCCAGTGACCGGAAGCAAGTCGACCGCCACCCCCATGTTGACCATGGCCTGCAAGGTCAACATGAACGTCAGGCCCAAAACCAAATAGCTGCCGAAGGAACCTTGGCTTCTCCGGGCTATGCTTATCCCCCGGCGAAGGAACCAAAGGTAGAGCAGAAGAATGCCCAACCCGGCAACCATGCCGTATTCTTCTATAATCAACGCGTACACGTAATCCGAATACGGATGCGGCAGGAAATTCCGCTGCGTGCTGTTCCCCGGTCCCTTCCCGAAGATTTTGCCTCCCGCCACGGCAATCTTCGCCTGGGTCTCCTGGTAATCGTCTTCCGGGTTGTCGGAACGGAAATTCTCGATACGGTTTTTCCATGTCTCGAAGCGTCCGGGCAACTTTTCATCGGGAACGAAACGGAAAATCCCCAACAGGATTGCCACACCCAGAACCCCGGCTCCCGCCATGCCCCAGACATGCTTGGCCGAAACACCGCCCACGACCAATAGCGTGAAACAGGTCAGGAACAACAGGGCCGCCGTAGACAAGTTGTCGAAAAAGATGAGGAAACCCACGGCCAACGGAGCCCAAATCAAACGCCAGAATGTGCCCGGCTGCTGGATTACCGGCTGGTACTTGGCCAATTGGCGAGCCATGAACACCACTATGACCACCTTGGCCAATTCCGAAGGCTGGAACGAGAACCCCAGCACCCGCACCCAGCGGCTCGCCCCGTTCACTTCGGCCATGGTAAGCGTATAAACCAGCAAAGCCAGCGACAAGACCAGGAACACGATGGTTCCCCGGGCGAAATTCGTGTAACGGACCCGGTGGAACACGAACATGATCACCCATCCCCCTGCCAGCAGCAAGGCATGCCGCAACATGTAGTGCGCGGTATGCCCGCCCTGGTAACGGTAAGCCAGCAAGCCCGTCGCGCTGTAAACAGCCGCGACAGACAAGATAGAAAAGATCAGCATGATAGCCCATATCCCGCTATCACCCTTGAAATATTTGCCCAGAAATCCCGCAATCTCCTTCATGGCTGAATCTTCCCCGTTATGCCTGTTTCTTGTTACGTTGTTACGTTGTTACGTTCTTCCGTTTTACCGCTTTTTCACTGCTTTCCCGTTGCCGTCCGCAATCCCGCGCCCCATCCTTCCGCTGCACGCCGCGTAAAGGCCGATTCCCGCGCCTTCCGGTCACAATTCGCAAACCGCCCGCTTGAACTGCATGCCTTTATCCTGGTAACTTTCAAAAAGATCGAAGCTCGGGCATGCCGGAGAAAGCAAGACCACATTCCCTTCCTCGGCCAAGAGGTAGGCCGACTGGACTGCCGCCGGCATGTCAGTAGTCTGCACGATGCCGGGCACCAAATCGGAAAACGCCTCCAAAACAGGGCTGTTGTCGGCCCCGATGCAGACAATATGCTTCACTTTCTTGCGAACCAATGCACGCAAAGAAGCGAAATCCACGCCTTGGGCTTTTCCTCCTGCTATCCATACCACCGGACGGGTCATATTCTCCAGCGCGAACCATGTGGAATTGACATTGCTCGCTTTGGCATCGTCTATGTATTCCACGCCTCGCACTTTGGCCACGAACTCCAAACGATGCCCGCTATGGCAAAAATCCTGAAAACTGTCCTGAATGGCCTTCTTGCGCAAATCCTGTATCCGCATGGCCACCGATTCGGCCATGGTGCGGGACACCGGCCGTCCTTGGCTGGCCAACGTTTCCATATTCATCTTCGCATTCATATCTTTTTCCTTATCTATCCGTAACATTTACCTGAGTTTCAAGGTTACCAACGTGATCACCGCCAACAAGATCCCTACAATGAAGAAACGCAGCACGATCTTGGGCTCCGGGTAGCCGATCACCTGGAAATGATGGTGCAAGGGAGACATCTTCAGCAATCTCTTGCCTTGCCCGCAACGTTTTTTCGTGTATTTGAAATAGCTCACCTGCAAGATGACCGAGAGGCTTTCCACCAGGAAAATCCCGCACAGGATAGGCAAAAGCAGCTCTTTCCGGATAAGCAGGGCGAAAACGGCAATGATGCCTCCGATGGTCAGGCTGCCCGTATCGCCCATGAAGACTTGGGCCGGATAGGTGTTATACCAGAGGAAACCGATCGTGGCCCCCACGAAAGCGGCAATGAAGATGGTCAGCTCGCCGGCATCGGGTATGTACATTATGTTCAAGTAGTCGGCAAAGACGATATTGCCCGAAATCCACGACAATATGGCCAAAGTAGCCCCTATGATAGCCGAAGTCCCGGTCGCCAAGCCATCCATCCCGTCGGTAAGGTTGCAACCGTTCGAAACCGCCGTCACCACCAATATCACGACCAAAACGAAAAGCACCCAGGTGAACTTGCCCAAACCGGGATGTATCCATTCCATGATAGCCCGGTAATCCAATTCGTTGTCCTTCACGAACGGAATGGTCGTCACCATCGACTTCCCGGAATCGGACTTGAAAGCCGTGACGGCCTTCTGGTACTGCGTCGAATCGGCCAGGTTCCGGTCTTCGACCGATTGCTGGCTTCCGGCATATTGGCCGTCCGCAGCCTTCTGGGAAACAACGATATCGGGATGGAAGCACATGACCAGGCCCACGACCAACCCAAGCCCTACCTGCCCGAAAATCTTGAACTTTCCCTGAAGTCCATGCTTGTCGTGCTTGAAGACTTTGATATAGTCGTCCATGAAACCCATTATCCCCAACCAGACCGTGGTAAGCAGCATGAGCCACACGTAGACATTATCCAGTTTACACAGCAGCACTACCGGGATCAGAATAGCCGCAATGATGATCAAGCCTCCCATGGTCGGAGTTCCCTCCTTCTCCTTCTGGCCGGCAAGCCCCAGGTCGCGGACCGTTTCACCGACTTGCTTCCGGGCCAGAAAGCGGATCAGACGTTTTCCCCAGACCATGGAAACAAGCAAGGAAAGGACAATCGCCGCCGCCGCCCGGAAAGAAATGTAGCGGAACACCCCCGCGCCCGGAAGCCCGAATTCTTCATGCAAATACGTAAACAGATAATACAACATGATGTTCCTTTTTTTCTCTCCTTATCTCCTTGTTACCTTCCTACCCTTCCGCATTTCCCGCATTTCATGCCTCCTGCAAGGCGTTTTCCCAGCGGGCAGGAAGATACCGTGCCAGAATCTCCCGGTCGTCGAAAGGATGCTTCACGCCTTCGATTTCCTGATAAGTCTCATGGCCTTTCCCTGCCACGACCACCACATCGGAACCCGCAGCCAGCATGCAGGCCGTCTTGATGGCTTGTTCCCGGTCGGGAATAACCAATACGGCATTCCTTTGCGCTTGATCCAAGCCGGACAGCATCTGCTGCAAAATGGCATCCGGGTCTTCATACCGGGGATTATCGTTGGTGAATACCACTTTGGCAGCATAACGGCAGGCTATCCGGGCCATTTCCGGCCGTTTCCCCGCATCGCGGTTTCCTCCGCAACCCACCACGCAAACGATTCCCTGGCCGGGAAGAAGCAAATCGGAAACCGTTTCCAACAGGTTTTCCAGCGCATCGGGCGTATGGGCGTAATCCACGATTCCCGTCTTGGAACCCGATTCGGCTTCGAGCCTTTCAAACCTGCCCGGAGCCTCTTGCAGCCGGCTCATGGCGCACAGAACCTGGTCGCGATCCATGCCCAGGCAGACCGCCACCGCGTAAATGGCGGTAAGATTGTAGGCATTGAACCGGCCCACCAGCCGCATGTACACCTCCTTCCGATCCATTTCCAGATGCAAGCCCTGCAACGAATCCTCCACCACCTTGCACATGAAATCGGCCGGCGTCCTCAAGGAATAAGTAAACTTGCGAGCCGAAGTGTTCTGCAACATGACCAAGCCGTTCCGGTCATCGGCATTGGCAAGGGCGAAAGCGGAAGCCGGCAACTGGTCGAAAAACTTCTTCTTGGCCTTCAAATAGGCCTCGAAAGTCTTGTGGTAATCCAAATGGTCGCGGGTCAGGTTGCTGAACACGCCTCCGGCAAACTGCAAGCCCGCAATCCGTTCCTGAACCACCGCATGCGAGCTCACTTCCATGAAAGCATAATCGCACCCGGCATCCACCATCCGCCGCAAAAGGGAATTTATTTCCAAGGCATCGCCGGTAGTGTGGGTGCTGGGAATACGCGTTGCCCCGATCCGGTTTTCGATGGTAGACAATAATCCGGCCTCGTAACCCAGACTGCGGAACAAACGGTAGAGAAGCGTCACCGTCGTGGTTTTCCCGTTGGTTCCCGTCACCCCGACCAGCTTCAACGCCTGTGAAGGATTCCCGTAAAACGCCGAAGCCATGAAGCCCAAAGCCCGGCCGCTGTCTTCCACCTGCACATAGCAGACTCCCGGAGCCTTTTCTTCCGGCACGTCCTGGCAAACCACCGCGACCGCTCCCTTTTGAAGGGCATCCGGTATAAAATCGTGCCCGTCGACCTGCGTTCCCTTCACGGCAAAAAACATCGAGCCTTTCCGCACCGCGCGCGAATCCCGGGCAAGGTTTTCCACCTCGACCCCCTCAGACCCGAAGAGCCGGACCAGACCGCAACCTTCAACCAGCAAATCCGACAATTTCATTTTTAAAATATTTCCTATTCCCTTTTATTTCCGTACAATCCGCCCATCCCCTCAGGCTCTTCTTCCTTTCCGCCTTTTCCTTCCTTTCCGCGCAGCCTGCCACGTGCTGCCCTTCTTTCCCGGCTTCCCGCGTTCAGCCCAATTCCAGCAACACCCGCTGGCCCCGCACGCAAGGACTTCCCGGAGAAGGATCCTGCCGTTTCACCCTCCCTTTCCCGTAAACGCGCGGTTTCAAGCCGTAACTTTCCAGAAGGTAAGCGGCATCCCGCAAGCCCAAGCCCCGCAAGTCGGGAATCACATCCTTTACCAAAGCCACTTCCCGGAAACCTTCGGAGATGTCGTCCGGCGAAGAAACCTTCTTCACGAACACCGTAGGTTCAAGTTCCGGAACGCCCAGGCCCAAATCCCGGTAGATTTCCCGGATATCGGCCGCATACCCCGAAGCCAGCAACGGCCCGTACAGCAAGCCTTCTTCCCGCTCCGTCTCCCGTCCCCCTTTCATCAAGGTGGCATAAACCTTGTCGGCAATATCCCTGAACACAGGCCCCGCCACGGAGCCTCCGTAAATCCGGTTCTTACGAGGATTCGTAATCATCACGATACAGGAATACTGCGGCCGGTCTGCCGGAAAATAACCCACAATCGAGGCACGGTAAGTCATTTTTTCCTCCCCCCGCCTTCCGTAATTCATCTGGGCCGTCCCGGTCTTGGCCGCCACCTTGTACAAGGAGTGCGAAAGGGATGAAGCCGTTCCTCTTTCCACCGCGGCCTGCAACAGGCCCTGCACTTTTCCCAAGGTCGACTCGGAACAAATCTCCTCTACCAGCACCTGGGGCGAAAATTCCTTCACGATTTCCCCGCCTTTCCGCACCTGGCTCACAAAAAGAGGCTTCATCATCTTTCCGTCATTGGCCACGGCATTGTAGAGGCACAATATCTGCAAAGGCGTAACCTTGACTTCATAGCCTATCGAAATCCAAGGAAGGCTTACCCCGGACCACGTCTTGTCGGAAGGGTCCTTCACATAGGGCTGTCCCTCCCCGGCTATCTCTATTCCCAGAGGCTTGTCCAAGTGCATCTTGCGCAAATAGTCCACAAACCGGTCCTGCTTCTTGTGGAAAACCTCGTTGGCCAAATACGAAATCCCCACGTTCGACGACTTCTCGAAAGCCTCCTGGAAGCTCACTTCCCCCCAGCCTTCCTTGTGGGAGTCGTTCATCCACCGGTTGTAATATTTCAACCTTCCCGTCGGCACTTTGGTCGAGGTGTCCGCTTGCCCGTTCCTTCCTTCTTCCAGAATAGCGATGGCCGAAGCCAGCTTGAAGGTCGAACCCGGTTCGACCGCCTCTCCCACCGCGTAATTCATGACTTCGGCATACCGCCCGTCCTCCTGCCGTGCAAGGTTGGCAATCGCCACCACTTTCCCTGTCTCGACTTCCATCAGCACGACGCAACCATGCTGGGCCTGGTTCAACTCCATGCACTCCTGCAAAGCGGCTTCGGCCACGTCTTGAATCCGAATGTCTATGGTAGTGACAATATCGTGCCCGTTTTCAGGTTTCACCTCATCGGCGCTGTACACGGGCCGCCAAACTCCATTGGTCACTTTCTGGGTAAGCCTGCGGCCGTTCACGCCTTGCAATTCCTTGTTATAAGCCCGTTCAAGCCCGACACCATACTTGCTTTCCGGATTGTAATAGCCTATGGTGCGGGCTGCCAGATAACCGTTCGGGAGACTTCTCCGCTCTTTCTCCTCCACAATGAACCCTCCCCTGAACTGCCCTTTCTCGAACAGAGGGAAACCCCGCAACCGGGCCAATTCCGCATAAGTCACATTCCGTTTCACAAGAATATTGCGTTTCCTTTCCCGGCGGGCCTTCAGGAAGAACTGCCGGTAAGCCTCGCTGCTCTTGGAAGGGTACATCCGGCTCATGCTGTCGCACAAAGGCCGGAGATATTTATAGAACGTGTCGTTGCAGACCACATCCGGATGCAAATCCATCCGGACGGTGAAAATCGGCACCGAAACGGCCAGAAGGGAGCTGTCGGCCGAATAGATGTTTCCCCTTGCCGCTTCCGTCTCCTCGTAGCGGAGACTCTGGCTCCGGGAAAGCGAAAGCCAATGCTCCCCTTCCACAAAAATCACCTGGCACATGCGCACCACGACCGCGATGGCAAAAACCACGAAGAAGAAGTACACGAGGTACACCTTCCACCAGAATCCCGTCTTCAGGTTTTTCCCTTCTCCTTTTGCTGCCATCTTTTTGCCTTGGCGATTCATTTATCCTGATTAGCCGCGAAAGCTAAATCCTTTCCAATCCATCACAGCCCCTCCCTGCCGGCCGCACGGGCAAGAGGGCCCTCCCCGCCCGCTACCTTTTCCTGTTTTTGCTCCGCCTTCCCGCTTCCTCCTTGGCCTCCTTCTTCATCTCCGGCGTGTAACGTATCACATACGGCGGCACCACCGACTCTTTCACGCCCGTGCTGTCTAACAGGCGCGCCACGGAAGACTGCCGGCTAAGGCGCATCCATTCGGCCTTGCTCGAAATCTGCCGGAAGTGCAAATCCTGAAGCTGGTCTTTTATGCCCGCGCTTTCCCTGACCACCGCTTCGGTGAGGTAGTTGCCGCTGATAAGCAGCAATGCCAGGAAAAACACAAACAATATCTGCCCCCAATAGGCCTGTATCCCTTTGTCGAACAGCACCGAACCATCCAAGGCCGCAAGGAATTTCGCCCGAGCCTTCCGCCGGCGTTCTTTCCGGGCTTCCTCCTCGGGCGAAGGCTTGGCCTCCTTGACCCGTTCTTCCGGAAGGGGCTTTCCCGAAAAAAGCGAAGCCAGTTCCGGTTCCGGTTCCGGATCCAAGGGCTTAGGCCGGATTTTGTTCTTTCCCATGGCTAATCCCCTCCAACCGTTTTCCGCGCAATCCTGAGCTTGGCGCTACGAGCCCGCGGGTTCCGCGCAATCTCCGCCTCAGACGGCTGCACCGCCTTCCGCACCACCGGCTCCATGGGTGAAAGGTTATTGCCGTAGAAGTCCTTTTCCGCCTCGCCGTCAATTTTGCCCGAACGCATGAAATTCTTCACCATCCTGTCTTCGAGCGAATGGTATGAAATCACCACCAAACGCCCTCCCGGCCTCAAGACCTCCAAACTCTGCAAAAGCAACGCCTCCAAATTTTCCAGTTCCTTGTTCACCTCGATGCGCAAAGCCTGGAAAACCATGGCCAGAAACTTGTTTTCCCTTCCCCGCATGGCGAAAGGCGTAAAAAAAAGCACCGCCTGGTCCGTATAAGCAAAGGGGGAATTTTCCCGGGCCTTGACCACAGCCGAAGCCAGCCTCCCCGCCGAAGGGATTTCCCCATAACGGGAAAAGACATCGCGCAAACGTTCTTCCGGATAGGTATTAAGGACCTCCGCTGCGGTCATGGCCCCCTCCTTGCCGTTCATCCGCATGTCCAAAGGCCCGTGCGAACGGATGGAGAACCCTCTTGAAGGCACGTCGAACTGATGGGAGGAAACCCCCAAATCGGCCAAAATCCCGTCTACGGGAAGCGCATGCCGGAACCGGAGATGATTTTTCAAATGGCAGAAATTATCGCCCACAAGAACGAAACGGGAACCGGCCCCGGCAAATTCGGGAAGGCCCGAAGCCCGCTCTACCGCATCGGGATCCTGATCGAACGCTACCAACCGCCCCTCGTCCCCCAAGCAGGAAAGAATCCCGCGCGCATGACCGCCCCCTCCGAAAGTCGCATCGACATACGTGCCGTCCTTCCGGATATCGAGACCTTGCAAAGCCTCCTGCAACATGACAGGTTCGTGATAATCGATCGGCATGCCGGCTCCTCCTAAAGTTTATCCTCCGAATCGATCTGGCCCAAGCGTTCGGCGGCCATCCGGGCAAAATCAACTTCCATCGCATTCATTTCCTCGTAGGTGGCCACATCCCATATCTCAATGATATTGATCTTCGAAATCAATACGATTTCCTTGTCGATATGCTTCGCTTTCTTCAATTCGGCCGGAATCAGAATCCGGTCGTTGCTATCCAGTTCTACCGGGTTGCCCTCCGACAACTTGCGGATAAGGAGCCTGTCCTGGGGATTGTAATGGTTCAATTTGGCCACCTTGGTCTCGATCTCCCGCTCGAATTCAGCACGGGGAAAAAGCTCCAGGCAGGGGTCGAAAATGCTCTCCTTAAGGACAAAACCCGCGCCCGCAACCCCCGAAAGGGCCTTTTTCAGGACCGCCGGGAACTTGAAGCGGCCTGCGGGATCGACCTTGCAGAACTCTTTTCCAACCAAAATAGCCATAAGCCAAAGACCCAAGCCTTTAGGGCGGAACCGGCTTCCGAGGAAACGCCTGCTTGGGACGGTTCAAAATTACAGAGAAAAATCCGAAAAATCCCATTTTGTTAATATTTTTCCCATTAGGTCCCAAAAAATCCCAGTAAAACCTTAGACATCCATGCAATTGACTGACAATCAAATATTAATGTTTTTGCAAAAACCGAAGGTTATCAACAATTTTTTGTTGAATCGTTCATAACCCTGGCGGGGAGTCCCGGAACGGCAAGGGGGGACGGGAAAAATAAGGAAAGAACGAAAGCGCGGAGAAAAGACAGGAAAGACAAAAAAGGCAGGAAAACGAAAACAAGCGCGAGCAAGCAACCCTGCCGGGAAACAGTGCAGTCCAAGAAAATCGGAGGCACAACGGCGAAAACGGCCAATCGCCGCAGCCGCGCAAAAACATTTCGGAAAGAGAATAGGCATCCGGAAAACCAAAAAAAATTATTTTTACGTTTTGATTCCCCGAAAAGGGAACGGAAACAACAAGACGCCATGCTCGCTTTCACGATCACAGAAAGGACTATCGACTTGCAGGAAGTCATCAAGGAAAAGGCCCCGGCCCTGTACCGGAAAATGCCGGGATTCCTTTTTCCGCTGCTCCGGAAAATCCTGCATGAAAAAGAAGTGAATCATTTCCTGTACAAAGAAAGGGACAAGACCGGCATCGATTTCGCCACGGCCATCCTTGAGGACTTCGGATGCCAAACGAGCCTCCGCGGGGAAAAGAACCTGCAGGCAGACGGCCGTTACCTGCTTTGCGCCAACCATCCGTTAGGCGGGCTCGACGGCATGGCGTTCATCAGCCAGATAGGGAAAATCCGGAAAGACCTGCTTTTCCCGGTCAACGACATGCTCCTTGCCCTGCCGCCTCTCCAACCCGTCTTCCTGCCCATCAGCAAGCTCCGCAAAAACACCGAAAACAGGCGGGCCCTGGACGAAGCCTTCCGCGGCCCCAGCACTTTGCTGTACTTCCCGGCCGGGCTCTGTTCCCGCAAACAAAAAAAAGGCGTGATTGCCGACACCGAATGGAAAAAAACTTTCATCACCCAAGCCCGGAATTCGGGCCGAGACATTGTCCCGGTACATATTTCGGGAAAAAACTCCAATTTTTTCTACAACTTGGCCCGGCTTCGCAACAAATTGGGAATCAAGGCGAACATAGAGCAACTATTCCTAGTCAATGAAATGTTCAAACTCAGGAATCAGAAGATTTGCTTAACTTTGGGCAAACCTATCCCTTACGAAACATTCGACCGGTCCCGCACAGACAAGGAATGGGCCGCACTGGTAAGGGAACACGTTTACAAACTCGCCGGCAACCCCGAGGCAGACTTCACGCAGAATTGAAACCCATGCAGGAAATCATCCCTCCCGTAGAAAGGGAAAAAATAAAAGACGAACTCACCCAGGAAAAGTTCCTCCGGTACACCAACTTCGGGAATCGGCTGGTCTATGTGGTCACCGCCCACGACTCCCCGAACGTGATGCTGGAACTGGGCCGCTTGCGCGAAGAAGCCTTCCGGCTTGGCGGGGGCGGCACGGGGAAAAGCGCCGACATCGACGAGTTCGATACGATGCCCAATCCTTATAAACAACTGGTAGTCTGGGATCCGGAAGACGAAGAAATCATAGGCGGCTACCGCTTTATCGAAGGGAACCAGGCAAGTTTCGCCCCGAACGGGGAACCCAATCTTTCCACTACCGAGATTTTCCGTTTTTCGAAACGGTTCATCGATGAATACCTGCCGCAGACCATCGAATTAGGCCGGTCGTTCGTCCAGCCGGCATACCAGTCTTCCCGCAGGGGCGTCTTTTCCCTCGACAACCTCTGGGATGGCTTAGGGGGATTGGTAGCGGCCAACCGCAGCTGGATGAACTACTTCTTCGGAAAGGTCACCATGTACACTTCCTACAACAAGGAGGCGCGCGACACCCTGCTCTACTATGTTTCCCGATACCACAAGGATCCCGACGGCTTGGTCATCCCGCTCGACCCCATCCGGATGGAGACCCCGGAAGCGAGGCTCGAAAGCCTGTATGCCGGGCTGGACGCGGAAGAAGCCTACAAGGTAGCCAACAAACGCATACGCGAATTAGGCGAAAACATCCCGCCCTTGTTCAATTCCTACATCAAGCTTTCCCCGGAAATGAGGAGTTTCGGAACTTGCGTGAACCCCCATTTCGGAGGCGTGGAAGAAACCGGGATCCTGATCCGCGTAGACGAGATCTACCCCACAAAAAAAGAACGCCATATACCGCAACGCCTCCAGGACGTGCGCGTCCCGAAAGAAAAATAAAGAAGGTCAACCAACGGAAATCGGAGGAACACCTTACGTAAAGGTTGCCCCGGAAAAGCGGCATCGCTTCCCGAAAAGGTTCCAAGGGCTTGGCGGGCGGGGAACAGCTGCATGGACGGCAACCGACATCCCGGCAGCTGCGGCGGCTTCGAGGAACGCCACGATGCCTTCCCTCCTCAAATAAATCTTTCCCTCCGGTAAAGGGAAAGCCCGTTTCCCGGAGACCTCGAACCTCCAAAAACATCTCGAATGGACATCAAGAAAGCCGAATTCCTGTCGTGTTGCACCGACTACCGGAAATGCCCGGAAGCGAATTTGCCCGAATACGCGTTCGTGGGGCGTTCGAACGTGGGGAAATCCTCGCTCATAAACCGGCTCTGCAATAACTCTTCCTTAGCCAAGACCTCCTCGACCCCGGGGAAAACCCAAGCCATTGTGCATTTCCGCATAGACAACAGCTGGTACATGGCCGACCTGCCCGGGTACGGGTATGCCCGAATCACGAAAAAACAACGGGAAAAGTGGAAAACCATGACGCGGGATTACCTGCTGAAAAGGCCTAATCTGGCATGCGTGTTTGTCTTGGTCGACCTCCGGATCCCGCCCCAGAAGCTCGACCTGGACTTTATCCGCTTCCTGGGCGAAAACAGCGTTCCCCTTTGCCTCATCGGGACAAAAGCCGACAAGATAGGAGACCGTGCCGTGGCTCTTTCGCTGCAAGCGATCCAAAAGGCCTTGTCGGAAGAATGGGACCCCTTGCCGCCTTTCATCGTATCTTCCGCCCAAACGGGAATAGGGAAAGACGAAATCCTGGAATTCATCCAAGCGTCCAACCGCAAATGCGAAGAAGCTTCCAACCCGGGCGAACGCAAGCCCGTTTCCCCGCGCGGCCGGGCCACCCGCAACGGTTAGCCTGCCCATATTGCAGCCGCTCTTTCGAAGAGGGAACAGGATGCCTGCGTCCAGGCATGAGATTGCCCGCATCGCAGCCGCAACCATGATTCCGCAAGCCTTCCTCTTCCACCGCGGGATTCGAACTCGGTTCGAACCCCTCTGCCCTTGCAACCGGATTCGCACGGTATCACGGTATCATTGAAAAAACGTAATTTTGCGCTTGCTTTCCCTGAACATGCATCCAAGGTTTCCTTTCGCGTTTCCGGTCGGATGCAAAAAAACGTGGATCATGAGCCAAGAAAAAGAGAGGTTATTTTCCGAGTTTCCCCCTGTTTCCACCGAAGAATGGATGGAAACCATCACCAAAGACCTTAAAGGGGCCGACTTCAACAAAAAATTGGTCTGGAAAACTCCCGAAGGGTTTCCCGTCAATCCGTTTTACCGCGCCCAAGACCTCGAAAACATAAGCTTCACCAATGCCGAACCCGGCCAGTTCCCTTATGTGCGGGGCATGAAAACGGAAGACAACGATTGGGAAATCCGCCAGGACTTCCTCGTTTCCGACATAAGCCGATGCAATGCCTTGGCACGCGAAGCTGCTGCCAAAGGGGCCGAATCGGTAGGGCTGTGCTGCCGCGAAGCCGAAAGCCTGGAACAGATGGAGGCTTTGCTGCAAGGAATCGATGTAACCCACACCGGAATCCATTTCCTTTGCAGTTCTTCTTGGGAAAAGACATTGGAGCTATTTGCGGCCTATTTGGAAAAACACGGCATAGAGGCGCAAGCCGTCTACGGCTCCATCGGTTTCGATCCCATCGGGGATTCCTTGAAAGAAGGCCGGTCCGCAAAGCCTTTTTCCGAAAGCATGGACGAGGCGGCAACCCTTTTCCACAAATTCTCCGAACGCCTGCCCCGTTTCCGCCTGCTTTCCATCCACGCTTCCCTCTTGCACAACGCGGGCGGATTCAACGTGCAGGAAATAGCCTTCTCGCTAAGCTGGGCCTGCGAATACTTCTCGGCCCTCACCGACCGGGGCATCGGCATCGCTTCCCTCTGCAAGCGAACCACATTGCAATTGGCCATCGGTTCCAATTACTTCATGGAAATAGCCAAGCTCCGGGCCGCCCGGATGCTCTGGGCCTATATGATCGAAGGCTTCCGCCCGGAAGATGAAAACAGCAAAGTCCCTTTCATCCACGCCGAATCCTCCACTTGGAACCAAACCGTCTACGACCCTTACGTGAACATGCTCCGCAGTACTACCGAAGCCATGAGCGCCGCCATCGGAGGAGCCGATTCCATCCACGTGAACGACTTTTCGAACGCTTTGCGGGAAAGCGATGATTTCTCGGCCCGCATTGCCCGCAACCAGCAGATCCTGCTGAAAGAAGAATCCTTCTTCAACCGCATCGTAGACCCGGCGGCCGGTTCGTACTATATTGAAAATCTCACCGCCCGTTTATCCGAAACCGCTTGGAACCTCTTTTTGGAAATTGAAAATGCGGGCGGATTCGTTTCCTGCATGGAGAAAGGCCGGATTCAGGAAGAAATTGCCCGGTGCGCCCGCCAGCGGGACGAGGAGCTTTCCCGCCGCAAATCGGTCCTTACCGGCGTGAACCAATACCCCAACCTCAACGAGCAGGAATCCGGAAATCTGGAACGTCCCTTGAAGGAAGAGCGGGGCAATGACCTATCCATCCGCCCGTACCGGGGCGCGGAAGCTTTCGAAGAACTAAGGTTGCAGACAGAAAGGCATGCGGCGGAAAACAACGGGAAACGCCCCAAGGTATTCCTCCTTACTTACGGGAACTTAGCCATGCGCAAAGCCCGGGCCGGATTCGCCACGAATTTTTTCGGTTGCCTGGGATACGAGATTATCGACAACCCCGGATTCGAAAGCGGGGAACAAGGGGCCCGGGCCGCCATAGAAAGCGGAGCGGAAATCACCGTGCTCTGCAGCAGCGATGAAGAATACCCCCAACTGGCAGCCCAAGCCTGTCCTTTGCTCAAAGGGAAAACATGCGTGGTCTATGCCGGCCTGGCTGCCGACGAAGCTCCTTTCCGGGCTTTGGGCGTTGAACATTTCATCCACGTGCGCAGCAATGTCCTGGAAACCTTGAACGGGTTCCAGAACAAAATATTGAAGGCCCGATGAGAATCCTGCAAAACCGAGCCCTATGAGCCTGCTCTCCCTGATCCTGCTGTCGATTGCCCTTTCCTTGGACTGTTTCACGGTCTGTTTCATTTTCGGGATGCAACGTTCCGCTTTCAAAAAAGCCCTGAAGGCCGGAGAAAAAGACCCGTTCCCTTCTTTAGGATGGGGCGCCGTGCAAGCAGGCCTTGTCTTTGCGGTCTTCCATATCGTGATGATCGTGCTGGGCTGGTTCCTCGGCTGGGGCATGAGTTCCATCGTGGCGCGCTTCGACCATTGGTTCGCCTTTGCCCTCTTGGCTGCAATCGGCTTGAAGAACATCATAGAAGGTTTCAACAACAAGGAAACCGACCTCAAAGTCCATGCCATGTTCCACTGGAAATCGCTCCTGTTGCTGGCCTTGGCGGTGAGCATTGATGCTTTTGCCGTGGGCATAAGCTTGAAGATGCTGCAAGTATCGCTATCCGCCGTGTGCCTGAGCGTGCCCTTGGCGGTTCTTCTCATAAGCATAGCCGGCGTTTTCCTCGGTTATCTCACGCACAAGCAGGTAAAGCAGGTTTCCCTCAGGACCATCAACCTCGTAGGCGGGCTGGTCCTGATCGGGATCGGTATCCGGATTTTGGTGGAACATCTCAGTGCCTGAACCAGCCTGGTGGCTGTTCCGGGAAAGCCCATTGCCGGCAAAAGGAAACCCCGGTTCAAAAGAACTTAGCGCTTTTTCGCCATGCCTCAATTGAGTATCACAAAGGTTTTCACCTATGAAGCCGCGCATGCCCTGCTCGGGTACGACGGGCTTTGCGCCAACCTGCACGGGCATTCCTACCGGCTGGAAGTCACCGTCTGCAAACCGGCTTTGCCAGCAAGCCCCGGATTCGTGCTGAAAAGCGAAGCGGCCGATCCCAAAACCGGGATGCTGATGGATTTTTCCGACCTGAAGCGCATTGTGCACCAAGCCATCATAGAACCGCTCGATCATGCCTTGATCCTGAACCGCGATACCGACCCTGTCCTGATAGGACATTTGCGGAAGAATTATCGAAAAGTAGCCTGCATGCCGTTCCAGCCCACCAGCGAGAACATGGTGCTGGATTTTGCCCGCCGGCTTTCCGAACTGCTGCCGCCGGACATCCGGCTCAAAAAGATCCGATTGTACGAAACCGCCACCTCTTTCACGGACTGGGAAAACGATTGAGCCCAGCTGGTTGCCCGTCGATGAAAAACTGCAACATCCCGGAAGCCGCGATCGAGGAGCTGCTCGAACCCGGACGCATCGCCTGCAGGAAGGCTTTCCGAGGCAATGCGCTTCCCTTCCGCCTTTTCTCCCGAGCTTGCTCTCGAACTTTCTCCTGAATTTCAATAAACCGCCAAAATTGAACGTCCCCATGATGAAAAAACGCCTGCTTCCCCTGCCGATCGCCTGCCTGCTTGCCTTTCTGCTGCTTGCCAGCACGGCATGCCGGAAAGAAGCCCGCTTGCAGAAAATCATCGGATTCGCGCAAGGCTCGTACTACGCCGTTAGCTACTTCGCGCCTGCGAAAGGCTCGACAGCTGCCGAAAACCTGCAATCCGGCATCGACTCTCTCTTATCGGCTTTCGACCTGTGCGCGTCCTTGTGGAACGACAGTTCGGAAATATGCCGCGTGAACCGGAACGAGGATTTCGAAGCCAGCGCCATGTTCCAAGACCTGTTCCAAAAATCCCAATGGATCGCGCAACGCACCAACGGCGTGTTCGACATAACGGTTTCCCCCTTGGTAAAACGCTACGGATTCAGCAAAAGCCAGGACACGACACCGGCAACAGGCAATTTGCCGGAAAAAGAACGGAAGGAAATCCTGCAATACGTAGGCTGGAAGAAAGTCCGGCTTCAAGGGGGTAAGATTGAAAAGGATCATCCCCTGCTGCAGCTCGATTTCAACGCCATAGCCCAAGGGTACTCGGCCGGCATCGTTGCCCGTTTCCTCGAAAGCCGGGGCATCGATGCCTATTTAGTGGATGTCGGCGGCGAAATATGCGCCAAAGGAGAAAAGCCCGATGGAAGCCCGTGGGTCGTCGGCATCGAAAAACCGGCCCGCACAGCCGATGCGGAACGAATGCTTTACAAAAAGATGCACCTGAAAGACAAATCGCTGGTAACTTCGGGAAATTACCGGAAATATTTCGAAGAAGGCGGGAAAAGGTATTCCCACACCATCGATCCCCGGAACGGGGAACCTGCCCGCAACAACCTGCTTAGCGCCACGATTCTTTGCGAAGAATGCTGGGAAGCCGATGCGATAGCCACCGCCTGCATGGTCTGGGGCGTAGACTCCTCGCAAGCTTTCCTTGGACGCCATCCCGGCCGGTATGAAGCTTTCCTGATTTTTGCCGACAGCATTCCCGGCACCGATTCCATCCGGTTGGCCTCCTGGCAAACGGATGGCTTCCCTATTATCGACTGAAAACCGGGATAATAAAGCCAAGGCAGCGCGCCGGCGACTCTCTGACGAACCGCATCCATGACCGAAACGCCGCGGGGCAATGACGGGCCAAGGCCTCCTCCCGAATGACGGCAAGCGCGCTATCTATCGGCCAAGGCCGGAACAGTCACCCCCACATCATCGGGTCCAGACAGTCCGGCCGGTTCAGCTAGTTTAGCTGAACCGGCCGAACCATCCGCATGTTCCGCTTTGCACTCCGCCACGATACCCAATATCCCGGCCCCGTACCGGGCCACCGTGGCGAGCCCTACCCCTTTCACCGCAAGCAATTCCGCTTCGGAAGCCGGCCAGCGGGCCGCAATTCCCAACAAGCTTTTCTGGGTCAAAACACAAAATGCCGGCTTGCCTTCCTGTCTTGCCTGTTGCAAGCGCCACGCTTTGA
Source organism: uncultured Bacteroidales bacterium (assembly GCA_949291555.1). Taxonomy (GTDB): domain Bacteria; phylum Bacteroidota; class Bacteroidia; order Bacteroidales; family P3; genus Pullibacteroides. The sequence continues at coordinate 33,921 of CASEWE010000014.1, forward strand.
GCCTCCTCGCCAACAGGGATTCGGAGAGCGCCGTTTCCGGAAGTTCCGGATCCGATGCGCATCCAGGCTTCGAAACATGTACCGGTACGGACGGAGACCTCCGGCCTGATAGCTGTTTCGAGCCCGATGGGCTTCCCGTGCCTGCCGAATATTCCGGAACAGGCATATCTTTCGATTCTTTCGAACCTTTCAATCTTTTCGAATCCGGGCTTCCCCCGGGATTCCCCGCCGCTTCCATCCCCGCAAACGAAGACGTTCTCGCCTGCAGGAACCGGTACAAATCGAAACCCCGGCCTTCCACGACCGCTCGGAGCGTGGCTTGCTTTTCCGCATATTCGGCCGAAAGTCTTTTCCGCAGGCGGGAAAGGTTTTTTTCTTGAAGCCGATTGTCTATTTCCACCCCCAAACGCGGCAGCAACGGCCTCACCCATTCATCCAGTTTGCCTGAAAAATAGACAGCAGCCTTGCAACAACGCTCATCAAGCCTTTCCTTAGGGGCCGATTGCAAAGCCCGCAGCTCTTTTCCAAAACGGGCGGACACTTGAAGGACTTCCGAATCGAAACGAGCGTGGACTTGGCACACATCTTCCTGCAAACGCCGGTAAAGAGAGGCGAACACCTTGCTCGAGAAATCGAGCAAGGAATCCAACAATTGCCACAGCAACGAGAAATCGAACTGCTTGGCAATCATATCGGAAACATATCCTGCCTGAAAGCGCGGCAGATCCTCTTCGACTATCCGGCACTGTCCGTCCCGGCAGAAATCTTCCAGCAACGGATCGGGAACCAAGGCTTCCTTTGCCAACGGCGACCGCAATACAAGCCCCTCCAAGCTCCGGCAACGGCTCAAAGCCACGTAAACCTGCCCATGGGCAAATGCTTTCCCTGCATCGACCACCACTTTATCGAACGTAAGGCCTTGGCTCTTGTGTATCGTGATCGCCCAAGCCAACCTCAGCGGAATCTGGCAAAAAACGCCTTCTATTTCCTCCTTGATTTCCCTTGTACGTTCGTCTATCCGGTACCGCACGTTTTCCCATTCTTCGATGCCGACCTCGATTTCTTCCCCTTGGCTGTCCACAACAACCTTTTGAGGCAAGCATGCCTTCAGAACCCCTATTTTCCCGTTGTAGTAACGCTTTTCCGGGCTGGAGTCGTTCTTGACGAACATGACTTGGGCTCCGGGCTTGAACCGGAGCTGGCGCCAGGTCGGGAAAGATGTTTCCGGAAAATCGCCCGTGATTTCCGCCTGGTACGACACTTCCCGTCCCGGCAACGCCGCAAGCCTTTCCTGATTGATAGCATTGCTCTGCCAATTATGCGTTGTCAACGTCACATAACCATCGGTCGGAGAAGGGGAAAATCCTGGCCGGAATCGGGATGAAAGCAAATCGATGGAAGCCTGGTCGAGTTCCCGTTTCCTGATTTTTTCCAGCAAACGGATAAAAACCGGATCGGACTGCCGGTACACCGTCTTGAGTTCCAGCGTAAAGAATCCGGCCCGTCTTAATTCCCGGCTATCGAAAAAATACGGAGACGGGTAATAGGCTTTCATTTCCGCCCACTCCTCTTCTTTCACGATGGGCGGCAACTGCTGCAGGTCGCCAATCAAAAGCAACTGCACGCCGCCAAAAGCATCCGTGTTTCCCCTGTAACGCTGCAGCACGCCGCTTATTTCATCGAGGATGTCGGCCCTGAGCATGCTCGCCTCGTCGATAACCAGCAAATCGAGATTGCGCATCAACTCTATTTTCTCCGACCCGATGCGGAACTTGTTCGTGCGCCGGTAGCCGGGGAGATACAAGCCGAAAGGCAATTGAAAAAACGAATGAACCGTGCTTCCTCCGGCTTGGATCGCGGCGATTCCCGTAGGGGCCAAGACAACCATCCTTTTCATGGCACGGGATTTCAATTCCTTCAAGAAAGTCGTCTTTCCCGTCCCGGCCCTTCCGGTAAGAAAGAGATTGCAGCCCGTGGTTTCCACGACTTCAAAAGCCAGCCGGCTTTCCGGGTCCTTGCTTCTCTGAATATCGGACATGGCAAAACACATTGGATAACTTCCGGGAATTGGACAATTCCCGGAAAACGCCTCGCCTCTCGCGGATCGCATCCGCGAACAGCCGATCGAGGCCCAAGGAACAACACTCGCCCCCTCCTTGATGTCACAAAGATAGCGCAAGCCGAGCGCAAAGGCCAAGCCCCGCTTGGACTTTGCCGAGGCGAAGCCTATCGTCAGGTTCAATACTCCACGGAGGCCGGAGCCGACACTTCAGACCAAGTACCGTCCCCGAAAACCATCTGGATCCGATAGACATAACGCATGTTCATCTCCACCGAGGCATCCACATAATACCCTTCTCGCGCCTCTTCCTTCCCTATGCAGGAGAGGAGAAGCAATTTGTCCTCCTCCTTTTGCCGGAAAATGCAAACCCTTTCCACATCCCCTCTGCGCGGGAACCTCCATTGCACATGCACGAAACGGTTCTCCCGATCGGCCAGAAGCATAGGGGCGGGAACTTTCACATCGGCAAACTGGAAAACCGTAAAAGGGAAAGGGGAATAGGCCGTATCGGAATCGCGATCGGAGCCATAGGCCAGCAAGCGGAACATGTATTTCCGGTCGTAATCCGATGGCGGAAAGCGGAAAACATGGGAATCCGGCAATTCTTCCCCGGGCAAAGAACGCACGAAATCCTTGACCGGGATCCAGGAAGAACTGTCCACTTTGTATAGCAAGGCTTGTCCCTGCACAAAATCAGAGGGGCTGTTTTGCCAACGCAGTTCCACTTGCCGGGCATCGGCCGGGCAATCGAAAAGGAACACCGGAGGCACTGGTTTCCGAGGCCTTCCATTGTCCACATTTATCCAGTTGCTGAAATCCGAACGGTTCCCTCTCCGGTCTTCGGAACACACCGCATACTGGAATTCCTGGCAGGTTATCCGGGAAAGCGTATCGAAAAACACCGTATCGGCCAGCGGGCCCTTGGTGAGCTGAACAGGTTCGCTGTCCGGCCCTATCCGGAAAAACACCCTGTATCCGGCACAATCCTGTTCAGGCACAGGATTCCACACTAACCGGAGCGATGCGGCGCTATCCACCTCCCCTTTCAAGCCTGAAGGAACCGAAGGAGGAATGCTGTCTGCCTGCTGATGGAAAAACGGCAAGGAAACCTTGTCTTTTCCGGATTTCCCGTGCGCCACCACATAAAGGTAGCCTGAAAGCGGAAACGCCTCTTTCGAAATCCGGCAGGAACGCGCCTTGGACGAGGCGGAAGCCAAAAGCGATTCTTCCGGAAGCGTATCGGATGGCCTGGGCAGGGAATGCAATGAAAAACTTTCCACCAAATCCTGTTCCGCTTGAGGAAAGGACCAATGCAAATGGAAAAACCGCCTGTCTTCGGTCAAGGAATCGATGCGCGCGCAAGACTCCAGCCTTTCCTTGCCTTCTCCCTCCGGGCTTACAGCTACCAGCCGCTCTTTCCCGAACAAATCCAACGCCAGCACGCGGTACCGGTAAGCAGTCCCGTTTTCGGGCAAGCTATCGGTATAAGATAGCCAACGCCCCGCATTTTGAACAAAATCGGAATACGGTTCCTGGTTCAGCCTTTCGAATTTACCTGCGCCAGCCCCTTTGGCCCGCGCCCTTTCAATAAAATAACCCGCGCAAGGAAAACCTTTCTCGTAACCTGGCCAAAGCAGCCGGGCGGAACGGTCGCCGAACTCCACCTTCAAATCGCGAACCGGCATGGCGCTGGCCTGCAAAAGGGGTTCTTGCCGCGTAAAGAAAACCGCCGTGTCGTTCCAATCCTTCCCCGAATCGGGTTTTCCCCGCAAAGAAAGCCTGTACAAGTAATAATTGCCTTCTTTCAACTGGCTGTCGACATAACCCATCCCGCCCAAGCACGCCACAGGAAAAGAGCGGTCGTAGGCCAAGTTCGCCAAAACGAACCGTACCGCTTCTTGCTCCATCTTGGCCTTGATCGAAGCCCATCCGGACATGGGGACTGCATTCCCGAACCCGAAATGCAAGACCGGCGCATAAACGGCTTCCCCCAAAAGAGCGGCATAGGAATTTTCCCGGGCAAGCAGGGAAAGCCTTGCCGTATCCTGCGCCAGAAAAGGGAGCAGGGGTATCTCTTTCCTTTCCGGATAGGGAATCTTCGCGGGCATCGTGTCGCCCCGCAAAGAGAAAGCCTCCAATTCCCGGCCATCGAATTCGAACCGCTCCAACACCACTCCTTCTTCCAGGACATGCTGCCAGATCGGGTAAGAAGCAGCCGCCCAGCGGAGATACACTTTCCCTTCCGCATACTCGCCCACCAAATGCAAAGCATTGTCCCGCCCGCCAACCGCAACGGAAGACAAACTATCTGCCCCTGCCTGCACCTGCAAGCAACCGAAAAGGAAGAGCACCAACCCGCTCAAAAACCGTCCCGCCTCGCGAAGCAGCACCGAACCGCGCTTGCGCCTATTCATGCGATCATCCTTGAAACCGGTTTCCGAATAAAAATTTTCCAAACATCCCGATGATTCCATCGCACAGGATCCTTTCATTTTTTCGTATTGCATTTCACGTATCATGTTTGCTATTTTTCAACGATAGGCCGGCCGAAGCCGAACGAAGCCCCGGCCTGACCCAAGTTTGCCAGTTCGGAATCCCTGTACAAGCGGCCATCCAGCACGTCCGGCCATGCTTGTCCTATCTCCTTGTTCCGGCTCTTTTTCACTCCTGCCCTGTCAATAGTTCTCAAACACCAGCCTGCGCTGGGATGTCACGGTCCCATCGGGCAGCACGTAACGGAGAAATACCGGATAGGCCCCGTCCCGGATAGGCTTGAAATGCTTGCCCAACCAAGAATAGTAATACGGATTGGTCCAAAGCGCTTTCTCCGCCACCGATGTCAGCACCGCATGGAAATCCTCCTTGTACTGGATCGGCAAGCTGTAAATCCAAGGGAACGGCATGCGGCCTTGGCTCTGTCCCTGGAACGCGGACGGGTAGACCGCCCAATCCGGCACCAGATCCTGCCCCGGCTCCCGTTCGAATCGAACCATTCCCCCATAAGGGTATTCTTTGTAAACAAGCGGATAAATATCTTCTTGGTAATAGGGCTCGTTCCCGAGATCGGCCGTTACCTGCACCAATGCCTTGCCCGCCGTATAACGGCTTCCTTCCTTCTCATCCCTGCAGAAAGGCTCCCCTGCCTGCATGTCGGCTTGAAGGTAATGCACATCGGGATCGGTTACATAAGCATGGCCATCCGCATCCTGGTAAATTACCGGAGTCCGGTAGGTTTCCAAGAGCCGCAAATCGGCCATTTTAGCGCCAAAGTCCGGGTAGCGGCTCGTATGGAAAGCGTAACGGAGTATCACTTTGCTTTTATCGGCTTTTGTCTGAGAGGCGGTCAATGTTACCGTCTCCTGCTGCAAGCTGCCCGAAGAGGAGGAAAACAGCGTTGCATTGTCGAGCCGGGAAGTCTGTACGGACGATGAAGACGGCGGATTGGCTACCGGACGGCTGCCGTCCGGCTTCTCTTCCAGAACAACCTGCAATTCGTACTGCGTGGAAAGCGCCAAATCCTCCGGCATGAACCAAGACAACCGCTTCTCCTGCTGGTTGTAAGTAAAAGCCACTTCGAGGGAATCGGCAGCGGAAACGAACAGCACCCTTTTCCGGTAAGACGGATCGGCAAGCAGGTAGGCCATGCCTTGATTCAAGTAAATGAATCCTTTCCGGTATTCTTTCGGGAAAAAATACTGCTGGTCTTTCACCGGATAACAATACTTGACGTTTTCCCATGGAATGCTATCGGGACCTTCCCCCGTACGGAAAGAATACATGCGTTCCTCCTGATAGTCGTTGCCCTGGCTGTCTTCCAAATCCGACCATGAAGATCCTCTTTTTTCGCGAGCCCCTACCGCCAGCTTGAAATCCAAACGGGCATTGGCCGGCAAAGCATCGTGCGGAATGAACTTCACGACCCGGTTTTCTTCCTCATATTCGAACTTCCCTTCGAGACGCGTGCCGCCATGCCAGAGTTCGTACTGGTCGAGCGTGATTTCCAATTCCCGCTCCTGATTCTGGTACTCCTCCCGTATCGGGACTTCCACCGGCAAATTGAACGAAGCCTGCGGTATGGAGAAAATATCCACGGATTCCGCCTCTTTCTCCGGCAAGGTGGAAGCGATCACATCTGCCCCGTCGGCAAATTCCTGGGCAAGGATGGTACAAGGTTCGCCCAAATCGAAATCCAAATTGAATTTTCCCCTGACAAGGCCGTTCAATATAGACACATTCAGTCCCAAGCTTCCTGCAAAGGAAGCCGGATTCGGAAGACCGGCCCGCAACATGGCTCCCACTTCCCCTTTCAAGACCGAAAAATTGCGGTTCTTTCCGAACAGCTTGAGATAAAGCCCTATATCGGCCATCATGTAAGCGTAAGCCTGCCCTTTGGCATACCAGCCGTTGATGCCCGGCTCGGTTCCTGTCTCCTGGCAAAGGCTGTTAGGATACTGCTTCATCATCAAATCGAAGCCCACTTGAGCATCAAAAGCCCCATAGAAAATCAGCATGGGGATTGTTCCGGTCGTCAAGTTCAAACTGGATCCGAAAGCCAAGCCCGCCCCTTTGTGCAGCGTTTCCAGATCGGGCCTTTCATAAGGCTCGTTCAATAACCCGGCCACATTGGCCGGCAATGCCGGGAATGCAGGCAAATGGCTCCCCGTCATGAAATAGGAATCCAAACCCGCCTTGAGCGGCCCCACTTTCAGCTGAACCCCTAAGGGATGCGCCGGTTCCCCGACTTTCACGTACCACGATTCCGTTCCGAAATACATGCCCATCGTGCCTAAATGCCCTTTGCTCCCAGCCCCCTTGATGACACCCAAATCCATGTAAGCATCGAAATTCCCGGTAAACGCACGGTTGTCGAAATCCATTTCCAATCCCACCTCGGCTGTAATCGAAGCTTCGGAAGCGGCCGCCATGCGCTTCTCTTCCAAAGTGGGCTGAATCTTGCTCGCCATATTCAGTATCTGCTGGTTGAATTTTTCCAAAGACTGCGATTGCCGCGTCATCAATTTCCCGACCCCTTGCAAGCCGATCCGCGAAACCCCGCCATTGCTATTGAAAAGCATTTCGAAAGTGAGTTCGGCATTGAACAATTTGTCCTCTTGCATCGCCAGGCCCACCATTGCCTTCAGACCCAACGACTTCGTGCTGTCGGGAATATAGGTAAGGCCGGAAGAGGTCTCCCCGAAATCCACATCTTGCCCGAAGCCGGTCGAACCGGAAGTGGCTTCTTCGGCCGACAGCAAATCCATGTGCTTGTACGCCCCTCCTCCCAAAGCGGAAATCTTGAACCCGGGGAACACCGGTATGCCGGTAGGCCCCAGCCGGAGCAGAAGATCGGCATACCAATACCGGAAAGAAGGCTTGCTCCCGATCATCAGGTCGGCCCGCAATCCCATTTCGAGCGGCTTGATCATGAAGTCGACCCAGCCTTGGAATCCATTCCCGTACACAGCATGATCCCGGACAAAATCCACGCCTCCGCTAAAAGAGAGGTAGTTGTTGGAAAAATCCAACTGGACCCGGCCCACATCCACGCCTTCGAAGTTCCACTTTTGCTTGCCTTCGGACTCCTCGATACGGGAACGGAGTTCCAACCCGAGCTCGCCGCCGAAATGGGCATCGGACGCATCGCCCAAATGCACCTGCGTGGTGAAAGACAAAGAGAGGTCTTCCGCTTTCCCGCGTATCTCGATGTCTTGTATGGAAACCGGGAAATTCCCTATCTGCAACCCATCATCCCAGCTTACTCGATCGACTTCGAAATAAGGAGCCTTGTTCTGCACGCGCATCCCTTGGAATTCCAGATTGGCGAATCCGAAACGGTCGTTTTCCTTGGCCATGGGATTCAGCATCATCCGGCCGGAAAGATCGGCACACAGCAGCAAGCCCGAGTCTTCTTCCTTGGCCATGCGCAAGAAAGAAGAAGCATACAATTCCACCTCCCGGGCCTTGAGGAACTCGAAATGCGCCTTTTCCCCCAAGCCAAGCGTCATGTCCCACGTCCCGTCTTCCTTGAAACCCAATTCGTAGTCGTAAGCATCCAGCTTGCTCACAGGCAGGTTGATCGAACCCTCCATGCCTCCTCCTACAAGCTTGTCCTGCTTCAAATCGAAAGAAAATTCCTCTATCGAAAAGCCCCATCCTCCAAGGTTTCCTTCATCCAAACAGAGCAAATCCGAGGCAGCGAAAAAGCCCGTGCATCCCCTTTCGTCCCACCAGAAATCCTCGGCCCTCACCGAAGGCCTGGCCCCGTCGGCCTTCTTGATATAGTCCGGGAATCCAAGCAATATCTTTTCCGCATACAAACCTTGCCAGATTTCACCAAAAGCCGGATTCCCGGATGCGGACCGTCCTCCAATGGAATACCCCTTGAATCCGGGGACATTCCTCCTCTGGCTGAAATCGAGCATCACCTCCTCCGCCGAAAAACGCCAATCGGGAAGATGCTTGATGGCGAATTCCGGAACATCCACCTTGACTAAAATGTCATCCAGACCCGTTGCCGTGCAAAAGAAACTGGCACGCAAAGGCTTTTCGGTCAATTCCCCTTTTTCTACCAAAACTGCTGCCCCGTTGCCGATTTCCAAAACCGCGCTTATCTGCAATTCCTGGAATCCCTCGCAATCGACGATGGCATAAGTGGGGGGCAGCCCGTCGTCCGAAGCTTCGTGGCTGCCTTCTTCCTTCCGGCCTAAAAACCGCAAATGGAACTGATCCCCTTTGCCTTTCATGGAAACATCGCCCAGAAGCGCCAGCTTCACCTCTCCGATAAAACCGCCCCGCTGGCTTATCAGGACCTTGTCCGCCCCGAAGTACAGCACCCGTTCCTCCCCTTGCCAATCCGGCCCGCTGATACGGAGATAAACGGATAATTCCGTATGGTCGGGTCCGAAAACGGCATCGGTAAAGAGCAAATCGTAACAATAGTTCCCGATATCGGTCCGCAATCCTACCGGAAGTTTTTGCAGCTGGCCCGGCGTTATCACATCGGTGCGGGAAAGGTATTCCTCGAAATTCTCGAACCACGCCCGCACTTTCTCCCATGAAAGGTTCCCGGCCGCCGGCAGTTTGAAGGAACTACTGGATAAAAGCAGAAAAAAAAGAATAAAGCAGCGTCTCATAAGCCTATGTTTCTATGGATGGACGAAAGGACTGGAAACAGTCCGTCAATCCCGGTTGAATGCCGGCAAATGTAGGCTCGAAAAATCCAATAAATTTTTATTTTTAGTTAATCTTTGTTAAGAATTATAATATTTTAACAACTATAAAATCTTTTTAAGAAATCACGCCGGACAAGAAACCACGCCGGGATCCGGACACTCGTTTCCGGACGATCCGCCGGCCTTTGCAGCCGGCCGCCGTGCCATGACAAGCCATAACGAGCTATGACGAGCCATGACGAGCCATGACGGGATCTAGAAACCGCCGCCGGAACGGTAGCCAGGACGGTAACAAACCCCCGCACGCATACGCGCCGGGGCCTTCCCGGGGGTCTGGCAAAAGTTGTACCTTTGCACAAGTTCCCGCACGTTCAGCGGCAAAGGGTACCCAACAAAAATCAGCACAAAGACAAGCCGCCACTGGAGAACTGCGGCAGAATACCCGAAACCGATTTACAAACCAGAAAACAAAAACCGCACACCATGAAACCAACGCACATCGAACACTTGGGCATCGCCGTGAAAGACCTCGAAGCTTCCATCAAATACTACGAGGAAGTCTTGGGCCTGGAATGCTACAATATCGAGGAAGTCAAAGACCAGAAAGTCCGCACGGCGTTCTTCAAATTAGGCGACACCAAAATCGAATTGCTCGAATCGACCGACCCGGAAGGCCCCATCGGGAAATTCGTGGAAAAACGGGGAGAAGGGATCCACCATGTGGCCTTTGCCGTGGAAGACACCCAGGCCGCCTTGGACGATGCCGCCGCGAAAGGCGTGCAACTCATCGACAAGACCCCCCGCAAAGGAGCCGAAGGCCTCAACATCGGCTTCCTGCATCCCAAATCCACCCACGGCGTACTGACCGAATTCTGCTGCAAGGACAAATAAAAAGCAAGGAGCGCCGCCTCCCTGCCTTCTTCCCGGCAGCAAGGAAATGTTTCCGGAAAAACGGAAGCCTGGCCCGTACCGGCCGTAAAGAGGAAAAGCCGCCTTGAGCCTGCTCATGAAACCCGACATCCCGCACATACCCCTGCAAGCGCAGGAACTCCTCAATTTCAATACGCAAAGCGTGCTTTGCCTGTCGGCGCTTTTTTTCGCGGGTTTGCTTTTGGTCCTCCTCCTCGAGAAAACAGCCAGACCTAAACGCAAATGGCTCCTGCGCGTCCTCTTCCTGGTTGCTTACAGCACGCTCTGCGCCGCAACCGTCTATCGCATCGGGCATCGGCAGGAACAGGAGCGGCGAACGGAATGGGCCCGGCGCATAGCCGGAAACCGGGACATGGAAGCCGAAGCCCGGTTCGAGCAGGAAACAAGGCATATCGCCCAAGACACTTCCTTTTCCCGCTTAGCCCGTTCCCCGTTCGAACCCGCCTGCAGAGACAGCCTGCAACAATACTTCAAAGAACATTACATCGACAAGGCATTCCCTTCCTACCAATGCTTCTTCACCCTTTGCCAAAAAGAAGAGATGCTGCTGCTCGGAGCGGGCGACACGCTCGGCTGCAATGAATTCTTCGAGCTCAAAGCCCGGGAAGGGGAACCCTCTTCCTGCAGCGGGCTAAGCGTCATCGATTACGGGATAGAATATTACGCATATCTCTACCGGCTGCCGGTGGCTTGCGGGGACGACACGCTCCAGATGAACGTGGAAATGGGAAGAAAGAAATTCTCCGATGTTCCCGGTTCGAGCGGGCTGCACCTGCCGGCCTCCTACTCCTACGCATTCTATTCCGGAAACGACCTCTGGAGCCACAACGGGGATTTCCTCTACCCCTTCCACCTGCATTATGAAAACCCCGAAGAACCGGAATTCTGGCAATGGAACGGGTACAGCCACTTGTCGTACCCCCTTCCGGAAAACCGCATGCTCGTCATAAGCACCCCGCAAGCCGACCCATGGGAAATCCTGCACAACTTCTCCCTCTTTTTCCTCCTCTTCGGCATTGCCGGATCGGTCATCCTCCTGCTCGCCGACCGCAACTTCACCGGTTCGGCCGGAACCTACCAGCAAAGGCTCCGGGCAAGCACCTATTTCCTGCTGTTGTGCACCTTCTCCATCTTCGCCGTCCTGAGCCTTGTCTTCCTCAGGCAAACCTACCGGAACGAAAATGCCAAAATCCTGCGAAGCCAGTGCCTGGCCGTATTAGCGGAAATGGAGAGCCATTACCTCGAAACCCCCTTTTCCGACTTGTCGCAAGAGGGAAAGAGCGATAGCGTCCTGCACCGGATGCAAGCCGATTTGGAACACCTTGCCGACCTCTTCCGGTGCGAAATCTTTTTCTACTCGGTAAACGGGCAGCTCCTGTCCGGACGGGAGAACCTCTACATTCCCGACAGCCTCGACTCCGGATTCCTGAACGAGATAGAACAAGACCGGAGCCATCTCTCCATGCTGCGGCTCCCGACCGCGGGAGACCTCCACGTCCTCATGGCCATCGCCCCTTTCCGCAACGCCTACAACGAAATCTTAGGCTACCTCTGCATCCCGTACTTTTCCCAGCAAGACGAATGGCGCAACGAAATGAACCACTTGATGGGGGCCTACCTGAACGTAATGGTCGTCCTAAGCATCCTGATGCTGCTGGTCTCCTATTTGCTGGCCCGGCGCATCACCGCCCCCTTGTCGCTGATAGCCCGGAAAGTATCGCAAATCAGCCTCACCCGGAAAAACGAGCATTTGGTCTGGAAACGCAACGATGAAATCGGCTCCTTGGTGAAACAATACAACCTGCTCTTGGACGAACTCGAAACCAGCTCGCGGAAATTGGCCGAATCCGAACGCGAATCGGCATGGAACGAAATGGCACGGCAAATCGCCCACGAGATAAAGAACCCGCTCACCCCGATGAAATTGCAAGTGCAGCAGCTGCAACGGGCCTACCGGGACGGGAAACCCGACTTTGCCGAAAGGCTGAACCTCTTTTCGGACATGCTCTCCGGGCAAATCGACCGCCTTGCCGCCATTGCCAGCACCTTCTCGCAATTCGCCAAATGGCAGAAACCCGTCTTGCAAGAAATCTCTCCTGCCAAGTTCCTGGAAAACATCTGCCAATTCTACAAAGCTTGCGAACAAACGGAATTCGTTCTCGATATTCCAGCCCCGACCGTCCAAGCACGGATAAAAGCCGACCCGAAGTTTCTCGAACAAATATTCCACAACCTCATCCGCAATGCCCTGCAAGCCCTTTCCGAACAGAACGGGAAAAACGGGGAAGGCGGGGAAATCCGGCTTGGCCTCAAGGCAGGAGCCGCGAAAGAGACAGATACTTCAAGAAATACCGGGGAACCCGGCAACAGCGAAAAACCTGCTTTCTGGATCTTGTCCGTTGCCGACAACGGCCCGGGCATCGAACCCGGAAAAGCGCAAAGGATCTTCGAGCCCCACTTCACCACCCGCAGCACCGGAGCCGGCTTAGGGCTGTCTATTTGCCGGAAACTGGCCGAAAACATGAACGCCCGGATCTTCCTCGAAGAAAACCGTACCCAAGGAGCCTGTTTCCTCCTTGTTTTCCCGGCCGCCTGAAGCCCCTCGAAAACTCATTGCCGGGACTGTTCGGCGAAAACGAAAGCGGCCACGCCCGCAGCCGGAACAACCGTATTCGCCCAAACCAAAACCGCACACAACCGGAGCAGCGCAACCGCCTTTGCGATTCCTTTTGCAGGCGCATTGGAAACGGAAACGCTTGGGACGGGAATCATCCGCCGCCCCGGAAGCCTCTGGAATCGAACCGTTTCCTGTCCTAAAACGAAGTCAGCTCGTTGAAATACTCAATCGAAGCCCGGTCGGTCAACAAGGAAATAAAATCCACGATGGACCGGTAATAAGACTTTTCATCGGCAAGGTCGTAAATCCGCTTGTGCTTCCCTTCCCCCTTGTCCGGATTCTTCACCAAAAGCTCGATCCAATCCAAGAAATCCCGGCCCAATTTCGGGTAAATCGGCAGTATCTGGCGCTTGATGACGCCCAATGTCCGCACTCCGCCATACGTTTTGGAAAGGACCTCGAAAATGGAATTGATGACCAGCTGCGCGTAAGCCTCGTAATTCTTCAAACGGGGATGCTTGTAGATGTGCCGGTAATTGAACTTCATCAGCATCTTCATCAGCTCGTACACATCGGGCGAAAAGCACAAGCCCGTTCCAGGCGCGCTGTTGCGGCAAAGATCGGTAATGAAAAGATGGATGAAATTGGTGTTGTTGGCCGCCTCCACCCGAGGAAAGCCCAGCAGTATGTGATCCAGCTCTTCAATCTGGCCCTCTGTCAGGATTCCCAAGCGGCGGGCATCCTCCAAGTCCCTTCCCAAATACGCAATCTTGTCCGAAATCTTCATCACGCAACCTTCCCAAGTGTAAGGCTCGTACCGGTTGTACTTAGTGAAAGCCGACAGATCGATCGCTTCCTGACGGGGAAAAAGCTTTTCCTGGTTCACCTCCCCGCAATGCGAGATAATGCCGTCGCGGACGGCGTAAGTCAAGTTCAAGTTCTTGTAATCGCCGCGCGTGTCCTGCAGCAGTTCCAAGCTGTCTACCACCCGCAAGGAATTCTTTTCATGCCAAAACTCCCCCAGCCCGTATTCCTTGCAGATCTTGTCCAGGAAGACCTCGCCCGAATGCCCGAACGGCGCATGACCCAGATCGTGCCCCATGGCAATGGCATAGGTCAGTTCCGAATTCAGCCCCAAGAACCGGGCTATCGTATTGCTCACCGAAATGACATGGTTCACGTGCTCGATGCGCGTGCAGATACGGTCGTCGTGCGTATGGAAGAACACCTGGGTCTTGGACTTCAGGCGGGAATAGGCCAACGAATGCAATATGCGCCCGTTGTCCCGGTCGAACTCGCTGCGGATTTCATCCTTTTTCAACGGGGATTCCGTTTCGCGGCTAATGCATTGCTTCCAGTGCGGGTGCGCCGCGGTCATGGCTTCTTCCCTGAAAACACCCCTATGTTTCTGTATATCCGATTCCATTTCCCCTTACCTCCTTCTGAAAAGACTCAAACCCGGTTTCCTCGAACCGCTTCCCGTGGAAAACGCCGGGAATACCATCGTTTTCCCGAAGCCCTCCTCCCGCAAGGCGATACGCTTCCGTTCCAAAATGCCGGAGGCACCGCCGCCGGTTCAGCCCCCGGAAAGCTTGTACCGGTATACCGTCCCCGGAAAGAGAAGATGAAAGTCCCGGTGTTCAGCCCCCCGAACGTTTGTACCGGTACCCTTCTTTCTCCAATATGGCGCAAACCTTCTCCCGCACATCGCCTTGCAGAACCACCTCCCCCTCTTTCACCGTTCCCCCGATGCCGCACCGGTTCTTGAGCATTTTCCCCAAGGTTTCCAAGTCCGAGCCCGAACCCACGAACCCGCGCACCAAGGTTACCGTCTTTCCTCCCCGCCCCTTGCTGTCGCGCAAAACGCGCAAATCCTGCTGCCGCGGTTCGAGCGTTTCCGGCTCCACCGCTTCTTCGTACCGGTACTGGAAATCCGGGTCGGTCGAATAAACCACTCCTACGGGCTTCTTCTTTGCCATAGCAAACACGTTTGTATCGAAAAACCTAAGCTATCCGCCGGGCTATGTACGAAACCAAATCCTTGACCGCAATCCTTTCCTGCTGCATGGTGTCGCGCTCGCGCACGGTGACCGTCTCTTCCGAAAGCGTTTCCGTGTCGACCGTGATGCAGAAGGGAGTCCCGATAGCATCCTGGCGGCGGTAACGGCGGCCAATGGTATCTTTCTCCTCGTACTGGCACATGAACAACGGCTGCAGGCTTTTCAAGATTTCGCGCGCCTTTTCCGGCATGCCGTCTTTGCGCACCAACGGCAGCACGGCCACCTTGTAGGGCGCGATCTTGGCCGGAATGCGCATCACCACGCGCTCGCTTCCATCCTCTAACTTCTCCTCCGTGTAAGCATGGCAAAGCACGGCCAGGCACATGCGGTCGAGCCCTATCGAAGTCTCGATCACATACGGCACATAGCTTTCGTTGCGTTCCGTATCGAAATATTGCAATTTTTTCCCGCTGAACTCCTGATGGCGGCTCAAATCGTAATCCGTGCGCGAATGGATGCCCTCCAGTTCCTTGAACCCGAACAGGAAATTGTATTCGATGTCGGTAGCGGCATTGGCGTAATGGGCCAGTTTCTCGTGGTCGTGGAAACGGTAATTCCCGGCCGGGAGCCCTAAATCCAAGTGCCAGCGCATGCGTTCCTGCTTCCAGTATTCGAACCATTCCTTCTCGGTTCCCGGCGCGCAGAAAAATTGCATTTCCATCTGTTCGAACTCCCGCATGCGGAAAATGAACTGGCGCGCCACGATCTC
This sequence comes from uncultured Bacteroidales bacterium, assembly GCA_949291555.1. GTDB lineage: Bacteria > Bacteroidota > Bacteroidia > Bacteroidales > P3 > Pullibacteroides. The sequence goes on from CASEWE010000014.1 coordinate 49,471, forward strand.
GTTGCGGAAAGCCTTCCCGGTCTGGGCAATCCCGAAAGGAATTTTCATCCTCCCGGTCTTTTGCACATTGAGGAAGTTGACAAAAATCCCTTGCGCCGTTTCCGGCCGGAGATAGATAGTGCTGGCATCCTCGCTCACCGAGCCGACCTTGGTGGAAAACATCAGGTTGAACTGCCGGATATCCGTCCAGTTCTTGGTTCCGGAAACCGGACAGGCAATTTCCAGCTCCTCTATCAACCGTTTCAAGTCGGAAAGGTCGTTCACTTCCAAGTCATGGTTCATCCGGTGCATGACTTCCGCTATCTTCTTGTTGTATTCCACCACCCGGGCATTGGTCGTCACGAACTGTTCCCGGTCGAACGCCTCCCCGAAACGCTTGGCCGCCTTCTCCACTTCCTTTTCCACCTTGGCCTCTATCTTGGCGCAGTAATCCTCCACAAGCACATCGGCACGGTAACGTTTCTTGGAATCCTTGTTGTCGATCATCGGGTCGTTGAAAGCGTCCACATGCCCGGAAGCTTTCCAGATAGTGGGGTGCATGAAGATAGCCGAATCGATGCCCACGATATTCTCGTGCATCTGCACCATGCTTTTCCACCAATAGTCGCGTATGTTCTTCTTCAATTCGGAGCCGTACTCCGCATAATCGTACACGGCCGCCAAGCCATCGTATATCTCGCTGGAAGGGAAAATAAAACCGTATTCCTTGGCGTGGGAAACCAATTTCCTGAACTGTTCTTCGTGATTTGCCATCTTGCTGAATGTTTTTATTTCATCGTTCGAACCTTCCGGCTCGGGGCCGCCGGGAACGGCGATCCGCGAGCCGGAACCCGCTTGCCGGCCTCTTTGACGACCCGCCACCCTCCTTTCAAGGGTAAAAAGCCGCCCGGAGAGGCCGCAATCCGTTGCCCAAAAAAGAACAAAAATACGCATTTGCGCAAAAACAAGTAATTTCGCCAAGGGCGACTTCAACCGAAACCCCGGCCCGAGCGGACTCTCCAACCACCCGGCTGCACGGAAAGGATCGCTTGCCCGCAATCCGGGAAAAAGAAAAACCGACACCCATGAAAACGCTTATCGTCCGCCTCCTGTCCGCAACAGCCTTCCTGTTATCGCTTGCCCGCCCGGCCAACGCCGCTCCGCCCGAGGCTCGGCTTTTCCCGGCAACCAACGCCTTTCCGCCCGCCCGCTTGGCAAACAGCATCCCGGCAAGCAATGTTCCGGAAACCTGCGCGCCTGAAATCGATTCACCGCCATCCATCACGCATGGAAAACAGGAAGCGACCCTGACGGTTTACCTTTCCGGCATTCCCCATTCCGAAGGCCAGGTCATCATCGGGGTCTACAACAAAGAAGAAGGGGCTTTTTCCACAACCGAAGCCTACCGCTACCAATTCCGTCCTTCGCAGAAAGGCCAGATGAAATTCGAATTTTCCCTGCCCAAAGGTTCTTACGCGGTAGGCGCCTACGTGGATGCCAACAAAAACGGGAAACTGGATGCCAACATGCTCGGCATACCGAAAGAATATTACGGGCTTTCCAACAACATCACCCTGCCCAATTTCCGGAAAGCCGCCTTGCCGGTCGTGCAAGATACGGCCATCCGCATCGAAATGCACAAATTCTAACCTGCCGGGAACCGCATCCTTCACTTCCGCGCCTCCAGCATGGACGGAAAGAAATCAGGATAGAGAGAGCCCTCCTGCATTTCTCCTCCCGGTAACAATGGCACGATTTTTCGAAAAACAGCCGGAACAGTTATCTTCTTTCCTCTTTCCCGCCGAATACCCATCGGCCAACCGCCTTTCGGGAATCCAAGCGTCCGTCAAAGGCTCTTGCGGGCCACTGCTCCTTCCAGCAGCGCTTTGTACGATTCCGAAACCGGAACGCTTTCCCCGTTGGCAAAAGCCACACGGCCTTTCTCCACGCTGCAAACCTGGTTCATGTTGATAATGAACGAACGATGAACCCGCATGAAATGCTCCTTGGGAAGGTACTCTTCCAAGCCTTTCATGCTCTGCAGCGTCATCACGCAAAAATTCGCCCCGGGCGTTTCCTGCCGCGATTTACCCTCGGGATCCAAATGGATTTTCACGTAATCCTTCACGCTCTCCACAAAAAGGATGTCGCACATGCGGATTTTCACCCAGCGGTAATCGGCCCGCACGAAAAAACTCTCTGCAAGATTGCCGGCCGGCCGGAGCAAAGCAGCCGTCCCGGCTTCGTCCGGCATGGAAGGATTTTCCGAAGGATCCGAATGCTCGAACCATCGCCGGGCACGGTCGGCAGCCTTAAGGAAATCGTTGTAGCTCACCGGCTTGAGCAGATAATCCAAGGCTTCCGCCTTGAAGCCCTGCAAAGCATACTGCTCGTAGGCCGTGACAAAGACCAGGCGTGTCCGGCTCCCGGACAAGAGGTCGGCCAGTTCCAGCCCGTTCAGATCAGGCATCTGAATATCCAGGAAAGCCAGTTCCACGGGATTCTTCCGCAAAAAATCCAAAGCCTCGATGCTGCTTCCAAACGCCCCGGAAAGTTCCAGATAGGGCGTTTTCCGCACATACGAAGCCATCATTTCCAAGGCCAAAGGTTCATCGTCTACGACTATGCAACGCATGTTCATGCCTCCTGTTTCAAAGGTATTTCCAACTCGGCCACGAATTCATCGCCCTCGGGCGCGGCTTTGAAATCATGGTCGGAACCGTAAATGTAAGACAAGCGCTTCTGCAAATTCTTCAAGCCGACCCCCGTGTCCTGCATGGAAAGGGGACGGGTCTCGTTCTTCACCATGGAATTGCGGCAAAGGAAATGGAGCCGGTTCGAACCCTGATCCACCTCCAACCGGATTTCGATACGGGATTCCTTCGTGCCCACCCCGTATTTGAACGCATTTTCCACCAAATTTATGAACAGCAAAGGCGGCACGAAATACTTCCTGGCCAAGCTTTCCTCGGGCAAGACCACCGAAAGATGCGTCTTGCCGCCGATGCGGAGGTTCATCAGATCGATATAATTGCGTATGAAAAACACATCATCCCACAACAGGACTTTTTCCTGGACGCTTTCTTTCAAGACATAGCGCAGAAGCCCGCCCAAGTCGTGCACGGCCACCTTGGCCTTTTCCGGATCGATGGTGATAAGCGCGTAGATATTGTTCAGGGTGTTGAACAGGAAATGCGGATGCAGCTGGCTTTTCAAATTCCCCAATTCCACCAAACTTTTCTCCTGCTCGATGGCTTGCCGCTCCATCTCAGCCTGATGCCAGCGCCCCACCACGCGCAGGATGACCGCAAAAATCACTACCATGGCCAAGTTCAGGAAATTCTGCAAGGCAAAAAACCAGGTTATCCTGAAAGAGGGGAGCTTGCGGTGCCGGGGTTCGGGCATGCCCCATAAATAGTCCATCAATTCCCGGCGCCACAAATGGATGAGCAGGACCGCCAAAGCAATCAACACGAAATTGATAGCCACGAATTGCCAATTCTTTCCGGAAAAAAGCAATTTCCGGATCAGAACGGAATAATTCAAGTAGAACAAGCCCATCGCCATGACGGGATAGACAAGGTAACGGACGTACGAGCGCAACTGATCGGTTTCGCCTGTATGGAAAATCAGCAAAGGCCAGGTGAAAAACAATATCCAGATCACCACATGGGCCACGATTTCCAAACGGTTCCTGCGGCTCGACAACGGTCGTGCGCCTTTCCCTTCCCTAAGCGGCTTGTTCATAACGGGTAACTTGAATCTGTCGACTTCCTTCTCGAAGCAAAGATAGTGAAAGGCGAGCGCCAAGCGCCATCGAGCCCCGCTCGAATGGCCTTGGCCGAGCCGCATCCTATCTTCGTGCAAACAAAGATAGTGAAAGGCGAGCGCCAAGCGCCATCGAGCCCCGCTCGAATGGCCTTGGCCGAGCCGCATCCTATCTTCGCCCGGCACAAAGATAGGTCGGGAAAACCGAAGCCAAGCAGTCCCTGCCGCCTCCCAAGGCCTTTTTTCGACCAATGGAAACAAAGAACCGACAAAACTCGCATTCCGGACCCGCAAGCGTGCCGGGATGGAAAGCCGGCCCTCGCCCCTTTGGCAACATGCCTCGCTTCCGACCCGACAGCCCGATAAACCACCCCTCGATTCCAGCCCTCCGCCAGCCTGCAAGAGACCATTCCAAGGCGGCGGCTCCCGGGCATTGGCCCCGCCCCCGCGCAGGTAATCCGGTTTTCTCCCGAAACGGGAAAATACCCCAGAACAAACCCCGGCCGGGAAAAGCAAGGAAACAATCCTATCAATTAAATGATTTAAGATTATAAAAAAAGAAAACCAAAACATCCCCCGGCCGGGAAGGAAAGGAAACAAAAGCAATCAGCCGATTCCAAGACACCTGGGATGACAAACCAAAGGAAACAATCCCCGTTGGAGGATGCAGGAAGCATCCCCGGCCAGCCCCCAAAAAGGCAAAAAAAAAGGGGGACCTCCCCGGTCCCCCCTGCAGGGCGGCGACGACCTACTCTCCCGCACCCCTCGTGCAGTACCA
>CASEWE010000015.1 GCA_949291555.1 uncultured Bacteroidales bacterium
ATTGCTTGGCCGAGCCGCATCCTATCTTCGTGCCAACAAAGATAGTGAAAGGCGAGCGCCAAGCAAACCAAGCTTGCTTGGGATTGCTTGGCCGAGCCGGCCGGGAAAAGCATCAGGGTTTCCCCTGCGCGCGCTGCAAGGAAAAAATGAACTCCAACCCATGCTCCTTGTAACGCCGGGCCGAAATCATCCCTCCGTGAAACTGCACCGCATTCTTGACAATAGCCAAACCCAGTCCCGAGCCGCCATCCTTGCGCGTGCGCCCTTCGCCAACCCGGTAAAAACGATCGAAAAGGCGGGAGAGGTGGTTCTCCGGAACGCCGCATCCCGTATCGTAATAATCAAAATGATACAGGTTCTCGTCCTTGTCGTAAGCTTCGATGTGGATGGAAACATCCTTGCCCGCATAATGCAACGTGTTCTCCACCAGATTGCGGAAAAGGGCATACAACAAGGTCCTGTTCCCGTAAACCTCCACTTCGGGAGCAAGGGCGTTTTCCAAGACGATGCCCGCTTTTTCCAAATCGAGCTTCAAATCATTCCCGACCTCATCGACAATGGCTTTCACCTTCAGGTTTTCTTTCACGAACAAATCCGAGGCTTCCTCGATCTTGTTCAGGAACGAGACATCCTGTATCAGTTCCGTCAAGCGCAAAGTCTGGTCGTAAGCCCTCTCCAAGAAAAATTTCCGGTTCTCCTCGTCGATGTTCCCGTTGGCCAGCAAGGTTTCCAAATACCCGCGCACGCTGCTCACCGGCGTCTTCAATTCATGGGCGATGTTGCTGGTCATTTCATGCTTGAGGGCCTTATTCTGCTCTATCCGGGTTATGTCATTGAGGCTCACCTCGAAACTATTGTCATTGAAAATCAGCAGACGCGTATTGTAATTCCGGCCGTTCTTGCTAAGGACCGATGTGTACGAGAGCTGGCGCGTATCATTCGGCCTCACGGGCGTATGGGCATCCAGGAACTCGAACATCTCCCGGAATTCGGGACATGTGAAGACCTTGGCCATGTCGAATGTAGGTTCGTCAAGGATATTGTTCACATGCTGCACGAACAACGCGTTGGCGTAAATCTTCTCGCGTTCGGCCGAAAAGATGCAAATCCCTTCCTGCACATAGTGGAAATGGCTCAACAGCTTATCCTGTAGCAACTTGCTTTCATCTTTCGACTTCCGAAGCTGCGCGTAATCCCCCACTATCTTGCGGCAAACCCGTTCCAGTTCCGGATCCGGGAAATCCATTTCCTGCCCGGACGGGTTTTCTTCGGCCGATTCCAAATAATCGCAGATCCTGAGCATGCCGTGCTTCAAATTCCCGACATAGGACATGACAACCCACAGCAGGCTAAAAAACAATAAAATAAGAAAATAAGCAAACAAATTGTCAGACGTGAACAAAGCCCCCGGGTTCCGAAACGGCGTATCTATCCAGACCATGAAGCGCTCATCGTACTGGCGGGCAAAATAAAAATGATACTCATCCGACCCGAAAGGCTTCCGTATGCCCGAACCCGAACCGGCAATACGGGCGTTCTGCACCTCCGGTTCTTCGGAATAGTCGTCCAATACGCCGTGCGGCCCGGTACTCCCGTAGCACCGCTCTCCCCACAAGTCCAACACCCGGATTTTCACCTGTCCTACCAGATGATCCACTTTCTCCGCCCGGGCCACGAACGCCTGCACGCTATCGGCAGGATAGTCGTCCACGTAGGCCGCAACCAAGTCGGCCACCAACTCCACCTGGTTCCGGTAAATTTCCTTGGCATGCTCCTTTTCCCTTTGCAGCTGCACATAGCTGAAAAGCAAAACGAACAAAAAGAAAAGCAAAACGTAAGCTATCCCCAAACGTTTCGCATAACCCGTTTTCCGCATCCGCATCGCTATTTTCATTTTTCAAGCCCCTGCCTCTTTTCTGCTCCCGGGCAGGCAAAAGCTACAAGGTGGAAAAATAATAACCGTAACCCGAACGGTTCATGATACGCGAACCGTATTCCTGCAATTTCTTCCTCAACCGGGTAATATGGACATCGACCGTGCGATCCAACACGCACCCGTCTCCGGGCCAGACCGCCTTGAGTATTTCCTCGCGGGAAAAGACCCGATCGGGGCTTTCCACCAAAAGCCGGAAAAGTTCGAACTCCCTGCGCGTAAGCTGGATCGGAACCCCTTTCAAAAGCACGTCCTTCCGCTGGTAGTCCACTTTCATATTCGCATCTTCCCAAGCCTTATGCAAGGTTTCGCGGGCCTGCGCCGGCTGCAAAGGCTTCCGGGTACGATGCAACAGGGCTTTGACGCGCGCATTGACTTCCTTCACCGAAAAAGGCTTGGCTACGTAATCGTCCGCGCCCAGGCTGAAGCCGGTCAGCAAGTCGTTTTCGGAATCCTTGGCCGTAAGGAACATGACAGGAACATCCAAATGCTTCTCTTTCCTTATGGAATTGGCCGTTTCGAAGCCGTTCATCCCGCCCATCATCACGTCTAACAAGATCAAATCAAACGAAGAATCAAGCTCCTGCAACGCATCTTCCCCCGAATGCACCGATACCACCTCGTATCCCTCGTTTTCCAGATTGAACTGCAAGATCCGGCACAAATCCTCTTCATCGTCGACAACCAATATCTTCGACTTCTTCATATCCTCCATATCCGGTAACTTTAAAATCCGCTTGAAACATTCCCGCTCCCAGGCGAAAAACAGCCTGCCTCCTTTTCCATTGTCTCGCCTCCGTAGCCCGCAAGGCCTCCAGCGGAAGCACCTACCGTTCTTCCGTCCCTTTATGCCGCCACTCCTTCCCCTCCATGAGGAACAAGGCCGATTCGGCTATATTGGTGGCATGGTCGGCTATGCGCTCGATATTGTAAGCCATGCTGCCCATCCCTACCATGTCGCGCAAATCTTCCTGCACCAATCCCGACAAAGGAATTTCCACGATGCTTTGCGTTATCTCGGCCTGCAATTCGTCGATGGCATTGTCTTTGGCTATGACGTTCTTGGCCAAAATGCTGTCTTCGCAAGAAAACGAGAAGATAGCATTCTGAGCCATTTTCTCCGCCTGGCAGAACAAATTGAAAAGCCGTTCGCGAATCGACTTCAAAGCCGGGGCCTCCGAACGCAATTGCAAGGTATACTCGGCCACATTCATCATCAAATCGCCCATACGTTCCAAAAAGGAAGACATGTCGAGATAAGCCAGGATCTTGCGCAAATCACTGGCCCGCGGACCGAAAAGCACAATGCTCCGCACCACTTCTTCCCGCATCTTCACCTCGAACCCGTCCAAGGCGCTCTCGGTCATTTCCATTTCCCGGTATACCTCCCGGCAAATCTCCGGATCGGACGAATACAACTTCTTGATAGCGGAAAACTGTTTCAATACCAAGGTGGAGAACACCTTGAAATCATCGTTCATCAGGTCGAGCGATTCTTCTATCTTGGATCTCATCGTGCTTTTATTTTTTTATCTCCGAGACTACCCTGCCTCCTTATCAAAATCCAATGGCAATATTACGCATTTCTCATCCAAACTGGCCGGAAAGGTATTCCTCTGTACGCTTGTCCCGCGGATTGGTAAAAATAGACTGGGTATCGGAAAATTCCACCAGTTCCCCCAAGTACATGAACATGGAGTCGTCCGAAATCCGGGCAGCCTGCGACATGTTGTGCGTGACAATCAGGATGGTGAATTCCTTTTTCAATTCCAGAAGCATGTCCTCGATTTTCCGGGTCGCTATCGGATCCAAGGCCGAAGTAGGTTCGTCCATCAACAGTATCCGCGGACGAAGCGCCACGGCACGGGCAATGCAAAGACGCTGCTGCTGCCCGCCTGAAAGGAAGCTTCCCCGTTTCATGAGACCGTCCTTCACTTCGTCCCAAAGCCCCACGTTCCTGAGCGACTCCTCCACAATCCTGTCCTTTTCTTGACGGGAAAGCCGGATCCCGTTAAGCCGGTATCCTGCCAAAACATTTTCGTAAATGCTCATGGTCGGAAACGGGTTCGGCCTCTGGAAAACCATGCCCGCGCGTCGCCTCACTTCCATTGCATTCATCTTCAAGACATCCCGGCCGTCCAAAAGAATCTGTCCGGTCGTACGGATCTCCGGATAGAGCTCGTGCATGCGGTTGACCGAACGCAGAAGCGTGCTTTTCCCGCATCCGGAAGGGCCCATGATGGCGGTAATGCTCTTTTCCTTGATGGCCGCGCCCACATTCCGTACCGCCCATTTCCCCTCCGTATAGGAAATGCTTACATCCCTGAATTCCAAGATGCCCTGCTTCTCCGGCTGCATTTCTTTATCGTTTTCCATCTTTCTCCTATCTGCTAATCCATTTCCTTTCTATCGAAACCGGCCCGAAACCCGCTCCCTCCCGGCGCATGCCAGGCAGCCCGCTTCCCATCAAAGTTTCCACTTCCGTGCTATCCGTTTGGCTGTCAGGTTCAATGCCAGGATCAACAACAAGAGGAAAAGCGAAGTGCTCCAAATCAGGCCGGCGAGGTTCGGGTCGTTGTAAAATTCCCAAATCTGCAAGGGCAAAGCCGACATCGGCTCGAACACGTTCCATTCGATAGCCGATGCGCCCAAAGCGGTAAGCATCAAAGGCGCCGTCTCGCCCAAAACCCTCGAAACCGCCAAGAGAATACCTGTAAACAAGCCGCCGAAGGCCGAAGGGAGCAATACCCGCAAAACCACCGTGCTGTAGGAGGCCCCCAACGCCAAGCCCGCTTCCTTGAGCGAACCGGGCAACATCTTCAGCGTTTCCTCCGTGGAGCGGATGATAAGCGGCAACATAAGCACAGCCAAGGCGATGCCGCCGGCAAAACCGGAATACGTTCCCAGCGGTTTCACCACCCAACCGTAAATGATCAGGCCGACCACGATGGAAGGCGTGCCTTGCAAAAGTTCAGCAACCGAACGCACCACGGACGAGAAGCGGGAAGACGGATGCTCGGAGAGCCGTATGCCGGCAAAAATCCCGACAGGAACGGCGATGACGATTGCCATGAGGACCATCAGCAGCGAGCCCACCAAACCGTTGGCCACCCCGCCAGGAATGAGGTCGCCAGAATTGACCGCCAGCATGGCCTCCAGGCTGTTCGGTGCTTCTTCCGTGAAAAAACTCCAATTCAACTGCCGGTAGCCCTTGCGCAGCACCTCCCAGAGAATCAGCACCAAAGGTATAGCCGTCAGCGAAGACAGGAAGCAAACGACAACAAAAAATACCCGATCCTTTATCCACCTCGATTTCTTGATTCCCGCTTCCATCTTATTTTCCCCTTTGACGGTTGATGATAAGTTTTCCCAAGAAGTTAATCAACGCCGTGATGATGAACAACAGAAGTCCTATCCCTATCAACGCGCTCAGCTTCAGGCCCGATGCCTCTCCAAACTGGTTGGCAATGACACTGGCCATGGTATTTCCCGTATCGCCCAGAGCGCGAGGTATCTGTATCGTATTCCCTATCAACATCGTAACAGCCATCGTCTCGCCCAAAGCCCTGCCCAATGCCAATACATACCCGGCAAAAATCCCCGACCCGGCTACCGGGAAAACCACCGTGCGTATCACCTCCAGGCGGGTAGCGCCCAAGCTGTAAGCACCTTCTTTCAATTCATTGGGAACCATGCTGATGAATTCCGAACTCAACGAGGAAGCATAAGGAATGATCATGATAGCCAGCACGACCGACGAAGTCAAGACCCCGAATCCCTGATCCGACAAGCCCCAGGACTTCATCAAGGGGCAAAGGGTGTAGAAGCCCCAAAGCCCATAGACGATAGAAGGGATTCCGGCCAGCAGGTCGACGATGCTCCCGACCACCGAGGCCAACCGGGTTTTCTTGAAATATTCGCCCGTGAAGAGCGCGACCGGAAGCGAAAACGGAATGCACAGGAGCAACGCCAGGAAAGAAGTGTAAAGAGTCCCCGTCACGAAAGCCCAAGCCCCGTACTGCTCCCTGCCCAAGGTAGGATCCCACTCGGGAGAGAACAGGAAACGGAAGAAACCGAATTCGGAAAATGCCTGCCAGGAACCCGAAACCAGCGAATAAATCATCGCCGCGCAAAGCAAGAGCACCAGCAGGCTCGCCCCGTAAAGCAATCCTTTGAATATCCTGTCTTTCATAATTTCCAAGGGAAAAGCAGGCGGTTCCCAGCGGGCCTGCCAGCATTGCTGGCAGGCCCGCCCTCCCGGAACAGGACAGGATCCGCCTTCCTTAACGGTTTACCGGAGAGGCTGCCCGTTATAAGTCATGGAAGCGATTTGCGCTTGCGCCTTGGCGGCCATGTCCTCCGAAAGCGGGGCATAATGCACTTTCACGGTCATGGACTGCGCCGTGTCGCTCACCATCCAAGCAAGGAAATCCTGCAAGGCACGGGCTTGCTCGATTGTCCTGTCCTTGTATGCTTGTTCCCGATAGACGACCATCCAGGTCAAACAGCTGATCGGATAAGCCCCGGCTACTTCCGAATTGGTAATCATTACCCGCGTATCATCGGGAATATTTCCGGAAGCAGCGGCCGAGATGCTTTCCGTCCCCGGCAAGACGAAGTTGCCAGCGGCATTTTGCAGCAACGCCATCGGGATTTTCGAAGAAAAAGCATATTCCGACCCCATGTAGCCAATCGCGCCCTCCGTCTGCTTGATGACCCCGGCGACCCCCGGATTCCCCTTGGCCGCCATTCCCACAGGCCATTTGAGCGACTTCCCGGAACCGACCTTTTCGGCCCATTCGGCCGAAACGGCTTCCATATAATGGCTGAACACGTACGTGGTACCGCTGCCATCGGAACGATAAACCGGGTAAACAGGAATGTCGGGCAAGGTAACGCCGGGGTTCACGGCCGCAATAGCCGGGTCGGCCCAACGGGTAAGCTTGCCAAGATAAATGTCGTTAAGAAGCTGGGCAGTGAGCCGAAGGCTGTCCACGCCCGGCAAGTTGTATGCCAGAACAGCCGCGCCCAAGCATGTGGGGACATGGATCACGGCCGGGATAGCGGCCATTTCCTCATTGCTCATGAAAGCATCGCTGCCGGCAAAATCCACCAGCTGGTCGGCCAGGCTACGCAGACCGGCACCGCTCCCCTGCGCTCCATAGTTGACAGAAACGCCATGCGCTTGCTTGTAATTGTCGAATGCCAGATTGTAATAAGGCAAAGGGAACGTAGCCCCTGCGCCCACCAAACTTTCCTTTCCCGATTTCTTGCCGCCGCAGGAAACGAGGAGAAACAAGCCGGCCATCCCGACGACGAGGCTTTTCAAAAGCGTTTTCATGTTCGTATGTTTTGATTGCTTCAACCGATTTTTCCCAAGCGGTCCCGGCGAATCCATGCCGCCGGAATCCCTTACGCCCGCTTGGGAACAGGGCAAAAATATCGTCTTATTCTTTCGTACCCATTACGTTTTTGTTTCGTTATTGTTAAGCGGCAGCGCTCCCGGGCCGGGGGAAGGCACGGGATAGCCGGTTTGTTTCCAAAATGTTTCCAAAAGTCCGCCTTTGACTCTTGCGTGCATCCGGGATCATGCCTTGGAGGAAAAGGCATCGGCTGCCGATGACATTGGGAGCCGGTGGTATCCCCCGCAGCAGGCTTCCGGAATCATTTTTCCAGTTTCCCCGGCCAGAAAGCCTGGAGCATGCGGAACCGACCCCGGAAATCCTTCTGGAGCGAAACGGGAGAAAATCCGGCCTGAAGCAACAAACGGCGGTTCTCCGCCGGATACGCCTCATTGATTTCCTCCATGAGCATCCCCCCGCCCGCAAGCAGGCGCGAAGCCAGCAATGCCAAAGACTTGTAAAAGAGCAACGGATCGTCTTCCGGAACGAACAAGGCCAACGCAGGTTCGTACCCAAGCACGTTGAGCCGCATTCCCGACCTCTCCGACGGCCGCACGTAAGGAGGATTGGCCACCATCAGATGCAACGAGTCCGGGAACAAGCCTTGCGGGGAGCGCGCCTCGGCCAAGACATCGCAACGGAAAAACCTCACCGAAGCCCCGCAAGCCTCGTTGTTGCGGATGGCAACCGCCAAGGCCTCTTCCGACAAGTCGCAGGCCCAGACCTCGGCTCGCGGGAAAGCCTTGGACAAAGCAATGGCCAAAGCCCCGCTTCCCGTACAGGCATCCAGCAGGCGCAATCCCTGACCTTGCGGGCTTCCCGGGTAGCAAGCTTTCAAGGAGGAAACCGCCCACTCCCACAACTGCTCGGTTTCCGGACGAGGTATGAGCACCGAGGAATCCACGAATAACTCCAAACCGGCAAAAAAGGCTTTCGAAAAAACATACTGGACTGGTTCGCCCGAAGAAAGGCGCTCCAGCACGCGGGCAAAACCCGCCGCTTCGGACAAAAGGCAGGTTTCTTCCCGGCGCAAGGAAACTTGGAACGGTTCCAGCTTCAACAGCTCCCGCGCCGTCCAATAAAAAAGGGAAAGGGCTTCCTCTTCCCCGTAAAGGGAAGAAAGGCCTCGCACGTAATCTTGTCTTATCTCCCTTAAAGTCTTCTCTTTTTCCACTTCACGCAAAAACTCCCAAATTCACGCAAAAACTTCCAAAGCGTCCTGCCGGCCCGGCCTCCGGAATGAAATTTCCCGGGAAAAACTTTCCGGATTTCCCTAAGCAGCGTGCAAGCATTCCTACAGCAAAGAAAGGACAAAAAAACGGAAATCGCGCCCGATTAGCAAGCCATGGGCCCGAGCTGCCACCTCCAAGCAGGCACTGCCCGCCCCGGAAATGCCTGGAAAACGCCTGAGACTTTCAATTTTCGAGCGAACCGCTTTCGAGCGAACCGCAGGCAATCGGCAAAAAAAGCCGGCCCCGGAAAATCCGGGGCCGGCTGACATCCCTTGCGGGGCTTCGCGGCCTGAAGGCCGCTCCCGCAAAGCCTATCCACACGCTATTAATACATTCCGTCCATACCGCCGGGCATGGCAGGAGCGGCCGGCTTTTCTTCCTTGATTTCCGCAAGGACGCATTCGGTCGTCAGCAGCATGCCGGCAATCGAAGCCGCGTTTTCCAATGCCACGCGGGCCACCTTGGCAGGATCGATGACTCCGGTTTCGAACAAGTTCTCGTACTTTTCGGTACGCGCGTTGAACCCGTAGTCGTCCTTGCCCGAACGAACCTTGTCTACCACTACCGAGCCGTCCAAGCCGGCATTGGCCACAATCTGGCGCAAAGGTTCTTCCAAAGCGCGGAGGATGATCTGCACCCCTACCCTTTCGTCGTCGTTTTCCACCTTGAGTTTTTCCAAGGAAGAGAGGCAACGGATGTAAGCCACCCCGCCGCCGGGAACGATGCCTTCTTCCACCGCGGCGCGCGTGGCGTGCAAAGCATCGTCGAAACGGTCTTTCTTTTCTTTCATTTCCACTTCGGAAGCCGCACCCACATAGATGACAGCAACCCCGCCTGCCAGCTTGGCAAGACGTTCCTGAAGCTTTTCACGGTCGTAATCGGAGGTAGTCTTCTCGATTTGGGCCTTGATCATGTTGACCCGGTCCTGAATGTCGGACTTCTTGCCTTTCCCGTTCACGATCGTGGTGTTCTCCTTGTCGATCGTGATTTTTTCGGCCTGTCCCAGCATGCTCAAGTCGGCATCCTCCAACTTCAAGCCTTTTTCTTCGGAAATGACCGTCCCGCCCGTCAACACGGCGATGTCTTCCATCATTTCCTTCCTCCGGTCGCCGAACCCGGGAGCCTTTACCGCGGCAATCTTCAACGAGCCACGCAAGCGGTTCACCACCAACGTAGCCAGCGCTTCCCCGTCTATGTCTTCGGCAATCACAACCAAAGGCCGGCCAGTCTGCACCGTCTTTTCCAAAACAGGAAGGAAATCCTTCATGACGGAAATTTTCTTGTCATACAGCAAGACGAACGGGTTTTCCATCACCGATTCCATCTTTTCGGTATCGGTCACGAAATAGGGAGAAATGTAACCGCGATCGAACTGCATCCCTTCCACCACCTTCACTTGGGTGTCGGTACCTTTGGCTTCTTCGATGGTAATGACGCCTTCCTTCTTCACCTGCCGCATGGCTTCGGCAATCAGCTTGCCGATCGTGCTGTCGTTGTTGGCGGAAATCGTCGCCACCTGTTCGATTTTCTCGGTGCTGTCGCCCACTTTGCGGCTCATCTTCTTGATTTGCGCCACAACCTCGGCCACGGCCTTGTCCATGCCGCGCTTCAGATCCATCGGGTTGGCTCCGGCAGTGACATTCTTCAAACCTGTCCTGACGATAGCCTGCGCCAATATGGTAGCGGTCGTGGTACCATCGCCGGCAATGTCGTTGGTTTTGGAAGCCACCTCCTTCACCATCTGGGCGCCCATGTTTTCAACCGGATCCTTCAATTCGATTTCCTTTGCCACGCTCACGCCGTCCTTGGTCACGTGAGGAGCGCCGAACTTCCTATCCACAATCACGTTGCGGCCTTTGGGCCCCAACGTTACCTTTACCGCATCGCACAATGCGTCAACCCCTTTCTTCAGGCGGTTTTTCGCTTCTTGATCAAAAAGAATTTCTTTAGCAGCCATTGCTTATTTCCTTTTATATATTAAACATATTCTCAAAGCGCGATCCTCGCGCTTGCTTTTCCCATCCCCGTTCTGCTTACAGGATGGCGAAAATATCGCTTTCACGCATGATAAGGTAATGCGTGCCGTTGATCGTCAATTCCGAACCCGAATATTTGCCGTAAAGCACTTTGTCTCCTGTCTTGACCGTCATCGGCTCGTCCTTCTTGCCCGGTCCGACGGCAACGACAACGCCTTCTTGCGGTTTTTCTTTCGCCGTATCGGGAATGATGATACCGCCGGCGGTTTTCTGTTCTGCTTCCATCGGTTCGACCAAGACGCGGTCGGCCAAAGGCTGGATTTTAAGTTTTGCCATGGTTTATCTCCTTTTTATTTGTTTTCAACAATCGCTGCCGGGAAATGGCAGCCTCTTTCGTGATTTCTCCGTATTGCTCCGGTTTCCCGGAAAAACGCTTTTTCCCTTGGCATAAAGCATGCCATGGATTAAACCCTGCCAAATTTTCATGAACAAGGCCGGAAAAACCCAGAATCCTACGGCAAAACCGTCCTGCCACTGCCAATTCCCTGCCAAAAGGAAACTGACGGCCCTTCACGGAGGAAACCGCTTTGCGGGAAACCGGGAAACGATGCCGGAAACAAGCGAACAAGCAGACAGGAAACGGGCAAACGCGCGGGCGGGGCGAAAAAACCGGTTTCCCAAGGAAAAGGAATCGCAGCCCTCCGCGCAAAAAAGAAGGGCAAAAAGCCTCCTTTTACGGAAAGTCCCTGTCAAACCCGGGTTGGCCATCAAAGCCCCGCCCGCAGAAACCTTCTTGCAAAACAAGCTCTTTGCCCTTCGCTGCAACCGGCCTTGCCCGGCGCGCCATCCCTCGAGCGCCGAGGCGGCGCGCCAAAGAAACCGCGCCCGATGCGGCCAATCGCCTCATCCGGTCCCGGACGCGGACAAACGGTTCAAAAAACCGCCCGCCGCGGCATCAACCGGGAAATCCCGTTCAATCCCGGTTCCAAGCACGCAGGAAATCCACCGACTTCCCGATCAGCGGGTACATCACCTGATCGTCTTCCACGAACGGCACTTCCTTCCTGTACGCGGCATAAAGTTCTTCCAAGACCGGAGAAGACTTCAACGGGCGGCGGAACTCGAAAGCCTGGGCGGCATTGAACAATTCGATGGCGAGCACCCGTTCCGTGTTTTCCATGACCCGGAATGCTTTCGTAGCGGCATTGGCCCCCATGCTGACATGGTCTTCCTGGCCTTGCGAGGACTCGATGGAATCGACGCTGGCCGGGCAACAAAGCTGCTTGTTCTGGCTCACAATCGATGCCGCGGCATACTGAGGTATCATGAAACCGCTGTTCAATCCCGGCTTTTTCACCAAGAAACTCGGCAAATCGCGTTTGCCGGCAATAAGCTGGTAGGTCCGCCGTTCGGAAATATCGGCCAATTCCGAAACGGCTATTGCCAAGAAGTCCTGCGTCAAAGCCAAAGGCTGCCCATGGAAATTCCCGGCCGAAACAACCAGATCCTCGTCCGGGAAAACCGTGGGATTGTCGGTAACGGCATTGACTTCTTCGAACGTGATGCGGCTGACATACTCGATCGCATCCTTCGAAGCCCCGTGGACCTGGGGAATGCAGCGGAAGGAGTACGGATCCTGCACATGCGTCTTTTTGCGCCCGATAAGCTGGCTGCCCTCCAGGTATTGGCGGAAAGCAGCCGCGGTATCCACTTGGCCCTGATGCCTGCGCACATCCTGTATCTGGGCGTAAAACGGCTCGATCCGGCCATCGAATGCTTCCAAGGACAAGGCGCCGATCAAATCGGCCAATTTACTCAGCCTTCTCGCCTTCAAAACATTATGAACCGCAAAAGCATTCATGAACTGGGTGCCGTTAAGCAAGGCCAAACCCTCTTTCGAAGCCAAGGTGATGGGTTCCCATCCATGCTTGGCCAGGATTTCCGAAGCCGGGCGCTTCCGGCCTTCCACCCAGACCTCGCCCAGCCCTACAAGCGGCAAGCACAAATGCGCCAACGGGGCCAAGTCGCCCGAAGCCCCCAGCGAGCCCTGCTGGTAAACCACCGGCACGACTCCTTGGTTAAAGAAATCCGCAAGACGCTGTATCGTGACCACTTGCACCCCGGACTTCCCATAGGAGAGCGACTTGATCTTCAATAAAAGCATCAACCGGACCACCGCTTCCGGCACCGGTTCGCCCAGCCCGCAAGCATGGGACATCATCAAATTCTTCTGCAACTGGGAAAGCTGCTCCTCGGAAATGCTCACATTGCAAAGCGAGCCGAAGCCCGTCGTGACCCCGTAAATGGGCTCCTTATGCGTTTTGGTCTTGGCATCCAGGTAATCGCGGCATTTGCGGACAGCCGCCAGGACATCCTCTCCCAAGCGGATTCGCATCGAACGATCCATAATCCGGGCAATCTCGTCGAAGGTCATGTCCTTCAACGTGATTTCAAATACATTCTTTTCCATATCGAATCTTTGTTTTTGCTTTTCTTGAAACCTGCCGTCCCTCCCCTGCCTCCGGGCCATCCGGGCATGCGGCAGCGCGCCTCCCGGAACGGCTTAATCCTTTTCTTCCCTGCCTCCCTCTTGCGCTCCTGCCCGCTTGCGCTTCAGCAAGGCCGCCGCCTCTTCCAAGGAGAGTTCCTGCTGCATCCCGGTTTTCATTTCCTTGAGAAGCAGCTTGCCTGCGGCGTGTTCGTTCTCGCCCAGAACCGCCACGTAAGGAATCGACAAACTGTCGGCATACCCGAATTGTTTCCCCAACTTGACCGCCGAAGGGTAAAGTTCCACCGAAATCCCTTCGGAACGCAAACGGGACATCGGCGCGAACGTCCAATCCCGTTCCCTTTCCCCGAAGTTCACGAAAAGCACTTCAGTCCCGCTATCCAATGCCGGGGGGAACAGTCCGGCCTCTTCCATCACATCGTAAATCCGGTCGGCCCCGAACGAAATCCCGACCCCGGAAAGCCCCTTCAAGCCGAATATCCCCGTCAAATCATCGTAACGGCCCCCTCCGCAGATGCTTCCCATCGGGACATCCTCGGATTTCACCTCGAAGATGGCCCCCGTATAATAATTCAGCCCACGGGCCAGGCTCAAATCCAACTCGCATGGCACTTGCACTTCCATCCGGGCCAAAAGCCCGAATATCTCCCGCGTCTCCTCAATTCCCCTTCGTCCTTCCGGGCTTTGGGAAAGGAATCCATCCAAAAAGGCCAAGCGCGCCCCGGTATCGCCCTCTATGCGCAGAACCGGTACGAGCCGGGCCGCCGCGTCTTCCTCCACCCCTCTTTCCCGAAGTTCGGCCATGACGCCGTCCAGCCCTATTTTGTCGATTTTGTCGATCGCCACGGTCAAGGCCGCCAGCTTGTCCTGACACCCTACCGCCTGGGCTATCCCGGCAAGAATCTTCCGGTTGTTGACTTTCACTTTCACCCGCATGGCCAGCCGGGCGAAAACTTCGCCGATCATCTGCACCAATTCGGCTTCGTACAAAAGCGAATCCGAGCCGATCACATCGGCATCGCATTGATAAAATTCCCGGTAACGCCCTTTCTGGGGCCTGTCGGCCCGCCAGACCGGCTGCAATTGGTACCGTTTGAACGGGAAAGCCAGTTCGGACTGGTGCTGGACCACGAAACGGGCAAACGGAACCGTAAGGTCGTACCGAAGGCCTTTCTCGCTGATTCCCGGCAAAAGGGCTTTGCTCAATTCTTCGGCCGAAGAAGCTTCGAGCCTGCATGGCCCTTCCGAGCTGCCTTTCAGGGCTTTCTCCATGAAATTCCCCGAATTGAGCACCTTGTACAGCAATTTGTCGCCTTCCTCCCCGTATTTTCCCAGCAGGGTGGAAAGCGCCTCCATGGCCGGGGTTTCTATGGGCGAATACCCATGCAGCCGATAGACTTCCTTGATGGTATCGAAAATATAATTCCGCCTGCGCATCTGCAAAGGCGTGAAATCCCGGGTTCCTTTCACGGTAGAAGGTTTCATGCATTTTTCCCTTTCATTCCTTGCCGCCTTCCCGAAACGCGAAAAAGGCCATCAACGCGTAAAGCCGCGCAGGGAACGGCAGCTCCAAGGAATCATTGCAAAATTCAAACACTTATCACTTGCATCCCTCCCAAGAGGGGAGATCAGACGTCCCCGCTTCATTCTTCCGCCTCAAGGCGTCGAACAAGCCCGGTTCCGGGAAAAGACGGAAAGTCTTCCGGTGGTGCGGGCTTATCCCATGCAGTCCGATCGCTTGGTAATGGGCGGCTGTCGGGTAACCTTTGTTACGCCTCCACCCGTATTGCGGATAAAGGGCATCGAGCTGCTGCATGTAGTCGTCGCGGAACGTTTTCGCCAAAATCGAAGCCGCCGCAATGGAAAGCCAGCGGGCATCGCCTTTCACCATGCAAGCATACGGAACAGACCCGTAGGGCTTGAACCGGTTCCCGTCCACGAGGATGAATCCCGGCTGGGGATTCAATTGCGCCAACGCCCGGTGCATCGCTTCGATGGAAGCCTGCAGGATGTTACAACGGTCTATTTCCTGAACATCCGCTTTGGCCACACCGTAGGACGAGGCATCCCGGAGTATCTCTTCCCGCAAGGCATAACGGGCCTTGCCGGTCAATTTCTTGGAGTCGTCCAAGCGAGGATTCCGGTAACCGGGCGGGAACATCACCGCCGCGGCGAAAACCGGCCCTGCCAGGCAGCCTCTTCCGGCCTCGTCGCAACCGGCTTCCCATTCGCTCTGGCTGTAACAGGACTGAAGCATTCTCAGCGGGCGTTCCGTATCAGGCTTTCGAACAGGATTTTCCCGTCCTCGTTGCCCAGAACCGGATCCGCGCAGCGCTCGGGATGCGGCATCATGCCGAACACGTTCCTTTCCCGGTTGCAAATGCCCGCTATGTTCCCCATCGAGCCGTTAGGATTGGCTTCCTTCGACGGGATGCCATCGCTGCCGCAATACCGGAAAAGCACCTGATCCTGCTTGTCGAGCTCTTCCAACGTCCTGGCATCGGCAAAAAAGCGCCCTTCCCCGTGGGCTACCGGCACTTTCAGCACCTGGCCGGGCTCGCAAAGGCTTGTAAAAGGCGTCTTGTCCGTGACCACTTGCAGATGCACATTCTTGCAAATGAATTTCCGCGTGTCGTTGTGCAAAAGCGCGCCGGGAAGCAAACCCGATTCGCACAAGATCTGGAACCCATTGCAAATTCCTATCACATAACCGCCCCGGCCGGCGAACTCGATCACTTTCTCCATAATGGGAGAAAAGCGGGCAATCGCACCCGAACGGAGGTAATCGCCATAAGAAAACCCTCCGGGCAAGACAACCGCATCGCATCCCTGCAAATCCGTATCCTTGTGCCAAAGGGAGACGCATTCCTGTCCCAGCAGGCTTTTCAAGGTGTAATGCATGTCATGGTCGCAATTCGAACCGGGAAAAGTTACCACACCAAACTTCATCTGTCTCTGATTATTAAAGTTCTTTCCAGAAATCCCCGCGAATCCTGGGGATCCGTTTTCCAAAAGAGGGAAGCCTTTCTCCTGGCCACCCTCGTGCCGCCCTGCTTCTTTTCTCGAAGGCTTCCGGATTGCAGGCGCGTACCGGGGAGGTTCACAGGTCTTCCCTGCAAACCGGCATCGTCATGCAACGGCAACCGCCTCCGCCCCGTACCAGCTCGGAACTTTCCAACGTATAAACCGCCTTTTTCCCATCGTCTTCCGCTCCGACAGCGACTTTCCCGTCCAGGACATCCCCGGCCCGAACCACTTCGTAGCCCGCGTTCGACAAGGCTTCGATCGTATGCCGGTTCCTGCCGTACCCTATGATTTTCCCCGGGGCGAACGCAAAGAAATTGGCACCGCTATGCCATTGCTCGCGTTCCGGGTATTCGCCCCGGTCGTTCCCGCAGAATACCGGGCTGTAATCGTATCCAAGGCTGTGCAAAGCATCGAAAATCGTATCGAACACTTCTTCCCGCACCACGCCGTTCTCAACCTTCAACAAACGGGTCTGATACCGGAACTTGTCAAAAACCAACGGCTTGTAGGCCATGCAATGCGTCCTGTCCAAAAAGGTGAAAACCATGTCCAGATGGATGAACGATTCCGGCTCGAAAGGCAGTTCCTGCGTAATGACATGGAACAGACCGGATTCTTGCCGCTTGGCCGCAATAAAAGCGTCCAGCCCGTTCCGGTTCGTCCTCGCTCCTTGCCCCACCACGAACACATCCTTGCCGCATACCTGGAAATCGCCTCCCTCGAAACGGGCAGCCGGGCCTGCGCCCTCCCATGGGTTTACCCTCGAAGAATTCCGGGCAAAAAGCGGGTGGAAGCGGTAAAGGGCATCGGCCAGGAGGATTTCGCGCGAACGCACCTGCGTAGCCATGTGAGCGGGCATGCTGCGGTTGTTGAAGCAAACGCCTATGTCGCGGGTGAAATACAGATTGTAAAGCGGGTTGAGGCCCGTTCCAGGCATTCCCTGAACCAGCAGTTCCGCCAAGCGGCCTGCCGGAAGGGTTTCAGCTTCTTCTTTCTTGAACTGCGGGCAAGCATCCGCTATGGAAGAAAGCAGGAACGAACGCGCTTGCGGGTTGGTTTCCAGGAGTTCCTGCACCAAGTCGTCGATATACAAAAGGCGGCTGGCTTGCCCCAGCACGGCCTCCAGCTGACGATATTCCTTCCGGGCTGTTTCCGGATCCAGCAAATCGCTATACAAGGCCTGGTGTATGGTCGAAGGGGCCATTTTCTCCAGTTCCGGCCCCGGCCTGTGCAGGACCACCGCCCGCAATCGTCCCACTTCCGAATTCAAATTCACTTGCAACTCCATATATTCTCCATATTTTAATCACCCGGAATCCTCGCCTCGCGCTTCCTATGCGCAACACGCAGCCTGCCGAACGGCTGCCTTTCCAAGCAAGGCTCGAACCGGGCTGCTTCATTCGTATTCCACTTGCCACACTTCGTCCAGACCGGTAGCCGTGCTATGAACGATCAATGAAACCACCTTCTTGCCGTCTGTCTGATAAGAAAACCGCACAGACGTTTCCGCCGGATAAACCCGCATGCTCGAAGGGAGGGACGCATTCGCCTTTCCCAGGAACCCCAAACACCAAAGCAAATCCTGGCGCATGTAAGTGGTCTCAAGCAAGAACTGCAAAAAATCCATATTCAAGGAATTGTCGAGCGGGGCTTGGCCGTAATCGAACTCCAACCGCATTTTTTCCGACGAAAGCGAAGAAAGGTTTTCCCCCTCCCAGGAAAAATCGTACCACGCCACGACCTGGCTGTCGGCCAAACGGGTCTTGCTCATCCCCTCCAAGGCTCCATTCCCGTAATAGTAATGCCAGATCCCGCTGCTATCCGGGTCCACGCGGGAAACAACCCGGCCGTCCTCGTCCAAGGGCATGCGGCACAACCAAAGCGGACCGGACTGCCCGCTTCCATCCCCGGCGCCTTCACAACGGAGATAAAGCGTATCGGCGGTGTACGCGTAATAATGGTTGTCGGAAACAAGCACTTGCGAACGCCCGTCTTCTTCCCTGCGTTCCTGGCGGCAAACCCGCGAAACCCGGAAAGCGGCATCGTAATAAACAAGGTATTCGGTAAACAAGACCGCCCGCCCCACGTGCTCTTCCTTGTACAAACGCTTGACCCGGGCCTGCCTTGGTTCCTCCACGCTGCAGGAAGCCAGCAAAGACAAGGCCGAAACCAACAAAAGCGCAGCGGCCAGCACGGAAACAGGTTTTCCCAAGCGGTATCTTGCCATACGTTTCTTTCTTGCAGCGTTTTTGAATTTGAAAAGCGTGTTGCCTCCCTGCCCTTTTTCCTGTCCTTCGCAGCGCGCGGCAGAAGCCCCCTCGCGGAGAGAACGGGGAAATCCTCCCCGGAACCCGCAAGGCCTCCACCGGCAACCCGCTTCCCGATCAAACGACAAATGTAGCCAATTTTCGGGAATGTGCAGGATGACGCCCCATGACAGCCATTGCTTTGCCTCCCGGACTTCACCCACGAACGGGTATCGGACCGGGGTGCGGGCAGGCTTTGCGCGCTAAAAAAAAATCTTTACATTTGCGGCGCTAAAAACAAATCGCAACTTGAACATGAAAAACAGCGCAAGACTTGGCATCCAGGCAGGCCTGCTCATCGTGGCCGTCATTTTAGGCATACTCATCTACCGCAGCATCATGCAACCGGTCCGTTTCCAACAGGAAAAGGACATGCGTTCGGAAGCGGTCGTAAAAAAAATGAAAGACATCCGCACCGTCCAGCAAGCCTACAAGAAGGCTTACGGCCGTTTCATCGCTTCGCCCGACAGCCTCATCCTTTTCTTGGAGAACGGGGAAATCCCCTATGTGAAAATGATCGGGACCGTACCCGACTCCCTGACTGAAGAAGAAGCCGTCGAGATGGGCATCGTAAGCCGTGAGACGTTCACCGAAAACGCTTTCGTGGTCCTGTTTCCCGAAGTGACCGACAAAGAGGCTTTCCTGTCCAACATGATGAAAGTCCCGTTCAACAAAAGCGGAAAGAAAATCAGCATGGAAGCCGGCTTCATCTCCAAAAGCGGCTATCAGGTTCCGGTGTTTGAAGCCAGAGTCCCGTTCGAAGACATGTTGGAAGGCATGGATGAACAGTTGGTGGTCAATGAAATCGCAAAGGCGGAAACCTACAACCGCTACCCGGGGATCAAAGTGGGAAGCATGACCGAAGCGATCACGGAAGGGAACTGGGAATAAATCCCGTCCTTTCACGCAAGAAATTAGGAGAAGGGCCGGCCGAATGGTGCGGCCCTCTTTTCTATCCGCTTGGAAGCCAAAAGGAAAGAGCCATGAACAATGCCATTCGTTGTACCGAACGCAGCATAAACCCCAACCTCTCCCGCTTCAAGGATGCCGACTTGAGAATCTGCATCTGCTTGCAGCAATTCCGTGCCTCGTTGGGGATAAGCACGCAAGCGGAAAGGATTCCCTTGGCGCTGGCTTCCTACCAATTCCTGCCTTCGGATCTCGCCTACCTCGACAACATCCGGCTCCTGCTCGCCGAAGAAAAGCTTTTAGACCCTTCCTTCCAGTATGCCAGCCGCATCTTCACCGTGCAAGATGCCAAATCGACCTTGATCCCGGAAAAACTTTACCAAGCCGATCAAGGGAAACATTTCCTGGAAGCCCTTTTCCATCTCAACGGCCGGGAATGCGTGACCCAGGAACGCGAACCCCATACCAAAAGCTTCATCCTGTCGGCATTCAACAGCAATTACCTGAAAGCTGCGCAAGCCATTTACAGCCAAGACAGCAACCGGATGGGGTTTTCCAGCCTCTATTCCCGGCTTGTGGAGGAAGCTTTCCGCCTGTCGCGGACCTTCCGGCGCTTCCCCTTCCATGTCGTGCTCCACACCCGCAAGAACGCGTTCGACTTGGCGGTAGTGAACGACGGGGGACTGCTTTTCCTCAACTCTTTTCCCTGCTCGGACTTCGGGAACCTGATGTATTATTTCCTCTATGCGCTTAACAAGCTCAAAATAGACCTAGGCTCGACCGCCCTGTACCTTTGCGGGAATGCGTCCCGGGAAAAGCTGCTGCCGAAAATGGAACAGCAAGTCTATGCCATTACTTATCTCCCCGCACCCGGGCAGACCCGTTTCTGGCAGGAAATGCCCTACGATAGCTATTTCCTTTGCCTCTGAACCGATTCCTCGCTGCCCTCGGCGGGTAAAAGAAAAAAACTTCCTATGCGTATCATCAGCGGATCCCTCAAAGGCAGGCGCTTCCAAGCCCCGGGAAACCTTCCGGCACGGCCCACGACCGATGCAGCCAAAGAAAGCCTCTTCAATATCTTAGGAAACCATCTTTACTGGGATGAACTCACCGTGCTGGATCTTTTCGCCGGAATCGGAAGCATCTCGATGGAATTCATCTCCCGCGGAGTCCAGCGCGTCCATGCGGTCGACAGCCATCCGGGATGCACAGCCTTCATCCGGGAACTTGCCTTGAAACTCGGCGTGGAAAACCTGCAGGTCTTTCGTCAAGATGCCCTCGGCTTTGTGGAACGCTCCCGTTACGAATACAACCTCATTTTTGCCGACCCTCCCTTCCAAAGCCCGGACATAGCCCGCATACCCGGCATCGTGCTGGATTCCGCTTGCCTGGTTCCCGAAGGAATTTTCATTTTGGAGCATTCCGGGCTTTACCATTTCGGACAAGATCCGCGCTGCATCGAAGAGCGGCGGTACGGGAAGGTCCATTTCAGCTTCTTCAAGAAAATCGCGCTCGAACAAGAACAGGGCCACGCTCCCGAGAAAGAAAAACCCTGATCCCGGACTGACCCGAACCCGAAGGCCGCGGCCTGCAAGCCCATGGCGGTGAAGAACGTGCCCGATGCCCGAACCCGAAGGCTGTTCCAATCCCGGTCTCCTTTCCAACGCTTTCCCGCATCGGGCGAAAACCAGGCCGCCGCTTTCCAATCCCGTTCTCCTTTTATTCATTCATGGAAACCGCGGCAGAAAAAAAAAGAGGCCTGCTCCTTACAAGAACAAATAAGCCGCAGCGCCTACCGCCAAAACCAAAAGGCTTTTGCACGCTTTCAGCGCCACATAGGCTTTCCTCGATTGCGCCACCAGCATCAAAGACGTATGCCCGTCCTGAACGACCGCATTGGCCAGGAATACCCCTAAAGGCAAACTCCCCGAAAAATACAACTGGGCAAAAAGGAAATGCGGCCCCGACTGCGGAATCCATCCGACTATCACAGCCAGGACGAAAAGCAGAACCAAACGGCCGGAATCGGCCGAAATCCACGCCTGCAAATCGATGGTCGCTTCCAAGGCCCCGATAACGTAAAGCGTTCCCAGTGTCCAAAGGAAGATGGAAGGGAAATGCTTGCGCAGCAGATGCCGCCAAAGGTGTTCCTGCAAGAAATGCTCATCGGAAAAGACCACCAGCACCAAAGCCGAAAGCGAAAGGAAAAAGAAAAGCGCATGTTCGAAATCCCAATGGACTGCCTGCACGCCCGGCCCGTGCTCGTGAAAATGCAAACCGCCCAAGAGGCTGAACCCGTACAGGGCAATCAGCGCAGACAACAACACTTTCGACAAAGACCATTCCTGCAGCCTTCTCCTGAAAAAGCCAGCGGGGAACAGGCGTCCGCCCCGCTTGCCGGAGACAGCGGCCTTTTCCGGGGAAGGGCAAGCCGCCGCATCGCCATGCCACTCCACCTTGCATGCCATGCCCTCCGCCCAAGCGGCATTCCGGAACATGCGGCCGGAAAGCCAGCCAACGGGAACGGCCAAAACGAACAGCGCCGCCTCCAAGGCCAGCGTGAAGCCCGGCTCGGAGGAAAACATGCGGAAAGCATCGTCGCCCAAAGCCGTGAACGAAGCCGCCACCACGGCACCGAACCCCAATACCTTATGCGCATACAGGCTCACCACCATGAAGCCGCCCACGCAACCAGGCACCAGTCCCAAGGCGGCCGCGAAAAGGAGCTGGCCGAACACCGCCCGTTGCTTGCCGGATGAAGCCTCCCCTGCTTTTGCCGCTCCTTTGCCCTTCAGCGTCCGGACACGCATGCGGAAGAGTTCCCAATACTCCATGAGCATCAGGACCACCATGACGAAGAAGCTGATATGCAAAGTCTCTAAAAACGGGGACAAAAAATCCATGTCGTACAAAAATTATCCAGCAGCCTTCCAATAGCACCGTTCCCGCCCCAGCAGCGGCTCGAACCCTCCTGGAAAAAGACGAACCGGGGAATGCCCCAGCCCGCCCTCCTCAGAAATAGGTGACTTCCTGCAAAAACAACGCATGAGCCGGAACCGAAACACCCGCCTTGCAACGGTCTTTCGCCTGCACGATAGCATCCAGATCCTCCAAGGTGCAACGGCCCGTGCCTACATCGAGAAGCGTTCCTACCATGGCACGCACCATGTTGCGAAGGAAACGGTTGGCCGTGAACACAAACACCCATCGCCCGTTTCCCAAGCAGCGGAAATCGGCCCGGCGCAAATCGCAAAGATTGTTCCTCGTCTGGGTATGCAGCTTGGAAAAAGAAGTGAAATCCTGGCAGCGGCAGAGCCTCGATGCTCCTTCCTGAATCATTTCCGCATTGAAAGGCACGCGGTAATAATAGCTGCAAGCCTCGAGAAAAGGATCCTTGCGTACATGCAGGTAATAATGGTAGGTGCGCCCGGTTGCCGAAAAGCGCGCATGGAAACCGCTCGGGACTTCAAAAATCTCATGTACGGCCACCGCCTTCCCCAGCAAGGCATTAAGACTGTACATCAGCCGAATACGTTTTTCGAAGCCGATTTCCTCCCCTTCCCAGTCGAAATGGGCGAAATAGCTGCGGGCATGCACGCCCGTATCGGTCCGGCCGCACCCTACTACCCCGACCGGATGCTTGAGCAACCGCTGCAACGCTTCCTCGACAGCCCCCTGCACGGTGGGTCCGCAAGCTTGCTTTTGCCAGCCGCAATACGCGCTCCCGTCGTAAGACAAATGAAGGAAAAGCCTCTGCACGCTGAAAAACTTTTATTGGTTCCCGGGACCCTGAACCGGCTTCGCGATGGAATCCCGCATCTGGGTATCGGCCTTGATGTTTTCCAAGCGGTAATAATCCATGACCCCGAGGTTCCCTTCCCGGAAAGCCGCCGCCAATGCCAGCGGTACTTCCGCCTCGGCTTCGATCACCTTGGCTCTCGCTTCCTGGGCTTTGGCTTTCATTTCCTGCTCAAGCGCGACAGCCATAGCCCGGCGTTCCTCGGCCTTGGCCTGCGCAATGTTCTTGTCGGCATTGGCCTGGTCCATCTGCAACTGGGCCCCGATGTTCTTCCCCACATCGATGTCGGCAATATCGATGGAAAGGATTTCGAAGGCAGTCCCCGAATCCAAGCCTTTCTCCAGCACCACGCGGGAAATCGAATCGGGGTTCTCCAATACTTGCTTATGGCTGATCGCCGAGCCGATAGAGGTTACAATGCCTTCTCCCACACGGGCCAGAACGGTTTCCTCGCCGGCTCCCCCTACCAATTGCTTGATATTGGTCCGTACCGTGACCCGCGCTTTGGCGATGAGCTGTATGCCGTCCTTGGCGACCGCCGCAACCGGAGGGGTGTTGATGACCTTCGGGTTCACCGACATCTGGACAGCCTCGAACACGTTACGCCCCGCCAAGTCTATCGCGGTAGCCGTATTGAAATCGAGGTTCATATTGGCTTTGTCGGCAGAAATCAGCGCTTGCACGACCAAATTCAAATGCCCTCCCGCCAAGTAATGCGCTTCCAGCTCGTTCCGGTTCAAGTCCAGGCCGGCTTTTTTCGCGGCGATCAAGTTCCGCACGATGATTTGGGGCGGGACCTTGCGCCACCGCATCAGGATCAATTGAAGCAAAGAAACGTTCACACCGGAAACCAAGGCGTTGAACCAAAGTCCGATAGGAATAAAATAAAAAATCAGCCACAACAGGAATATTCCTGCAATCACAATGGCGATGATAAATCCGATTGGCATGTTTTCTGTTATTTAAAAGTTGTTGTTCCTGTTTTCCATGGATCGGCTTTGCCCAACGGCAAGGCGGCAGGCCCGGCCAAGCGTTCCCGCCGGCAGCATCAAGATCCGGCCTCCGGCGAAGGCCTGTCTTCTTCCACCCATATCTTGCTTCCTTCCACTTTCACCACGCGGACAGGCGTACGCTGGTCGATGAAAGAAAGCAGCGACTGCGCCTCGTAGAACTCTCCATCCAGTTCCACCGTTCCCATCGGAGCCAGGCGCGACACGGCAATGCCCCGCTGCCCCGCCTTCACGCGTTCGGGCTCCACGTTCACCTTCCCTTCCAAGGACGTATCCAATTGAAGCTTCCTCCAGGTCTTGCTCCGCAGGACGACCACCAAGGTAATCGCGCATGCGGCCAAGACCGAGGCCAAGACGATCCAGCCCGCTGTAGCGCCATACGAGGCAAAAGCCGCATAGACGCTATAGGCCATGGCGCCCAGACCCAGGATTCCCGCCACGGATGTTCCGGGGAAAACCAGCAATTCGAGCACAATCAGCACTAATCCAATCAGTATCAAGCAAACAATCAAGGTTATCGACATAAGGCTATGTTTTTTATCGCATCCTTTTTCCCCGTCAAAGCGCTTCCGTCATCTCCGCTTTGTCCTGAAGCCGGCAGCGGAGGACGACCCTGCCGCTCCCTCCTGCCAGCGCCTGCCAGAACCTACCAGCTCCCGCTAGCGCCGCCACCGCCGAAACTTCCGCCTCCGAAACCGCCGAAACCGCCCGAAAACCCGCCCCACGACCCGCTATGGTTCCCGCCGAAAGGCCCCATCAGCACAAAAGGCCCGAGGCCCGACCCGCTATTTCCACCTTTTCCGCCAAAAGAATCGGAATTGCCTCTCCTTTTGGCCGCAATGACAATCAAGACAAGGAAAAACGCAAAGAAAAAGAAAGCGATCCCTGCCCCGATCCACTCCTCCTTGCTCTCTTCCATCTCCCAGCTCTCGCCCTTGGCCAAAGCCATCATCACTTCCACGGCCGAGGAGATTCCTCCCGCGTAATCCCCTGCCTGGAAACGGGGAATAAGAATCTTATCGATAATCCGCTTGCAAGCCGCATCGGGCAGAACTGCCTCCAAGCCGTATCCCGTAGCAATGCTTACCTGTCCCGGCCCGTTTCCATCCTTGGGTTTGACCAGCAAGACCAGACCGTTGTCGTTCTTCTTCCCGCCCACGCCCCAGCTCTCGCCTATCCGGTAAGCGGCTTCCTGGGCATCGTACCCGCCTAAAGAAGGAAGCGTCACCACCGTTATCTGAACGCCCGTGCTGTCGGAAAAACGCACCAGGCGGCTTTCTATCCTCCGGGCATCTTCCCCGATGATGCCGGCAAAATCGTTCACCAGCCGGGCCGGTTCCGGTGCCGGCGGAAACGACGCTTCTCCCGCCGCTTCCGCCCGGAGGAAAACCGGGAGAAGGAGCAGCAAGCCTAATCCTGAACGAAGAAAAACGGCAAAAGCAGACCTTTCCCGCATTTTCCCCGCCCGGTCCCGGCGTCCCGTCACTCGAATCTTTTGCTCTTTCCTAAACAAATCCATGGTCGATCACGCGTATCGTGCATTTGAAAAGCTCAAATCCTGCAGCACACTCGTTTTCGCTTCCCGATACCCGGCCTCCCGGCCTATTCCCCGAAGACCACCTCGTCGGGTAATTCGTTCCGGTCGCCGTCCGCGGGAGGAAATTTTTCCTGAAGGATCTCGCCAATGCGTTCCACCCCTGCCACCAGGCCTTGGCTCATTTTCCCTTCCTTCAGCCCGGCGACAATCAAGTCCTTCACTTCTTCCCAAAAACCGGCCGGCACGGACGCATTGATCCCGGCATCGCCTATGACTGCCAGCCTGCGGCTTTCCACGGCCACGTATACCAGGACGCCGGTACGTTGACGGGTCTTGTGCATGCCTAAGCGGCTGAACAGCCATGCAGCCCGATCCAGGACGTCCTCTTTGCAGAAACGCTCCACATACACCCGGATTTCGCCCGATGTCTTGCTTTCAGCCTTGGCGATCGCATCGGCCACCGCCTGCGCCTCCTGCTGGGAAAAAAATCTGAACTTGCCCATTTCGCCTCTCCGATTTCCATATTTTCCCGTTCGCGACAGCGCGCTTCAACGGGAAACCTCTTTCCTATTTCCAACCCGCCTTTTCCCCGATGCCTTTGCCATTCCCGGACCGGGATTCCATCCTCCTGCCAGCGCGCTTCCTATCTTCTTCCCTTTCCCAAGCCGAACCTTGCCATGGGAACCCGTCAAGAAACGGAAGACTACCGGCCGGAATGCATCGCGTGCGAACGGGTTCGACCGCGCTTTCCCGGAAATCCTTTCTGCCCGATAGTTCCAAGAAATACTCAGCGGGCTTCTTCCGTGCCGCCAAAGTCGAACTCGACTTCAGGCGCCTGCCCGGCCCCCTCTTCCGCCTCGAAATAAGCCTTTTTCTCGAAACCGAACAAACCGGCCAGGATATTGGACGGGAAACGCCGCAGACTCGTATTGTAGCTTCTTACCGCCTCGTTGAATTTCCGGCGCTCGACGGTTATCCGGTTCTCGGTACCTTCCAATTGCGCTTGGAGATCCCGGAAATTCTGGCTGGCTTTCAGGTCGGGATAACGTTCCACGCTGACAAGCAGCCTGCTCAACGACGAACCCAGTGCATCTTGCGCTTCCTGAAACCGGGAAAGGCTCTCCTCGGTAAGGCGGGAAGGATCCACTTGCACCCGGGTAGCGGAGGCCCGGGCGGCCACTACCTCCTGCAAAGTCGCTTGCTCGAAATCGGCCGCGCCCTTGACCGTATTGACCAAATTGGGTATCAAGTCCATCCGCCGCTGGTAAACATTCTCCACTTGGCTCCATGCCGCTTGGACAGCCTCCTCCTTCTTGACCAATCCATTATACAGGGAAATGACCAGCATGGCAAAAAGGGCGATCACGCCTATCACAATGACAGCGATTCCGATTTTTTTCATGGCTTTTGCTCTTTGATTCCTATATGCTGCTTGGCGGGCTTTCCCTCGCCGTTCTGGTCCGATCGCGGTACGGGAAGCCCGCCCAAACAAGCAACGAAGATAAGAATTATCCACGGAACTTCGCGAAGAAAGCAAAAATATCCCCAAGGCCCTCCTGTTTCCTGCGAAACGGCCTCTTTCCGAGCCGCTTTCCCGCATCAAGCGCGTTTTCCCTTCCTGCCGAAAGCACCGGCAATAAAGACAAAACAAAGAGGAAATAAAGCCCGGAAGCACAGCCCGAAACGGTAATTCGGGTAGGCATTGGTTCGAACCTTTCATTATCCGCTATCAACAAAGCGATTACAATCCGTAATACAGGTAACGCCTCTCGGTCTTTTTCCAATTATCTTTGCAAACGGCCGAAGCCAGGAAATCCCGGGAAACATCGAAAAACCGGCGACCCGCAGCAGCGCACGGCAAGCGGGAAAAAGCGGAAAAGAGACAATGGCCGCCTCGAAGCTTCCTTGCAAAGCCCGCACGCAGCCTTCCACGCAGGCAAAATCGAATTCCAAAAAACATATTATGAAACGGATTGCTTTATTCATCATGAGTTTAATGCTGGCGAGCCTGACCGCCTGCACCCAAAAGACACAAGCCATGAAAAACACGAAAACCCTGATTGCCTACTTCTCGGCCACCGGGACCACGCACAAGGCAGCACAGCAAATCGCCTTGGCAACCGGCGGACGTCTTTACCCGATCCGGCCGGAAGCACCTTACACGGATGCCGATCTGGACTGGACAAACAAATCTTCGCGAAGCAGCGTCGAAATGCAGGATCCGGCATCGCGACCGGCGATTGTCATGGAATTGAGAGACCTGGAAGATTACGACACCCTCTTTATCGGATTTCCCATCTGGTGGAACGTGGCGCCGCACGCGGTCAATACGTTCATAGAAAGTTACGACCTGACGGGCAAAGTCCTGATTCCTTTCGCCACTTCTGGCGGAAGCGGGATCAGCAATTCGGTCAAGGAGTTAAGGAAAGCCTACCCCGATTACAACTGGCAGGAAGGCAAGCTGCTGAACAACGCTTCGAAAACCGAGATCGAAAACTGGCTGAAGTAAGCCCCGCACGAACGCCAAAGCCGCTACCACACAACGAAGCCGCCACCCGGCTGAATCCCCGAGGGGCGATGCTGGTCCCGATAGCAGCCAGCATCGCTCCTTAAACTACCCGCCTAAGCACTCACGTCGGAAGCGATGAAAGCCTGACTCCCGACAACCGAATCCCAAGAACCGAACTTATTCAGAAAATTATCACTCTTTTCGATTCCTTTTAAAAAAAAAAAAAAAAAAAAAATCGAACCCATGATGAACGTTCTCCCTTGGATCAAAGCATGACTACCCGCCCTCCGGATTCGTTCAAAAAAGCAAAATTTCCCTATCTTCGCCTTGCTTTCCTCTTTTCTTTTCCCCTCCTGGAACCGGCCTCGAGGAATCCCTCGCAGAAAAGAGATGCTCACGAAAAAAAACAAAAAACACCATGCTCGCCTACAGCTACATCGAAAAAGGGAAGTTCCAACTCATCGAAAAGCCGATTCCGGAACTGCAAGGGCCCCGCGATGCCATTGTCCGGGTCACGCTCAGCAGCATCTGCACCAGCGATTTGCACATCAAGCACGGCAACGTGCCGAAAGCTGTTCCGGGAATCACCGTGGGGCACGAGATGGTGGGCATCGTGGAAAAGGCCGGCCCCGAGGTGCGCAATGTCGAAGCAGGCGACCGCGTTACCGTCAATGTCGAGACTTTTTGCGGGGAATGCTTTTTCTGCCGGCACGGGTTCGTGAACAACTGCACCGACCCGAACGGCGGCTGGGCCTTGGGATGCCGCATCGATGGCGGCCAGGCCGAATACGTGAGAGTGCCCTATGCCGACCAAGGCCTGAACCGGATTCCCGAAAATGTAAGCAACGAGCAAGCGCTTTTCACCGGCGACATATTATCTACCGGGTTCTGGGCGGCCCGGATTTCCGAAATCAATGCCGAAGACACCGTCCTGATACTCGGAGGCGGGCCGACCGGAATCTGCACCTTGCTCTGCTGCCGGCTGAAGCAGCCGCGGAAAATCATCCTCTGCGAAAAATCACCCGAACGAATCGAATTCGTCCGCAAATGTCATCCCGATGTCCTGACGTGCGAACCGGAACATTGCCGAGCGTTCGTGCACGAGCACAGCGAACACGGAGGCGCAGACATCGTCATCGAAGCTGCCGGCAGCGAAGAATCTTTCCGTCTGGCTTGGGAATGCGCCCGTCCCAACGCGGTGGTCACCGTAGCAGCGCTCTACGACCAACCGCAAACGCTTCCCCTTCCAGACATGTACGGGAAGAACCTGACCTTCAAGACAGGAGGTGTCGACGGTTGCGACTGCGAGGAAATCCTGCGCCTGATTTCCGCTGGAAAAATCGACACGACCCCGCTCATCACGCACCGTTTCCCCTTGGAACGCATCGAGGAGGCCTACCGGCTCTTCGAGAGCAAAGCGAACGGGGTCATGAAGATAGCCATCGAACCTTGAACACGGCCAACTGCATGAGATGGCGCTTCCCGCCAATCGGATCGAACCCGGAAGAGGCGCAGGGCGCACGCGGCAAAAACCGGCTTGCACTTCCCCTTCTCCCGGATCGAACAATGGCCCGTCCGGCCTATCCGGCAGATACCCGGCAGGCACCGCTGAAATCGGCGGCCAAAGGGCTTCCTGCATACAAACACCTAACAATCACAGTTTTCCCTATAAAAATGAAGCCTCCGAACAAAAACCACGGGCCATAACATTCCGCTTAGCCGGCTTCGAGGCGACGGCTGGACTTTGCAAGGCAATCCTCTTCCAAGGAACAACCCGTCCTTCCCGGCGGGAAGAACTCATGTTGACCGGGATTGCCGCCCGCTTGCATTTCCAATCCGTTTCGTATTTTAGCCGGGTTTTACAGAACAGGCTTTACCCGCCAGTTCGTCCATGCCAGACTTGGACAATACATTAAAAATAAAAAAGAACCCACCTTCCCCTTCCCGCAAGGTCTATTCCCTGGAAAACAGGAGAACCGAAACGGGAAACGGGGCAACCGCCCTCTCGACAACCGCATCCATGCCATGAAGAAAGTCCGAATAACCGTGATCCGGAAAACCTGCCACCGGGATTTAATGGAAAAATACGAGAACCCGATAGAACATGCTTGTTCCCTGCAGGAAGAACAAGTATTCATCGCCAACGGATGGGAAAAACCGGAAGGCTTATGCGAGAGCGCCTGGCAAAGCATGTCGGCGTTCGTGATGGCCCTCTCGCATGGAGCCAGCCATCTCTACGGGAATTGGATGAAGAATCCCGAATCGGCCATGATTTCATGCAACGACGGGTTCCGCCCGGTCAGCTTCCTGATAGAAGCCCTGCCGGAAGAGCCCTGACTCATTCCTCGTCCAAAACCAAGACTCCCGGAGGGGGCAGATGCATGCCCAAAACCGTAAGGCCCTGCTCCCGGGCCATTTTTAAAAAATATTCCCGTTTCGAGACAGCCTGCCGCTTGTCCATGTCATAGTCGGCGCAAAATTCGGGATACCGCGCCTGAAGGGCCATTCCGTGCATCAGATCCCCCCAGACCAATACCGAATCCAAGCGGAACACGGTGTGGCCTGGCGTATGCCCATGCCCGTCGAGCGCCACGACCGAACAAGGCAAGGTGTCGGAAAAATCGAAAAGCGACACACGGCCCCGGTAGGCTTCCATCAAATCATGTTGCAAGACATTCTTGCCCGGTTCCGCATTTTCGATCCAAGCCTTATGCTCAGCTTTCGACAAAAACAATTTTGCCGAGGGGAAAAAGGCCTGCCCTTTTTGAAGAAGCCCTCCGATGTGATCCCCATGCAAATGCGTGAGAAACACGTAATCGATAGACGCTGGCGAAACGCCCAAGGAATCCAATGCCTTTGGCAAGAAACTGTCTTCCCTGCCGTTCCCGGCATCGAAAAGAATCCGCTTCCCTTCTTTTTCCAGCAAAAAAACACTGACCGAAGCCGGGATTCCCGCTTCGATGCCCAAGACCCGAGCCTGTTCCGCGCTCGCTCCCGAAAAAAGCGACAATGGCATTCGATGCTCGCCAGCATTGTCCTTTATCCAATACCAAGTTCCCGCTCCGGATCGCATTACCGCTAGCCCCGGCAACAACGCACGCATTTCCATTGCACTCTCCTTCTCCTGCTTCTCCGCTCGCCCCTCCGCCCCTGCATGGCCTTTGCAGGACGGAAACGCCCATCCCGTTAGCAGGAACGTGACGCACAAAGAAATTTTCCAAAAATAATCCCGGGCTGTTCCCCGGCTGTTTTCCTTCTGCCTGTCCATCTCGCTTTTCTTATATATGCTTGCCTTTTCCAGCAATGCTCCCGCATCCATGCTTTTCTCCTGCCCGGGCGGACCGCATTTTCTCCGGCATGAACCTCGAACCGCATCCCTGTCTGCGCCATCGAAGCTTGATAGAATGACCATGGCCGAGCCGACTCCTATCTTCGTGTCAACAAAGATAGCGAAAGGCGAGCGCCATGCGCAACCGAACTTGTTCGGGTTGCCATGGCCGAGCCGACAGCGCCATGCGCAACCGAACTTGTTCGGGTTGCCATGGCCGAGCCGACTCCTATCTTCGTGTCAACAAAGATAGCGAAAGGCGAGCGCCATGCAAAAAGAATGGGCGGATGCCTTCCTTTTTGCCGCGAGCCTACACCTTCAGAAACAGGAGGCTAAAACAGCGCCCTCCGTAATGCTGCAAATTTGAAAACAAGGAGGAATGCCTGATGCAACAGAAAGAAATTCCGCCCCCCTTGCGCGCACCTCCATCCCGGAGGAAGGCCTTACCGAAACATCGCCGCAACCGCAGCCTGGAGAGTTTGTTCGGCTTCATCCCTGTCGGTCGCCGCTGTACAAAAACAATCGCCGCAACCGCACCTTCTTCCGAAGCTACGCCCCGGGGAAACGCTTCCCGCAAGGATTTCTTGCAACAAAAAAACTTTTAGTCACGCGCTTGAACTATCTTTGCAACCGGGGCATTCATCCGCCCCGGCCGCAAAACCCTCGGAACATGAAACGCCCTGCTCTCCTTTTCCTGCTATTGGCAAGCCTGCTCCTCCCCGCCTGCAACCACGACGACTCAGGCAATTACAAGACCACCCAGGAATGGATTTACCACGACATGGTAAACTACTACCTCTTCTACCAGGATGTCCCCGACCGGAGAAGCCTCGACTTCAGCCTGAGCGCAGAGGAATTCCTGCTCTCGGCCGCCTCGGAAAGGGACAAGAAAAACGGCAGCTGCTTCTCGCACATAGAAAGAAGCAACGGGGCCTCCGCCCGCATCTCAGCTTCCACATTGAGCCCGGCACCCGTTTTCGGCTTCGAAGCCGCCATCCTGCGCGACAAGGACAACCGCTACTATTTCCGGGTACTCTACCTGCAAGAGAACTCCCCGGCTGCGGAAGCCGGCCTCAAACGGGGCGACTGGATAACCGCCGTGAACGGGCAGCCCATCGGCCCGGACGGCTACGACCTTTACATTGCCCATCCCCGGCAATCCTGCACATTCACCCTCTCCTCGTACACCGGACGCACTTTCATTCCCCTGAAGACCATCACGATGCCTGCCCCGCGCTACGTCGAAGAGAACCCCCTTCTGAAAACCGAGATATTGAAAATCGGGAACCGGAACGTAGCCTATATCCTTTACAATGGCTTCGAGCAAGACGAGGATGCCTTTGCCGACCTTTTCTCCGATCTCCTCGCCAACAGCCCCATCGACCATGTCATCCTCGACCTGCGGTACAATCCCGGCGGTTACGTGAACACCGCCCAATCCCTGTGCACCTACCTTGCTCCCGCCCAAGACCTGGGAAAACCCCTTTTCCACATGACCTACAACGACAAAGTGAACCGCACCCAGACCTACAACCTCGATGCCGGCCTGTTAGGCATCCCGCGAAGCCTCGACTACGGCAACCTCTACATCATTGCCACGCAAAACACCGCATCGGCCAGCGAAATCGTCATCAACTGCCTGCGCCCGTACATGCAAGGCCGGCTTTTCCACGTAGGGAGCAACACTTACGGGAAAAACATTGCCCAAACCGGCCTCACCGACAAAGTCTCTCCCGGAATCACCTTATGGCTCACAACCTGCTACTTGAGCAACAGCCAAGGATTCAGCGATTATTTCAACGGCGGCTTGCCGGCCGATTACCATGTGGAAGAGAACTTCTCGGGAACGCTGGGAGAATTCGCCACGCCGGACGACATCCTCTGCCAGCCGGTATTCAACCACATCGCCACCGGCAGCTTTGCGGCATCGGCCGCAGCCGATGCCGGCAAGGGAACTTCCCTCCTCGAAGTGGAAGACTGCTCCATCCGGCATAAGATCCAGGCGGCTTTCATCAACCCTGTCCCGGCAGAGGAAATCCCCACCGGAAGCAGCGCCTCGAATGCTATTTAAACGTCCCTGCCCATAATTGTGTTTGCCAGAACACGTGTTCTCCAAAAGCAAAAGGCGAACCCGGGAGCTCGATACCCGGGTTCGCCTTTTGCTTTCCCAAATCCTCCTTGGCCTTCGGGCTACTTTATCAAATCCACGCTGCGCTTGAGGAACTTATGCAAGGCTTCGCCTTTCAGCAGCCCGTTGCTCAGCAAAGCCAGGTCGATCAGCTGGCCCACCACTTTGTTTTCCGAACCGTATCTGGCCAACAAATCGCGCCCTTTCTTGCCGAGGTCGGCCAATTGCCGATCCAGATCCGAAAGACGGTCTTTGTCGGAAGCCGGCACATCTTCGGGCTTGACATCCTTGTTCAAGGCATTTATTTCATCTTTCTGCTTCTGCAGGCCGGCCTTTTCCTTGGCTATCGGTTCCATCTCTCCTCCCAAAGCCGCCTTTTCGTCCGACAGCAATTCCTTTACCAAACGATGATCGGTATTGACAACCAGGTTGAACTGGTCGCCCATTTTCCCGTAGAAGCTCATTTCCGGATTGATTTCCGCCATGTCTTTCATGCGGCGCATGAATTCCGAACGGGTAATCAGCACGGGATCGGCCGCTTCGCCCAAAGCTTCGAACGAAACCATGTACATGCCGCTGTCCTTCGGCAATTGGGCCGTGAAGATTCCCCGCAGTTCGTCTTGATCTTCATCGCTCAAGCCCACAGCCTTGGCTTCTTCCTTGGGAATGAGCTTGTCGATCACATCCGAATCCACCCTTGTGAAACGGAAATCGGGATTCTTCTGTTCCATGAAATTGACAAAAGGCGTGTCGAAAATCCCATCCATGACCAAGACATCGTAACCCTTGGCCTTCGCCGCCGAAATGTAAGCGTATTCGTTGTCCACTTTCGAGGCGTACAGGAACACCAGCTTCTTGTCCTTGTCGGTCTGCAAACCGGAAATCGCCTTCTTGTATTCGTCCAGGCTGAAATACTTGCCATCCGTATTCTTGAACAAGTAGAATTCCATGGCTCTTTCGGCGAACTTCTCATCGGTAAGGATGCCGTACTGGACAAAAACCTTCAAGTCATCCCACTTGCTCTCGAAGTCGGAACGCTTGTTCTTGAACAAGTCCGCCAGGCTATCGGCCACCTTCTTGGTAATGTGGCTCGATATTTTCTTCACGTTGCGGTCGCTCTGCAAATACGAACGCGATACGTTCAACGGGATGTCGGGCGAATCGATAACCCCGTGCAGCAACGTCAGGTACTCCGGAACAATGCCTTCTACCGTATCGGTAACGTAAACCTGGTTGCAATAAAGCTGTATCTTGTTCTTCTGCAATTCCAAACGCGAAGAAATCTTCGGGAAATACAAGATGCCCGTCAACGTGAACGGGTAATCCACATTCAAATGGATATGGAACAAGGCATCGGGCGAAGCCGGATACAGCTCGTGGTAGAAATTCGAATAATCTTCTTCCGTGAGCTCGCTCGGCTTACGCGTCCAAGCCGGACGAGTGTCGTTGACAACCAGATCCTTCTCGGTGTCGACATATTTCCCGTCTTTCCATTCCTTTTCCTTACCGCAAACAATTTCCACCGGAAGAAAGCGGCAGTACTTCTTCAGCAGGTATTGGATTTTCTCCTCGTCGGCAAATTCCTGGTCCTCGGCCGTCAGATGCAGCACCACGTCCGTCCCCCTTTCGGCGCGCTCGCACGTCTCCATCTCGTACTCGGTCGTGCCTTCGCAGTTCCAATGCACCGCCTCGGCCCCTTCCTGGTAAGAACGGGTAAAGATTTCCACTTTGCTGCTTACCATGAATGCCGAGTAGAAGCCCAGGCCGAAATGCCCGATGATGGCATTGCCCGCGTCCTTGTACTTTTTCAGGAATTCTTCCGCCCCGGAAAAGGCTATCTGGTTGATGTATTTCTCCACTTCTTCCGCCGTCATGCCCAAGCCTTGGTCGGAGATGGTCAACGTACCCGCCGTTTTGTCAGCCTTGACCGTGACGCGCAAGCCATCCGTGCTTCCTTTGAACGCGCCCGAAGAAGCCAGCGTCTTCAATTTCTGGGTGGCATCCACCGCGTTGGAAACCAGTTCGCGCAAAAATATCTCGTGGTCGGAATAAAGAAACTTTTTAATAATCGGAAACAAATCCTGCGTTGAAACGCCAATCTTGCCTTTTGTCATGATTTTTCTTTTTTAACCCCAAGAAATAAAAAAAAGGAATGCCCCTGCGGGAAAAATCGCGACAGGCCTTCTTCGGCAGCGGCCCGCCGCACATTCCTTTCTCCTCTTTCTTCCGGGAATTTTCCCGAGGGCCTTTCACCAAATACATGCCAAAGACCGCAATATGACAAATTTGCAGGTGATCCGCAAGACCGATGCACAGCAATTCGGAACATCTCACCCCTTCCCGGAGTTCTTGCGCTTGGCAATCTTCCAATATTCCGAAGGCGTCATGCCGACCTGCCTTTTGAACTGCTGGGTGAAGGTGACGCGGTTCCCGAAACCGGCCAATTTGGCGATATACTCCAAGGTATAGCCCGTATTGGCGGCATCTTCCAGCAAAAAGCAGGCTTTGCGGATCCGGTACTCGTTGACCAAAGCGCTGAAAGATTTGTGGAATGGAAATACCCGCCGGAAAAGCGACCCGGGCTTTCCTTGTCGGGAAGCTGCCCGCCGGTTTGTACATCTGCGTGCTTGAAACGGCGCATGGAATCCATGCCGCCAAATTCGTATCGGCGCGGTAACCCGCACCAAAAAGGACCGATGACCGCAAACAGCCGACAGCGGGCCGGGGTTCCGGTTCCCTGAAAAGCCAAAGGCCCGGCAAAATGAAACGCCATTACCCAACAGCAAACCGGGAACCCGGAACCTAATCAATAGGCGGGGGCGGCATCGTCGCGCAAAACGCGATGATGCCGCCCCCGCCTTTCCTGCCGGAACCAATTCCGCCGGCACCTGTTCCCCTCCGGCAATCCCGCCGGAGGCTCGCTTCAGACCGGAATACCGGCCTATTTCAAATACTGCCGGTAAAAGGCTTCGATCTTGTCGAAAGGAATCACGTCCGCATGGTCGTAAAGATCCGTATGGACCGCTCCGGGAATGATCAGCAGCTCCTTGTTCTCCCCTTCAAGCTTCTTGTACGTGTCCTCGCTGAAATAGCGCGAATGCGCTTTTTCCCCATGCACAAGCAGCACCGCGCTGCGGATCTCGCCGGCATAAGCCAGAATCGGCATGTTCAGAAGCGAAAGCGCGGCCGTCATGTTGAACCCTTCATTGGAACCCAACGAACGCGGATGGTAGCCTCTTTCGGTCTTGTAGAAGTCCACGTAGTCCTTGAGGAACTGGGGCGCATCGGCCGGCGCCGCTTCAGGGTTCCCGCCGGCATGGACATAGGAACCGTTCCGGTAATCTTCGGTCCGCTGGGCATTAAGCTGCTGCTTCATCCGGTACCGGGCATCGGCATTGTCGTCGGCATCGAAATAACCTTTCGCCGTCACCCGTGTCATATCGTACATCGTCACCGCCACCGTGGCTTTGATCCGGGTATCGACAGCGGCGGCATTGACCGCGAACCCTCCAAAACCGCAGACACCCAGGATGCCGATACGCTCCGGGTCCACGTCCGCGCGCGTGGCAAGGTAATCGACCGCCGCGCAGAAATCCTCGGTATTGATATCGGGAGACGAAACGCCGCGCGGCTGCCCGCCGCTCTCGCCAGTAAAAGAGGGGTCGAACGCTATGGTCAAAAAGCCGCGTTCGGCCAAGCTTTGCGCGTACAAGCCCGACACTTGCTCCTTCACCGCCCCGTAAGGCCCGCTCATGGCAATGGCCGGGAGTTTCCCGCTGGCGTTCTTGGGCACATACAAGTCGGCTGCCAAAGTAATCCCATAGCGGTTATGGAAAACGATCTTGCTGTGGTCCACTTTGTCGCTCTTCGGGAAAACCTTGTCCCACTCCCGAGTCAAGTTCAATTTTTCTTCCATGCTGTTTCCTCCCATAATGCTGTTTTTTCCGCCGGGCCGGCTGTCTTGCGCCACAAGGCCCCCTGCCAAGCAAAGGCCGGCGCAAAGCGTCAACAACGGCTTCCTGATTGATTTTTCCATTTCTTTCCTATACTTTAAACTTCGTTTAGCAAATAAATTTGTCATCGCGTCATTTGCCGGGAAAACCTGCGCGCCGTCCTTCAAGCTTTCCGGCATCCAAGCCGGATCGAGCCCCGGCGCGCAGGCTCCGAGGCCCTTCGGCATCGTGCAAGGCTTCGCCCGGAAGACGGTCCTGCAGGTTATTTCCAACGAGGCAAAGAAAAATAAAAAACCTTGCAGCAGTTTTGCTGCAAGGCTCAATTATCATTGCCCAAAAGCTCACAATAAAGTTTTCCGGATCGCCTCTTGCGCAAACGCGCCGCAATGCCCGCCGCGTTTGCCCGCCTCCCTCCTGAAAGAAAAGAAGCGCAACGGCCGCAATAAAGCCATCACGAAACCGGCACTGCGGTAGGGGAAATCCCGTATTGCCTCTTGAACGCGGCAGAGAAATGCGAGGGATTCTTGAACCCCACCTGGGCGCAGACATCCGCAATCTTCCTCTTTCCGTCTTCCATCATGGCATAGGCCTCTTCAAGCCGCTTCCGCATAAGCCACTTCCCGGGCGTAAGATCGCTTATTTTCTTGAAATCGCGCTTGAACGTGGCAAGGCTCCTTCCCGTATAGTGCGCCAATTCCTCCAGAGAAAACTCGTACATGTAGTTCTTGTTCAGGAAATCCATGATGTCGATTTTCCATGGCTCGCTGAAATCGAACAGCAGAGGGGCAAACCGCTTGTCGATATGAAGCAAGGCAAGCAGGCCTTCCTGCAGCTTCAAATGCATGAAATCGTCTTGCGGCTTCACCTCCGGGTCGAAAAAAGGCGCAAGGGAAGAAAAAAGGCTGGCGATCTCGGCCGTTTTCGGAAGCTTGATCACGCCCGGTTCGAGCTTGGGCGTGCCGGCAGGCAGCGGGCACGGCCCAAACCTGGCATACATCTCCCGCAGGAAACCGCGTTTGAAATTCAGGAATATGCCGCAATACCTTTCCCCGTTGCAAGTCCTCTTGTAAAAGGTCATGCGGTGGTCGCGCGGAATGAACACGCATTCCCCTTTGCCGACATGGATCGTCTCCCTGCCGTTATCAAGAACCATTTCCCCGGAATACACGTAATTCAACGCATAATCCCGGGAACGATGCACGCAACCGCTTGCGTCATCGTAAAAGAAACTGTAGAAAATATCTTCATAATTGAATATGAGAGTCATCGGCCCGGAGGCCCGCCCTTTTCCATCCTGTCCTTGTTCCATGTCCGAACTATCCTTTATCGTGCGGCTCGCCATTTGTCGCGCGAACCCGTTTTTTGCCCATCCGTCCGTGCTTTGCCGCTGCGGGCACTCCCGGACACAAGGGAAAGACCCTTTTCCGTAAAAAACTACTTTCCGCTGACAATTTCCCCCGAGGAACGATCCAGTTCGGAGCCATTGGCGCTGTGGGGAATGCAAAAGACACCCAGCATGATGACCGAAGCGGCCAAAACGACCCAGCGGCTTTTCTTCCGGAACGCCTGAACCAAGACCGCGGCCAAGAACGCCAAGACTGCGATCAGGGTCTTGTTGTCGGTCAAATCCCCGCCTGCCGGGAAACCGGCCCAATAGACATCGAAAGCGTGTTTTTGCACCAGGCAACCGAAAACGAAACCGCCCGCAACCAGCAGGAGCAATGTAAAAAGGCTGTAACGCTTGCAGAGCGGATCGTTAAACAAGGCCGCCAATCCTGCCATCACCGCGAAAAACATGGCCATGAACATGAATAGGATATGCGGAACCAGGATGCCGGCCGGGACCTCGCCCCGGTATCGGATAACCAAGGGATCGTCGGAAAAATATTCCCTCCCGTTCGCTTTCACATAATAAGACAGCTTTCCCGCCATCGGCTGGGAGGGGAGGAATCCCACCCAGTTCCCGTCTTCCCATCGCATCGGCTGGCATGCGTATTCGTCATCCGCTCCAGCCGGGTA
Source organism: uncultured Bacteroidales bacterium (assembly GCA_949291555.1). Taxonomy (GTDB): domain Bacteria; phylum Bacteroidota; class Bacteroidia; order Bacteroidales; family P3; genus Pullibacteroides. The sequence goes on from CASEWE010000015.1 coordinate 39,578, forward strand.
ATAACGGTAACAGAGCCAAGCCTCCGAATCCGGGCGGGACAAGGCATCCGACGGCAAGGCTATCCTCGTGTCCGAACCCACCGTCCCGCTGCGAGGCAAAGAGAAACCCACCTTTTCCCCGTTCCGTTCCACCACCCCGCCCGCATCATGCGTCGGGCCGGTTGCCCGTTGAAAAACGGCCAGAAGCAAGGTCAACGCCACGGCCAGCAAAATCATCCATTTCTTCTTCATCCTATGCAACTTTTTCAGCCTGATTCACCCTGCAGGCGCAATTCCTGCCGAGCCCCGCTCGGCACGGCTCGGGGCTCGGCCAGACCCGGATCGACACACAGCACGGCGCACCGCTGCCGCTTCCAGCCCCATCCCTCAAACCCGGGAAAGCCTCCCAGCACATCTCCTTCCCGACCTCTCCTCCGCGCGGAAGGCTGCCGGAACGCTTCTTCCGGAACGCTCCTCCAAAATCCCGCCTCCACGCGGACGGAGTACCCTTTCCCTTTCCTCAAGCCCGCCTGCGGGACCCGGCAAAATCCCCTACAAACGGACGGTCAGCTTCACTTTCTTTCCATCCCGCTTGCGTATGGCCTGGACAACGATTTCGGTTCCCGGCTCCAGACCGGAAAGGACCTCCATGTAATCTTCTATGCTCGAAACCTTCCTGCCTGCCACCTTCAAAAGGATGTCGCCGCTCCGCAAGCCTGCCCGGTAAGCCGGCTTCCCCTCCACCACAATCATGGCGGCAAGCCCTTTTTCCGAGGAATTGTTTATATCGGGCATCAGGCCCAGCGTGGCTTTGAACTTGCCCTTCCCCATCGAAGGCTGCTCGGGCGGCCCGGCTTGCCGGAAATGCAGAGGGCCGGAATTGCCGGCCTGCCCGAGCAAATTGCCGATGACTTCCGACAACGCCACCATTCCCTCGTAATCCAACGTGCCCGGGTCATCATCGGGCGTATGGTAAGTTGCCGTAGGGGAAGTGCAGAAAAAGAACACCGGGATCCCAGCCGCGTAAAAGACCGCGTGGTCGGAAGGGCCGTAACCGTTCGCCGAAACCTCGAGCTTCAGGCGCGTATGCTGCTGCGCCTCCTTCACCATGTCCATTGCCTCCGCGCTGGTTCCCACCCCGTTGATGCGGAAACGGTCGCCATGCAATCCGCCCAGCATGTCGAGGTTGAACATGGCATCGATCCGCTTCCTGTCGAAAGGAAATTCCTTCAAAAAAAACGACGAGCCGGTCATTCCGACTTCTTCTCCGCTGAAAGCCACGAAAACCAAGGTCTTCCGAATCGGGTTGCGGGAATAGTACCGCGCAAGTTCCAACAGCATGGCCACCCCGCTGGCATTGTCATCCGCCCCGTTGTGGATGGCCGGTTCCCCCGCCCGCATGGACGTGCCGGTCTTGTCTCCCCATCCTATATGATCGAAATGGGCGCCAACCACCACGAACCGGTCCGACAAAGCCGTATCGGTGCCGGGAACCACGCCGACCACATTCCGGCTACGCACCCATTCCCCCCATCGGGCCTGGAAACCGTATTCCTGGAAATAATCCGACGCGTCGCGGCCGGGTTCTTCCGCAACGGTATCTTTGCCAAAAGGCAGCAGCAGCTCCCGCATGAAAATCCTGCCGATGTAATGCGCCGCTTCCAGATCCTGCGGCGAACCCGTCAGCCGGCCCTGCATCGAATCCCCGGCCAGCATCATCACATCGAAGCGCAGCAGCTCTTTCCTCGCCTTGAAATACCCGTCGGGGAAAGCCTCGATATTCGGACGCAACACGGGCAAGGAAACCCGCTCTTGCCCCGGCATGTCCGCCTTCCCGCTCGCCTCGTGCCGCTCCATAGGCGCTTTCCCCGGCATCACTTTCTGGGCCCGGGCTTCCAGACCGCATGGCCCTGAACCGGCAAGGAACATCAAGCCGACGAGCCCGGCAATCCCTGCCCTGTACCTTCTATCCTTCATGGAACCTCCTTAAATGATTTTTTCAAACAAAAGTTCATCGCCGCCGCCCGGGCTCATGAAAAAACGCTTTCCCCCGCACGGCTCGCGCCCAGAACCCGGCAAAGCCAATCCCCCGGGCGGGAAGCAAAAATCCGGGCAGGCATCAAAAATCAAGCCATTGCTTGAAACTTTCAGCCTTTTCCTTGCTCACCAGCACCTGTTCCTTGAACTCCGGAATCAAGCTCACGGCCACCTTCCCCTGGAAATAATTCTCTATCTTGTTCACGGCACGGCCACAAAGAAGTATCTGGCGCGTAGCCCGGAAAAAAATGCCCGGATCCAATTCCTCGCCCAGGCGATCCAGCGAATAGTCCACCACCCGCGAACCGTTTTTGAAAGTCTGGGCGTAGGTAATCTTGTTCTCACTGAAAAAATACGCCACGTCCTCCACCAGAAGGACTTCCATCTGGTTGCCCCGCTGCATGAGGAAGCGGCTCCGATAGGCTTTTCCCGTACCGCTCAGTCGCTTGGGGTAGTCTTTCCAGTTGTTCTTCTGGTTGAACTGGCGGAAATAAGCCGCCGTCCGTTTCTCGAACTTCTCGATAGCCAGCCGGAGCCGTTCCTCCTCGATGGGCTTGAGCAAATAGTCGATGCTGTCCACGGAGAAAGCCCGGACGGCATATTCATCGTAGGCTGTGGTAAAGACAATCATGCCTTGGGGATGCGTTTCCTCCAGGAAATCGAAAGAAAGCCCGTCGCTCAATTCGATATCCAGGAAAAGGATGTCCGCCTGCCCGCCGGCCTTGAACCAGGCAACGGCTTCTTCGTTGCTTCCTCCCACATGCTCCACTTCCCAGCCCGGGCGAAGCGAAAGGATCATGCTTTTCAACAGACGGGCGGCTGGAACCTCGTCTTCCACAATGGCCACTCTGACCGGTTTATCTTGTCTCGTTTCCATCTAACATCGGTAATTTTACCCGGAAATACCCGGGCGTTCGTTCTATTATGATTTCTTTTCCCGCCAACAGACGGTAGCGTTCCGAAAGGTTCTTCAAGCCGGTCCCCAACGAATGCACGCTTTTCTTGGGATTCACGTTATTGCTCACAATCAAGTAATCGAGATTCTGGCTGAACCCCACCTGGATCTCCAACGGCTTCATGCTCGATACCACGTTGTGCTTCAAAGCATTTTCCGCCAGCAGCTGCAAGGAAAGGGAGGGAAGGCAACGGTATTGAAGGAAATCGAGGTTGGCCTGATCCGGATACATGCAACGGTAGCTAAGGCTTTCCCCTACCCGTATCTGGTTCAAGCGCACATACGTACGCAGGAATCCCAATTCCTCGTAGACCGGCACCAACGGCTTGTCCTGAACCTGCAAGATATAGCGGTAAGCGCCCGCCAAGTCGATCGTGAACTTCTTGGCGGCAACCGGGTCGTAATCGATTTCCGAAATCAACGTATTGAGGCTATTGAAAAGGAAATGCGGGTTAAGCTGGGTCTGCAAAGCCCGGATTTCCGCGCGGGCCTGCGCCTGCTTCAGGGCTTCGCTCTCCCGGTAGAGCCCTATGGTGAAGCGAGCCGCTTGATTGAGCGATATGAGGCACATGATAACCAGCTGTATCAGCGTTATCAAGGTGACTTGAAGCCATATCGGCTCGGTAGGCACGAAAGGGGAACCTCCATCGTTGCCCGAAGAAGCCACGGCCGCCACATAAAGCAGGTAATTGAAACCCCAGAAAGCCAAGCCGATGAGAACGAAAAACAACAACGTCTTGAAAGCGTTGTAATAACTGATAGGATAACGCCGGTTGATGACCCGGTTCATCCGCAGAAGCCCGAAGCAAAGCAGGCAGAACAACAACGGGCAAAAGATGAAAATCCAGAAGGAGAAAGCATCCCCGCTCGTGCAGCGCTTGAGCACGTCGGTATAAAAGATCACCCCCACATAGGCCAGTTCCGACATGGCCCAGAACAAGATCACATTGAAGACCGTGTAAAAGCCAGCGGCGCCCACGCTTTCCCGTTTTGCCCGTTTCCTTCCGGCCTGCGGCCTTTCCATGACGTCTTTTTCCAAACCCTTGCCTTTTTATCCGGGGAGCCCGTCCCGACACCGGCGGTCCTGCTCCTTGCACCTAAGCGTACAAAAATACAAAATTGGCAAAGCCCTCCCCAATGTTTTTCTCCGAAGCCTCCGGCAACCGGAAGCTTCCATCGAACATGAATCCTGACAAAATTTCAATATAACTGACATTATATCAGTATTTTAATGAAAAACAGAGCCATTTTGGCGCATTCCGGCCCCTCCGGCGCCACGGCATGGTTCTTGCCAAAGAAACCTCGCGTCCTGATACGAAAGGAGGCAGGACGAAAAAGGGCGGCCGCCAGCCTGCGAAGGCGGCAAGAAAGGTTTCCTTTCTTATAGAACAGACAAACAATAGGAGGAAAAACCATGTTACCTATCCGGAAAAATCAAAACTGGCTACCTGATATCTTCAACGATTTCTTCAACAACAACTGGATGGAGAAAACCAATGCCACCGCTCCGGCCATCAACGTGCTTGAACATGAAAACGGCTACAGCGTGGAAGTTGCCGCGCCCGGCATGACGAAAGACGATTTCCAAATCCATGTAGACGACAACGACAACCTGATCATCAGCATGGAAAAGAAAACCGACAACCAGAAGGAAAGAGCCAACGGCCGGTACCTGCGTTGCGAATTCTCGTACTCGAAATTCCAGCAAAGCATCATTCTTCCCGAAAATGTCGACAAGGAGCATATTTCCGCCAAAATGGAACACGGGGTGCTCACGGTGGAACTTCCCAAGCTTCTCGAAAGAGAAGAGCGGGAAGCCATCCGGAAAATCGACATCCAATAAAGCTGCCGCAGCATTGAAAGGCGCGTCCCGTTCGGGACGCGCCTTTTTTTTGCCCCCATGAGCCCGCGCACCGCGGAATCCCGGGCGGAACCGCAGGCAAAAACCGGCAAGTTATCGTAAATTTGCGCATATTTCGCTTTCATGAGCCTGATAACCATCGATAAGAATTCCGGCTTCTGCTTCGGCGTGGTGCGCGCCATTGCCGAAGCGGAAAAACAGCTTTCCCTCCCCGGGAACGATGCACCGGGAAACGAGCAGGAAAAGCTCTATTGCCTCGGGGAAATCGTCCACAACACCGAAGAGGTGGAAAGGCTGGAAGCCTTAGGCCTGCGCATCATCGACACCGGGCAGTTCGACCTTCTCCGGAATGCCAAAGTCCTCATCCGGGCGCACGGGGAGCCTCCTGCCACTTACCAGAAAGCCGAAGAGAACCATATCCGGCTCGTTGATGCCACCTGCCCCATCGTGCTCAAGCTTCAGGAACGGATCCGGCAAGGGTACGAGCAAATGCAAGCCATCGGCGGGCAAGTGCTCATCTTCGGAAAAGCCGGGCATGCCGAAGTCATCGGCCTCAACGGGCAAACGGGGAACCACGCCTTGGTGATCAGCTCGCTCGAAGACCTCGAGGAAATCGACTTTTCCAAACCCACCCTCCTTTACGCCCAGACGACCATGAACCGGGAGCAATACCAGGAAATCATTGCCTGCGCCTCCCGCCAGTGCGCCTTGCACCACGTCCCGTTCACTGCCATCGACAGCATTTGCAAAAGCATGAGCGCCCGGGCCAGCCAGTTAGCCGAATTTTCCAAACAACACGATGCTATCGTCTTCGTCAGCGGCAAGCAAAGTTCCAACGGGAAATACCTCTATGGAATCTGCCAGGCGCACAATCCCGCCGCTTTTTTCATCAGCCGCCCCGCCGAACTGCGCAAAGCCGACTTCGCCACGCCCCAAGGCCAAGCCCGGTACAAGTCCATCGGGATCTGCGGAGCCACCTCCACGCCCATGTGGCTGATGGAAGCGGTCGCCGCCCGGATCAAACAATTCACCGCATGCAACTGAGCCATCTGTATCTGAAGAACTTCAAAAGCTATCCCGAAGCCGAACTCGACTTCTGCGCCCGCATCAACTGCCTGACAGGCAACAATGGAAGCGGGAAGACCAATCTTTTAGATGCCATCTACCACCTTTCGTTTTCCAAAAGCTATTTCGGCATTCCCGACCGCGAGAACATACGCCACGGGGAAGACTACTTTTCGCTCAACGGGCAATACGAGTTCGAAGGAAACCCCGTCCAAGTAAGCCTCGTCCAAAAGAAAGGAAGACGCAAATCACTAAAATACAACCAGAAAGAATACAACCGCCTATCCGATCATATCGGAAGGATCCCGCTCGTCATGGCCAGCCCGCAAGACCTGGAACTGCTTTACGGGGGCAGCGAGTCGAGGCGGAAATTCATCAACGGCGTCATCGCCCAGTTCAACCCGCCCTACCTGGAACACCTGCTCGCCTACAACAAAGCCTTGGAGCAGCGGAACCGGCTGCTCAAGGATGAAGACATCGATTTGGCCCTCCTCGAAGCATTCGACTTCCAGATGCAGCTCCACGGGACGGCAATCTTCCAGGAACGGAACCGGTTCGTGCAATCCTTCCTCCCCGTTTTCCAACGCTACTACGAACGGATTGCCGGCTCGGGCGAAAAGGCGGGACTCGGCTACCAGTCGCAATTGCACCAGCAGGATTTCCCGCAGCTGCTGAAAAATTCGGCTCAAAAAGACCGGCTGCTGCAATTCAGCTCGGCCGGCGTGCACCGCGACGACCTGGAACTGCTCCTGGACGGATACCCCATTCGCCGATGCGGTTCCCAAGGCCAGCAAAAATCCTTCCTGCTGGCTTTGCGCCTTTCCCAGCTCCAATACACGGCCGAAATGAAGAAAAACTACCCGATCCTGCTGCTGGACGATATTTTCGACAAATTGGACAAGGAGCGGGTGGAACGCCTCATGGAAGTGGTAGGGGAAGCCCCCTTCGGCCAGGTCTTCCTCAGCGACACCCATCAAAGCCGCGTCAAGGAACTTTTCGGAAAAAGCCCGGCCGAACACCTCATCTACCGGATAGAAGACTCCTGTCCCCGACTCATGGAATAACGCCCGGGCACGGTCCCTTGCACGGCTTTTCCCGGGAAACCCGGCGCCCGGGAAAGCGTTTGCCCGTCCTCCCCTTCCGGCCGGAACCGAATCACGCCCATGGAAAAACATGCAAAAAGAGGAACGCCGCCCCCCTCGCGTCCCGCCGTCCGGGACAGCGCCGAAAGCATCGGCCGGATTATCGGGAAAATAGCGATAAGCCGGGGGTGGGAAGAACGCCTCCTTGCCGAAAAAGCCCGGAAAACGCTTCTAAGCCTGATCGCCCCCGCTATCCGGATCCACGTGGCCTCCATCCGGGTCACGGAAAAAGGATGCTGTTACCTGAAACTCGACAGCGCCGCCGCCCGATGCGACCTGTCTTACAGCTTGCAGGAACTCAGAAGCGAAACCAACCGCCAGCTTGGCACCGGATTCCTCAAGGAAATAAGACTCGGATAACCCCCTTTCCTGCAAGCGTTTCACAGCAGCCGAACATATTCCCGCCCCGGCCATCGCTCCCGTCCCGGCGCCGCCGTCTTTCCCGCAAAGGAATCCCGCAATATTTTGTATCTTTACATCTTCCTGCGGAAGAGCTATTCTTTTGCACAATCAACACGCTTTCAACTTTCAACAAAACAGAAAAATGATCCAACGCATCCAATCCGCCCTCCTCTTCCTCGCTGCGCTCTGCACAGCCGCCCTCTTCCTCAGCCCCGTGACGGTTTTCCACATCCGGAACACTTCCGTCTACATGGACCTGACCGGTTTTGCCGGGGAAGGGGAAATTTACAACACCGTAGCCGGTTCTTACTGGTTCCCGCTTTTCACCATCCTTGCCGCGGCTATCGTCCTGCTGCTGATCGCCTGCATCTTTTCCTACAAGAACAGGCAACGGCAAATCAAGCTATGCACCACGGGGTTCTTTCTCGAAATCCTGCTCATCGGCATGCTCTTCCTCGTCCCCGACAGCATGGCCAACCGCCTGGAACCCGGCATCGACCAGGATGTCGCGCGGATTGTCCAATACCGCTGGACCAGCTTCCTGCCCTTCCTTTCCTTGATATTGATCCGGTTCTCCATCCGTTTCATCAAAAAAGACGAAGAACTTGTCCGCTCGGCCGACCGGCTGCGCTGATGCTATCCCCTCTTCCGGAAGAAAGCCCATACCGAACGCCATGACAAAAATCGGAATCCTCTCGGACACGCACGGGGACTTGCTTCCCCAAATCCTGCAATTCCTGGAGCCTTGCCAATATATCTGGCATGCAGGCGACATAGGAGGGCTATCCGTCTTCGAACGCCTTTCGGCCTTCAAACCCACCACGGCCGTGTACGGGAACATCGATGATTACGCCACCCGCCTTTCCTGCTCCGAACGGGTGTCGGGCTTCGTTGAAGACTGCAAGATCTGCATGACCCACATCGGCGGCTACCCCGGCCGCTACGCTCCGGGCATCGCTGCCTGGCTGCAAGAAGAGAAACCCGACTTGTTCATCTGCGGGCACTCCCACATCCTGAAAGTCATGCCCGACCCGGCCCGGCACCTGCTGCATATCAACCCCGGGGCGGCCGGAGCCAAAGGCTTCCACAGCCGCATAACCGCTGTACGCCTCGATGTGGACAACAAGGTGTTTTCCCATCTGGAAGTTTTCGACTTGGATCGTTCCACCCTCAAAACAGGATTTCAGCATGTACAGGATTGACGAAGAACAGGAAAAGAGAGAGATTCTGAGGCGTTACCGGCTCATCTTCAAATCGTTCAAACGAGAGATAAGCCCGGAGGAACACGACCAGATACACCAGGCGTTCACGCTGGCGGTGTCCGCGCATGAACACACGCGGAGGAAATCGGGCGAACCCTACATCTACCATCCCTTGGAAGTTGCCCACATCGTGGTGGCAGACATCGGCTTAGGCCCGACCGCCGTTGTCTGCGCCCTGCTGCACGACGTGGTGGAAGACACCGAATACACCCTGTCCGACATCGAAGCCCGGTTCGGCTCCCACGTGGCCCGCATCGTGGACGGGTTGACCAAAATCGATGAAATCTTCGACCAGAACCAGTCGTTTTCCATCCAGGCCGAGAATTTCAAGAAACTCCTTTTCTCCCTCTCGGACGATGTGCGGGTCATCCTCATCAAGCTGGCCGACCGCTTGCACAACATGCGCACGCTGGACTCCATGCCGAGGGACAAGCAGTTGAAAATCGCCTCCGAAACCATCAACATCTACGCGCCCTTGGCCCATCGGCTCGGCTTGTTTTCCATCAAGAGCGAACTGGAGGATCTGGCCCTCAAATACACCGAACCGGAAATCTACAACTTCATCTCCGAAAAAATCCGCCAAAGCGAGCCGGAACGCCAGGACCTCATCAACAATTTCATCGATCCCATCCGCAAGAAGCTGGAGGACGAATGCCTGAAGTTTTCCATATCCGGACGCGTGAAATCCATTTGCTCCATCTGGGGAAAAATGAAGAAAAAAGGCATCCCGTTCGAGGAAGTCTACGACCTGTTCGCTATCCGCATCGTGCTGGATTCGCCCGTGGAAAACGAAAAGGCCGACTGTTACAAGGTCTACGCCATTGTCAACAGCCTTTACCGCGCCAATCCCGACCGGCTCCGCGACTGGATCGCCATTCCGAAATCGAACGGCTACGAAGCCCTGCACACCACGGTGATGAGCAATACCGGGCGCTGGATAGAGGTGCAGATCCGCTCCAAGCGGATGGACGAGATCGCCGAACGAGGATATGCCGCCCACTGGCGCTACAAGAACGAAGGCATCAGTTCCGAAGGGGAGTCCGGGCTCGACATCTGGCTCAATAAGATCAAGGAAATGCTGGAACACTCCGTCAGCGACAATTCCTTGAGCTTCCTCAACGACTTCCGGCAGAATTTCTTCAACGGCGAAATTTACGTCTACACCCCTACGGGGGAAGTGAAATCCCTGCCGGCCGGAGCTACCGTGCTCGATTTCGCCTTCCACATCCACTCCGAAATCGGGTTCACCGTCATCGGGGCCAAAGTCAATCACAAACTGGTTCCCATCAACCAGAAGCTCAAGAACGGGGACCAGGTGGAAATCATCTGCTCCAAGACCCAGAAACCCTCGGAAGCCTGGCTCGACTTCGTAGTCTCTTCCCGGGCCAAATCGCGCATACGGCAATGGCTCCGGGAAGAACATGCCAAGTTCTACAACCAAGGCCAGGAAGCCTTGCAGCAAATCCTTTCTTCCATCATGGTTCCTTTCACCGAGGAAAACATCAGGAAAGTGCAGGATTTCTTCTCGCTGAAGAACCGCTCGGAACTTTACTACTCGGTAGCCATGCACAAAATCGAGGAGAAGGACATCTCCCCGCTTTTCAAGAAACAGGAAGAAAAACACGAGAACTGGTTCTGGCAAATGTTCCGCCGCAACAGCGCAAACAAGGAGAAGCCCCTGCTGAACCTTCAGGATGCCATCCAGGCCCAAGTGGAAAACAAGCCTGAAAGCATGCTGCTGGGCAACGACGTGAAGAACCTCAAGTACATCATACCCGATTGCTGCCACCCCATTCCCGGCGACGATGTGATCGGCATCATCATTCCCGACAAAGGAATCGAAGTGCACCGCACCAATTGCCCGAAAGCCATCGAGCTCATGTCGAGCTACGGGAACCGGATCGTGAAGGCCAAATGGCGCAAAAACGAGAAAATCGGCCTCCTGACCGGCATCCAGATAAGCGGGTTCGACCGGCCCGGCCTGGCCAAGGAAATCCTGGAGCAGGTGGCGGCCGACAGCCAGATCAACATCCGCTCCATCAACATGAAAGCGGCCGAAGGCGTGTACGAAGGGCAAATCATGCTTTACATCAACAATACCGACCACTTGCAAGCCACGATCGAACGCGTGGGGCAGATCGAAGGCGTGGAAAAGGTGAGCCGGATCGACCACCGCTGAACCCGCGTTCCCGGACACGGATTGCGCCGGAACCAGGAACTTGAACCCAAATACCAAGAACTGAACCCAAACAACCTATAAAATGAAAATCCTAGTCATCAACTGCGGAAGCTCCTCGATCAAATACCAGCTCTTCGACATGGAAAAGGATGCCTTTGTCATGGCCAAAGGCCTGGTAGAGAAAATCGGGCTGGCGCAAAGCAGCCTCACCCACTATGCGGCAGGAAAGGAAAAGCAGATTTCCAGCAAGCCCTGCCCCGACCACCAGACCGGCATAAACTGGGTCCTGGAAACCTTGACAGACCCGGCCTGCGGCGTAATCCGCAACCTCGACGAAATCGATGCGGTGGGACACCGTGTCGTGCACGGAGGAGAGACCTTCCAGGAAAGCATCCTCATCGACGAGCATGTCATGCACGACCTGGAAGCCTGCATTCCCTTGGCGCCTTTGCATAACCCGGCCAACATCAAAGGCATCACCTCCATGCAGGCCCTCCTTCCGAAAGTGCCGCAAGTGGCCGTTTTCGACACCGCTTTCCACCAGACCATGCCCGATTACGCCTACATGTACGCCATTCCTTACGAATTCTACAAGCGCGACCGCATACGCCGCTACGGCTTCCACGGAACCAGCCACCGGTTCGTTTCCCGGAAAGCGGCCCGGATGGCCGGAATGGATCCCTCCCGCTGCAGGATCATTTCCTGCCACCTTGGCAACGGGGCTTCGATAGCCGCCGTCCTGAACGGGAAAAGCGTGGATACGTCCATGGGCTATACCCCGGTGGAAGGCTTGATCATGGGGACCCGCTGCGGAGACCTCGACCTGGGAGCGGCGATGTCCATCATGGAAAAAGAGAAACTCGATCCCCAGTCTGCCAATTCCTATTTCAGCAAACAGTGCGGGGTGCAAGGCGTATCGGGGGTCTCCTCCGACATGCGGGACCTGCACCAAGCCGCCTCGGAAGGCAATTACCAGGCCGAACTGGCCTTGAAAATGTTCGCCTACCGGGTTAAGAAATACATCGGGGCCTACGCGGCCGCCATGGGAGGGGCCGACATCCTCCTTTTCACCGGCGGAATCGGTGAAAACGACGCCGTGCTGCGGGAATGGATCTGCCAAGGCCTGTCGTTCATGGGCGTGGAAATCGACAAGGAGAAGAACGCCTCCATCCGGGGAAAAGACGGGATCATTTCCGCCAACGGCTCCAAAGTAACAACCCTCGTGGCCGCTACCGACGAAGAAAGAGTCATTGCGACCGATACCATCGAAATAATCAGAAAAAACGCATAACATGGATTTTGACGTCATTGTGATCGGGGCCGGCCCCGGCGGCTACGTAGCTGCCATCCGGGCCTCGCAGTTAGGATTGAAAACCGCTGTCGTCGAACGGGCCGAACTGGGTGGAATCTGCCTCAACTGGGGCTGCATCCCGACAAAAGCCCTCCTCAAGAGCGCCCAAGTGTACCAGTATCTCCGGCACGCTTCCTCCTACGGCTTGGCCGTGGAAGGCGAGGTCAAAGCCGATTTCGAGGCTATCGTGGCCCGCAGCCGCGAAGTGGCCCGGACCATGAACAAGGGCGTGCAGTTCCTGCTCGACAAATACAAAGTGGAAATCATTGCCGGGGAGGCCTGCCTGCAACCGGATAAAACCGTTCGGGTGAAAATGAACCCGGACGGAAGCCTGCGCGATTTTTCCGCCCGGCATATCATCCTCGCCACCGGCTCGCGCAGCAAAGTCCTGCCCAACCTGCCGCAAGACGGCGTGAAAATCATCGGCTACCGCCAAGCCATGACGCTGCCGGAACAACCCGGAAGCATGGTCGTGGTCGGGTCCGGCGCTATCGGCTCCGAGTTCGCCCATTTTTACCAAAGCCTCGGCACGAAAGTCACCTTGGTGGAATTCATGCCGCAAATCGTCCCGCTTGAAGACGCCGATTCCGCTTCCCAGCTAAGCCGGAGTTTCCGTAAAAACGGCATGAAAGTCATGGTGGACTCCTCGGTGGAAAGCGTGGATACCAGCGGCGAAAAATGCAAAGTCTTGGTAAAGACCAAGAAAGGGGAGGAAATCATCGAGTGCGATGTGGTGCTTTCGGCCGTAGGCGTAGTGCCCAACCTGGAAAACATGGGGATAGAGCAAGCCGGAATCCGTACCGAAAAGGGGAAAATCGTGACGGACGAGTTCGGAAGGACCAACGTGGAAGGCATTTATGCCATCGGCGACATAACCCCCGGGCCTGCTTTGGCCCATGTGGCCTCGCGCGAAGCCAAAGTCTGCGTGGAAAAAATCGCCGGACTGTCGCCTGTTCCCGTGGATTATGCCAACATACCCGGGTGCACCTACACCTCGCCCGAAATCGCCTCGGTCGGACTGACCGAGAAAAAAGCCAAAGAAGCGGGTTACGAGCTGAAGGTTGGACGGGTACCTTTCACCGCTTCCGGCAAAGCCACCGCCATGGGAAGCCGCGACGGTTTCGTGAAAGTGATTTTCGATGCGTCGACCGGCCTGCTGCTGGGCTGCCACATGGTGGGTGAAAACGTAACGGAAATGATTGCCGAAGCCGTCCTCGTGCGCCAGCAAGGCTGCACCGCCGCCGAGCTGCTTCATGCCGTGCACCCGCACCCCACCCTTTCGGAATCCTTCCTCGAAGCGGTCGAAGCCGCTTACGGCGAATGCGTCCACGCATGAAAACACCCGGGCGGCAGGGGCGGGAATGCTTTCCTGCTGCCCGGAAAACAAAAGTTCGAACAAAATGAGAATCGAGAAAACCCCGATAGACGGACTGCTGGTCATCCATCCCGATGTCTTTGAAGACGAACGCGGGTATTTCATGGAGAGTTTCTCCCAGCGGAAATGGGAAGGAGCCGGCTTCCAGCACGTCTTTGTCCAAGACAATGAATCCAAATCCGCCAAAGACGTCTTGCGCGGGCTGCATTTCCAAAAGCCCCCCTTCGCGCAAGACAAGCTCGTAAGGGTCGTGCGGGGGGCCGTGATGGATGTGGCCGTAGACCTCCGTGCGGGATCGCCTACCTACGGGCAGCACTTCTGCGTGGAATTGAACGAAGAAAACAAATTGCAATTCTTCCTTCCGGCCGGAATGGCACACGGATTCGTAACCCGCCGGGACAACACCGTTTTCGCCTACAAGGTAACGGCCCCTTACGCCCCGCAAAGCGAAGGCTGCCTCTTGTGGAACGATCCCGACCTGCGCATCGATTGGAAATGCGAGCATCCGATCCTCTCGGCCAAAGACCAGGAAGGAGAGGCTTTCAAAAACTTCAAAAGCCCCTTCTCCTTCCATGCCTGAACCGCTTTCCGGAATCTGAATCCGTGTCCTCTCGCGGCGCATGGGAAACCGGCCGCGGGAGGACGCATCCTGCTTGAAACCGGCGGTGTCCCGCACAGCGCCTCCCTTGCTTTCTCCTCAATGAAAAAACAACTTTTACGCGCCGCCCTTTCCGGGAAAAGCCTCTGCATCGCAACCGCCTTTCTGGGATCGGGCCTCCTTCTTGCCCTGTCTGCCACGGCCCGGGCCCAGAATCCGCCCGAGGCGGATTTCCCGACCATCGCTGTCCGCTGCCCGCCATTGCCCGCAAGCATGGACTTCTGCCAAGAGCCCGTCCCGCTCGACTACTTCCTGGCACGGGAACGCCTGGAGCGGGAACTGATGGTCAACACCCATTTGCACGGAGGAACGATGCTGCTGCTGAAAAGGGCGCAACGATACTTCCCCGTCATAGAGCCTATCTTGGCCGAAGAAGGCATCCCGGACGACTTCAAATACCTCTGCGCCATAGAAAGCCACTTGGAAAACGTCGTCTCTCCAGCCAAGGCGGCGGGCTTCTGGCAATTCCTCGAAGGCACCGCCCGCGAGTACGGCCTGGAAGTAAATTCCTATGTCGACGAACGCTACAATCTGGAAAAGGCCACACGGGCCGCCTGCCGGTTCCTCCTTTACCTGAAAGACCGTACCGGGAGCTGGACTTTGGCCGCTGCCGCCTACAATACCGGCCTGTCGAACATGCTGTACCATATCCGCCACCAAGGCACGCATTCCTATTACCACCTGCACGTGGCGGAAGAAACCAGCCGTTACCTTTACCGGATCCTGGCCGTGAAACTCATCATGGAAAATCCCCGGCAATACGGCTTCCTCTTCCATCCCGAAGAGGGCTACCCGCCTTTGCCCACGAAAGAAATCACCGTAAGGAACCGCATCGACAATCTTTTCGCCTTTGCCCGGGAGCAAGGGGTAAGCTACCAGCTCCTCAAGTTCTGCAACCCTTGGCTGAGAAAGAACCAGCTGCCCAACAAATCCCACAAGGCCTATACCCTCCGTTTGCCGGAAAACCTTCCGGGGAACCCTCCCGAAGAGATCCGGCCGATGCCCTCTTTCGTGCCAAGCATATCCCCCGGATGCGGATTGCGGAACAAGCACTCCCGCTGAATCCGGCTAATTCGACTTTTGTCCTGTTCCTAACGGATCAGCCAAAGGTTCCCGCCCGAAGACAAATCGCGTCCTGTACGCAGGACCTCAGCCCGGCAACGGTAAGTGTAAAGCCCGGGCGGGCATTCCTTTCCCTTGAACGTTCCATCCCAGCTTTCCCTTACATCGGTCGAATGGAACACCTCCTGGCCGTTCCGGTTGAAAATAGCCAGCTCGTAGGCTACTTCTTCCGGCCATGCGAAGGAAATAGGGCCGAAACGGTCGTTCATCCCGTCTCCATCGGGCGTGAAAGCCGAAGCGAAATAAATCCTCCCGCAAAAGTAACGTTCCACGAAAACCGTATCGGAATTCCAGCAACCGTTGTGGAACACTTCCACGCTTATGGCGGCTGAAAGCGAATCGCCGCATGCCCATTCGGGCCCGTTCCCCTCGTCGATGAACGAACCGGGACGGAACCATCGATAAAATTCATAGCCTTCCGGAACCGACAAGACGAGCATCTCTCCCCGGCATGCCAACGTATCGGGGGAAAGCCCGAGATAAGGCTTGCCACGTTCGGCCACTTCGATTCCCGTGCGTTGCCGGCATCCGAGAAAATCCATGTCGACCCAATACGATCCGGCCACGGCTATCCGCTCTTCCGCATCTTCCGAACCGGTGCTCCAACGGTACGCGCTCCCCGGGAAATCCGGATTGGAAGCTTCGAGCAAGAGCGGTTCCCCCTCGCAATAGAACGTATCGGCCGGCCAAAGCGGGCGAGGCAAAGGCACGATCCCGACCCTCAAGCTGTCCGACAACGAACAAACGCCGTATTCCAATTCTACCGAATACCAGCCTCCGTCCGCCAAACGCATGTTTTCCCTGAACAATACCGTATCGGATTCCCACGGCGCAAGTTCTTCCCCGGACGGAGCCTTCCAGCGAAAACGCGTCTGCCCCGGATAAAGGATTCCCGCATTGTTCTCATAAGCTATGGACAAGGCATCGCCCTCGCAAACCGAATCCTCCCCGGAAAATTCCCGTTCCGGAACCGGGAAGAACGAAATCCGGCAAGCCTGGGTGTCCCGGCAGGAATACCGCCGCCCGGATAGCCAATACACGCCCGTGTCGGCGTATTCCATCCGGTCTTTTTCAAAGAAAACGTCCCCTACGCGCTCGCCGGCACGCAACCACTCGTACGTGGCGGAAGAATCCCGCGGCGCTTGCAGGCGGAGAGGCGAAAGATAGCAGATCACCGTATCCGGATCGGGCAGGAGATCCGGGTACAGGTATACGGCTATCGTGTCGGAGGAACGGCATCCGGTACTTTGGTCGACTCCCTCCACAACGGCTGTAAAATCCGCTTCCGGCTCAAAACGGACAAGCCCCCCGGAAACTTGGAACGGGAACGTTCCGGGAGAAAATTCCCAAGCATACGCATCGGCCCCGTGAACGGACAATACGGATTCCTCTCCTTTCCGAACGCAAAAGGCATCCCCGTCACCGGCTTCCCCTTGCCATTCCAATACCGGCGGGAAATGACTGAACAGATAGCAAGTATCTACCGACCAGCACGAATTGGCCGACTGCACCTCATGGACCAGGCAGACCGTGTCCGAGGAAGGCGGCAAGACCGGCAGCTGCCCGTACCGCACGCCGTCTACTATCCACATCCCCGTTCCCGGAAGGGGGGCGATTCCCGAATAAGCCGTCTGCGGTCGTATGGAATCCGGGTAGCAAGCGGTCGTATCGGAAAAATGGATACGGACGGAAGGCAAACGGACAGCCTCGAAAGTCCCGGAAAGGGAAGGCGGATTCTGGCAGGAGTTGGCCGCTACTACCGTGTAACGCACCCGATCGCAGCCCATCCTGTCGTACAGGAGACGGTTCCGGCTTTCCCGGCACAAGGTATCGGCCTCCGACCATGCTCCCCCTTGCCAGCACTGCTTGAGCCAGGTGACCCGGCCGTTGGTCGAGACCCGCAGTTCCGTGCTGTCCAAGGGGCACACTTCCCGGAGGCTCGCATCGAAGTCCAAATACACATCCTGTTCCACGATGATGAACAACTCCCCCGTCATTTCATCGCCCAGGTCGCACGTGTACTTCATCTTGGCCGTGAGCGGGAAAATCCGGTTGGCCGTAAGGTTCCGCAAGACAAGGTCGTCGGGGCTGGAAATCCCGACAAGCGATTCCACCATGCTGCTGTCTATGTAACGGGCCACATCCACATCGGAACCCGTGCACACGTAAACCGTATCCTGAAGGAACACTTTGGGATTGCCGGCCACGGCGATACGCAAGGTATCGGAATAGGAGAGCACCGTGTCGTTCACCGCGTAACGCACCGTATAAGGATACAAGCCCGGAGCCTCGGCCCGGGTATGGTAATGCAGGCGGGGCCGGTAGTCTTCCGGGGCATAATCGTAATAATATCCTTCCACCCCGCTTCCCACCGGGAACACTTCGCTCACCGAACCCTCCCAGCCGGCCTCCTCCAGATAATACCGGTAATAATCGGAATATACGTACCAGTGGATGCTATCCGAACCGCAGCAGGAATCCCGGTGCACCTCGAAACGGGGCGCGCATCCGGAATCTACCCGGAACCGGGACATCGGCAAAGGGACCGAATCCATGACACGCACGCTGTCGCCCTCGTTGTAGGTAATCGAAAGCACGAAATCCGACTCCTGGTACAGATGATAAAATTCCCTCCAGTTATAGGGATATGACGCGTCCCCTGTGGGATAAAACGTGTCATCGAAGATTTTTTCCTTCAAGGAGCCTTTCGGGGGCTTCCGCCATTCCACTCGGGTCCTATCCCAATCGGTAGAAGGGTTGGTCACCCGCACGGTCACTTCCATGCCCGCTCCCGGACAGGAAAGGCATCCTGTATTGCAACCCTCGTCGAAAGCAAAATGGAAGACGGGCGGGCAAACCCCTACCACATATTCAGTCCGGAGTTCCTCCTTATAGCGCTTGCCCGTCTGCTTGTCGTGGGCGTAGCCCGTCACTTTCACCTTCCCCGCCCTGGAACCCGTTTCCAAGGAATTGGGAAAGTACGAGCGGAAAGCCGCCGTCCAGATTGCCGAACCCGCCTCATAGGCCACATCGAGCAGGAAATCCGATTCCCCCACCACAACGGAATCGATGACAATATAGTCCAAAGGCGAGACGTAGCTCACCTTGCTCAAGTCGCCGTAGCAGGAAGCCATGTCCCGGCTGAAATAAGGCTGGCAAAGAGGGCCTTTTTCCAGGTGCAGCCACTGCTCGACCGTGTCGCGGTAGAAGCAAGCCCCATCCTGGCGCGAAATGACAACCCAAAGCGAAATATTCTCGTACTTTTCATAGTTTCGGTCGATGCTGTCCCGCACCGTCCAGACGCTCTGGTAGGAAAGATTGGAATTCTGGCCCGGCTCCCCGATCACCAATTCCAAGGAATCGGCTGCCACGCCTCCGATCCGGACCTCCTCGATCACCATCCCGTCATGCCGGCAGCGCAACTCCAATCGTGCCTTCGTCCTGTCGCAATAAATGTATGAAAACGACATCCGGGTCGTGTCCCAGGCAATCCGGGAAGAAAACGACAAGGAATCCACCCGCACAGGAGCAGCCTCGCTCCAAGGGCAACGCAGGGTGTATTTTGCATGGAAATCCGCATCGAACCCGTAATTCCCGCCGCAATCGGGCGCCTGCAAGCCCCACTCGTGCCAAGTTTCCCCATGCCGATACACGCCATCCGCTTCCCGTACCGACAACCCGGGCCAGTCGGGACTCACCGAAAACCGGCAATCGAAAAACTTCCCGACATAGGAAGTGTCCTGACGGCCTTCCACCCGCACGATTCCTTCATGGCAGGGATACAAGGACATGTCCCCGCCTATGATTTCCGGCGTGCAATCCAAGCCTTCCACGCGCACAAGCACTTCCTTTTCCGCCTGCAAGCGGGCCGTGTCGCAGGCATTCCGCTTTTCAATTGTCAGAAAGACTTTGACAGGGAATGTATTCCATCCCAATGAAACCGTCTTTTCCCCCGCCGGGCCATCGGCCCATTCCGTCCGGCCCGCAACAATATCCCCGTCTGCGGCCCGTTCCACCAAATCGTCCCATTCCGGCAAAGCGAACCCGCAGGAAACGCATGTCCGGAATTCCGCTTCCCGGAACAGGACCTCGTCGGTCTCGAACGTCACATAAGGAACCATTTCGAAAACAAGCTCCTTTTCCTCGATCGGGCAATGCTCGTTCGATGCCCGCACGAAAAGGCGGCAGGTCTCTTCCAGCAAGAAGGAACAGGAATCGCCCGTCTTGGTCAGCATCCCGGTGGAAAGCGTCCACCTTACCGGCCCATCGTTGTTGGCCACGGAATCCACATGGCAGGAAATCAGGGTTTCCGGGCAATAAACCCCCGGCTCCATTCCGCCTATTTCAAGATAGGGCGGCTCGAAGACGATGACTTCGGCCTGTTCCGAAAGCGTGTCATGCCCATCCCTTAGACGGTAATAAAACGTATATACGCTGGTCCCTTCCGGCGAGACCTCCGCATCGGGATCCCATTCCCTCCCGTCCGAATCCCGGATGAAAAGAGGCTCTACCGTAATAGGCCAACGAAAAAGCTGCCCGTTGAACTGCAAGGTCTCCCCTATGCAGATTTCCTGGGAATACGCTTCCACACCGGTCATCAGCTGCGCCTGAAGGCTCGCCGGGAATAAAAGGAAAAAAAGAGGCAAGGCAATGAGATTCCGCATAGCCGCAAACTATCCGAGGCTGCCCGCACGGGGGCCTCTCAAAAAAAACAAAACAGGTTGCAAGGCTGCAAAATTACGAAGCCCGTCCTGAAAACCCAAAAAAACGCCTCCCGCACGTCCATGCCCGCGCCTCTACCGGGATTCCTGTTCCGGGTAAAAGGCAAACGAAGACGGGTTCAGGCCCACCGAAGGAAAGGAATGCAGCAGCCGGCCCGCCTTGTCGAAGCAATACACGCTTCCCGAGCGCATGAAGTTATAGGCTTCTCCCACAAAGACGTGCCCTTGGTAAGGGTCGACCGCAATAGCGTAAGGGGTTTGCAAATCGACAGACTCCCCGACGAAATCTTCCGTCAAAACCTTCTCGGAAAGCAAGTCGAATACCATCACGGAAGAGGTCCGGTCATTATAATCATAGCGGTACAGGTAGGCCGTATCCCCGGCTATGCAGAAATTCAAGACCGGAAGGCCGAAATTCCGATCCACTTCGTCCTTTTCCGGGTCGATGCGGTAGAAGCCGTACCCTTCCTTTTTGGGAAAACCGTCCTTCCTTTCCCGATCCGAGCCCGGGCCGCAAGCGGACTTCCTGCCATACCCCTCGTAATCTCCCCGCGTGGAGACATACACATACCCGCGGCGGTCGCTTCCCATGGCATAAGGATTCCCTCCCACTTCTATCCGCTTGATTTCCGTGAAACTGGCCACATCCACCACCGAAACCGTGCGATCGTAGTCCGGGTAATCCAGACCGCCGGAATTGCTCACATAGAGCTTTCCCTTGCTAGCGCAAATCCCATCGGGATTCCGCCCCACTTCCACCACGGCCTCCACTTCCAAGCTCCCCGTATCGATACGGCAAACCGTATTGTCGAAACTGGCCACGTAAATTTTCCCCTCGTAGGCGCAGAGATAACGCGGCTGCCGTCCCACGCCGTTCCCGTCCACCATCGGTACCTGCTTCAAGGAAAGGGCCGTGGCCGCATCCATCACCTCCAAAAGATTGGAACCGTTCATGACCGCATACATCTTTCCCCCGTAAATTTCCAAATCATTGCCCGTATCGCCCATGGCCCTTCCGTTCACGTCCTTGAACAAAGTCTTGCTGGTCTGCCCCGTAGAAACATTCCAGAAAAACAGGCTCGTGTTGTTCATCCCGTACAAGCCTTCGCAAAGCGCGTAAACCCGCGCTGTCCGCCAAGCCTGCGGCGGAACCGTTCCGGGATCGTCCTCGCCCGGCTCGGGATGGCAGGAAGCCGCCCAGAAACCCGGCACGATGCAGAGGCAGGCGCACAAGACGCGAACCAGCGCAAAAAACAGTCTCTTCATATCGCAATAACCTGATTGCAAAACACGTATTACAAAAAACACGGCGCTTCAGCCGGAAACATCCGCCTCCCGGAAAGCGTTTCCGAAGGCAGCCCCTTCTAAAAACGGCAACGCAAATGCACGCGGTAATGCGCCAGCGGCATCGGGTAATTCAGCACTACCTGGTAGGCTTCGCCCGTGAAATTCAACCACTCGACCCCCGCTTCCATGCCCGTTCCGCGCACCTCGAAGCGGAAATTCAAGCCAAGCCCGTGTTCCGCATAGGGCTCCAGAAGGTTTTCGGGAATGTTCTCGTTGAGCGCGTACCGGCTCCCGCAAAACATGAGCCGGTAACTCAGCTCGCCATAAGGGAAGCCCAAGGAAACGACGGCCGAACCCGAATGCTCGGGCGTATAGGCTATCCGGTGACCGTATGTCCCATTTCCCGGATCGGTCCTGTCCAAAGCCTCCTGCCAAGTGTATGATACCTGCAGGTCGAAACGGAAGCGGGAAAGCAGGCCCGTTTTCCCGAACGCGGAACCGGTCTTCAGGCTGGCATCGACCCCTGTTATGCCGACCCTGTCCACGTTCATCATGCTCCATACGAAAAGATTGGTGGTCGGATAGGCCACAATCTTGTCTTCGACCCAGTTCCGGTAAAAATCCACCGAAGCCTCCAACATCCAGATCCGCCCAGGCAAAGAAAGCGAAAAACTGCTTCCCGCATCTATCTGGCGAGCCTTCTCGGGCAACAATCCCGTATTCCCCACCCGGGAATAATACAAATCGTTGAAAGTAGGCATCCGGAAAATGTCTTTATAAAAGACACGGAGGCTCCAGATCCGTTTTCCCAAGGGAAAGACCGCCACGGACGCGAAAGGGCTGAACCTTGCCTTCTCCCCCGGCGAGTTTCCGGATCGAACCCGGTCGAAAAAAGCCGAAGTCAAGCCGCTGAGCATGGCTTCCCCGTAACGGTGCTTGTACTTGACGGCCACATTGAACCAAATCGAAGTCCGGTCGGGGAACGGGAAGCCGCGCACGTTCGAAGCCAAGGAATTGAAAGCCGCATCGAAGGCGCCCCCTATCTCAAGCCCCTTCACCGGCGGCTGGTAAAGGGTGGAGGAGCTGGCATAAACCTCGTTCTGCCGGTAACGCTCGTCCACTGCCTGGCTCGCAAGGCTTTCGGGGTCGCGGAAACGGTTGTAACGGAAGTTGTACTTGAGCACGTTCTTCTGGCTCCATCCCGGGGCTATCTGCCAAGCATGCTTCATCACCCCGAAGAAATCCTGGTCTTCCAACCGCTGGGCGCTGGCCTTGTAATAATAAATGACCGCTCCCGGCAAGCCCCGTTCGCTCCCGTAATAAAACAGTTTCAAGTCTATCCGATGCTTGTCCGAAAGCAGCGCGAAAAAGTTCAGTTCCGCGTTGCCGCCCTTCACATCGGTGTTTTCCCGGCGCAAGTACCGTGGCTCCCCTCCCCGGTCGAACAGGAACGGGTAATCGCCCTTCACGTAATCGAAACGCGCGCTGGCGCTGAACCCGAAATTCTTCCCGATCCGCTTCCGCATCGCAAACGAAGGGGAAAGGAACAGGAACGACCCGAAGTCGAAACCGGCGGAAAAAGGCGCTATGCTGTCGAGGTCGGCCAAAGAGACGGTTTCTATCTGCAAAAGCGCGGCCGAGGAAAAATTACGAGCCGGCTGGAATATGCTGGAACTTTGCCCGTTGTACAGGCTCATGGTCCTCACCTGGTCCAAGTACAGCTTTCCCAAATCGATCTGCCCGTTCTGGGCATCGGAAAGCAAGACCCCATCGTAGGACACGGCCGTGTGCGAGGCGCCCAATGAACGGACGGAAACCGTCTTCATTCCCCCTACCCCTCCGTAGTCTTTCACTTGCGCCCCGGCGAAATTCTTCACGGCATCCCCTACCCGGAGGGCATTCATCCGGCGGAAATCCTCCACGGAAAACGCCTGCATGGGCGTAAGCGGGTTTTCCGATCGCTTCGCGGCCCGCGTTCCCCTCACTTCTACCGGCTTAAGGTACTGCAAGCTGTCCAATGGCCGCTGCGCCCGGAGCCCCTGCAGCGCGGAAAAGAAAGCCAAGAGCCCCCAAAAGACAACGAATACCGAAAACGGAACCTGTTTTTCCATACCTGTCCACGATAGGATGCCTCCCTTTTCCCCGAGGGC
The DNA here is from genome assembly GCA_949291555.1 of uncultured Bacteroidales bacterium. Taxonomy (GTDB): domain Bacteria; phylum Bacteroidota; class Bacteroidia; order Bacteroidales; family P3; genus Pullibacteroides. The sequence continues at coordinate 63,124 of CASEWE010000015.1, forward strand.
CTGCACGGCTGCCCTGGGACAGGGCCTGTCTTCCCGGGAGGGGAAAAAGCAAAATTAAGTCCCCCTTTCCAATATGTAAAGGAAACGGACGGGCCTCCCTTCAACACGTTTTCCACTTTTTGGCGCAAACAGCGACCGAAGCGGCTCCTCGCCGAGGCCGGACGAAGGGAGCACCGCGGAACCGGGCCGCCCGCCTGCCGGCAATATCCATCGGGACCTCGCCGCGCCGAGGCCGGACGAAGGGAGTAGCAAGCCACGGAACCGGACCGCCAGCCGGATAGCGCCCGGCTTTTTCCCGTAACCAGCGCATCCGTCTATCATAAAAACGGCATCCATCCAACATAAAACCCACATATTATTAAATAGGTATAATAATTAAATAGGTATCAACTGAAAACCGGTTGAAAACTTTGGCATCGAAATATTTTTGTTTTCGCTTACATTGCCGAAATTTGCCGCGTTGCACTTGCACACCCTTATAAAATACTGATTTTAAATAAATTATCTTAGGTATAATTATAAAAACCTAATAATGAATAATTTGCTCTTACTGCTCGTGGTCATGCTGACCGCCATCGCATTGGTTTTCGCCGGTTGGGGAATCGGGGCCTGGATCAGCCCCCGATCGTACAATCCGCTCAAGGAAGAGGCCTACGAATGCGGTGTACCCACCCGAGGCCGGAGCTGGATGCAATTCAAGGCAGGCTACTACCTCTTCGCCATTCTCTTCCTGATGTTCGACGTGGAAGCCGTCTTCCTTTTCCCGTGGGCGGTCGTTGTCCGGGAAATGGGCATAAACGGCCTGCTCAGCGTCTTGTTCTTTTTGGTAGTTCTCATCTTAGGCCTTGCTTACGCATGGAAGAAAGGAGCGCTCGAATGGAAATAAGGAAACCCAGGATAAAATCGATCGGATACGAGGAGTTCAACGACAACGAATACATTGAACAGCTCCGCAAAAACGGCGTAGGGGTCGTGACAGGCGTCCTGGACGAACTCATCAATTGGGGTCGCTCCAATTCCATCTGGCCGCTCACCTTCGCCACCAGCTGCTGCGGTATCGAATTCATGGCCGTAGGAGCCGCCCGGTACGACTTTGCCCGCTTCGGGTTCGAAGTAACCCGGGCCAGCCCGCGGCAGGCCGATGTCATCGTGGTGGCCGGCACCATCGTGACCAAAATGGCTCCTGTGCTTTTCCGGCTCTACGAGCAAATGGCCGACCCGAAATACGTGATCGCCATGGGAAGCTGCGCCATATCGGGCGGGCCTTTCACCAAATCATACCATGTGGTGCAAGGCGTGGACAAAATCATCCCTGTCGACGTGTACATCCCCGGCTGCCCGCCGCGCCCGGAGGCCTTGCTTTACGGCATGATGCAGTTGCAACGGAAAGTGAAAGTGGAGCCGTTCTTCGGCGGCGTCAACCGGAAAGAACCCAAAAGCCACCGTTTCCCGGCCATCAACCCGGGGGAAGAACCCGTTTTTTCCGAACAATTCCTCCGTCGAGAAACCGAACCTGTCAAACAAGACCCTACCCATGAACCCGCTTAAAGCACATTTGCAGGCCATTTGCCCGGATGCCGCATTCCAAGACGGAAGCGGCCCGGTCTTGAACATGGAAGTCGGCCCGGAAAGCCTTGCCGCCCTGCTTCCGCATCTGAAAAACGACCCGGAACTCCTCTTCGACTTCCTCGAAGATCTCATCGGAATGGATTTCGGGGAAAAAGTCGGTGCCATCTACCGGTTCTATTCCACCCGGCACGGCCACCGTCTCCACATTGCCTGCCAGGCCCTGAACCGGGAAAACGCCGAACTGCCGTCATGTTCCCCCTTTTGGGAAATAGCCAGCTTCTATGAAAGGGAAGTGTTCGATTTCTTCGGCATCCGTTTCGTAGGCCACAACGACATGCGCCGGCTGTTCCTCCGCAACGACTGGACCGGCTACCCCTTGCGGAAAGATTACGACCTCAGCTCCGAGGCCAATCCCGTGAAGCTGCAATCCGAACCGCTGAAAGACATCACTCAGGCGGTGGTCGCCACGCAAAGCGGGGAAATATCCGGGCAAGACCGGGCCTTGTTCGAAAAAGACGAATACGTGGTCAACATCGGCCCCCAGCATCCCGCGACCCACGGCGTGCTGCACTTCCAAGTCTCGCTCGAAGGCGAAACGGTCCGGAAAGTAGACGTGCATTGCGGCTATATCCACCGCGGCATCGAGAAAATGGCCGAAAGCATGACCTACCCCCAGACCTTGGCCATGACCGACCGGCTGGATTACCTTTCCGCCCACCAGAACCGGCATGCCCTTTGCGCCTGCATCGAAGAGTCCATGGGATTGGAAATCCCGGCCAGAGCGCAATACATCCGGGCCTTGATGGACGAATTGAGCCGGATACAGTCCCACCTGCTTTTCTACGCCTGCTTCTGCATGGACCTGGGAGCCCTGACCCCGTTCTTCTACGGGTTCCGCGACCGGGAAAAAATCCTCGACATCTTCGAAGAGACCACCGGCGGCCGGCTTATCCAGAACTACAACGTAATCGGCGGGGTAGCCCGGGACCTCCATCCCGACTTCGTTAAAAAAACAGCCGAGTTCATCCGCTACCTTCCCACCGTGCTGCCCGAATACCATGCCGTTTTCACCGACAACGTGATTTTCCGCCAACGCACCCGGGGCATCGGGGTGCTGAGCCGGGAAAAAGCCCTTTCCTATTCGGTGAGCGGTCCCTGCGGACGAGCCAGCGGCATCGCCTGCGATATCCGGAAACGCCGCCCGTATTCGGTCTACGACCAGCTCGACTTCGAGGAAGTCATCCGGCAAGAGGGCGATGCTTTTGCCCGCTACCAGGTAAGGATGGAAGAAATCAACCAATCCTTAGCCCTTATCGACCAGCTGCTATCCAAATTGCCCGAAGGCGATTATTGCGCCAAGACAAAACCCGTCATCAAGCTTCCGGAAGGACGCTTCTTCAAGGATGTGGAGACCGCGCGCGGGCAATTCGGCGTGTTCATCGAAAGCCGGGGGGACAAATATCCTTACCGTCTGAAATTCCGTCCTCCCTGCCTGCCGCTGGTAGCCGTGGTCGACCCGCTTGCCAGCGGGAACAAAATCGCCGACCTCATCACCCTCGGGGCTTCGCTCGATTACGTTGTCCCCGACATAGACCGCTAATCCCCTGTTTCCGCATCCGCCTGCGTCCCAAGGAAAGGAAACCCTGAACCCACCCGACAAAAAACTCAAACCGAAAGAAAAGATGTTCGATTTCAGCGTAGCAACCGCTTGGATAGACCAAGGCCTCCGAAACGTGATGAGCCCGGCATGGGCCATTACCGTTGAATGCGTGTTGATCGGAGTAGCCCTTCTGGCCGTATACGCCATCATGGCCTTGATCCTCATCCTGGCCGAACGCAAGGTCTGCGCCGCCTTCCAATGCCGGCTCGGCCCCAACCGCGTCGGCCCGTGGGGAAGCATCCAGACCGTGGCCGACATGATCAAGATCCTCACCAAGGAAATCATTTCCATCCGCCACGTCGACAACTTCCTCTACAACCTCGCCCCCTTCATCGTGATCCTCGGGTCTTTGCTGGCTTTCGCCTGCATCCCGTTCGCCAAGGGCCTCCAAGCCTTGGATTTCAACGTGGGAATCTTCTTCATGATTGCCGCCTCCTCGATGGGCATAGTCGGCATCCTGCTGGCCGGATGGTCGAGCAACAACAAGTTCTCGCTCATCGGAGCCATGCGGAGCGGGGCCCAGATGATAAGCTACGAATTGTCGATCGGCCTGAGCATCCTTACCATGGTGGTGCTCTCGGGCACCATGCAGATTTCGGAAATCGTGGAAAGGCAAGACCAGCTCTGGTTCCTTTTCAAAGGGCATGTGCCCGCCCTGGTCGCGTTCGTGATCTATCTCATTGCCGGAACGGCCGAGACCAACCGTGGGCCGTTCGACCTTCCCGAAGCCGAAAGCGAGCTGACGGCCGGTTACCACACCGAATATTCCGGCATGCACTTCGGGTTTTATTACGTGGCCGAATTCGTGAACATGTTCATTGTCGCGTCCATCGCCACAACGCTCTTCCTGGGCGGCTGGATGCCCCTGCACATCCCGGGCCTGGACGAGTTCAACCGGGTGATGGATCTCATCCCCTCGGTAATCTGGTTCTTCGGCAAAAGCGCCTTGATGGTCTTTGTCATCATGTGGTTCAAATGGACGTTTCCCCGGCTCAGGATCGACCAGCTCCTCACCTTGGAATGGAAATACCTGCTCCCGCTCAACCTGCTGAACCTCCTCGTCATGGTCGTCATCGTCGTGACAGGCTGGCATTTTTAAAGAGCGGCAATAACGAAGTATGTAAGACAGACATAGCAATGAAAGGAATGGCAAACTATTTCAGCAATTTCTTCCACGCCCTGAAATCCTTGCTGATCGGGATGAAGACCACCTTGAAGATCTTCTTCCGGAAAAAGACAACCGAACGCTACCCCGAAAAGAGAGGCCGGCTGCACGTGTCGGAACGTTACCGGGGCCGGCTCGAAATGATCCATACCCCGGACAACCACCACTTCTGCGTGGCCTGCGGCATCTGCCAGATGAACTGCCCGAACGGCACGCTGAATGTGGAAAGCCGGATGGAAACCGATGCGCAAGGCCGGAAAACCCGGGTCTTGACCGCCTACCGCTACGATCTGGGGCGCTGCCTCTTCTGCGAGCTTTGCGTGCGTTCCTGCCCTCACCATGCCATCCGGTTCACGAACGCTTATGAAAACGCGGTATTCACGCGGGCCAAGCTCCTCCTCACGCTCAACCGGCCCGGCTCAAGCCTGAAGCCCAAGGAGGAATCCCCTGCCGCGCCCGCCACGCCTGACGCTCCTTCCGGAGATGCCCCCAGGACGGCCGAAGCGGGCAAAACCGCCGCCTCGCCCGGCGCAAACCCAACCGAACGTTAAACCAAACAAGGAAGTTCCACCATGCAAGAAGTCATTCTCCTGAAAATAGTCTTTTACCTGCTGGCTGTTGCCATTGCCGTCTTTTCGGTACTGGCCGTGACCACCAAGCGCATTCTGAGGGCAGCCACCTACCTGCTCTTTGTCCTCTTTGCCACGGCCGGGCTTTACTTCTTCCTGAATTACTCGTTCTTAGGCGCCGTCCAGCTGATGGTCTACGCCGGAGGGGTCATCATCCTTTACGTGTTCTCCATCCTGCTCACCAACACCGACAAGGAACCTCCGACCAAGTTCTTCACCCTTAGGCGGATGCTGGCTTTCCTCGCCACGGTGGGCGGAATCTGCCTGTTTTCCTTCCTGCTGCTCACCAACAACTGGCAAGGGGCCGGCGCGCTGCCCGAGGTAGCCGAAGTGGACATGAAAACCATCGGGCACACCTTGATGGGTACCGGAAAAGGGCAATACCTGCTCCCGTTCGAACTGGTGAGCGTCCTCCTGCTGGCCTGCATGATAGGCGGACTCGTAATCGCCCGCAAACGCGGCTGACGAAAAAAAACTGCAAGAAAACGACAAGATTATGGAACCGATCATTCCCATGGAATATTACCTGGTGGTATCTTCCATCATGTTTTTTGCCGGCATCTACGGGTTCATCACCCGCAAGAACCTCATCGCCATCCTCATCTCGGTCGAGCTCGTCCTGACCTCGACCGACATCAACTTCGTTGTCTTCAACCGCTTCCTCTTTCCCGGGGAATTGGAAGGGATGTTCTTCACCTTGTTTTCCATCGGCATATCGGCAGCCGAAACCGCGGTAGCGATTGCCATCATCATAAACATCTACCGCAACCTCAAGAATGTGGAAACCCGTAACCTCAAAAACCTGAAAGACTGATGGAATACACGCTCTGGATATTGATTCTGCCCTTGACAGGATTCCTCTCGCTAAGCCTTTCCGGAACCCGGCTCAAAGGGAAGAGCGCCGGCTACATCGGCACCGCCTTGCTGGCCGCCGCCGCCTTGCTTTCGTACTACACGGCATGGCAATACTTCAGCCTGCCCCGGGTCGATGGCGTCCGCGAAAGCATCGTCCCGGTCAACTGGACCTGGATGCGTTTCACCCCGGCCTTGCATGCGGACCTGGGCATCCTGCTCGATCCCATCTCGGTCATGATGCTCGTGGTCATCAGCACGGTCTCGCTCATGGTGCATGTCTACAGCCTCGGTTACATGGAAGGGGAGAAAGGGTTCCAGCGCTATTACGCCTTCCTGGGCCTTTTCACATTTTCAATGTGCGGCTTGGTGGTAGCCACCAACATCTTCCAGATGTATATTTTCTGGGAATTGGTCGGGGTGTCGTCCTACTTGCTCATCGGCTTCTATTACACCAAGCCCGAAGCCGTTTCGGCTTCGAAAAAGGCCTTTATCGTAACCCGTTTCGCCGATATGTTCTTCCTCATCGGCATCCTGCTGCTTTCCTATTTCACGAAGACCTTCGATTTCAGCCTGCTCTGCAGCGGCGACCAGAGCCTGTTCGCCTCGGCCGCCGGCAAGACCTTTCTCGGCGGGGCTGTCCTGAGCTGGGCCACGGCCTTGATTTTCATCGGCGCGGCCGGGAAGAGCGCCATGTTCCCCCTGCATATCTGGCTCCCGGATGCCATGGAAGGCCCCACGCCGGTTTCCGCGCTCATCCATGCCGCCACCATGGTCGTGGCCGGGGTTTTCTTGGTCGCCCGCCTTTTCCCCGTCTACTTCCTCTTCACGCCCGAAATCCTTCACGGCATTGCCTACATAGCCGCTTTCACGGCTTTGTACGCCGCCATCGTGGCCTGCGTCCAGACCGACATAAAACGGGTGCTCGCCTTCTCCACCATTTCCCAGATCGGCTTCATGCTGGTAGCCTTGGGCGTTTCCGGCATGGGAACAGTGGAAGCCAACGGACTGGAAAGCCACGAAGGACTGGGCTACATGGCTTCGATGTTCCACCTCTTCACCCACGCCATGTTCAAGGCCCTGCTCTTCCTCGGCGCCGGCGCCATCATCCATGCCGTGCACAGCAATGAAATGAGCCGGATGGGCGGCTTGCGCAAGCAGATGCCTATCACCCACGTTACTTTCCTTATCGCCTGCCTGGCCATTGCCGGCATTCCCCCGTTTTCGGGCTTCTTCAGCAAGGACGAAATCCTGACGGCGACCTTCATGTTCAAGCCGTGGTTAGGCGTGGTCATGGCCTTCATCGCCGCCCTGACCGCTTTCTACATGTTCCGGCTCTATTACAACATCTTCTGGGGCAAGCCGGCGCAACACGAGCATCCGCTGCACGAAGCGCCCGGGAACATGACCGGCCCGTTGGTTTTCCTATCCGTGGTCACCGTGTTCGCCGGGTTCATCCCGTTCGGCAAATTCGTCAGTAGCACGGGCGCTCCTTACATCATCCACCTGGACTGGAAGGTAGCGATTGCCAGCGTGGCCATCGCGCTGCTTTCGATCCTGATCGCCTGGAAACTCTACTGCAAAGGCACCAGCCCGGTTCCCGGCAAAGCCGCCCGCGCCTTCGGACCGCTTTACACGGCGGCCAAGCACCGTTTCTACATCGACGAAGTTTACCAATTCATCACCCACCGGATCATTTTCCGCTGCATCTCCCGGCCTGTCGCCTGGTTCGACCGCCATGTGGTAGACGGATTCTTCAACGGCCTGGCGTCCCTGACGGGGAAAGCCAGCCTGAGCCTGCGCTGGATGCAAAACGGGCAATTGCAGGCATACGCATTGATCATGCTTTGCGGCTGCTTGCTTCTCGTTTGCTGCATCTTGTTCCTGTAGCCGCCTCGCGGCATTGGAGCTTCAACGGATTGAAAGTATAGGAAAACAAAAGAAAATGAATCTTTTATCAATTTTTGTAGCAATCCCGGTCCTGATGCTTGCCGGCCTTTTCCTGAGCAGGACCCGCCAGCAAGCCCGGATCATCAGCGCAGCCGGCGCCTCCCTCCTGCTGGTTTCGGCCGCCGTCCTGGCCTTCCTTTTCGTGGCCCAGCGCCAGGCGGGCAACACGGACACGATGCTGTTCACGGCCTCGGCCCAATGGTTTCCGGCATGGAACATCCGCTACAGCGTAGGGGTAGACGGCATTTCGGTCCTGATGATCCTGCTCTCGGCGATTATCGTCTTCACCGGCATCTTCACCTCCTGGAACATAGATCCCCTTCCCAAGGAATACTTCATGTGGTTCTGCCTGCTTTCCCTGGGGGTTTTCGGATTCTTCATCTCGCTCGACCTCTTCACCATGTTCATGTTCTACGAGGTGGCCCTCATCCCCATGTACCTGCTCATCGGGGTCTGGGGCAGCGGGCGCAAGGAATACTCGGCCATGAAACTGACGTTGATGCTGATGGGAGCCTCGGCCTTGCTGCTGTTAGGAATCCTCGGCATCTATTTCGGTTCGGGCGGAACCAGCATGGACATCATGGACATCGCCCGGTCTTCCATTCCGACGGCCTTGCAAAAGTATTTCTTCCCGCTCGTCTTTGTCGGCTTCGGGGTCTTGGGCGCGCTCTTCCCCTTCCACACCTGGAGCCCCGACGGGCATGCTTCCGCCCCGACGGCCGTTTCCATGCTCCATGCCGGCGTGCTGATGAAATTAGGCGGCTACGGCTGTTTCCGCGTTGCCATGTTCCTCATGCCGGAAGCCGCCCATGAACTAGGGTGGATTTTCCTGATCCTGACCGGAATCAGCGTTGTCTACGGCGCCTATTCGGCCTGCGTGCAGACCGACTTGAAATACATCAACGCCTATTCGTCGGTAAGCCATTGCGGCTTGGTACTGTTCGCCTTGCTGATGATGAACACGACCGCCATGACCGGCGCCATCATGCAAATGCTTTCGCACGGTCTGATGACAGCCCTTTTCTTTGCCCTCATCGGCATGATTTACGGCCGGACCCATACCCGCGACATCCGGGAAATGGGCGGATTGATGAAAGTGATGCCTTTCCTGGGGGCAGCCTACCTCATTGCCGGCCTGGCATCCCTGGGCCTCCCCGGCCTTAGCGGGTTCGTGGCCGAAATGAACGTGTTCGTAGGGGCGTTCCAGCATGCGGACCTCTTCCACCGCATACTCACCCTGGCAGCCATCACTTCCATCGTCATCACGGCCGTCTACATCCTGCGGGTGGTAGGGAAAATCCTCTACGGTCCGGTACAGAATCCTGCGCACGCAAGCCTTTCCGATGCCCGATGGTTCGAACGCCTTCCCGTGGTCGTGCTCATCCTCGCCATCGCCTCCATGGGGATTCTCCCGGGCTGGATCGGGGACTGGCTCCACCAAGCCCTTACCCCCATTGTGGAAAGGCTGGCGGTCGCCGCCCTCTAACCGTTTCCTGAACCGCGCGAATTGAAAAAACAACCTTAAGCTTCAAGAATATGGATTTTTCCCAATTCATGGTAATGAGAGACGAGCTTTCCTTGGTCGTGCTCATGCTGGTATTGCTGCTCTACGACTTGTTCGCCCCTGCAAAAGGCCGGAAATACCTTTCCCGCATAGCCGGGCTGCTGTTCATCGGGCAAATCGCCATCACGTTCATCCCCTCTCCCATGGCAACCGCTTTCGGCGGCATGTACGTGAGCGACACCATAACTTCCCTCACCAAATCCGTCATGAGCATGGGGACCATGCTCATGTTCCTCTTCGCCCGGAAATGGCTGGATGAAAACCACGAAATCAACAAAGGAGAGTTCCACTTCCTCACCCTGAGCACCCTGCTGGGCATGTACTTCATGGTCTCGGCCGGGCATTTCCTCATGTTCTTCATCGGCATCGAACTTGCCTCCATCCCCTTGGCCTGCCTCGTGGCCTTCGACAAGCGCAAAACGGTTTCAGCCGAAGCCGGGGCCAAGTTCATCCTCAACGCCGCCTTTGCCAGCGGGATTTCCCTTTTCGGCCTTTCGGTGCTTTACGGGGCCACCGGAACGCTTTATTTTTCCGATATGCCGGTAGCGCTCACCGGCACGCCCCTGCAAATCACGGGCATGATCGTCTTCGCAAGCGGCCTTTTCTTCAAGATGTCGTTAGTCCCTTTCCATTCCTGGACGGCCGATGTCTACCAAGGCGCGCCCACCCCGGTTTCCGCCTACCTCTCGGTCGTATCGAAAACCGCTGCCGCCGTGACGCTCTTCCTCGTCTTCATCAAGGTGTTCGGTTCCATGGCCGCTTCCTGGCGACCGGTCTTGTACGCGATGATTATCCTCAGCATCACGATTGCCAACCTTTTTGCCATCCGGCAAAAGAACATAAAACGATTCCTTGCCTATTCTTCCATTTCCCAGGCCGGCTACATAGCATTGGGCGCCATCGCCGCCACGCCGCAAGGCCTCGCGGGAATCATCTACTACCTGATCGTGTACATGTTCGCCAACATGGCCGCCTTCGGCGTCGCCTCCCTGGTTGAACGCCAAAGCGGGGATTCCGAGGTTTCCTCCTACAACGGGCTTTACAAGACCAATCCCTGGCTGAGCGTATTGATGATGTTCGCGCTCTTTTCCTTGGCCGGGATTCCCCCTTTAGCCGGCTTCTTCAGCAAATTCTTCATCTTCGCCGCGGCCGTCGAGGAAGGCTTCTACATCCTGGTCCTTGTCGCCTTGCTGAACACCATCATCTCGTTGTACTACTACCTGCTGATTGTCAAAGCCATGTTCATCACCCCCAACGAGCACCCCTTGGAAAAGTTCAAATCCGATGCCTACAGCCGGATCGCCATGGGAATCTGCTTTGCAGGCATCGTGTTCGCGGGTATCGTCAGCTACGTGTACAACAAAACGGAAAAATTAGCCGAACCGGCCCGGAGCTATTGCCTGTCGGTTCCGGAAGCAAGGGCTTGCATCCCCTCCGCCAAAGACTGCGCGGCCTTGCCGCTGCCCGAATCGCCGGATGAGGCACCTTGCCTTGCCGCGGACTCGGCCTGCATGGAAAAGACGGCAGATGCCTGCCGCACCGAGTCGCAAATCCAGTAAGACCGCTCCCGCCTTCCTCCCCGCCATCATCCTGCAAAACGATACAAGGAGCGCCTGCTTTTCGTTTTCCGAAAAGCAGGCGCTCCTCTTTTTGCCGGACAAGCACCCGGCTCCGCGCAGGCAAGCCCGGGAATCGGCTTAGAAATCAACGCCCAGGACAAAAAACGCTCCGATGCCGGACTGGTCGTAAACGCGGTTTTTAAACCAGGAATACTGCAACCTGAGGCCTATGCCGATCCGTTCGCCGGCCCGATACATGTAACCGGCGCAAGCATCCAGGCCGAATCCATACGCATCGTGACGGCTTATCGTTCCGGAAGCCGATTCGAAGCCCGGTTCCTCGTTCCGGAAATCCTTGAAATGAAGATAGGCGAACTTGGCGCTGATCCCAGCCTGGAATTCATGCCGTTGCTTGACAACCGGCAGCCACCACAAGCTGGGTCCGATTCCGACAAGGCTGGAAGCCCGGTCCACCGCATAGGCTTCCTGGTATTCCCATTGGCCGCTTTCCGGATCCAGCATCGAACCGGCTTCCACCGCCAAGGGACCGGCCGAAGCGAACGCATAAGACAAATCGAGGCCCGCTCCCATGTACCGCACCGGCTTGTACAGGAAAATCTGGGAGGTGGCGAACCCGCGCAGATACCCCAGATCGGAAAAAGCCCCGTTATAACCGTAGGCGGAGAGGAACTTGAAACGGGATTGCGGCAAGGCTTCTTGTGCCGCATCCCCCTCGCTTCCCGCCCGGACAAACGAAACGCATCCCATTGCCCACAGGATTCCCAAAAACGCGAATGCTCGTATTCTCCCCATGATTTCCATGTTTTCGCATCGTCCCCTGCCTTCTCCGGAAGAGGTTCCCAAGATCAAAACCCAAAAGTAAGAAAAAGATGATTTCCCGCCTCCGCAATCTTCCCGCCGCAGGGTTCCCCGGGGAAACAAGACTGACCGGAACCGGATTTTCCCCCCCATTGCCTGTTTGCCTGCATGGATTTCTGGAATACGTCCGGCTCCGGTCCTGCTTTTCCTCCCCCGTATGAATCAAAGTAGTTCTTGTAGTAATGAATCCGAACGCATTTCTTTCTTGACAATACCCGAAATGTGAATATCTTATTAATCAAAATTTTTCCGTACCTTTGCAGTTCTTTTTGCGCAGATGGCATGAGACCCGGCGTCTGCGCCCGATCGATAAGTCGAACAAGCGGAGCCGACACGCCTTCCGGGTCGACGTGAAAGCCCGCACAGGAACTCATTTCCAACAAATGGCACAAGAAATTGCAAAAGCCGGCATCGAGGACTTCAACTGGGAAGAACTCGAACATCAGAAAGTAAAAAAAGAAAAAGACCACAAGGGGGGCGAAGGCGCCCAGGCAGCGCTCGATCCCCGCGATGAGCAGTACGGCAACTCCCTCAAGCAGATTGCCGAGCAACAAGTCATCGAAGGCGTTGTGGTTTCGAAGAACAACCGCGAAGTAGTTGTCAATATCGGTTACAAGTCCGATGGCATCATCCCCGTTTCCGAATTCCGCTACAACCCCGACCTCAAGCCGGGAGACACGGTGGAAGTCTATGTCGAAAGCCCCGAAGACGCCACCGGCCAGCTGGTTCTTTCCCACAAAAAAGCCCGCATCCTCAAATCGTGGGAACGGGTCAACCAGGCTTACGACAACCAGGAAATCATTACCGGTTATGTCAAAAGCCGCACGAAAGGCGGCTTGATTGTCGATGTGTTCGGCATCGAAGCTTTCTTGCCCGGTTCGCAAATCGATGTGAAGCCCATCCGCGACTACGATGTGTTCGTCAACAAGTCGATGGAGTTCAAAGTTGTCAAAATCAACCACGAGTACAAGAACGTGGTGGTTTCGCACAAAGCCCTCATCGAAGACGAGATCGAACAGCAGAAAGCCGAAATCATGTCCAAGCTGGAAAAAGGCCAGGTCTTGGAAGGAACGGTCAAGAACATCACCTCCTACGGGGTATTCGTGGACCTTGGCGGCGTGGACGGCTTGATTCATATCACCGACCTGAGCTGGGGCCGTGTGAACCACCCCGAAGAAGTGGTGAAACTGGACCAGAAAATCAATGTGGTCATCCTCGATTTCGACGAGAACAAGAAACGTATCGCTCTCGGCCTCAAGCAGCTCACCCCGCATCCTTGGGATTCGCTGGATCCGGAACTGAAAGTCGGCGACAAGGTGAAAGGCCGGGTTGTCGTTCTGGCCGACTACGGGGCCTTCGTGGAAATCATTCCCGGCGTGGAAGGCTTGATCCACGTTTCGGAAATGTCCTGGTCGCAGCATTTGCGTTCGGCCCAGGACTTCCTGAAAGTAGGCGACGAAGTGGAAGCCGTCATCCTTACCCTCGACCGCGAAGACCGCAAAATGAGCTTGGGCATCAAGCAGCTCACGCCTGATCCTTGGCAACATATCGTCGAAAAGTATCCGGTAGGTTCCCGCCACACGGCTACCGTCCGCAACTTCACCAATTTCGGCATTTTCGTCGAGCTGGAAGAAGGCATCGACGGGCTCATCCATATCTCCGACCTGAGCTGGTCGAAGAAGATCAAGCATCCGGCCGAATTCACCAAAATCGGTGAAAAAATCGATGTGGTCGTTCTGGACATCGATGTCGAAAGCCGGCGTTTGAGCTTGGGCCACAAGCAATTGGAAGAAAACCCATGGGATGTTTACGAAACGCTCTTCGCCGTGGGAAGCCTGCAGAAAGGCACCGTTGCCTCGGTCAGCGACAAGGGCGCTATCATCGTGCTGCCTTACGGCGTGGAAGGCTTCTGCCCGAACCGTCACTTGGTGAAGGCCGATGGCACCTCGTTGAAAGCCGACGAACAGGCCGACTTCAAGGTTATCGAATTCAACAAGGATAACAAGCGCATCGTGGTTTCCCATACCCGCATCCACCAGGAAGAGGCCGCTGAAGAACGCGCCAAAGCGGAAAATGAAAACCGGAAGAATGCCGAAAGCACGGCCAAGGCGATGAAGAAGCTCAACGAAGCTTCTGAAAAGACCACCTTGGGCGACATCGCCGCCTTGTCGAACTTGAAGGATGCGATGGAAGCTGCTGAAAAGAACAACTAAGACTTGTTCCGACAGGCTCTGGTTCCTTGCGAATCCGCTGCCTGCCAACAAATCTTAAACGAACGAGCCGGTCCGATGGGCCGGCTTGTTCGTTTTCGTCCCCCTTGCTTTATCCGTCCCCTTGTTTTATCCGTCCTCGCTTCAAGTTGCCGCTGATTTCGATTCCGATGGCTTGAAAGCTCCACCTTCCATCCGTCCCGCTCCAGGTTGACAATCCCCACGAGCAAGCCTCCCCAAACGGCCTCCGGGTCTTCCTTGCAATATCCCTCCTGCCCGCCTTTCGTTTCGCAACACCCCTTGCCGGACTTGTGCTATTTTTGCTACGGGTTTGCCTTGGCATCCCTCTTTTAAGGAACATATCATGCAACAAGATCGAATAGAGATACGCGGTGCGAAAGTCCATAACCTGAAAAACATCGATGTCGATATCCCGCTCAACCAAATTGTCGGCGTGGCAGGGGTATCCGGTTCGGGAAAATCTTCCTTAGCGCTCGGCGTAGTCTATGCCGAAGGCTCCCGGCGCTATCTCGAAGCCCTGTCCACCTATACCCGCCGACGTATCTCCCAAGCCCCGAAAGCCGACATCGACGAAATCCTCTACGTTCCGGCAGCTATCGCCTTGCGGCAGCGTCCCGGCGTTCCCGGCATCCGCAGCACCTTCGGCACCGGGACTGAACTGCTCAGCAGCCTTCGCCTGATGTTCTCCCGCCTGGCCAGCCACCGCTGCCCGAACGGGCACTACTGCCCGCCCACCCTCAAAGTGGCCGCAGGCCAGGAAATCGTCTGCCCGGAATGCGGGGCACGTTTCTTTGCCCCTTCGGCCGAGGATTTAGCCTTCAACAGCAGCGGCGCCTGCAAGAAATGCGGCGGCATCGGCACGGTGATGAGCGTGGACGAATCCACCCTTGTC
>CASEWE010000016.1:0-40054 GCA_949291555.1 uncultured Bacteroidales bacterium
CTGCCAGCGCCGATGGTACTGCACGAGGGGTGCGGGAGAGTAGGTCGTCGCCGCCCTGCAGGGGGGACCGGGGAGGTCCCCCTTTTTTTTTGCCTTTTTTGGGGGCTGGCCGGGGATGCTTCCTGCATCCTCCACGGGGATTGTTTCCTTTGGTTTGTCATCCCAGGTGTCTTGGAATCGGCTGATTGCTTTTGTTTCCTTTCCTTCCCGTCCGGGGGATGTTTCTATGTTGATTTTCTTATAAATAGTTTTAAATCATTCAATTGATAAGTTCGTTTTCTATTTTGCCCGGCGTGGTTTGTTTGGGCGTCTTTCCGCGGCTTTCCCCGGCCGGGGTCGTTTTTAGGTACCTTGCTTGTCAATGTCTTGGATCGGCTGATTGATGAAGGGATATTGTTTTTCCCGTCAGGAATGCTCCCCGGGCAGCCTCTTCCCGCTTCCGGGGAAACGGGCCCTCGCGTTTGGGACCGACCGGTTGCGGGAGGTTCTTCCCTGCTTTCCCGGGCAATTCCGGAAAGGGACAGGAAGCCGCCCGTTTTTTTGGCTCCTTGCCTGCGAATGGCCTCAAGTCGGTTGACGGACCGGCCATTCCCGGGTAAGGGGAAGAACGGCCCGGAGCGGTATCCTTGATTCTGGCGGAAGAGCCGTAGGGGAACGGCCCTCTGCGGGGAGGAAACCGGGAAGATTCCTTTCCGAGAAGCGTGTGCCTTGCGGGGACAACGCTGTTCCTCGGGAAGGAATCTGTTATTCCTGCTGCCGGAAGCGTTGCGCCGTCTCTTGTCCCTTCGTATCCGGGATGCGTTCGGGAAACATCGGTTAGCGGGTTTCCGCTGTGTCTTCTGAAGAAGCGGGGTGGACGAGAAGCTTGTCCACCCGGCCTTTGTCCATGTCGACGATTTCGAACTGGAGGTTCTTGTACGCGAACGTGTCCCCGGCAACCGGAACCCGGCCGATGGCATGCATGGCTAAGCCGCCCAAGGTGTTGAACTCCTCCTTTTTCAAATCCTCATAGTCGGATATGCCCATTTCGTCCATGAAATCGGCAATGTTCATGGAGGCTTCGATGAGCAAGGAGCCATCTTTCCGCTTGACGATTTCCGGTTCTTCGGCTTCGTTCTCTTCATCGATGTCGCCAAAGATGCATTCGCTCAAATCGTGCAGGGTGACAATCCCTTCCGTGGAACCGTATTCGTTTACCACGATGCCGAACTTGTTCTTGTATTGCTTGAACAGGGCCAGCACTTGGGTGGCGGAAATGGTTTCGGGAACGTACAACGCTGGCTGGGCGATGCTTTTGAGATCGAAGCCGGAACCGCAGTGGCTTTGCATCAGGAAGATGTCTTTTACGGAAACGATTCCGATTATGTCGTCTTTGTCCCGGCCGATAAGCGGGTATTTTGTGAAATTGGCCTCTTCTATCGTGGCAAGCACTTCTTCCCGGCTCTGGGAGGTGCGGAGGAAGCAGACATCGGGACGGCTGGTCATGAGCTCGTTTGCACGTTTGTCGGTGAAGCGGAAGACATCTTTCAGCATTTGGCTCTCTTCCTTGTCCAGAACGCCCTCTTGCGAGCTTTGATGGAGGATCATTTTGATTTCGTCCTCGGTCATGCCCGGCTTTTCCGTGGTCGAAACCCCCATGATATGGTTGACGGCCTTGGTCGAGAAACTTAGCAGCCACACAAAAGGAAGCGAAATCCGGCTCAAGAAGACAATGAACCGGCAAAATGCCATGGCATAGCGTTCCGGGTTGCTCAGCGCCATGGATTTGGGAACCAATTCCCCGATGACAAGCGAGAAATAGGTGATGAGCGTCACGGTAACGACCATGGCGATTTCGCTGGCATATTCCGCCATCCACGAGACGCGGGCAAAGAGCGGTTCGAAGTCGTCGGCAATGGCTGCTCCGCCGAAGGCTCCGGAAATGATTCCGATAAGCGTGATGCCGATCTGGATGGTGGAAAGGTATTTTTCCGGATCGTCTAATTGTTTCAAGACAATGCCGGCGGCCTTGTTCCCTTTGGCGAGCATGTTTTCCAAGCGGCTTTTGCTGGAGGAAACCAATGCGATTTCATACAAGGCGAACACGCCGTTGAGGACAAGCAGCAAAGTAATGACAAGGAATTCCATAGCAGAAAGTTTTTTCGGCTTTATTGTTTCAGGATTTGTTGCGCGTGGGCAACGGTCTTGATTTCTTTCGCCTCGAGGATGCGTGTCACAATCCCGTTTTCATCCAACAGGAAAGTGGTTCGGGAAATGCCCATGTACTTCCTTCCATAAAGTTTCTTTTCTCCCCAGACTCCGAACAGCAACGATAGCGTATGCTCCGTGTCGGCAATGAGCGGAAACGGCAATTGGTTCTTTTCGATGAATTTCCGATGTTGCTTCCCTTCATCCGCGCTTACGCCTACCACGGCGTACCCCTCTTCCTCGAGTTGGCTGAAATTGTCGCGCAGATTGCAGGCTTGGGCCGTGCAGCCGCTTGTCAAGTCTTTCGGGTAGAAATAGAGCACGAGCTTCTTTCCTTTGTAATCGCTTAGTCTCACGGGGTTCCCGTCTTGATCCATGCCCAGGATTTCCGGGGCTTTTTCACCTATTTTCATTGGAGGATTGCTTGTTTTCAGAAGTATGACCGGCATCCTTGCCCGAAAGCGGTTTCCTGCTCGGAGGAACGGGGCTTGACGGAAACGGGTTTGGAAGGCGCTCGTTGAAAAAGGCCTCTAATTTTTTCTTTTCATGGCGCGAATAGAGGCGTGTCAGGAAAGGGAATGCGCGCATGAATGGGTAGGCAATGCGGAATAGGGAGGAAGGATAGGCCACCCTTTTCCCTTTTTCAAGGGCTTTTAACACGGCTTTTGCTACAGTTTCCGGCTTTTGCCTGAGGAAAGGGAGCGGTGGTCGGGAAACTTGGAATGCTTTCTGGAAAAAGGCGGTCCGGGTAGCTACCGGGTAGATACGCAGGAGTTGCAGGTTTTCAGGTTTTTCGTATTCAAATGTCCGGAAGAAGCTATCCAAGGCCGATTTGGAGGAACAATAAAGCGCGTAATAGGGGAGCGGGACCATGGCCACGGCCGACAGGATGCTGATGAAGCATCGTTTCCGGGAAGAAAATCCGGGCATGGACAGAAATCTCTCTAAGGCGTATATCTGGCTCAGGACGTTCGTTGCGAATATCTTCTCGGCTTTTTCGAAAACCGGTTCAAGGGTTTCGTCCGGGTTGTTCCCGGCTTCGGAACCCGTGCCGGTTTCGTTGGAGGATTCGTTTTCGGGTCCTGTCTTGCCGGTGCGCTGAAACAGCGGGCCGCAGTAAGCAAAACCGGCGTTGGCAATGAGAATGTCGATTCCCCCCCAGTTTTCATAGGCATACGCAAAGCACCGGTCGATGTCCTCGTTCCGGGAAATGTCGGCTTGGAAAGGGAATACGGTTCCCGGAACGAGGGGAATCTCCTCGATATGCCGGGCTATGGCCAAGATGCGGTTCCCTTTCCGGGATGCGAGTTCCTGGCATAGGATTTTCCCGATACCGGAAGAAGCGCCGGTAAGAAGAATTCTGCAATTTTCGGATTCCATGCCGGATTATAGACCTAAGTCCTTTTGGATCAGAATGACGGAAATGCGACCTTTTGGATAGGACTTCTCGGTTATGACCCAAGTGTTGCAGATCCGGTCGGGACTTTGGCAGTCCATGCAGCTTCCTGTCTTGATGCAGGGCGTGCGGAATCCTTTGTGCCGGGCCGCGTTCGCCGGCGCGGCTTTTTCCCTGATTCGTTCGAACGCGTGGTCGAGGTCGGGAACGATTTTGTTGGTTCCGATGAAAAGTACCACGTGCTTGGGACCGAAAGCAATCGCTCCCGCCCGGTTCCCGATCATATCGAGATTGACAAGCTGGCCTTTTGCGGTCAGGGCGTTGCTGCCGGAAAGGAAAAGGTCGGCAAGGAGGGCTTGCCTTCTCCAGTAGATTTTTTGTTCAAGGCTATAGTCGGGCGAAAATGTCTGGATGCGGATTTTCCCCGGGTCTTTTTGCAGTTCTTCTAACACTCCCGTCTCGTGCAGGCTCATGGAGTCGCCCCAGGCGTAGGTCTGGAAATCCATTTTCGGAAGCAGTTCGCGGAAAAACAATTCCCGCGCTTGCTGGGGGGAAGAAACGAGATAGGCTTCGAAATTGTTTTTTTTCAAGGAAAGCAAGGTGCGTTCAATCACCTCGTCAGGATGGTCGTCAGGCTCGTTTTTCCCGGCTTTTTCTTCTTGCATGGCGATTTTAGGGTTGTCGGGTGTTGATGGGAGAAAAAAGTTTTTTCCGTTTGCCAGAAGCGTTCTTGCAAAGGAGCTTTTACGGATTTCCCCCGGAGCGAAGACAGTGAAAGGCGAGCGCCATGCGCCATCGAGCTTGCTCGAATGGCCACGGCCGAGCCGCCTCCTGTCTTCGTGAAACAAAGATAGGAAAAAGTGGAGAATGCCGGAAATGCGGAAAAGCCCTTGCAGGGATGACGCTTTCCGGTTTGTTCCTGCATGCCGGCAGGGTTGCTGGCCCGGAACGGATTTCCTACATTTGCAGATGGCAGGAATGCAGGAACAGGCATGAGTAAGCGGATATTCATAAATGAATTCGGCGGGTATGGATAAGAGTTTTTTAGTCAAGGCCGGTGCTCGGAAAGAGGAAAAGTGCAAAGTGTTGGTCAATACCGATTATTTCCGGGAGACGTTTTCCCGGATGCCCGAGGGAGTGGAGGTTTGCTTTGCGCAAGGAAAGCCGTTTTATTCCGTCTCGGAAATGGCGCAAGTGATAGCCCCGTACCGGATTCTCGTTATTCCCAGCATATTCCCGGTGTCGAACCCGCTGTTGGATCGTGCAGAGAATTTGGAACTGATTTGCAACCTTGGAGCCGGTTTCAATAATGTGGATGTGGATTATGCCCGCTCAAAGGGCGTGAAGGTTTGCACGACACCCGATGCGGTCACCCAGTCTACGGCCGAACTGGCGATCACGCTGATGGCCTGCCTGATGCGGCGAGTGGCCGAACACGATCGGGCTTTGCGGGAGAGGAAGGAAGCTTGCTGGCATTACAGCCAGCTTACCGCGCGCAGCCTGCAAGGAAAGCTTCTGGGTATTGTCGGGATGGGGAAAATCGGCAGGAGGGTGGCCGAAATGGCGAAAGTGTTCCGCATGGAGGTGATTTACGCCAATAGGAACACGGAGGTTTTGGGTTATGAGCGTGTTTCTTTGGAGGAACTATTGCATCGAGCCGACGTGGTATCCTTGCATGTGCCGCTTTGCGGGCAGAACCGCCATCTGATAGGGCGCAGGGAACTGGCCTGGATGAAGCCGGAAGCCGTGCTGGTCAATACCTCCCGTGGCCCGGTGGTGGACGAGGAAGCCTTGGTCGAGGCTTTGCAATCGGGGAAATTATCCGGCGCGGCTTTGGATGTCTTTGAGAAGGAGCCTCATGTGAACCCGGCATTGTATGCCATGCCCAATGTGGTGATCACGCCTCACATAGGAGGAAATACCCATGAAACCCTCTACGGGATGATGCGGGACGCGGCGGCTCATGTCAGGGCTTACGTTTCAGGAGAAACGGTACCCGTGGTGAACCCGTGAGAGGAAACGGATCAGCGCGCGTTCGCGTCCGGCTTGGAGAGGAAAGGACGCTTTTTGCGTTCGTTCCGGATGTGGGACGCAATGTCTTTCCGGAAATCGAGCAAAGCCCCGATGGCAATGGCGATGAGAAGGGCACTCAGGATGGATTTCCCTAACCATTTCGAGGATAGTTCGAGCGAGGAAGGCGAAAAGCCGGAAATGACCGATAAGGGAGCTGTGGCTAATTCCAGATCCCGGTTCAGTTCGTTCCGTTCCTTGGCAAGGTCCAGTATTTCTTCGTAAAATACCGGGACGGGTTGGGATAATTCCTTTATCTCTTTACCTGTCAAGTTGTTGTTGGAAGCTAACAGGGACAGGTACCCGTAATCCTTTTCGCGGATTTGCGCTTCCGTGCTTTTCCTGTAAGTTTTCTGCAAGCTGTCCAAGGAGCGGATTTGCGCATGGTACAAGTCCAAAGAAAACCGCAAGTTTCCCAAATAGTTTTCATAGGCCCTTGCCAAAGATGGCATGCGGTTGAGATAATCGACAAGGGTATCGGCAATTCTCAGGAAGTATTCCGCGGAATCGCAATTTACCGAAAGACGGAGAAAAGCGGTATTGGATATTTTCGCGGATCTTGGCAATCGTTCTATTTTCTCCCCTTCTTCGCGTGTGCGGACAATCTGGGGCTTTTCGTACTGGTCGGGCTTGAACTTGTCTTTGAACACGACTTCGTTGGCGATTTGGTCGTTGTCGGTGTCGTAGCCTACCCCGAGCGTTATGGCGCCGATATTCCGGCAGTCTTCTTCCGGAAGACCTAACTCTTTGGCCAAAAATCCGTATTCCTGGCGCGAAATCATCTGGTTGATGCCGTTCACGGTTTTGTCGAGCAGGAAGTTGTCGAACCCGTTGCACAGAAAGGCCGCTTGGCCTTCGTAAACAAGGGTCGTGCTTTTTTGGCGGAAGCCTGCAAAAAGGCAGATGGCATAAAGGGCAAGGAAAAGGAAAAAATACCGGATATGGATATTCAATACCCAGAGCAGGAATTGTTTAAGCGTCTTGAAAAGGACGATGACGCCTTTGCGGATGCTTTGAAAGAAAGCCCCGATGGAGGCCAGCATGTCGAATTCTTTTGGAGCGTTGTTCTTATCCATTTCTTTTTCAATAATTCTGCAAAGATAGTGAAAGGCGAGTGCCAAGCCAATCGCAAGCTTGCTTGCGATTGGCTTGGCCGAGCCGCATCCTATCTTCGTGGAACAAAGATAGCGAAAGGCGAGTGCCAAGCCAAAGAGTTTGTCCATTTGGCTTGGGCGCTCGTCTCCTGTTTCTATCGCTTTTCCGCTTCAGGAAAGGCCTTTGTGGCTATTGGGGCTGGCTTCCGTTTTCCTTGTCCGGCGCCGGTTCATGGTCAAGGGGTTCCGGAACGGGCTGCCGGTTTCCCAGGCAGGTTCAGATGGCGTACGGAAACGGCCACGTCGAATTCTTGCCGCAGCAGCCGGGCCATGCTTTCGGCGCAGTAGACAGACCGGTGCCGGCCGCCGGTGCACCCGAAAGAAAGGCTCAGGCTCTCGAAGCCCCTTTCTATGTAGTTCAGAATGGCTGGCTTGACAACTTGCAGGCAGTTTTGCAGGAAATCCGCCACTTGCGGCCGGGCTGAAAGGAAGCGTATTACTTCCGTGTCCAGGCCGGACAAGTCCTTGTACGTTTCGAACCTGCCGGGATTGGGCAGGAACCGGCAGTCGAACACGAACCCGCCTCCATGATCGGGATGGGAAGGAAGGTTCCCGCTTTTCAGGGAAAAACTGAAGATGCTCACGTGCAGTTCCGTAGAGCCGGGTTTTTGGAAAGAAGCCCAGCGGGAATTGTTCAAGGTCTTGAAAATCCGTTCTATTTCAGGTAGTTGAAAGGGAAGGGGGGACAGCGAGGCCGCCGATGAGAAATTGCGGATGGCAAAAGGGATGCTCTTCAGGAAAAGATCCTTCTTCTGGTGCAATCCTCTTAGCCCGTAAGTCCCCATGGCTTGGAGAATGCGGAGCAGGAGGCAGGCATGGAAATCCCTTTGAAATGTCTCCGGCGCGAATCCCGGTATTCTTTCCGAGGCTATTCCAAGATAATATTCCATCAGTTTGCGGCGGAAGTTTTCCGGCAAGTTGGCCTTGGCATCGTACAAGAGGGAAACCAAGTCGTAGGCCAAGGGGCCTTTTCTCCCGCCTTGGAAATCGATGAACCAGGGCTGATCGCCTTTCAAGAGGATGTTGCGGGATTGGAAATCCCGGTAGAGGAAGCCTTGGAGGGTGCTTCCGGAAAGGAAATCGCAGAGGTTTTCGAAATCTTTTTCCAGGAGCGGTTCGGAAAATTCCGTTCCGCTGAGTTTGAGGAAAAAGTATTTGAAGTAGTTCAGATCCCACATCATGGAAGTCCTGTCGAAAGCCGCTACCGGGTAGACTTTCGTGTAGGTTACAGGGGCGGTCTGGAATCGCGCCAGATGGTCGATGACGGTTCGGTAAAGGGAATCGATCCGGCAGCCGGGTTCCTGGGGCCAAGGATCGGGCAGGACGGAAAAAAGGCTGCAATCCCCCAAGTCTTGCACGAAGTAGATGGTTTCCCCGCAAGCGACATGGCAGAGAGCCGGCACGTTCAGCCCTATCCGGGCAAACTGGAGGGAAAAGGAGAAATAGGCTTGGTTTTCGGCGATATTTTCATTGCAGACTCCCAAGACGCTTTCCCCGTTCCGGATAATCCGGTAGTATTTCCGGGCGGATCCGGAAGCGGGCAGGAGGTAAAGGCTTTCAGGTTCTTTCCCGGTCCAGAGCTCGTATTGCCGGGCTATTTCTTTTTCGGTTTCGGTCATGGCATTCGTGTTCGGGCAGGGATGCGGGAATGGGGGCGATTTACTCCGGCAGGTCCCGGCTGTTGGTTTTCCCGAGGCCCAGGAGGCGGTCGTAACGGCCTCCTGGTTCGCGGTAGAAGACATAAATATAGTAGTCGTTCTCGGTTTCCTGGTGGTTGCCTTCCAAATAGGGGATGCGGATTTCCCCGTTTTCCTTGCAGGCGAACATGTAGTCGTAAAAACCTTGCTTGAGCGGCAGGCTCAGGACGTGCATGCCTAAGTCTTCTTCGTAGCGCATCCGGCTTTCCTCGTTGCATTCCCAGTTGTTGAACTTTCCGATCACATAGATTTCGCGTTGGGGGAACGGCTTCTCTTCCAAGAGGAAATGCACGTTGACGTATTCGGCTTCGATATCCGATTTTTCCATGCTTTCGGCTTTGATTGCGAAATCCCCGTTCAAATCGTCATCGCTCAGGTAAGGCGTGTATTCCCGGCTTTTCTGCGGAAAGAGCTGGGCGTTCCAGCGGTTGCTTGTTATCTGGGTGTATTCCACATCATGTCCGGAATGCCGTACCGGCCGGATGTCGAAATTGCGGAACTCGTTCAGCCCGTCGAATACCAAAGCGTCCTGGTCTTTGTAAAAATAGGTGTCGCCGGTTTGATAAAGCATGGGCAGCCGTCTGATGGTCTGCGTGTTCAGATTCTGTTGGGCATAGACTTTCAGGCTTTCTTTGGCTTGAAGTATCCTTACGGGCGAGCTTTGGGCATCGAGTTCCACTTCCAGTTCCTGCCGGGAGAGCCTCCATTCCACCCTCCGGGGAACCTTGGCTCGGGCCTTGACCTTGACATGCGGTTCGCAGACCATGAAAGGAACCCGCAACAGCACGTTTTCCGGATCCGAGCTTTCGAAGATTTCGAACGCATAGGCTCCGGAAACTTTCACGTTGCGGTTCGCTTGGGGAAATTCGAAACGGTAGTGGACATAATTGGTCCGGGTGTTGAACGAAAGTTCCGCTTGGGAAATATCGGTCTTGTTGATGCCGCTCACGTATTCGATTTCGCGCAAAGACGAGCGGCTTCCGTCGGTGTTGAGATGGACGACCCGGTAGCGGAGCAGCATGTCCCGGTCTTGCAGGTCGTCGAAACTGACCGTGAGGCGGTCGGAACTGCCCAGATTGATGACGGGCAGGTACTTGTATTCGGGATTGGAAGAAACCGCCTGGACGGAGCCGAATCCGCTGCCAGTCTGCGCGTGAAGGCCTAAGGAGAGGAGAAGCAGCAAGGACAGGAGGAAAAGCACGGCGGGCTTTCGGAAAGTTTTCATGGTTGTTTTCGTTTGTTTTTTCGAAGGAGGATGCCTGGTCGGGGTTTTGCGTGAAAGGAATCAGTGGAAAAAGATGTAAGCCACGATGATGGCGGCCACTACGCCGATAAGGTCGGCAAACAGGCCTGCCTGCACGGCATAGCGGGTTTTCCGGATGCCGACGGAACCGAAGTAGAGGGCAATGATGTAAAACGTGGTGTCGGCCGCTCCTTGGAAAAGGCAGGAAAGCCTTCCTACGAAACTGTCCGGGCCGTAAGTGCTCATGGCTTCGACCATCATGGCCTTGGCCCCGCTTCCGCTCAGCGGTTTCATGAAGGCCGTGGGAAGGGCTCCTACGAAATCGGTGTTCATGCCAGCCGCGTCGAAGCACCATGCCAAGCCGTCGATCAGATAGCCCATGGCGCCCGAGGCGCGGAACACGCCGATGCCGACCAGCATGGCGATCAGGTAGGGAATGATTTTTATCGTGGTGGAAAACCCTTCCTTGGCCCCGTCTATGAATGCTTCATAGACATTGATGCGCTTGTAGAAGCCTCCGCCCACGAAGGCGGTTACCACCAGCAGCAGGATCCCGTTCCCGGCAAAGCTGGAAAAGCGCGACAACGCTTCGGGTTCGAGCGAGAGGCAATAGGCCATCAAGGCGGCGATTGCAGCGGTGATGCCGGTGAGCCAGAGCAGTATGGTCTTATTGAATAAATTGATTTTTTGGCGGATGGAGACATAGATAATGGCCCCTAAGGTGGAACAGTAGGTGGCGATAAGCAAAGGGACGAAGATGTCGGTAGGATTGGCCGAACCCAGAATGGCTCGTTGCGCCAGAATGGAAATGGGAATGATGGTGAGCCCGGAAGTATTGATTGCCAGGAACATGATTTGGGCATTGCTGGCGGTTTCCTTGTCGGGGTTGAGTTCCTGCATGCTTGCCATGGCTTTCAGGCCTAAAGGGGTAGCTGCATTGTCCAGCCCGAGCATGTTGGCCGAGAAGTTGAGGAGAAGCTGGCCTTGGGCGGGATGGTCGGCCGGAATGCCGGGAAAGAGCTTATGGAAAAAGGGCCCTATGATTTTCGACAGCAGCCGCACGGCTCCGGCTTTTTCGCCTATGTTCATCAGGCCTAACCAGAGGGTCATGACGCCTGCCAAGGGAAGGGCGATGTCCATGACCGCCATTTCGGCCGAAGCGAAAGTGGCATCGATAATGGCCTTGAACACAGCGGTATCTCCGGTAAAGAGGAACGAGCCGAGGGCAACGGCGAAGGCAATGAGGAAAAAAGCAATCCAGATATAATTCAATACCATAAAAACGGCTGTTTTTTTCGGGAATCGGCCGGGAGCAGGCGTTCGGTATTTTTTTGCAACGGAAAGCGTTGGCAAAAGGCAGGGATGCGCGGTTCTGCTGCCCGGGAAGAAGAGCCTTTCCCCTTTTCCCCGATGCGAAGATACGAAAAACGGGTTGAAAGGCGGCCGATCCGGGGGCGGCCTGCCTTGTGCAGGGAATTTGCCGTGCCGGGGAGCGCCCGGTTGCGGGGCAACGGAAGCGCGGAGATCCGGCGGGCATCGGCAGTCATCCGGATTGCCGCGGCAACGGGAATTTCCTCTTGTGGGCGGCAAATCGTATCTTCGCGCTGCAATAAAGAAGCAATGGCTGCCCTCGCAGCAAACCGATGAAAAAGGAAATCCCATGAAGAAAACATCGAAGGAAACATTCGTCTTATTCCGGCTGTTCGTCCTGCCTGTCTTGCCGGCCCTCTTCCTGCTTTTCTCTTGCAACCGCCAAGAACGCTTGTTCTCCGATTCCCGCCAATGGGAGGCCGTGCAAGCGGATTTTCTGGAAAAGAAGGCATGGGTGGCCAACGACACGTTTTTTTCGGTGTTGGAACGGGAAGATCTTTCGCAAGGGGAACGCCAGGCTTTGACATTCCTTTACGCTTACATGCCGTTGGCCGACATGCTCGATTATCCGGGCAGTTATTTCTTGCAGAATGTGCGCCTTTCGTTCCAAGCGCGGGAGGAAATGCCTTGGGGAACAATCATCCCGGAGAAAGAATTCCGGCATTTTGTCTTGCCGTTGCGGGTCAACAATGAAAAACTGGACGACAGCCGGGAGGCATTTTACCGGGAATTGAAAGACCGGGTCAAGGGGCTTTCCTTGTACGACGCGGTTCTGGAAGTGAACCACTGGTGTCATGAAAAGGTTGTCTACCAGCCTACCGATGCCCGGACCTCCTCGCCTTCGGCCACGGTCAAGACAGCCTACGGCCGTTGCGGGGAAGAATCCACCTTGCTGGTGGCGGCATTGCGTTCGGTTTGCATCCCGGCTCGCCAGGTGTACACGCCGCGTTGGGCGCATACCGATGACAATCATGCCTGGGTGGAAGCCTATGTGGACGGGACATGGCATTTCCTTGGAGCATGCGAGCCCGAGCCGGTGCTCGACCTGGCTTGGTTCAACGAACCGGCTTCGCGCGGGATGCTGATGCACACCAAGGTGTTCGGCCCTTACCCGGGTCCGGAGGAAATCATGGAAGAAACGCCTTGTTATACGGAAATCAACGTGATCGGCAATTATGCGGAGACAGCCGGCATGGAGGTGGTGGTCCGGGATTCGTCGGGGGCGCCTTTGGAGGGTGTTCCGGTGGAATTCAAACTGTATAATTATGCCGAATTTTACACGGTGGCTTCGCGCGAGACCGACAATTCCGGAAAGGCGCGCCTCACGGCAGGCTTGGGCGATATGCTGGTTTGGGCTTCCGATGGCGGGAAATTCGGTTTCGCCAAAGTTTCTTTCGGGAAGGATTCGGTGGCCGGCATCGTATTGTCGCATTCCCGGGACGAGGAATTTTCTGTGGAGCTCGATGTGGTCCCGCCCGTAGGGGAGAAGCGGGTTCTGGAAGTGAGCCCTGCGCAAATGGAAGCCAACAAGCTGCGCCTGGAGCGGGAAGACAGCTTGCGGCTTGCTTACGTGGGTGGTTTTTACGACAGGCCTGCGGCTTTGCTGCGCGCCCGGGCGTTAGGGATGGACACGGCGCGTTTGGCTTCGATCCTGACGGGAAGCAGGGGAAATCATGCCGTCCTGGATAGTTTCCTGGACGGGACGGCTGCGGATATGCGGGCGGAGGCGTTGGATTTTTTAGAGGTCCTGAGCGAGAAAGACTGGCGCGACATACCGGGTGAAGTGCTGGAGGATCATTTTTGCCATACGCCCTCCGGAGCAGGGGATTACGAAGAAGGCTTCTACGTGCGGCATGTGCGGAACCCCCGGGTGGAATACGAGAATTTAAGCCCGTACAAAAGCTATTTCCGTTCGAGCCTTCCGCAGGCTTTCGCGGATTCGGTCGTGCGCGATCCGGATTTCCTGGCCCGTTGGACGAGCCGGGAAATCCGGGTGGAGGATGCGGCCAATGCGTTGGCAGCTCCCGTTTCCCCGAAAGGGGTATACGAGGCCCGGGTTTCGGACAGCCGGAGCCGGGATATTTTTTTCGTGAGCCTTTTGCGCAGCCTGGGCGTGGCATCCCGGATTCATCCGGTGAACGGGAAAGTGCAATACGCCTTGGAGACCGATGCTTGGCAAGATGTGGATTTTTCCGATGCCAAGGCGGATCGAGCCCCGAAGGGTACGCTCCGCCTTCGTTACCGGGCAAGCCCGCTGTTGCCGGATCCCGAATATTACAAGCATTTCAGTTTGTCGCGTTTCCAATCGGGGAGATGGGTATTGCAGACGTATCCCGAAGATGGAAGCAGCCGCTGGAAGAAACTGTTTTCGCGCGGGCAAGCCTTGGATACCGGTTATTACTTGCTGGTAAGCGGTACCCGCCTGGCCGGCGGGGAAACCTTGGCCCGGATGTCGTTTTTCCGGGTGGAGGAAGGGAAAGAAACGCTTGTCGATTTGGTCATGCGCGACGGGAAAGAGGTCATCAAGGTCTTGGGCCAGTTCAATTCGGAAGCCTTGTATCATGATTTGCAGGCCGGGCAGCCTTGTTCCATATTGAAGACTACGGGCAGAGGGTATTTCCTTGTGGGCCTGTTAGGCTCGGTGCAAGAGCCGGCCGTGCATGCCTTGCGCGACCTGGCCGCTCACCGGCAGGAACTGGAAGCATGGGGCAGGCCGTTGCTGTTGCTTTTCCCGGATGAGGCTGCTTGGGAGAAATATCGGAGAGAACCGGTAGAAGGGCTGCCTTCTACGGTGCATTTCGGGTTGGACAAAGGCGGGGCGCTCCGGGAACACGCGCAAGCCTCCTTGCCGCTCCGGCAGGGCGGATGGCCGGTTTTCATCTTGGGCGACACGTTCAACCGCGTCGTGTTTGTCAGCCAGGGCTACGATACCGGCTTCGGAAACCGGCTGATGAAGACCTTGCGGGGCATCTGACGGCCGGTTTTTCGTTCGAGCCTGTTCCGTTTTTTTATCCGATGCGCATGGGCAAAAGGGAAGCCCGGGCGGAAGCGCTTCCGCCCGGGCTTCCCTTTTGCGGGTTCCGGATGCAGGCTCTCCCCGGTTTTTCAGAGGCTTTCCAAGGCTTCGATGGTTTCCCGCACTATTTCCTTGCTGGTTACTTGAACGGCGTATTCCTCGACGTCGGGATTCCCGCCCATGCGGATGCCTGTGTTCCGGAACAGCATGTTGCTTTCAAGCCGTGCACGCGCGGAAAGATGGAATTCTTTCGCGCCGGTTTCCCGGGCTATCCGGGCGATGTTCCCGGCATTGATCCCGCTTCCGGGCATGATGGAAACATGGCGGCTTTTCTCCACGAGCGCCCCGATCAGCGCGATGCCTTCGAGCGCCGTGGCTCGCATGCCCGAGGTAAGGAGGCGGTTGCATCCGCAGTATTCCAGGACTTCGAGGGCTTCGAACGGGTCGCGGCACATGTCGAATGCCCGGTGGAAGGTGAAAGGGAGCGGGTAGGCGGCTTGGACGCATTTTTTCAAGAACGCGGCATCGATCGAGCCATCGGCGTTGAGCATCCCGGCTACAATGCCATCGGCACCGAGGAATTTGGCAGCGGCTATGTCCTGCAGCATGATTTCCTGGTCGAGTTCCCCGTAGAGGAAGTCGCCGCTCCGGGGCCGGATAAGCACGTTCACGGTGATCCCTTCCACGGCGCAGGCATGCCGTATGCAGGCGAAAGAGGGGGTGGTTCCTCCTTCGGGCAGGGCGGCGCAAAGTTCCACCCGGTCGGCCCCGCCCTCTTTGGCTGCCAAAACGCTTTGCAGGGAGTTGGCGCAGATTTCCAGCATGAATTCGTTGCGTTTCATTTCGGGTCGTGTTTCGAGTTCGGAAACGGTTTGGGGTTTGCTTTTCGGGGAACGGGAGCCCGGCGGCATGGGCTGCCAGGCTGCTGCCGGTTCGTTCAGCCGGCTACTTCTATGCAGACTACATGGTCGATGCTTGCAGGGACTTCCCCTAATTCGAGGAATATTCCATCGGAAGTCTGCCGGAAGGGGACTTTTTCGCCGCTTTCGAATACGTAGGCTTTTTTCACTTTCTTTCCGGTGAGGGGGACAAACAAGGCTTTGTCGGGGAGGTCGAGGATATGGATGTACCGGATGTTCCCTTTCCGGGTCATCACCCCCCAGTCCCTCGGGCTCATTTCTCCCTGCCGGGTGCCGTACAGGCTCGGACCGTAGACTTTCAGCCATCGGCCGATTTCCTTGAGCCGTTCCATCGCTTTTCCCGGAAGCTGGCCATCGGGTTGCGGGCCGATATTGAGCAAGAGGTTGGCGTTCTTTCCGGCAGCGCGCACTAAGTAGTGTATCAGGGTTTTGCTGTCTTTGTAATCTTGGTCGGCGATTTTATAGCCCCACATCCCGTTCATGGTCTGGCAGGTTTCGAGCGGCAAACGGCTTATGGCTTGCCCGGAAAGGCCGGCAAGGTTCTCGCCCGGCAGGTCGCGTTCGAAAATCTGGATATCTTCTCCCGGAAAAGGGACTTGGTGGTGATTGTTCCCGATAAGGCAGGCAGGCTGCAGGGCATGGATCCGCTTGTATTGCCGGGTCAGCCCCCAGTCGAAGGCGCTGTCCTGGTCATGATCCCACCAACCATCGAACCAGATGGCCCCGATGGGGCCGTAGCGGGTGAGCAGTTCCTCTATCTGGCAGTCCATGAAAGCGCAGTAATCTTCCCATTTGCCGGCTTTTTCCCGGCCTGTGGAACGGCCTGTCCGGCCCAAGGGATAGTAGTCTTCGCGCGTCCAGTCCAGATGCGAGTAGTAGAGATGCAGGCGGATGCCTTGCTTCTGGCATTCATCGGCTAATTCCTTCAGCACGTCGCGGCCGAATGGCGTGGCGTCCACGATGTTGAAATCGGAGCAACCGGTGTTCCACATCGAGAATCCTTCGTGGTGGCGGGTGGTGAAGCAGATGTACCGGGCTCCCGATTCTTTGATGGCTGAAACCCATTCGGATGCGTTGAACCGGGACGGGTAGAAGCCCCCGGCCAGCTTGCCGTATTCCTCGTGGTCGATGCCCCGGTTCATGTACCATTCGCCTTGCGCCAGCATGCTGTACAAGCCCCAGTGGAGAAAAATCCCGAATTTGTCGTCTTGGAACGCTTCTCGGGCTTCTATGTTCTGGCGGGAAGGGATATAGTCGTAGGACGTGTCGATGAAAACGGGGGCGATGGATGGCGGCTCTTCTGTCTCTGCTTGGGCTTGGTTTTCCGGAACGTGTCCCGAAGCCGGCTGGGGAAAAGCGAGGAAGCATGCAAGCGCGATTGCCGGCAGGGAAAATCCGGAAAGGGTCCCGGAGAAGGGGGCAAGGGCGTGCTGGAAAGGAGAGCCGCTTCGGGCTTTCGGTCGAACCGTTCTTTTCATGCTACAGGATTTTGATCAGGAGGTCTTCCGTGCGGCGTTTCGGCACATGGTGCACTTGGTCGGCGGTGCGCCAGTATTTCACATCGTTGCCTTTCAGGTCTTCGATGGCAACGGTTTCCTTGGGTCGGCCCAACGCTAAGACGTGATCGGGCTGCAGGTGTCCGGGAAGCTGCAGGGCTTCCCGGAGCAGGGCTTGGTTGAAAGCTTTGATGATGCAGCCTCCGTAACCTTGTTCCACGGCAGAAAGGAGAAGGGTCTGGAGCTGGATCCCTGCATCGCAGGCTGCGTTTTCCACGAGGCTTTTGTCTATCAATTGCACGATGTAGGCCGAGGGCCTTTCCCCTTCTTCCGGCCCGGGCCAGTCTTTGAGATAGCCGGCCCAGGAAAGGGCGGGAAAGACGGCTTGGCAGGCTTGCGGGCTCTGGCAAACGATGTATTTGAGCGGCTGGAGGTTGCGCGCGGAGGCGCAGTAGCGGCAGTTTCCTATCCAATCGGAAAGAAGCCGGAGCGGAATGGCTTCTTCCTGGCGGAATCTCCGGTAAGAGCGGTTTGCTTTGAGCAGTTCCAAAAGCATGTTTCAAGCGGATTTCGGATTGCCTGGTCCCGTTTTTGCCCTTAGGGCGGTAAATCGGGAACAGGTGCTGCGCAAAGGTAGTCCTTTTTGTCCGTATTCGAGCCTCTGTCCGAGCGCCGGAAGCTTTTTTGCCAAATGCTTAACTTTGTTCCAACCCGATCCGCTTCCTGCCGCTTCCCGTTCCGGACGGCACGGGCAAAAGCCTTTCGGGAAAACAGGACCCGGGAGGGCTGCCTTCCTAAACTT
Organism: uncultured Bacteroidales bacterium; assembly: GCA_949291555.1. Lineage (GTDB taxonomy): Bacteria > Bacteroidota > Bacteroidia > Bacteroidales > P3 > Pullibacteroides. The sequence goes on from CASEWE010000016.1 coordinate 17,353, forward strand.
GCCGCCATGCGAAAGATTATCCATATCGACATGGATGCCTTTTATGCTTCGGTAGAACAGCGCGATTTCCCGCAGCTTCGGGGAAAGCCGGTTGCCGTAGGCCGGGCGGAAGCCCGGTCGGTAGTGGCGGCGGCTTCTTACGAGGCCCGCAAATACGGGGTCCGTTCGGCCATGCCGTCTTTGCAGGCCTTGCGTTTGTGCCCGCATCTGCATTTCCAGCCGCCGAGGTTCGCGGTCTACCGTTCGGTATCGGGCCAGATACATTCGATTTTCCGGGAATACGCCGATTTGGTGGAACCGCTTTCGCTCGACGAGGCCTATCTCGATGTTACCCGGGACAAGAAGGGCATAGGGTCGGCCACGTTGATTGCCTTGGAAATCAAGAAACGGATACGTGAAGCAACGGGTCTGACGGCTTCAGCGGGCGTTTCTTTCAACAAATTTCTGGCCAAGATGGCTTCGGACTACCGGAAACCCGATGGGATTTTCGTGGTGGAGCCGGAGAAAGCAGCGGATTTCATCAGCGCTTTGCCCATCGGGAAGTTTTACGGGATAGGTGGCGTGACAGCCGGGAAATTCCGGGAAATGGGCGTGCTTACGGGAGCGGACTTGAAAAGCCTGAGCCGGGAATTTTTGGTTTCCCGTTTCGGGAAGGCGGGAATTTATTTTTACGATATAGCGAGGGGAATCGACGAAAGGCCGGTGGAACCCGGGCGGGAAAGGAAGTCTTACAGCGTGGAAAACACCTATGCGCAAGACATAAAGAGCCGATTCGCCTTGATTGCCGAATTGTACCATTTGGAAAAACGTCTTGCCCGGCATCTTGAAGAAGAGGGAGTGAAGGCCCGGACAGTGGTCTTGAAAGTCCGGTATCATGATTTTTCCACGTTCAGCCGGAGCAGGACTTTTCAAGTTCCCGTGCACGACTTCGCTTCCTTGCATGAATCCGTCCGGTCCGTGCGGGAGGCTTTCCCTTGGGATTACGGGAAAGGGATCCGGCTTTTAGGCGTGGGCGTGCAGCATTTGTTGAAAGAAGCGGTCTCCGATGCGGGGCCGATCCGGCAACTTTCCCTTTTTTGAGGCTCGGGCCGAATTCGATGTCCGGGCAGGGAACGTTGCTTGGCAAAGGCCCGATGCCCGTTTCGGCCGGAGGCTGCTGCAGGGGAAAGGCATGGCCCGGCTCAGGCAAAGACGGGCTGCTTGCGGGAGGCGAGCCGGTTGTATTCGTCCAGGATTCCGGCCATGATTTCCGAGACGGGCTCGATGCGTCTTGCTTGGCTGGCTACTTGGCCGATTTCCAGCATGCCGTTTTCGATTTCGCCCTCGAAAATGCCTTTCTTGGCCCTTCCTTTCCCGACTATCTCGCGCAATTCTTCGGCGGAAGCCCCGCGGTCTTCCGCTTCTTGCACTTTTCGGGAAAATCCGTTCGTGGCAAGCCGCGTCGGGCCGATTTTCTTGAGCAGCAATTTGGTATCGCCTTCCGCCATGCCGAGGCAGCGTTGCTTGAAGGCCTCGCTGGCCGAACTTTCCGCTGCAAGGGCGAACCGGGTTCCTATCTGCACGCCTTCCGCGCCCAAATCCAAAGCGGCCAGCATGGCGGCTCCGCTTCCGATTCCGCCGGCAGCCAAAAGCGGCAGGGAGGTCGCTTCCCTTACTTGCGGCACCAAGCAGAGCGTGGTGGTTTCTTCGCGCCCGTTGTGGCCTCCGGCTTCGAACCCTTCCGCCACGATGGCATCCACGCCGGCATCCTCGCATTTTCTGGCAAAGAGGGAGGACGATACCACATGGGCTACCTTCACGCCGTTGCTTTGCAGCAGCGGTGTCCATGTCTTGGGAGAGCCGGCTGAAGTGAAGACGATTTTTACCGCTTCCTCGAAGATGATGTCGATGATTTCCTGCATTTGGGGGTAAAGCAAGGGGATGTTGACGCCGAAGGGGCGGTCGGTTGCGGCTTTGCATTGGCGGATATGGTGCCTGAGGTTTTCCGGATGGAGCGAACCGGCCCCGATAAGCCCGAGGCCGCCGCTGTTGCTTACGGCGGAAGCCAAGCGCCATCCGCTGCACCAGACCATGCCGCCTTGCACAATCGGGTATCGGATGCCGAATAATCGGCAAATCCGGTTGGAAGACTCTTGTCCTTGGGGGTTCGTGTTATCCATATTATATAATTTATTTATCGCGTACTTCTTTTATGGCGCGTACTTTTTATGGCGCGTACTTCGCTTGCCGGGAATCTTTTTGAAATCCGGCACGAAGATAAGGTTTTGCGGGGATTATTCTGTCCGGGTATCTTGGGCCGTGATGAGAAAACCCGATTTTTCGTACTTTTGCAGACTGAATTTTTGGGTAAATAGTTTATAATTAACTGATATAGAAAAGGGAAAAGGACCTTTGAGGGTGAAGTTGCTTTTGGGGCTTTCCGGGCATTCTTCGGGCAATCTTTTTTTTCCGGTCAGGCGGAGGGGTCGAGGCGAGAGGTTCGACTCGGAGAGGTTCGAGACGAAGCCGTAAAGGCGTAACTGAACGCTTCCTGCGACCTTTGTTCGAGGCGGAGAGGTTTCGAGGCGGAAGGGTCGAAGCCGGTAGCCGCAGGGCCGCTTCGATGCCTGGAAAAAGAAACCGTTAGGCCCTGCCTTGAAGGTGTAGGCGGGAACTGCGCGTTGCCCTCCGGATGGGTTCCGCTTGCCCCTTTTCATCGTTTTAATGTTCGATCGCATGGCAGAAATCAGGAACGTGGCCATCATCGCCCACGTAGATCATGGAAAGACAACCTTGGTAGACAGGATTCTGTATCAATCCAACCTGTTCCGGGAAAACCAGGAAAAGAAAGAGCTGATCCTCGACAATAACGATTTGGAAAGGGAGAGGGGCATCACGATCCTTTCCAAGAATGTTTCCGTTCGCTACAAGGGCTACAAGATCAATATCATCGATACGCCGGGGCACGCCGATTTCGGCGGGGAGGTGGAAAGGGTGCTGAACATGGCCGACGGGGTCCTGCTGGTGGTCGATGCTTTCGAAGGCCCTATGCCGCAGACCCGTTTCGTCTTGCAGAAGGCGCTGGAGCTTAATCTCAAGCCCATCGTCGTGGTCAACAAGGTGGACAAACCCAATTGCGACCCGGAACTGACCCAGGAAAAAGTTTTCGACCTCATGTTCAGCCTGGGCGCGACCGAAGATCAATTGGATTTCCCTACGGCTTTCGGCTCTTCGAAAATCGGATGGATGAGCGAGGACTGGCGGAAGCCGACTTCCGATGTTTCCTATCTGTTGGATTTGATAGTCAAATACATCCCGGCTCCCAAAGTGGAGCAGGGCTCGCTTCAGATGATGATTACCTCCTTGGACTACTCCTCTTACATCGGACGGATCGCGGTGGGCCGCCTGCACCGGGGGACCTTGCAAGCCGGGCAAAATGTCAGCTTGGTGAAACGCGATGGAACCGTGGAGAAGCAAAGGGTAAAGGAGCTTTACGTCTTCGAGGGTTTGGGCAAGGAAAAAGTGAAAGTTCCTGTGGAGGCGGGCGAAGTCTGCGCGGTGATGGGCCTGGAGGATTTTGAAATCGGCGACACGATAGCCGATTTCGAGAATCCGGAAGCCTTGAAACCTATTTCGGTCGACGAGCCGACCATGAGCATGCTGTTTACCATCAATAATTCGCCTTTCTTCGGGAAAGACGGCAAATACGTTACCTCCCGCCATTTGCGCGAACGCTTGGAAAAGGAGTTGGAAAAGAATCTGGCCTTGCGCGTGGAAGAGACCGGTTCTCCCGATTCGTTGCTGGTATACGGGCGAGGGATCTTGCATTTGTCGGTCCTGATCGAGACCATGCGCCGGGAAGGCTACGAATTGCAGGTTGGGCAGCCGAAAGTTATCATCAAGGAAATCGAAGGGAAGAAATGCGAGCCGATGGAAGAATTGACGATTGTGCTTCCCGAAGAATTTTCCGGGAAGGCGATCGAGCTGGCCACCCAGCGGAAAGGGGAAATCAAGTCGATTGAAACCCAGTCGGATAGGACCCACCTTATTTTCAGCATTCCGGCCCGAGGCATGATCGGGTTGCGGAACAACGTGCTCACGGCCACCGAAGGAGAGGCTGTGATGGCCAGCCGGTTCGAAGGCTATGCGCCATGGAAGGGCGAGATAGGGGCCCGCAGGAACGGGGCTTTGGTGGTGATGGAGACCGGGACGGCCTACGCCTACGCCATCGACAAGTTGCAGGACCGGGGCACTTTTTTCATCGATCCCAACGAGGAAGTTTATGCGGGGGAAGTGATCGGGGAGCATATCCGTCCGGACGACTTGGTCGTGAATGTTTGCAAGAGCAAGAAATTGACCAATATGCGGGCTTCCGGGGCGGATGAGGCCACGCATATCGCTCCCGCCCGGAAGATGTCGCTGGAGGAATTCATGGAATATATCGGCCCGGACGAATACCTGGAGGTCACTCCGCATCATTTGCGATTGCGGAAAATCATCTTGGATGAAAACGAACGCAAGCGCCAGGCCAAACGCGCGGAACTTTCCGGCCAGGATTGATTCCGGCGGGTTGGCTGCCGGCGGACGGCTCGCGGGGAACGCCGGGGCTGCTTGCCGGGACAGGCCGGTTCCCCTATAGGAGGATAGAAGGGAAATCCGGAGACAGGAAAGACGGGCTTTGGCTACGGAGACGAAGATTTATGGAACAAGGAAGAAGAAAACCCGATTGGCTCAAAATAAGATTGCCGATGGGGGAATTGTCGAAGAAGGTGCAGGACACGCTTCAGTCCAATAGCCTCCATACGATTTGCACCAGCGGCCGTTGCCCGAACCATGGGGAATGCTGGGGCTGCGGAACGGCATCCATCATGATAGGAGGGGATATTTGCACCCGGGCTTGCCGTTTCTGCAATGTAAAGACAGGCAGGCCTTTGCCGCTCGACAAAGACGAGCCCTTGCACGTGGCTGAATCCGTGAAGGCTTTGGGTTTGAAGCACGTGGTCATCACCTCGGTAGACCGGGACGACTTGCCTGATTTGGGAGCCGGGCATTGGGTGGAAGTGATAAGGCAGGTCCGCGCGCTCAACCCTTCCACGACGATGGAGGTGCTGATACCCGATTTCCAGTCCCGCCCGGAGCTGGTAAGGATGATCATCGAAACGCGGCCGGATGTGATTTCCCACAATTTGGAAACGGTGCGCAGGCTTACGCCCCATATTCGCAGCCGGGCTACGTACGAGGGCTCGTTGGCGGTATTGGAGCAGGTTGCCCGTAGCGGGATTGCCGCCAAGAGCGGCATCATGCTCGGTTTGGGTGAAAGCCGGGAGGAAATCCTGCAGGCAATGGACGATTTGCTTGCTGTCGGCTGCCAGGTCATGACGCTTGGGCAGTATTTGCAGCCGAGCAGGCAGAATGTGGAGGTGAAGGAATACGTTTCGCCGGAGACATTCGCCGAATATGCCGAGATCGGGAAACGGAAAGGATTCCGCTTTGTGGAAAGCGGCCCCTTGGTGCGTTCGAGCTATCATGCCGAACGCCATGTGGGACGATAGCGCGGAGCTTGCCTCGCAGCTTGCCTCGCGAATCCTGCCTTGCGAAGCTTGCGTCGATTCCGTTTCGCAGGTTTCTGGTCGCCGCCGGGAAGCCGGGGTCGGGCGGAAACACGTTCGTGCAAACGGGAGGCCGGGCGGGAAATAGCCGAGGCACTTAATTTTTTTTGCGGCTCATCCATGCCGGACGATAGGCGATGGCTGCCACGTAAGACAAAAGGATTACATTCATCATCAAGGCATAGACGATGGCGGGAACAGCCATGAGGCTGTTGTTGAAAAGGAAAGGGCTGCTGGCGATGGCGATGCTTTGGGCGGCATTCTGCATGCCGACTTCGATGAGGATGGTCCGTTGCTGCGCTTGGCCGATCCGGAACGACTTCGCCAGGAGAGCTGCTGCCCCCATGGACAGGATGATGAGCAGGGACACCCCTAATCCGAGCCGGGCGAAGTTGTTGCAGATGGTATCCCGGTGCTGGACGAAGAAGAGGGAAGCCAGAAGGAGCAACAAGGGGAAGGCTGCTTTGGAAAGCGCTTTATGGCAAAAGCAGGCCGTTCGGGGAAGCTTTTTCCTTACTGCGATTCCGGCCAAGATGGGAACCACCATCAAGACGATGTTCTGGAGGAACAGCTTGCCCGCAGGGAGATGGAGGTCGGTATGGAACTGGCTTTCGGTGAAGCGGAGAGTGAAATCCAGTATCAGCGGCAGGGTGAAAAGCGTGATGAAGCTGCTCAGGGCCGTGAGGGAAACCGATAAAGCCACATCGCCTTTTGCAATCATGGAAAACACGTTGGAGGAGCTGCCGCCCGGCGAACAGGCTATGAGCATGAGCCCGACGAAGAAAACAGCATCCATCTGCAAGGCGCGCCCCAGCAGGAAGGCGATGAGCGGAAGGCATGCGATTTGCCCGATCATGCCGACGATTACGGCCTTGGGATGCTTTTTCAGGTATAGGAAATCTTTGGCTTCCAGGGTCAGGCCCAATTCGAACATCAGCAGCGACAGGATGGGCAGTACGATCCAGATGGCATTCATGAGCGAGCTTTTTTGAAGCCGCAAAGGTAAGAAGATAATAAGAGGTAGAAAGATCTTGAGGAGCGTTGTTGGCAGGAACGTCCGGACGACCGGAAAAGCGGGCTTGCCACGGGATTCAAGGAAAAACGCGGAAAGATGGAAAAAAGGGAAGCGGTGGCATGCAGGTTCGAGTTTCTGGGCCGCAGGCCCTACCGGGAAGTCTGGGCCTTGCAGGAAAAAGAGCTGGAAGCCGTGAAAGCGGCCAAAGCGCAAGGCTTGACAGGGGAGAATCGATTGTTCTTCGTGGAGCATGATCCGGTCTATACTATTGGAAGGAGCGGGAAAGACAGCAACATGCTGGCAGGGGAGGCCCTTTTACGGGCAAGGAACGCGGAATTCATCCATGTGGATCGGGGCGGGGATGTGACGTATCATGGCCCTGGGCAATTGGTAGGCTACCCGATTTTCGATCTGGAGGAGTTCGGCTTGGGGGCGAGGGCTTATGTGGAAATGTTGGAGGAGGTGGTTATCCGTTTCCTTTCCCGCTACGGGCTCTGCGGGGAACGCTTGCAAGGAGCTACCGGCGTCTGGATAGAGCCTCATGGCAAGCGGCCCCGGAAAATTTGCGCTATCGGCGTGAAATGCTCGCGTTCGGTAAGCATGCACGGGTTTGCTTTGAATGTCAACACGGACTTGGCGGCTTTCAGCTTGATAAATCCTTGCGGGTTTACCGACAAGGGGGTGACCTCGTTGCAGGCCGAACTGGGGAAAGAGGCAGACTATTCCCGCGTTGTAGAAGAGATGAAGGATTTCTTCCGGACGGTATTCGGCCTGGTCTACCGGTAGCAGGGGAAGATGGTTCCGACGGGAACGGATTCCGCCTTTTGCCGGTAACGGCAGCGGTTCGATCGGCCTGTGCCCCTCATCGGGGGAAGCCCTTTTCATGGAAGAACCCCTGACAGGCCGTTGCGGTACGTCTGCCAAGGGTTCCTTGTCGCGCCGGCTCCAGAACCGGCTTCATTTTTTTTTCTTTTATTCAGCGGCACCCGCCCGTTTCCTGCTTTGCGCTTTGGCAGCTTTGGCGGCTTGCTTCTCTTCTTTCAGAAGGGCTTTCACTTGCTTTTCGATGGCCCGGGTGCGTTTGCGTACCGATTTGTTCTTGTTCCAGTTGTCGGCCGTTACATCTTCCACGGTTTCTTGCGAGCCGCCTCCCAATGCGCGGTAGAGGGTGATGACCGAACCCATGCGTTCATATTGGTCGGCAACTTGCGAGAGCTGGGCCTGCAGGAGCGATTGCTGCGCCGTGAGGACTTCCAGGTAAGTGGTCCCGCCCAATTGCATCAGCTGGGTGGTGTATTCCACGGCCTTCTCCAAGCTGGAGACCTGTTGCACGCGGTATTGGCATTTGGCTCCGGTGGCTTGGTATTGGAACAACGCGTTGCTGATTTCATTGGCGGCGGCAAGCAAGGTCTTCTGGAAGTTGTTGGCGGCGATTTCCTGCTGGGCTTTGGCCACGCGCAGGTTGGCGATGTTGGTCCCCTTGTTGAGCAACGGCATGGCAAGGGAAGCAACGGCCTGCCATACGAATTTGGCAGGGTCGAGTATGGCTGTCCCGGCGGCGTTTGTCCAGCTTCCGTTGGCACCGATGCTGAAACCGGGCAGGAATGCGGCCCTTGCCGAGGCGGTTGCCGCGTAAGCGGCCATGAGGGAGGCTTCCGCTTGAAGGATGTCGGGACGGTTCAGGAACAGCTGCGAGGGGATGCCGACCGAGAATTCGGCAGGAAGGATCTGGTCTTCGAAACGGTTTCGGTCGATTTTGCCGCCCGGTTTGCCTGTCAGCAGCGAGAGGCTGTTTTCTATTTCGCGAATTTGCTTTTTGAGGTCGGGAATGCCTGCCTTTACCGAATAACTATTGGCTTTGGCCTGCTCGATGGCGGCCTGGTTGGTGTTGCCCGCCGTTTTCATGTCTTGCATCATGTCGATTGTCCGGTTCCAGTTGGATACGGTCTGTTCGCTGATTTCAAGTTGCTTGTCTAACATCAGCAGGCTGTAGTAGGCTTCGGCGATGGCCGAGATGACTTGCGTTTGGGCCGAGCGCCTGGCGGCATCGCTCTGCAACAGGTTCGCCACGGCCGAACGCTTTGCGTTGAGGGTTTTTGCAAAGATGTCGATTTCCCAGTCGGCGGCTGCCCCGATCCCGTAGGTGGAAGGACTGCTCCCGCTTCCGATCATTCCCGAGAAAGCATAGTTTCCGCTCAGGTTCAGTCCGGGCGTATAGGATAAACGGGCTTGCACCAGACGGGCGCGCATCTGCCGTACTTGAAGCAGGGCGTTGCGCAAGTCGAAATTGCTGTCGAGCCCTTGCTGGATGAGCACTTGCAGTTTCGGATCGCTGAATATTTCTTTCCAGGGGAGGAGGCCTAAATGCTGGGTGTCGGCAAGCCTCTCCGGGTAGAGGCCGGCAAAAGCCGGCCCTGGCAAAGTATCCGCATCGGCTTTTACTTCGAGCAAGCCGTCGGTTCGGTAATTGTCCCCGGCTTCGATCGAACCGGGCCTTTCGTAGGCTTTGTAGATGCCGCAGCCGCTGAGGGCGACGGAAAGGAAGCCATAGAGCAGGATATTTTTAAAGTTCGTCCTTTGCATATTACAAAAAGTATTTCGAATCTTCCGGATCCGACTCGGATTCGGGCAAGCGGTGCTCAACCAAGGGTTCGGCAGCAGGAGGGCTGGCAGGGCGGATAGGCTTGATTTTTTCTTGCAAGGTCTGGAAGATGACAAACAGGACCGGCACGATGAAAATCTGCAAGATCATGCCCACAAGCATCCCGCCCACGGCGCCGGCGCCGATGGTACGGTTCCCGTTGCTGCCGGCACCGGTAGCGAACATGAGGGGAAGAAGCCCGATGATCAAAGCCAGGGAAGTCATGAGGATAGGGCGGAATCGTGCCGTGGCTCCGGCTACGGCAGCCCAAGCGATGCTCATGCCGTGTTCGCGGCGTTGCACGGCGAACTGGATGATCAGGATGGCGTTTTTGGCCAGCAAGCCCACCAGCATGATGAAGGAGATTTGCAGGTAGATGTTGTTGCTCAGCCCCATCATCCGGGCGAAGAGGAAAGTCCCGCAAAGCCCGAACGGCAAGGAAAGCAAGGCGGCCAGCGGCAAAATGTAGCTTTCGTACTGGATGCAGAGCAACAGGTAGACAAACAGCAGGCAGACCGCGATGATAATGCCCATCGTGTTGCCGGATTGCTGCTCGTTGCGGGTCAGTCCGGAGAACTCGTAACCGTAGCCTTGGGGCAGCGAAGTCTCGGCCGTTTCCCGGATGGCTTCGATGGCTTCGCCCGAGGAATAACCTACCTTGTTTTGCCCGTTCACGGAGATGGAAGTGAACAAATTGAAACGGTTGATGTTTTCCGAAGCGTAAATTTTCTCGATGCGGATGAATTGCGAAACGGGCAGCATGTCGCCGTTGCCGCAGCGCACGTACGTATTATCCAAAGCTTCCTCGTTGAGGGTGTTTTCCGGGGCGGCCTGCAGCATGACCCGGTACAATTTCCCGAATGTGTTGAAGTTGGACACGTAGATTCCTCCGAAATACCCTTGCATCACGCTGAGGATTTCGGTCGGGGAAGTCCCGGCCTTCTTGGCTTTGTCCACATCGATGTCGACCATGTATTGCGGGAAGTCGGGGCGGAAAGAAGTGGAGGCATAGGAAATTTCCGGCCGTTTGTTCAGTTCGACCAGGAAGTCCTGGGTTACCTTGTAAAGGTCTTCCACGCTTCCCCCTGTCCGGTCCTGAATGCTGAATTCGAACCCGTTCGAAGCGCTGAAACCGGGAATCATGGGAGGAGAGAAGGTCATGACCCGCGCATCGGAAACGTTCGATGACAGCAGGGCGTTGATTTTGGCGATCACCCCGTTCAAATCCTGGCCTTTCCCGGTCCGTTCTTCCCAGGGTATGAGCCGGGTGATGATGGAACCGTAACAGCTTGCGTTGCCCGAGATGAAACCGAAGCCGGCAATCATGCTTCGGTGTTCGATTTCCGGTATCGAGGACAGCAGGCTGTCGATCCGCAGCATGGACTGGTAGGTCTGGTGCAAGGTGGTGGCAGGCGGCAAGGCGACGTCCATGATGACGACCCCGTTGTCTTCGTTCGGGATAAGTCCCGAAGGGGTGGTCTTCAACAAGAAGAAGAAGCCCGCGATGGAGGCGGCCACGATGCCGAGAGACAGGGCCGGCTTGGCGATGAAGAAGCGGACAGCCCCCTTGTATCGGGCGGTCGTGTTGGTGAAGAAGACGTTGAAAGCCGAGTGGAAACGCTCCAGGAAATTCTTTTTCTTGAGCGGGTTCTCATCGTGGGGTTTGAGGAACAGGGCGCAAAGGGCAGGGGTCAAAGTCAAGGCGTTGACAGCCGAAATCAGAATGGAAATGGCCAAGGTCAATCCGAACTGGCGGAAAAAGATACCAGCCGTTCCTTGTATGAAAGAAACGGGGATGAACACGGCCGCCATGACCAGGGTGATGGAGACGATAGCGCCTGCGATCTCGCTCATGGCATCGATGGCCGCCGTCTTGGCCGAGCGGTAGTTCTGGTCCAGTTTGGCGTGCACCGCCTCGACGACCACGATCGCGTCATCGACCACGATCGCAATGGCCAATACCAGGGCGAATAAGGTCAACAGATTCAAAGAGAATCCGATAAGGTTGATAAAGAACATGGTCCCGATCAAGGCTACCGGGATGGCAATGGCAGGAATCAGGGTTGAACGGAAGTCCTGCAAGAAGATGAACACCACGATGAACACCAAGATGAAAGCCTCGATGAGGGTATGCAAGACCTTGTTGATGGACTCGTACAGGAAGTCGTTGGAACTTTGCATGACCGTGTATTCCAGGCCGGCCGGGAAATTAGGCTCCAGTTCGGCGATGGCCTTGCTGCAATCCTCGATTACCTGGGTGGCGTTGCTCCCCGGCAATTGGTAGATGGCAATCATGGCGTTAGGGTGCCCGTCGAGGACAGAGCGGATATTGTAGCTTTGGGGGCCTAGCTCGATGTCGGCCACGTCCTTCAGTTTAAGCTGGCTCCCGTTGGGCAACGTCCGGATGACAATATCCTCGTATTCGCTCACGCTTTTGAGCCTGCCTTTGTATTTGAGGGTATACTGGTATGTCTGGGTGGAGTTTTCCCCGAATTTCCCGGGGGCGGCTTCGATGTTCTGCTCGTTCAGCACGGCGGTTATGTCGGAGGGGACGAGGCCGTTCTTTTTCATGTCGTCCGGCCGCAGCCAGATCCGCATGGCGTAATCGTGCACGCCGAACGCGCTGGCATCCCCCACGCCTTGCACGCGGAGGATCACCGGGAGGACGTTGATGCGGAGATAGTTTTCGATGAAGGTTTCATCGTAGTTGTCGTTGGGAGCGTAGAAACCGATCATCATCAAGGTGCTGGATTGCCGCTTGCGGGTCGTGACCCCGGTGCGGGTGACTTCGGCCGGCAGCAGGCTGGTGGCGGTGGCTACGCGGTTCTGCACGTTCACGGCCGCCATGTCGGGATCGGTCCCTTGCCGGAAGTAGATGTTGATGTTGGCTCGGCCGTCGTTCGACGCGCTCGAGGTCATGTAATCCATGTTCTCCACCCCGTTGATGGCATCTTCCAGCGGCGTGATGACGCTGTTGGTGATGGTCTGGGCATCGGCACCGATATAGGTGGTGGAGACCTGCACGGTCGGCGGGGCTATGTCGGGGTATTGTTCAATGGGCAAGGATACCAGTCCGATGATGCCGAGGATTACGATGATGATCGAAATCACGGTCGACATCACCGGTCTTTCTATGAATTTGTCTAATCTCATTTCTCTTTTCTTGCGAAGATGGGGTTAATGCTTGCAAAGGAAGGCGGAAGCCGGTTATTCGGCCTTGTCCGGGCTTGCAGGCCTGATGGCTTGGCCTTCGCGCAGGAATGTGACGCCTTCGGTCACGATGCGCTGGCCGGTTTGGAGGCCGGAAGTCACCACGTAGGAGTGCCCGTCGTTGAGGCTCATGATTTCGATGGGGGCCGCATGGACGGTGTTGCTGTCGCTCACGGCGTAGACGAACCTTTTGGATTGCACTTCGAAACAGGCCTGCTGGGGGATGACGATGGCCGAGTCGAGGATGGTCGGCATCAGCAAGGTGCCGCTGAACCCGCTTTTGAGCATCATGTCGGGATTGGGGAAGTCGGCCCGGATCCGTATGGCCCCGGTCGTCCCGTCGGGTACCCCGCTGACGGTCACGACATGTCCTTTGTACGGGTAGCGGGAACCGTCAACCAAGTTCAATTCCACTTCCGGGAGCGACCGGGCGATTTCCTCGGGCGACCCGTACCGACGGCTTAAAGCCAAAGCCTCCCGTTCGCTTATGGAAAAATAGCAGCGCATGGTGGCCACGTCGGTCACGGTGGCGAGCGGGTTGGCCGAGGTGCTTCCGACCAGGTTTCCGGGAGAGTAGGGAATGACCCCCACCAAGCCGTCGATGGGGCTGGTCACGCTGCAGTATTCCAGGTTCCGTTGCGCATCGGTAAGCGCGGCCTTGCATTGGGCAAGGCTGGCCTGGGCCGAGGCAAGGGAATTGCGGGCCATCTGCAAGTCGTTGGCGCTGATGATTTCCTTTCGGAAAAGCTCGGCTTTGGTGTCGTAAGTCAGCTGCGCTGTTTCCACTTGCGCCTCTGCCACTTCGATGTTGGCCTTAGCCACTTCCACGGCCGCTTCCATCTGGATGGGATCGATGGTGAAAAGCAAATCCCCGGCATGAACCATGTCTCCTTCGTTCACGTGCTGGTGAAAGATGAACCCGCTTATTTTCGGACGGATTTCCACCGACCCGTTGGCCAGAAGGCTGGCCGCGTAGGGCTTGTAGAGCGTGTATGGACGGGTTTCGATTTCCAGGACGTTCCGGGGAACGGCTTGGGTCGTGGCCGGTTTCTTGTTTTGGCAAGAGGAGAGGGCGATTATGCTGGAGAGGAGAAGGACTCCTGCGGTTCTGTTCATGTGTTTCAAGCAGTTTTGGGTTATCAGAGCGAAGTGATTTCTTTTTTGAATTGGATGGGAGACATGCCGGTTTCGGACTTGAACATTTTTCCGAAAGTGGACTGGTCGGGGTAATTGAGCATTTTTGCCACTTCCTGGATGTTCTTGTTTTCGGAAAGGAGCAAGTGCTTGGCCTTTTCGATGATCATGACGTGCATCCATTGGTTGGTCGACATCCCGGTGACTTGTTTGAGAATCGTGGCCAAGTATTGCGGGGTTATGCTCAAGGCTTTCGCGTAGAAGTTGATGCGCCTTTCTTCGATGACATTCCAGTTGAGCAGGTGAAGGAAGCGCAGCACCAAGGTCTCGCGGTTGCTCGATTTCGATCTGAATTTGCCGAAAGGCAGCATTTCCCGGTAGGATTCGATAATCTCGTAGCAGAATGCCTTGGCAAGGTCGGCCATGATGTGGTTGTGGAACGTGCGAGGGCCGAAATTGTATTCAGGGTTGGCATTCTCCCATTTTTCGAAAAGCATTTCGAACACGTTGCGCAAGTTGTCCAGCGTGTTGGAAGGAATCTTGAGCGTGGGCCTCTTCATGATGAAGAAATGCAGATCGAACGAAAGCGGGAAAGTGGGCGAGAAAAGGAAGAACTTGGTAGCCATGATGGCATAAGCTTTGAAGTCCTTGCTTACCGCGGTATTGAGAAGGAAGAATTCGGAATTGATGACCAAAGTCTCCCCGCTTTTGAGCGTGTGCTCCATCGCGTCCATGCGGAAATGGGCTTCCCCTTGGAGGCAGACGATGCAGCATGCCATGTTCCCTCCCCAGATTTTTTTGGTGTTGAGGACGTTGGTGTCGAGGATGAGGGGAAAAAATCCGTTCTTGCAGAGGATGTCGTCGATGTGTACTTCGCCAACGCGTTCGGGGGTGGCTGTTTTTTTCTTCGTTTTCACGGTTTGTGTATTTGTAAGGGTTATTATTCAGGGAATCGCGGAAACTAATCCGCAAAAATACTAAAAAAAAACATCTTATTAGAATCCTTGTTGCTTTCTATGTTAAGAAAGGTGGAAAAAAACGATGAAACGCGGGTTTTATCGGACGATTCCGGCTTTCCCCGGATAGGCTCTTTGAAAGATGCAGGCAGGAGAAGGCGTTCCGGCAAGGGATGATCCCCGGATCCCGATGATGCAACTCCGGACGCCGATGGCGCAAAAAGAAAAAGTCCGCTTTGCTGCGGACTTTCGTTGCCCTACCAGGGGTCGAACCTGGAGACTTCAGATCCAGAATCTGACGTGTTGCCAATTACACCATAGGGCAGTGCTCCCTTCCGGGAAACGGGTGCAAAGATAAGAAAAAATATCGAATATGTTTCTTTTGTTGAAAAAATCGAGGGCGGGGCAGTTCCGCTCTGCCCATGTTCCGGGCAGTGTACGGGGAAAACGTGCGTTTTTCAGGGGCTTGCAGATGGGAAGAAGTCGAAAAAAAACGGCCGTGCCGCAAAAGCGGCACGGCCGTTGCCCGCTGCGGGCTTGAAGCTTGAAGCTTGAAGCTTCAAGCTTCAAGCTTCAAACTTCAAACCTGTAGCGTGTAGGAGTTATCCCCACATTTCTTCATCGGAAGGAATGCGGATCCTTTCGCAAAGCGGGGCGATGCGGGTCGTGTTCAGCAGATGCTTGTACGTGAAGTTTTCGGAAATGGAGTTGTTGCCCCAGGTGCCGCAGCCGAGCGTGTTGGTCACCGCCAAGCCGTTCTGGATGGCGCCGCCGCCGGTGGTCGAGCTGATGGCGTTCACCACTACGCGGCTTACGGTCAGCATTTCGCCGGCCATGATGATGTGGCCTTGGTTGTTGGAGTGGACAGCGGCGGTATGGCCGTTGCCTTCCATCTTCAGGTTGGTTTCAATCAGATCCAAGCCTTCTTCGAAGCTGTCGTAGCCGATGCAGCCCATGACCGGGCACATTTTTTCCTTGCAGATGCGGTCGGCCTTGCCGGCGCCCACGGCCTCGGCAACGATGACCCGGGTGCCTTCCGGAACGCTGATGCCGGCGCGTTCGGCAATGACAGCAGGCGACTGGCCGACAGCGTTGCGGTTGATGACGCCTTTTTCATCGAACATGAAGTTCAGCAGTTTTTCCTTGTCGGCTTCGTTCACGAAGTAAGCGCCGTTCTTTTTGAAAGCGGCGAAAACCGCTTCCTTGTCCTTCTTGGGATAAGCGAAGAACTGTTCTCCGGAGCAGATGATGCCGTTGTCGAAAGAACGGCCGGTGATGATCATGTTGGCAGCCTTGTCGAAATCCACATCGGTATCGATGATGACCTGGACGTTGCCGGCACCCACGCCGAAGGACGGTTTTCCGGAAGAGTAGGCGGCCTTGACCATGCCCATCCCGCCGGTAGCGATGACCACATCGACGGTCTTCATCAGTTCCTGGGATTTTTCGATAGCCGGTTCTTCCACGACCTGTACCAAGTAATCGGGCACGCCCATCGTCTTGAGCTTTTCCTGGATCAGGTGAACCGTGGTCGAGGAGCAGACTTTCGATTTCGGGTGCGGGGCGATGATGATGGCGTTCTTGGTCTTGAGCGCGAACATGATCTTGCTCATGGGCGTAACCACCGGGTTCGTCATGGGCGTGATGCCGCAGACAACGCCTACAGGCTTGGCAATGGTGATCATGTCGGTGCGTTCGTCGATTTCGAGGATGCCCATCGACTTCTTTCCGCGAAGATTGTACCAAACGCCTTTCGATTTGTTGCGGCATTTGGAAACCTTGTCCTCGTACACGCCCATCTTGGTTTCTTCAACCGCCATCTTGGCTAATTTTTCGGCATTGTCGAATACCACGCGGGCCGTGGCTTTGACCACTGCATCAACCGTGTTCTGGTTGAAGGTTCTCTCAAAAATGGCCTGGGCCTCGCGGGCTTTGGCCACCATTTCTTGGATTTCCATTTTGTATTTTTTTATAATTACCTAAGAATCAAAACAAAACCCCGTTTTCCAAAGGGTTCCGGAAAAACGGGGCAAATGTACGACAAAACATTGAGTTAAATAAGGTTTTGCCTAAAATAATTCGCGGTAGACTTCACGGATTTCTTCTTGGCTCAAGGGCACGTAGTTGTTGTTGAGCAAGCGTTGCTGGGTTTCGAGGACGCTTTGGGCGAATCCCGCGATTTCTTCCTCCTTCATGCCGTAGGTATGGAGCGGGTTTTTCTTGATCAGTTTGCCCAAGAGTTCGTCCAAGGCATCGTAAGGATCGCCGGTGGTGCCCAGGAGCTGCTGCAGGTAAGCGTTCAGTTCCTTGATCCGGCCGTCCGGGTTCTTTTTGTTGTACAAGTGGAAGATGGCCGTGTAGAACTGGTAGTTGGCTTCTCCGTGGGGCACATGGTAATTGCCGCCCAGCGGGTAGCTCAGCGCATGCACGGCTCCCACGCCCGTATTGCCGAAAGCGATGCCGGCGAAGTTGCTGGCCATCAGCATTTCCCCTAAGCGTTCGAACCGGTAGTCCTGGCCTTTTTCGGCAATCCCTTTGAACACATCGATGATGATGCGCATGGCTTCCTTGCCCAAGGCTTCGGTATACGGGTTCGATTTGGGCGAAACGAAGGATTCCGTGGCGTGCACCAAGGCATCGATGGCGCTGCAGGCGTAGAATTTGAACGGCAGGCCTTTCAGCAATTCGGGCACTAATACGGCATCATCGGCCACGATGGCATCGTCTGCCAGGCCCATTTTGGTATGGAGGTCTACCAATTCGGCGATGGAGATGTTGGTCACTTCGCTGCCCGTGCCGCAAGTGGTGGGCAGGATGACCAGCTGTTTCTCCTTCACGATAGGGATCTTGCGCAGGAAGGCATCGGTAACATTCTCCACGTCTTTCAGCACGAAGACCTTGCAGCAGTCGATGACCGTTCCGCCGCCTACGGCGATGACCCGGTTGAACTTGATATGGTGCACGTCCTTGAGGATGGCGTTCATCATCTTGTCGGAAGGCTCGCCCAGCCCGTATTTTTCCTGCATGATGAAATGGCAGGGCAGGTTCAGGGCCTTCATGAAAGGTTCGTACAGGAACTCGTTGGTAACGACCAAATCATCGGCTCCCAAGTTGAATTCCTTTGCAAAGGATGCAAAATCATCAAATTGACTCAGTCGAGTCTTAAGCTTGAACAGTTGCATGGCATATTAGTTTTTGAATCTCTTCTTGTATTCTTCTTCCAGCATCGGGCGGAAGTCGGGATGGGCGATCGCGATAAGCCGTTTGGCCCGCTCCTTGAGGCTGGCGCCTTTGAGGTGGGCGACCCCGTATTCGGTAACCACGTAATCCACATCATCGCGCGGGGTGGTGACCGCGGCGCCTGGCGAGAGGAAAGGTACGATGCGCGAGGCTTTTCCATGGGCCGCCGTGGAAGGCATGGCCATGATGGAACGCCCGCCTTTCGACCAGGATGCGCCCTTCACGTAGTCGAACTGCCCGCCGGTTCCGCTGAACTGCTTCAATCCGATGGTTTCGGAGTTCACTTGGCCGGTCAGGTCCACTTCGATGCAGGAATTGATCGAGACCATGTTGTCGTTCTGGGCGATGACGCGCGGGTCGTTCACCCAGTCTACCGTGCGCATTTCCACATTGGGGTTGTGGTTGGCGAAATCGTAGAGTTCCTGCGTCCCCATGAGGAAGGTGGCAACCATCTTTCCGGGCAGCAGGCTCTTTTTGGCGCCGGTAATGACCCCTTTTTTGGCCAAATCGACCACGCCGCTGGAGAACATCTCGGTATGGATGCCCAGATCGTGCTTGTCGTCGAGCGACATCAGCACCGCGTCGGGGATAGCGCCGATGCCTAATTGCAAAGTGTCGCCGTCCTTGATGAGCGTGGAGCAGAAATGGCCGATGGATTTCTCGATGTCGGTGATTCTGGCCGGCGGCAGCACCGCAAGGGGGGTGTGGTTTTCAACAATGTAGGTGAATTTGGAAATGTGCATGGAGTTGTCGCCGGGAATGTACGGCATGTGCTCGTTCATTTCGGCGATGATGATTTTGGAACGGCGTGCGGCCGGCAAGGTGTAGTCGCAGGAGATGCCGAAACTGCAGTTCCCGTTTTCATCGGGCAGGGATACCTGCGCCACCGTCACGTCCACGGGGAAATACCGATCGAAAAAGGCCGGGACATCGGAAAAGTGCAAAGGGATGAAGTCGCCCCGGTCTTCGGCTACGGCCGCCCGCGAGTTGCCTCCCACGAAATTGGTCACGTGGCGGAAATGCCCTTCGGTTTCCGGCACCAGGTATTCCCCGTTGTTGATGGTGAACATGTGGAAAATCTTCACGTCGTGAAGGCGCTCCATCTGCCTGAGCATTTCGGCGGGAATTATTACCGGGACCCCTGCCGCGTGGCCGAAAACGATGTTGTCGTTGTCTTTGATAGCCTTTACCGCTTCTTCGGCGGTGACGAAATTCCCTTCTTTTTTCCAGTCCATGGTAGGATAGCGTTTTTGGGTTTCTATTTTAAAGGTGTTGTTTTCTTTCTGGAATCGGACGTGCGGGCTTTTCCCCGCTTTGCGTCCGTTGTCGGTGTTGATCCCGTTCCGGGTTTTCCCGATGCGGGAAGCTTGCTTCTTTTTCTCCGGGCCTGGCGGGCTGCCGTCGGTCGCTTTTCTCGAGCCTCGCCTGCCGTGGAATGGAATCTTCTTTGCAGCGGTTCGAATCCGCCTGCCTCAAAGTTCCGCGTTCCGTTCCTCTTCGGGCCGGTTGATGAGCCGTCTGGCGAAGTCGAGCAGTTCCTGGCTGGTTTCGTTGACCAGGTAGACCCGGCCGATCCCTTCGATTTCCTGACGGAGCACCTTGTCGATGGTCTCCTCCAAGGTGATTTGCGCCGAGGGGCAGGTGCGGCATGCGCCCAAGAATACCAAGCCCACATCGCGGCCTTTGATTTCCGCAATCCGGATATCGCCGCCGTGGGAAGAAAGGGAAGGTCGGACCCGCTCGTCGACGACTTTGCGGATCCGGCCTTCGAACGTGCCGTCTTCGGAAGGGTTACTTCTTGACGGGCCAGTTGTCTTTGGACACATCTACCTTGGCGATTTTGCGGGCAAGTTCCTTCTTTTCTTCCAAGTTGCCTTGACGGGCGATCATGATGCGCTGGGCTTGCGGCGATCCGGCTCCGTGCAGGGATTCGGTGCGGTAGCCTACCGCGGCCGTTCCCAGGGTAAGGTTTTCGATCAAGCGCAATACCCGCATGCGGTTTTCGGTGGAAGCCCCGGTGGCGCCTCGGAAATATTTTTCAACCCAAGGACCGGTTTCTTTCGAACGCAGATCCTGCTGGGAAGGCATGGTGACCATCAAGCCGCCGGCGATGTCTTCGGCAAGACGTGCGATCTCGTAGGGGAAACGGGTAACGTTCTGCTTGCAGACGTTGGCCAGCAGGAGGTCTATCTGGTAATTGCCGGCCGGCATCTTCACGCCTTCGGCCGAGCAAGCGATGCCGCAAGCGTACAAGGTTTCGTTCAGGTGGATCATCTCGATCAGCTTGTCCTTGATGTGGCTGGCCTTGGGTACGCCGTTGTAGTCGGCAGCCAGGGCGGCGGCCCCGATCAGGACATCGCCCACGCCCACTTTGCATCCGCCGTAGGACTGGCGGTGGTAACCGGCGAAACGTTCCACCATCATGCCGGCGAACTGCCATTCCTTGCACATGAAGACCCGTTCGTTAGGCACGAAAACGTGGTCGAACACCACCAAGGCTTCGTGTCCGCCGAATTCGGAGTTGCCCAGGTCGATTTCGGCATCGGGTTCCATTTTGCGGGTATCGCACGACTGGCGGCCGTAAATCATGAAGACCCCTTTGGCATCGGAGGGAACGGCGAAGCAGACGGCGTAGTCCTTGTCGGCTTCTTTCATGGCGATGGTGGGCATCACCAGGTGCTCGTGGCTGTTGATGGAGCCGGTCTGGTGCGCTTTGGCCCCGCTGACCACGATACCGTCGGGACGTACTTCATTGATGTGGACGAACAAGTCGGGATCGGCTTGCTGCGAAGGGGAAAGGCTGCGGTCGCCTTTGGGGTCGGTCATGGCCCCGTCTACCGTCAAGTCGTTCTTCTGCACGAATTTCATGTATTCGGTGAAGCGCTTGTGGTATTCGGTCCCCATCGACTGGTCGATTTCGAAAGTGGTGGAATAGATGGCGTTGAAGGCATCCATGCCCACGCAGCGCTGGAAGCAGGCGGCGGTCTTCTGGCCGCAGAGGCGCTGCATCTTGACCTTCTTGATCAGGTCGTCGGTGTTCTGGTGAAGGTGGCAGAAGCGGTTGACCCTCTCTCCGATAAGGGGGGAGTACGCCGTCATGAGGTCTTCATACTCCTTCATTTCGGCCAGTTTGTAGGTCATGGCCACCGAGTTGAGGGAAGGACGGATGATCGGGTGGTTTACGGGATCTTTCACACGTTCACCGAACATGTAGACCTTCAGGTCCATTTTCTGGAGGCTTTTGATGTACTCTTCAGCTGTCATCATGGCGCAAATCGTTTTAGGGTTTGTGTATGTTTTTATTGCTTTTTTCCGTGTTTGCTTTTTTCCGCGTCGCGCCTTCTTGGCGCATCCTCCTTGCCTTGCCCCGTCAGGAGTTCCGGCGGGCAAAAGAAAAACGTCCGGACAACTTTTCCATCTGGCGGGTTCCGAGCGCCGCCTTTTGTCGATAGCAGTCCAGACGTTACCGAAATGATAATAAGCGTGAAACTTATGCCTGCTTCCCATGCGTTCCTGTCCGGGCCAAGCGGGAAAGCAGGCCTAAGCCCGGTGAGAGCCCCTTCAAGGGCGGGACAAAGATAAGAAGTTTCCTTTTAAAAACCTATTGCAAAAAGCGTATTTTCGAACGGGGAAGCCGCTTCGCCGCCGCGCTTCCTTCCGCTTCCGCCTTGCCGGTCCGGCGGAACGGTACGAGGCGGAACGGTCGCCCTTGCCCAACAAAGTGTTTTCTGCCTTGGCGGTCCGGGGAAAGTCTCGTGGCCGCCGTCGATTCGGGAAGGCGGGTGTTCGGGACGCTGCGTGCGGGCCGGGCTGCCTGCCAGCTAGGCCAGCCCGGCCCGCCGGAACTTCGGGTTGTTGCCTTGTCCTCTCGCCAGTGCCCGTCGTCCGCGTGCCCCGTTGTCCGCGTGTCAATAGGCTATTTCCCAGACGTGGAGCACGGTGCTGTCGGAGCCGAGGGTCTCTATCCGCACCGGGCAGCCTTGGGCATCGTATTCGTAGGCGTACCGCAGCCGGGTCGCGCCATCATCCCCTTGGCAGGAAGATGGCAGGTTCCGGCTTTTCTTCCCTCCGAAATAGAACAGGTAGGCAGCGGTGATTTCCGAACCTTGCCGGCCTGGACGGCTTTCGCTGGCGCCGGTCAACGCAAGGATGTCGATGTTGGTCTTGTTTTTCTCCGGGGCGTAAAGAAAGGTCTTTTTCGAGGAAGGCCCGCTTGCATCGTGAAGCGTTTCCCCCGTCAGGTTCCCGTTTTCCCACTGACAGGAATAGAGCGCTTTCTTGTCGGCTGAAACCGAAAGCACGTATCCGTCGGAATAGGTGTACGCGTATTCCGGAGGAAGACCGTAGGCGGGATATATCCCGGCCTTGTTCCGGTCGGAAAGGAGATGCCCCGATTCGCCCAGTTCGAATTGGAACACGAATTCCGCCGTGCCGGAAGAACCGGGGTAGTGCGTCACGGCCAGATGGTCGTTTTCCCGGAGGTATTCATAACGGTCCTTGGCTTGGACTTCGTTTTGAAGAAGCATCCGCGTTTCCACTTCCGACACTTCTCCGCGGGCATCGTAAGAAAAGGCGTGCTCGAAAGCGGGCAGGCCCGACTCTCCGGGAACGTACTGCGTGATTTGCCTGACCAGGCGGCCTTCGGGCGCTACGGCGATTTCCGCTTTGTCCGGCTTGCAGGCTGCGGTAAGCCCCGTCAAAAGAAGCAGGGTGAAGCTTTTTAAGATCTTCATGGCATCGAGGTCTATTTTCGTGTTGGTGTTAGTTGGCGCTGGATGGCGGATCCGGATTGGCGGTGGTTGGCAGCTGTGCGGGAACCGGGAAGCCCGGATTCCCCGGGTTTCGGGTCTCGCATAGGTCAAGGCTTGATGCCCGATGCGAGAGGCTTTGCGTAGCCCTTCAGGCTTCTTCCCGTCAG
>CASEWE010000016.1:40064-77508 GCA_949291555.1 uncultured Bacteroidales bacterium
CCCGACGAGAGAGGCTTTGCGTCCTATTTTGCAAAAAAAAAATTCGAAATTGTCAATGTAGTGTCAATTAGATTGTTTGATGTTGCTTGTATAGGTGATTGAAGATGCTTCTTTCTGTTTTTTTTGGAAATAGTTTATTAAAAAAGTTTATATTTTGGTGATTTAAAGATTGGAGAATCGCATGTGCGGGCGTTTTCATCAGTATCTTCTTCCCCTCCAGGCTTTGCCTGTGAGGCTTTCCTGGGATTCCCTTCTTCTGTCGAGTCCGGAAGCCGAATCCCCCTTGATTACAGACTGGCACATAGGGGGGAGGCCCGATGCCACGGCACCCGGAATGTCTTTCATGGGATATATGGATCGAATATCCGGGATGACCGTTTATTCCATCTGGCAGTTGCTGGAAGGCGAACAGGAAATGGGGACAAGGGATTTCCTTGCAGACTTGGGTTACCCGTATTTCAGGATTCCAGGAATCCACGACAGCGCGCGGATGCATGTGGCGATAACCGATTCGATGGGGAAAGATCATTTGTATAAGCCGTTTTATATTGCCTTGGGGTACGATGCCACCAGCGGAATGGAAGAAACAGTCTCTCGGCCTGCTCCTGTGTTATTGTTCCCGAATCCCGCCTCGAGTTCTTTTTCCTGGCAGAGCGAGATTCCGGTAAGGGCATGGGAAATTTACGACATTTCCGGCAAGCGGATCATGCAGGGCGATGCCCGGCAGACCTGGATTGACTGCCGGAACTGGCATGAAGGTGTATACATCTTCGTGTGCATCGACATCCAAGGTTGCACTTCCTCGCAAAAAATCATCAAAAAGTGAACGAAATGAGACCGGGATATTTCATGGTTTTGCGTTAAGCATAGTCGTGCGCGTGGCTTGTTTCCGGTCCTTGGGGCGGTAGGGCATTCCTTGGTGATTCCGACGGATTGTTTCGGCGCGGCTTGCTGGTTCCCGGCTTTGGGGAGGGTAGGGCCTTTCTTGGACGTTCTGACGAATTGTTTCGGCGAGGCCTCGGATTGGCTTCGGCGCGGCCCGTTCGTATGGAACGGATGCAGAGCCCTCTTTCGGCAATTTTGGCGGTTTATCGCTGCCTTGTTGTTCCGAGAGGCGGGTGCAAGCCGTGCCGCTCCGGTTCCCGTTTTATTATATGGGGGCATATTCGTACTTTCGCACGATAAACCTTGGCAAGCAGGAGTTGCCTGCCATGTTTGCCAAAGCCTATCTCCAGAAACGATTTTTATGGAACAGAAACCGAAAAAAGTGGCCTTGGTGACCGGCGTGACCGGGCAGGACGGCGCCTATTTGAGCGAATTCCTCCTGAAGAAAGGCTACGAGGTCCACGGAATCAAGCGCAGAGCCTCTTCCTTCAACACGGAAAGGATCGACCATCTTTACCAGGACCCGCATACCCCCGGGCGCTCGTTCATCCTCCATTACGGGGATATGACCGACAGCCTCAACCTTACCCGGATCATCCAGGAAGTGCGGCCGGACGAGATTTACAACCTGGCGGCCATGAGCCATGTGCACGTGAGCTTCGATACGCCCGAATACGTGGCCAATGCCGACGGGGTAGGGACGTTGCGCCTGCTGGAAGCCGTCCGCTTGCTGGATCTGGCCGGGACGACGCGGATCTACCAGGCTTCCACTTCGGAACTTTTCGGGAAAGTGCAGCAGACCCCGCAGACCGAGAAGACCCCTTTCCATCCGCGCAGCCCCTATGCGGTGGCCAAGATGTATGCCTACTGGATAACGGTCAATTACCGGGAAGCCTACGGCATGCACGCCAGCAACGGGATTCTTTTCAACCACGAGTCGCCGGTTCGCGGCGAGACCTTCGTTACCCGGAAAATAACCCGGGCGGTCTGCAAGATGGCTTTGGGCCTGCAGGACTGCTTGTATCTGGGGAACCTCGATTCCAAGCGCGACTGGGGGCATGCCAAGGATTACGTGCGAGCCATGTGGCTGATTCTCCAGCAAGAAAAGCCGGACGATTACGTGATTGCCACGGGAAAGACGACCTCGATCCGGGAGTTTGTCGAGATGGCTTTCCGGCATATCGGCTGCTCGCTGGTTTTCCGGGGGGAAGGCCTGGAGGAAAAAGGCATCCTGGAATCGGTAGACCGGGATTTGTTCTGCCGGAAAGTGGGCGAGGCGTATTACCGGGATTTTGCCGGCCGTGCAGGCGAGGCTTTGGTGGCGGTCGACGCCAAGTATTTCCGTCCTGCCGAAGTGGATTTCCTGCTGGGCGATGCCCGGAAGGCAAGGGAAGTGCTGGGCTGGGAGCCGGAGTACGACTTGCCTGCCTTGGTCGAGGAAATGATGGACAGCGATATCGTGCTGATGAAGAAAGACGGCTTCCTCAAAGCCAATGGCTACAAGGTGATGAATTATTTCGAATGAGCGGCCTGCTTGCAGGGCAGCCTGTCCGTTCCCGGAGCAAGGTGAGCCGGGCGAGGGCAAGGAATCCCGGCGGCGCGCCTGCGCGGGAGCCGGGCTTGGCGGATGTTGGCAGGAAATGTCAGTTGAACAGGAAAAATGGAAAAAGACAGCAAGATTTACGTGTCCGGCCATCGTGGCCTTGTGGGAAGCGCCATCTGGCGGAATCTCCGGGAGAAAGGCTATGGCAACCTGGTAGGACGCTCGCATGCGGAATTGGATTTGACCGACACGGCCGCTACCTGCCGTTTTTTCGAGCAGGAAAAACCGGAATACGTCATCGTGGCTTCGGCGAAAGTGGGGGGAATCCAAGCCAACAGCCTTTACCGGGGGCAGTTCATTTACGAGAACCTGATGATAGCCTGCAATGTCATTCATCAGGCCTACCGGCACGGTGTCAGGAAGCTGCTCTTTCTGGGCAGTTCCTGCATTTACCCGCGCATGGCCCCGCAGCCCATGCCGGAAGATTGCCTGCTCTCTTCTCCCTTGGAATACACCAACGAGCCGTATGCGATTTCGAAGATTGCGGGCTTGAAGCTGTGCGAAAGTTACAACCTCCAGTACGGGACCGATTTCATTTCGGTCATGCCGACCAACCTTTACGGGCCGTTCGACAATTTCAACCTGGAGACTTCCCACGTGCTCCCGGCTATCTTGCGCAAGATGTTTTTGGGGAAAAGCTTGGAGAACGGGGACTGGGCTTCTGTCCGGGCCGACTTGGCGGCCCGTCCGGTGGAAGGGGTGGACGGTTCCGCGCCGGCATCAGCCATTTTGGCCGTGTTGGAAAAATACGGGGTGCGTGCCGCGGCGGGGGAAGGGAATCCGGAAGGCCCTTGCCGAACGGAAGTGGAAATCTGGGGGAGCGGGAAGCCTCTGCGGGAATTCCTTTGGAGCGAGGACATGGCCGATGCCTGCGTTTATATCATGGAAAAGGTTTCGTTCCAGGATCTTTGCCGGGGGCAGGGGACGGAAATCCGGAACACGCATGTCAATATCGGCACGGGGAAGGAGCTGACCATTGCCGAAACGGCCGGGAAGGTGGCCCGTTCGGTGGGCTTCGGCGGAAAAATCGTGTTCAATCCCGCAAAGCCCGATGGAACGCCCCGCAAGCTGCTCGATGTGTCCAAGCTCCATGCCTTGGGCTGGCATCACCGCGTGGAAATAGACGAGGGCATAGACCGCCTGCGGGACTGGTACGTGGAAAGCCTCGCTGCTGCAGGGAGGAAAGCCGCGGGGTTTTGAATCGACCGGTGATTTGCGATGCGGTAAGGCGATTTACGATGCAATAAATTAGAAAGCCATGGAAGAAGCAATCAGGAAGCGGGCGGAGGTCTGGACGCGGCCTCCTTACGACGAGGCCACGCGGAAGGCCGTGAAGGAAATGATGGAAAACCGTCCGGAGGAATGCGCCGATGCCTTTTACCGCGATTTGGAATTCGGGACAGGGGGTTTGCGGGGCATCCTCGGGATAGGGACCAACCGGATGAATCCTTACGTGGTGGCTTTGGCCACCCAGGGGTTTGCCAACTACTTGCAGAAGCAATGCCGGCAGGAAGGCTTGGAGCGTAAGGTGGCGGTTTCTTACGACTGCCGGAACGGGAGCGCGGAATTCGCCTTGACCACGGCCCGGGTGTTTGCCGCCAACGGGTTCGAGGTCTATCTTTTCACGGGCATGCGGCCTACGCCGGTGCTTTCCTTTGCGGTGCGTTATTACGGTTGCTGCGGCGGGGTGATGGTCACGGCCAGCCATAACCCGAAAGAATACAATGGCTACAAAGCCTACGGGAAGGACGGGGGCCAGCTGGTCTCGCCTCATGACCGGAACGTGATGCAAGAAGTGGCTTCCATCCGTTCTTTGGACGAAGTGCGGATGGAAGGAGGGGAAGGGAACATCCGCTATGTGGACGAGGAAGTCGACCAGGCTTATTTGGAAAAGGTCGTGTCTCTGTCGCTCGGCCGGGAATCGGTTAAGCGGCAGAAGGGCATGAAGATTGTGTACACGCCTTTGCACGGGACAGGGATGACCATGGTGCCGAGGGCTTTGCGGCGCTGGGGTTTCGAAAATGTGGTCTGCGTCCCATCCCAGATGGTTCCGGACGGGAATTTCAGCACCGTGTCTTCCCCTAATCCGGAAGAGCAGGCAGCCATGTTGCCGGCAATGGAACTGGCCCGCCGGGAAAAGGCCCAGATAGTGATCGCTACCGATCCGGATGCCGACCGGGTGGGCGTGGCTATTGCCGACGGCAAGGGCGGGTTCGTCCTGCTGAACGGGAACCAGACCGGCTCGGTGCTGGTGTATTACCTGATCGAGAAGTGGAAGGCATCGGGAAAGATTACCGGAAAAGAATATGTGGTAAAGACCATCGTGACGACCGAGCTCTTCCGGGACATAGCCCGGAAGAACGGGGTGGCGTGCTACGATGTCCTTACGGGTTTCAAGTACATAGCCGGATTGATCGGGGATTTGGAAGGGAAAGAGACCTTCATCGGGGGAGGCGAGGAGAGCTACGGTTACTTGGCGGGGGATTTCGTGCGCGACAAGGACGCGGTGATTGCCTGCTGCCTGATTGCCGAAATGGCGGCCGATGCGGCTTGCCGGGGCGAGACTTTCATGGACATATTGGAAAGGCTCTACCGGGAATACGGCTTTTACAACGAGGCGCTGGTCTCGGTCAGCAAGAAAGGCATGCGCGGTGCGGCCGAGATCAAGGAAATGATGGAGCGTCTGCGCGTTGCCCCGCCGGCCATGCTGGGAGGCGAGAAGGTAGTGGAGGTTCGCGATTACAAGCCGGGTTATGCTTCGCTTCCGCCCAGCGATGTCTTGCAATTCTTTACCGAAGCGGGGAGCAAGGTTACGGTAAGGCCTTCCGGGACGGAGCCGAAAATCAAGTTTTATTTCGGGACGCGGACGCCTTGGGTGAATGGCAAGGGATTGGAAGAGCAAATGGCTTCGGCCCGGCAGAAGGTGGAAGGATTCCGGAAAGATCTGGGAATATAGGATAGCGCTTCGGCGGGTTTCGGTTTCCGGACCCGCCTTTTTTGTTTCGCGGACCTGCCTGTATTCAGCCCGGGCCGCGGAAACAAGCCTCGGCCTTGCCTTTTTGTCCCGCGGGCTTTTTCGGGAAAACTATCCTTTTGGAAACTTACTCTCCCGCAGGGGGAACCATGTCCCGGATGCTGTCGATGCTTTCGCTCAGCCCTTCTTTCATCAGAGGCCAGAGCTTGTAGGTGTTCCTTTCGACAAAGCGGAATGCGAGCGATTCGTTTCGCGTCCGGGTGCTGAGCAAGGTTTCCTCGGGATCGATTTTGTTCCAGAAGTAGATGAGCACGCCCAGCAGGATGAAGACTTTCCCGAAACTGACGGCAATCCCGCCTATGCGGTTGAACAGCCCTAAGGACGAGCGGTTGGCCCAGGAACTCAAGACTTTTCCCAGGAAATAAATCCCGACAGCCGCCGCGATGAACATGATGACGAAGCAGATGATCTGGGCGTATTCCCCGTTGATGGAAAACCATCTCCCCACCAGGTAGGAGAATCGCAGGGAAATGAAAACGCCTGCAACCAAGGCTAAGAGGGAAACGGCTTCCATGACCAAGCCGTTGCGGGCGCCCTTGATTCCGCACCAGAGGAGGGGTATCAGGATGATGAGATCCAGAAAATTCATTTTTTTTTCTTTTTGTTTGACGTTGCGGGTTTTAACGTTACGGGTTTTGACGTTACGGGTTTTGACGTTGCAAGTTCTTCCCTTGCCCATGGAAAGGCAAGGAGGCATCCTTTTCCGGAGGGTTGTTTCCCGGTCCGGCCATATTCCCTGCCGGATCTGTTCCGCTTTCCGGCTGCAGGCCCGTTGCCCGGCCCTTTCCCCGGAGAGCTGAGTCCCGTCTTTGCCGGTGCGATTTCAAGAGCCGTTTGGTCAGTTCCGAGGCTTCCATGAAATGCAGGATTTCGGGATTGTCCGAGTCGAGTATGTCCTGGCCGTTGCCCTGCCACCAGAGTTTCCCTTCGTAGATGAAGTTCACCGTGTCGCCTATCTTGAGGACGGAGTTCATGTCGTGGGTATTGATGACGGTCGTGATGCCGGATTCCCGCGTGATTTCCGAGATCAGCGCATCGATAAGCTCGGAAGTCCGGGGATCGAGGCCGGAATTGGGTTCGTCGCAGAACAGGTAACGGGGCTGCATGGAAATGGCCCGGGCAATGGCGACCCGCTTGCGCATGCCGCCGCTCAATTCGGATGGGGAAAGCTTCCCGGCCCCGCTCAAATCGACTCGGGAAAGGCATTCTTGGGCCCGCTTTATTTTCTCCCTCCGGGAAAGGGAACTGAACATGTCCATCGGGAAGATGACGTTTTCCAGGACGGACAAGGAGTCGAAAAGGGCCCCGCCTTGGAATACCATGCCGATTTCGCGGCGTATGGCCGTGAGCTGTTCTTGCTTTTTGTCGCGGCTGAAGTCCCTTCCGTCGAAAAGGATCTCCCCGCTGTCGGGCCAGAGAAGCCCTACCATGGTTTTCATCAGCACGGTTTTCCCCGAACCGCTCTGCCCGATGACAAGGTTGCAGCGGCCCGGTTCGAACTTCAGGTTGATGTCCTGCAAGACCTGCCGCCCGTTGAAGGATTTTCCGAGATGTCTGATTTCGATCATGGCAGGTGTTTTTTACATGAGCAGCTGGGTGAGGACCAGGTTGGAAAGAATGATGGCCGTGCTGCTGTTGACAACAGCCTTCGTGCTGGCTTTCCCCACTTCCAACGCGCCCCCTTGCACGCTATACCCGTAAAAAGAGGAGATGCTGCTGATGAAGAAAGCGAACACGACCGTCTTGATGATGGCGTAGAACAGGTCGAAATTATGCGGGAAAGACTGCAACCCGTAGATGAATTCGTAGGAGGAAATCCCGGCGATTCCCACTCCGGCCGCCCATCCGCCGAAAAGTGCGGTAACGATGCTGAGCATGATCAGGACAGGGTTGAAAAGCAGGCATGCCATGATTTTCGGGAGAATGAGGTAACTGGCGGAGTTCATGCCCATGACCTCGATGGCATCGATTTGCTCGGTGACCCGCATGGTGCCCAGTTGCGAAGCGATGTGCGACCCGATTTTCCCGGCCAGGATAAGCCCGATGATGGTCGGGGCCAGTTCCATGACGATGGCCTTGCGGCTGGCGAAGCCCACCGCGTAGATCGGGATCCAAGGGGAGTCCATGTTGATTTGCAGCTGGATGGTAATGGCCGCCCCTACGAAGATGGAAACCAGGGAAACAATCGGGATGGAATCGATGCCCAATTGGTTGATCTCATCGATTACTTGTTTCCAGAACAGTTTCCGGTTCCCGGGAGCCTTGAGCACTTTGCCCATCAGCAGGAAGTATCGTCCTATGTTTTTTATCATGGGTTTTCCCTATCGGGCGCAAGGGGGTGTTATGCGGATTGCAAAAATACGGAAGTTTTTTGTTCGCTTCGCTTTCTGTATTTCTGCTCGGGATAGTTATTCTTATTTGCACCGTTCCTCTAATACACCGGCAAACACATTCATTTCTTTTGGGGAAATACCCAGCCGTACAGCCAGGCTTCGCCAATCCTTTGCTGCACCTGCTATTTCCCGGATGATGCCCTCCGCTGCTTTCCGCCCTATCATATATTCCTCGCAAGCATCCAGCAAGATATGTGAATCGGCCTTATTGGACATGCCCTGTCGTGGCATTATCCCCATCAGAAAGCCCTAATAAGGCCATTGCGGAAGCGAAATGAATACGGCGGCCTCCGGCGTGCGGTCGAAACGTCGGGATAGCAACGTATGGTATTTCTCTCCGATGGACAGGACTTCAGTGTGCGCAGCATGGATTCCGGCTTTCTTCGCAAGCAGGTGGGCGAAATGTTCCCACAGTCCGGCGTCATAATCATCCTTGCGTGAAGGGAATTTGGCGACATATAGCATTTTGTCCTCACCCATGACACTCGCCTTCGGCCTCGCCCCCCCAGGAAGACCCCGGCATCACAAGCTGGTTTATCCATTTTCTGGCCGGCAGCTGGTGTTCTTCCTCGCTTCTCTCTATTTCCATGCTGGCTGCAATCAGTTCTCGCGCATCCGCCAAAGGAGGAATCCCGGATAATTGTTCAAATCCTCGCTCAGGAATAAGTCACCGTGTTTCCTCAGCCACTCATCATGGAACGAGAAGCTATGACTGTCAGAGCCACGAAATGATTCATATCCCAGTTCTCCGATAAGCTCTATTTCCTTAAGCCAGTCAAAATCGGCATATGCATGAAGCTTCTTCATCGCCTATTTCTTTTTCGATGCCCGTTTCCTTGTTTTCAGGCTCAAATCCTGCAAAGCCTTACCCGGCTTATCTTCTTTGGCCAGCCGTAAGATGTCATCATCCAATTGCAGGGCGTAAAGCACCCGAAGATAAATACCGATGGCCACCGTCGGAGCTCCTTTTTCTATGCGCGACACGGTCAGCGGAGAACAGGTAGCCCGTTCCGCCACCTGTGCCACGCTCAGATTCCTGCGCAGGCGAGCCAGTTTTATCTGCTCTCTCACACCAGCATCTTCTGTTCTGATTTTCTTGGCAACTTGGTACCCATTGTGCGCTTAGTCATAATATATCATATAATATCCAAAGGTGATGCTTTTTATTTATTTAATGATGTTTCAATGTCGATAATAGGTTTTGAGAGAGTCGCTGTTTTTGTTACGGTGCATTCGTCAAGCGAATAGAACAGTTTGCTTTATCCCCGTGCTTGTACATACGCCCATTAAAATGAAGTCAAAGCAGAGGGAAGAAAAGAGATGGCTGCGCCAAACAGGCCAACCGGTTTGCTGGAGGCTACATTATGTTATGACCTGTTTTTCTTTTGGCTGCAAAATCTTCATGAGAGCCTCTTGCTTTTCGTTGGCTTCGGTTGGAGATAAATCCGCTTATTTTCATACCTTCGCATCGGTAGAAAACAGGTGGGCTTCGGATGGGAAAGAACGTTTTCCCGTTGGTTCTGTTTCAAGTGAAAAGTGTAGCAAAACGGACGGTTTTTGGCCTCAAAAACAAGCGAAAAAGTTTTTTACCGTTTTAAAAAAGCAACTCGTTTATTTTGAGTGGTTTATTGGGTTGCGTTGAGAAATTTCCTGTTTTGCGGGAGGAATGCGGTTTTCCATGCGGCTGCGGGTACCGGGATTCGAGCCTGGGTCAGGGTCAGGGCTGGCGGGGATGGTTTCTGTACGGATGAGGAAGGCGGAGGAGGAAGAAGGAAAGGCGGAATTTTCTGTTTTTCATTCCTTCAGGCAGCCCGGAGACTCGAAGAAGCATTGAAGAACTTGAAGAAGACTCGTAGAAGAGGAGGAAGAAGGGAAGGCGGAATCGTCAGAAAATCAGAAAAGAAGTTGCGGAAGATGGGATTCGGAAAAATGAATTTTAGAGGATTGGCGTTGGCCGGGACGGTTTTCGTTTTCCTGCTGTTTTCCGGGGGATGCCGGAATCAGTATTATTTTCCGGGTGGAAACCCTAAAAAGCGGGTTGCGCCGAAGGATTGCGGCTGTCCTTCGTATGAAGTCATCGGGGAGGCGGGGGCGGCTTCGTCCATAGAAGACAGTTTGGCGGCATGTCCGGTTTCCCCGGCCAAGGAAAGGGCATTCCTTGCGGAGGGCGGAACCGTGCGGTAGGCCGGTGCGGGCGTTTTTCTCCGGTGCGGGCGTTTTTCAAGAGGAACCGTCCTTGTCGCGACCTGTTCCGGCAAGTTCTGCCGCTTCCACTTCCACGGACTGGTGGATGCGGATGATGCGATGGGTCTTGACGGATTCCGCCTTGGAGAAAGAGGGGCCTTTTTCCAAGATGCGGAACATTTCCCCTTCCATCCGGAAAAGGCTTCCTTCAGGCAGGCTTCCGGAAACGACCGGGCCGGAAACACGATAGGCGCTTTTTTCAGCCATCGGCCTGCGCTTCTTCTCGTTTTCCATTTTTTCCAATTGCCGGCGTATTTCTTTTTGCCGGGCGGTTTCTTTTTCTTGCCTGATTTTTTCGGAAAGCAGCCTGTCCTTTTCCGGAAGGGCGGGAGAGGGGATGACGATTCCTTTCCGCATGAGCTGGCGGCAGGTTTGGAAAAAGGCTTTTCGGTCGGATCCGTACCGGGCGCAAGCTTGTTCGAGCCCGGCTTCGAAGAACCGGCTTGTCTTGATGAAATACGTGTCGATGGCTTGGAGGACTTCCCCGGGAAAGATGTCCGTGGAATGGAAAGGAACGAAAATTTTGCGGAAATTGCTTTTCCATTCCTTCCCGTGGGCGGGGACCCCTTCCCCGTATTGCTTCCGGGTGACGAAGTGGGCCCATTCGTGCAGGAAGACGAACAAGAGCGCGTAAGGGTTCAGGTCGATCTGCAGCGATATGGTGTGCATGCTGTCGAACCCCTTCCGGATGGCAGCGGGGCTTTCGGCTTTCGGGGGGGCATAATAGCCCAAAGTACGTCCTTTCCGGGAAGAAAAGGCGATCCTTGCAGGATGGATCCGGAGCATTTGCAGGATTTTGGGAAGGGCTTCCTCGATGATATAAGGCTTGAGCGCTTTTTCCAGATCCCGTTCGACACGGATGGAAGGCTGTTTCGGCATGGGCATGCTGCAAATTTACGGAGCGGCAGGCAAAATCGGAAAATAACTGTTACTTTTGCCCATTCCAAGCGGGAAGTGCGTTTATGGACGATTTGAAGCATTTCATCAGGAGCCTGTTCCGGTACAAAGGCTTTATCGGGTTGAACTTGTTCTTCAACGTCCTTTATGTTTTCACTTCGGCTTTCTCCATCACGCTTATCGCCCCTTTTGTGTCGGTTCTTTTCGGCATGGTGCCTTCCGTGGAAGCCGAGCCGGATTTCGGCTGGAACACGGATGCGATCCTGCAATGGGCTTACTACCATATCGGGCAGTTCCAACTGAGGCATGGCACCATGGATGCCTTGCTGCTGCTTTCGGCCGCTTTCATGGCGGCAACGCTTTTGTCGAATACGTTCCGTTACCTTTCCCTGTTCTTCCTTTGCAATGTGCGAAGCGGAATCCTGCGCGATCTGCGGACGTCTTTTTACCGGCACATGATGCTTCTGCCGGTGGGCTACTTTTCCGAAAAACGGAAAGGCGACTTGCTTTCCCGCATCAATAGCGATGTGGGGGAAGTCGAGTGGGCCGTGGTCCGTTCCTTGCAAGGAGCGTTCATGGAACCCCTTTTCGTGCTGGTGTTCGTGGCCGGCTTGTTTGTCATAAGCTGGCAGCTTTCCTTGGCGGTATTCTTCTCCTTGCCATTGGTCATGTACGTGGCAGGCAAGGTGGGGGCCAGCCTGAAGCGGAAATCGGATAAGGTGCAAGGGATGCTGGGCAAAATGGTTGCGAGCGTGGAGGAAGCGATCAACGGGCTGCGCATCATCAAGTCGTTCAACCTTATCGAAATGGTCGAGAAAGAGTTCGACAAGCGCAACCAGCGTTATGTCAAGGAATTGAATGCAGTCTTGCGCCGCCGGGACCTTTCAGGCCCTTTGACCGAAATCATGTTGATCAGCGTTACCTTGGGTGTGATGCTTTTCGGCGGGCTGAAGGTGGTTCAAGGCGGGATGAATGCCGACATGTTCGTCTTGTTCGTCCTGCTTCTCATCAAAACCATATCTCCGGCAAAGCATGCGGTAACGGCTTTTTACGATATACAAAAGGGGCGCGCGGCGCTGGAGCGGGTGTATGCGGTTTTCCACGAGCCGGCAGGGGATTCCGACCGTCCCGGAGCCTTGGAAAAGAAAAGTTTCGATTCCAGCATCCTTTACGATGACGTTTGTTTCAGCTACCCGGGTTCGGACAAGCTTGTCTTGGACAAGGTCGGCTTGAAGATGGAAAAAGGGAAGACGTATGCGTTCGTGGGGCCGTCCGGGGCCGGGAAGACCACCATCGCCGATTTGCTGAGCCGTTTCTACGACCCTTCTTCCGGGCGGATTCTCTTGGACGGGACGGATTTGCGGGATTTGAAGCGCGAGGATTTGCGCGCGCTTGTCGGAACCGTGGGCCAGTTCCCTTTCTTGTGGCACGACACGGTTGCCGAGAACATCCGTTTCGGGAAGGAGGATGCGGGCAGGGAGGAAGTGGAAGCGGCCGCCCGCAAGGCCAATGCCCATGAATTCATCATGGCGTTGCCGCAGGGCTACGATACGAACCTCGGGGATAACGGGATGACTTTGTCGGGCGGGCAGCGGCAGCGCATTGTCATTGCCCGGGCTATTTTGAAGAACGCCCCGATCCTGGTGCTGGACGAAGCCACTTCGGCTTTGGATACCCAGTCCGAAGCCTTGGTGCAGGATGCTTTGTCCAAACTCATGCAAGGCCGCACGTCCATTGTGATCGCCCACCGGATAAGCACGGTCCGCAATGCCGATTGCATCGTGGTGTTCGACCACGGCCGGATCGTGGAACAAGGAACGCACAAGGAATTGATGGAAAAGAACGGGGTTTATGCCCAATATGTCAATTTGCAAGCCTTATGACAGGAATACAGGAAAGAGTGCTGGCCCTTTCGGCCGGATTCGAGCAAGAAATCATAGCGCTTCGCCGCCATTTGCACCGCTATCCGGAACTTTCCACCTTGGAGTCGGCCACCAGCGGCTTCATTCAAGAGCGGCTTTCCGAGTGGGGGATTCCTTTCAAAAGCGGCTATTCCGGAACGGGTGTCGTAGGATTGGTGACGGGAAGGAATCCGGGGAAACGCTGCATCGCTTTGCGGGCGGATATGGACGCCCTCCCCATCCAGGAAGAAACCGGTTTGGAATTTTCTTCCTGCAAGCCGGGCGTGATGCACGCTTGCGGGCACGATGTGCACATGGCTTGCCTTTTGGGCGCGGCCAGGATTCTCAAGGCCATGGAGGATGCGTGGGAAGGGACGGTCAAGCTGATATTCCAGCCATCCGAGGAGGATTTCCGGGCCGGGGCTCCGGTCATGATACGGCAAGGCGTATTGCGCGACCCGGTTCCTGACCGCATGTTTGCCTTGCATGTCCTTCCCGAGCTGGATTGCGGCAAGATAGGGTGGAAAGCGGGCCCTTACATGGCTTCTACCGATGAATTGTATTTGCGCGTGCTGGGGAAAGGCGGCCATGCCGCCACGCCGGAACGGAATGTGGATGCCGTGGTGATTGCCGCCTACGTCGTTACGGCTTTGCAGCAGATTGTGAGCCGGCAGGCGCCGCCCTATGTCCCGACCGTGCTTTCCTTCGGGCGTATTTCCGGCCAAGGCCGGACCAATATCATCCCCGGCGAAGTGGAAATGGAGGGAACGCTCCGCACATTCGACGAGCAATGGCGGGCCGAAGCCCACGAGCGCATAGCCCGCTGCGCCGAACACGTGGCCTTGTCGATGGGAGGGCGCTGCGAATTGCGGATCGAGCACGGCTATCCTTTCCTTTCCAACAACGAGGCGGCGGCAAGGCGAGTGGAGGAAACGGCGGTTGAGCTGCTGGGCGCGGATCATGTGGAACAACTGCCCTTGCGGATGACGGCCGAGGATTTCGCCTATTATGCCCGCGAAATCCCCGCCTGCATGTTCCGCTTAGGCGTCCGCCCGCCCGGGTTGGAACAGCCTTCCAACTTGCATACGGGCAAGCTGATGATCGATGAACGAGCCATCCGGACAGGCATGCAGATGCTGGCTATGCTGGGAATCGGCGGGTAAACGTTTCCGGTTTCCTTCATCCGGGCGCTGCCGCCCCAAGGCGGCAGCCTTCCAAGGTCTTGCGCGCAAGATTCCCGCTTCTTGGTCCTTGCGCATGGTTCCCCGACGGAGTCGCGCCCGTTTTCCGGAGAGGCTCCGGCCTATCTATTGCGAGGATTCTAATTTTCTAGGGTGTAATCCACGTCTTCGATGTCCCCGTTCACGAGCTTCTTCCCGCTTTTCCGGATAAGGCTGCGGACATGGAGCAGGACGGCGAAGTTGGTCACGGCATAGAAGATGGCGCCTAATCCGAAGAGGACGAATAGGGTATTGTTGGTAAAGCCGGGATAAAAGCAGACGAAAATGCCTAAGCCGAGCAAGAGGAAACCAAGAAGGTATTCGGCCAGGTTGGCTTTTATGCCCCATTTGCGCACGCTTGCCAGAGAGGCGATCTGGCCTATGCCGCCCAAGGCGAGGATGATGCCCAGCAGGAACATGAGCAAGTGGATGAAGAAATCGGGTTTGGCCAGCAAGGCGATGCCGACCGCCAGGCTGACGGCAAGGTTGAGGTAGTTGAAAGCGGCAGGGCGGCCGCCTTTGAAAGTGAAGATGGATAGGAAGGCCACGATGCCTACGAAAAGGATGGAGGCGCCTATCACGATGACGAAGACCCGGGCCGAAGTATCGGGAAAAAGGCAGAAAACAAGCCCGATGAGCAAAGCGAGGACGGTGCGGAGGATGATTTTCCCAAAATCGAGGGAAGAAAGATACAGGTTCATGGTTTTGTATTTCTGCAAAGGTAAGGATTTTTTCGGCCGGCTGTCGTACCTTTGCACGGTTTTTCGAGGACCGGCCGCCTGCCTCGGAATCCCTGCGGTTGCCCGTGTTCCGGCAGCGGGCGGTTTTTCGGTGAAGGCGGCCGGTTCCGTCGTGTTCGAAAGGTCCGAGGCGCTATGGGAAATTTCAGCGGGATCGGGTCCCGGGGGTTCCGGGATAGCGGCGGTCGGGCCAAGCGAAATTCGAGTCGGACTCTAAAACATCAGGCATGTCGGGCATAAGACGTGAAGGCTCCGGAGCATTGCGCGGCCATTTGGCTATTCTGGCAGCGAATATCATTTTCGGCATCAATATCCCGGTTTCCAAGCTGGCCATGCCCGAATACGTTTCGGCTTTCGCCATGGCCTTTTTCCGTACTTTCGGGGCTTTGCTGTTCTTTTGGACGGTTTCCTTGTTCGTAAAGCGCGAACGCGTGCCTTTGCGGGACATGGGGGCTTTGTCTTTGGCGGCTGTTTTCGGGGTTTTGCTGAATCAGATGCTCTATGTGGCGGGCTTGCAGTACGCTTCTCCGGTGGAAACGGCTATTGTCGTGACATTCACGCCAATACTTACCATGGTGTTGTCGGCTTTCTTTCTGCGGGAGCCGATTACATGGATGAAAGCCGCCGGCGTCGCGCTGGGATTGAGCGGGGCTGTGCTGATGATCGGCGGGAAGTATTGGTTCGGGGAAGGCGTTACCGAAGCGGGGCGCAACAGCGTGTTCGGCATTGCCTTGTGCCTGGTGAGCGGTTTATCGTATGCGATTTACCTTACGGCTTTCCGGAATGTGGTGGCGCGTTACAGGCCGGTGACCGTAATGAAATGGATGTTTCTGGCATCGGCTGTCCTCTCGGGCCCGTTCTTGTGGAAATCGGTGAGCGGCATCGATTACGCGGCTGTGCCCGCCAAGGTTTATTTTTATTTGGGATTCACGGTCCTGGGAGCAACGTGCTTCGCTTATCTTCTGATTCCTGTCGCGCAGAAAAACTTGCGGCCTACGGTGTTGAGCGTGTACAATTACTTGCAGCCTATCACGGCTTCCTGCTTGGCGCTCATCCTCGGGCAAGACAGCTTCGGCTGGATAAAAGGCTTGTCGACGCTTTTGGTCTTTGCCGGCGTTTTCTTTGTAACCCGGAGCAAGTCGAGGGTGGAGCTGGAGATGGAAGCGCGCGACAAGAAGCCGTTGGTCATGCACTGGCCCCGGATCGGCGGGCGCTGAAAGGACTGACTTTGCTTTTCCAATGCGCCGTTGCAGGTTTTGGCTTGGGGAAGCAGGGCCGGGATCGGCGGGATTTCCGGAGAGGTGGAGCCGCCCGTTGAGCGTTGCTTTCAGGGCTTGTAGAAGTTCGGGCAGATTCTTAAATTTGCGCCTTTATAGGAAATCCGGCCCGATGTTCCCTTTTCGAGGACGGGCTTCCTTTCAGTATTCCCGCCGGGAGGAAAATTCTTCGGCTCTGTCGGTGCGGTAAAACCCTTAAAAAATAGGATATGCAAGATTCTGTCGGCAAATTTGTAGTGGAAGAATGCCTGACCTACGATGACGTATTGTTGGTTCCGGCCTATTCGGAAGTCCTGCCTCGCGAAGTGGACATCTCCACCCGTTTTTCCAAGCATATCAAATTGAACGTGCCTTTTGTCTCGGCGGCCATGGATACCGTCACGAACGCTTCTCTGGCCATTGCCATGGCGCAGGAAGGCGGAATCGGGGTGTTGCACAAGAACATGTCGATTGCCAACCAGGCCGAGGAAGTGAGGAAAGTGAAAAGGGCGGAAAACGGGATGATTACCGACCCGATAACTTTGCCTTGCACGGCGGTCGTGCAGGACGCGTTGGACCTGATGAAGAAGTATCACGTGGGAGGTGTCCCCGTTACCGGTTCCGATGGCGTGCTGGTCGGTATTGTCACCAACCGGGATCTGCGTTTCGAGAAGAATTTCAAGCGTCCCGTCTCGGAGGTCATGACCAAGGACGTGGTGACCGTGAGCGGGAAAGTGACTTTCGAAAAAGCGGCCCTTATCCTGCAAAAGCACCGGATCGAGAAATTGCCGGTGGTCGACAAGCAGAACCGCTTGGTAGGCCTTATCACCTATAAGGATATCATGAGCGAAAAGTCGAAACCGATGGCCTGCAAGGACGATGACGGCCGTTTGCGGGTGGCTGCCGGTATCGGGATCACGCCCGACATGATGGAACGCGCGGCGGCCCTGGTAGAGGCCGGCGTGGATGCTATCGTGATCGATACCGCCCACGGGCACACGCGCTCGGTCTTGGATGCGGCCAAGACGTTCCGGAAGAAATTCGGCAGCAAGGTGGATTTGGTAGTAGGCAACATTGCGACCGGCGAAGCCGCCGTGGCCTTGGCGGAAGCCGGCGTGGATGCCGTGAAGGTGGGAATAGGGCCCGGTTCCATCTGCACGACACGGGTGGTGGCCGGAATCGGAGTGCCTCAGTTGAGCGCGGTACGCAATGTGGCCATGGCTTTGCGCAAGTACGATATTCCTTTGATTGCCGATGGCGGCATCCGTTATTCGGGCGATGTGGTGAAGGCTTTGGCCGGCGGGGCATCCTGCGTCATGGCGGGTTCCTTGTTCGCCGGGACGGAGGAATCGCCCGGGGCCACGATCATCTATGAAGGGAGGAAGTTCAAGTCTTATCGCGGCATGGGGTCGTTGGAAGCCATGCAAGACGGATCCAAGGACCGTTATTTCCAAGACATGGAATCCGATATCAAGAAGCTTGTGCCGGAAGGGATCGTGGGCCGTGTCCCTTACAAAGGAACATTGGCCGAAGTCCTTTACCAATTGGTGGGGGGCTTGCGTGCCGGGATGGGATACACAGGCTCGAAAGACATCGCCGCCTTGCAAAAGGCTAAATTCATCAAGATTACGCCCGCCTCGGTTTCGGAAGGCCATCCTCATGATATTACCATTACCCAGGAGGCGCCTAATTACTCGCCTCGCTAAGGGATAAAAGCCGGTTCCTGCCGGCTTTTGCCGTAAAGGAGGCCCGGAATTTCGGGATTTCCGGCCGATGAGGCCGGCTTGAACAGGAAAGTTAACGTTGAAACCCATATTAAAACCATTTATGAGAACTTTTTTTTGCGCGTTGGCCCTTGCCGTTTTCGGGGGGATTTCCTTTGCCCAGAAAATCAACGACGATTCGGTTTTGCTTATCATAGGCTCCGATACGACCACCCGGGGGGATTTCCTCAGGACTTACGCCCAGAACCTGGTCGCCGGCCGTCCGGCCGACCCGAGCCGGGAAGATTTGGAAGACTACCTGGACTTGTATATCAATTTCCGGATGAAGGTGGCGGCGGCGAAAGATGCCCGTTACGACACGGTTTCGGCTATCGGAAACGAATTGGCCGTATACCGCAAGCAATTGGCGCAGCCCTACCTGCTGGATGCCGGAGTGCAGGAGCAGCTCGAAGAGGAAACCTACGAGCACATGCAGTATGATGTCGCGGCCCGCCATATCCTGGTCTCCCTGCCCGTGTATTCCTCGCCCGCCGATACGCTGGCCGCTTTGAAAAAGATCCGGGAGGCCCGGGAAAAGATCATGGCGGGAGAAGATTTCCATCAAGTCGCTTTCGAATATTCCGATGACGTTCGTACCAACCGTGCCGGGGAGAAGATAAGAACGGGCATGGAAGGGGAATTGGGTTATTCCACTGCCCTCAGCATGGTCTATCCCATTGAAAAGACCTTGTATTCCCTCAAGGTGGGGGAGGTTTCCCAGCCCGTGAGGAGCCGCTACGGCTACCATGTCATCCAGCTTGTGGACAAGAAACCGGCGCTTGGGAAAGTCACATTCTCGCACATCCTTGTCGTTCCGGCCCGTCTCGACTCCACCGGAGAGGCGGAGCAGGCGGCCAAAGCCCGGATAGATTCCGCTTACGATGCTTTGTCGAAAGGGACCGCGTTTGAAACGGCGGCGAAGAAGTATTCCGACGACAAGTATTCGGCCGCCAACGGCGGTTACGTGGGGAGTTTCGCTGTCAATCGCATGGTCCCCGAAGTGATCGCCCAATTTTATAGCTTGGACAAAGGCCGTTTTTCCAAGCCTTTCCGCAGCCGTTACGGATGGCATATCGTTTACTTGCACGACAAGACAGGGGTTCCTTCCGGCCAGCAGGCTATCGACCAGATACGTTATGCCATCGAGCACGATATCGAGCGGAACCAGATTCCGGTCAAGGCCTTTTTGGATAAGAAACTGCAAAATTCCCATTGGGAATGGGACGAGGATGTCCTTTCGGAGTTGAAAGAATATTACAAAAGCCTGCCATCGGTGAAGATCATCCCGAAGGATTCCCTTTCCGATCCGGAATTCTTTTCCCGGAAAATCCTCCGTTTCGAAGACATGGACGATTGCGTGTGGGCTTTTATCAAGATTGCAGACAAGATTACGACCGATGCCCGGCAAGTGGGCGATTTCGATACATG
The DNA here is from genome assembly GCA_949291555.1 of uncultured Bacteroidales bacterium. GTDB lineage: Bacteria > Bacteroidota > Bacteroidia > Bacteroidales > P3 > Pullibacteroides. Next base: position 59,429 of record CASEWE010000016.1, read on the forward strand.
GTTCCAGGAGATGCAGGATGAGTTCCTGTATTCGCTGGCTTTGCGGCACGAAATGTCGTTGCTGGAAGGAAAGCACCCGGAGTTTGCCCGGTTGATGGAGGAATACCGCGATGGCGTTTACCTCTTCGATATCAACAATCGCCGGGTGTGGGCCAAAGCCTTGTACGATACGGTCGGCTTGGAGCAATATTTCGAAGCGAACCGTTCCCGCTATAACCGCCCGGCCCGCGCGGCAGCGATGGTGATGGAATACGATGTCCGCTCGGTCAATACGTCCAAGATGGCCAAATTCGCGAAAAAAGCCTTCAAGAAGAATCTGAACGCAACGCAAATCCAGGCTTTGGCAGACAAGGAGTTCGGGGAAAAGATGGTGCGGGTCGATTCGGCTTCCTTCGTTGCGGGCGAGAATGTTTTCCTCGACAATATGCCCTGGGAGACCGGTCTGTCGAAAGACCTTATTTCGGGAACCACGAAAAAAGCTTTTGTCATTCTTCAAGCTGTGGAACCGAGCCGGCCATATGAGTTATCCGAAATACGCGGCACCGTGATTACCGACTACCAGGGCTATCTGGAAGAGGAATGGATCAAGGAACTGCGGGCAAGATACGAGCCGATCCTCGATGCGGAAGTTTTCAGAAGCATGTATGAAGAATAGCCGGATCCTTGCCGGGCTGCTCCCGGCCCTTCTCTGTTTCCTTCCCGCTTGCCGCCAGGCCTCCGGTCCGGAGCAAGCGTGGGTGGCGCGGGTAGGCACGTCTTATTTGTACCGTTCCGAACTGGAAGCCATGCTTCCTCGGGGTCTTTTGCCTATGGACAGTTTGGAGACTGCCCGTAAAAAAGTGGCCAGCTGGGTTTCCCAGCAAGTCCTTTTGCAAAGGGCCGAGGAAAACATGGACGAACGTGCGGCCGGGAGGATCGAGCGGCAGATTGAGGATTACCGGAAATCCTTGATGATTTTCAATTACGAGGAGAACATTACCCGGCAATTGCTCGATACGGTTGTCCTTGACAAGGAAATAGAGGAATATTACCGGCAGCATCAAGACCAGTTCGTCTTGAAAAGCAATATCGTACGGGTTCGCTTCGTAAAGGTTTCCAAGCAATCCAAGCATCTTGCCCGCTTGAAGGAAGGACTGTTTTCCGCATCGTTGGAAAACGATGGCAACCTTTTCAATTACGCGGAGCTTTGCCGGGATTTTTCCGAAAATTTCTTTTTAGATGGAGATAAGTGGTTGTATTTTAATGACTTTCTCCGGGAAGTACCGGTGAAGACCTACAATCAGGAAGAATTTTTGAAACACCATCGGAATATCGAAGTGGAAGCGGGAAGCCATATTTATTATGTTTCCATATTGGATTTCCGGATCCGGGATATGCTTTCCCCGCTCTCTTTCGAGCAAGACCGGATAAGGGCCATTGTCCTCAACCAGCGCAAGAAGGCTTTGCTCGACAAAATGGAGAAAGACTTGCTGCAGGAAGCGGTCCGTTCGGGAATGGTGGAGTATTATGATGGAGGTTCTCAGGATGAAGTTGGTCAGATTTAGCATCTTTTTATTTGCGGCTTTCTTGGCTTTCCCTTTGATGGGAGCCGAGTTCCGGGTAACCGGGGACACCGTGCAGGAACGCGTCCATCGGGGAAAACGCCAGCATCGGCAAGCTCCTCGGGAAAGGGTGTCCCCGATTGTGGATTCCGCGCTGCTGGATTTTTCCGGAAGCGCTTCGCGGGAAAAAGCCGGAGGGATTCCCCCTGTTTCATCGTCTTCTTTGCGGGAGATCCAAAAGGATTCCAGCCAGCAGCCTCATGGGGAAAATATCGTGATCGACGAGATTGTAGCGGTGATCGGGACCAAGATGGTCAAGCTTTCCGATGTGGAGCGTTCCATTGACAACATGCGGGCCAGCGGGGTTCAAGTCACGGACGATTCCCGTTGCCAGGCTTTGGAGGCCTTGATGGTTTCGGCCTTGTATGAGCTTCAAGCCGATGAAGACAGCATCACGGTGAGCGAAGCCGAGGTGGAGGGGGAATTGGAAGCCCGTATCCGGTATTTCGTGGATCAGATCGGATCGCGCGAGAAACTGGAAGAATTTTACGGCAAGTCTATCCTGCAAATCAAGGAAGAGTACCGGGAAATGATCCGTTCCAACATCATATCCCTCCGCATGGAAGCGAAAATTACCGAGGATGTGAAAGTCACGCCCAGCGAAGTACGGCGCTTTTTTGCTACCTTGCCCAAGGATAGTATCCCGCTCGTGCCGCTCACCTACGAATTGCAATACATAAGTCGAAAGCCGATTATTAGTTTGAGCGAAAAGGATTTGGCCAAGGAACGGCTTCAAGGGATCCGGGAGCGTATCGAGAAAGGGGAGCAGTTCCGTTCGTTGGCGGCCTTGTATTCCCAGGATCCCGGTTCGGCCCGCAGAGGGGGGGATTTGGGCTATGGGGCCCGGGGGGACTGGGCCAGCGAGTTCGAATCGATGGCATTCAGCCTTCCGATAGGCGAACTTTCCCCGGTTTTCGAAACGCAGTTCGGTTTCCATATACTTGAAGTATTGGACAGGAAAGGGGAAATGGCGCAGGTGCGTCACATACTGATTCGCCCGGAAGCTTCCGATCAAGACCTTCTCCGGGCCAGGATGGAATTGGATTCCATTGCGCAGATGGTGCGCGATGGCGTGTATACGATGAAGGAAGCAGTCGGCTTGTTTTCGGACGATGCCGGCCTGCAAGGCGATGGCGTTTACATCAATCCTATGACCCGCAAGCCCGTTTATACGGCGGAAGAACTCGACCCGATGGTCTACCTGGCTGTCCAGGATTTGGCGGAAGGGCAGAATACCAATGCCTTGCCTTATCAGACATTGGATAACCAGCCGGCTTTCCGCATGTTCTATGTCACGAAACGCATCCCGCCGCACCGGGCGGACATCAATACCGATTACGACAAGATTTACGAACTGGCCTTGGAAAAGGCCAAGGTTCGGACGATGCAGGAATGGATGCGGAACAAGATCGGGAATACCTACGTGCGGATCATGGATCGGTTCAAGAATTGTAATTTCATGTACCAATGGAAGAGTATGTAGCGCCTTACGCCCATGAAGCCCAGGCGGTAGATGCCTTGGCGGCCAAGTACCGGCAGGTCAAATCCGAAATCGGCAAGCAGATTATCGGGCAGGAAGATGTGGTGGAGGCCATCCTGACCGCTGTTTTCAGCCGTGGGCATGCTTTGCTGGTCGGGGTTCCGGGGCTTGCGAAGACCCTTTTGGTGCAGACATTGGCAAAAGTCCTGGACTTGAGTTTTTCCCGGATCCAGTTCACGCCCGACCTGATGCCTTCCGATATAACCGGTTCGGAGATTCTTGATGCGAACCGGATGTATAAGTTCCTGAAAGGGCCCGTATTTTCCCATCTGGTATTGGCCGATGAAATCAACCGGACGCCGCCCAAGACCCAAGCGGCCTTGCTGGAGGCCATGCAGGAAAAGCGGGTGACGGTAGGGGGAACCACTTATGTCCTGCCTGATCCGTTTTTTGTCTTGGCGACCCAGAACCCGATCGAGCAGGAAGGGACTTACCCGCTGCCGGAGGCCCAGTTAGACCGCTTCATGTTCCAGATAATGCTGGATTATCCTTCCCGGGAAGAAGAGATTGCCATTGTCAAGGCAACGACCTTGGACAAGACGGTTGAACTTTCGCCTTTGATGACGGAAAAGGAAATAGTTTATTTCCAACATCTTGTCCGTCAGATACCGGTGCCGGATTCCTTGTACGAGTACGCGGTGAAGATTGTGGCTTCGACGCGGGCGGCATCCTCGGCTCCGGAAATGGCGCGCAAGTATCTGGCTTGGGGGGCAGGGCCGAGGGCATCCCAGTATTTGATCGTAGGGGCTAAATGCCATGCCGCCTTGCACGGCAGGTACAGTCCCGGAAAGGAAGATGTGCAGGCTGTGGCTTTGCCGGTGCTGCGGCACCGGGTCGTGAAGAATTACAAGGCGGAGGCGGAAGGGGTTTCGATCGACTCCATCTTGTCGGAATTGCTTTGATTCCTGCTGAAAGGCGCTGTCCCGGTTCTTTATGCGGCCAAGCCAAGGTTCGCTATGCGGCTTCAGGAAGTTTGCCGGGCCGGGTCTTTGGAAAAAGAGCGGGGACAGAAACGGGAAAAGGATTTCAACGAGGCCTCCCGTCCTGATTCGGATGGCTGCAGGCCGATATGGCGGGCTTGCAAGGTTTGCATGTCGAACAGGAAGAGTTCATTGTCCAAGCAGGGCCCGCATCCGGAAAGGATTTTCAGGCATTCGTTCGCTTGTATCGAGGCGATCAGGGAAGGCAGGGGACCCAGTACCCCGCCTGGCAGGCCGGGCAGGCGCCGGATGCCGGCATTCGGGTTTCCTTCTGTTTCTTCAGGGATTGCTCCTGTTTTCCCTTGGCTTTCGGGCTGGGGGAACAGGCAGCGGTAGGTGGCGGAGCCTTTTGTCCGGTTGAAGACCGAAACCTGGCCTTGGAAGCCCGAAATGCTCCCGTAGACGTAGGGGATCCCGAAGCCGACGCACAAGTCGTTCATCAGGTACCGTGCCTGGGGATTATCGCAGCCATCGAGCACGATCTGGCACCCTTCGGCTATTTTGCAGGCGTTGGTCTCGTCCATGAACCGGCAATGGGATTCGATGACCACCTCCGGATTGAGCCGGCGGAGAGTCTCTTCGGCGCAAGCGCTTTTGTACAGGCCTATCTGGTCTGTCCGGTAAAGGATCTGGCGTTGCAGGTTGCTGAGCGAAACGCGGTCCCCGTCGGCCAGGACGAGGCGTCCGATTCCTGCAGCGCACAGCAACGTGGCCAAAGTGGAGCCCAGCCCGCCGACTCCGACAATCAGGGCCGAAGACTCGGATAACTTCGCTTGCCCGCTTTCCCCGAATTCCGGGAGCATGATTTGGCGGGAATAGCGTGTCTCCCGCTGCGTTTTTTCATCCATACCCGGGAGTCCCGCCCCGGGGGCATGGCTTTCCGTCTGCATCATCGGGCATCGTATACTTTGTCCCAGTCTTTCCAGACAACTTCGTAGCCTTGCGCTTCAATCATTCTTTTCATTTCGGACGGGGAACGGGTATCGTTGGTTTGGAATTGCGCCGTTTCCTTGTCAGGATGGGCATATCCGCCGGGGTCGGTTTGCGAACCGGCGCTTATGGATGTGATTCCCAACGAAATCATCCGGTTGCGGAATTCCTGGCTTTCTCGGGTGGTCAGCGACATCTCGACTTCATCGTCCAGAAGCCGGAAAGCCCAGATCATCTGGACGAACTCCTTGTCCGAAAGCACGTTCTGCGGCTGGAAGCCTTCGCCTTCATGCGGCCGCATCCGCGGGAAAGCCACGCAGTATTTGGAACGCCAGTAGTTTTTTTCCAGATACCGGAGGTGCAGGGCCATGAAAAAGGATTCCGCTCTCCAGTCTTCCAATCCCAGCAAGGCTCCCAGCCCGATCTTGTTCACGTTGGCCATGCCGAGCCGGTCTTGGGTGTTCACGCGCCATTCGAAATCCCGTTTCTTGCCGGCGGGATGGTAAAAGCCGTAGCGTTGGCGGTTGTAAGTCTCCTGGTAGACATAAACGGCATGCAGGCCGCTTTTGCGCAATCGCTCGTAATCGGGCGTGTCCATGGGCTGCACTTCGAGCGAAATCTGGGCGAAATGCGGGGAAAGCAGCTGCATGGCATGTTCCAGGTAGTCGATGCCGGCATCTTTAGGCGATTCCCCCGTGAGCAGGAGCAGATGCTGGTAGCCCATTTGCTTCAGCACCTTGCATTCTTCCATGATTTGCGAATCGTCGAGCGTTACCCGGGCGAATTTGTTTTCGTGGTTGAACCCGCAGTAGATGCAGTGGTTGGTGCAGGCATTGCTCAAATAGAGGGGGATGTAGAATTGTATGGTTTTCCCGAATTTCCTTTGGGTCGCTTGCCGGCTGAGCCCGGCCATGACCTCCAGATACGGAGAGGCGGCAGGGCTGACCAAAGCCTTGAAGTCTTCCAAATCGATTTCCCGGCCGGGTGTCCGGGCTTTGGCCAATGCGGTTTCCACATCGCGGTCCGTTTTGGCATAGATGCTCTCCCGGACCTTGTCCCAATCGTAATTTTTGAGTATTTCCGAAAATAACATGGCTTGTATGTTTTGCCGGCAGGCGGATGCCTTGTGCCGGTTGTTACCGTTTTCCCGCTCCAGGAACCGGGACAGGATGCCGGGAGGAACGGTTCCCGGCTTTCCGGGGGCTTTCCGGGCAAGGATGTCCCTTGCCCGGAAAGCCTTGGCGGGGATTTCAGCGGGAGGAGGGGGCGTACTGGTCGGTGCAATGTTCCTTCCCCAGATCCTGGCTGATGCGCATCGCGCAGAAATTCGGGCCGCACATGGTGCAGAACTTCGAACCATCCGCGTTCGCGCCCTCGCGATCGTGGAAATATTCGAAAGCCCGATCCGGATCCAAGGCCAGGTTGAACTGGTCTTTCCACCGGAATTCGTAGCGGGCCTTGCTCATGGCTTCGTCCCTCAGTTCGGCGCCCGGATGCCTTTTGGCCAAGTCGGCGGCGTGAGCGGCAATCTTGTAGGAAATGATGCCTACCCGCACGTCTTCCTTGTCTGGAAGCCCGAGGTGTTCCTTGGGCGTCACGTAGCAGAGCATGGCCGTTCCGTACCAGCCGATGAGCGCGGCACCGATAGCCGAAGTGATATGGTCGTAGCCGGGAGCGATGTCGGTCACTATCGGGCCCAAGGTGTAGAAAGGCGCCTCCTTGCAGTCTTTGAGCTGTTTGTCCATGTTCTCCTTGATTTTGTGCATGGGAACATGCCCGGGGCCTTCGATGAGCACTTGCACGTTGTATTCCCAAGCCCGTTGCGCCAGCTTCCCGATGGTCTCCAGTTCGCCGAACTGGGCGGCGTCGTTGGCATCGTGGATGCTGCCCGGACGCAGGCCGTCGCCCAAGGAAAGCCCGGTGTCGTATTGCGCCACGATCCGGCAGATTTCATCGAAATGCGTGTAGATGAAGTTCTCCTGGTTGTGGTATTGGCACCAGCGGGCCATGATGGAACCGCCCCGGCTTACAATTCCGGTAAGCCGTTTTTTTGCCAACGGGATGTGTTCGAGCAAAAGCCCGGCGTGGATGGTGAAATAATCGACGCCTTGTTCGCATTGCTCGATCAGCGTGTCCCGGAAAAGTTCCCAGGTGAGGTTTTCGGCTTTCCCGTCTACCTTTTCCAAGGCTTGGTAAATCGGGACTGTGCCTACCGGGACAGGGCAGTTGCGGATGATCCATTCCCGCGTTTCATGGATATTGGCTCCGGTGGAAAGATCCATGAGGGTGTCCCCGCCCCAGCGGCAGCTCCATACGGCTTTCTCCACTTCTTCTTCGATGCTGGAAGAGGTGGCCGAGTTGCCGATATTGGTGTTGATTTTGGTGAGGAAGTTGCGCCCGATAATCATGGGTTCGCATTCCAAGTGGTTGATGTTGGCGGGAATGATGGCCCTGCCTGCGGCGATTTCCGAGCGGACGAATTCCGGCGTGATGGAGGTTTGGATCCCGCATGCCTGCGCGTTCTGGTTTTCCCGTATGGCCACGTATTCCATTTCTTCGGTGATGATGCCTTGCTTGGCATAGTACATCTGGGTCAGCTGCCGTCCTTCCTTGGCCCGGTAAGGTTTCCGGGCATGTTCGAACCGGAGGTGGTCCAGGCTTTTGTCTTGGAGGCGCATTCTTCCGTATTCGGAAGTGAGCCCGTCCAAGGCCACGGCGTCCCCGCGGCGTTCGATCCAGGAAGATCGGATGTCTTTCAAGCCTTTGTGCAAGTCGATTTCGGCATTCGGATCGGAATAGGCCCCGCTGGTATCGTAGACGTAAACCGGGGGATTCGGCGTGTGCACGGGCTTTCCGTTCTCGATTTTCACGGTGTCTACCAAGTTGATTTTCCGCATGGGGACTTGGATGGGATAAAGCTTCCCGGGCAGGTATGCTTTTTCGGAACCGGGAAAGGGTCTCCGGGAAATCATGTTCTTTTCCGGACGGCTGTCGGGGTTCTTGGTGTTCATGTCAGAATGTTTTTCTATGTTACGTTTGTTTGGTTTCATGGTTTTCCATGCCGGCCTTTTCACCGGTTTTCGCCGGTTGGGAACGCATGGGGAAAATCCGCTGCCCGTTCTCGGACCGCTTGTGCACGGAATCGCTCCAGGGGGCTTCCCGGGAAAAGCTATTCGAGGAAAGCGGTGAGCGGGCTGCTGGCTTGCGCTTCGAAAGAAGCGGCGGCAGGCCCGGCTTCGAAGGCCATCCGTCCGGCTTCGACAGCGGCCTTGAATGCCTTGGCCATCTTGACCGGGTCGGATGCAATGGCGGCAGCCGTATTGAGCATGACCGCATCGGCTCCCATTTCCATGGCTTGCGCCGCATGGGAGGGCAGGCCGATGCCGGCATCGATCACGACCGGGACATTGCTTTGCCGGATGATGATTTCCAGCATTTCACGGTTGCGTATGCCGAGGTTGCTCCCTATCGGGGCAGCCAAGGGCATGACGGTTGCGGTCCCGGCTTCTTCCAGCAGCTTGCACAAGACCGGGTCGGCTTGTATGTAGGGCAGCACGACGAACCCCTCTTTTACGAGTTCCCGGGCGGCCTTCAGCGTTTCTACCGGGTCCGGGAGGAGGTATTTGGGATCGGGATGGATTTCCAGTTTGATCCAGTTGGTTCCGAACGCTTCTTTGGCCAACCGGGCTGCCAGGACGGCTTCCTCGGCCGTTCTGGCTCCCGAAGTGTTAGGAAGGAGCCGGACTTGGCAACGGCGGATGTGTGCCAGCATGTCGTCTTCCGGGTTTTGCGTGTCGATGCGTTTGAGCGCCGCGGTGACCATCTGGGCCCCTGAAGCCTTGATGGACTCTGCCATCACTTGGTTCGAGCTGTATTTGCCGGTTCCCATGATCAGGCGCGAGTCGAACTCGGTTCCGGCAATGATCAATTTTTGCATGGTGAAGTTGCGTTATTGGGTGAAACTATCGTTTTGCTTATCGTTTTGCGTCAGCGGATGAAACCTTCCACGAACAAGTCGGTTGCCTTTTGCGGGTTTCCGGACGAGAGAAGGGCGGAACTTATGGCCAAGCCGTGCACGCCGCAGTTTTTCAAGGCAGGGCCGTCATCCGGGAGAATGCCGCCGATGGCGTAAACGGGAAGCCTCATGTTGTTCTCGTTGGCTTTGCGCATGATTTCGGCATAGCCTTCCACGCCGAGGAGAGGGCTTAGCTTGGCTTTGGTGCGGGTGAAGCGGAAAGGCCCCAGCCCGATGTAGTTGCCGCCTTGGGCTTCGATTTCCAGGATGTCCTCCCAGGTATTGGCAGTACCGCCGATAAGGTGGTCGGGGCCGAGGATTTTCCGGGCCTGGGCGATGGGCATGTCGGTCTTGCCGAGGTGCACGCCGTCGGCTTCCAGTTCTTTTGCCGCTTGCACATTGTCGTCGATTACAAAAAGGGCTTTGTAACGGCGGCAGAGGCTTTGGACACGCTGGGCCCGCTCCATGAATTCCGCTTCGGGCGTGTCCTTGCTCCGGAACTGGATCCATCGGATGCCGCACGAAAGCGCCAGCAAGGCCGACTCTTCGATTGCGTATTGCGCGGTGGCGTGCGTGATGAACTGGATTTTGGGCAAACGGCCCGTTTCAATCTTGCTGCGCATGTCGTATCAGGTTCTCTAATCGGGAGGCGAAGCCCGCCATGTCGGGGTTCCGGCCGAAATCTTGCCAAAGCGCGCCGATGAACGCCGCGCCGCCGAAGCCGGCCGCTTTCACGGAGCCGATGTTGCCGGCCGTGATGCCTCCCAAAGCCACGATGCGGGGCAATGCCTGCCCCATGTGCGAGGCTTCGGCCAGGAATGAACGGTTGTTAGCCGGGCCGTAGCTGTCCTTGGAAAGGCTTTTGAAAAACGGGCTGAGGAAGACGTAATCGCAAATCCCCAATCGTTCTCCCGCTTCTTCCGCCTTATGGCAAGAAGCGCTCAGTGGGCCGAGGTAGCCTGCCGGGGGAAGGGGATGGCGCCTGTTCAGATGCAATCCTTGCAAATGGAAGCTTGCAAAAAGCCCGTGGTGATCGTGCAGGCGGATTTTCTCCCTCACGGACGGAGAGAGTTTTTCCAAGTAATCCCGCATTCGCTGCGTGTTCCATCCGGGCTTGCGCAGGTGGATGCCTTGTATCTCCTTCCGGGAAGCTGCCAGTTCCAAGGCTTCGGGTTCTTGCGCGCATTCCTCCGGCAGCGTGATGGCTACCAGTTTGAACATTTTTCCAACAAGTGTTTTGGGGATGAAAAGGCGGGAATGGAATATTCCCGGTCTCCCTACGTCGGCATTACCCGCATCAGGTTCTATGGGTCTGATCTCAGCCTTTCCGGCACCCCGTTTTTCGAATGTGCAAAAGTAATAAAAAACTTGCTTTCTTTATCGCTTTCCGTTGAGCTGGAAGCAGCTATTCTTTTAATTTGTAATTAAAAATCAATTATTTGTAAGTTAATTAAATGGGCAGGGAAGCGACAAGTTGAAAATTGCTTTCCGTTTTTTCTTGAAAACCATGTTTTATTTCTTGAAAATTCTTTTTTTTGCACAGCGTACTTGCAATGGAACATCGGTTTAACTGGTTGATTCTATTGTTAGTATGTTTATTTATGAGCAGGGGGATTCTCTTTGCGAGGAAAAGGTGCCGAGGAAGTGCCACGTGTGCCGGAGTTGCCGGGAGAAGAGGGGATTTTGGGGCGGTCGAAGCGTGGATGCCAGGGAAATGAAAGCAGGCCTGCTGCTTTCCGAAGCCCGGAAAAGAGGGATGGGACCGGCGGCGATAATAACCGCGACAATACAAGCGCGATAATACAAGAAAGAATCAAACGAACCGAAAGCCAGGAACCTATGGCAAGCAAAAAAAACGAACCCGAAGGAAAATCTTTAGGAAAAACCGGAGTTTCAGCAGCCGGGAAAGGAAAAGGTGCGGCTTCGGCCAAGAAGGCCGTTGACGCCAAGCCTCGACCCGCATCTTCTTCAAAAGCCGGAGAGGAGACGGGAAAGGCAGGAGGCAAGGCTGCAAAGGCGGAAAAGACCGTAAAGACTGTGAAGCCGGCAAAGCCGGCAAAGCCGGAAAAGCCGGTTTCGAACGCCTCCGTGGCGGAAACCGCCGCGCCGGAGAAAGGGCCGGTGAAAAAGGCAGCGAAGCCGGGGAAGAAGATCTGCCGTATCATCAGTTTCGAGAAGATGACCCCGGAGATCAAGGCCTTGTTCGATGCCCGTTACCCGGATGGGTACGCCGATTATGTCAACCGTTACCCGAAGCCCAGCGGTGAATCTTTCTACGCCGTGAGCCTTTACACCGATGATGCCGATTATCTGGTGAAAGTGGATGTGGATGTGGATCTGTCCATCGATGTGGATTACGATTTTCCCGAACCGGCGCCGGAAGACGATGTGGCAGCCGATACGATGGATGAGGAGAAATCCTCTCCTGATGTGAATGATTTGGCGGATTCCTTGGCCGACGAGCCGTCCGAAAATCTCTGAAAGGACCGAATCCGGCATCCTTCCGATGGGGATGCCGGGCTTGGCTGCAAGCGGGAGGGATTGCCCGCGTTTCCCAAATGGATCACGATGACGAAGCCGTTCCCGGGAACGGGAGGGTGCAGCGGTAATCAGGTGATTGCCCGTTTCCCGGATCAAGCGGACGCGGCAGCCAAGCCGCCATCGAGAACGAGAAGACTTAGCGGTAAGCGGGCAGGATCACCCGTCTCCCGGATTGCGGGTGCAGGCCTTCGCAAAGAGGGGTCCCGTATACTTTTTCCATTAATTCCTTTGTGAATACTTCCCGGGTAACACCCTGGCATATCATTTTCCCTTTTGCGAGGCAGACGAGCCTGTCGCAATAGTTCGCGGCCAAGTTGATGTCGTGGATGACCATAAGCGTGCAACCGCTTTTCTTGCCGGTGATTTCCCGGATTTTCCCCATCATTTTGATTTGATTGGCAAGGTCGAGGTTGGAGGTGGGCTCGTCCAGCAGCAGCAGTTCCGGCTCTTGGCAGAGCGCCCGGGCGATAGCCGCCAGCTGGCGTTCGCCCCCGCTCAGGTCGCTTATTTTCTTGGAAAGGATTTCCTTTTCCGTGAATGTCCCGTGCAGACCCGTAACAGACAGGCATTCCCAGGCTTTTTCGCGGTCTTTTTCAGAAAAATCCAATTGGAACCATTTCCGGTAGGGGGTCCTCCCCGAGAGAACGAATTCCATGATGGGGATTGGCGTCTTTTCGATATTTTGCGGGACCAAGGCTATCTTTCGAGCCATGGAGCGGGAACTGAGCCGGGAGAGGTCCTGGCTGCCGGAAAAAATTCTCCCCTGGGCGGGTATGTCGCGGCAAAGAGCTTTCAGCAAAGTGGTTTTCCCCGCCCCGTTTGGGCCGATGATTCCTGTGATTTCATGGTCGCTGGCTTGGAAAGTGATGCCCTCTATGCGGAATCCTTTCTGGTAGGCGGCATTCAGGTTCGATACATCAAGCATAGGACTGTTTTTTCGATTTGAGGAGGAGGTAGATGAAGACTCCCCCCCCGAGGATGCCGGTGACCACGCCGACCGGAAGTTCCCCGGGCCGGATCACGGTTCGGGAAATCCAGTCGCAAAAAAGCGTGAAACCGCCTCCGCAGAGGAAAGACGCCGGGATGAGGATCCGGTAATCGTTTCCGGCAAGGCTTCTGAGTATGTGGGGCACGACCAATCCGATGAATCCGATGATGCCGGCCGCGGCCACGCTGGCTGCCGTCATGCAGGAAGCGAGGATGATCAGGAGTGGAACGAGGACGCGTGTTTCGACCCCCAGATGGCGGGCGGTTTCCAATCCCATGTTGAGGATGTTGACGCGCTGGGAGAGCAGGGTCGCGACAACCAGCCCGGCAAAAGCCAGCCCGCAGAGGGAAAGGGCCTGCAAGGGGCTGTTGTTGTCGAGGGACCCCATTGTCCAGTAGATGATCCGGGAGATGTCTTGCGGGGAGGAAAGGCTCATGGCCAAGGTCGTGCAGGCGGACAGGAGGATGCCCAGCATGATGCCGGATAGCAAGAGGCTGTTGATGTCCGGCCGTATCCGGTAGAAAGCCAGGAGCAGGAAACTGGTTCCGAGGGCGCCCGCCAGCGCAAAGAGCCCGGCGGGCGAGAAAGTTCCGATTTGCCATCCGGAAGCGAAAGCCACGGCAACGCCCAGAGAGGCTCCGGCCGAAATTCCCAAGGTGTAGGGTTCGACCAAAGGGTTTTTGAAAATGCCTTGGAGCAGGCAGCCGGAGAGGGAAAGCATGCCTCCTATGGCAATGGCGGCAAGCACGCGCGGCCCTCTCAATTGGAAAAGAATGAGCTTTTCCATGCTGTTTTCTTCGAGGGAAAACCATTCCCAAGGGGGAATCCCGATGCTCCCGCTCGAAAGGGAGAGCACCGCGCAGGCGGACAGCAGGATGAGCGAAACGCTTATCCAGAACGTGAGTCTTGATCGGAAAGATTTCATAAGGCCGATTCCAGGAATGCGGCCATGGCTTCCAAAGTCATCCGGAAGAATACCGGCGTGGGACAGCAGGCCTTGTTGTCGTCGATTAGCGTGATTCGTCTTTTGGCAACCGCCGGGATGAGGGGGAATTTTTCCCATTCCCGCATAATGGTTTCACCCGAACCCGACATCCGGCTGATGAACATGAAGTCGGGGGCGGCTTCTATGACGTATTCCTTGCTGATACCGCCGCCTTTGTAGTCTTTCACGATGTTGGAAAGCCCGAGCATCTCGAGGTATTGGTTCATGTAAGTGCCTTCGATTACCGGGAAAACGGGCCGGTCTCCGATTTGGAAGAAAGCCTTGCGCGATGGGAACTTTTTTTCGAAAGCTTCGGCTTTCCGGGCAATCTCCGCTACTTGCCGTTTCTCTTCCCGTACTATTTCCCGCGCTTCGGTTTCCATTCCGGCCAGCTTCCCGATCTCGATTGTCTGTTCGCAGATCTCCTCGAAGCTTCGCGGCGTCTCGAAGTTTTTTACCCGGATGCCCAGCTGCTCTATTTTCCGCCGGGTCTCTTCTTTGGTGAAAGCCATGCAGAATACGATGTCGGGTTTGAGCAGGAGCAGTTTTTCCAGATTTATATCCAATACGTTTCCAACGATTTCGGAAGTGTTTCCTTCGAGGGGGCTTGGGCAATAGGAGGTTCTGCCTGCAACGATCGGATCGGCTCCGATCTGCTGGAGGGTATGCGTGATGGAAGGGGAAAGCGAAACGATCCTCGCAGGCTCGGCATGCTGGGCGGCAAGCCTCAGGGGAAGAAGCGTCGCGATGCAGAAGGCAAGCAGAATGGGCAGAGAATGAGTTTTTTTCATTTGGCAAAAGGATTCCCGTGGAGGCAAAGGTAGCATAATAAGCGCAATCTTTGCTCCAGGCTGCAGGAGGAAAGGCCCGATGTGCCTTTTTTTGTACCTTTACGCGCTCCGAGTTCGGGAAGCTGGTATCTGTATGTTGCTTAAATCATTGATTAATAAGAAAAAATCACTTTTGTTCATCTGGGCGGGATGCTTCCTTCCGTTTTTTTTGCACGGGCAATCCGGGAACGCCGGAGCGGGTTCGTCCGCTGGTTCGAGCGGGGATTTTCCCGAACCGGTTTCGCGCTCGGCGGTTTACGATGATTTCGACTCTTCCTGGAAGATTCCGAATCCGTATGCGGATCTTCAGCCGGTGTTCGTTGCCGAGAGCCACGGCGACAGCATGTCCTTGTACCGGAGATGGCTGCAGGAGCTTGCCGAGGAAGAGCTTGCCGAAATGTGGCAATTGCGCGAAAGATTTGCCTATACTTCGTTTACTTCGAGAGACTTGCATTACCGGCATCCGGAAGGGGTGCAGGAAGGGAACGACACGCTTTGGATCCGTTTGGTGGATTCGGCGAGCCGCTACGTGCACCCGTTCAAAGGGCGGGTGACTTCCCGCTTCGGAGCCCGTTGGGGAAGGATGCACTACGGGACCGACGTAGGGTTGCGTGTGGGCGATACTTTGGTGGCGGCTTTCGACGGGATTGTCCGGGTTTCCCAACGGAACTACTCTTACGGCAATATCGTGATCATTTTCCATAAGAACGGATTGGAGACCTATTACGCCCACATGAGCCGGCTGCTCGTCAAGCCCAACCAGGTGGTGAAGGCCGGGCAGCCGATAGGACTGGGGGGAAACACCGGCAGGAGCCGGGGGCCTCACCTGCATTTCGAAGTCCGTTACCTTGGGGTTCCTATCGATGCGCAGCATCTGATCGATTTCGAAAAATACGAACTTATCGCGGAGGAGTTCCCCCTTTGCAAAAATACCCTTTACGGGATCTCCGCGTCCGGGGCCCGCTACCATCGGATACGTTCGGGTGAAACGCTTAGCTCCATCGCCCGCAAATACCGGACTTCGGTTTCGCGGATCAAGGCGTTGAACGGGATGCGCAGCAACCGGATCCGGGCGGGTGCCACGATCCGGGTTCGCTGACAAGCCCTGTTCCGGCTTGTTGGAAAAGGGAACAGTAGGAAAAACGGAAACGAAAAAAAGGAATACATGCAACAGGTTTCTCAGCAGCAGATAGACGCTTGGAACGAGGAATTTTCCACGGCATCGCCCCAGGAACTGCTGAAGTTCTTCATGGGCAAGTTCGGAGAGCGGTTGGCTTTGTCATCCAGTTTGGGCGCGGAAGACCAAGTGCTTGCCGATATGATGGTGAAGATCGATCCGGAGGTCAGGATTTTCACCTTGGATACGGGAAGGCTTTTCCCTGAAACCTACCAGCTCATTGCCCGGACGGAAGACCATTACCATATCAAGATGGAAGTCTTTTTCCCTTCCGCCGATTCGGTGGAGGCGATGGTTCGGGAAGATGGGGTGAACTTGTTTTACAAGAGTCTGGAACTCAGGAAAAAATGCTGCCATGTACGGAAGCTGGAGCCTTTGGCCCGTGCTTTCAAGACATTGGATGCCTGGGTGTGCGGCTTGCGCCGCGAGCAGTCGGTTACCCGCCAGCAGGTGCAGGCCGTGGAGTGGGATGGTGGAAACGGCCTGTTGAAAATCAATCCTTTGGTTTCATGGACGGAAGCCGATGTATGGGATTATGTCAAAAAGGAAGGGGTCCCTTACAATGTCTTGCACGACAAGGGATACCCGTCCATAGGATGCCAGCCTTGCACAAGGGCGGTGGCTCCGGGCCAGGATGTCCGTTCGGGACGCTGGTGGTGGGAAAATCCGGAGCAGAAGGAGTGCGGCTTGCATGTTTCTTAGGCTTGGCCGGTTTTTCCGGTATCGGCGGAAAAGGCCGCCCATGCTTTTCGCCGGGTAGGGAGCGGTTTCCGGCTTCGGTTTCGGGAGCCGGCCGGTTTTTTCAGGGAAGCCGGGGCGGGGCAGGCTGCTCTTGCGGGATTGCTCCTTTTTCGGATGAGGAGAGAAGGGCGGCATTGCTTTTGCGATCGCCTGCTCTCAAGCGGCGTTGGAGGCTGGTTGCAAGCCTTCTTCCGGTAGCGATGGCCAAAACGACCGGGCGGAATGCTCTTTTCCCGTCCAAGCGCAGCATGATCCGTTGGGCGGAAGAAAAATAGATTTTGAGTTGTTTCTTGTGTTCAAGGAATAATCGTCGTGTCTCCCGTGCGAATCCGCAGTTCCCTTGCCAAGGGTTGTGGCTTTTGCTCATATAGGCGAAATACCACCACGAATAATAAATCGACCGGGCAAAATCCAATATTTCAGGGCTTGTTTCTTCTTGCAGGGGAGAGAGCAGCCTGTCGACGGTTCGGCAATAATTTTCCGCGTATTCGATGCCGATAGGGGTCCGGACTCCCGAGCCGGGCCGCTGCATATAGTTGTAACCGGGATAGTCGCAAAAGACCACCTTGGGTTGCTTCAGGCCGATTTGGATGTTTATCAAGGTATCTTCGCCTATTTTGAAGGGGAATGCCTGCGTGTGCTCGAAAAGGTTTTTCCGGTAGAGTTTGGCGCAAAGGGAAGGGAAGATCTTGTGGCCTAAGACCGCAAAGAGGAATTCTTGCCCGTGGAGCGGGCTTGCGGATTTTTCCTTGCAGGTGACGGCATAGCCGGGACGGATCCGGACATAGTCGCAAACGGCAATATCGTAGGAGGCCTGCCCCGAACCGCTGATTCCTTTGTGCAGTTCCGCGAGCATTCCGGGTTGCCATGTGTCATCGCTGTCGAGGAAGCAGACGAAATTCCCTCGTGCAAGGGAAAGGGCTGTTTCCCGGGCCGCTGCCACCCCCTGGTTCCCGGTCTCCATGCAATGGAAACGGGGGTCGATGCGGGAAAAGCGCTGGAGGATTTCCATGCTGTTGTCGGTAGATCCGTCGTTGATAGCAAGGACTTCGAAATCCGGGAAAGTCTGGTTGCGGACGGATTCCAGGCAGGCTTCCAAATAGGGTTCCGTGTTGTAGACGGGTATGATGACGGAAATCTCAGGGGTCTGGAGCGGGGAATGTTCCATTGCGTTTGTTTTTTTTTGAGCGTCCGATACGGAAAAAGCGAACGCTGCGGAAACTGCCGTTTTCCCTTCAGGGACGGTCGGGCTTTTTCCGGCAGGTTCCCGCGAAAATAATCTTTTTGCTGGACTTGGGGGCTTTGCGGGTTTCCGTGGCGGGAACGGGGCGCGAGGGATGGAGGTGTTTCTTGCTTGGAATCCCTTGTGGCTTTTGGCATTTTCCAAGACCTGTTTCTTCGTGCTTGCGTCCTTTGGGCGCGATCCGGCTTCCCGCTCCGTCCTCGGGTCTCGTCTCGAGGCCGTTCCGCGCGCCTGTCCCGGCCTGTCCGTCTTTCCCCGGGCCTTGCCCCGCCTTGGCCGTCCCGTCCTGTCCGGCCTTGGCCGTCCCGTCCTTATCGTCCCGGATACTTTATTATATATAGGTGCCGGCGCGCGGCTTGGCGGGCGAGGGGTGGTGCCGCGGTCGGGGCGCCGGATCAACCACGTGGTTCCCAGCGACTTGCGATTTGTTTGAAAAAAAATCCCGGAAAAGCTTTGCCGGGACGAGGAAAGGTCGTACCTTTGCAGCCCTGTCCGGGGAGGCGGGCGGC
>CASEWE010000017.1 GCA_949291555.1 uncultured Bacteroidales bacterium
GCCCCTTCGGCCGAGGATTTAGCCTTCAACAGCAGCGGCGCCTGCAAGAAATGCGGCGGCATCGGCACGGTGATGAGCGTGGACGAATCCACCCTTGTCCCGGACCAGAACCTGAGCATAGACCAAGGCGCGGTAGCTCCCTGGAACTCGCTGATGTGGGCCTTGATGACCGATGTGTGCCGCGCCATGGGTGTCCGGACCGATATTCCGTTCAAGGACCTCACACCGCAGGAGAAAGACATTGTCTATCACGGCCCTGCCGCCAAAAAGCATATCCTGTACAAGAGCAAAAGCTCGGCCGTATCGGGCGAAATGGATTTCACTTACTTCAATGCCGTTTACACCGTGGAAAACGCGCTTTCCAAGGTCAAGGACGACAAAGGGATGAAGCGCGTGGAGAAATTCCTCAAGCAGGACACCTGCCCCGACTGCCAAGGCACCCGCCTCAACGAAGCCGCGCTCGCCCCGCGCATCCGGGGCATCAACTTGGCCGAAGCCTGCCAAATGACGCTCCGCCAGCTGGACGAATGGGTCAAAGGCATCCCCGAATGGCTTCCCAGCGAAATGCGCCCAATGGGCGAAAGCATCAGCCAGTCTTATTTCGACACGTCCCGCCGCTTATTGGAATTGGGTCTGTCCTACCTGAGCCTGGACCGATCCGGCTCTACCCTTTCTACCGGCGAACGCCAGCGAATGCAGCTGGCCCGTTGCGTCAGGAACCGGACCACCGGCGTGATTTACGTCTTGGACGAACCTTCCATCGGGCTTCATCCGGTCAATATCAACGGCCTTGTCGGCGTCATGAAAGACCTGACCGCCGATGGCAATTCGGTACTCTTGGTGGACCACGACACGCAGATTCTCCGCCAGGCCGACTGGATTATCGAACTCGGCCCGCAAGCCGGCGCCAAAGGCGGGGAAATCATAGCTCAAGGCAGCGTTCCGCAAATAGAACAGGATTCCCGTTCCCTGATCGGGCCTTTCCTATCCAACAAAAAAAACGATGTGATTCGCCCAAAGGCTTCAGCGCAGGACATGTTCGCTTCAGGGTCTATCGAGATGGAAACCGGGCCGATCCATACGGTGCAGCCGCTCCATATCCGCATTCCCAAAGGCCGCATGGTGGCTGTGACGGGGGTATCGGGCTCGGGCAAGACCACCAGCATCCTCGAAAGCCTTGTACCGGCGCTCCAGACCATGATCCGCAAGGAATCGCTGCCCGCCCATGTGAAAAGAATCAGGGCCGAGGGCATCCGGAACGTGAAACTGATCGACTCCACCCCTATCGGGGCGAACGTGCGCTCCACGGTAGCCACCTACGCCAACGTGCATGACGATTTGCGGAAGCTCTTTGCCAAGCTGCCTGCCGCCAAGGCCGCCTCGGTCTCGGCCAGCGACTTCTCGTACAACACGGGCTCTTTGCGCTGCCCGGTCTGCGACGGGACGGGGACTATCAGCCTGGATGTGCAGTTCCTGCCCGATGTGGACATCCCTTGTCCGGAATGCCATGGTTCGCGCTACGCGCAAAGAGCCGAAGAATTCCGCTACGAGGCCGCCGATGGCAAGAGCTATTCCTTGCCCGATTTGATGAAAATGGATGTAGCCGATGCCCAAAAGGCCCTTGCCCGCTACAAAACATTGGAATCGCGCTTGGAATCGCTCAACCGGATCGGTTTGGGCTACATCACCCTCGGCGAAGCCACGACCAGCCTTTCCGGGGGCGAAGCCCAACGCCTGAAATTGGCCGCCGAAATGGGAATCCGCCAGGACGACAGCCTCTTTGTCTTCGATGAACCCACGATCGGCCTGCATCCGCTCGACACGCAGACGCTTATCCGGGTATTCCAGAAACTGATCAGCTTAGGGGCGACTCTAGTCATCATAGAACACGACCTCGATGTCATTGCCAATAGCGACTACGTGATAGACCTCGGCCCGGGCGGCGGCGAGGAAGGCGGCCGGATCGTGGCCCAAGGCACGCCCGAGGAAATCGCGGCCTCTCCGGACAGCCTGACGGGGAGATACCTCGCTGCCCGATAAACCCGAACCGGCCATCAGACGGATCGCGGCCGTTCCCATTCGCAGGATAACAGTCTTTGAATCAAACAGCCGTCATTCCTGCAACAGCGAAAGAACGGTAGCACAGCAGGCCAGAAAACAACAAAACCATGGAACTGACAACAGAAAGGCTGCACCTCCGCCCATGGAAAGAATCGGATGCGGAAAGCCTGTATTCATATGCCCGAGACGAACGTGTAGGGCCGATTGCCGGATGGCCTCCGCATAAAAGCGTGGAAGAAAGCCGGGAAGTCATCCGAACCGTATTTGCCCAGGAAGGGGTCTTTGCCGTCTGCCTGAAAGGGGACGACACGGCTATCGGCTGCATCGGGCTGATAACCGGCTCCAAGAGCAATTTCCCTATTCCGGAAGACGAAGGGGAAATCTCTTACTGGATCGGAGCCCCGTTCTGGGGACGGGGTCTGATTCCCGAGGCCGTGCGCGAAGTAATCCGGCATGGATTCGAGGATTTGCAACTCAAGGCCTTATGGTGCGGCCATTTCGACGGGAACGGGAATTCCCGGCGTGTCCAGGAAAAATGCGGCTTCAAGCACCACCATACCGACAAGGACCAATTTTATCCCTTGACCAACGACATCCGCACCGAACACGTGAGCCGCTTGACGAAAGAAGCCTGGATGGCAGCCCCGCGGGAAGCATAGCGTCCGGCAGTTTCATGCATTCAAAGTCCCATGCCGAACATCTCTTTCCAGCGTTCCACCAACCGCTCCATCGAATATGAGACATTGGCGGAGCTGGTGCTAGGCATCGGCAAATACCGCACATCCGGAAACCGCTGGAAGAACCGGTCGAACAGCTGCTCCGATTTCCTACCGTTGAAAACCACCGTGCGCAGCTCTGGATGCCGCGCCATAAGGCCGGCAATGTCGTTGGGACGTTCCTCCCGCATCGCGCTATCCATGCTGTCCGGCCTTACCGCCGATCCGGCCACATCCCATAAAGCAATGCCATGTTCCTGCAACATCCGGCATCGAACCTCGTAATCCACCGGCAAGACACATCCCAAAAGCGTGGCCATCAGCGGCCAGAAACGGTTGCGAGGATGGGCGTAATACTGGCCTGCCGCTATCGAGGCATCGCCCGGCATCGAACCCAATATCAGAATCCTAACCTCCTTGCCCTCTATCGGGGCAAACGACTGCTTGATTTCCATTGCCTTGTTATCCAATGAATCGGACTCCAGCAAACCGTCCATCGATAGAGTCTGGATCTCTGCCGGAATCGAACCGGAATCCATGCTCTCTTTACCCATTTCCATACACATTGGAAATCCAAATTTCCAACATTTCCTCAGGACAACCGCATCAAATTTGTTTTGGCCCCGGATAACAAGTCGAGAGGTGGTTTGTACCCTGAAAAGGGCACAGGCTGCTTTTCCTTGTTCGGGCCAAGGGTTTTACCAGAACCTACTAAAGCGGACGAGCGGAAAGTATCGGCTGTTTCCTTTTGGGGTACAAGGGGTTCTGGATCCTGCGGCCTGCCAAGGGCTTCAGGCTTCGGTCGCGCAGGCCAGGAAAACGATAGGTTGGACAAAAGGACAAACGGATAAGAAAAGTTGTAAAATTTTGATTTTGTAGCATATCAGCACAGGACGACATGCTGGAAGAATTCTTTGGCAGAAGCAGCTGGTTGGAATTTTACCGTGTGGTATTGGGGAACCCTGCATTGCAAGAGCGTTTTGCAGGAAGAGGGAAATCCTTATTTGGATATTTTTGAAGACTCAGAAGGCGCAAGCCTACCGGATATGTGGTTATAAAGTTGCTCAATGAAGAAAAGGATCCTGTCAAATTGAAGCAAACCTTGCTTCGGATAGGAAGGCAGGATGAGGTGCAAATCCATTACAGCAGTCACTATGTGGTTTTGGAAAGAATACCACCGAGGGGGATGGCGATAAGCTTTCGATATCGGATAGAGTGACTGATGCCGGTACGATAGCGGCGAAAGTGAATTATTGGATTGGAAAGATTGCCCACGCATAGACGTGACAATATTCGTGGTCTATGCGAGGAGGTTGCATTGGGACTTTGGATTTGAGTGATGGAGCAATCGTTCGGGAATAATAGACAGTTGGAAAAGTGATTTTTTTTAATAGAATGGCTATTTTAGAACGAGTTTAGCAGGTCTAACTTTTTAAAGTAGCTCAATAAAGTTCAAAGTTATGGAATCTTTTACTACTATTCGGAAGATGCTGGCAGGCAACAAGGTCGTTGTGCCGGCTTACCAGCGGGCGTATTCATGGGAAACCGCTTTGTCATACTCGGAAAGGGAAGGCCAAGTGAATACTTTCGTGCGCGACTTGGAAGATTTTTCCAAAAGCGGTGCCGAGTCGTATTATTTCGGTCATTTCCTGTTTAGCGACAAAGGAGGGGGCGTGTACGAAGTAGTGGACGGCCAGCAAAGACTTACCACCATAGTCATATTTTTATCCGCCTTGTTCTCTCGCTTGAAAGAGGTTCTGGCATTGGAAAAGAATGGGTTGGAAGAAAATGAAATGGAATGTTACGAGGACATGGTGAAGCGCAACTCGACTTACAGGTTCTCGACTGTCGATTACGATAATGTTTTCTTTCGGGAATATGTCATAGACCAAAGCCGGATGGACACCGTAGGCTGTGATACTGCTTCCAAGTACCGTATAGTCAAAGCGTTCGATTATTTGCGGACTTACTTTGACAACAAGGATGCCGCATACTGTGCAAGGATGCTTGAAATCGTTTCTGAGGCATCCTGTTCTACCCATTGCGTCAAGCGGGAGTCTGATGCCGTGCAAATGTTCATATTCCAGAACAACAGGGGCAAGAAACCATCGAACCTGGAGATTATCCCGGTTCATGTACAACATTCATCTTTACGGGAAAGAAGAAACCGAAAACTTGTTAAGGAATGTGAAGGAGAAATTCGAGGAGATATACAAGTCTATTTCATACATCGAAAACAATGTGGATGAAGATGATGTGCTGTTGTATACGCTGCGAGTGTATTTTAATTCTTTGCAAGAGTGGAATACGACCGATAAAATCGATCGGGAATTGTCTGGCGAAGATTCCATACGGTTCATAAAGGATTTCACCAACCTGCTGTCTTGGAATTTCGCTTACTTGAAACGTTTTTTCAAGGAAGACGAAAGCTGTTTTGAAATCCATAGCCTGATAACCTTGGGAAGCACGGCAACCGTGATGCCTTTCATCCTGAAATCATACCAATTCGGGATTTCCTTGGAGGATATCCGTGTCTTGTGCAGGAGTTTTGAATCCATAATGCTAAGGAATGCGCTTATCGGCACGAGGGCCGATATCACTTCGCGCCTTAACGATGTGTTCAAAGCCTTCACAAAAGAGAACGCTTCCGTAAGGCCTATAATAGAAAGGATAGAACGGATGAGAACGACCGATTCTTGGTGGTGGGCCTATTGGAACAACACGCAGCTGGAATATTCGATACAAGGGCGCATAGAGCCAAGGAGGGCGAAATACATACTGTGGAAATATGAGAATTACCTGAAATCCCAAGGGAAAGCCGGTTATTCCCCCATGCGGTTCGATGCGATAGAATCGCCAGAATTGGAACATATCGCTCCGCAGACACGGCCTGACGGCACGCCTGAAGAAACAGGGTATCCGGAATACGACGAGGAGTTCCGTAATCAGTATGTCGATTGTTTGGAAAACTACCTGTTAGTGTCCAAGTCGCACAACTGCGCCGAGGGCAACCGGCCCTTTGCCGAAAAGCGGGCAAGCTACACGCAATTGGCCCAGCAGCGCGAGGTGGTGGATATGACAGAGGATTCGCCGATATGGGACAAGGAAAAGATTGCGCATCGGAAAGAGAAATTGGTAGATTTCGTTCTTCGGAATTTTTAGCTTGTTGCGAGACCGGCAGGTTCAATGATTATCCGCAAGCAGGCGAAGATTTGCGGTCATCTGCCACGACCGGCCAGAAATCGCCTCCCGGCGCGTTCAAGGGGTGACGCGCCGGGAGTTTTTGTTATCTTCGCGAATTATCTTGAATCCGGATTGAATCCAGCACGATATGGTCAAAGCCGGGGAGTCTGCATTTCCGGGAGTCTGTATTTACCGTGTCATTTCCTCCTCCCCTAACGGCAAATCCACGCCAATCTCCGGAAAGTTCATCATCAAAAAACACTAATCCCGCACCATGCCCCTTATCTCAGGTTTTATCCCTATCTTCGCAACCCCTAGACACACGCCCAATGGCGATACGGGATGATAGAATTTGCTTCCGGCTCGCCTTGGCTGAACCGCAAGAAAAATGGAAAACCTCAGGATTGCCGTCTTCCCCGGCTCGTTCGACCCCATCACTTTGGGGCATGAAAGCGTGATACGCAGAGCCTTGCCCCTTTTCGACAAAATCATCGTGGCCATCGGAATCAATGCCGACAAACGCTGCATGTTCCCTCTCCAGACCCGGCTCGCCTTTATCCGGGAACGCTTCAAGGACGAACCCAAGGTGGAAGCGGACAGCTTCTCCAGCCTCACCGTGGACTATTGCCGGCAAAACCATATCCGTTTCCTGCTGCGCGGGCTGAGAACGGCTGCCGACTTCGAGTTCGAACGCATCGTAGGGCTTTCCAACAAGCTTCTCCAACCCGATCTGGAAACCGTCTTCCTGCTCACCGACAACCG
This sequence comes from uncultured Bacteroidales bacterium, assembly GCA_949291555.1. Taxonomy (GTDB): domain Bacteria; phylum Bacteroidota; class Bacteroidia; order Bacteroidales; family P3; genus Pullibacteroides. The sequence goes on from CASEWE010000017.1 coordinate 6,723, forward strand.
CTACAGCTTCATCAACTCCTCGGTGGTGCGCGACGTCCTCTCTCACGGCGGGAATCCGGAAGGATTCGTGTCCGTCCCTGTCTTGGAAATGATCCGTGCATACTGCGCCGGAACGAAAAAATCCTGAAAAGCCTTCCCGGAGAAAACGCCATTCAACCTTCGCGCCATGCTTTTATCGGTCATCATTGTCAATTACAATGTCGAATCCTTTCTCGACCAATGCCTTTCCTCGCTGAAACAAAGCAAGGGACTTCTGCTCGGCAAGGATTTCGAAGTCTTCGTGGTCGACAACCATTCGGTAGACGGGTCGGTGGAGATGGTGCGTTCCAAGTACCCTTGGGTCCGGCTTATCGCCAACCCGGACAATCCCGGATTCGCAAAGGCCAACAACCAAGCCATCCGCCTCAGCCAAGGGAAGTACGTCCTCCTGCTCAACCCCGACACGCTGGTGGAAAACGATACGCTGGAAAATTGCGTCCGCTTCATGGAAGAGCATCCCGATGCCGGAGGTCTGGGCGTGAAAATGCTCGACGGGCAAGGCCGATACCTGAAAGAATCCAAACGAGGGCTGCCCACGCCGTCGACCGCTTTTTACAAAATAACGGGGCTATGCCGGCTTTTCCCTCGTTCCAAGCGCTTTGCCGCCTATTACATGGGGCATCTCGACCCGGACACCCCGCACCCGGTCGAAATCCTTTCCGGCGCGTTCATGATGCTGCGCAAAGAAGCGCTGGACAAAATCGGGCTTCTCGATGAAACTTATTTCATGTACGGGGAAGACATCGATCTTTCTTACCGTCTCCTCGAAGGTGGCTACCGGAATTACTATTTCCCCAAGACCCGCATCATCCATTACAAAGGGGAATCCACGAAAAAAGGCAGCCTGAACTATGTCATGGTCTTCTACAAAGCCATGGAAATCTTTACCCGGAAATATTTTTCGAAAGGCCGCTACCGAATCTATTTCCAGTTCATCCGCCTGGCGATCTGGCTAAGGGCGTCCCTTTCCCTCCTTGCAAGGCTCGTGAAAGCCGTGCTGCTGCCGGTCTCCGACTTTTTCATCAGCTACGGCTTGCTCTTGCTGCTTTCCCGCGCCTGGGCGGCATCGTTCTTCCATAACCCGCATTATTACCCCGATGTCTACCGCAACGTGGTGCTGCCGGTCTTTTCCGTCCTCTTCGTAGCCGCTTGCTTCGCCTGGGGCGCCTACCGGAGCCCGGTCTCGCTCAAGAGAACCGCTGCAGGCTTCCTTTCCGGCATGGCAGGGTTCCTCATATTGAGCGCCTTGTCGGGGCCCCAATGGCAATTCAGCCGTTTCATGGCCGTTGCCGGCGGAATCCTCTGCCTCTGCGCCGCCTGCCTGTCGCGGCTCCTCTATTCCAAACTCTTCCGGAAAAGCTTCCCCTTGTCGTTGCGGAAAAGCAAGCATTATTTAGTGGTGGGAAGCCTGCCCGAATACCAACGGGTAGGAGAAATCCTGCAAGCGGAAGGGATTCCTGCCGGGCATATCTTCCATTTGCAGCCCCGCGATGCCCTCAATGCGCTGAAAGAGCAAATCCTGGTCAACCGGATCGGGGAAGTCGTCTTCTGCTCCAGAGACCTCAACTTCGACCAAATCCTGCTCTTGGTAAGCCTCCTGCGGAAAACGGGCGTGGAAAGCAAAATCATCCCGGCCGATTCCCGGACACGGGTCGGCTACAAATTCTGAACCCCGCGCTTTTCCCCCCTTGCCTGCCCGATGGGAATCGACCTTTTCCCATGGGCCTTTGCCCGTCATTGCCTTTGCTCGTCATTGCCTTGCCCGTCTTGCCGGTCGCCCGTTTCTGCAAAAGAAGCCTCTTTCCTGCTCCAGAGCTCGAAATACACGGCATGGCGCGAGAACCGTTTTTCCAACACATAACCCGAATCGATGCCTGCCGCCTCCCGGCCGGAAAGATTGGCAATATTGCTGTAAAGGACATACGGCGCTTCCCTCGAACCGGAGAACTTCTCGAACGCGACCCTCCCGGCTTCTTTCCCGTTCAAGCAAACCGCATCGGAAGGCTTGTCGTACGGGAAAAACGCCCTGACTTGGGACGGCGGAACACCCTTGCCTTCCAAATAATCAACCGCTTCCTGGCGCAAAGGATAATAAGGCAGATGTGCCAACGTGCTGTCCCAAGAAACGGCCATGCCTTCCGGGTAGCGCATGGCATGCCCGCCCCAAAGCAACAGGATCAGACCCAGCGAAACCCATCGGGCTTTCGATACGGGCAAAAGGGAAAAGACCATCTTGCCCGCAAACAAGGCAAAAAGCAAGAAGAACAGCAAGAAATACCGCCCGCTCAACGGATTACGGAATGGCAGCGTCATGGCGGCCAAGACTCCTCCCGTGCACAAGCAGGCCAGCAGCAAGGTAGCCGGGACCGCTTTCAAGAAACGCTTCCGGCCGAAGCGGAAAAACAGCCCGGCCGCAGCCACCCAGATGAAAATCTTCCCGAAATCCAAAAGGAAGCGAGGCAAAGCCAGGACATTGCGCGCTATCTGCCCGGCAGAGGCAATCTGCCAAGGCGAATCGGCCGAAAAACCGAATACCGCCTGCTGCAAATGCGCCTGCAAGGCCAGCAACAAAACCGCTGTTCCGATGGCAGGAGCGAACAACGCCAAGCTTCCGGCCAATGCTTTCGGGGCATTCTTGAAGAAATTCCGCCGCAAAACATCGAACCCGAACTTCCCGTCCTCGCTTCCGCAACGATGCAAAAATTCGAACAAACCCAAAGCGAAAAGCAGGATCACCCCGCGCGAACGCAACATGGCCAAAGCGATCGATGCCGCGAGGACGCCGGCCTTCTTCCCCTCCAAAAGGGAACGCAAAAGCCCGATCGCCGCCAGCAGAAGGACGGGATCGAACATGGGAATCAAAATCTGCGTCACCAGCGTGGTGTCGGAAACCACCAATGCGAAAACCCACGGCAAAGCCTCCGGATTCTTCCCGCCCAGAACGGAAACGCATAATTTATAAATCTGGCAAAGAAGCGCCAGGCCGAACAAGGCAAATAAAAGGTGGGTGGCAAGAAGCGACCGGCCGAATATCATCCACCAGAAAGCCAGCAGCATGGAAAGGGGCAGATTGTCGGTCACGCTTCCTTCCGGGAAAGAAAAATCCGTGAAACGGTTCTCGTACAGGAATGTGGCAGGATCGGAAAGAATGGAAACAGAATCCCAGAAAAAAGGCGTCTCCCTCAGCAAAAAAGCCCCTGCAAGGTAAAGGGCGCTTGCCCCCGCCATGCAATACCAGCCTGCATCCCGCCTCTTTCCCATGAAACGACCCGCTGCCATAGAATCCTTTTACCTCTGTTCGAATAAACGCGGCTGCTTGAATAAACGCGGCACCTTGCCGCAAAACCAAAACGGGGCCTTGCCTCCTTCAATCTTTCGAGGCTTTCCGGAAAACGACGCGCATGCAAGCGCGCAGCAGAAAGCAAGCTCGGACCGGAAACCATCGCCCGCTGGACGGATGTCCCAAAGGAATCCGCCTTCCCCGCAACCCGCCTTTCCCGGAATCCATTCCTTGCCGATTACGCCTTCCGGCAGGAAGCGCTTCGCGCGAAAGGCGGGAAAAGGAAAGCGGAGAGAAACTCAACTCAAACCTTCAATCAAGCCGTCTACCAAATCGATATGCATCGCTTGGGGTTCCGGCGGCAATCCGGGCATGCGCATCATCTCGCCCATAATCACCACCAGCATGCGCGCGCCCCGGTTGATAACGATATCCCGGACTTTGAGCTCGAATCCGGAGGGAGCGCCGAAGGCCTTGGGGTTCGAGGAGAACGAGTACTGCGTCTTGGCCACGCAAATAGGAAAGTCGGAAATGCCCAAAGACACAATCTGCTTGATTTTCTTTTCGGCCAAACTGGCATACGAAACATCCGACGCGCCGTAAATGTCGCGGCAAAGCATGGCGATTTTCTCCTTCACGCCCATCGTGTTCTCGTAGGCGAACTTCAACGGCCCGGAAGGATGCTCCGCAATGGTTTCGACCACCACTTCGGCCAGTTCCCGAGCCCCCTCCCCGCCTTTTGCGAAAGCCTCGTTGACCGCAAAGCCAACGCCCAATTCGTTCCGGCAATGCTCCTGCACGGCCAGGATTTCCTCCTGCGTGTCATCGCCGTGCTTGTTGAAGGCCACGACCACGCTCTGATTGAAATGCCGCAAAATACCCACCTGGCGGTCCAAGTTGCAGAATCCGCGCTTGAGCGCTTCCATATCGGGCTTCGCCATATCCTGTTCCGGAACGCCGCCATGTATCTTCAGGCTCCGGGCCGTAACCACGATAACGCTCAACTTCGGCTGCAAGCCGGTCTGGCGGCATTTTATATCAAAAAATTTCTCAGCCCCCAGATCCGCGCCGAAACCGGCTTCGGTGATGGCATAATCGCCGAAGGTCATAGCCATTTTCGTAGCCAGCACCGAATTGCATCCGTGGGCGATATTGGCAAACGGCCCGCCATGGATGAAAGCCGGCGTATTTTCGGTCGTCTGGACCAGGTTCGGCAGCAAAGCATCTTTGAGCAAGACCGTGATCGCCCCTGCAACTCCCAAGTCTTTTACCGTGAAAGCGCTTCCCGAATAGGTATAACCCAGCAAGATGCTCTCCACACGGGCCCTGAGGTCGTTCAAGTCCCGGCTCAGGCAGAGGATGGCCATGAGTTCCGAAGCGGCCGTGATATCGAAGCCTGTCTGCGACGGGATCCCGTCCGTAGCCGAGCCCAAGCCGGTTATGATGTTGCGGAGCCCCCTGTCGTTGACATCCAGCACCCGCTTCCACTTCACTTCCCGCAAGCCTTGGCAGCTATTGCGATTCTGGTAAATATAGTTGTCGAGCAGGGCGGTTATCATGTTATGGGCCGAAGTGATGGCATGGAAATCGCCCGTGAAATGAAGATTGATGTTTTCCATGGGAAGCACCTGGGCGTAACCGCCTCCGGCAGCCCCGCCTTTCATGCCGAAGCAAGGGCCCAAGGAAGGTTCGCGCAAGGCCACGATGGCCTTTTTCCCGATCTTGTTCAATCCCAAAGCCAGCCCGATCGACACCGTGGTCTTGCCCACCCCGGCCTTGTTCGGCGTGACTGCGGTCACCAAAATGAGATTGTGTTCCTTGATCTTCGCTTCGTCTATCTGCGAAATATCCACTTTGGCAATATGATGCCCGTAATGGTAGATTCTTTCAGGGTCTATCCCTGCCTTCCGCGCGACTTCCTCGATTTTTTCCAGCGGTGTCTGACGCGCGATTTCTATATCCGGCTTCATCTTTTGTACGATTTATTCAATTTGATCGGGTTTGCAAAACGGCTCATCCGCCATGCCCGCCCGTTTCCCTGCCACATCAAAAAAAAGAAAGCCCTCGCGCTTGGCAACGGGCTTTCTTTGCTTTCGATATCCGGCAATTATTCGTCCATCGGCTCGAAATCCTCCTTGCCGACCCCGCAGACCGGGCAAACCCATGTATCGGGAATATCCTCGAACGCGGTTCCGGGCGCGATTCCTCCTTCAGGATCCCCTTTGGCCGGGTCGTAGACATATTGGCAAATAGCGCAAACATACTTTTTCATAGTGCTTCTTCTTTTTAAGGTTCGGAAATACTAAATGAGGAGTAAAAGTAATTAAAATTCCGCAAATACAGCAAACCGCCTGGCGCAAAAGGAGGCAAGCCGCAGAAAAAGAACCGCCAGGCTTAATCCATCAGCCATCATCTTTCAGAAAACAAAACTTGAAATCAATCAATTAACCATCCTCTATCCCATTTCGGGAATATAATATCCGGAAGCCGTCCTGTTGATTCCCGCTCGAATTTCAACGCTTTTGATGTAAATTTGCAGGTGGATGCCCGCCCCGGATGCCCAGGTTTCCGGGGTTCGATGCAAACCCCGGCAGAAAGGGACTCTCGCGGAAAACCGCCCCCCCCCTTTGCCGGAAGAAACGGATGCAGCCCCTCCGCAACCATCCGCCGGAAAGCCGGCCAGATAAAAAAAAGCATTACTGCCATGAAAGCGAAAGCCTATCTCTTAACCGCTTTATTCCTCTTCGCTACGGGCTTCCTTGCCGGCCAGGCTTCAGAAGCCGCCCACCCTAAACAAGCAGGTTCCAAGAAAGCGCTCACCATGGGCACGCTTTCGGGCGAATGGCAGATTTTGAAAGTGCAAGGCGAAACCCTGCCGGAAAGCGAGAAGCTTTTCAGCCTCAATCTCGACTGCCTGAAAAAATCCGTAGCCGGCTATACGGGCTGCAATTACTTGAACGGGAAGTTCGGGTTCAAAGCCCGCAAGAACCAGCTCGAATTCCGGGAACTTTCCTCCACGCGAATGGCTTGCCCCTTGGCGGAAACCGAAAGCCGGATCATCGAAATGCTCGGCAAAGCCTGCACCTACGAGTTTTCACAAGACTCCAATCATGGCCAGAAGCTCGAATTGAAAGATCGTAACGGGAACACGCTATTGACGCTCAACAAGATGAAGCCGCTTGACGGGCGATGGGATGTTTCCCGGATCCACGATGAAAAAATCGAGGAAAACCAAAACATCTACTTGATTTTCAATTCATCGAAGAAGACCCTATATGGAAAAACCGGCTGCAACAACTACAGCGCGCCGATAGAATACGATGCCCGCAAACCTTCTGTCTTGCACATCGGGCAAGGAATTTCCACCATGATGGCTTGTCCCGAGATGGAAATAGAGCAAAAAATGCTCAAAGCCTTGCAGGAAATCTGCTCTTACAAAAAATTCTCGGAAAGGAAAGCCATTCTCTGCGACACGGCCGGCAATATCGTCCTTGAACTGACCCGGTAACCGCTTTCCCGCGGAAGCCTGTCCCGTCCGGCGGTTCTCCTCGATGAAATCGGCCGGAAGCGGCATCATGCTCCCAAGCCCCGCCGGGTTCCGCCGGCATCCGGAATTTACCCCTCAATGACGCCAAGGGAGGCCACATCCAATCGGATTGCCTGTTTCCCACCAGCCGGAACGAAACCGCCCTTCTTCGATCCGACCAAGCCTCAAATCGCACGCGTGCCAATCCCGTCCCGCAGCCGGCCGGAACCGCTTTGCCGCGCAGGAATACCGGCAAGCGCCAGCAAGGATGCTTGAACCCCGAGCCCGGGGCCGACTTTCCGCATAAAATCCTCAACGAAGCAACAAGATGCCCTTGCATTTTGCTTTTGAAGCAGTCGAAAACCGCTTCTGCCAAGCTTATTCCGTCTCCTGAAAAAAAATTCCAATAGAATATTGTTTTATTGGAAAATATTTGTACTTTTGCAAATGTTTCCATTGGAAACCATAAACCCGAAACAATAACCTTATAAACACCTGAAATGAAAAAAATCTTGCTTTTGGTATTTCCCGCCCTGCTGCTTGCAGCCTGCTCCAGCAAAAACCCGGCAGAAGCCGCATCGGGGAAAACCGGAACCTCAAGCGAACAAACCCAAAAAGAAAAAAACATGACAACCATCCATCTCACCAAAGCCGACTTTTTAAAAAAAGTAGCCGATTTCGAAACGAACCCCCAAGAATGGAAATACTTAGGCGACAAGCCTTGCCTCATCGACTTCTATGCTTCCTGGTGCGGCCCATGCAAAGCGCTCTCGCCTATCCTCGAAGAACTAGCGGCCGAATACGGGGATCAAATCCACATCTACAAAATCGACACGGAAAAAGAACAGGAACTGGCGGCCGCTTTCGGCATACGTTCCATCCCCACCCTTCTGTTCGTACCCATGGAAGGAGCCCCGCAAATGGCGCAGGGCGCTCTTCCGAAATCCACCTTGAAAGAAGCCATCGACAGCATCCTGCTCGGCAAGTAAATCCTCCTTGCCAAAGCAGAGAGCATCGAGCCTGCTTGCCTTGCGGCCGGATCGAGAGGCGTTTCCCGCCGCAAGGCCTTCCCCTGAACACCCGCCAACAATTTCCTCGAAAAGAAATGAACACACTGTGCCGGATACGCGACATACAACGGGCGGTCAACGAATTTGAAGCCCGTTTCGAAAAGACATACGGCATCTGCCTCAATGAAGGCATGCTCTTGTGCAGCCTTGAAAAAGAAGAATTCCTTTGCTCGGGGAAATTAGGCGAACTGCTGGGCCTGAGCGCTTCCAATACCTCGAAAGTGATACGCAATGCCGAGGAAAAAGGATACATCACCCGCGTGCTGGGGAAAACGGATCGAAGGCAAATGTATTTTTCCTTGAGCCGGAAAGGACGCGAACTTCTTGCGGAGCTTCATTGCGGCCAGATAGCCATCCCGCCTTTGCTGGAAAGCTGCTTGTAATCCAATCCGGGACTCCCCCTTGTCCGCTGCGCATGGCCCCGTCGGCTCCGGATCGGGCCCTCCCACCGGCAGCAAACGAAGGCATCGCCGCCCTAAAACGCTGCTTCCCGCTGGAAATACCCCGTTGCGGGCTTGAAGAACGAAACGCTGCCTTTCAACTCAGAATGCCTTTCCCCGCTGGAAACGCCCCGCGGCGGGCTTGGAGAACGAAGCGCTGCCTTTCAACTCAAAACGCCTCTTTCCTCTGGAAACGCCCCGCCGGATCCTTCCTTCCGTCCGTCCTTCCTTCCGCGAAGAGGTCAAATCTGGCCTGTCTGCCGGAAATATTTTTCCAAGACCAAAAGCGAAATGATTTTTTCCCTCTTTTTGTCGAGAAACTGCCTTACGTATTCATGGGCATGGGCCACAATCGCCTCCGATTCCTGCTGATGCGCGGCATAGTAAGCGAGTTTTTCGGCCAAATCGCTGTAATCGTCCTTGATTTCCACATAATGGTAATCCGGAACCAAGGTCCCTTCCATGAACCAGGTCTCGTACTTCGGTCTCGGCATCACCGCAAGGGAGTTCGAGGACATTACCCATTTGAGGTTGGTCGCCACATCGTAACCCTCCAATGCCATGACAAATTTGTAGTCCAAATGCCGGTACATGGAAATATGCGGCTTGACCCATTCCAAGGGCAGCCCTTCCACGGGCGATGAAATACCCGTATCGCAGATTTCAGACCCGAAATATTTCCTGACAAAGTCCACCCGATGCGGCCGTCCCCGTACTTCCAACCGGAAAATGGCACGATCCTGCTTGTCTTTGAATGCTTTATCGTCCTTCAGGAACACGAAATGACGCAGGCTGTCCAATTTCATGATCACCGAGTTGCGATTGTCTCCCTGCAAAGGCCGGCTCTTCACAATCGAAGGCACAGCCGGGACATGGGTTATGTCGCCGAACTCGTAGGCCCAATGCAAGCAGGCGGGAAACCATCGGGTATACCGGTATGTATCGAAAAAATACGTGCTTTTGCACTTTTTCCCGTAACGGTGATCCCGCAAAACGGGAAGCCCTTCGACGGGGAATGCCGGCTTTCCCTCTGGCAGCCTTGCCTGCTCCAGCTTGTTGTAATAGTCGACCCGCTGGCAGATGTATGGCCAGTCCGGCCTTTTCCTGGCCCGCGCCAATACCCTCGGCAAACGTCTCCGGAAAAACGAAGCCGGGAGGGCATACCCTATGAAGCACCGGAAATACCAGAAGAGCTTGATCGGCTTGTTATGGAACAAACGATTCAGGATACGCATGAAAAAACTCGTTTTACGACCCGCAAGCCCGGCAAGCACAAACCGCGAAAAGTTTTATTCCCGCACGGCGCGAACCCGCTTCCGCCATGCAAATGTAGGCAAAAACGCCGGCACTCCATACAAGGCGCCCGCCGCCCGCAGCAAGCAATCCACCCTGAATGCGCAAGAAAATTCGCCCGGACCCCGGCACGGTGCCCGGCAAGCGGAAATCGAAGATGCCGGGTTGCTCCGGCCGCACAGATGCCTGCCCGATTGTCCGCGAAACCGTGTTTCCTTATCTCCCCGGGAAAAGACTCCCGCATGACGGAAATCTAAAATCCGTGAAACGGGCATTTTCTTGAAGCGTTACCCGGGCGGGCCGGATCGCTCAAAAAAAAACATGCCGCATTTGTGCCGGCTTTCAAAGACGAATCCGTATAAACAATTAATTTCTCAGACTAAACAACACGGATTTTGCGGAAAGTGAGGGATTCGAACCCCCGGAGGCTCTCACCTCAACGGTTTTCAAGACCGCCGCAATCGACCACTCTGCCAACTTTCCCTGCTTGCCAATGCTGCAAAAGTAAGCCAAAAAGAGAAAAAAGCAAAAGCAGCGCGGCATTGCCTTCCGGGCCGCCACCAGGCTTTCCGGCATCATCGAATCCCTGCATCCGCGCCCGAGAAAAGCCAACCGCAAGCACCCGCCACCTGCAAAACAAGAATGAAAAACATCACCTCTTCAGCAAATCCATCCGGCGCAAAGTGCTCACCGGAACGGAAATCTCCATAAGGCCCTTGCTATAGGGCGCTATCTGGTAAGGATTGTAAAGGAAATGCACCTGGCCGCCTTCAAAATAAAAATCCTCGCTCACGAAAAACCGGTCAAGGAAATAAGATTTCCCGGACAACTGAGCCGTATCCGAAACCCCCTCCTGGTCCATCAAGGCCTCCAACAGGACAGGAAGCAAGCGTTCTTCGGCATTTTCCCCGAAGACATCCGCCAAACCCAGCAAGCCCCCGGGTCCGAAATTGAGGCAATGCGCTTCTTTCTGCGGATGAGCGCCCCCCGTGAAACGGGTATCGTCGATCCGGTAAGTCCAGAAATAAACGCCCGTATCGATAATCCGGCCTTCGATCCGGTAAAAATAATCGAGGCTCGAGGAATGCGGGAACTCCGCATATACCGCCCCGGCCCCTTTCCGGTAGGTTTCGGCCGTTTTATCCCGGAAAGCAGCCGCATCCGACAGGAAAGCCCTTCCTTCCGTCTCGCCCAGCCCGAAAGCGATCCGGGAAATGGCGGCGTTCATCCCGGCAAAAGAAGGCCTGTCCGGACCTTTTCCCGTGCGCTGGCATTCGTCCGGAAAGAAATCCATCGATACCGACAAGCGGCACGAAGCTCCTCCTGGCTCCGAAAGCCAGATCCGCTCTTGCAACGCCAAACGGCAGAAGGAGGTTTCCGCATCCGGCTCCGGCACGGGTCCCGGCTCCGGTTCGACAGAGAAAAGCGGCTGAACCGATGCCAACAGGAACATGGCGCCAAGCCCTCCCTTCCGCAATGAATCGAACCATTCCGCCGTTTTCCAAAACAGACTCCCGGTTCCAAAAAGAATCCCGGTTCTCACTCCCGTCCTCTTCATTTGCAACAACTTTTATGAATCCATTACACCTTAATCAATTGCACCAATGAATCGCAGGCCCCGCATTCGAATTCCAACAAGCGGCCCATATCCGCTGCAATTCCTTCCCGCCTTGAAGATTTTCAATGCGGCAAATCACCCGTCCCGTTTATTTCCAATGAGCCGATAAAACATGCCGCCTCCATCCATTCGAATTCCCCGTCCCCGCCTTGCCTTGGCCGCAAAGGTACGAAACATCATGCGATGCGCCTCCTTGGCATCTTGGCATCCCGGCACCCGTTCCCCCCGCCTGTTCCCGCGCAAACGTAATCCAGGCAGCCTCGTCAGACAGCATCGGCGGAGGAAACGCCCTCCCAGACCTTCCGGTAATAACTTGCCTTCCATTCCAGGGAGCGCGGGTAAGCGCGGGAAGTGGAGGGCATCCGCCAAACCGCTATCCTGCGGCCCTCGAACTCCGTTTGGCAGCAACCGCCCACCTCCAAGGCGGGAAACCCCATTTGTTCCTGCAAGGCTTCGGTCGCTTTCTTTCCCGTTGCCACCACCGAACGGCAGTCCGGCAAGCGGGCCAGCAGTTTTCCCACATCGACCGGGCGGACAACTTCCAGAAAAGCATCCGAAGCATTGCCTCTCAAGCGGACAACCGCTTCGGCCGTATCATGCAAAGCGATCCCCTTCTCCCGGCAAAACGCTTCGATCTTTTCCCGATCGAACTTCTTCTTCCCGGGGCAAGCAAAATAATCCTTGTTTCCCCGGTACAAAAGCCCCCAGACCCGCCACATGTCGTTGTTCCAATTCGGGTAAAAGAAATCCATCGACCACCGGGACGCCCGCGGCGGGAAACTCCCCAGCAGCAAAAGCCGGGCTCCTTCCGGCAGGAAAGGCTGCCAAGGGTGGCATTCCACCTCTCGGGAAACAAGCGGGACTCACGTATCTTCCGTGCATCCAAGACACTCCCTTTCCTCGCGAGGCGAACGCCCGGGGCCCTCCTTGCCCGGCCCGCCCGCCTTGCCATGACCGCGCCCGCCGGCAAACCCGGCCCTGCACGCCCGCCCGTCTTTTCCTGTACCAACCATCTTGCAAAAGTTTTTGCCCGCTGCAAAGCCCGCGCTTATGCAAGCAAGCCCGCCTCCAAACCGGCCAAAGTTCGGAAAACCGCCCGAAACAGCAAACAGGAAGCCGGCCGGTGGCAAAAAAAAACGATGGCAAAAAAACAACCGGCAGGGCATGGCCGGCTCACGAAAAAGCCTTCAAAAAAACTGTTTCCCTTGACAAAGGAGCAAGCGGTTCCACACGCCATGCCGAAGAATTTCTTAATTTAGCTTCTCGTTTAAAACCGAAAAGGAGACCGGATCTCCTGCCCGCAAGCCAGCATTCCATGAAAAGAGAACGTCCCGTTTACGCCATCGGCCACCGCAACCCCGACACGGATTCCATCTGCGCGGCTATCTGCTATGCTCACCTGAAGACCGAATTAGGCATGAACGTCCTAGCAGCCAGGGCCGGAAAAATCAATAAAGAAACCCGGTTCGCCCTGAATTACTTCCACATGCAGGAACCGCTCCTGCTCACCGATGTCTATCCCCGGGTCGAAGACGTGCTCATCGATTGGACCCTGACCATCAACCAGAAGCAGAACCTCCGGGAATTAGCCGCCATCATGCGGAAAGACGGCGTAAAATCCATTCCCGTGGTCAATGACGACAACGACCTGACCGGAATCGTCTCGGTGAGCGACGTGGCCAAGCGTTATTTCGAGGACTTGGGCATGCAAAGCTTCTCCGACACGCATATAGCCTTGGGCGACATACAGTCGGTCATCGATGCCCGGCCCGTAGTGGAAAGCGAAGGGAATCCCATCGTCTGCGGCGAAGTCCGGATTGCCGCCGGCAGCATACAGACCGTCCGCGACAATGTGAAAGCCGGGGACGTGGTCCTGGTGGGCGACCGCATACCCGACATCATGCTCGCCTGCATCCGCAACGAGATAGCCTGCCTTATCGTGACCGGCAACGGGGATATCCATTCGCGCGTGATCGAAACCGCCCGGGAACATAAAGTGACCGTACTGTCTTGCCCGCACGACACGTACACTTGCGCCCGGCTCATCAACCAATGCGTCCCTATTTCCCGCATCATGCAGACCGATGTGATCGGGTTCAAGCCCACCGAACTCCTGCTCGACATCAAAGCCCGGATGGAAAAGCACAAGCACCGCTACTACCCGGTTGTCGAGAACGGCAAGCTCATCGGCATGGTGAGCAGCGAAAAAGCCATGGTCCCCGAGAAGACAAAACTCATCCTGGTCGACCACAACGAACGAAGCCAAGCCGTGGAAGGGGTCGAAAAAGCGCAGATCATAGAAATCATCGACCACCACCGCTTGGGCGGCATCCAGACCGACGAACCCATCTACACCCGCCAAGACCCGGTAGGCTGCACTTGCACCATCATTGCCGACATGCACATACACCGGCAGGTAGCCATCCCTCCGCAAATAGCCGGCCTCATGCTCTCGGCCATCATTTCCGACACCGTCCTTTTCAAGTCGCCCACCTGCACGCCGCACGACAAGGAAATGGCGCATTACCTTGCCAAGATAGCCGGTGTCGACATTGAAACCTACGGGATGGAACTCCTCAAAGCCGGTTCGGACATAAGCAACATGAGCCCGGACGAAATCGTGAAAAACGACATGAAGGAATTCCTCATCGGGCATTACCGGTTCAGCATCAGCCAATGCTCCGTCTTGGACAAAACCCAGCTGGCCCAACGCAAGGACGAGATCCTGCAAGAACTTGAGAACATGCGCGCCCGGGAAGGGTTCGATGTTTCCATTGTCATGATAACCAATGTACTGGAAGAGTATTCCACCTTGCTTTTCTCGGGCGAGCCCAAAAGCCTCATCGAAGAAGCGTTCAAAGAAGACACCGCCCGCAACCTCATCACCCTTCCCGGCGTGATGTCGCGGAAGAAACAAGTGGTTCCCCCGCTTTCCGAAGCGGCCAAAATCTTAGGGGCCAACTAAACGCCCTGCGCCTCCTCGCCGCGCTGCAGGCGAAAAGGCCTTGTCCGGCATGCCACGATGATGCCCAGTTCGTACAAGAGCCACATCGGCAACGAAACCAGCATCAGGGTAAAGACATCGGACGTAGGCGTTATCACGGCGGCCACCACCAGGATAGCCACCACGGCGTATCGCCGGTATTTCTTCAAGACGCCCCCGTTCAAAAGCCCCATCTTGGCAAAAAGCCACGCCAGCACCGGTATCTCGAACACGCAGCCCAGCATCAGGCTTAAGACCAGGAATGTATTCATGTACGATTGCAACGAAATAAGGTTTGCTACCGAACCATCCACCTGGTATGTGCCTAAAAAACGGAAAGCCAAAGGGAAAACCAGAAAATAACTCAGCAAGACCCCCAGGACGAACATCAGATAACCCAAACCCACCAAACGGACGGCATAGCGGCGTTCCTGGGCGTACAGAGCCGGGGAGACGAAGCGGAAAAGGCAATAAAGCACGTAAGGGAACGCGCAAAAAAAGCCGAAGCCGAAAGCCGCTTTCATGTGGATCATGAATTGCTGGGTCAAACCCGTGCCGATCAGATCCACTTGGAAGCGAACCGGACCGGCATCCGGCGAAAAAAGACGGCCCGCCCGTTCCAAAAGCCTGTAAGTGACAAAAGAATCCCGACCGGGAGCAAGAAGAATATCGAACAACCACGCTTTCAAGCAGAAAGCCGCAATCCCAAAAGCCAAGCAGACCAAGACGATCCGCAGGATATATGCGCGAAGCACTTCCAAATGATCCCAAAAAGACATTTTCCTCGCCTGCTCCGCGCCGCTCTCCATAAACGCTACCGCCTATTTCTTTTGGGAACCGGCCGAAAGGTCCCCTTTCCCTGCTGCGTCTTTTCCGGAAGAATCCTTCCCGGAAAGCGATTCTTCATCCATCTCGGAATCAAGGCCCTTCACGCCTTCCTTGAAACTGCGCACGCCTTTCCCCATGCTTTTCATCAGTTCGGGAATCCTCCGCGCCCCGAAAAAAAGCAAAACAACCACGATTATCGCGATCAGTTCGGGAAGCCCCAAGCCTCCTAACAAAAGCATTTCCATCTTATTTCTTGTTAAACTGCCCGGACAACAGGCCCAACAGGACATATCCGGCCAAAATCTGGAAGGCCATTCCGGGAACGCCCAAGCGGAAATCCTGCAAAGCCGCATCGAGGCTTCCGGAAAAAGCCCATTCGAAAAGCCCTCCCGAAATCTGGTAAGCCAAAACCACCAGCAGCAATACCGGTACCGTCACCTTCCTATAACGCTTAGCCGCAAAAGCCGCCGCAAAAGCCAACAGGGACGACTTGACCAGGATAACCGGAAGCAAAGCCGGATCCGGCATGCCGAACAGCAACGAATTTGCCACCGGAGAAGCCGCCGCCACAAGAAGCCCCACCTTCCAGCCGAATTGGTAAGCCCCTATCAACGTGAAAAAATAAATCGGCAGCCAGATCATGCCGCCCTGCGGCATCAAGTGGCAAAGCTGCGGCAAAACCACGTTCCCTGCCACGAAGAGGAATGCCAGCAGGTAAGTTTTCACCTGCGTGAAATCGAGCGAGTAAAACCGGGCCGAAGCCTCCTGCGCATTTGTTCCTTTCATTTTCCCTTTTATTTTCCCTGCCGCCTTGCGGGCAAGCCCGAACAAAACGGCTCAAAATTAAACAAAATTCAATTTCCCGGCCTGCCTTGTCCCCGCAAAGCGCCCTGCCGCCGGGCCGGAGGGCCGGACGGAGAGGGCCTTCTCTCCCTCCCCGAATTGCAGGCCGGCCGGCTTGCAGCCAACGCCACGGTTCGTTTTCCAGCCAAGAAAGGCCGTTGAGGAACTTCCCGGACATTGGCCCCCGTCAACGTCACGGTTCGTTTTCCAGCGCCTTTCCCGAAACTTTTTCCAGCCGCTTTTCCGAACCCCTTCCCGGTTCCGCTTTTGCCATCGTCTCCAAAAAGGAACGGATAACCGGCAGGCAACTCCGGGCATCGGGCGCATGGTCGCATAATTTTTCCAAAGGGCACCAGTCCGTCCCCTTGCGGTTGATGATATGAGGAACTTCCGCATCGGCCGTGTAACGGATCCCGTTCGACCGCAGCAATGCAGCAGCCGGACGGCTCAAAACCCGGGCATGCAGTTCTTCCACCCGCCCAAGGGCCAGCAATGCGGCGGCGGCTTTCCCTACAACCTTGTCGGCCACGAACGCGCCCCGGAGCCGTTCCGGGCTTTCTTCATAGCAAGCATGCAAATCGGCCACGCCGCGCCGCCACCCTGCATGTATCCCGTCCGAGGAGGCAATGACGCAAGAGCAGCCAAGCTCTTCCAGCAAACGCAAGCATTCCCGCTTGTTTTCTTCCTTTATCATTTCCGAAACGGTAAAATTCAGAACGGCCGTCCCTGCTTGAGATCCTCCACGAACCTGTCGATCCGGTGCATCTGCGCAGGAATGTCGATGGTCTGCGGGCAATGCTCCACGCATTGGTTGCAACCGATGCAATGGCTGGCCTGCCGCAAACGGGGCACGCTCCGGTCGTACCCCACCAAAAAGGCCCGACGGGCTTTTTCATAACCGGGAGACTTCGAGCTCCCGGGCACATTCCCCTCGTTCACGCAACGATTGTAATGCGTGAATATCCCGGGAATATCCAAACCGTAAGGACAAGGCATGCAATACTGGCAAGCCGTGCAGGGTATGGAAGAAAGCTTCATCATGGTATCGGCCGTCTGGTACAAGAGAGCGAACTCTTCTTCTGTCAACGGATCCAGGGGGGAATACGTTTTCACGTTGTCCTGCAAATGCTCCATGTACGTCATGCCGCTCAAGACCGTCAGGACCTTTGGAAAGCTTCCCGCGTAACGGAAAGCCCAAGAAGCAATGCTGTCTTTTGGCCGGGCCTGTTTCAATTTAGCGGCCAAATGCTGCGGCAAGGAAGCCAGCCTGCCGCCCAAGAGAGGTTCCATCACCACCACCGGTATATCCCGTTTCGCCAGTTCCCCGTAGAGGTACTCCGCCGGCGTGTTCATGCCCGAGGCGTATTTCCAATCCACGTAATTGAGCTGTATCTGGACGAAATCCCAATGCACCTCGTCGTGGCGGGAAAGCAAATGATCGTAGACTTTTATATCGCCGTGGAAAGAAAAGCCCAAGTTGCGGATCCGGCCGGAGCGGCGTTCCTCCAAAAGGAAATCCAGCATGCCGTTTTCATAGTACCGGTTCTCGAAGTTGGCCATGCCGCCGTTTCCCACCGTATGCAGCAAGTAATAATCGATATAATCCACGCCCATCAGCTCGAAAGACTTGCGGTACATGGCAATCGAGCCTTCCCTCGAACGGATTTCGGGGCTGCTGTCCATGTTCGAAGCCTTCGTGGCAATGAAATAGCTTTCACGCGGATGGCGGGAAAGAGCTATTCCCGTGGCTTTTTCGGAGGTACCGCGCACGTACCGGGGCGATGTGTCGAAATAATTAACCCCGTGCGCAAGGGCGTAATCCACCAACGCATTCACCCGTTCCTGATCGATCTCCTCCCCGTCCGCGCCCTGGCGCATCGGCCATCGCATGCAGCCGTAACCCAGCAAAGAGACCTTGTCGCCTGTATTCGGATTGACCCGGTAGGTCATGCCTTCCCCCGAACCGCTTTCTCCCATCTTCCTTTTCCCCGGAGCGCAGCCCGAGACAGCGGCCGCGGCAAGGGCCGCTCCGCCTCCCAGGACTTTGAGAAAATCCCGCCGATCCATGCCGTTTCCCTCCTCGCCCTTTTTGCTTCTTGCTTCTTTCATGTCTGAGGTTTTTAGATCCCGTCAAATTGTCCTATGCTGCTGATGCCCTTCCACGTAAATAGCGCTCAATGGCCGGGCCGGGCAGAGATTCTCGCAGGCCCCGCAACCGATGCACCGTTCGGTATCCACCATCGGGACCTCGGCGGAACCGGAACCTTCCCCCTGCATGGGATACATCGTAATCGCCCCCGCCGGGCAATGACGGGCGCAATTCCCGCAAGAGACATGATCGGTCAGCACCACGCAGTTTTCCGGAATCCAGACCGCATGCCCGATTTGCATGGAAGTCTTCTCGGCTGCAGAAAAGGGGCGAATGGCACCCGAGGGGCAAACTTCCCCGCAACGGGTGCATTCCGGGCGGCAATACCCGCTTTCGTACCGCATTTCGGGCTGCAGGAAGGTTTCCAATTCGGAAGAAGGCTGCAAGACCCCGTTCGGGCAAGCCGAAACGCAAAGCTGGCAAGAAGTGCAGTGCGTCCGGAAATGTTCCTGGCCCAAAGAACCCGGAGGCGTTACCGGGGTCTGCCGCGCAGGCGCTTTCTTGTCGATGATATCGGCCAGGCCTCCGTCCACCTTGCTTTGCGCCTTAGCCACGCTCCCGGCCGCCAGGAGAAAAGCCGATGTCCCCAGGAAACGACGACGCGAAGCATCCACATCCTGGCTTTTCCCTTCTGCCGGAAGCGCCTCTTTCCCGCAACGGAAAGGCTCGAAATGCAAGGCGTCGAACTTGCATTGGGAAACGCAATCCATGCAACTTACGCACCGGCTGTAATCGATCTGATGATGGGTTATGTCGATGCAAGAACTTTTGCACGAGCGTTCGCAAAGCTTGCAATCCTTGCACTTTTCCGCATGAATGACAGGCCGCAGCCAGGCATAACGCGACAGCAAGCCCAGGAATGTCCCTACCGGGCAGACATGGTTGCAATAATCCCGCCCGTTACGCCAAGCAAGCACGGTAACCAAGACAAAAAATGCCACTGCGGCCAGAAAGACCGGAAGACCCCGGAAAGCCGCATCCACGTGATAAAAAGCATAACTTTCGGCATGCTCGGCAATCAATGCAAGCAAATTGTTGCCCCACCGGTAAAGGGGGGCAAACAAGTTGGAAGCGATCCGCCCGTATATGCTGTAAGGTTCGAGCAAAGCGGCCCATGCCCCTAATCCAAAAACCAGCAGCAGGACAAACAAAGCCAGAAAAGCGTAACGCATCCAATGGCAAGCCGTCCTGAAACGGAAGCGGTATTTCTTTTTCCATGCAGCCAAGCGGGAAATCCCGTCCTGGTAAACCCCCAACGGGCAAATCACCGAGCAATAGACCCTCCCGGCCAAGAGCGTCAAAAGCACCAACGCCAGCACAACGCCGATATTCAATGCCAGCAAGGCTGGAACGAACTGTATTTTTGCCGTCCATGAAAACCAAGCATGGAAAAAACCGCTGAAATCCAGAAACAACAAGGTGATCAACGCGAAGAATACCGCAGCCAAAACGATCCTGATCTTCCTCAACATAACATATCCTTTTTGTACGCAAAACAGACCTCGTCCCCTTGCCCGATGAAGGCCCCGGGAGCCGGATCCCGGGAATCCTGCCGGATGTTGGTTCCCAAAAATACAAAATCCACGGACTTTCCGCAAAAGCCTGCAACGGTTCCGATGGACGGAGCCAATCGTTCAGTCCCCCTTCCCATGAACGCCCAGGGGAAAGCGGGGAAACGGCAAAATCAAGCCAAAACCTTTATCTTTGCCGCTTCCCGGAAGACCGGAAAAGGCAGGTCACGGAAAGCTCTGTACTCCATGAAACACATCCCAACCCATCCTTCCAAGCGGGCAAAAGGCTATCTTTTAGCCGCTTTGGCCGCTACCACTTACGGCATGAACCCGCTTTTCGCCTTGCCGCTCTACGCGCAGGGCATGGATCCGGACTCCGTCTTGTTCTTCCGGTACTTGCTGGCTGTTCCCATCATCGGGCTGATGATAAAGACCCGTGGCCGGGATTTCCGCTTGCAAAAAGCCGACCTGCTGCCCCTTGCCTGCATGGGCATCCTGCTCACCGCCTCATCCTTGAGCCTTTTCCACAGCTACCATTACATGGATGCCGGCATCGCCTCGACCTTGCTGTTCATCTACCCGGTCCTGGTAGCCCTTATCATGGCTTTGTTCTTCAAAGAAAAAGCCGGCAAGATGACCATTTTCTGCATTTTCCTGGTCTTAGCAGGCATCGGGATGCTCTGCAAGAGTGCCGACGGCCAAGCCATCAGCGGAAAAGGGTTCGCCTTGGCCATGACCTCGGCCCTGACTTACGCCCTTTATATCGTGGCCGTCAACCACAACAAAAGGCTCAGGGCCATGCCCACGGTAAAGCTGACTTTCTACGCCCTTCTTGCCAGCAGCCTCCTTTTCTTTGCCACGGTAAAATTCGGCCAAACCCTCGTTCTTCCCCCGCACTGGTACCATTGGGGGCTGCTGCTCTGCCTGGCCCTTCTGCCCACCGTGGTTTCTTTCCTGGCCACGACCCAGGCCATCCACCACATAGGCCCCACCCCGACAGCCATCTTAGGCTCGCTCGAACCGGTAACCGCCGTCTTTTTCGGGGTTGTACTGTTCCATGAAAGCCTCACGCCGAGAATCCTCACCGGCATTTTCCTCATCATCGCGGCCGTAACCCTGATCGTGGCGGAAGGGAATGTGAGCCAGGCCCTGATCCGTTTCAGGAAATTGTTTCCCAAACTCCCGGCCAGGAAAAGAGAGAAAGCATCGAAAAGGGAGAAGCCGTAACCGAAACCCCGCAACAGCCTTCCGGCACGGATGCCGGATCTCGAAAACATCCGGGTGCAAGAAAAGCGCGGAACCGGCATCAATACTTTCATGAAAGCCTTGACCACGCGCCCCGAAAACATCCGGGATCAAGCATGAACGTAGAACTCTCCGCTCTGCCAGCCGGACAGTCAAAGTCAGGGGGCCGGATTCCCACACAGACCCGTTCCCGACACCGGGAAGCCGCCGCCGGACGCCTTTCTGCCGGATTTCCCCTGAAGAACCTGAAGAAACCCGCTTCATCGTGCAATGCCCTCTATCCTGCCTGCGCCAAGGTTTTCTTCCTGCACCAAGGTTTTCCTGCCGAACCTTCCCGTCCTTTTCCTGCAAAATCCTATTGCAGGAAAAACTCGACCGAAGTAACCACCCGCACCTTTTTGATGTAGGGCGTATTGGGATCCCGGTCCTCAATCGTGAAGAGGCCCTGGGTCGCACGCCGGATTCCGCCTATCCGGCTCCGGCTGTCGGTCGCGAATTTCTCGGCCGCCGCCCGGGCATTGACAGTTGCTTCTTCAATCATGGAAGGTTTCAGGGCGTTCAATCCCGTAAACTCGTAGCTCACCGAGTACGGGTAATCGCCGCTGGCAATCGCAATGCCTTGCTGCAGCAATTCCCCCTGCTGCTGCATCATCTCCCGCACTTTCCCCACCTGCTTGCTGGTAACGGTAATGACCGAGGTGACATTGTAACGGTACGGAGCCTCCGACACCCGGTAGCGCTCCGCTTCCAAGTCTATCACCAATGGCGCCGCGACCGAAATTTCCTCGTCCGCAAGCCCTTTCGATTTCAAAAAAGCCAGAACCTTGGCATTCTTCGCGCTGACAATCCGATACAAGGCCTGCAAATCATCGCCCACTTCCTTGAAATAAACCGGCCAAGTCACCTTGTCGGCTTCGACCTCCCTTTCCGACAAGCCTCTTACGCTCACATACCTGTTCTGGCTTGCGTTCTGCCGCATGCCCTTGTACAAAAAGCCGCCGGCGATCGCAATGCCCAAAGCAAGGATCACAGCCGCCCATAAAACATTGTTTTTCATCTTCCAATGTATTTAACAAGGTTTTGGAACATACCGATCCGGCCATGCAGCCCGGAGGCCGCATGGCCGTAAAGCCAAGGGGCAAGGACAAAAGCCCGATTTGCTCCCCCGCGGAAAATGCCGCGCTCCCGCCGTCCGCGCAACGCGCGTTGCGCGGACGGCTTCGCTGCCGCGTTCGCGCACCCGGCTTATTTCCGATACCCTACCGGATGGTTCAAGATAGCTTGCTGGCCGGGCTTCAATTTCAGCACTTGGCCGATTTTCTCTACGTCCATCGTTCCTCGGGCCACGGTAGCCATGTTGTTGCCCGCGCAAAACAAATAGATGTTTTGCGATACATAACCCGCATCGGTCATCGCCCAATTCCTCTCTTTAGGGAAAACGCTGAAATCCCCTACAATCACCAGGTTGACCGGAGCCTTCGCGGCAAATTCCTGCCTTCCGGCCAAATCCGCCCGGAAATCGCCTTCGGCTACCGGTTGCAATTCGTTTTTCCGGGCATCATACAGGTAAGCCCCTTTTTCCGTAAACACGTACAAGGTTATTTCCTGCTTGTTCTGCGCGGTCGGGGCGGTAAGTTTCCCCGTTTCAGCACGGTTGATCCCGTTGGCAGCCCAAAGCAGGTCGGAAAGGTCCTGCAGCGATAACGCTTTTTCCGAATACTCCCGCAACGACTCACGCTGCGCGAACGCTTGCATGAGATTCCCTCCCCGTTCGGTTGCAGGCTGTTCCAGCTGTACGGGCGAAAGCCCTTGCGCCTGGCATCCGGAAAGAGCCAAAGCCGGGAAAAGGCAGAAGAACGAAAATGCAGCCATGCCGGCAAGCCGGGCGGGAGATTTTCCCGAAGAAACTTCCTGACCGCGTTTGAAAAAATCCATAATCGTGAAAATACGTTTCATCTTTTTATCTTTTTTTGGGGTTTCTATCGCTCTTGCAATCCGCTAAAACATTCCTCAGCGGGTAATAGCCCGGATTTGCGGATTTTTTCATGCGGGCCTCTACCGGCTTTCTTTCCCGCCCGGCAACAGAGCCCGGGGAAAAGGCCCCGCTTAGCCTGTCGCATCTTCGCCAAATGAGCAAGCGTTCCGATTCCTTCCAACCCTCTACCCTGCTTTTCCCGTTTCCCGCAAACCGGACATCCGGCAAACCTGGCCGGCAAGAACTCGGCGCGGCAAGAACCCGGCGCGGCAAGAACCCGGCGCGGCAAGACAAAGACAGTCCTCCGCAAAAATAACGACAAATCCGAAAAACAGGAAAACGGAAAGGATCGGGAAACATTGTCGAAACAAATTCTCCTCGAACGCCTCCATGATGCGGGCAAGATGCGCCTCTTCCCCGTAGAAAAGGGACTTCCCCTTCCGGTGCGCGTCCGCGTAAAGCAGCCCCATCACCTCCGCCTCGTGGACCGGGTAATCCAGCCCCTTCCGCTCCAGCATCGAGGACACACCCTTGCAGATGATGTCCCACGCTTCCGGCTCCGTCCCCACCTCCGACACCTTCGCCAGATAAGCTTCCATCCGCTCCCGCACACCGGCTTCCCCGTCCCCGCCAAAGTCCGCCATCTCCTCCATCTCCGCAAGGCCGGAAAGCGAACCGTACAGCCCCTGCGAGTACAGGCCAGAAAACCTCTTTGTCCTCTACGTATCTTGTCCTGAATACACCTCCGCTGTTCACTGCCCTACATCTCTACATTTTTAAACTGTGTGCGGAGGCAAGGCAATGCCCCATTTTCCCTTAGGAAAATTTTTTAAGCACATTTTAAGAAAACTCAAACATGAACGGTGCAAAAGTTTACTCGCATGGAAACTTTTCGTATCTTTGCAGCGTAACGATTTGCTCCGATATGAACGGACGAAGAATCAAAATAGCATTTATGGACGCAGCAAGGAAGTTCCTATCTTCCTTGCCTGAAAAAGTGCAAAAGAAAATAACCTATAACCTCCTTAAAGTGGAGGGTGGGGAAATGGACAAGGAACTCTTCAAGAAATTGGAAAATTCCGAGATATGGGAGTTCCGGACGCTCTTCAACGGGATATGTTATCGCCTGTTTGCCTTTTGGGACACGGAAATGGAGGCTTTGGTAATAGCCACTCACGGGATAGTGAAAAAGACGCAAAAAACTCCTAAAAGGGAGATAGAAAAGGCGGAGAAATCGAGGAAAGAATACTTCAACAGCAAAAAGGAATAGCTATGGCAAAGATGAACTTGACCCCACTTGGCGTAATAGTAGATGAGGTTTGGGGAGAAAAAGGCACACCCGAAAGGGACGCGATGGAAGCCCAACTCAAAGAAGATTTGCAGGCTTATTACATTGGGGAGGCCATCAAGGCAGAAAGGCTCAAACAAAACCTCACACAAGAAGAGTTAGGGGAAAAAGTAGGTGTAAAGAAGTCGCAAATATCCAAACTTGAAAGCGGTAAGTGCATAATAACGCTCCCTACCATGAGCAAAGTTTTCAAGGCTTTGGGATTCGGCTCTGCCTCTCTTGATTTAGGGAAAGGAGGAAAGGTTGCCTTATGGTAAGAGCATAAGGCCGGAACCATCGAAAGATTGACGAATAAAGGGGCGCCCTCGCTCGAAGGGTAGAACTCCACGCGAACCCCCAGCGCCTCGCCCAACTTTCGTAGACCCTCGGCCCCGGATTCACCGCGCCCGCTCCCTTTGCGGAATCGGATTGCGTTCTCCGCTTCGTCCTGCGAAGCGATGTATTCGTCCACGGTTTCTGCGGCCGGTTCGCCGTTTTCATCAAAGGCGCTTTTGTATTTACGAGCCGATTGCTGTATTCCTTCGATGTCTTTTCGTACCTTTGCCATGTCGGAGTCGTTTCGGACGTTAAGCCCCGGGGTTTCTTTGGAAGCATCTAAGGCATCCGACTTTATAAATTGGAAGTTTGTTACCAGAAACTCCTTGTTTTTTCCCTTTTCTATAGTACCGACAACCGACACCCCATTAATTCTTTTGCGTATTTCAATGGCCCGGTTACCTTGCCTGTCATTTTCGGAGGGTTTTAGTTCCATTGTGTCGAAGTTGTTGACCAAGTAAGGTATTACGGCAATATCTTCCGGGGTTAAGTTGCGCTGCCCCCTTGATTCCTCGTTCTGCCCATGCTTATTCTTGATATGCCTTATGGCATCATCGGTGATTATAAACTGCTTGATGTCTGTGCCGAGCAACTCGTCAAAGCGTGTTTTTGCCCTGTCTGATAAGCTTATAACCACCTTGTCCTTGGAATTTTTGTCGTTCCATGCAATCCTGGCGCGATTGAGAAGATTTGCCAATCCCCAATCGCCATACTTTTTCTTGAAACCTGCCGTGCGCACCTGCACCCACTGCTTCGGCGTGAGGCTCGTCGGCTTCCCGTTCGGCGCTTTCATCCACGTGCCGTTGGCTTTCGCCTTCTCTTCGATGGCGCGCTCCTCCGCTGTGGTGGCAATACGGAATCGGATGTTCCCGTTCCCCGGAGAGGAAACTCCCGGGTCGGTTTCCTGTTGCCCGAATATCTCTTCCAGTCTGCCTTCTATCTCTTTCCTCCGGGCTTCCTTGCGTCCCTCCTCTTCCACGAGGTTCTTGTACTCGTCCATCCCCTGTATCTCGGCTTCCATCTCCCGTATCCGCCGCACGGACAAATCCCTGTACTCGTCTATCACGGCTTTGGATGCCGCGTTGATTCGCGCCCTCTCCGCCTCCTCCATGCCGAAGTCCGCAATCCCTATCTCGTCCAGCCTGCGGCTTATTTCGGCTTTTTCCCCGTCCGTGAGGAAGTCCATGCCGTATCCGCGCTCCTTTCTCATGGCAGACATCCTCTCTTCAAGGAAGAGGTCTGCGTTGTTATCGGGCGATGCCATGTCGAGGCCGTTGTATTCCTTGGACAGCGCATCCACTTCCTTCTTGTTGTCGAGGTAGGTCTGCGCCGAAGCCTCGTCCGTCCATCCGTAGAACGGTGTCCTGTTGCCGTACTTGCTCGTGTGATGCCATTCGCTGCCGTCGATGAACCCCGTCCTGACCAAGGCTTTCAGCGCATGTTCCGACACATGGTACTCCTTCTTGAAGTCCGTCTTCGGGAAACGCCCTTCCTCCCGCGCCTCCGCGGCGCGCCGGCTCATCGAATAGCCCACGTAGCCCCGATTGCCCCCGTAAAAGCCCCGGCGGAACAAGACTTCCCCCGAGGTTCCCGCCTCCGGAAGCTTGGGATTCTCAAAGGTTTCCACTATATTTGCCGCATCGGAAAGCCTCGGATTGCTTGTAGCGTCCGCAATTGGAGCGGAGGAGCTTAAGTAGTTCGAGGCTTTCGCCTTATCCGTCCATAGAAGCTTCCCTTTGTTTATCCAGTTAATAATCCCCTCTCCTGCTTTCCCGTACAGGGATGTAACCAGATTCAAGTCCTGGACTTCCCCTTTGACAACGTCCAATGTTACAAGGGTCTTGTTCCCGTCTATGTCAAGTTCTGTCAAGATAGCGAATCCGTTGTCGTAGCTTCCCCGGAAAACCGCGATGGGATTCTGCATGTACATCGGCAAATCCTTGACATCGGAAAGCGAATATCCATGTTCCTTGGATTTCTTGACGAGCTTGTTCCCATACAAGGCTATGCCCCTGTCCGGGATTCCCGCCGAGAGCAATGCATCGGATGGATTGCCCAAATCCAGAATCACCTCGTCCGCGTTCGCCTCCGTCAATTTCCCCAGTTCCTCGTTGAACCGTGCGTTCACCTCGTCCAAGGTTCCGGCACTTCGCCTGCCCATGAAGCTGAGCGGGTTCACCCCCTCCAAGAGGTCGGAAAGCACCCGGTCGGCCACCTCCTCCGCGCTCGTGTACCGGATGTGCAGGAAGTCCGCCACCGCGTGCCAGAACCGCCGCAACGCCTCCCGCACACGGCCCATCGCCTCCAGCGCAAGACGATGCCCCGCGAACCGGCCGCCCGCTTCCTCCAGCTTCCGCATCTTAGCCAGC
>CASEWE010000018.1 GCA_949291555.1 uncultured Bacteroidales bacterium
CCTCTTTTTGCTTCTTGGTTTTCCCATGATATTACCCGTTTTTCGTTAAATAGTTTATTTACAATCAATAAAACTTAATTTGTGTTAAAATTTGTTAATCCCGCCAAGTTCCGTCCCATAGGCCGCTTCCCCTTAATCAACATGAGGAGGTTGGAAATTCGTCGGTTCCCCTGATCGGGAAGTGTTTTTTTTTCCTACTTTCGCATGCAAAAAAGTAAGGATGGGCCGGATTCTGGCTATCGATTACGGAAAAAAGCGCTGCGGTTTGGCAGTGACCGATCCGTTGCGGATCATTGCCACGGCATTGGGAACGGTGGAAACGGGCAAGCTTTGGGATTTTCTTAAGACCTATTTCCAGAAAGAGGATGTGGAATGCATCGTGGTGGGCGAACCGCGGCAGATGGATTACCGGCCGTCGGAGTGCGAAAGCTACATCAGGCCGTTCCTGCAGCGGTTCGCCAAGGCTTATCCCGGCATGCGCGTGGAGCGGGTCGATGAACGGTTTACCTCGAAGATTGCCCAGCGCAGCTTGCTGGAAATGGGGGCGGGCAAGAAGAAACGGCAAGACAAGGCTTTGGTAGACAGCATAAGCGCCACGCTTATCCTGCAAACATACCTTCAAATGGCTTCCCGGAGCAATGGATTCCAAGGAGAGGATCCGGGATTGGAACTGGAAAACGAAACATCATGATTTACCCGATTGTGGCATACGGGGATCCTGTATTGCGGCGGCAGGCAGCCGAAATAAGCCCGCAGTACCCGGAACTGGCCCGTTTGATCGAAGACATGTTCGAAACGATGGAACATGCGTCGGGGGTAGGCCTGGCCGCCCCGCAGATAGGACTTTCCCTAAAACTTATCGTGGTGGACGCCACGCCTTTCGGGCCGGAAGATCCCGTTGCGGCGGGGTTCAAGAAGGCTTTGCTGAATCCGGAAATTTATCAGGAAGAGGGGGAATTGTGGGATTTCAACGAAGGGTGCTTGAGTTTTCCCGGCCTTCACGAGGATGTCTCGCGGCATGCGGTGATCCGCATCCGTTACCAGGATCCGGACGGCACGGCGCACGATGAAACCTATGATCGCTATGTAGCCCGTATCCTGCAGCACGAATGCGACCATTTGAACGGGAAAACCTTCGTGGATCACCTTAGCCCTTTGCGCAAGGCATTGCTGAAAAGAAAACTGGATAATATTTCGAAGGGGGCCGTCGATGCCGATTACCGGATGCGTTTCCCCGTAAAACCCAAACACCGATAACGATGAGAAGGTTAGGCTTGTTGTGCGGGCTGCTTTTGGGCCTGCTCCTGCCGGCTTCCGCCCAGGATACGGAATTTTATTCCCAGCCCGGACGGGATTTCCGGATGGGGGTTTCGCTTTACCAGAATGCCAAATACGCGGCGGCCAAGCGCACGTTCACGCGGGTGGAACGCATGTTGCCGGAAGACGACCGGTACCATCGTTCGGAATGCATGTACTACAAGGCGTTGTGCGATGTGTTGCTCTACCATAAGAACGGGGCTTCGGCTTTGCGGAAATTCGTGGAAACTTATCCCGAAAGCAACCGGGTCAATAGCGCGTATCTGCAATTGGCCAACTTCGAATACGATTATTCACGCTACCGTTCGGCTTACCAGTATTACCGGGAAGTGGATCCCGACGAGATAGACGACCGGAGAGGGGAAAAGGATCAGTACTTTTTCCGGCTGGGCTACTCGGCTTTCATGAGCAAGGAGTATGCCGATGCCAAATTGTATTTTTCACGCCTCGTGGACCAGGAAGGGCGCTACCAGGTGGTGGCCAGCTATTATTATGCCTACATCCTTTATTCGGAAGGCCATTACCAGGCGGCTTTGGATATTTTCAAGCAGATTGAAGACGATTCGGCTTTTTCTTCCATCGTGCCGTTTTACATGTTGCAGTGCTACCACATGTTAGGCGATAGCCGCATGGTCCTGGAAATGGGGCCGGAATTGATGGAAACCGCCAGCGGGAAGCGTTCCGCGGAGATAGGGCGTCTCATCGGGGAGGCTTATTACAAGGAAGGCCGGTACCGGGAAGCGATCCCTTACCTGAATTCCTTTTACCGGAATTCGGCTGTTTTGCCCGATGCGGAAGGCCGTTACATATTGGCATACAGCTATTACCGTGTGGGCAACTACGATTCGGCCGCTGTCTTTTTCCAGGGCGTGCTGCCATTGAATCCGGCAGATGATCTGAAGCAATCGACCCTCTACCACCTGGCCTATTGCTATATCCGTCAGAACAAGAAAAAGTTCGCGATGGATGCCTTTGCGCAGGCCGCCACAGTCTCCGGGGTGAACCCGGCGGTGGAAGAGGATGCCATGTACCATCATGCGCAACTGGCCTACGAATTGGGATTCACGCCTTACCAGGCTTCGATCAAGGTTTTGGAGGATTTTTTGGAACGCTACCCGAATTCGGCCTATTCCAAGCGGATTTATTCGTACTTGGTCCGCATGTACATGACCACCAAGGACTATGACCGGGCTTTGGTTTCGCTGCGGAAAATCCGGAACCGGACCCATGAACTGGATGTGGCAGAGCAGCGGCTGCTGTTCAACCAGGCCGTGGAGGCTTACCGGCGAAGGGCCTATGCCACTGCATTGGATCGGTTCACCCAATGCGCCGCTTTGGCTTATGATGAAAAGATCACGGCCAAGGCCGAATTCTGGAGGGGGGAATGCTTCTTTTCGGGGAAACGGTACGCCCATGCCATGACGGCCTACCAGAAGTTCTTGGCGTTTCCCTGCGCCGAGTCCTTGCCGGAATACGGGAAAGCTTTGTTTTCCATGGGGTATGCGGCGATGGAGCGGGTGAATTACCCCTTGGCCCGCCAGTATTGGCAAAAGTTCCTTTCCCTCGACCCGGCGCTTTCCGAACCGCGCATGGTGGCCGAGGCTTGGGCTCGCGAGGGGGATTGCCAGTTCATGATGGAAGAATACCTGCCGGCTATCGAATCCTATTCCAAGGCGAAGGAAAAGGGCTATCGGCCAGAGGATTACCTTTTATTGCAAACCGCTCTCTGCCAAGGGGCTGCAGGCAGGTACGACCAAAAAATAGAGACGCTCCAAGGATTGGAATTCTCTTTTCCCGAGTCCTCGTACAAGGCGCGGGCGTGGGAGGAACTGGCTTCTACATGCTTGATGCTGGATCAGAGCGAGCAGGCGTTGCAGTATTATCGGAAATTGCGCGATTACCAGCCGAATTCCACGGCATCGCTCAGGGCGTGGTCGAAAATGGGGCTGATTTACTACAACCAAGGCAAGAATCAGGAGGCCATCGATTGCTTCAAGGTGGTGGTAGAGGCCAATCCGTCTTCGGAAGAAGGACGCCAAGCCTTGGTCAGCATCCGCAATATTTACATGGCGATGAACCAGGTGGATCGCTTCTTTGCCTATGTGGATCAGCTCCCCAACATGGAATTGGCCCAAGGAGAACAGGATTCGCTTACTTATTTTTCGGCTGAGAACCTTTATTTGGAAGAAGATTACGTGCAAGCTTTGCAAGGTTTCAAAAAATACTTGGAAGCTTATCCGGAGGGGATTTTCATGGCGGATGCGTGGAAAAACGTGTCGGAATGCGCCCGGCGGATCGGGGACAAGCAGAATCTGAAGGCCAGCTATGCCAAATTATCCCAGTTGAAGATTCCCGAGGCCGAATCTTCGGCTTTGGCTTTGGCAAGGCTCTATTATGCAGACCGGGAATACAAGCCCGCGTTGGGTTATTTCATCAAGGCGGAGTCCTTGGCCTCTTCGACCGGGAACATCGTGGCGGCAAAAGTGGGGAAAATGCGTTGCTACCGAGGCTTGGGACAAACAAAAGAGTTGATTGAAAGCGCTTTGGATGTCTTAAGGACCGATGGCGTATCGGAAGAGGAATCCGATGAGGCGCGTTATTTCATTGCCCAAGCGGCTCCGGCCATCGGGGAACGCGAACTGGCCATGCAGCAATACGGGATATTGGCGCAGTCCAAGAATCCCGATTATTCGTCCCAAGCCCGGTACGTGCTTTTGGAGCAACGCGTGAAGGGGGGATTCTACGACGAGGCCGAGAAGATGATCCTCGATTACATAAGCGGGGCTTCGATAAATGATTATTACTTGGCCAAGACCTATTTGCTGTGGGCCGATATTTATTATCAGAAAGGGAATGTCTTGCAGGCCAAGCAGACCTTGCAAAGCGTGGCAGACAATTACGAAGGCGAGGACATCCGTGCCCTTGCCCGCGAAAAATTGGACATGATAGCCCAGAAAGAGGCACAGGAATTGAAAACCGAGGAGGAACTCCGTTCGGCACGTTATCCGGAAGAAGGGGAAATCGTGTTGCCTCCCATGTGAGCCGGCTTTTTGCAACCCTCAATACAAATTCCATGAAAATGAACAGAAAATCCTTATATGCGGTCTTGGGCTTGCTCCTGACTTTTCCGGCCTTTCCCTTTTCGGCGATGGCCCAGCGCGGCGGTACCGGGGCTTATGATGAGAAAGTGCTGGTTACCGCTCCTTACCAGCCGTCATTGGGAGGGTTGGACAAATCGCTTTTCGTCCCTTCCACCCTCGATACCGTCTTGCGTTCGCCGGTGATGGACTACCAGATCCTTTCGCGGCCGTTTTCCCCCACGTATCCGATCGATAACATCAAGCCGGCCAAGCTTCTGGGCGAACCGATACCCAAGTTGTACAACAACAGCATCCGTTTGGGCTTCGGCTACCCGCTCTCGCCTTTGGCCGAACTGAATTTCGGGGTCGGGCGGAACCGCAAGTACGAATTGGGCGTTTTTTACCGGCATCATTCCGCGTTCGGGCATTTGAAAGGGTACGACCGGTTCAAGACCGATCATTCCTTGAACGAAGCCCATCTGACGGGACGTATTTTCGCCGACAAGTTCGTTTCGAGCGTGGAACTTTATTACGGGCAGAAAGCCGTGAACTGTTACGGTCTCGGCAATGCTGCTTATGCAGACAGCTCCATCTGGCGGAATGTGGAATTGGAAGATTATGCGGACCAGCCCCGTCGTTGGTACCAGAATGCGCGCGGGGTGGTCTCTTTCACGGATAACGCCCGTACGGAAGACGCTCTCCGCTTCGATGCCAAGCTGGATTACAATCTCAACCTTACCAATTGGCGTTCGATCGAAAACAGCATCATCGTGGACGGAGGCGTGTCGAAGACCCTCCTTCGGGACCGGAAGTCGGCCGACCTCTTTTCGATAGGTGGAAGGATACGTTTCGAGGACAATACGTACCGCGACGGCGTGAACGATGGCTATTGGGATGGCATCGAACTGGAAACTTACCATCGAGGGAACGAGTTGATGAATGCCTACCATTTCCAGATACAGCCGGAAATCCATTACGAGTACGCTTTCGTGGAACTGGATGCCGCTCTGGTATTCCATGTGTTCGGGAACGCGGCTTCGTCTTATCCCAATGTGGCCAAGCAGGACCGCTTCCAGTTCAATCCCGTGGTCGACCTCAAGCTGCATATCATCGACAAGATCTTTACTTTTTTCATCGGTACAGGCGGGGGCGTATGGCGCAATACGGTCGAGTCCATTTCCTCGATCAATCCCTATCTGCATCCGCTCTGGTTTTCCGACCTGAAATTCACGCGTGACAAGTTCAACGCTTACGCGGGCTTGTACGGGAACTTCAGCAAGAATATCGATTACCGGGTCAAAGTGTCCGGGCATTTCCTGCAAGACCGGCTCCATTTCGATTATTACCGTTACGACTATTCCCATTATTACGGGTTCTACGGATATAACGATTTCATTCCTTGTTATTCGGGCGATGTGTTCCAGCTGAAAGTGCGGGGAGATCTTAATTTCCGCTGGGGCGAAAAGCTTTTAGCCCATGTGGATGCCGCTTACAACCATTACGACCAGCGCCTTTATTATGCTCCGGCGTTCCGGGCCAATGTCGCTTTCAAGTACAATCTGGCGGGCAACAAGCTGTCCTTGTACACCAACCTGATGATAAGCAGCAGCATGAAGGCGTTGGACAGGATGGGGCAGGAGGTGACGCTTAATCCGAAGGGTTGTTATGATTGGAGCATCGGGGCCGAATACCGCTTCATCGACCGCATGACCGCTTTTGCGAACTTCGGCAATATCTTGGCGCAGCGGTATTACCTTTGGAACGATTACCAGGCCTACCGGTTCAATTTCATGGCCGGCATAACCTTCGATTTCTGATCCGGAAACTGCTTTGGAAATGCGCGTGATTCATGGTTTGGAGAACTGGAAGCCGGTAGGTAGCCCGGTAGTGACCGTAGGGTCTTTCGACGGGGTTCACCTGGCGCATCGTTCCATCATCGGCTTGCTGAACCATTACGCCGACATGATAGGCGGGGAAAGCTTGTTGGTGACTTTCGAGCCTCATCCTCGGCAGGTGCTCCAATCGCAGGATTCTTATCTGAACCGTTTCCGCTTGCTGACCACGCCGCAGGAAAAAATAGCCCTTTTGGAAAAGACCAAGTTGGGGAATGTCCTGTTTTTGCGCTTCGACGAGGGTTTTTCCCGGATGCCGTACAGCGAGTTCATCGAGAAGGTGCTTGTGGGCGGCATCGGCGTGAAGAAAATGGTGGTCGGTTTCAACCATAGCTTCGGCCATGACAGGGAAGGCGGGTTCGATGCCATGACCGGCTATGCGCGGCGTTACGGCTTCGAGGTGGAGCGTTTTCCGGAACAGCTGGTGCATCATCAGCATTTGAGCTCGACCCGGATCCGGGTGCTGCTTCAGCAGGGGCTTGTCGAGGAAGCCAATGCGCTTTTGGGCTACGACTACAGCGTGCATGGACGTTGGAGCCCGGAAGGATTTTCAGTGGACGACCCTTGGAAATTGATTCCCGGGACGGGCAACTACTTGGTGCGCTTGAAATGCGGCAAGGAATACAATTTCACCGTCTGCCGGATTCAAGACGGGATAGCTTTTCCGGACATGGCCCGGCCTTCTTCCGCGGTGGATGTGAAAGTGGATTTCATCAAGCCTTTGCAGCTTGTGGACAAGGAGGGGGCGCAGGGCAGCGGCAGCGAATAGGGAGAACCGCTTTCCCTTTCAGGGCTTTCTCGAACCGGGTTCTGGATAGCGGCGTGCCGGATGCGTTTTCCGGGAGGCTTCGTTTTTAGGGAGCAAGTGCTCTTTTAAATTTTTTTCTCATGCTGGAAGATAATTATAAGAAAGTAAAAGCCCGCCTGAAACCGGGAGTACGCTTGGTAGCCGTTTCGAAGTACAAGACCGTTGAGGAAATCAGGGCCGTGTACGATTTGGGGCAGCGGGTTTTCGGGGAAAACAAGGCGCAGGAAATGCATGCCAAGCAGCCGCTTTTGCCCCCGGACATCGAATGGCATTTCATCGGGCATCTCCAGCGCAATAAAATCAAATACATTGCGGCCTATGTTTCGATGATCCAGAGCATCGACAGCCTGGAACTCCTCGCGGAGGTGGACAAGGCGGCCAAGAAGAACAACCGGATCATACCCTGCCTCTTGCAGTTCCATATTGCCCAAGAGGAAACCAAGTTCGGTCTGGACCGGCAGGAAGCCGACGCGCTTCTGTCTTCGGCAGCGTATTCGTCGATGAAGAACATCCGGATCGACGGGGTGATGGGAATGGCTACTTTTACCGACAATCAAACGCAGGTGCGGGCGGAATTCGCTTCCTTGCGGGCGGAGTTCGATTATTTGAAATCCCGTTATTTCCCGCAAGCGGCGCATTTTAAAGAAATCTCGATGGGCATGTCCGATGATTATCTTCTGGCCATGGAGGAAGGCAGCACCTTGGTTCGGGTAGGGAGCGCTATTTTCGGGCCGCGCGATTACAGCCTCAAATTGTACTGAAGGAGGAGAAGGTGCCGACGGAGCTATCGGCAAGGCCTTGTTTTCAAGGGAAAAAAGGAAGGGGAGCATCCGCAAGGAGCTCCCCTTCCTTTTTTCCCTTGAGGCTTCCCTTTTTCCTGTTTCAGGAAGGGAAAGCCGTTGAAGCCGGTCGTTAATCGCCCAGCGTGGCTACCATGACCGCCTTGATGGTATGCAGGCGGTTTTCGGCTTCATCGAACACGATGCTGTGCTTGGATTCGAAAACCTCTTCGGTTACTTCCAGCCCGTTCATGCCGAATTTGTCGAAAACTTCTTTTCCGATAGTGGTTTCCAAGTTGTGGAAAGCCGGCAGGCAGTGCAGGAATTTCACATTGGGGTTTCCGGTTTTCTTGATCACGTCCATGTTCACCTGGTAGGCTTTGAGGGCCTGGATCCGTTCGCCCCAGGCTTCCATCGGTTCGCCCATCGATACCCATACATCGGTGTAGAGGAAGTCGACGCCCTTTACGCCTTCTTCCACGCTTTCCGTCAGCGTGATTTTGGCTCCGGTTTCAGCGGCGATTTTCCGGCATTGCTCCACCAGTTCGGGATCGGGCCAGAATGCTTTCGGGGCGACGGCACGGAAATCCATGCCCATTTTGGCGGCACCGACCATCAGGGAATTCCCCATGTTGTAGCGGGCATCCCCCAGGTAGGCATAGCTCATCTGATGCAGCGGCTTGTCGCAATGCTCCATCATGGTCAGGAAATCGGCCAGGATCTGGGTCGGATGGAATTCGTTTGTCAAGCCGTTCCAGACGGGGACACCGGCATAGGCGGCCAAGGTTTCCACCGTGCTTTGGGCAAAGCCCCGGTATTCGATTCCATCGTAGATGCGGCCCAAGACGCGGGCGGTATCTTTCATGGATTCCTTTTTGCCCATCTGCGAACCGGAAGGCCCGAGATAGGTTACATGCGCGCCTTGGTCGTAGGCGGCCGTCTCGAACGAGCACCGGGTACGGGTGGAGTCCTTTTCAAACAAGAGGACAATGTTTTTCCCTTTCAATCTGGGTTGTTCGGTACCTGCATACTTGGCAGCTTTCAATTGGGCGGCAAGATCGAGCATGTACTTGATTTCCGCAGGGGTGAAGTCGAGGAGTTTCAAGAAACTCCGGTTTCTCAAGTTAAAAGCCATATTTTTTTAAGATTTAAAGGTTTTTTGTATCTGTATCGTTAGGACTTTGCCGTATTCCCGGAAGGCCTTTTTCGTTTTTTCCGGCTTCTCCGGCAAAAACGCTTTAGCGCGCCACGATCCGGGTCCCGGCATTTTCATCCCCGAGCATTCCGGCTTCGGTGATGATGCATTCCTTTCCGCCGTTTTCCAGGAAGAAAATGGCCGCCCGTACTTTCGGGGCCATGGAGCCTTCGGCAAATTCGCCGTCCTGGAGATATTTCCGGGCCTCGGCGATGGTGATCCGGCTCAGGCGTTTCTCGTCAGGCTGGCGGAAACGGATGCAGACATTGGGCACATCGGTCAGGATGAAGAGGCTGTCGGCTTCGATGCTCGAAGCCAGCAATGCAGAGGCCAGATCCTTGTCGATTACCGCCTCGATTCCCCCGTACAAACCGTTTACTTTTACCACGGGAATACCGCCTCCGCCCACCGTGATAACGATAGAGCCGTCCTGGAGGGCTTTCAGGACAGATTCCACATGCTTGATTTCCTTGGGGACGGGCGAAGGTACCACTTTCCTCCATCCATTCCCTTTGGGATCTTCCTTGAATACGGCCCCGGTCTCCTTGGCATATTTGGAGGCTTCTTCCTTCGTGTAGTAAGGACCTACAGGTTTGGAAGGGTGGTGGAAAGCCGGGTCGTCGGCATCTACCCGCACTTGGGTGAGCAGGGTGACCACGTCTTTCCGGATATCGGCTTTCGATAGTTCGTTCTGCAGGCAGAGTTCGATCATGTAACCGATAGAACCTTGGGTTTCGGCCACGCAGAAATCCATGGGCATGGCCGGCAGGCCGAATTCCTTCTTCCCGGCCTCGTGCTGGAGCATGACATTGCCCACCTGGGGCCCGTTCCCGTGGCCGATGCACAGGTTGTATCCTTGTTTGATAAGTTTTACCAAGGCTTGGCATGTTTCCGTCACATTCTGCATTTGCTCGGAAAAGGTGCCTTTCTGCCCGCTGCGCAAGAGGGCGTTTCCGCCCAGTGCTACAACTGCTGTCTTCATAAATCTTTTTTTTGTGTTTGCTTTTAAAGTGCCAAGGGGCGGGCCGTAGAAAGCATGTTTCTCCAGTCTGCCCCTCAGGGAAAGGAATCGGGAAGTTTCCGCAAGCTTTTCGCGCTTATACCAGGTTGGCGAACCCCATGAAGGCCAAGGCCAGGATACCGGCCGTGACCAGCGTGATCGGGTTCCCTTTCATGCCTTTAGGCACGGAAACCAGTTCGAGCTGTTCGCGGATGCCGGCCATGATGACCAAGGCTAATCCGAAACCGACCGCTGTCCCGAAGCCGTAGACCACGCTTTCCAAAAGGTTGTATTCTTTCTGGATGACCAGCAAGGCTACGCCCAGTACGGCGCAGTTTGTCGTGATCAGCGGCAGGAAGATGCCCAGCGCCGAATAGAGCGAAGGGCTTATTTTCTTAAGGATGATTTCCACCATCTGCACCAAGGCGGCGATTACCAGGATGAACACCAGGGTTTGCAGGAATCCGTCGAGATGCAAGGGAAT
The DNA here is from genome assembly GCA_949291555.1 of uncultured Bacteroidales bacterium. GTDB lineage: Bacteria > Bacteroidota > Bacteroidia > Bacteroidales > P3 > Pullibacteroides. The sequence continues at coordinate 10,556 of CASEWE010000018.1, forward strand.
GAGGATGGCATCGTTGATGAGGAACGTGATCAAGGTGGCAATCGTGATGACGAACACCACTGCCGCGCCCATGCCGACCGAAGAGGAAATCTTGCTCGATACCCCGAGGAACGGGCAGATTCCCAAGGTCTGGGCGAAAACGATATTGTTGACCAGTATCGTGCTTATGATAAGAAGGATGTATTCCATGGTTTTTGTGTTTTAGCTTTGCGGAATTAGTGTTTCTTGCCCGAGAAATGATGGATCAGCGCAATGAGGAATCCCAGTACGATGAAAGCTCCCGGGGCGAGGATGAACACGATGATGCCGTCCCCGTCGATGAACTTATGCCCGAAGAAAGCCCCCGCGCCCAACGCTTCGCGGATCATGCCGAGTATGGTGAGGGCGATCGTGAACCCGAAACCCATGCCGAGCCCGTCGATGATGGACGAGAATACGCCGTTCTTGGAGGCAAAGGCTTCCGCGCGTCCCAGCACGATGCAGTTGACGACGATCAGCGGGATGAAGACCCCGAGGCTGGCAGCCAAGGCCGGGACATAGCCTTGTATCAGCAAGTCCACAATCGTTGTGAAAGCCGCGATCACCACGATGAAGCACGGAATGCGGACCTTGTCGGGAATTTGGGATTTAAGCGCCGAGATGAGGGCGTTGGAAAGCGTCAGCACGAAAGTGGTGGCCAATCCCATACCCAACCCGTTTTGCGCAGAGGAAGTCACGGCCAGAGTGGGGCACATCCCCAGAATCAAGGAAAAAGTAGGGCTTTCTTTGAGCAGGCCTTTGCTGAAATTCTGCCATTGGTTGATTTTTGCACTCATTTCGGTAGGATTTATTTAGTGGAAACGATTTGGTTGAAGACTTTGAAGGCGCGATCCAGAGCGTCGCAGTAAGCCCGGGAGCTGATCGTGGCCGAAGTGATGGCATCCACATCGCCTCCGTCTTTCTTGACCCGGAAATCGAACGAGGCCGGGTTCTTGCCTTCGAATTGCGTGTAGAAACCCGGATCGGTCATCTTGGTGCCCAAGCCGGGCGTTTCGTTGCAGAGCAGGACCGATACCTTGTTCAAGGTGCCATCGGGGAGAATGCCGGCCATTAGCCCGATCTGGCCCGAAAAGCCGCCCATGGAATACGTGTTGACGGCTACGCCGACCAGTTGCCCGTCCTTGAAGGCTTTGGCGTAGGAGATGGAGTCTTTTTCTCCGGCAAGCAGCGCTTTCCCATCTTCTTTTTGATCGAAGTCGGGCAAGACATTCTTGACGGCCAGTTCTTCCTTGGCTTTCTTGGCCGCTTCGATTTTAGGAGCCGTGATATTGTAGACAAAGCCCAAGGCGAAGCCTGAAATGCCGGCTATCAGGGCCGTGCTGAGTATCATGTTTTTCAGGGATGATTCTTTCTTTTTCATGGTGGCGGTTTATTTGGAGGTTGCAAAACGTTTGGGAGTCGTGCCCCGGTTGATCAAAGGCACGAACGCGTTCATGATCAGGATGGCGAAGGATACCCCTTCCGGATAGGCGCCGAACGTGCGGATGAGGATTGTCAATACGCCGCAGCCGATGCCGAAAATCAATTTGCCTTTCTTGGTCATGGGCGAAGTAACCATGTCGGTAGCCATGAAGACGGCACCCAGCATGATGCCGCCGGTGAGCAGGTGGAATACCGGATCCATGAACTGTTCCGGAGCGGCTATCCAGAGGATCCCGCTGAACAGGAACGCGCTGCCGATGAAAGCCACCGGGATGTGCCAGGTGATGATCCGGCGGCAGAGCATGAAAATTCCGCCCAACAAGATGGCAATCGCGGAAATTTCCCCCATGGAGCCGGCCATGTTCCCGAAAAGCATGTCGGAATAAGCGGGCAGGCTGTCGAGGATTTGTTCGGGCGTTTGTCCTGTTTTGAGCGCTTCCTTCGCAATGGCCAAGGGGGTGGGGCCGGTAATGGCATCGGTCACGGCCGAACCGCCGAACAAGGCTTTGGGCAGAGGCCAGGTCGTCATGGCTACAGGGAAGGAAATCAACAGGAACACGCGGCCTACCAAAGCCGGGTTGAACGGGTTGGAGCCCAATCCCCCGTATGCCCATTTTGCCACGCCGATGGCAACCAGCGAGCCTACGACAGCCATCCAGAGCGGAAGGTTGGCCGGGAGGTTGAACGCCAGCAGGAGGCCGGTAATCATGGCCGAGCCATCGCCCAGGCAGCAAGGCTTTTTGAAAAAGAATTTATTGATGAGGAATTCGAACAGCAGGCAGGAAGCCACGGTGACCAATGTCAGGACCAAGGCGTCCAAGCCGAAGAAATACACACTCACAAGGAAAGTGGGAATCAAGGCAACGACTACGCCCCACATGATTTTGGTAACGGAATCGGAGCCGTGCACATGGGGGGCGCCCGATACTACCCATTTCGTATTTTCAGCCATATTGCTAAAGTCTTAAGGTTCTTATTTTTTTGCGTTTCTAGCACGGATTATCTTTCCTACCGTCGATTTTCCCAGTTTTATGGCATCCAGCAAAGGACGGTTCGAGGGGCAAGTGTAATGGCAGCACCCGCATTCGATGCAATCCATTACCCGCGCTTTCTCGGTCAGCTCGAAAGCCTTCGCCAAAGTGGTCGAGGCAATCAGGTAAGGTTCCAGGCCCATCGGGCAGGCATCCACGCATTTGCCGCATCGGATGCAGGGATAAACCTGTTTTCGGTGGGATTGGTCTTCGGGCAATACCAAAATGCCCGACATGCCTTTTACCGAACAGGTTTCAGCATCGGCCAGGGCCTTACCCATCATAGGACCGCCGGAAATCACTTTGCCGGTATTGGCGGGAATCCCGCCTACGGCCTCGAGGAAAGCCGACACGGGAGTTCCTATGCGGGCCAGGAAGTTGGCCGGCTGGGGAATGCCCGGGCCGGTTACCGTGACAATGCGCTGCACCAGCGGCATGTTCTTTTGCACGGCTTGGTAAACGGCATAGCACGTGGCCACGTTGTCGACGACGCAGCCTACGTTGATAGGAAGCTTTCCCGAGGGGACAGCCCGTCCGGTCAAAGCCTTGATCAGTTGCTTTTCGGCGCCTTGCGGGTATTTCATCTTCAATGCCTGCACGCTGATTCCCGGGAAATTTTTCGCCATCGCGCTCATGTGCTCGATGGCTTTGGGCTTGTTGGCTTCGATCCCCACAATGGCTTGCTTCACATCCAAGGCTTTCATCAGGGCCGATGCGCCGATCAGGATTTCTTCGGCATGGTCCAGCATGAGCCGGTAGTCGCACGTGAGGTAAGGCTCGCATTCCACTCCGTTGAGCAGGAGGAATTCGGCTTTGGCGTCCTTGGGCGGCATCAGCTTGACATGCGTGGGAAAGCAGGCTCCTCCCATGCCGACGATGCCCATTTCTTTTACCCGTTGGATGATTTCCGGGCCGCTGAGGCTGATTTCCCGTTTGATTTCCGGGCTCCGGTCGATGCTTTCTTCCCATTCGTCCCCTTCCACATCGATGAAAATGGCCGGTTTCGGATACAGGGACGCATCGGCTATTTCGGCAATCTTGCTGACGGTCCCGCTTACCGGGGAATGGACCACGGCCCCGAGGAAGGCTTCGTTCGAAGTGAGGACGGTCCCCACTTTCACCTTGTCTCCTTTTTTGACGATGGGTTGGGAGGGAGCGCCCAGGTGCTGGCTTGCCATGACGCAGGCCTGCTTGGGAAGGGGCAGTTCCCGGATGGGAGCATCGGCATTGAGTTTGTTGTCTTTGGGATGAACCCCGCCTATGTTGAATGTCTTCATGTTCGTTTTGACTTTTTACCGTTTACCGTGTTCGAGGGAATATCAGGCTTGCGCCCCGCTTTCTTGCCGGGCAGGTTCCTCCGCCGGGGCGGGCGCGGCAGGCTTGGGCGCCGCCGGTCTCAACTTTTCCACGGGCAATACCGCGATGGCGTTTCGGGGGCAAACCTTCACGCATAACTGGCATGCCACGCAGAGGGTGTCGTCGATGTAAGCCAGGTTGTTGGCGACCGTGATGGCTTTCTTGGGACATGCTTGGACGCATTTCCCGCACCCGATGCACGAGACTTTGCAGACTTTCATGGCCGAAGGCCCTTTCTGCTGGTTGACGCATCCGATGAATACGCGGCCGGTTTTTTCCCGTTTCTTCCGGATCTCGATAACGCCTCTCGGACAAGCTTTGGCGCAAGCGCCGCAAGCGGTGCATTTCTCGGGATCCACTTCGGGCAGCCCCGTTTCCGGATTGATGTGCAGCGCGCCGAACGTACAGGCTTGCACGCAGTCGCCTAAACCGAGACAGCCGAAAGGACAGCCGCCTTCTCCCGGGAATACGCTGGACGCGTAACTGCAGCTCGACAAGCCTTCGAACCCTACCCGGGAAGGGGAATTGACTTTTCCGCCTTGGCAGCGTACCACGGCAATCGATGGTTCCTTCTTTTCCGGGATCCGGCCGAGGATTTCGGCAATGCGGGCGATATTTTCTTCGTTGCAGACCGGGCAGCCCGTGTAGGCCGGGTCTTTCACGATTTGCACGGCCATGTCGCGGCAGCCGGCTTTCCCGCAAGCGCCGCAGTTGGCCCCGGGAAGGGCCTCGGCTACCAGATCGATGCGCGGATCTTCTTCGACTTTGAATTTTTGCGCCACCAAGTACAGGATCAATGCCAGCACTAATCCCAAGGCTGCCAGGAGCACAATGGAATAAATGATAGTCTCGTTCACGGTTCGTTATTTTTGGGTTTGTGTTTTTTCCCTATGCATGTTCATGTCAAGGTGCCCGTTCCCGGGGCGTCCGCTGAGCCGCAGCTGCTCCCTGCAGGCTTGGACGCGGCGGTCATCGGCCCGTGTCCGCCCATTTGCGGATCACTTCCGGGAAATAGGCTTGTTCGAGCTTGTGGATTTTCTCCGCGACCGCCTGCGCGTCGTCTTCCGGCGAAAGGGTGCACTCGGCTTGGAAAATGACGGGTCCGGTATCGTAGCGCTCGTCCACTACGTGTACCGTTATGCCGCTTTTGGGTTCTTTCGCTGCCACGACCGCCTCATGGACATGCATCCCGTACATGCCTTTCCCGCCGAACTTCGGCAAGAGGGAAGGGTGGATGTTGAGGATTTTCCCGGGGTAGGCGCGAAGGATGAAGCCGGGCACAAGCGACAGGAATCCCGCCAAGACGATATGGGTGGTACCGGCCTTTTCCAAGGCGGGGAGCATGAAGCCCGGATCGGAAAGCTGCTTGCGGGATATCAGGAACGAAGGCAGGTGAAGCCGTTCGGCCCTTTCCAGGACGAAGGCTCCGGGCCTGTCGCAGAAAAGCGCTACGGGACGGATATGGTCGTTGCCTTGAAAGAATTCGCATATCCGCTGAACGTTTGTCCCGTTGCCGGAAGCAAACAAGGCGATTCGTTTCTCGGGTAAAGATCCCTTCATGAGGAAAGGGCTGGTTTTGTTTTTTTGCCTTTGTGGGAATGATTGCCAGCGGCTTGTCCGGAGCCGAGGCAAATTTGCCGCGCTTTTTGGGCGCGGTGGTGGAAACAGGGCGCAAAGATAGAAAAAAAGTGCAAGCGGGTAAATGGTTCGGCAAAATTAAGCGCCGGGATTTGCAAGGGGGCGAGGTCGGGCTGAAAGGCTGGTCCATGCTCGCTGCCGGCCCTGCGCTTTCATTCGCGAAAGGCGGGCTTCCGGCCGGCAAGCCCGCCATCCCTGCGGTCGCCGGCATAAAAAGGAATAACAGGGCTTTCCTGTTTGCGGTATTGGGAAAGTTTTTACTAAGACAGTGGAATTGAAATCTTTAACATGTAATCGTTGAAAAATAGGGGGGCAATTGTTAGCATATCTCAAAAAAAAGCCGTTCCTTTGCGCCAGTTTAACCCAAAAAAAATTAGGAAAAATGTCTCAAATCGCAAGTGATGTAAAAGCTATCATCGTTGACAAACTTGGTGTTGACGAAAAGGAAGTCACCCCTGAAGCAAACTTTACTAATGACCTGGGTGCCGACTCTTTGGATACCGTTGAACTGATTATGGAATTCGAAAAGAAATTCAATATCTCCATTCCTGACGATCAGGCTGAAAAGATTGCCACGGTCGGCGATGCCATCAAGTTCATCGAGTCCAACATGAAATAAGGTTGGGAGCTATCAATCGAAAACACAAGGGAGAGGGCGGGGAGCAAGGGCTTGCTTTCCGCCTTTTCCGCTAAATGATAAAGCAAATTTCCGGCGGCAGGCCGGCAAAACCAATTATTTTCAGGGATATGGAATTCAAAAGAGTCGTTATCACCGGAATGGGGGCTTTGACCCCGATCGGGAACAACTTGAACGATTATTGGAACGCCTTGCTGGCCGGTACCAGCGGCGCTGCCCCCATCACCCGTTTCGATGCCAGCAAATTCAAGACGCAGTTCGCGTGCGAATTGAAGAATTTCGACATCAACCAGTACATGGACCGCAAGGAAGTGCGCAAGCACGACTACTACTCCCAGTACGGGATGGTGGCTTCAGACGAGGCGGTTGCCGATTCCGGCCTCTTGGATTACGCTGCTTTGGACAAGGAGCGGGTAGGGGTCATCTGGGCTTCCGGGATCGGAGGGCTGATAAGCTTGTTCAACGAAGTGTGCGAATTCGCCACCGGGGACGGCACTCCCCGCTTCAGCCCGTTTTTCATTCCCCGTATGATTGCCGATATTGCAGCAGGCCACATCAGCATCAAGAACGGTTTCACAGGGCCGAATTTCGCCACGGTTTCCGCTTGCGCGTCATCGGCCAATGCATTGGCCGATGCTTATGCCTATATCCGCTACGGAAAAGCCGATGCTTTCGTTTGCGGCGGTTCCGAGGCGGCCATTACGCCGGCCGGCATCGGCGGGTTCAACGCCATGCATGCCATTTCCCAGCGCAATGACGATCCCCGGACGGCTTCCCGCCCGTTCGACAAGGACCGCGACGGTTTCGTGCTGGGAGAAGGCGCAGGCGCGCTTATCCTGGAAAGCCTAGAGCATGCCAAGGCTCGGGGCGCGAAGATTTATGCCGAAATCGTGGGCGTAGGGCTTACGGCCGATGCCTATCACATGACGGCGCCTAATCCGGAAGGGAAGCATGTGGCCAGGGCCATGGCGCTGGCCTTGGAAGACAGCCATGCCCGGCCTGAGGATGTGGATCATATCAACACGCACGGAACGTCCACGCCGGCGGGCGATATTCCGGAGGTGCTCGGAATCAAGAAGTTCTTGGGCGATCATGCTTATAAGGTGAATATCAATTCCACCAAGTCCTGCACGGGCCATTTGCTGGGCGCGGCAGGTGCCATTGAAGCGATCGCCACGGTCATGGCGGTGAAGAACGACGTGGTTCCTCCCACGATCAACCACTTTACCGATGATCCGGAATTGGATAACCGGCTCAATTTCACATTTGGAAAGCCGCAGCATAGGACCGTCGACCTCGCTTTGAGCAATACGTTCGGGTTCGGCGGGCACAATGTATCGATTGCTTTCAAGAAGTTTGTAGAATAGGTTGTCATGTTCGGATTCATAGCAGCTGCTTTTTCAAAGGAGAAGGTTCTTTACAAGGCGGTAAAAAATATTCTCGGGTTTTATCCCGGGAATATTTTTTTATACCGGCTTGCGTTCCGGCACAAGTCGGCCTCGCGGATCGTGGGTTCGATAAAGAGCAACAACGAGCGCTTGGAGTATTTGGGCGATTCCGTCATCAGCACGGCCGTGGCGCATTACCTGTTCAAGCGTTACCCGAACCAGGACGAAGGTTTTCTGACGGAGATGCGTTCCAAAATGGTGAGCAGGGCGACGCTGAACAAGGTGGCGGCCAAGATGGGATTGCATGAATTGCTGAATATCGACTCCAAATCGGGCGGATTCAAGTCGGTGGACGGCAATGCTTTGGAGGCGTTGATGGGTGCGGTTTTCCTGGATAAAGGGTATCGGTTCACCGAAAAAATCATCCTCCGGAGGATCATTGCCGTCCATATCGACATGGACGAAATCGAACGGAGGGATTGGAACTACAAGAGCAAGCTTATCGACTGGGGACAGAAGGAACGTTGCAAGGTCCATTTCCAAGTGCAGGGTACCTTGCTCCAGAAAGGCAAGAAGCTGTACCGGGTAGCGGCTATGATCAACGGCCAGGCCTGGGGGGAAGGCATGGATCAGTCTATCAAGGCAGCCGAGCAGATTGCCGCGGAAAACGCCTACAAGAACAAGGTTGTCCCCTACATGGAAAAGCAGTCCAAGAAAGGCTACCGCGAACCGCTTTCCGACGAGATGCCGCTTGCATCCAAGGATCCCCGGACGGCAGCGAAGCCGGACAAGGCGGAAAAGTCCCCGGATGCGTTCGGGGAAGAAGCCCGTGGATTCAGCACGGTTTCGTCCATTCTGAAGCGCGTGCCTCAGGAAGAGGGAAACCGGTCCGGAATCGATACGGGAAAGAGCTTGCCGTCCGCTTCGCAGGCAGTTGTTCCAAGCCCGGACCCGGAACCGGCTTCGGAATCGAAGCCGGAACCCGGGTTGCCATCGGGACAGAAACCGGAACAGACGCCGGAACCGGAATCAAGGATTCGAGTGCAAGAAACAGGGAAGGAAGAAAAGAAAGAACGGGAGGAAGCGGCAACGCAGGCTCTACCGGAGGCGGGCCTTGAATCGGGAAAGGAAACGGCTTCTGCAAAGGAGGCGCCTCGGAAACTTCCGGGGGAAGCCGCTTCCGGGCTTTCGGACAAGGTGGAATCGGCGGAGGAAACAGGCCCGGACCAAGCGCAAGGGAGCGATGCTGGAAAGTCGAACGCGGAGACCGGAGACTCAGGAAAAAGGGAAAACGCGGAAACCGAAGGAGGAAGCGTCCAGGTAAAGCGGGAAAAGCCGGAAAAGGGGAGGGAAAAGAAAACCACGGAAGGCGAAGGGGAAAATCCGGCGGAAACGGAGAAGCCCTTGCGCGCCTCCCGCCGGACGACAGGCAAGAGAAAATCGACCGGTACCGGGCAATGACCAAGTCCGGGGATCGGGCCGGGCATCGATGCATGCGCGCCTGACCGGCTGTTGAATTGCCGGCAAGAATAGGAGGAATCCGAAAACCAGGCTACCCGCATCGTCCTTTCGGGGACGTGCGAGTACAGGCGCGTGGACGAATGAGGAAGAACGCGGAGAAAAACGGGAGGGGGAAAGATCGATCTTTCCCCCTCCCGTTTTTTTTAGTCCTTCCCCGGACTGCGCTCATCCGGAATGCCAAAAACTTCGGCCTGCATGGGGAAGGTTGCCGCCTAAATGAACTCGATCCGTTCTTTCGTGGTGAACTTTTCGCAGTAATGGCATTTGAGCTTCATTTCAGGGGTGCCGACCACGGTAAAGTCCGTTTCCACGGCTTCGTGGTTGGTGATGCAGTTCGGGTTCATGCATTTTACAATGCCATGTACTTTTTCCGGCAATTCGACCTTGTTTTTCTTCACGACTTCGAAATCCTTGATTTCGATGATGGTGGCATCGGGGGATACCAAGGCGATCTTGTTGATTTCTTCCGGGTGGAAATACCGGTTGGCGACTTTGATGATGCCCTTCTTCCCTAACTTCTTGCTTTCGAGGTTAGAGCCCATATAGACGGTCTCTTCGCAGTTGACCAGGTTGAGCAGCCGCATTACATGGAATACTTCATTGGAAGCTATATGGTCGATGACCGTGCCGTTTTCTATGGCGGAAACGATTAATTCTTTTTTTGTCATTGCCTTTGCGTTTTTGAGTGGATGGTGGATACCGAATTTTTCCGTGCATCTTATTCCTTGGCTCCGAGAATGGTAGCCATGAGGGCCTGGCGGACGAACACGCCGTTGCGGGCTTGCTGGAAATAGTAGGCATGGGGCGTGTCGTCCACATCGGTGGCGATCTCGTTCACGCGCGGGAGCGGATGGAGGATTTTCATGCTGGGCTTGCATCCCTTGAGCATTTCGCGGTTGAGGACATAGGAGTTTTTTACCCTTTCGTATTCCATCAGGTCGGCGAAACGTTCGCGTTGGACCCGGGTCATGTAAATGATGTCGGCAAAGGGGATCACCTCCGAGAGCTCCGTATACTGATGGTATTCCAGTTTCTTGTCCTTGATGGTCTGCTTCACGTAGCTGGGAAGTTTCAGCTCGACCGGGGAGACCAGATGGAAGGTGCAGTTGAAGTTGCACAGGGCCTGCGTGAGGGAATGCACGGTCCGGCCGTATTTCAGGTCTCCTACGAAGGCGATGTCGAGATTGTCGAGCCGTCCTTGGGTCTTGCGGATGGAATAAAGGTCGAGCATGCATTGGGTCGGATGCTGGTTGGCCCCGTCTCCCGCATTGATGACAGGAACGGAAGCGACTTCCGATGCGTAGCGCGCGCTGCCTTCGCGCGGGTGCCTCATGACGATCAGGTCGGCATAATTGCTCACCATGATGATGGTGTCTTTCAGCGTTTCCCCTTTGGTCAGGCTGCTGTTGGACGCGTCCGAAAACCCGATGATGCGGGCCCCGAGATGGTTGGCCGCGCTTTCGAAACTGAGGCGTGTCCGGGTGGAGGGCTCGAAAAACAAGGTGGCTACCACTTTGTCGGCGAGAATCCGCTGGTGGGGGTTCCTTTCGAAATCTTCCGCCACGTCCAAGACATGCAACTGCTCTTCTTTGGAGAAGTCGGTGATGGAAATCAGGTTCTTATTCTTCATATCGCACGTTTTTTATGAGGATTTTCTATTGGAGCCTTCCATTCGGGGACCGCGGGCAGGCGGCGCGTAGCGGGACCGCGCAGGCGGGTAAAAAAAAAAGCGACCCCTCGGAACGGAATCGCTGGAACGGACGGGAAACAAAAAACGGGAAACAGGAAAGGCCTTTCGCGCACAAGGCCCGGATTCTCCGATTCTGCTTCAAGTTTCCCATACCGGGGTGTAAAATTACGCTCTTTTTCACGGGCGGGCAGGCTTCTTTCGAGACAAGTTATCAACATTTTCTCCTCTTTTCTCATGGGATAGGCGCGGGCAGGCTTCCCTTGCCGGTTTTTCCTGCCGAATCCCGTGTTTTTGTTACCTTTGTTAGCACGAAGATAGGAGGCGGCTCGGCCATGCAATCTCAAGCAAGCTTGGATTGGCATGGCGCTCGCCTTTCACTATCTTTGTTAGCACGAAGATAGGAGGTTGCGGGCAGGATGCGATCCGGAAGGGATACAGCAGCCTGCCGCGCCTGTCATGGAACAATAAAAAACACATATCATGCAAGAACACAAAGGTATCATTACCATGCAGGGGAATCCCCTCACGTTGAAAGGAAACATGGTGAAAGAAGGCGACATGGCTCCCGATTTCCTTGTACTGGCCCCGGATCTGAGCCCTGTCCGCTTGAGCGATTTCAAAGGGAAAGTCAGGATATTGTCGGTAGTACCCTCTGTCGACACCCCGGTCTGCGATACGCAGACCCGTCAGTTCAACAAGGAAGCGGCGGCGCTCGGCAATGTGGAAATCCTGACGATTTCCTGCGATTTGCCTTTTGCATTGGGCCGTTACTGCGGAGCAGCGGGCATCGACAAGGTCCATGTCTGCTCCGACCACCGGGATCTGGATTTCGGGCTCAAATACGGTTTTGTGATTTCCGAATTGAGGCTGCTTAGCCGCGGCGTGGTGGTTGTCGACAAGGACGACCGCATAGCCTATGTGGAATATCTGAAGGAAGTGACCCAGCTTCCGGATTTCGAAAAGGCCTTGGCTGCGGTTTCGAAGATAGCTTGATGCCGGGACTTGTTTTCGCAGGAACCCGCTGCCAGGGCAAAATTTTGCCCTGGCAGCGGGGCTTTTGGTTTGTCGAGAAATATCGGAAGGCATGGAAAAGATGAAAGCCTGCATAGGGCAGGCATGGGAAAACCGGGAACTGCTTTCGAGCCCGGAGCACGCGCAGGCCGTGGAGGAGGCGATCGCGGGACTGGACCAAGGAAGGCTGCGGGTGGCCAGGCCTTCCGGACGGACGGATGAGGAGACCGGAGAGCCGCTTTGGGAAGTGGAAGAGTGGGTGAAGAAAGCCGTGCTGCTCTACTTTTCCCTTTCTAAGATGCAGGCAATGGAACTCGGGCCTTTCGAGTACCACGACAAGATACCGCTCAAGAAGGGATTCCAGGAAGCCGGCGTCAGGGTCGTGCCTCCGGGAACAGCCCGCTACGGCTCCTTCTTGGAAAAAGGGGTGGTCATGATGCCGTCTTATGTCAATATCGGGGCCCGGGTCGGTTCGGGCACGATGGTCGATACCTGGGCAACGGTGGGCTCGTGCGCCCAGATAGGCTCCCGGGTGCACCTGAGCGGCGGGGTCGGGATAGGCGGCGTCCTGGAACCCGTAGTGGCCCGGCCGGTCATTGTGGAAGACGATTGTTTCATAGGATCCCGTTGCATTGTGGTGGAAGGCGTCCATGTAGGGCGTGAAGCGGTGTTGGGGGCGAATGTCTGCCTGACGGGGTCCACGCATGTCATCGATGTGAGCCAGCCCCGCCCGCGGACTTACCGCGGCTGGATTCCGCCCCGTTCGGTGGTCATACCCGGTTCCATCCCCAAGGAATTCCCGGCAGGGGTTTACCATGTCCCCTGCGCTTTGATTATCGGGAAACGCAAGGAATCGACCGATACGAAAACCAGCCTTAACGATGCTTTGCGCGATTTCAACGTGGCCGTCTGAAACGCCATGGAACCATTTAATCTGAAAATGATGAGAAAGACGATTTTATCGGCCGTATTGCTGCTTTTCCCGTTTTGGGGAATGCAGGCTTGGGCGCAGGAACCGCAAGCGGACCGGCCGCTTCCGTCTGGAATCCGTTCTTTGAGCACGGATCAGTTCCTGGAAGAAATCCATGATTACAAGTCTCATCCGGAGGCTTGGACCTACAAAGGGGAGATGCCGTGCATTGTCGATTTTTATGCGGACTGGTGCGGGCCATGCCGGATGCTGGCGCCTGTATTGGAAGAGGTCGCCCGGGAATACGAAGGGAAAATCCGGATTTACAAGGTTGACGTAGACAAGGAAAAGGAACTGGCTACCGCTTTTGGAATCCGGAGCATTCCTTCCTTGCTGTTCGTGCCGGCCAAGGGAATGCCGGCTTTGCAGGCGGGATTCATGGACAAGGCGCGGCTTGAAGCCGTTATCGGCAGTTTTCTTCTTTCAGAAGGCAATCCGGCTGGGGAATGACAGGAGGGAGGCATTTCCCGTTCTCGTGGCAAACGGTCAGGATATAATCGCCTATGGCGGCTGTTTCCGGGGAAAATTCCGCGATACGGTTCCCTTGGGTTACGAGAAAGGAGGTGAAGGATAGCTCCGACCCGTTTTCAACCGCAAAGGCTTGCGGTTTTCCGTCGGGGCGGACGCGCCACTTTACCGGATGATCCTTCATGGAAGCGCATAGTCCGCAGCCAAGGTTTTTCAACAGGCTTTCCTTGCACGTCCAAAGGTAGATGAATCCGGTGGAAAGGTTCGGGAAAGCGGTGGCTTGCGCCAGTTTCCTTTCCTCTTCGCGGAACCAGCGGTCAAGCAGGTTCCGGGCGGGCCGTTCGGCAATACGTTCCAGGTCGATTCCTACCGGGGACGATGCGCAGCATAGCGCGGTGTACGGTCCTGAATCGCTCAGATTGAAATGCAGGTGCGGCATTTCGGGCAAGAAGGGTTTCCCTTTTCCGGTTTTCCCGATACGGATCCGCTCCGGGGCGATTCCGGTCTCTTCGGCGATGATTTTCCTTACGAACTTCTCTTGGAGCTCTTTTCGCTGGGCGCGGGTGATTTTTTCATGCCCGGTCAGGTAAATGCGGACGTTTTTTTCCATGGAAGGGCGTGTTTGTCGGGGAAGGCGATTCCCTGCATCCGATGTTCAGGGTGCAGGGCTTTCCTTCGGAGCCGGGGGGGCGCAAGGGAAGGCTCTGGAGAAGGGGCTTGCCGGGATGGATGGAAATATTCGTAAACGAGGCGGGCTTTCGATTCGCCTATCGTTTTTGCCAGGTCCGGGAACGGCAGCTCCCGGATCCTTTTTACGGAACGGAATTCCCTCAGGAGCAGGTTGGCTGTCTGGCTGCCGATGCCTTTTATCCGGGTGAGTTCGGTCTGGATAAGTCCTTTGAGATGCCTTTTCCGGTAGTGCGTGATGCCGAAACGGTGCGCTTCGTCGCGCAAGAGCTGGATGTGCTTCAAGGCTTCGGACTTCTTGTCGATGAGCAGCGGGTGGGGGTCGCCTACCTTGTAGATTTCCTCCAGCCTTTCGGCGATGCCGATCAGGAATACCCGTTTCTCTATCCCTAACTCCTGCAAGACTTTGTAAGCGGAAGACAATTGGCCTTTCCCTCCATCCACGATGATCAGCCGGGGGAGGCTGCCGCCTTCGTTCGCTATCTTCCCGTAGTGGCGGCGGAAAACTTCTTCCATGGTAGCGTAATCGTTCGGTCCCGCCACGGTCCGGATGTTGAAATGCCGGTAATCTTTTTTTGAAAGTTTCCCGTTCTTGCTGACCGTCATGGCGCCGACCGGGTAGTCGCCTTCGAAATTCGAGTTGTCGAAACACTCGATATGCACCGGCAAGGATTCCATCCCGAGGGCTTTTTGCAATTGCAGCAGCATTTCGTTGCTTCTCCGCTGGGGATCGACCCGCTCCTGCCTTCGTTTTTTCTCCAGGATGTAGTATCGGATATTCTGCAAGGATAACTCCAGGAGCTTTTTTTTCGCTCCTGCCAAGGGCACGCTGTATTGCAAGGGGGACAACGGGAAGGAGGGTTCTGCAGGCAGCACGATTTCCCGGGCTTCGCTTTTGAAGCGCTCCCTGAAGGCAAAGAGGACTTGTTCCATGAGTTCGGAGGGCTTTTCATCCAGCTTTTTCCGGATGTCGATGGTATGGGAAAGGACAACCCGGCCATCCACTACTCGCAAATAATTGAAATAGATGTTTTCCGATTCCTCGGAGAAGCCCAGCACGTCCAAGTCGGAGACCGTCAAGTTGACCACGGTGGATTTGCTTTGGTAGTTTTGCAGCGATTGGATTTTCTCCTTCAGCAATTGCGCTTTTTTGAATTGCAGGCGGTCGGCCGCGTCGAGCATCTGCTTCTGGAGGCTTTGGAGCACCGGGCGGATATGCCCTTTGATAAGCGATTTCACCTGGTCGATGGCTTCGGCATATTCTTCCCGGCTTTGAAGCCCTTGGCACGGGGCTTCGCAGCGTTTCATCTGATATTCCAGGCAGGGCCTGATTTTCTTCGAGGCGATGGTGTCCGGGTCGAGCTTGTGCCGGCACGTCCGTATCGGATACAAGTCGTGGATGAGTTCCACAAGCGTATGCAGGGTCTTGACGGAAGGATAGGGGCCGAAATAGGAAGATCCGTCCTGAAGGAGTCTGCGCGTTTGGTACAAGCGTGGAAAATCCTCGTTCGACAGGCAGAGCCAAGGATAGGTCTTGTCGTCTTTGAGCAATACGTTGTACCGGGGTTTATGCCGTTTGATGAGGTTGTTTTCCAGCAGCAACGCATCGGCCTCGGTTTCTACGACAATGTAAGCCATGTGGTCGATGTTGCGGACCAACGCTTTCACCTTGCCTTCCTGCTCCTTGTTGAAATAGGAATTGACCCGGCGTTTCAAGTTTTTGGCTTTCCCTACGTAGATGATATGGCCTTCTTGGTCGAAGTATTGGTACACGCCGGGCTTTTCGGGCAGGACAGGAAGAAGGTCTTTGAGTTTTTCCGGGACAGGCATCATGGCGCAAAGGTAGCGAAAGGCGCGGGGCGGGGCAAGGGAAAACCGGTTTTCCCTTGCCCCCCCCCGCCCTGCAGCCAGCCTTATTTTCCTTATTGCAGCGGCTTCCACCCC
>CASEWE010000019.1 GCA_949291555.1 uncultured Bacteroidales bacterium
TCTGAAAGCCGCACCGCTTCTGAAAGCCGCACCGCTTCTGAAAGCCGCACCGCTTCTGAAAGCCGCACCGCTTCTGAAAGCCGCACCGCTTCTGAAAGCGCCGGTTTCCGATGCAAGCCGATCGTTTCACCGAAAAACGCCGTATATATTTTATGGACACATCTTCGAAAACCATCCGGAAAGCCTTTCTCGATTTCTTTGCTTCCAAAGGCCACCATATCGTTTCCTCGGCCCCCATGGTCGTCAAAGACGACCCGACCCTGATGTTCACCAACGCCGGGATGAACCAGTTCAAAGACATTTTCCTCGGCAACGCGCCCCGCGTCTATCCCCGCGTGGCGGATTCCCAGAAATGCCTCCGGGTCTCGGGCAAGCATAACGACTTGGAAGAAGTAGGGCACGACACCTACCACCACACCATGTTCGAGATGCTGGGCAACTGGTCTTTCGGGGACTATTTCAAGAAGGAAGCCATTGCCTGGGCCTGGGAATTCCTGACCGGGAACATGGCCATAGACAAAAGCCGCCTGTATGTAACCGTGTTCGGCGGAGACGAGAAGGACCGGACAGAAAAAGACATGGAAGCCTATGGCTACTGGACCGAGCATATCGACCCGGAGCGGATCCTTTTCGGAAACAAACACGACAATTTCTGGGAAATGGGCGATACCGGCCCTTGCGGCCCTTGCTCCGAAATCCATATCGACTTGCGCCCGGATGAAGAGCGGAGCCGGAAAGACGGACGGGAATTGGTCAACCAGGACCATCCCCTGGTAATCGAAATCTGGAACTTGGTCTTCATGCAATACAACCGCATGGCCGACGGGCATCTGGAAGAGCTTCCTTTCAAATGTATCGACACCGGGATGGGATTCGAACGGCTTTGCAGGGTAATCCAAGGGAAGCAATCCAACTACGATACCGATGTGTTCACGCCGCTTATCGACGCTTTGGCCGAAGAAGCCCGCACCCCTTACGGGCTCGACCTCAAAAAGGACGTAGCCATGCGCGTGATCGCCGACCACTGCCGGGCCGTAAGCTTCGCCATTGCCGACGGGCAGCTGCCTTCGAACAACAAAGCCGGATACGTGATCCGCCGCATTTTGCGCCGGGCATTGCGGTACGGGTACAGCTTCTTAGGCTTCAAAGAGCCCTTCATCTACCGCCTGACCGAAGTCCTGGTCGAACAGATGGGCGAGGCCTACCCGGAACTCAAAGCTCAGAAAACCCTCATCGAGAAGGTGGTAAAAGAAGAGGAAACCGCTTTCCTCAAGACCATAGAGACCGGCACCCGGCTTCTGGCCCAGCTCTGCCGGAAATTGAAAGCCGAAAACCGCGACACCTTGGACGGGGCCGATGCTTTCACCCTGTACGACACTTACGGGTTCCCGTTCGACCTCACCGAGCTGATGCTGAAAGAAGAAGGCCTCAAGATAGACGCCGCCGGATTCCAGGCCCAGATGCAGCAGCAGAAGAACCGCTCGCGCACCGATGCCGCCGTCTCTTCCATGGACTGGGTCGTGCTGCAGGAAAACAACACGCCCGAGTTTGTCGGCTACGACCAGCTTTCCTGCCCCGCCCGCATTCTCCGCTACCGGAAAGTGAGCAAGAAGGGCAAAGACTTCTACCAGCTCATGTTCTCGCCCACCCCTTTTTATGCCGAATCCGGAGGCCAAGCGGGAGACCGGGGCTATTTGGAAGACCGGGAAACGGGGGAGAAGATTCCCATCATCGACACGGTAAAAGAAAACAATGCCACGCTCCACTGGGCTCCATCCCTGCCGGAATTCCCGGAACACGAGTTCATAGCCGCCGTAGATGCCGAAAAGCGCGCGCAAACCGCCTGCAACCATACCAGCACGCATCTCATGCACTATGCCTTGCGCCAAGTCCTGGGCGAGCACGTGGAACAAAAAGGCTCCATGGTGAACGAAACCGAATTGCGGTTCGACTTTTCCCATTTCCAGAAAATGACCCGCGAGGAAATCCGCAAAACCGAACAACTCGTGAACCGCCTCATCCGGGACGACATTCCCTTGGAAGAGCACCGGCGCATTCCTATCGGGCAAGCCCGCCAGATGGGGGCCATGGCCTTGTTTTCCGAAAAGTACGGGGACTTTGTCCGCGTGATCCGCTACGGGGATTCGGTAGAGTTCTGCGGGGGAACCCACGTGGCGGCAACCGGCCGGATCGGTTCATTCCGCATCTTGAGCGAAGGAGCCGTTGCGGCGGGCGTGCGCCGCATCGTGGCCGTTAGCGGGAAAGGCGCCGAGGATTACGGATACGCCGCCACCGACCAATTGGCCCAGATCCGGGAAATGCTCAAAGCCGGCTCCGAACTTTTGCCCCATCTACAGAAATTGGTCGAAACCAACGCCAAACTGAAAAAAGAGATAGAAAACGCAACAGCCGAACGCATCGCGAGCCTCCACGACCAGCTCCTTGCCGGCGTACGGACCGAAGACCCTGTCCCCTACGTGGTCTCCTTGCAAGCCTATCCGCCCGAAATCGCCAAAGGCGCGGCCCTTTCCCTCCGCAAGGACCTTTCCCAAGGCGTGGCCGTGATAGCCGGTTGCTGGGAACAGCGTGCCTACCTGCATGTGATGTTCGGCGATGAATTCCTCAAAGGCGGGCATCATGCCGGGAACACCGTCAAGCAGATCGCCCCCCTGATCGGCGGGAGCGGGGGCGGGCAAGCGTTCTTCGCCTCTGCAACCGGCAGCAAGCCCGAATCCGTGCGCGAAGCCGTCTTGCAGATTCTCCATTCCCTTTCTATCGAACCCTCATCGCTCTGAAAACCGCGGAAGGTGAAAGCACCTTCCGCGGCCCGAAAGCCCCGAAGCCCCGATGGCAAAGAAAAAGAAAAACGAAATCTACTACCTGGACACCGCCTCCCTGTCGGTAAAAAAAGTAAGGGTAAGCGCCAAGACCAAGATCCTGCGCCTGCTCCGCTACTTTGCCGTCGGGCTTTTCCTGACAGGCCTCGGGGCGTTCCTCTTTGCCAATTTCTTCGAATCCCCGCGCGAAAAGAAATTAGCCGAAGACCTGACCGTGGCCCGGGCGCAATACCAGTACCTCTCCGAGAAGGCGAACCAGCTCGATGCCGTGCTCAAAGACCTGCAAAACCGAGACCGGGACCTGTACCGGATGATTTTCGAAGCCGAACCGCCGGTACCCAAGTCCATTCTCCGGAAAAATTACGCTGACCTGAAAGAAAACGAGATTGCCGATGCCATCGTGCAGACAAGCGAACAGATCGATCTGCTATCCAACGAGCTCTACGCCCAGTCGCTCTCTTTCGACCAGTTGTACCTCTTGGCCAAGCAGAAAGAAAAACGCATGGCCTGCATCCCGGCCATCTACCCCATCAACAAGCAGAAAAGCCACATGAGTTCCGGGTACGGTTACCGCTTCCATCCCATCTACAAATCCCTCATCATGCACACCGGGGTCGACATAGCCGCCCCGCAAGGACTGCCCGTCTACGCCACCGGCGACGGGGAAGTAACAGTTGCCGCCCGCAACATGCCCGGCTATTCCGGGTACGGGGTCGTTTGCCGGATAGACCACGGCTTCGGATACGAATCGCTCTACGCCCACCTCAGCGGCCTGGCGGTAAAACCCGGACAAGAAGTGAAGCGAGGCGACATCATCGGATATGTGGGCAATACCGGCGCCTCTACCGGCCCGCACCTGCATTACGAAGTCTTTGTCAATGGCAAGCACGTCAACCCTGTTTACTATTTCTTCATCGACATCTCGCCTGAAGAATTCCTGGAAATCTTCGAAAAATCGAAAGAAATCAACCAAAGCCTTTCGTAAATGGACAACATGACCGAAAATCCGCAAGGGATCGCCCAAGAAGAAGGCAAAAAACTCTTTTACACGATCGGGGAAGTGGCCGGGATGTTCCAGGTGAACCCTTCCTTGATACGTTTCTGGGAAAAGGAATTCGATGTGATAAAACCCCAGCGCAACAAAAAGGGCAACCGGCTTTTCACGCGCAAAGACGTGCAATACTTCCAGCGCATCTACCATCTGGTAAAAGAACAAGGGTTCACGCTGCAAGGCGCCCGCGACCAATTGAAACAAAAACCCATGGAACCCCGAGACCGCCGGCAAGCCATTTCCGAAAGCCTTCGAAAAATCAAAGGGTTCCTTTTAGAACTGAAAGAACAATGCTGAATTTCATCACTTGGGATTTCGACCCGGTAGCCTTCCGCGTTTTCGGCTTGGAAATCCGCTGGTACGGGGTCATGTTCACCCTCACTTTCCTCTGCGGGTGGTTCTTGCTCTGCCAGATGTTCAAGAAAGAAAAGCGCGACCCTGCCCTGGCCGATGTCCTCTTATGGTACGTAGCCCTTGCGGTCATTATCGGCGCGCGCTTAGGCCATTGCCTGTTCTACGAGCCAGGCTACTACCTCTCCCATCCTTTGGAAATCCTGAAAATACGCGATGGCGGCCTTGCCAGCCACGGGGCTGCCATCACCATTCCGATCGCCCTTTGGCTCGTGAGCCGGAAATACCAGGTTTCCCTCTGGTACCTTCTCGACCGGGTTGTCATCGTGGTTGCCTTGGGCGGGCTTTTCATCCGGACGGGGAACCTGTTCAATTCGGAAATCTACGGGCATGCCACCACGCTTCCCTGGGGCTTCCTTTTCGTGCGCAACCACGAAGTAGTACCCAAGCATCCTACCCAGATTTACGAAGCCCTTTCCTATTTCCTGCTCTTCATCGGCCTCTTTGCCTATTATTGGAAAAAAGGAGGGAAAGTCCGCAACGGGCTTCTGTTCGGCTCCTTTCTCGTCGGCTGCTTCGGCATGCGCTTCCTGATCGAGTTCCTGAAAGAAGTCCAAGTGGAATGGGAAGCGGCCTACTGGCTCGACATGGGGCAAATCCTCAGCATTCCCTTCATCGTGGCCGGAATCGCGATCCTGGTGATAGCCAACCGGAAAGAACTCGGGAAAAAGGACCACCTGCCGCAAGCCGGCACCCTGAGGAAACGGAGTAACGCAAAAAAATCTTAACTTAGCTTTTTATCCAGACCTGCCTTATGCGAAAAAATCCCGAGAAAGGACGTGCCGCCAAGCGGTTTTCCCCCGCAAGGGGAACCGCAGCTTGCCTGTTGCTGTTCTTCGCTTTGGCGGGGAGCATTCATGCCCAGTTCCGCCTCTTCTCCTCCCCGCAGAAAGTGGTGCAGTTCTCGGGCGTGGTGGTCAGCGGGATAGACAGCAGCCCGCTGGCCTTTTCCACCATCTACATTGCCAACCGCGAACGAGGGACGGTTGCCGATGCTTCGGGCTTCTTCTCGTTCGTGGCCATCAGCGGCGATTCCGTCCGTTTTTCATCGGTAGGCTACCAGACCCGCTGGCTCGTCATTCCCGACACCATACGCCACGATGCCTATTCGATTGTCATGCCGCTGGAACAAGATACGATCATGCTCTTGGAAACCGTCATCTATCCTTGGCCCAGCAAGGAAAAATTCCGCGATGCTTTCGTGAGCTTGCAGCTTCCCGAAAGCGAACTGGATATTATTCGAAAGAATTTCAACTTGGCCACCATGCGCGAACAAGCCCGCCAAGGGAAAATGGATGCCAGCATGAACTACCGCTCCCTCATGCAGCAGCAGGCAACCCATCTCTATTACCAGAACCAGATGGTTCCCAACAATCTGCTCAACCCCTTCGCCTGGGCGCAGTTCATCAAGCAATGGAGGCGGAAGAAGCAAGCCGACAAGATGCTTGAAACGCAAAGCAAGGGTTACCAGGAGTACGAATCGGAAACCGACCTCCCCTATGCCGAGCCATCCCCAGATGAATAAAACTTTCCTTTTCCGCATGCGCCTCCTGCCGCTTTTCCTCTTGCTCTTCATCGCCGGAGGAAACACGCTGGCGCATGCCCAAGGCAAAGCCGTTCTCCAGGGCCAAGTCACCGGCCACGACGGGAAAGGCATCGATTACGTGGCCGTGGGTGTCGTGAACCTCGAAAGGCCCATCGGCACCACGACCGACGCCCGAGGCCGCTACCGCATAGAGGTCCCGGCCGGTATCGAACTGCAAGTCTCTTTCAACCACACTTCTTTCCAAAAAGCCGAGCACCGCTTCAAGCTAGATGCCGGCCAGACCAAAACCTTCAACGTGCGGCTGGAGACCGCCAACATCGAAATGGAAGAAGTGCAGGTGAGAGGCTCGCGCAGCCGGAGCGGGGCCTATGTGAGCATCACCCCGGTAGCCAGCCAGACATTGCCCGGAATCACCGGCGGGGTCGAAGGGCTGCTCATGTCGCTGCCGGGAGTGAACAACAACAACGAGCTCAGTTCCCAATACTCGGTACGGGGCGGGAATTTCGATGAAAACCTGGTCTACGTGAACGGAATCGAAATCTACCGGCCGTTCCTGACCCGCTCGGGAGAACAGGAAGGGCTGACGTTCGTCAATCCCGACCTGGTGCAGACCCTCACGTTCTCGGCCGGGGGGTTCGATGCCAAATACGGCGACAAGATGGCTTCCGTGCTCGACATCCGCTACAAACAGCCGGAAGAATTCGGAGGCTCGTTCGGAATCAATTTCATGGGCGGGCACCTGCACTTGGAAGGGGCTTCGAAAAACCGCAAATTCACCTACCTGCTCGGCCTCCGGCAAAAAAACTCGCAGATGGTGCTCAAAAGCCTCGACAAGACCGGGCAATACAAGCCTTCGTTCACCGATTTCCAAGCGCTTTTCTCTTACCGGCCCAATGCCAGGAACAAACTTGAACTGTTAGGAAACATCTCACACAACCGCTACAAATTCACGCCAGTAAGCCAACAAACCCGGTTCGGGACATCGGGAGAAGCCAAATCTTTCTGGGTGAGTTTCGACGGGTTCGAGCTAGACCGCTTCACCACCTATTTCTCCGCCTTGAGCTGGACCCACCAGACCGCCTCCGACCAGCAGCACAAGCTTACTTACAGCTTTTTCAACACGGTGGAGCGCGAAAATTTCGACATCAACGGGTATTACCGCCTCAGCGAGCTTTCGAGCGACGGGCAAGGCAATCCCGTGGAAGGCCAGACCTTGGGAACCGGCCACTACATGGACCACGCCCGCAATTACCTCAACGGCATTGTCTCCAGCCTCGACTACCAGGCTTCCGCGCAGGCCGCGCCCTCGGTTTTCGTGCAGTGGGGAGCCAAATACCAGTACGAAGACATCATCGACCATCTGGACGAATGGCATTTGGAAGACTCGGCCGGTTACAACCTTCCCTTAGGCCCTTCCGAACCGGGAAACCCCGACCCTCCCCTCCAAGCCCCGGCCTTGCAGGAAGTCTACAAAGCCCGCAACCACATCCGCTCGCACCGTTTCAACGCTTTCATCCAGACCCGCTTCGACTTCAATTCCTCGGAAAAATACGTGTTAGATGCCGGAATCCGGGCTTCTTACTGGACCCTGAACCGGGAATTCACGCTAAGCCCGCGCCTGAATTTCAACATTCATCCCCAATGGCAACGGGAAGTGCATTTCCGCATAGCGGTCGGCCATTACGCCCAGCCGCCTTTTTACAAGGAGTTGCGCGACATCTACGGCAACTTGCATACCGATGTCCGTGCCCAGAAATCCATCCATGCCCTTGTCTCCTCCGATATTTACTTCCGCATCTGGAACCGCCCGTTCAAGCTTTCGGCCGAAGCCTACTACAAATACCTCTACGACCTCAACCCCTACGAGGTGGACAATGTGCGCATCCGTTACATGGCCAACAATAACGGGAAAGGCTATGCGGCCGGCCTCGACTTGCGGTTCGATGGCGAATTCGTGGAAGGCGTCAATTCCTGGATAAGCCTTTCTTTCATGAACACCCGGGAAAACATCGCCTATGTCGACGCCCAAGGCCGCTTGCAGCAAACCGGCTGGATCCCCCGGCCCACCAACCAGCTCTTCTCCCTCAACTTGTACGTGCAGGACTATCTCGATTTCCTCTTCAAGAAGAAGAACTTCAAAATCTACCTCAACGCCGTGTACGCCACCGGCCTTCCCTCCGGCGACTCGGAAAGGCTCGAAAACCCGGCCTTGTTCAAGGGCCGGGAAACTAAACTGCCCGATTACAAGCGCGTGGACGTAGGGCTGGCCTTCCTTTTGAAAGGCGAAGCCCGGAAATTCGGCCCGAAAAACCCGCTTTCTTACCTGAAAGAAATATGGCTGACTTTGGAACTGTTCAACATGTTCCAGATGCGCAATACCATCTCTTACATGTGGATTCCCACCGTGGACGGCTCCCAGTACGCCGTTCCCAATACCCTTACCCCGCTGCAAGTGAACCTCAAACTCGATGTGACGTTCTGAAATGTTTTCCACGGAGCGGCAAGGGCTTGCTTTTGTTGTAAAAAATGCCGAACTTTGCGCTCCATTTTTGGCGGTAGGCCGCAGCGCGGCCTTGTTTTGCCGCGCAACATTAATAAAAACTTACAGCCATGCCGAAGTATTGTGAAATAACCGGAAAAAAAGTAACCAGCGGCAACAACGTTTCCCACTCCAATGTCAAGACCCGCCGCAAATTCCACCCCAACTTGCAAACCAAGAAATTCTACGTGCCGGAAGAAGACGCTTGGATCACCTTGCGCGTATCGGCCCACGGCATGAAGATCATCAACCGGAAAGGCATCATGAAATGCCTCCAAGAAGCCGAAGCCAAAGGCCTTATCCGCCTGTAGGAAAGCGCTTGGCAGTTCCGGCCCCTGTCCGCATGGAAGACAGGAAAGCCGGTAAAAAAGGAAAAAGGGTAACGGGATTTGCCGTTACCCTTTTTTCTTGCCCGGAACACGGCTCCAACGCCTTTCTTCCCCGGAAAACTATCGAAACAACTCGGGGAAACCTTGCGGCCATGCCCGGCAACCCGCCGGCCCGCGCGTCAACGCACCACGAACTTGAGACGGCAGGAGGCTCCTCCCGAAACCACTTCCACCACATACAAGCCCGCGCAAGGCAACCGGTAGCCGAAACTGTCCTGGCGAACCGAAGTAGATGCCAATACACGGCCTTGGCTGTCCATAACCGATACGGAATCGAAAAGCCCCTCGTAATCGAGATGGAAATACAACCCCTGTGTCCGCAAACGGCATTTTGCTGCCATAGCGCTTTCCTCGTTTTCCGAATGGGCATCCCCGAACGGTTCCCGGTCATCGCCCCAGATTTTCCCGGCCAATTCGGGATAATCGATAAACGGGTTGCGGTTCCCTTGCCAATCGTAGACGGCCTGGTTGCGTTCCTTTTCCTTCTCGCTCACCGGATCCAGCTCGTGCCAGGCAAGCAGGAGTTCCACGGCCCAATCGGAAAACACCTGGCGGCTATCGCCAGCCAGCATGGGCGATTCCCAGCCGGCAGCCTCTTTCTCGTAACAGGTAGCCATATAGAAGTACGAACGGGCGAAATCGCCTTTGTATTCGTCCACCGGCTCGAAAACGGTTCCCGAGTAACCCGGAAAACTGCAAGGCCCTAACCGGCTGCCTGCGGTAGAAGTGAAAGTCGGGTCCTCCACTTCCCCGTAAGGGTAATTGCTCCTGCGGGTATTGATGTAGCCCGAAACCGGATACAAATGGAAAAGATCGGTGTACATGGGCTTCTTGTCATGGAACCAGCTCTTGGGCATGGAATGTTCCCGGTTATAGCAGACACACTGGTTCTCGGCATTGCCCGAACTGCCAGAGCCGCACTGGTCTTCCGCGTAAACGAACTGGCAATCGTTATACATGTCGGTAACCATCCCCGAATCATCGGCATCGGTGTCCCCGAAAGCCTCCCACAACTGGGAATAGTCCAATTCCCGATGCGTGCGGATGATTTCCGAAAGAGCCGATTTGAGCTCGTACCCGTTCTTTCCGTAAGCAGCCTGGTAATAATTTTCCGGTTCTTGGGCCGAAAGCGGCGCCAATAGCATCCAAAAGGCAAAAAAAACTGCTGCGATCCGTGCCAAGCGTCTTTCCATGTTTCTTCTTTTTTCAATCCTGGTTCCGTAATACAGCCCTCCGGAGCGGGAAAACCGCTGGTTTTCAAGAGGCTCGAACCTGTCGAAAACCAGCGGTCCTGAACCCGATCCGGCGCCTGCTACAGGCTCTTCCCTTTTTCCCCGGCCGTAGTCCGGAGGAAAAGCTCGTCGAGCTGGGCCTGGCTGATGGGCGAAGGCGACTCGCTCATCGTATCGCGCCCGGCATTGTTCTTGGGAAATGCAATGTAGTCTCGAATGCTGTCCTGGCCCCCGAAAAGCGCGCAAAGACGGTCGAAACCAAAAGCCAGCCCGCCATGGGGAGGCGCCCCGTACTCGAAAGCGTTCATCAGGAAGCCGAACTGACGCTGGGCTTCTTCATTACTGAAACCCAACACATTGAACATGCGCCGCTGCAAATCGTGGTCGTGGATACGGATCGACCCTCCGCCCACTTCGACCCCGTTGATGACCATGTCGTAGGCATTCGCCCGGACTTTCCCCGGTTCGGTCTCCAGCATCGGTTCGTCTTCCGGCTTGGGCGCGGTGAAAGGATGGTGCATGGCAAAATAGCGTCCCGCCTCTTCGTCCCATTCCAGAAGGGGGAAATCCACCACCCACAAAACTTTGTAGTCGAAAGGATCGCGCAAGCCCAGGCGCGAGCCCATTTCCAAACGGAGCTGGCCTAAAGCCACTTTCGTCCTCGCTGCCTTCCCCGCCAGGATCAGGATCAAATCGCCCCCCTTGGCCCCGCAAGCCTGCGCCACCGCCTCGAGTTCAGCCGGGCTGAAAAACTTGTCGACCGATGATTTGAAACCACCCTCGGGCAAGCATTTCAGGTAAACCAGGCCGTTGGCCCCCACCTGCGGGCGCTTCACGAAATCGGTCAATTCATCGGTCTGCTTGCGGGTATACCCGGCCGCACCCGGAACGCGGATGCCGCCAATCCATTCGCTCTGGTCGAAAACGCTGAACTTGCCTTGCGGGAAGACCTCCTTCAAGGCCGTGAACTCCATTCCGAACCGCAAATCGGGCTTGTCCGAACCGTACTTGTCCATGGCCGTCTGCCATCCCATCCGCGGGAAAGGAGGCAAATCCACCCCCTTTTCCACTTTGAACAAATGGCGCATCAGCCCTTCGAACATCTGCAGGACGTCTTCCTGCTCCACAAAGGCCATCTCGCAATCCAGCTGGGTGAACTCCGGCTGGCGGTCGGCACGCAAATCCTCGTCCCGGAAACACCGCACTATCTGGAAATAACGATCCATCCCGGCCACCATCAGCAATTGCTTGTATTGCTGCGGCGATTGCGGCAGGGCATAGAACTCGCCCGGGTTCATGCGCGAAGGAACAACGAAATCGCGGGCGCCTTCCGGGGTGGATTTCACCAGGAACGGAGTCTCGATTTCCATGAACCCGGCCTCGTCCATGTATTTCCGTATCTCGATGCCCAACCGGTGCCGGAGCTCGAGGTTCTTCCGAACGCAATCCCGGCGGAGGTCCAGATAACGGTATTTCATGCGGAGCTCGTCGCCGCCGTCGCTATGTTCCTCGATGGTAAAAGGCGGGGTCTTGGCCGCATTGAGCACCCGCAAGCTCGAAGCCGCAATCTCGATGTCGCCCGTAGGCAGTTTCGGGTTCTTGCTGCTCCGCTCGGTTACCTTGCCCTTCACCTCGATCACGTATTCCCGTCCCAATTCCCGGGCTTTGGCGCACAAGCCGGCATCGGTTTCCATATTGAATACCACCTGGGTAATGCCATAGCGGTCGCGCAAGTCCACAAAAGTCATCCCGCCCAGATCGCGCGAACGCTGCACCCAGCCGCAAAGGGTAACCTCCTGGCCGGCATGGGCCAGCCGCAATTCCCCGTTGGTATGTGTCCTGTACATGGCTTCTCTTATTTCTTGGTTTTTCCTTGGTTGGCAACCGCTTCCATCAACGCCTTTATCTTCTCGGGATCGCCCAGGAAACGGTCTTCCTGCAGATTCATCGCGTCATCGAACACGAACAGGTACGGCACGGCCGTGGGCAGGTTCAGCCCGACGATATCCGCATCGGAAATACCCTTGATATGCTTGATGATGCCGCGCAACGAATTCCCGTGGGCGGCAATCAGGACTTCCTCGCCCGGCTGCATGGACGGCACGATGGTCTGGCTCCAGTAAGGCACGATGCGGTCGACCGTGTCTTTCAACGACTCGGTGAGCGGAAGCAGCGATTTCTCCACTTTGGCATACTTGGCTTCTTGCAAGGGGCTGCGGCTGTCGTCTGCCGCCAGCGGCCCGGGAGCCACATCGTAGCTCCGGCGCCAGAGCTTCACCTGGGCTTCGCCGAATTTCTCGGCCGTTTCGGCCTTGTTGAGGCCTTGCAGGTTGCCGTAATGCTTCTCGTTGAGCCTCCAAGTCTTTTCCACCGGAATCCACAACTGATCCATCTCTTCCAAAACCGCGTTCAACGTCTTGATGGCCCGCTTCAGATAAGAGGTATAGGCCTTGTCGAAGCAAAAGCCTTCGGCTTTCAGCAGGCGCCCTGCCTCATGCGCTTCTTCAACGCCCTTTTCGCTCAAGTCCACATCCGTCCAACCGGTAAACCGGTTCTCCTTGTTCCACAGGCTTTCCCCGTGCCGGATCAAAACCACTTTCTTCATATCGCAATCGTTTGTTTTTCGTTGTTCCCGTGTTTGTTTTCCCTTCTTTTCCGTCTCAAATTTACCGGTTTTCAAGTCGGCCGGTTTTCAGGTTTGCCGGTTTTCAAGGCCGCACCGTCAACGGCCGGATGATACGCTTCTCGTTCTGCAGGATGAATTCCACCAGATACGAATCCGGATCTAAGAACGAGGCGTCGATTTCGTTCGGGCAGGAAGGGATGCAATCGGAATCCTCTTCCACCATGACCAAATGGCCGCTGCGGGTAAAAACGCTGTACCGCACCACTTCCTGTTCGGGATACACTTGATAGGCATACACGTTCTTCTGCGGGGTTTCCGTCAAATCGATATGGAAAACCCGCTTGCTTTCTATCGTGTCTTCCCCCATGTAATCGAAACGGATCCGCAACGTATTGAGATAGGCCGGCGGGATGTTCCCGCCTCCCCGGCCCATTTCCATGCCCACGACAAGGTAAAGGTTCCCTTCCGTATTGGTCGCGGCCAGGACCGGATCCGCGTAATTGTTGGCAATGTACCGGCAAGCACCCTCGCCCTTTTCCCAATGCAAATCCCCGATATAAGCGAGATTCCTTCCCGAACGCGGGCCGCTGCCCTTGTCGAAGTTGGCCCGGTTGTACAAATGCCGGGGACGCAAGCCGTTGGCGCCCATCTTCAAATGCACCGCCCCCCCGGCATCGGCCGTATCGCCTGCCAAGGTGAACGATGACAAAAACGAAATCTCGTAAAGCGAGGTCGGCTGCAACCCGCCAAAAACCTTGTAAATATACAGGAAATCGCCCTCTTGCAAATCCGAAGAAGAAAAACGGATGCCGTTCCACGACGAATCGGCCGGATTTTCCTGCCAAGCCGCCTCCCACTTGCCGGAAGCTTTCTGCCAGAGCGACATTCCCATCCAATGGTCGTCCCCTTCCCCGAACCGGAAAGAGTAGACTTCCGATTGCGCCTGCACCGGGCAAAGGGAACATGCCAGGAGGCAAACCACGGCCATGGCCGGCAGCAAGCGGCCGGCAGGAAACGCCCTCATGCGGAAAAAACTACACATAAACGCTCATTTGCTTTTGCAAAGCCAAAGCCTGCCCGGCCGCCGCCTGCGCGAAATCCGCGCCCGAAGAGGCATAAAGTATGCTGCGCGAAGCATTGATGATCAATCCGGCTTCCCCTTCCACGAAACCATTGCGGCATACCTCTTCCAGGCTTCCGCCTTGGGCTCCCACACCCGGGACCAACAAAAAATGACGAGGCGCGATCCGGCGCACTTCCTTGAGCATATCCGCCTTGGTAGCACCCACCACGTACATCAGGTTCCCTTCATGCCCCCAAGCGCGCGAAACTTCCAAAACCCGCTGGTACAAAAAAGGCCGGCAACCTTCCGCGGTCTGGAAATCGGCCGACCCCGGATTGGAAGTCAAGGCCAGCAGCACCACCCACTTGCCGGGAATTTCAAAAAAAGGCGAAACCGAATCCGACCCCATGTACGGGGCCACCGTCATGGCATCGAAGCCGAAATCCCCCTCGTCGGCCAAGAACGCCCGGGCATACCGGGAAGAGGTATTGCCGATGTCCCCGCGCTTGGCATCGGCAATCGTCAAGACGTTCTTCCCCTGAAGGTAACGAACGGTCTTCTGCAAAGCCGACATGCCTTTCAAGCCGTAAGCCTCGTAGAAGGCGGTGTTGGGCTTGTAAGCCACCGCATAAGGCAAAGTGGCATCGATAATCTGCTTGTTGAACGCAAAGATCGGGTCGTCCTCCGCCTTCACACAAGCGGGCATCTTCTCCAAATCCGGATCAAGCCCCACGCAAAGGAAACTCTTCTTCTTTCGTATCTGCGCTACAAGTTCTTGTCGAGTCATTTTTTTCAGTTTTCCACGTGCAAGGGGAAAGCCCCTGGCCTCTTTCCCGTTCCCGAAAAGCTTCCCGGAGGCCGTGAACACGGCGCCAAGGCCGCATGGACCGCCATCGGACCGGCCTCGAACGGCAGCCGGAAGCCTACCCTACCGATTCCTTCATTTTTTCCGCATTCTCGGCCAGCTGCAAGGCATCGATCATTTCCTGTATATCCCCGTCCATGAACGCCCCCAAGGCATGGGTGGTGTGGTTGATGCGGTGGTCGGTAACACGGCTCTGCGGATAGTTGTAAGTGCGGATCTTGGCCGAACGGTCTCCGGTAGAGACCATGGTCTTGCGTTTGGACGATATGTCGTCGAGGTATTTCTGGTACTCGATTTCGTAAATGCGGGTACGCAGCACTTTCAGGGCTTTCTCGTAATTCTTTATCTGCGATTTCTCGTCCTGAATCGCCACCACGATGCCGGTAGGG
The DNA here is from genome assembly GCA_949291555.1 of uncultured Bacteroidales bacterium. GTDB lineage: Bacteria > Bacteroidota > Bacteroidia > Bacteroidales > P3 > Pullibacteroides. Next base: position 14,949 of record CASEWE010000019.1, read on the forward strand.
ATATGCGTAAGGCGCACGGCCGAATAAGTGGTGTTGACCGACTGCCCTCCCGGTCCCGAAGAACAGTAAGTGTCTTTCCGGATGTCGCTGGGCTTGAGTTCCACATCGAACTCGTCCGCCTCGGGCAGAACCACCACCGATGCCGCCGAGGTATGCACCCTTCCCATCGTCTCGGTAGCAGGCACGCGCTGCACGCGATGCACGCCCGACTCGTATTTGAGCGTTCCGTACACCCCGTCGCCCGAGACATTGAAAATAATTTCCTTGTACCCGCCGGCCGTGCCTTCGGTAAAGTCTACCGTCTCGGTCTTCCAGCCCCGGTTGTCGCAATAACGGGTGTACATCCGGTACAAGTCGCCGGCAAAAATCGCCGCCTCGTCCCCGCCTGTCCCGGCCCGGATTTCCACAATGGCGTTCTTGGAATCCTGCGGGTCGGCCGGAATGAGCAGCACGCGGATCTTCTCTTCCATCTCTTCCTTTTCCCGGCTGAACCGGGCCAGTTCCTCCTTGGCCATTTCGCGGAATTCCTCGTCCTTCTCGGTATTGAGCACCTCCTTGGCTCCGGCTATGTTCGAAAGGATGTCGCGGTAAAGCCGGTATGCGGCAATGACCGGCTGCATATCCTTGTAATCCTTGCTGAGCTTGATGTACCGCTTCATGTCCTGCATGACCTCGGGCTGGTTCATCTCTTGCTCGATTTCCTTGAACCTGACACCCAACGCATCAAGTTTTTCCAACATGTTGTCCATTCTTCTTCGATTCTTCTGCTACAATTCCTACATCTCTTCCATGCCCACTGGAATACCTGCGGAAACTTGCAAAGATACAACGCATTTGGCAAATAGCGCAAACGAGGCAGGCAGGGCACAAACAGGAACCGCAAAGCGAACGAGCCGCGCCGGCCAGAACCTTTCCCGCCGGAACCGGGCCGCCAACGAACGGGAAGCCATTTCCCTCAAACGAACTCCAGAAAAAAAGTCCCGCCTGCCGGAAATCCGGCAGGCGGGACAAGCCGCCCTTTCCCCGGGCGGTCATGCAGCCCGCAAGCGGAAACCCGCCCGGAGCCGCCTCGCAAGGAAAGTTTTTACGGCAAGAAGACCTTGTAGGTTACACGCTGGCCTTGCCCCAAGAGCACGCTTACCACTACCGGGCAATTGCGCAGATCCGTCCGCACGATCACGTTGCCATCGGCACGGATAGAGAAGGCCTGGGCAAGTTTCCCGCCGCGGTCGTACAATTCGATTTTCTCGATATAGCATTCCTGCGGGTTGAGCAGATGCAACTGGCCGCGGGTAGCATAAACCTTGAATCCGGCTTCAGCCAAAGCCTCATTGCCCACCGATGTGGTGAACATGTCCTCGTAAGCCCATCCGCTGACGCGGTCTTCCGTGCAAAGGTTCTTCACCTGCCAGATATAAGCCGTATTAGGTTGCAAGCCGGTCAGTTCATGCTCGGTCGCGGTCAAGCCTTCCACGCTGTCGTAGGTCGTTCCCAAAGATTCGCGGTAACGCAGGATGCAGGAAACGCTTTCTTCCACATCCCACTTCAACAGGGCCGAAGTCTCGGTAATGGATTCCGAACGCAGGTTGGTCGGTTCCGGGCAAGCCGGCACGACTCCCGTGTAGCCCGTTGCCACGCTGCTCCAGGCACTGGTGTCGCCCGCGGCGCAGATGCTGCGGACACGGAACTCGTACTCGCTTTCCGGCAACAGCCCGCTCGCCACGGCCTCAGCAGCGGAAACGACCTCTCCAAGGATGAAAGCCGGCCCGCCAGCAAGGCGGTAGGCATACTGGTACTGGTCGGCAGTCCCTTCCCATTCGAGCGTAGCCGAGTTGTGGGTGGTGGAAACCACCTTCAAGCCTTCGGGCGGGAAGCAAGTGATGTCGAGCGTAGTGAAATTCTGTCCGGCAACGAAAGCGGAAGTATCCGTCACGCCTTCCCCGCAACGGGACTGCACGCCCCATTCGTATTCGGTACCCGCCAGAAGATTGTCGGCCCGGTAGGGCGAAGCCACCTCGTCGCGGTAAACCCATTCAACGGCCGGTTCCTGCACCGGACGGATCCGGAGCCGGTACGAGCCTGCTTCGCCTTCCCAGCTCAAGACGGCCGCATTGCGTTCCACTTCGTCCACATTCAAGCCGGAAGGAGGCAGGCATTCGCCACCGCCCGTCGTGAAGGAGACGGTAGCATACGGGAGCGTATCGCCTTCGCATTCGTAGGAAACGCCCGCCACATAATCCGTCTGAGGCTCAAGCCCGGTCAAAAGGTAACGGTTTTCTTCCGTGTTGAAAAATTCCACGGTCTCTCCCTGCTCCAGCTTCACGATATAGTTTTCCACAAGCGGATTGGCATTCCAAGTCAAGAGCGCCGATGTGTCGCGCAGTTCCGACCTCGGTACCTCCAGCCCGGCAACCGGCATGCAGGGAGCATAAACCGAAATGTCGTCGAGATACAGCGTCTGGTTACGGACAAGCGACGATTCGCTGGTCAGCGCGGGCGTGCAGAAGAAGGCAAGGCGCACCGAACCGTCCAGCTCGGAAAGCGGAATGCTGAAGCGGCTGCTGTCGCCGATGGCGTGGAGGCGGGCCGTGTCGAAAACCTTCAGCGTGTCTTTCATATAGAAAGTGTTCCCGCCATCGTAAGAAGGCAATACGTACAAGGCCGAACCCGCGCCAAGGCCGGTAGTGGCTTCCATCGTCATCTCGTCGATCATCGAAGCGGAAAATTCCAGAACCGCCGATGAGCCTTCCTCGAAAACAAGCGGAGGAAGCAGCAGCCACCCGTTGTCATACGAAGAGAAGCTAAAAGCCGCCGAGCCGTTTTCCACACCGTAATCGGCCAAAGCCGGATACAGGCCTTTCCATTCGAGGAGTTCGAACACTTCATTGCCTTCCGTCCACCTGGCTTCCGACAAGTCGATCGTGTCCGCGATTTCCGAATTGTAGGTCTCGCTCCAGCCGGCATTCAAGACCGGGGTCGACATCCATCCCCCGGAAGAAACCGGCAGGTTGTTGAAGTCTTCCATGAGCGGCATGCCGAAACCGGAATAGAACGTGGAAGAAACCGTCCAGTCGCTTTCCGAACCCACGCCGCAGACGGCACGTACCCGTACCTGGTAGGGCTGTCCGAAAGCAAGGCCTTCCAGCAGGTAGGGATTCTCGTGGATTTCGCCCTCCTCGATCCATTCGTCAACCACGCCTTCCCCGTTGACCAACCCGTAGGAAAGCCGCCAAGCGCTTTCGTCGCTCAGCCCGCTTTCCCAGGCAACCATGGCCTGGTCTCCCAAGATGGTGCTGTCGATCACGGCCACCCGGGCAGGATAATCGCAGTCGGGCACTTCGATCAGATCGAAACGGTTGACCGAAAAGTCTACCGTGCCGGAGAAATTGGAAACCAAGCGCATTCGGATATACACCTCTTGGCCCTGGTAGCCTTGGAGGGAGAAATTCCGGTCTACCGTCGATGCCGAGGTGAAGTCATCGGCATTGCTCCGGGTTATGGTATAGAACGGCTCGAAAACCACGCCGTCCGTGCTGGCCTCGAAAGCAAAGTAATCGCCTTCGCCCCAGTCGCTCGGACGAAGCCCGCGCGAGCTGTACATTTCCCAGATCGTGGCCCCGTAATTGAAAATCATGCGCACGTCTTTCGTTTCAGGGAAACGGATTTTCGGGGTAACCAAGGTGTTGGTATCGTTTGTTTCCGGACGGAGCGTCAGGTTCCCGGTCTGCGACATGCGGTCGTAGCCCACCTGCCATTTCCCTTCGGGCGAAGTCCAGCCGTAAGGAACCCGGTAGGTAGGCATGGTCTCGAATTTTCCCGTGAACGGCACCTTGGCCGGGGTAACGGTATCGGCCTGGGCGAACAGGCTCGAATAGCTCTGGTCGGATTCCCGGCAGGAGAAAGCGGCAAAATGGTAAATGGTGTTGTCGGTCAAGTTCTCCGCAAGGATCTGGTCGGTGGCGCCGCCCTTGTAAATCACAAGGCCTCCGAACTGGCTTCTTGCCTCGTCTTTCCAAACCGTGTCGCCAACCTCGTACGTCCCGTTCGGCAGGCCGAAATCGCCCACCAGGATACGGTTGTTGAGATTATCGGTCCCCAGGACCGTGGTCATCAGCACCAGCATTTCCTCGTTGCTCGCGTTCGGCGTGGCCGAAAGCGTGATGGCATCTTCCGAGTAACCGGCAATCTTCAAGGAAACAGGGGGGTCGGTGAGCGTGCTTGCCTTCACGGAAGACACATTGTCGCTATACACCGGCCCGCCGGAGCAAATGGAATTGTACCCCCATATATTCACGTAATAGGTGGTGTTCGGCTTCAATCCGGGAACCGACAGGTCGAAGGAAGAAGAGCTCTCGGAAAACAAATCGGAATAAAGCACCTTGTATCCTCCCGGCAAAGTGTCGCCTTCTTCGTAAACGACCCCTTTCTGCGGAACATCGACCGCGAGTTCCTCGCCTTCGGAAAGAGCCAGGAGGAATCCGTCGGCATAGCCGTCGGCAAGTCCTCTGTTCACCTCGACCTCAAAGCCATCGGAAGCGACCGAAGTGACGAACAGGTCCGGGAAGACCATGTGGGGCTGCTCGCAAGCGGGCGGCAAAGTCCATACATACGTGGTTCCCTTGGGAAAGTTTTCGCCCGCGAACCCGGTGCCGGTAGTGGCCATCTCGGTTTCGGTCCAGTCATCGGATACCGGCCTCCGGAAATGCCGTTCGCTGGTGCCTTCCCCGCGGACGCCGATCGTGAACCAGGTGTTGCTCGAAGTCGAGACCATGTCGCCGAACACGAGGGTGATGCTGGAGTCGGCTTCCCGGAGGATGATCTGGTAGTTCACGCTGTCGTTCCAGCCTCCACCGCTCGACTCGTAGTACAGGTTCTTGTACTGCACGGTCAGTTCGCGGGAGCCCTCGCTCCCGGTCAAAAGGTAGCTGACCGAGGTCTTTTCCGTAGCCGACACCGGCATGTCGGCCGCTACCCCGATAGTGTTGTCAAGGAACGAACGCACATTGTAGGCCGTGGTGCGCGGCAACGTCAAGGTCGCCTCGTCCTTGGATCCCAGGAAAATGTAGCCGATTCCCATCGGGAGGAACTTGTCGAACACCTCCCCGTGGAAATAGAAGTCGAACCCGATCGGGAAAGCATCCTCGATTGCCGTCTCCTCATAGCCCAGGCCCGTGTTCGCCCAGTCGCAAGCCGTATCGGCCAAGAAATAATAACCGGCCACGGCCGTCAACGTTCCCGGCGTGGCCAGCACCGTCGCCCCGCTCAATTCGGTATAAGTCCCCACCGAATCGGCAAAGCCGTAAGCGGTCACGCTTTGCGCCCTTGCGCCTGCAAAAATGCAAACGGCCAGGGCTGCGATAAGCCATAGTTTCTTCTTCATAATGCAATGGTTTTTAAGTTTGATTTTGGTTTTTCTTCTGTATACAGTCAAGATTCCGCTTTTCCTCGCTTCCTCTTGCTTTTTCTCGTGTCGGGCATGCCTTATTCCACCACCAGTTTCTGGTAGAACCTGCGGCCGTCCAAGTCCAGCTTCACGATATAAACCCCGGAAGACAGCCCGGCAGGCCGTTCCCACTGCAGGCGGGTCTGGCCGGCGGGAAGCTTGCCGCAATGCAGCACATCGATTACCCGGCCTTGCAGGTCGACCAAGGAAATTTCCGCATCCGAAGCCCGTCCCGGGTTTTCCACTTGCACGCAGACCGACTGCCGTGCCGGATTGGGATAAAGGAGCATCGACAAAGGAAGCGTTTCCCGGGAAACCCGGTTGGAGAGCGGCCCGGTGCCGAAAGAACCGTCCACGCGGATGTTCTGCCCGGCTATGAAATTCCCGTCGAGCGCACCCTCTTCCTCGGCGGCCTTGCTCTCGCTCCAGATGCAAATCCATTGGTTTTCGACCAGAGGCGTGGAAACCAAGTCGGATTTTTCAACCGGGTAGTCGCCGAAAGCCGCCACCGAATCGGTCCATACCATCGAGCCGTCGGCATTTTGCAGGCAAGCATAGGCGCGCACGTCCTGGTAAGGAACCGGATTGCGCATGTAGAAGCTTGCATACGTGCCTTTAGGTCCCAATTGCGCGGACTGGTAACCCACGGAAAGCTCTTCCAAAGGATTCACCGCCAAGCCTTCCACATCCCAGAGCAATTCCCCGTTCATGTCTACCAGCTGCGTCTTGATGCCTTGCCAGCCCTGGTTCGCGGAAGTCTCCCGGAACACCACGAAAATCTTCTGGTTTTCCTTGTCGAAAACCGCCGAAGGATTGAAGCAGCGCAAATCCGAATACTCCACTTCCAGCCCGTCAGGACCGGAAACGAAAGCATGCGACCCGTCACCTTTCACGTAGGAAATATACACGGATTCCACGTTGGTGGCGTTCCTGTCGTCATGCCAGGCCGCCAGGATGCCCCCGTCTGCCGGGGTCACTTCCAGAATCGTCCAGAGGGGTATCGTCCCGAATCCGCCGTTCCCGTAGACCACCGTAGGCCGGGGCCAGACCGCGTTCCCGTCGAAATCGAACTTCTGGGCCAGGATCTGCGGCACCCCGCCATAGGCATAAACCAGAATGTACGTGTTATTCCCGGCATCTTCGAGATAGGGGTACGAATAAGTGACCCCGGTCTCTTCCAGAATCTTCCCCTCGCCCCATAAGCGCTGCCCGGAAGCGTCCAGGCGTTGCATGCAGATCCTTTGCACGCTGGTTTCGCCCGGAGCGAACTCCGACCAGGCGAATACATAGCTGCCATCGGCTATCTGGGTAACATGCATGCAGGCAAGAAGGCTGCGGGCCTCGCCGTCCAAGAGGTCGATACCCGCTTCCGGCCAAAGCGAATTCCCTTCGCGGTCCACCTTGAAAACGCTGTAGGTCTCTTCCTGTCCGGAAACGCTGTTGCCGGTATGGCAAGCGATCACGAGGGCGTTCCCCTCGCGGTCGGCAAAAAGGAACTGGTTCACCTTCGTGTAAGAAAGCGTGGGGTAATCGGAAACCAGCTTCGGCTCCTCCCAGAGGGCATTCCCGTCTTTGTCGAAATAAGAAAGGTAATACCTTATCCTCCCGCTATCGGGAGCATTGAAAGCCAAGTAGAAACTTCCGTCATCGAGCACTTGGAGATCGTGCTCGTAATAATTCCTGTCCAACAAAGTATTGCTCGCTGCCCCGTTGTCGCTCCACTGGGCAAAGGCCGGGATTGCCAGCAGCATCGCGGCCAAAGTAAAAATGAACTTTTTCATAGGTTATCGCTTTAGTGATACTATACGCTTTAGTGATACCACATGCTTCTCCAATATCCGCCATCGCCACGGACAAGACCGTGCTGAGGCGCCTTTGCAGCACTATGTGCTTCTCCAATGCCGTTTTTCCTTGCTTCTGAAATCCATCCGCGCAAACTTTCAACCGAAACACAAGGAAACCCTCACCCCCTCGTCCTTCCCTTCGCCGCGAAGCAAGCCGTGCAACCCCTCCCGGATCCTCTTGTCCGGCCGTCCGGCTGAAAAACGCCACCGGCCGCGCCGTCTGCCGCGATGCCCGCTGCGATGTCTTCTACCTTTCCCGGCCTTCCCCTGAGCCAGGCAAAGCTTCCTGCGCGCGCCCGGCTACCCAAAAGGCTGACATTCCCCGAATGCTCAAGAAAGGTAAAATCGGATACGGTGGACACCAAATTTACAAATAATCACGAAGAAACGAAAAACCGCGCTCGTTTTTTTCTTTTTTGCACGCAAAGGGAGCAACGATTCCCGCCCAAGGAAACGCCGGAAGCCTCGGGAAAATGGCAGCCTCCGGAACCCGCGGGGTCCTCCCTTTTCCCTCGGGAAAGCAACCGGAAAAGCAATCGAGCTTTTCCGCACATGCCTTGCCGGAAAGGGCGCATTTCCCATGCAAGCCGGAAGAGGATGGAAAAGAAAAGCAGGCGCGACAAATAGCAGGCGCGACAATCCGTTATTCCACAAAACAAAAAACAAGAAACTATTATTTTGAAAATTTTTTCTATCTTTTAAACCAAAAACAAAACAAACCGAACAGCATGGAAATATTTCGTACATTTGCCAGCTTCCCCGGAGAAAGGCCTCGCGCAGGAACCTGCGGGAAACCGGTTCAGGAACCCTTTCCGGGGAAAAGACCCGAAAAACCGATTCATCAACCTCAAGCGAGGCAAGAAACCGGCATGACGGCTTGCCTCGCGTAATTTTTTTCCCATGAAAGCAACAAGACAAGACAATGACTGGAAAGTCAAAGTAGGTTTGGCAGAAATGCTGAAGAACGGGGTCATCATGGATGTGACCAATGTGGAACAGGCCAAGATTGCCGAAGATGCCGGAGCCATCGCGGTAATGGCGTTGGAAAGAGTGCCTTCGGACATCCGCGCCCAAGGCGGCGTGGCCCGCATGAGCGACCCCAAGATGATCATGGAAATCAAGAAGGCGGTCAGCATCCCGGTCATGGCCAAATGCCGTATCGGGCATATCGCCGAAGCCCGGATCCTGCAAGCCCTGGATATCGACTTCATCGATGAAAGCGAAGTGCTGACGCCGGCCGATGAAGAATTCCACATCAACAAGCACGATTTCAAGATCCCGTTCGTCTGCGGATGCCGCAACTTGGGCGAAGCCTTGCGCCGTATCGGGGAAGGTGCCGCCATGATCCGCACCAAAGGCGAAGCCGGAACGGGCAACATCGTGGAAGCGGTGCGCCACATGCGGGCCGTGATGGGCGGCATCCACCGCTTGCAGGCTTGCAGCAAGGAAGAACTGATGACGGAAGCCAAGAACCTGGGCGCTCCTTACGACTTGGTCTGCTACGTGGCCGAACACGGCAAGCTGCCGGTGCCCAATTTCTCGGCAGGGGGCGTGGCCACGCCGGCCGATGCGGCGCTGATGCGGCTGTTAGGAGCCGAATCGGTATTCGTCGGCTCGGGCATCTTCAAGTCTTCCAACCCGAAGAAAGTAGCCAAGGCCATTGTCGAGGCCACCACCAACTACATGGATGCCAAGAAGCTGGCAAAACTCTCCGAAAACTTGGGCGAGGCCATGCACGGCATCGATGTACGTCAGCTGGACGAAAAGAATTTGTTCGCCAACCGGGGCTGGTAAATCCGTTTCACCCGAAAAGCCCGCCCGCCTATGCAGGGATACCGCAAGGCGGCGGGCTTTTCCCCTTTTATCCCGATTCATGAAAACCATAGGCATCTTAGGCATCCAAGGCGCTATCGAGGAACACGAGGCCATGCTCCGGAAAATCGGATGCAAGACCCTGCGGGTCGCAACGGCAAAAGACCTCGGCAAAATAAACGGCATCATCCTTCCCGGAGGGGAAAGCACCTCCATCGGCAAGCAATTGGAATGGTCGGGCTTGATGAATCCCCTGCGGCAAGCCCTTTCTGCGGGCTTGCCGGTCTTCGGGACTTGCGCCGGCATGATCCTCTTGGCCAAGGAAATCGAAGGAAAAAAATCGCAAAACCGCATCGGGCTGATGGACATTACGGTAAAACGCAACGCCTACGGTTCCCAATTAGACAGTTTCGTGACCGACCTGAACGTGTCCGGATTCCCGGAACCGCTTCCGGCAGTCTTCATCCGGGCTCCCCGCATCGAGTCCTGCGGGGAAGAGGTCGAGATACTGGCCTCGTACAAGAGCCACCCCGTCCTGGTTCGAGAACGGAACATGCTGGCGGCCAGCTTTCACCCCGAATTGACCGATTGCGCGGAATTGCACCGGTATTTTGCCTTCCAGCTGAGCGGCAGCCTTTAACCGCGGAGATCCATTCCCCACGCCGGCCGCATTTCCACCGGCAGCCTTGTCCCCGAAGCCGAATCCCCGGCATCCGGTCTCGTTGAAAAACGGAACCCGCAACGTCCGGCTTTCGAGAAACCGGCCTTGGCGGAGGCGCGGACTTGCCCGTTCGCCGCCCAATCCGTACTTTTGCGCAAGAGGAACCGTCCTTTGCCCGGAGAGCCCGATTCTTCCCTCAAACTTTCTTTTTCCGGAAAACCGCAACAATCCCGCACATGGAAGACAAGACACCTTTGGTCAGCATCATCATGGGGAGCGTTTCCGACTACCCCGTCATGGAACCTGCCGCGAAATTCCTGAACCAGCAGGAAATCCCGTTCGAAATCATGGCGCTTTCCGCGCACCGCACTCCGATGGAAGTGGCGGATTTCGCCCGGAATGCCGAAGGAAGGGGCATCCGGGTCATCTTGGCCGCTGCCGGCATGGCTGCGCACTTGCCGGGCGTGATCGCCGCCTTCACCCCTGTCCCGGTAATCGGGATTCCCGTCAAGTCGAGCCTTGAAGGTTTGGATGCCGCCTTGGCCATCCTGCAAATGCCGCCGGGCATACCGGTCGCCACCGTGGCCATAAACGGCGCGCTCAATGCCGCCATCCTGGCCCTGCAAATCCTCTCGACCGGGACAGACCCCGATTCTCTCCGCTGCCGGCAAAAAATCAAAGCCTACAAGGCGGACCTGAAGGAAAAGATAAACCAGGCCAACCGGGATTTAGGGAAAATCGAGTTCCCGTTCCGGACAAATTCCGGCAGCTCCGGCCGCTGAACCCAACCGCTGCCTGTTTCCTTCGCGGAAAGCCCTTGATCGGGTCTCAGGCAGCGGGGAAAAACCTAAAACGGGGAAAAACCTAAGACGAGGGGGAGGCGGGGCGCGGGAGGGCGGGGGGCCCCCCCCCCCGG
>CASEWE010000020.1 GCA_949291555.1 uncultured Bacteroidales bacterium
TAAATCTGCATGTTTTGCACAGTTGAAACAAAAAGAAAACCTCTGAATTCGTTGAAATTCAGAGGTTTTCATCTTTTTGCTGTGATTCTTCGTGGTGCCGTGAGGAACCGTAGCCAAAGGGCTTGCATTTTCTTTCCGGAAAAAGACTGCGGGTTGAATTTCGGCAATTCGACAAAAATCAGGTGCAGCCCCTCGATTACCTTGTCCGAGTGTTCGACATGGATTATTTTGTAGTAGTGGTAGAAGCCTTCCAGATCGGATTCGAACGTGGCATTTACCAAGTTGAGCGAATAGACAGGCTGGAGAAGGTGGAAATTTTCATGGACGGCCGCTTGGCGGACATAGGCTTTCGAGGCATTGAAAAGCACCCGCTGCTTGAATTCCGCGGACCAGACGGTTTGCATTTCCACCAGGAACTGGCGGCCTTTTTTGTCTTTGCAGCGCACGTCCACGATGCTGAATTTGCGCAAAGGATTTTCCGGCACCATTTCCGGAGAAAGGTATTCGATTTCGGTAATCTCTTCTTCCGGCCCGAACGGCAGCATGGAATTGAGGAAACTGATGACCAAGTCGGGATGTTCCCCGAAAATCAATTTGAAGGTAAGGTCGGCTTGCGGGTCGAGGTATCTCATGTTCTTGGGTTTAAAATGGGACGATAAGTTTCCTGGCATCGCCGCGGGGCGATGATGAAAAACCGATTGTCCGGTCACGGGGCAAAAATAAAAGAAAGCAGGGTTTGTGTTTCCATGAATTAAGTTAAAAATCCTTATTCGGATGCTTTTTTTCTTGAAATTGCCTTGCCGGAACGGTTGACCGGCATTTCCCCGGTTATCCGCGAGCGTGCCGGGCCTGCCCCGCCAATATGCTTTTTCTTTCTAAATTTGCAAAATTTCATTCAAATGATCGAGACAGGGTCCCAATCTCCAGAAGCAAGCGTCCGCGTTCACCCTACCGCCGTAGTCGATCCAGGGGCGGAAATAGGGGCGGGAACCGCAGTCTGGCATTTCAGCCATCTTATGGAGGGCTGCAAGATCGGCGCGGGTTGCCGCATCGGGCAGAACGTGGTCGTTTCTCCCGGAGTGGTTCTCGGCGACCATGTGAAAGTGCAGAATAATGTCTCGTTATACACCGGCGTGGTTTGCGAAGACGATGTGTTCCTGGGCCCGTCGTGCGTCTTTACCAATGTGATCAATCCGCGAAGCGCGGTTCCGCGCAAAGACCAGTACCGGGCCACCGTAGTGAGGAAAGGGGCCAGCATCGGGGCTAATGCCACCATTGTCTGCGGCCATACGATAGGCAGGTACGCCATGATAGGAGCCGGGGCGGTTGTTACGCGGGATGTCCCGGACTATGCCTTGGTGACCGGGAACCCGGCCCGGTTGTCGGGCTGGGTCAGCGAATACGGGCACAAGCTGCATTTCGATGCCCTCGGCATGGCGGTCTGCCCGGAGACCGGTCAAAGGTACAAACGGGAAAAGTCTTCCGTGATCCGGGTTTCTTGAAGCCTTCGGTGGAGCCTTCCGTGAAGCTTCCGGGCTCTTCCTCGGCAGGGCAGGGATGTTTCGAGCTGGTTATCCGTAAAAAAAAACGTTTAGAACGGCAATTGCTTCTGCAGCAGGGAAACGGGGCGGATCGAAAGGCAGGCGCTATCCGCGCCAAGCTTCATCTATCAGGCACCGGGCGATCCCTTCAGGGTCGATCCCGCATTCTTTCTGGAGTTCGGCCACTGTTCCATGGGCGATGAACTTGTCCGGAAGTCCGAGGCATACGAGGGTTCTCGTGTAATGGTTCGCCGCTGCGAATTCGCACACGGCCGAACCGAGTCCGCCTTGGCGGACTCCGTCTTCCAAGGTGATGATCCGTTCGTACTTCTGGAATATTTCATGCAGGAGCGCCTCGTCGAGCGGTTTGAGGAACACCATGTTGTAAAGGCCGAAATTTGCTTCTTTCCCGGTACCGCGGATCAAGTCGAAAGCTTTCAGGGCGTTGTTGCCGATATGCCCGATGGAGACGATGGCAGTCCCGGAGCCTTGGCAAAGGCAGTAACCCTTTCCGATCTCCATGGCTTCCAATGGCGTTTTCCAGCGAGGCGTTACCCCTCTCCCGCGGGGATAGCGGATCAAGAAAGGGGCTTTCCTGCCAGGAAGCTGGGCGGTGTACATCAGGTTTCGCAATTCGCGTTCGTTCATGGGCGCGCTGATGACGAGGTTCGGGATAGGGCGGAAATAGGCCAGGTCGAAAGCCCCGTGGTGGGTCGCCCCGTCTTCGCCTACCAGGCCCGCCCGGTCCAGGCAGAAGACCACTGGCAGATGTTGCAGGGCTACATCGTGGATGACCTGGTCGTAGGCCCGCTGCATGAACGAGGAATAGATGTTGCAGAACGGAACCATTCCTTCTGCGGCCAATCCCGCGCTGAAAGTCACGGCGTGCTGCTCGGCAATGCCCACGTCGAAGACCCGTTGCGGCATCTTTTTCATCATCATGTTCAGGGAACAACCCGTAGGCATGGCAGGCGTGATGCCGATGATTTTTTCGTTGGAGCGGGCCAGCTCGATGATGGTTTTGCCGAAAACATCCTGGTATTTCGGGGCAAGGCTGAGATTGATGCCTTTTGAAATCAGTTCCCCGGTCTGGCTGTCGAAGCGCCCTGGGGCATGGTACAAGATAGGCGACTGCTCGGCCGGCTTCAATCCTTTGCCCTTGGTGGTGACGATGTGCAGCAGCTTGGGGCCCAGGATGGTCTTGAGGTCTTTGAGCACGGCCACCAGCGTGGGAAGGTCATGGCCGTCTATAGGGCCGAAATACCGGAAATTCATTGCCTCGAAAAGGTTTCCGGTCCGGGTGGAAATCAACGATTTGAAAGCCCCGGTGATTTTGCTGATGAAGCGTTTCGGATCGTTCGGGTAGTGCTTGTCCCCGCCCATGATGTCCCATACGCTGTTCTTGATGTGGTTGTACGAGCGCGAGGCGGCCATGCGGGTGAAGTACTTGCTTAGCGCGCCGCTGCTGGCATCGATCGACATGCCGTTGTCGTTGAGGATCACCAGGATGTTGCTTTTGGAAACCCCGGCGTTGTTCAAGCCTTCGAACGCCATGCCGCCCGTCATGGCCCCGTCGCCGATGACGGCAATATGCTGGCGATCGGTTTCGCCTTTGAGCTTGGAGGCGACCGCCATGCCCAAGGCGGCGGAAATGGAAGTGGAAGAATGCCCGGTTCCGAAAGCATCGTATTCGCTTTCATCCATGCACGGGAATCCGCTCAGGCCGCCTTTGCAGCGGATGGAGGCAAAGCGGTCTTTCCGTCCGGTCAGGATCTTGTGGCCGTAGGCTTGATGCCCCACATCCCAGACAATGCGGTCGTAGGGCGTGTTGAACACATAGTGCAGGGCGACCGTCAGTTCCACGGTGCCCAAGGAGGCGCCCAGATGACCGGGGTGAGAGGCGATGACCTGGATGATGTATTCCCGCAGCTGGTCGGCTACCTGCTGGAGTTGCTGGACTTTGAGTTTCCTCAGGTCTTGCGGGATTCGTATGCTGTCGAGTAATGTTTCCAAGGTAAGGTGCTTGTGCGGAAAACCCGGGGCGGCCCCGGGTGGCTGGTTGCAATGGCGAAAAAAAACATGCCGCGAATCGGCGGAAAATCCGGACGAAGAAAATTGCGGCAGTGAAGAGAACAGGGAAAGAATCCATGCCGGAATCCGGTACGGCGTTCCCCTGCAAGGAGCCGGAAAAGAGGGGAGAGGGTCCCTCGCGGAAATCCGGAAGGCGGAAAACCGCTTGACCCTTTCCCCGCTTCGGCAGGATGGAAGCTACAACAGGCCTACTTTGCAGACCAGGTCGGCTACCCGTTTGGAATAGCCGAACTCGTTGTCGTACCACGCTACTACTTTCACGAAATTCCCGTCAAGGACTTTTGTCAATTTGGAATCGAAGATGGAGGAGCAAGGGTTGCCCACGATATCGATGCTCACGATGGGTTCGTCGCAATATTCCAAATAGCCTTTCAGCGAACCTTCGGAGGCTTCTTTGATAGCGGCATTGACTTCGTCTACGGTGACATTGCGTTCGAGTTCCGCGGTGAGGTCGACAACCGATCCGTCTGGCGTGGGAACCCGCATGGCGAAGCCATCGAGCTTGCCTTGAAGGGACGGCAGCACGAGCCCTACGGCTTTTGCCGCGCCGGTGCTGGTAGGGATGATCGACAAAGCGCAAGAACGGGCCCGGCGCAGATCCTTGTGCGGGGCGTCCAGGATGATTTGATCGTTGGTGTAGGCGTGGACGGTGGTCATGAGGCCTCGTTTGATTCCGAACTTCTCATGGATGACTTTTGCCACGGGAGCCAAGCAGTTTGTGGTGCAAGATGCGTTGGAAATCAGCTTCATGTCGGGGGTGATGGTGTGGTCGTTGACTCCCATGACAACGGTGGCGTCCACATCGGCAGGCTTGTCGGCAGGAGCGGTAAGGATTACTTTCTTTGCGCCGGCATTGAGGTGGCGGCTCATGGTTTCCCGGGTGCGGAACCGTCCGGTGGCTTCTACCACGACATCCACTTCATGGGCTTTCCAAGGAATCCTTTCAATGTCCCTTTCCCCGCTTATGAAGATGGTTTTCCCGTTGACCACGATATTGCTGCCTTCAGCCCGGACTTCGCCGTTGAAGCGGCCATGCACGGAATCATACTTGAGCAGGTGGGCCAAGGTGGCGGGAGTGGCGGTGGCGTTGCAAGCTACTATTTCCACATTGGGTTTTTCGAGCAAATTCCGGAGGGTGATACGGCCGATTCTTCCCATACCGCAGATACCGACTCTGACTTTCGACATGATGTGTGATTTTTGGTTTGTAAGTAAGTTATGCGCTTTTGCCGGAAAGGCTTTTTCTTGCATTCCGTTCTCCCGGCAAGGGCGGTTTCCGTTCCCCAAGGGAAAGGAAGGCAGGCCATCCGAAGCGATAACGCAAGCACCCGCGCCGCCCCCGTTTGCCTGGAGTTAGCGTGGCAGCGATTATCTTCGAGATAACCACTTACAAAGATAAGTTTTTTTTACGGATTTTTGGGAATCAGCCTTTTGGCGGATTCTCCTCGCAAGGATGGGTAGACAGCCAGGCTTTCGCGTTTTCCCTCATTCCGTCGATGCCGGCCCGGAGCAGGGCCGATTCCTTGAACCTTTCCATGAAAGAAGCGGGCTCCATGGCAAGGAAATCCCCGGCCTTTGCTTGCAGGACGGCCTCCAGGGCCTGGAAGTCCCTGTTTTCGACAAAAGGCAAGCGGGCATTGGCCGGGCAGACGGATTGGCAGAGGTCGCATCCGAACCAATAGGGGGAAGGAATGGGGGGGCGCGGTTGCGTGCTTTCGATGGTGAGGTAGGAGAAGCACCTCCGCGCATCGAGGCCTTGGTTCTCGATAAGGGCCTTTCCGGGGCAAGTTTCCATGCAACGTTTGCAATCATGGCAGGGATGCCCCGTTGAAAGGTTTCCGGGAAGACGTCCTGCGATGGGGGAAAGCGGGTCGTAATGGTCGAAAGCCGTTTGGCAGAGAAGGATCCCGATGAAGCAGTACGAACCGAAGCGGGGATGGATGAGCAAGGTGTTTCTCCCGATGTGCCCTAATCCGGCTACGGCTGCCCAGTATTTTTCCAGAAGAGGGGCCGTGTCGCAAAAGAGTCGGAATTTCCCTTCCGGCAAAAGGCCCGAGAGGGCTCGAAGTTTTCCTTTCATCACCGCATGGTAGTCTCTCCCTTGCGCGTAAAGGGCCACGTGGCGGTTTGCCGGTCCGATCAAGGGGGCGTAGCGGCACAATACTACCACCATGCTTTGCGCCCCGGGAAGCAAGGTCCTTGGATCGGCTCTTTTTCCGGCATGCTTTTCCAGATAATGCATGCCGGCATGCCGGCCTTGCGCCGTGTAGTCGTTGAAAAAGCGGGTCTGGTTTTCCTCCACGGCGGTAGCCGGCACGATCCGGAGATCATCGATCCCGATTTTTTCGGAAAAGGCTTTGATTCCGGCCGATTCAGCAATGGGAGGCATGGCGGGTATTTATTCGAAAAGGCTTTTTTCCAGTCCTTTGGGCGTTCTTCCCAGATGGCGGTAGGCCAGGGGCGTGACTTCCCGGCCCCGGGGCGTGCGCATCAGGAATCCTTCTTGGATGAGATAGGGCTCGTAGACTTCCTCGAGCGTTCCGGGGTCTTCCCCTACGGCCGTGGCGATGGTGTTCACGCCTACCGGGCCGCCCCGGAATTTGTCGATGATGGCCAGCAGGATGCGGTTGTCCATCTCGTCCAAGCCGAATTTGTCCACGTTGAGGGAATCGAGCGCATGCCGGGCGATGGCAACGTCGATGTTCCCGTTGCCTTTCACCTGAGCGAAATCGCGCACCCTTCTCAGCAGCAAGTTCGCGATCCGGGGCGTCCCGCGGCTGCGGCGGGCAATCTCGTGGGCGGCTTCCTTTTCGATTTCCATTTGGAGCAGTCTTGCCGACCGGTCGACAATCTTTTCCAGCGTTGCTGCATCGTAGTAGGTGAGCCGGGCGTTTATCCCGAACCGGGAGCGGAGGGGGGAGGTAAGGAGCCCCGACCGGGTGGTCGCCCCGATGAGCGTGAAGGGACTGAGCCCTATTTGCACGCTGCGCGCATTGGGGCCGCTGTCGATGAGGATGTCGATCTTGTAATCCTCCATGGCCGAATAGAGGTATTCTTCCACTACGGCGGGAAGACGGTGTATCTCGTCGATGAAAAGCACATCGTTGGGATCCAGGCTGGTCAGGAGGCCGGCCAGTTCGCCGGGTTTGTCGAGCACGGGGCCCGAGGTGGTCTTGATGCCCACGCCTAATTCGTGCGCGATGATATGCGACAGGGTGGTTTTCCCCAAGCCGGGAGGTCCGTGCAGGAGAACATGGTCGAGCGCTTCTTTCCTTTGCCGGGCTGCCATGACGAATACTTTCAGGTTCCCGGTTACCGCTTCCTGCCCTTGGAAGCTGTCGAATCCGGATGGGCGGAGGGCTTTTTCGATTTCCTTGTCCGAACCGGAAAGCTTGGACTGGTCTGGGTTGAGGATGTCGTTCATGTTTCTGCGCTATGGCTGGCAAAAATACGGATTTATTGCTATCTTCGCATCCCTTTTCCCCGCAGGTTCCGCCTGCGTCCGGAAAGAAACGCATGCATGAAGGGGCCGACTGGTTTTGACAGCAAGGCCGGTGGGAAAGCAAGCACGCCGAGGCTCGTGCACCATCCTCGTTAATCCCAGTGCTCACGCCATTAAACGGCAACCATAGCGATTACGCTCTCGCTGCCTAGTACAAGGTACTGACATTCAGCGACGCTTCGGGGAAAAACCTTAGCTTGCGGTTCGTTCCTCATGAAGTGCAAAAACAACCAAAGCGGGCTCTTCGGCGCACTCGTCTCCGGTATGGCGAAGTATGAAGGAGAATAAGGTCCCGGGTTGGAGCGCCTTTTGCCTGCCCGGACTCGAAAAACAAAGGAGAGGCTAAGCGTGTAGAAAACTTTTTTGCTGCTTGTTTGGACGGCGGTTCGATTCCGCCCGGCTCCACGAATCGACAGAGGCGATCGCCTCCTCTCTTTCTTTACAGGCTTGGCGGTCGCGGCGGAGACTGGAAACCGGATGCTGTTTCCCGATTTAAACCAGTCTCACGGCCGTGCCGCTGCACGTAACCATTAACATGCTCCCATTGAGGGTTTCATAGTCCAGGTCGATACCTACTACGGCATCCGCGCCTAATCCGGCGGCTTCTTCGGCCATTTCGTTCAAGGCGGTTTCCTTGGCTTCGCGCAGCACTTTCTCGTAAGCTTGCGAGCGCCCGCCTACGACATCGCGGATGCTGGCAAGGAAATCCCGGATAAGATTGGCCCCGATGATGGTCTCTCCCGAAACGATTCCGCGGTATTCGGCAATGGTCCGACCTTCGATTTGCGGGGTGGTGGTCAGTATCATGTTGCTGTTGTTTGGATTCGGTGTTCTCGTCCTTTCCGGAGCTTGGGCAGGCCTTCGCGGGCTTGCCGCCGGTTTCCCGCACGCCAAGGCCCGCCACTTCGAAAAGGGCAGCGGCTGCGGGATGCCGACCCGCCGTGCCCGGCGTTCGTGCAGCAGGAGGAATGGCGGTTATTCCTTGTTGGCTTGGTAAAGGAAGCGTTTGATGCTCCGCTTGGGCGTTTTTTCGAACTCCTCGGTCATTACCCGCACGGCGGTAATCTGGCAGTAGGCCGGAATGACGGAATTGAGCGAGATCCGGTTCTGTTCCATGATTTGCCCTAATTGCTCGAATGAAATCCCTTCGCGGTCGGCCGCCTCGAAATCGGGATAGACCAAGGCTTCCAGTTTTCCACCTCCGGCATCGATGACCAGCGATTCCGACACTAAAGTCATGGTATTGAGTTGATCTTCGATTTCTTCCGGGTAGATGTTCTGCCCGCTCGGACCCAGGATCATGGTCTTGCAGCGGCCTTTGATGAAAAGGTTGCCCTCCTCGTCCATCACGCCCATGTCCCCGGTGCGCATCCAACCGTCCTGCGTAAAGGAATTGAGGGTGGCTTCTTCGTTCTTGTAGTAGCCCAGCATCACGTTCATGCCGCGTACCTGGATTTCGCCAGGGACATTGGCGGGATCGTGCGAATCGATGCGGATTTCCATGCGGGGGACGGCTCGTCCGCAGGAATGGAGCTTGTGGCTTTCGGACGATGCGTAGCTGATGATCGGGCCGCATTCGGTCATTCCGTACCCGACGGTGTACGGGAAGTGCATGCGCTTGAAGAAATCTTCGGTTTCGCGGTTGAAAGGAGCCCCGCCGATGATCACTTCGATGAATTTCCCTCCGAAGGCATCGACCAAAGTGCTGCGTATCTTGTCGGTGATGGTGGCATCGATGACCGGGAGCTTGAGCATGGCTTTGATGGCCGGGCGCGCCAGGACAGGCTGGATTTGCTTGCGGTAGATTTTTTCCACGATGAGGGGAACGGCGATGATGATGGCCGGCCGGATTTCCTGGAAGGCTTCGAAGATGATTTTCGGGGAAGGGTTGCGGGTAAGGAAATAAACATGGGAACCGCGCCCCACTTCGTAGAGGAATTCGAAAGCCATTCCGTACATGTGGGCCATGGGCAGCATGCTGACCACGTTCGAGCCCCGGTCAACCCCCGGAAGGACCTCCAGAGCGAACATGTAGTTGGACCAGAGCGACCGGAACGGGAGCATGACCCCCTTGCTGTGGCTGGTCGTTCCCGAAGTGTAGCTGATGAGCGCCAGGTCATCGGGCTGGTCGCGGTGGTAGCAGACGTCTTCCTTGCCGAAGGATTTCGGGTATTTTTCCCCGAAAAGCCGGTTGAGGTTCTCGATGGCGTAGCGGTTGCGTTCGCTGGTCGTATACAAGAGGGAGAAACTGTCGATGGAGTAAATCCCGTTGACATGGATCATGCTCGAAGGGACCAGGTTTTCCCATACCACATCCCCGGTAAAGAGAAGCTTCGCCTCGCAATGGTTGACGATATGGTGCACCGTTTCGGGTTTGAATTCGTGCAGGATGGGGACAATGACGGCACCGTAGCTGATGGTGGCCAGGTAGACGACGGCCCAGTTCGAGGAATTTTTCCCGATAAGCGCGATTTTGTCTCCTTTGTCGACCCCGGCCGCCTCGAAAAGGATGTGGAGCTTGGCTATCTTCCGGGCGATTTCCTTGTACTGGAAAGTAGAGCCTTTGTAGTCGGTAAGGGCCGGCAATTCCCAGTTTTGCTTGATGCTTTCTTCTATGATTCGGAGAAAACTTTGTTCCATAGGGTTTGGGTTTTGCAATGGTTGTGGCGGAGAGCCGGTGTGGCGGATCCCGGTATTCGGTCCGGCCGGGCGCCTGCCCTCCTTTCCCCTTGTCCCGGAGATTCCCCTTTCCGCCGTGATTGCTTTTGTCCGGCGATCCGGATCGCCGGGCAAAAGGAAAGGCTTGCAAATATACAATTAAAAACCGGGCTTGCCGTTGCTTTCCCGGCTGAACCGGCTTTTCTCTTCCCGAGGAAAGAAGATTCGGCATATATGGGCGGAAAATGTTACTTTTGCCGAATTTAATGCGGGGTTCTTGCCGTTTGGCAGCGCTTGGCTGCAAGGCTTAGCGAACCCTCGGGGAAAATCCTAATCCAGTACAGAAAATCATAAAACCTAAGGTTATGGCTTACAACGAATCCATGTTGATCCGCCGCGATTTGCTTACCCGTGTCTGCAAGTTGATCCGAAGCGGCACTTTGCGTTCGGAAATCGATCGCGTGCCGTATATCATGCGGCCGCGGTACAGCAAGGAAATCACCCGTTGCTGCGTTTATAAGGATCGCGCGGTCATAAAGTACCGGCTGATGGCCATTCTGGGTTACGATATCCGCGACGAGAAAGATGAGCTTACCCCGCTTTCGGACTATGCCCGCCAAGCCGAGGAGCGGAAGGAGCAGACCGAGGCCATCCTTACCGTGGTGGACTTGGCTTGCAGTTCTTGCGTGCAGGTCAATTACGTGGTTACCAATATGTGCCACGGATGTATCGGGCATCCTTGCACGTTCGCCTGCCATAAGAACGCCATCACCATCGACCATCAGGCCCGCATCGATCCCGGCAAATGCGTCAGCTGCGGCCTTTGCATGAAGGCTTGCCCTTTCAATGCCATTATTTACCAAGCGGTTCCTTGCGAGCAGTCCTGCCCGGTCGATGCCATTTCCAAGGACGAGCACGGGATAGAGCATATCAACGAGGAGAAATGCATCTATTGCGGCCGATGCCGGGAGGCTTGCCCTTACGGGGCCATCATGGAAAAGACCTATCTGGTGGAAATTTACCGGGCATTGAAGTCGGACAAGAAGGTGGTCGCCTTGGTTGCGCCATCCATTTTCGGGCAATTCCCGGCAACACCGGGAAAGATTGTCAGCGCCATCAAGAAGCTGGGCTTCGACCAAGTCGTGGAAGTGGCGGAAGGGGCCAACATGACCGCCAAGCACGAGGCTTACGAGTTCGAGAAGAAAGTGCTGGGCGGCGAGCAGAAGTTCATGACCACATCCTGTTGCCATTCTTATACCGAACTGGTCCGCAAGCATTTGACGCATATACAACCTTACGTTTCGCATACGCCGACCCCGGTGATCTACACGGCCGGTTTCGTCAAGCGCCGCGAGCCGGACTGCATAACGGTATTCTTCGCGCCATGCCTGGCAAAGCGTCATGAGACCATGGTTTCGAAGAATATCGACTGGGTGATGTCTTACGAGGAACTGGGCGCCATGTTGCAGGCGGCCGGCATCGATGTCCTCAAGTGCGAGGACGAGCCTTTGGCGGAAATGGACAATGCCGGGCGCGCTTTCCCGTACACGCAAGGGGTTACCGAAGCGGTAAAGCATTATTCGAAGAATCCGGATGCCATCAGGCCTTTCTTTATCGACGGGGTCGATCGGGCGGTGATAAAGAGCCTGAAGACCATCGAGCATACTTGCGGCGGCCCGGACCAGCCTAATTTGATCGAGTTCATGGTATGCCAGGGCGGATGCGTGAACGGATGCGCTTCCATCGCTAATCCGCGCACGGCGGCCCGGCAGATACAGACGTTCATCAAGAACGACAATGCCCGGAAGGAATCGGAAGGGAAGGAGGGTTGAGCCGCGCCGTTCGCGCTTCTTGAGCCATGTCCAAGCAGACATCCATAGATTCCTACCTGGAAGGCTTTTCTGCCTACTTGCGGCTGGAAGAGCATCTCTCTCCGGCCAGCATCGAGGCCTATTTGCATGATGTGAGGCTTTTCCTCGGTTTCTATCGAGGGGAAAGCCGGGACCTTCCCGCGCAAGGCGAATCCTCGCCTTGCGCGGGAAGCGGTTTTGCCGCGCTTACCCGTTTTCAGGTGGAAGACTTTCTCCGTTGCCTGCTGGAAACGGGCTTGAGCGCCCGTTCCCAGGCCCGCGTGCTTTCGGGCATCAAGAGTTTTTTCAATTACCTGGTGTTGGAAAAAGTGCTGGAGCGATCCCCGGCCGAATTGGTCGAAAGCCCTAAGCTGGAGCATCGTTTGCCCGATGTGCTTTCGGTCGGGGAAATCGAGAAGATTTTTTCGGCTGCAGACCTTTCCACTTTGGAAGGCAGGCGGGATCGGGCTATTCTGGAACTCTTGTATGCTTGCGGCTTGCGGGTTTCGGAATTGGTGGCTCTCCGTATCCCGATGCTGTATTTCAAAGAAGGTTTTGTCCGGGTTACGGGAAAAGGGGACAAGGAGCGGCTGGTGCCTGCCGGAAGGACGGCATTGGCGCATGTGCGCCGTTACATCGAGCAGGATCGCTGCCATGCCGTGCCCAAGAAAGGTTGCGAGGACATCGTGTTCCTGAACCGGTACGGAGCGGGCTTGTCCCGGGTGAGCGTCTTCAAGATGGTCAAGCGGCTGGCTGCCGCTGCGGGAATCGGGAAAAACGTAAGCCCCCATACGTTCCGCCACAGTTTCGCCACCCATCTGATAGAAGGCGGCGCCGACTTGCGCGCCGTGCAGGATATGCTGGGGCACGAATCCATCACCACGACCGAGATCTACACGCACCTTGACAGGAGGTACTTGCAAGAGACCATCCGCAAATACCATCCATTGAGCGTGGCGCGGACGCACGGGAAGAAAGGGTAGAAAGGTTTCTTCGCACCGTTTTTCGGGGAGGAAGCAGGGGAGCCTGTAGCGGCTTTTCCCCTTGTCCTTCATACGGGCGGGACAACGCCCAGAGAAGCAGGGGAGCCTGTAGCGGCTTTTCCCCCTGCGGGCGGTTTTTCCCACGGCAGTTTACCGGCTTTTCCTTCGCCGGATCCACATGCCTATCAATAGCAGGATAGTGAAGGTTATCATGGCTCGGCTTTTGGGTCGCTTGCGGAAGGGCTCTTGGCTTTTGAAGCGGGGCGGATTGAAGCCGTTCCGCCTTCAAGCGGGCTATCCGCGTCGTTTCGCTAATTCCGCCACGATCTGTACCGCATTGGTGGCTGCGCCTTTCCGGATATTGTCGGCCACGATCCAGAGGTTGAGGCCGTTTTCAACGGAATCGTCGCGGCGGATACGGCCTACGAAAACTTCGTTTTTTTCATGGGCGTAAATCGGCATCGGGTAAAGATTCCGTGCCGGGTCGTCCACGACCGCGACCCCGGGCATCGCAGCGATTCCCTTTCGTATGTCGGCCAGTTCGAAAGGCTTGCGGGTTTCTACGTTCACGGCTTCCGAATGCCCGCCTTCGACCGGTACGCGGACTACGGTGGCGGTTATGTTGATTGTGTTGTCTTGTAGTATTTTACGGGTTTCGTTGACTAGTTTGGCCTCTTCGGTCGTGTAACCTTTTTCATCGAAATCCCCTCCATGGGGCAGGATATTCCGGTGAATCGGGTACGGGTAGGCTTTTACCGGGCTCTCGATGCCTTTCTCTTCGTTTTCCAGTTGTTGCAGGCCTTTTATGCCCGAACCGCTTACCGACTGGTAGGTGGAAATGACCAAACGCTTGATGCCGTAGGCCTTGTGGATAGGGAAAAGCGCCATGACCATCTGGATGGTGCTGCAATTGGGATTGGCGACGATGCGGTCGCTGTCTTTCACGGTGTCGATATTGATTTCAGGAACGACCAAGGGCACTTCGGGCTTCATGCGCCAGGCGGAGGAATTATCCACCACGGTGCAGCCTTTTTGGGCGAAAAGGGGGGCATATTGCAGCGAGGCGGAGGCTCCGGCCGAAAAAATGGCGTAATCGGGACAAGCGGAAATGGCTTCTTCTACAGGCATTACCGTGTAAGAATTCCCGGCAAAGCGGATTTCCTTGCCGATGCTCCGGGAGGAAGCCACCGGCAAGAGCTGGATGTCGGTCAGCCCGTATTCTTCCATGACTTGGCACATCTTGGCCCCGACCAGGCCCGTGGCGCCTACAACGGCTATCTTCAGCATGGTGTTTCTTTTTTATGTATTGTCTTTGGTCTTGTTGCGTTCGTGCTCTCCCGGGGAACGGCCGGGAACGGGTCGATAAAACAGGCTCCGGCGCGTTTAAAGGAGAAGGGAGCGTGTCTCGCACAGGCTTTCGGGCAAATTTCCCGGACCCATGCCGGGAACGCATGAAATTACAAATTTACAAAAACCAATGGTATGGATTGGAAGAAAATTGTTAAGATTTTTTTCGTTGCCATCATCGTTTCATCGAACGGGTCGCTTCGTGCCCAGTGGATGGAGGAATTCGAATCGGATTTGCGTTACTGGAAAGGCGATACGGCTTGGTTTTCCTGCTCGGGGGGTACATTGCGGAGCCGCGGGCCGGAAGAGCCTTCCCGCCTGGCCCTTTCGCGTGCATTTCTTCCTTCGGGGAAAGCGGAAGACCGGTTTTTCTACCAAGGTGTCATGAAGGGGGATTCGGCTTTCTGCGTGGAGTTCGCTTTGGATCTGGGCTTTGTCCCTTCCAGCACCAATCATTTGCGCCTCTACCTTCTTTGCCGGGATACGGCCCTGCAAGACAGCTCGCATGCCGTGTACCTGCATTTGGGGCAAAAAGGAAGCGCCAATTACTGGCAGCTTTGGAAAAGCGGACCGGATACGGCTGTGATGCTGTGGCAGGGCAATACGCTGTTTTCCAAACAGAAGCAGATGCGGATGCGCGTGCGGGCGGTATTCCAGCCTTCTTTTTCCCAAGGGAACGGGACGAATAAGGCCAGGGAAGCAGGCAAGGGCAGGAACGGCAAAGGCGAGAAAGGCTTCCCGGGATGGGATCAGGCGTCGGATACGCGGGAGAAGGCGCGCTGGTTCCTTTGCTATACGCACGATACCGGAAGCCGGGCGCAGTGGCATCCGGACGGCGAGGCTTTGGCGGCCGATTTGCCGGCCATGGTGCGGGAGGAAGATTTCACGCCCTTCCATACCGGGCTTGTGTGCCAGTACCGGACGGGAAGCCGGGCGGGCTTGTATGCTTTCGGGCATGTATCCGTGGCCCGTGTCCCGGACGACCGGGAGGACACCGGGCCAGGTCCGGCCGATACGATCCCGCAGGAGCCTGGCCGGATAGCGTTGCATGATTCCCTTTCCCGGTTGGTCCCGGCCTTCGGGCGGGCAGGAATCAACGAGGTGTTGTTCGACCCGCCTGCCGGAGGAAGCCGTTTTGTGGAGTTTTTCAACCTTACCGACACGGTTTTCGGCTTGGAACGTTGGGCGTTGGCGATTCCGGATCCGGATCAGGCGGGTTTCGGCCTTGTCCGGGAACGGGAAGAAGGGGAAAAGGCGTTGCTGGAAGAAAGGTTGGCCGCCTTGCCTTCGGAAAGGCGGCGGATGTATGAGGAAGTTGCGGCCGAAGCCGGAATCCCGTTGGATATGTTTTTTTCGCATGCGGCTTGGAAGTACTACCCGCTGACCCGCGACACGGCGCTTCGGTCTGTTCCAAGCCAGTATTTGGCTGCTGCGAAAGATGCCCGGATGTTTGCGGGCCAGGTTTCCGCTTGCCGGGAAAATGTTTTCACGGCGCAGTCTTTCCCGGCCCTGGATGCCAAGCAGGGGCTTCTCCGTTTGGTCTGGCTGCCCTATCCCGGGGATAGCCTTTCCCGGGACACGGTGGTCGTCGATGAAATCTTTTACACGGAAAAGGCGCACCACTGGCTTTTGCCCGATGCCGAAGGCGTGTCGTTGGAACGTCTCGATCCGGCCGTTTCCGGGTTGGAAGCGGCCAATTGGATGTCGGCGGCCGAGACATCGGGTTTCTCTACCCCAGGCTGTGAAAATTCGCATGCCTTGGCGGCAAGCCTGTCCGGGGGGGAGGAATATTTCACTTTCGACCCTCCTTTGGTCACGCCCGACAACGACGGGGCGGCCGATTTCACGCGGATAAGCTGGGCTGCCCGGCTGGATGGTTTCCTTTGCACCATGACCGTTTACGACCATTCCGGTCGGAAAATGGGGCAGATTTGCCAGCAGGTGATTCTCGGTTCGGGCGGAAGCATGCGCTACGATGCCGTGGATGGCAACGGGAGAGTGCTTAGACGAGGTATTTACGTGGTGTTTGTGGACTTGATCCGCCCGGACGGGAAACGGAAACGCTTGCGGTATCCTTTTGCCGTGGGATAGGCCGGGGAAAGCGCGCGTCCTTGTTCTCGAGGCGTTGTTGCTACTGGCAAGCTGCGGGGAAAGCGCACGCGGTTCCCGCAGCTTGCCTATTCTTGCGTGGCATTGCCCGCCGATGCTCCGGCCTGCCTGCCCAGGCAGCCGTTGTTGCCGCCGAAGGCATGCCGGCCTTGAGGACGTTTCATTCCACGTTGTCCACGCGGTAGAGCTTGTCTCCCCGATGGACCGGGCTTTCCACTTTGATGGAACAGGAGGTGCCTTGCACGGTCCGGGCAGCGGGCTGGTTGTCCATGCGGATTTCTTTGACCGTATCTTCGTAAACCCCTGTGGTATGCCCGATGATCACGTAGCGTTCCCCGGGTGCGAGGTTGGCCGCCTCCACCTTGAGCTCGGCCACCCCGAGACGGTCGAAATAATTGGTGATTTTCCCGATGTAGGTTTTCCGGGTGGTGGCGCTGGAACCGTATTTCGGGGCCCATTCGCCCATTTTCCGTCCCAGGTAGTAGCCGCCCCAGAAACCCCGGTTGTAGACGGTGGATAGTTCCTGCTCCCAGCGGGCGATAGCTTCCTTCCCGAAACGGCCTTCTTGCCAGGCGGCAACGGCTTGCTTGTAGACTCCGGTCACGGTTTTCACGTAATCGGCCGATCGGCCCCGGCCTTCGATTTTGAGCACGCTCACCCCGGCTTCCAGGATTTTGTCGAGGAAGTCTACCGTCTTGAGGTCTTTGGGCGAAAGCAGGTACTGGTGGTCGACTTCGATTTCCACGTCTTTTTCGCCATCGGTCTGGGTGAGCTTGTAGGGACGCCGGCAGAGCTGCAGGCAGGAACCCCGGTTGGCCGAGGAGTTGTAATAATCGAGGCTCAGGTAGCATTTGCCCGATACGGCCATGCAAAGAGCGCCGTGGACGAAGATTTCCATCCGGATCGGCTTTCCCGAAGGGCCGCAGATGTTCTGTTCGCGGATTTCCTGGACGAGCCTGGCGACTTGTTCCAGGCTAAGCTCGCGTGCCGCCACCATTACTTCGGCATAACGCGCGTAGAACTTCACCGCCTCGATGTTGGTCACGTTGCACTGGGTGGAGATATGGACGTCCAGGCCGATTTCGCGGGCATGGCCGATGACGGCCCAGTCGGAAGAAATCACCGCGTCGATTCCGGCATTCCGGGCGGCTTCCAGGATGCTCCGGGATTCGGCAAGTTCCTCGTCGTAGACCACCGTATTGAGGGTGAGGTAGGCCTTCACGTGGTTTTCGCGGCAGATGCGGCTGATTTCCGGCAGGTCTTCGATTTGGAAGTTGACCGCGGCCCGGGCGCGCATGTTGAGTTTCCCGATTCCGAAGTACACGGCATCGGCTTTGGCTTGGATGGCGGCTTGCAGGGCGGCATAGGAACCGACCGGAGCCATGATTTCCACAGGTTGCCTGTCTTTTTGCATGTACGGGTAGGTATGTTTCGTTTCTGTCTGTTTTGCGGAGCTTTATTGGTTTTCCTTGCAAGCATGGAGAGCCGCCGGACGCGGGAAAAAGCGTTCGGCGGCATCGCAGTCGTCCGGAAAGGCAAGCGGCGGTTCCTGCGAGAGGAAGCGCGCCAAGCAGGCCGGATAGGGCTTGGAAGGGCCTGCTTGCCGGTGCCGATCAGAGTTTCCGGACAATGAATTGGGCGTTCTCGAACCGGATGATGCGCACAGGGAGGTCCTTTTCGATGAAGCCGGTTTCGGCTTGGGCGTCGAAAACGGAATCTTTGATACGGATTTTCCCGGATGGGCGCAACATGCTTATCGTGCGGGCCGTTTCCCCTATCAGGGATTGGTAGGAGGAAAGCTGGGAAACGGCTACGAAACCCTCGTCTTTCTTTTGCGTGGAATCCAAAGCCAAAGCGTGGCCGAAGACCGGTTTGCCAAAGATTCGCCGGCTCAGGTGGAAGCCCGCGAAAAGGGCGGCTATGGCGCTGACAACGACTACCGCGAAAGCTTCGAGCAGCTTCAGGGGATGGATGTGGGAGAAATCCATTCCCCAGTTGTCGACCAATGCCAGCACGAGGGCGGTGCAGGCCAATAGGATTCCGCTCGCGCCGGCAATGCCGAAACCGGGTATGACGAAAATCTCCAAGACGATGAGGATCATGCCGAGGAGGAAGAGCAGGATTTCCCAATGGGCCGCCAGGCCTTCGATGTAATGCGGGGCGAAGTACAGCAGGCAGGCGGCAATGGAAACGGCCAACGCGAAGCCGATTCCCGGCGTTTGGAGTTCGAAATAGATGCCGCCGACAATCAAGAGGATGAGAACGCCGCTGACGAAAGGATTGACCAGGAAGTGGATGATCCGGTCGAGCGCTCCTAATTGCTGGCTTGCTTGCCGGTCTTCTTCTATGCCTAATGCTTGCATCACGGCTTCGGCATCCGGGAAAATCCCTTGGCAGTAATGATGTTGCAGCGCTTCCTGCGCGGTGAAGGCGAGCACGCTCCCCATTTGTCCCGTGCCGGGCAGGGCGGGGCGGGCATCGACCATGGCTTCCGCGATTTCCGGATCCCGCCCGGTGGCTTGCGCGGTGGCACGCATGATGGCGCGCATGTAGGATTGGTATTTGTCGGGTTGCACTTCGCCTTGGGCATCGACCACCGTGGCCGATCCGATGGTGGCGGCGGGATTCATGTAAATGCTGTCGCAGGCAATGGAGATGAGGGCTCCGGCAGAAGCGGCATTGATATCGATGTAGACCAAGGTGGGAATCGGGCATTCGAGCAGGAGCGTCCGGATCCGGTCGGCTTCCTTGAGGGCGCCGCCAAAGGTGTTGAGTTCCATGAGGATGTAATCGGCTTGCATCTCGCGGGCTTCTTTGAGGGCCTTTTCGACAATCCGGAGCGCGGCCGGGCCGATATCTTCGTCGAGATGGAAACGGTAGAGGGTTTCCTGTTCTGTCGCGCTTGCGGCAGCGGGGGCCGGGCTGGCGAGGTTGCTGTCGGCGGAGCGTTGCGGAGCAGGCCCGGGCTGGGAGCCGGACCGGGATTCGGACGCTTCAGCCGGAGCGGCTGCTTTGGCGGAGACGGGGCTTCCGGACGGAAGAGATGGCGCATTGGAAGGCGCGGCTTGCGTAGGAAGGGCGGAAAACCCGGTTCCGAGGAAAAGGCTTGCCATGAAAGCTAAGGGCAAGAAGATTCCGGAAAGGTGATGCCGGACTTTCTTGAGGAACTTTTCCAACAGCCGGGACGGCCCGCAAACGATTTCCTGCCCGTGCAGGTAGCGGTTGCCGCCCGAGAAGTCGCACACCTGCCCGCCCGCTTGTTTTACGATGAATTGCCCGGCGGCCACATCCCAAGGCTTCAGCCCGTATTCGTAGAAGATCTCGCTTTTCCCGGAAGCCACCAAGGCAAGGTCGAGCGCGGCCGACCCCATGCGCCTGACTCCGGCGGTCTCTTCCATGGTTTCTTGCAGCAGGGCCATGTAGCCTTCGATGCGGTTGAAGTCCGTATAGGGGAAACCGGTAAGGATAAGGCTGTCTTCGAGGTTTTCCCGCTTGCTGACCGCAATGGGCCGGTCGTCGGCTTTTGCACGTTCTCCCCAGATGGCGTGGAATTGCTCCCCGGTATCTATTTGATGGATTACGCCGAGAATGATTTCCCCTTCGGCAAGGGGCGCCTGGCCGGACGGGCTCTCGTTTGCCCGTTTGTCTTGGAGGGCGATGCTGATGCAGCAGAAAGGGATGCCGTGGATGTAATTGGTCGTTCCGTCGAGGGGATCCACAATCCAGTTGTAGCGTTCGCCTTCCTGGCTTTCCGTTCCTTCTTCGGTGATGAAACCGGCTTGGGGAAGTATTTCCATGAGGCCTTCCACCAGTTTTTCTTCCGAGGCTTTGTCTACACGTGTCACATAATCATGCAGGCCTTTGGCTTCCACGTCTTCCTGGCGGAGCGAACGGGCTTCCTGGCGGATGAACCCGGCTGTTTCCCGGGCCAGTTCCCGGACCTTCCTTTCGATTTCTTTCAGATCCAATGAAGGGGCGTATGGCATTTTTTTTCGTTTTTTCAAGACCTGCAAATGTACGGATTATGGGCAAGGCTTGAAAGCGGGAAATTCCCGGGGATACGGGAAAATCTTTGTATTTTCGTTGCCGGCTGAAGTCCGGCGGCAGGGAGGGACGGAAGCGGGAAAACGCGGACGGTTCCTTGCTGGCGGCGGATAGAAAAGGGGAGCGTATGGATGCCATGCAGCGATTCATCGATTACATTTCGGCAGAAAAGCGTTATTCGCCTTGCACCGTCAAGGCTTATGTCTCCGATTTGGCGGAATTTTCCCGGTACATGGCGGAAACTTACGGATGCGGGCTTCTGGATGCCGGACGGGATGAAATACGTTCTTATGTGGTATTCCTGGTAGGGTTGAAGCTTTCCGAAAGCAGCATCCATCGGAAAATTTCCGTTTTGAAGACTTTTTACAAGCATGCGCTGAAAAACGACTGGATCCCGGTCAATCCGGCATTGCGGGTTCCTTTGCCCAAGCAAGGCAAGCGGTTGCCGGTATTCGTGGAAGAGAGCCGCATGGAGTTGATCGAGGAAAGGGGGATGGAGGAAGGAAGCAGGCAGGAAGGGGAAATCGGGTTCGATGCTTTCCGGGATTATCTGATCGTGGAGATGTTTTACGGGACGGGGATGCGCTTGGCCGAACTGATCGGCCTGCTGGATGCCGATGTGGATCTGGCGGCGATGACGGTGAAAGTGCTGGGAAAGCGCAACAAGGAACGCATTATCCCGATCGCTTCGGATTTGATCCCCGAAATAGCCCGCTACCGGGAGCTGCGTTCGGCTTTGGGCCTTTCCAATCCGTGCTTTTTCGTGACCCGGAAGGATACCTGCATGTCGCGGAGCACGGTGTACAGGATTGTAAAGTCGTGCCTGCGTTTGTACACGAATCTTTCCAAATGCAGCCCGCATGTGCTGCGGCATACGTTTGCCACGCATTTGCTTGACCGTGGGGCGGATCTGAATGCGGTAAAAACCTTGCTGGGGCATAGTTCCTTGGCTTCGACCCAGGTGTATACGCATAATACCATCGAAAAATTGAAGAAGTCTTACCAAAAAGCCCATCCTCGGGCTTGAGGCGTTGCCCGCCGGGAGGGAATGGCGCGGCGGCGTTTTCGGAGGTTCCCGGTTATCATTCAGGAAAGGGGCTTTGAGGCATGCGTTCCGGCGCAAGGCGGGTTGGCTGCAGCGGCGGTTTCCCGGAAAGTCTTATCCGGAAGGGGGGAGCGCTCTTTCCAGGATGTATTCCAGGGCAGCCCGGTGGTTCGGCGGTCGGAGAAAAGGAAGCCGGGGCTTGGAATGCGCGGCAGGCGGTTTTGAAGATTGCGGGAAAAAATGTAACTTAGGGACGGATTTCGAACCGGAAGCAAGGACGGCAATCCGGTCCGGTTCGAATGTCCCTAAGAATATTAACCGTTTCCTTTGGTGGAGATGTTCTTTTTTTGCAGCAGGGTGAAGACGGGATCGTTTTGGCAGTTTCGGGTTTTTCGTTTTTCAACACGGACTTGGAGAAGCGGCCGGATGACGTGCCTGCCCGGGAACAGGGCTTTTTCACGGGAGGAAACATAAAAAACAGTGTTATGGAAGTGTCTGTGAATGCGGTAAAGTTCAAGCCCACCAGTGCGTTGATGGATTTTGTCGACAAGAAAGCGAGGAAAATCGAAACACTTCTCCCGCAGGCCATCAAGGTCGATGTGACGATGAAAGTAGACAAGGAACACGATGTTTGCAACAAGGTTGCCGACATGCGCGTGGTCATACCCGGGGACGACCTTTATGCCTCCAAACAATGCGATACTTTCGAGGAAGCGATAGACCAATGCTTGGATGCTTTGAAGAAGCAGATAGAGAAACTGAAGGAAAAGTGGCATTGACAAGCTTCCATTCCGATATCGGCCGGCGGGATTTCCCGCCGGTTTTTTTTTGTTTTCGGGAGGCGGGTCCGGTAGAATGCCGTTGAGTTTTTTTTGATAACGGCTAACAGGAGAGTCGGAACCTGCTGGATGCTGTTGGGCTTTTTTTGATAACGGTCAATATCTGGACCGGAGGCCTGCTGGATGCCGTCGAGGTTTTTTGCGAGTGGAAAACGGCTGCGGGAAGTTCAAGGTCCGGGGCGGAACCTGCTGCTCCGGGCGAAGCGCTATTCGCTTCCGAGGATAGGAAGAAAGGAAACGGCTACGGGGGAATACGATGTGCTGGAGAGCTGTTTCCCGGCAGGGCAAAGCGGACGGGGAAAATCCTCGAAGTCTTTTTCGTTCAGGTCGGTTTCCGAAAGTTGCGAGCAGTTTGTGGCCGCTTGCGTTCCATAGGGGTTTTCCGGCATGACAATATCATGATGGCAGGCGGGCGCGGTGGGTATCCGCCGGGCATATGGGTCGTTTTCCGGAGGGCGATAAGGGGAGAAAGCGGCTTGCGGGTATCGGCTTGAAAGGGAATGGCTTTCTTTTCTTGTCTTTGATAACCGCTTGTCTTTGATAACCGCGCAGCCTCGCGCATGGAGTGCACCTTTGCAATGCCGAAAGGCTTTCTTTTATTCTTGCGGCCGATAACGTCCTATCGTCCGACATGCGTGCGGGTCCCGCCCCAAAAA
Organism: uncultured Bacteroidales bacterium; assembly: GCA_949291555.1. Taxonomy (GTDB): domain Bacteria; phylum Bacteroidota; class Bacteroidia; order Bacteroidales; family P3; genus Pullibacteroides. The sequence goes on from CASEWE010000020.1 coordinate 22,666, forward strand.
TCTTCTTCTTTCTCGCTATCTTTGTTTTCACGAAGATAGGAGGCGGCTCGGCCATGGCCCTTCGAGCGGGGCTCGATGGCGCATGGCGCTCGCCTTTCGCTATCTTTGTTTGGCTCGATGGCGCATGGCGCTCGCCTTTCGCTATCTTTGTTTTCGCGAAGATAGGAGGCGGCTCGGCCATGTTCCGGGTCGTTCCGTTGTGCGGGGATTGGATGCGAATGCCTGTGATTATGGAAAATAGCTTGGAAGATACGATATGCGCGCCGGCGACTCCGTCCGGCCGGGGAGGAATTGCCGTCGTGCGGACCAGCGGCCCGGCTGCTTTGGCTTCGGCTATGGAACTGTGCGGGAAAACTTTGGAGGGAATGCGTTCCCATACTTTGCGGTTGGCGGTTTTGCGGGATTCGGAAGGGATTATCGACCAGGCGGTTGTGAGCTATTACAAGGCGCCTCGTTCGTACACGGGCGAGGACGTGGTGGAATTTTCGGTGCACGGGGCTCCTTATATCGTGCAGCGGCTTATGCGGGCTTTGTTCGCAACGGGTGTCCGTCTGGCGCAGGCGGGCGAGTTTACCAAACGGGCTTTTTTGAACGGCCGGATGGATTTGAGCCAGGCGGAGGCGGTGGCGGATTTGATTTCGGGCGAGACCAAGGCGGCGCATGACATGGCGATCCGGCAGCTGCGAGGCGGGTTTTCGTCCGAAATGGAGAGGCTTCGGCTGAAACTGCTCGAATTTGCCAGCTTGGTCGAGCTGGAATTGGATTTCGGGGAGGAAGATGTGGAGTTTGCCGACCGTTCGCAATTGAGGTCCTTGCTGGCGGAAATCGGGTCGAGCGTAAATTCGTTGCGCTCCTCTTTCGGCTTGGGAAATGCAATCAAAGAGGGCGTTCCCGTGGCGATTGTCGGCAAGCCGAATGCGGGTAAAAGCACGCTGATCAATGCTTTGTTGCATGAGGAACGGGCGTTGGTGAGCGATGTGCCGGGTACGACCCGCGATACGATCGAGGAGGTGTGGCATATCGGGGAAACGAAGTTCCGCTTTATCGACACGGCAGGTTTGCGGCAGAGCGAGGACAAGGTGGAGCGGATGGGCATCGAACGGACTTTGCGGAAGATGCGTCAGGCCCGGGTCTGGCTGTACTTGTTCGATGCTTCGGCGGTAGGCTTGGATGAGGCGCGCGCGGAGGCGAGGGGATATGCCGGTGAGGTTTTCGGGAAGGGCGGCACCGAGGAATCGGCAGGGAATGGCGTGGAAGTTGTCCCGGTGAACGGGGCGGGAAATTCCGGGGTGGAGGTCGCTTGCCCGGAAATCATCCTGGTTGCCAATAAGGCCGATTTGCTTGGCAAAGAGGCCTGTTGCGAGGGCGATGTAATCTATTTGTCTGCCAAGCAAGGGTTTGGATTGAATCTATTGGAAGAGGCTTTGCGGAAGCTGATTCCTTCCTTGCCCGATGAGAATACGTTGATTCTGAGCAATGCCCGTCATTACGAGGCGCTTGGCTTGGTTCAGGAGGACTTGAGGAAAGTGGAAGCCGGCCTTGCTTCCGGTATTTCGGGCGACTTGCTGGCGATGGATATCCGTTCGGCCATCGATCATCTGGGTCTGATTACCGGAAAGATCGTGGCCGATGACATTCTCGGGGCGGTGTTCAGCAGGTTTTGTATTGGGAAGTGAAAGAACGCAACTGACTGCAACGAATTAGAACCAACCATAATGAATCCGCTGAAAATCAGCGGCTTTTTTGTTTGTCCAAAATCCGACTGATTGCAGTCGGAGACAGTTGTCCGCCATATTTTTCTACCGTATTTCTACCACGGAACAAATCGAGGTTTAGCCCCGATGTCACGATGACGCAGTAGTTGACGTGTGTTGACAATGGTTTACGTGAGTGGACAAAAAGGGAAATTATCCGAGCAGCCAAAAGCTCTTGTTTAACGAAAATATGGAGGACAAATGACATGGAAGTAAAAAGAATCTGCCAGTGGTGCGGCAAGCCTTTTATAGCGCAAAAGACCACCACAAACTATTGCAGTCCGCAATGCTCCAAGAGAGGTAGTCAGGAATACTTCACATTTTCCCAAACGGCCAAACTGGTGGGTGTCTCCCGTCAAGTATATTTACAAGTTGGTGAAAGAGGACAAACTCCGTGCTTCCCGGCTGAGTTCGAGAATGTCTCTCATCCGCCGTGCCGACATCGAGCTGATGTTGAAAACCAAACCATACGAAAGCATCAAACCTAAGGACGATGTTGACATTACTGAATACTATACTGCCGAGCAGATAGCGGAGAAGTACAAGGTAAACACCAAATGGGTATGGACATACACCAGAGAGCATGAT
>CASEWE010000021.1 GCA_949291555.1 uncultured Bacteroidales bacterium
CCCCTTCGGCCCCGCCGCCCGCCCTTTCGAGTTTCCGGAACCGGGAAGAGAGCGTCTCCCGGAGAGTCCGTGCTGCGGCCTTTCTATCCTCCCTTCGGAAGCCGTCCCCGCAGGGAAAAGACTTCTTCCGGAATCGAAAAATCCTCTCTCGCGGGAATGCCTGAACGGCGATTCCGAAAACGGCTCCCCAAGTCGAAACGCGCGCGATCCTGCTGCTTGCCGGAAAACGCGCGTTGAAAGCCTTGTTGCCTGAAAAAGCCAAGCGCCCGTTGAAAAGAATGTTCCTGCCCGGGCAAAGGGAAGAGCGGATTATTGCAGTTTGGCAACCGCTTCCTTGATTCGCCGGGCGCTTTCCATAAGCTTGTCTTCGCTTGTAGCGTACGAAATGCGGATGCTTTTGGGGTCTCCGAACGAATTTCCTCCCACCAAAGCCACATGGGCCTCATCGAGCAGGAAATTGGCCAGGTCGTCCCCGCATTCGATGGCTTTGCTTTGGAATTTCTTTCCGAGCAAGGCTTCCACGTTCGGGAAGATATAGAACGCCCCGGTGGGTTTGTTGACTTTGAAGCCGGGAATTTCCCGAAGCTTTTCTATCATCATGTCGCGGCGTTTCCGGAAGGTGGCCACCATCTGCTTGAGGTCTTCCGATTTCTGCGGGTCTTGGAGCAAGGCAGCCACCGAAGCCTTTTGGGCGATGGAGGAGGCGGCCGAGGTCATCTGGCTTTGGATTTTGTTGCAAGCCGCTGCAATTTCGGCCGGGGCAGCAATGTAGCCGATGCGCCAGCCGGTCATGGCAAACCCCTTTGAAACCCCGTTGACGATGATGACCCGGGCTTTGATTTCCTCGAATTGGGCCAGGCTTTCGAATTTGCTTTCGAACGTGATCAATTCGTAGATTTCATCCGAGAGGATGTATACATCGGGATGTTTTACCAGCACATTGGCAAGGGCTTTGAGCTCTTCGTGCGAATAAACCATGCCGGTAGGGTTGCTGGGGCTGTTGAAAATGACCAATTTGGTCTTCGGGGTGATAGCGGCTTCGAGTTTTTCGGGCGTGATTTTGAAATCTTCCTCGATGCCGGTCTGTACCAAGACGGGCTTCCCTTCCGCAAATTTCACCATTTCGGGGTAGGAGACCCAGAAAGGAGCGGGAATGACCACTTCGTCTTCCGGGTTGAGCATGGCCAGCATCACATTCATGATGGCATGTTTGCCCCCGTTCGAGACAATGATCTGGTCGGGGGTGTAGGCAAGCTTGTTGTCGCGGATAAGCTTGGTGCAGACAGCCTTCCGCAAGTCCATGTATCCGGGAACGGGGGGATAATGGGTGAAATTTTGCTGGATGGCATCGATACCGGCTTGCTTGATGGCTTGCGGGGTGTCGAAGTCGGGTTCGCCGACGCTGAGGTTGATGACATCGATGCCTCTTTCTTGCATTTCGCGGCTGCGTTTGCTCATGCCCAAGGTGGCAGAGGGCGCCATTTCCAAGACTCGTTTTGCTAAAATTGACATAAGATTGGTTTTTTGGTCATCGGGAGCGCCGGATGCGGTTTCCCCGGCTCACCGGCGGATACAGGATGTTGTTGGAATGCTTTCGGGCTCGAGGCCGGTCTTCAAGTCCCTTGGCAAGGATTCAGGCTCGGAAGGGAAGGCGGTCGAGGCCGGGCTGTTTTGAAAGCCTGTTCCGCAACAAGCCCCTTCAATGAAACAAAGATAAAAATACGGCGGCAAAAAGAAAACCCTGCCTTGCGCTTTAGGTTTCGCAGGCAGGGTTTCCTGTGTTTTTCGTTTTCTTGTTTGCTATTGGGCCGGTTGCGCCGGGGCTTCCGCAGGCGTTTCCGCTGGAGCGGCGTTTGCGGGAAGCGTCTGGGCGGAAGGAAGGGTAGTAGGCAAAGCCAGGTTCGGATCAATGGACAACTCGCTTTGCGGGACTCCGTTGGAAGATTGCCGGTTGGGAATGGAATAGGCGGCAATCAGGCTCAGGACCAACAGGACAACCGATAACACCCATGTGCCCTTTTCCAGGAAATCGGCCGTTTTGCGCACGCCCATGATTTGATTCCCCTGTCCCCCGAAAGTGGAAGAAAGTCCGCCGCCTTTGGGGTTTTGAACCAGTACGATAAGTCCCAAAAGTACGCATACGATCAGGATCAAGACGGAGATGAAAATGTAAAAACCCATTTTAAGTTGTTATTATTTAATGGAATAATCCTTTTTAACCTTTCGTATAAGGTTGGCAAAGTAACTACTTTTTTCTGGAAATTTCAAGCCCAAGTGCGCATAAACCGCGATTGCTTTTTCCGGGGCCCCGTTCTTGAGATACATCCCGGCCAAGGTTTCGCTCCCGATGCTGAACTCCTCGCGGGAGCTGTGCCCGGTGTCGGGGTCGAAAGAATTGTAATCGAAATCTTCATCCAAGGCGATGAGGTGTTCGCCGCCCGACTGGAGAAACCGGTCTATGATGGCTTCCTTGCGGGCTCTCGAATCCGGTACGGATCGGGACACAGGCTTGAAATCGGGAAATTCGGCATCGGTTCCGGGAGGTTCGGCCTCGGGCTGCCTTGCGGCTCCTTTTCCGGCCGGCTGCTTGTCTGCGCCCGTTCCGGAAGAACGGCCTTCCTCGCGGTTGCTGCGGGCAAATGGCGATTGCGGGTCCGCTCCTGTTTTCGAGCCCGCGGGCGCGGTTGCGGATGCCATGGCCGGCGTTCCTTTTTTTCCTTGGGTGGCAACGGGAAGGGCTTGTGCCCAAGGGGAGAAACCTTCCGATTGCCTTTGGGGAAGGCTGTCTTGGAAAGGGGAGAAACGATTGGGAGCGGAACGGCGGAAGCTTTCTTTTTCCACGGCGTCCACGGCGCCCAAGGCGGAAACCTGTTCTTTGAGCCGGATCCTGTCGGGAAGCATGATGGCAACGTGGGGCAAGACAGTCCGGAACATGTCCTCGTCGCCGGTTTGTTTCAGGTTGAGCAAGAACATCAGATGCGCGTATTGGCAGAAAGGATAGCGGGAAAGGGCTTCCTTGTAGAAGAGGAGGCTGTCTTGATCAAGGTTTTGCGCATCGTTGCAGTAAAAATCGAATTTTTTCCCCATAACTTGCAAAGTTACATTAAAATCCGTTAAGCTGTCCTTGACAGTCCCGTTTCCTTTCCTTTCAAGCGGAAACGGCCGGGTCGCGCCGGCCGGGGTTCTTGCCGCTTGCTGCCCGCAGGATTCCCGGAAGGCAGGAAACGGCCGGGTTGCAGTTCGTGGTGGCGCTTCCCCGCTTTTCCCCGCGCCCGTCTCCCGAAATAGCGGAAACAGTTCGAAACAGTTCGATGCCCTCTCCTGTTTGGGTTTTCGCCTCTTTCTCCTTCCGCGTTCAGGCTTTTTTTTCGCGTCCAGGCGGCGCCATGATTCTTTCATCGGCGACAGGGCCACGCATTCCGTCTTTCCGCGTCCAGGCGGTGCTGTCGGGCCGGGAAGCCGTTCGGATCGGAAGCAGGTTCGGCGGTCTCGGCGCATCCTTTTGCGGAGCGGCTTCGGAAAGCGCGGCAAGGCCGTCCCTTTTCAGCGTTCGAATTCAGCGTTCGAACCTCAACCGCTGGCCCCGGTGGCCGGGCAGGAGTATCTTTCCATCTTGGCAGACCAAGTTCCCGTTGACGAATACGGAGAGGACCCTGCCGTGCAGGGTTTCCCCTTCCAAGGCCGACCATTGGCATTTGCAGGCAAGGTTTCCTTTTTCTACTTTCCAGGCTTTCCCGGGGGCGATTACAGCCAAATCGGCGTGATAGCCTTTTCGCAGGAATCCTCTTTTTTCGATGCCGAAAAGCTGTGCGGGACGGTGGCACAAGGCCTGGACGACTTCTTCCAAGGAGAAAACGCCTTGGTGGGCCAGTTCCAGCATCATGGGCAAGCTATGTTCCACCCAGGGAGCGCCCGAAGGGCATTCGAGATAAGTTTTTTGTTTTTCTTGCCAAGTATGGGGCGCATGGTCGGTGGCGACTACGGCCTGGCCGTTGGCAACGGCTTGGCGCAAGGCTTGCCGGTCGGATGCGGACTTGATGGCCGGATTGCATTTGAGCCTGGCCCCGAGTCTTGGGTAGTCCTGATCGCAGAACCAAAGGTAATGCACGCAGACCTCGCCCGATACCAAGACATCGGCGTAGGGCTCGGAAGAGGTGCCGTTTACCGGGTCGAGCAGCGAAAGTTCCTCGGCGGTCGAGAGATGGAGGATGTGCAGGCGCGCTCCATGCCGGCGCGCCAAGGCCGCGGCTTTGGAGGAAGACCGGTAGCAGGCTTGCCGGCTTCGTATTTCCGGATGCGCCTCGAAAGGGATGTTTTCCCCGTAACGCGCCTTGAAGAGCGAGGTGTTTTCCCGAATGATGCCTACCTCTTCGCAATGGGCGGCAATCAGGGTCGGGGCGTTCTTGAACAAGTTTTCCAGGTAAACGGGATCCTGCACCAGCATGTTTCCTGTGGAGGAACCTAGGAAAAGCTTGATGCCGCAAACGGTTTCCGGGTCGGTTCGAAGCACTTCGTCCAGATTGTCTTCGCTGCAGCCCATGTAGAAAGAGTAGTTGACGAGGCTGTTGTCAGCGCCCATGGCGTATTTTTCCGCTAACAGGGCTTGGGTAAGCGTCTGGGGTTTCGTGTTGGGCATGTCCATGAAGGAGGTCACGCCGCCCAGCAGCGCGGCGGCCGATTCGGAACGGATGTCGCCCTTGTGCGTCAGGCCGGGCTGGCGGAAATGGACTTGGTCGTCTATCACCCCGGGAATGACGTAAGCCCCGTGCAGGTCGATTTCCTGGTATCCGCCCTGCCGGCCGGGCTTTTCTTCGGCAGGGATGTCCCGCGTTCCCGCGCCGTTCCCGCTGCCGGCTTCGAGCGTGAGGTTTTCCTCGACAGGGAGGTCCCAGCGAATTTCTTCGATGAAGCCGTCCTTGATAAAAAGAGAGCCTTTCCGGCAACGGTTTTCGTTCACCAGAAAGGCGTTTTTGAGGCAGTAGTTCATGCGGATGCGTTTTTTACGGCTTTGCCGGTTCGGAAACATTTCCTCTGCGGGTCGTAGCCGGCCTCCGGACATGGCTCTTTCCCGTTCAGGCCGGATCCGGGAAATTCCTATTGCGGGCCGTGGCCGGATTCCTTTCCGGAGGCTACCGGTTTCCGGAGGCTACCGGTTCAGGAAAAGTTTCTTGAACAAAGGTACCAAATCCGTTTTTTCCCAGGCAAAGAATTCCACCTTTTTGAAGTAGCGTTCGGTCTTCCCGGTTTTCTTTGCCCGGGTAGAGGCGTCCTGGTAAAATACTTCTACTTCCTTCGTGTAAGGTTTCCGTCCGAAATGCCCGTAGCAGGCCGTGGGCTTGAAGATGGGGTTGCGCAGTCCGAAGCGCTTTTCAATGGCGTAGGGACGCAAATCCACGTTCTTGCCGAGGATTCTGGCAATTTCCCCGTCGTTCATCTCCACATGGGAGGTGCCGAAAGTATCGACGAACAAGCTTACCGGCCGGGCAACGCCGATGGCGTAGGCCACTTGGACCATGGCCTGGTCGCAGACCCCGGCAGCAACCAGGTTCTTGGCCACATGGCGCATGGCGTAAGCGGCCGAACGGTCGACTTTCGAAGAGTCTTTCCCTGAAAAAGCCCCGCCCCCATGCGCCGATTTTCCCCCGTAGGTGTCGACGATTATTTTCCGCCCGGTAAGCCCCGTATCGCCGTGCGGCCCGCCAATGACGAATTTCCCGGTGGGATTCACCAGCAGCTTGTATTTTTTTTCGAAAAGCCGCGCGGTAGCGGCAGGAAGCCTCTTCATGAGCGAAGGCAGCAGGATTTCCGCAATGTCTTTCGCGATTCTTTCCTGCATCTTTTTTTCCGTGTCGAATTCATCGTGCTGGCAAGACACGACCAAGGTATCGATGGCTTCGGGCTGGCCGTTGTCGTTGTAGCGTATGGTGACCTGGCTTTTGGCGTCAGGGCGCAGGTAGGGCATCTTTTTCCCTTCGTGGCGGATCCGGTCGAGCTCCTGCAGGACAGCATGGGCCAGATAGATGGGCAAGGGCATGTATTCCTCGGTGTCGCGGCAGGCATAGCCGAACATCATCCCTTGGTCTCCCGCCCCCTGGTCTTCTTCTTTCTTGCGCTCCACGCCTTGGTTGATGTCGGGCGACTGGCTGTGGATGGTGGAGACGACCCCGCAGGAATTGCCTTCGAAACGGTATTCCCCCTTGGTGTAACCGATTTCGTTGATGGTTTCCCGGGCAATGTTCTGCACGTCCACATAGCCTTCGGTCTTGACTTCCCCGGCGCACACCACCAGGCCGGTGGTAACCAAGGTTTCGCAAGCCACTTTCGAAAGCGGGTCTTGCCGGAGGAACTCGTCGAGGAGGGAGTCGGAAATGAGGTCGGCTACTTTGTCTGGATGTCCCGATGAAACGGATTCTGAAGTGAAAAGGTGCGACATGGCTTAATAGGTTTTAAGGTTGCAAATTCCGGGAAAGGGCGAAAAAAGCGCCGTTTTCCCGTTTTTCTTGCGGGAAGGGGGATTGCCGTTCGAACCAAGGAAGAGAAAGCGAAACCACATCGGGGGAAAATCGTTGCTGGAACCGGGGAAGGGATTCCGCAGGCAAGAGCGGGTTCCGGCATTTCAAGAGCGTTGGAACGCTCCCGATGTGCATTTTAGCTTTTTTTAACGTGGTAGCAAGCAGCCAAATCCTTCCACAAGAGGGAAGCAAAGGTAAGGAATATTTTGAACTTCGTTCGGAATGGACGCGGCGTCTCGGCTTGCAGCTTGTCTTGAAATTTGCTTCAAGCGCTTTTTTCGCGCAAACGGGGACTAAGGCCTTCGAGGCTTCGAACGGCTTGGGGCTTTCTTGAGGCTGTTGTTCTCTTGGCAATTGCTTGGATGGTTGCGGTTCCGGTTGTTTTGGGGTGGCTACGGCGGCAGGGGAACGGTATTTTTAAATTATATTTGCCTCGGGCAATCGACAACCCGGCAAGGGATGGGAAAGGACAGAAGAGGGAAGCGGGAGCCCGGCCGATGGGTGGAAAGCATTCGAGCCGATTGCTTGGGAGCGTTTAAAAAAGGGAAAGAACTATGGAAAGGAGAAGCAGGATAAGCTTGTTGGGGTTGTGCGTGTTTTCCGTGCTGGCGGTTTCTTGCCATTACGGGGGCCGGCCCGACCCTTTTCTGAACAAGGACGAGATGTGCCAGCTATTGACCGAGATCCGGTTGACGGAAGCGCGCCTGTACAACCATCGGGAAACCGATGCGGCGGTTTACACGCAGGTCATGACGGAACGGGCCAAGGACGTATATGTGCCTATTTTTCAGAAATACGGCATTAATTACGAGCAATACCAGGCTTTGATGCGTTATTACATGGCCCATCCGGAAAAATTGGAGGCCATTTACGAAGAATCGGCCCGCAGTCTTAAGGCCCTGCTCGATGAGAAACGGGCTGCAGACAGCATTGCCAAAGCCTCCTGACCTTCCTGGCAGCGGCTGGGCATGCCGTCTGGCTCGTCATGGACCGGGATGATGCAAGGAAAAGGGGCGGTCCTTCGGCTTTGCCGAAGGACCGCCCCTTTTTCAATCGCGCGAGGGAATGCGGCGGGAAAAGCGCCGGGCTCGCGCATGAAGCGGCCGGTTAACGCGCTTGTTCGCGGCCCAAGGCAAGCGCTTTGAGGTTGGCTTCCACGATGGCATCGCCTTTGCTGGCAAAGATTTCGCGTACAGCCTTCTCGAATTCCTCGTAAGGCATGCCCAACTGGATAGTAGCGGCGCCCAAGATGACCATGTTGGCCGAACGCGGCGAGCCGATTTCCTTTGCCAGGGCATCGGCGTTGAAGGCCACCATGTTTTTCACTTTCTTCATGGCTGCTTCCAGGTCGGCATCGGCCGGATAGTTCGGCACATTCTTGAACGGGACGTTGTTGGTGATGATCCAGCCTCCTTCGTGCAGCATGGGCAAGTAGCGCAGGGCTTCCATGGGTTCTACCGAAATGATCAGGTCCGCCTTCCCTTCAGGGATCAGATCCGAGCAGATGGGGTCGGTCGATATGCGCAAATGCGATTGCACATCGCCTCCGCGCTGGCTCATGCCGTGCACTTCTGCTTGCTTGAGGAACATGCCGTTGGCCACGGCGGCCCGGCCTATCACAGTGGCGATGGAGAGGATTCCTTGCCCCCCGACGCCGGCTAATATGATGTCTTTTTTCATGATTTGTTTTTTTAGGGCGGAACGGGCAGGGCAGGCCTTCCGGGCTCCGAGGCCCGCTCCGCGCGAGAAAAATTATTTTCCGGCCGCTTTGGCTTTTGCAGCGGCTTTGGCATGACGGGCGGCCGTCTGGATGCATTCGCGGCGGGGAACGATGACCGAAACGCCTTGATAGGCAATTTCTTCCTTCATTACCTGCACGTTCTCGTCGTGGAAGTTCTTCAGCGGCTTGATGACGCGGATATGTTCTTTTTCCACGCCTAAGCCCATGCAGATCTGTTCGATTTTCCCGAACGCGGCCGAGTCCTGGCCTCCGGTCATGCCGGTGGTGGAATTATCCATGATGATGACGGTGATCGAAGACTTGTCGTTGACCGCATCGAGCAGGCCGGTCATGCCCGAATGCGTGAACGTGGAGTCGCCGATAATGGCTACGGCAGGACGGAAACCGGCATCGGCAGCGCCCTTGGCCATGGTGATGGAAGCGCCCATGTCGACCGTGGAGCTGATGGCATTGTAGGGCGGCAATGCGCCGAGGGTATAGCATCCGATGTCGCCGAACACATGGCCCTTGCCGAATTCCGTCATGGCTTCGTTCAAGGCATTGTAGGTGTCGGCATGCGGGCATCCCGCGCAAAGGGAAGGCGGGCGGGCCACAACCGTGTCGGGAATAGGCTCGCCGCAAGTCTCGGGCAAGCCCAAGGCCTTGGAGAGGAGGTTGGGGTTGAGTTCCCCGTCGCGGGGAAGGGTCCCGTCGAGGCGGCCTCTGATTTTGCCGCTTTTGTCGAGATAGCCGCGCAAAAGTTCCTCGTAGATAGGATAGCCTTCTTCCACGACCAGGACTTTTTCGCATTCCTCCATCATCTTTTCCACCCAGGCGCGAGGCATGGGGTACTGGCTTATCTTCAATACCGGGTGCGGGCATTTCCCGCCGAAGTTCTCCATCAGGTAGTTGTAGCCGATTCCGCAGGCAATGATGCCCAGGCTCTTGTCGCTGCCTTCCTCGTAGCGGTTGAAGCCGTCTTCGAAAGCGCGGTTCTCGAACTCGTCTTGCTTGGCCAGCAGTTCCTTGTACAGGACGCGGGCATTGGCCGGCAGGAGGATGAAGCGTTTGGGATTGGCATCGAGCTTGATTTCGTTCTGCTTGCGTGCCGGCTTCAGTTCCACGCCGCTACGGGAGTGGGCCATGCGGGTGGTCACGCGGAAAACCACCGGGGTCTGGAGTTTCTCGGAGAGGTCGAACGCATAGCGGATCATGTCGTAGGCTTCCTGCTGGTTGGAAGGCTCCAGGCAAGGAATCTGGGCGAAACGGGCGTAAGCGCGCGAATCCTGCTCGTCTTGGGAGGAGTGCATCGAAGGGTCGTCGGCAATGAGGTAGACCAGGCCGCCGTTGGCGCCGGTGATGGCCGAATTGGTGAAAGGGTCGGCCGCCACGTTCAAGCCCACATGCTTCATGCAGACCAAAGCCCTCCGGCCGGTGTAGGAAACCCCGATGGCGGCTTCCATGGCCGTTTTCTCGTTGGCGCTCCACGTGCAGTGGATGCCTTCTTCCTGGGCCTTCTTGGAATGTTGGATGTACTCGGTAATCTCCGTGCTGGGAGTTCCCGGATAGGCGTAGACCCCGGTGATTCCGGCATCTAATGCGCCTTGGGCAATGGCTTCGTCGCCCAAAAGGAGTAGTTTTTGCATGGTATTGAGTTTGTAAAATTATTTTACCCGACAAAAAGGCGTAACCCACAAATTTACGGTAAATCTACGGAATATGCGAAAAGTGTTTCGGAAAAGGCGGGCTTGTTTCGCGAAATCAACCGGTTATGACTCGCATGACGCCTCGAATGGCGGGAGGCTCGAAGGCTGGCGGGTGCTTGAAGCCGCTTCCCGCCGCACCCGCTTCGAGGCCGCGTTCGACTTGGGGGCAGGCCGGTTCTTGAAGAAATTGGATTGGCGATCGCGCGTTTTCCAGACATGGGCGGAGGCGATTCCCGCAAGGCCTTATTCTTCCTTTCCCCCGAAGATGATGCCGCTGCCCAGGCAGAGCCGGCAATCGGGCGTGTAGACCACGCCGAACTGCCCGGCGGCGATTCCTTGGACGGGCTTTTCGGACTCGATGACATGCAGGCCGTCTTCGCGGGCATAGAAAAGGCCTTTGGTGAATTCCGGCGTATGGCGGATTTTGAAACAGATGGAGGCCGGGTGTTCCCGGGAAGGCTCGCCCAAGAGGTCGGCGCTCATAGGGCGGAAACCGCTCAACCGGATGGTTTTCCCGTACTGGGCCGGGGTCTGGAAGCCTTTTGAGACGTACAAGATGTTCTGCCGGATGTCTTTGTCTACCACGTACCAAGGGCCGCCGCTGAGGCCGAGGCCCTTGCGCTGGCCGATGGTATGGAACCAGAAGCCGTGGTGGTAGCCTATCCGTTTGCCGGTTTCTTTCTCCACAATCGGGCCTATCTTCACGCCTAAGTATCTGCGGATAAAGTCATTGTAGTTGATTTTCCCCAAGAAGCAGATGCCTTGGCTGTCTTTGCGGGCCGCGCTGGGAAGACGGGCGGCTTCGGCAATAGCCCGGACTTCTTTCTTCTGCAGATTCCCGATCGGGAAACAAAGCTTGGAGAGTTGCCGGTAGTCGATCTGCCCCAAGAAATAGGTCTGGTCTTTCACCGGGTCGGCCGCCGTGCTCAGAAAGACCGTTTCTCCTTGGGCGGCTTTGCAGATGGGCGATCGGCCCGTTTCCGGAATCCGTTTCTGGAAGCCGCCGCTGAGGGAGTCCAGCAGGGGGAAAACCTTTCCGGGCCGGGTTGTTCCGTTCGAGTCCGTTTCCTGCCCGCAGGACGGTGCAGGCTCTTGAAAAGCCTGGCGCAGGGAGGCAAGCATGGAATCGGGAAGATGGGTGGTCGTGGCGTAATGGCCGGTGGCAATCAGGTCGAAATCCTTGCCGTATTTTTCTTCGAAAGCCCCGAATTTGATAAGCTTGTTGCACATCATGTCCGGGTTCGGGGTCAGGCCCCGCTTCACGGTATCGATGGTGTATTCGACCACGTTGTCCCAGTATTCCCGGTGCAAAGGGACGATTTCGAATTTGCAACCGTATTTCCGGGCAATGTACGAGGTGATTTCGATGTCTTCTTCCGATGGGCAGTCGATAAAGCCGTCTTCCTGTTCCATGCCGATGCGGATGTAGAAGATGACCGGGTCGAGGCCCATTTCTTTGAGGCGGTGCACGACCACCGAGGAGTCGACTCCTCCCGAAACCAAAGCGGCAATGTTCATGATGGCGAAATTACATATCTTGGCCTGTCTTCCCAAACGCCGGAAAGAACCCGTTCCGCTGCCGGAAACCGTCCTTGGCATGCGCCGTTCCGGAATGGCAGCCTTTTTAAAGGAAGAAGCCGCTCGAAAAGAGCGGCTTCTTCCTTTATGTCGAGCCCGGGTTTTAAAATTTCCCGGCCTTGTATTTCTCGCCCACCTTTTCCAGCATTTCGCGGGTCATGGTATCCAGGTCGTAGGCCGGCTTCCAGTCCCATTCCTCGCGGGCGCGGCTGTCGTCTATCGAATTGGGCCAGGAGTCGGCAATCGCTTGGCGGAAATCGGGCTTGTAGACGATTTCCAGGTTCGGCATGTATTTCTTGACCGACTCGTACATGTCTTTCGGGGTGACGCTGAAAGCGGCGATATTGTAGCCGGTGCTGTGCTTGAGCCGGCTTTTTTCGGCGTGGAACAAGTCGATGGTGGCTTTCAGGCAGTCGGGCATGTACATCATGGGCAGCATGGAATCTTCCGAAAGGAAGCATTCGAATTTGCCGTATTTGATGGCATCGTAGTAGATTTGGACGGCGTAGTCGGTGGTCCCGCCACCGGGAAGGGTTTCGCTCGATATGATTCCCGGATAGCGCACGCCCCGTATGTCCATGCCGTACTTCAGATTGTAGTAGTTGCCGATCAGCTCGCAGGAAACCTTGGTGATGCCGTACATGGTCGTGGGCTGGAGGACAGTGTCCTGCGGGGTCATGTCGGCCGGGGTGGTCGGGCCGAAGGCAGCCATGGAACTGGGAGCGAAGATTCTTTTTATGCCTTTTTCCCGCGCCACGTTATAGACATTGATGGTGCCGCCCATGTTGATGTTCCAAGCCAGCATAGGGTTCTTTTCGCCCACGGCCGAGAGGATGGCGGCCAAATGGAAGATGGCATCGACCTGGTACTTGTCGATCAGTTCGGACAAGCGTTTGCCATCCAGTACGTCCAACTGCTCGATGGGGCCCCCTTCTTTGATTTTATCGGTGACCCGGTTCAGATCCAAGTCTGTGGCAATCACGTTTTCACCTCCGTAAATCTTACGCAAGGCACAGGTCAGTTCGGAACCGATTTGGCCGAAGGAACCCGTTAACAAGATACGTTTAATCATCTATGCTGGTATTTTAGCTTTCCGAGCGGTTTTCTCCCGTGCAGAACCCGGCGCCCTTTAGGGATCGAAACGGGTTTTTGGTTGGATAAGTTTTTGTGAATTTGTCTCTTACGTAGCTTTAGCCAACTGCTGCAACGGGCGCAAAGTTACATTTTTTTCGGGAAACCGCTTTTCATCCTGCCTCCGGCCGGTCTTCCTTTCCTGTCCGTCCTTCTTGCCCGTCTTTGGGGAAGATGCCGTTTTCAAAGGCGCCTCGTTGCCGGTACTCCGGACCGGATCATCCGTCCTCGGGAGAAAAAAACGTACCTTTATCCGTTCAATCGAGCCTGGATTTCCCGCACGCGGGGCAAGCGGGGCATCGGAGCGGAAAGACGCCTCGGCAGGCAAGGGAATCCGGGGAAAAACCCAGACCATGAAGAAAAAGATTGTTGTTTTTACCGGCGCCGGCGTGAGCGCCGACAGCGGGATTGCCACTTTCCGCGACTCGGACGGGCTTTGGGCCAATTACCGCATTGAAGACGTTTGCACGGCAGAGGCGTTGGAGAACAACCGGCCTACGGTCATCGACTTCTACAATCAGCGCCGCCGCGAGCTTTTGGAAAAGAAGCCCAACCCCGCCCATTACGCTTTGGCTTCGCTCGAGGAAAAATACGAAGTGATCCTGATAACCCAGAATGTGGACGACTTGCACGAACGGGCCGGGAGTTCCCGCGTGCTGCATTTGCACGGGGAATTGAGCTGTTTGCGGAGCAGCGCCGACCCGGAAGCCGTTTTCCCGATTCCGGGGTGGAAAGAAGCGGCCGAAGCCATGCGGGACGGGGCCGATATCGCTTCTTTCGAGAAGGTCTGGAAAGAAGAGCTCGATGCGCGCGCGCCCGATGGCTCGCTGTTGCGCCCGCATGTGGTGTTTTTCGGCGAACAGGTGCCCAATTACGATCGGGCTTGCCGCCTGGCTGCCACGGCCCAGCTGTTCATTGTCTGCGGCACCTCGCTTGCGGTCTATCCGGCGGCGGCCTTGTTGTTTTCGGTGCCGGCCGGCGTTCCGGTCTATCTGGTCGATCCCAAGCGGCCCGAAAACGTGTCGTTGCGCAACAACCCTTTCACGTTCATTCAGAAAAAGGCGGCTGAAGGAATGCCGGAACTTTGCCGGCAACTGCTGCAAGACGAAAGGTAGTTTTCCGGGAAGAGCGGCGCGGGACGTTGCATGCAGCCGCCGACCCGTGCCGCGGGCAATCCGGGCAAGGGGATTCGCGGTTCGGCCTTCCGGAGGGGCCGGAGCGGTGGAAATCAGTTGACCACGTTGGTGGGATTGCCGGCGAAGAAATTGATGATGTTGCCCAAGGCTTCCGCGCTGGTGGCTTCGCGGGTCTCGTATGTGGCCGTGCCGATATGGGGAACCAGGACCACATTCGAGAACCCGTAGAGCTTTTCGTTCACGGAGGGTTCTTTTTCGAACACGTCCAGGCCGGCTCCGGCGATTTCGCCGTTTTCGATGGCGGATGCCAAGGCGGCTTCGTCGACGACCGCCCCTCGCGAGGTATTGACGAGGTAGGCCGAGGCTTTCATCTTTTCCAGTTCGGCTTTCCCGATGAGATGGGTGTTTTCCTTGGTGAGCGGCACGTTCAGGCTGACCACATCGGCGGAGGACAGCAGGGTTTCCATGTCGACCCTTTTATAGCCGGGCACTTCGGTGTGCCGGTTGCAGTAAATGATTTTCATGCCGAAAGCTTCGGCTTTCCGGGCAAGGTTTTGCCCGATTCTTCCCATGCCGATGATACCCAAGGTTTTTCCTTCGAGCGTATGGCCGAGGAGATTGGTTTTCCAAAGGTTTTCTTTCTGCAGGCGGATTTTGATGTTCATTTCCCCGATTCTGCGGCAAACGGCCAGCATCAGGGCCATGGCATGTTCGGCGGTAGGGTTGCAGACGGCCTTGGGCGTGTTGGTCACGGCAATGTCGCGGCTGCGGGCGTAGGCGGTATCGATGTTGTTGAACCCGGCCCCGAAGTTGGAAATGATTTTCAGGCGCTGGGCCGCATCGATTACCGCATTGGGAAGCGGGTCGGTAAAGTAGGAAATCAGGGCATCGTAGTCGGGAACGAGTCTTTTCAATTCTTCATCGGCGAACCGTTCCTGGCCTTCGGCCGGGAAGGTGATGGTCCAGTCGGCCGGCATGTTGGCGAAAGGGGACTGGGGAATCTGGTGGGCAATGAGTATTTTCATGCAATCGGGTTTTATGCCGGGGAGCGTTCGCGTGGCTGCCGCTCCGGCGGGGTTTTTCAAAGGCCGGCACTTGCGGGTTTGGATTTTTTGCCGGTTGGCGGGCGGAATCGCCCGCAGAGGTCAGACAGGTCATCCCCTCCGGGGGGCCGGTTCGCGCAAATATAGCAAAAAACGGGTTCGGCTTTCGAGCCGGTTTCCCCGAAAATTTCCGGTGCGGGAGTCGGGAACCGGCATTGCGAATCGCCTCGAATTTGGTTTGAAGTTCGTACCTTTGGAAAATCCGAAGATAGGATGCGGCTCGGCCAAGGCAATTCGAGCAAGCTCGATTGCCTCGGCGCTCGCCTTTCACTATCTTTGGAAAAATCCGAAGATAGGATGCGGCTCGGCCAAGAAGAAAGGAGGATATTATGATGCAGTTAGTGATAAACGTAGAGAATCCGGACATTATACCCAGTCTCCGCAAGGTCCTTGAGCAGATAAAAGGGGTGACGGTCGAAAAAGCGGTTGCGACCGATGATTCGGAAGGCGGGAAGCAGGCTGTTCTTGAAAGCATTGCGGCTGGCTACAAAGAAGTGGAGGAGGCTCGGGAAAATGGAAAAAAACTGCCCTCCCTCCATTCGCTGATCGAAGAACTCAGGGAACAGTAGCATGGTCAACATATATTATTCTCAAGAGTTTAAAAAACAGGTCAAACGTCTGGTGAAGAAGTACAGGTCTTTGCCGGATGATTTAGAGGCATTGGAAAGCGAGCTCGCGTTGAACCCGTTTGCTGGCGTTGATCTTGGAAACGGGGTCAGGAAGGTGAGGCTGGCCGTGAAGAGCAAAGGGAAGGGGAAAAGCGGAGGGGCCAGGGTGATAACCTATCTTATCGCTGCATTTGGAGATGAAATAGATATTTCATTGCTGACTATCTATGACAAATCGGAGAAGTCTTCCATCAGCGATGCTGAGATAAAGGCTCTTTTATCGTTTTTAGAGGCGTAGGAATAAAATCTTCGCGATGCGCCGCGGAAGCGAAAGCGCCTGTTTGCCTCGGCGCTCGCCTTTCACTATCTTTGGAGAAATCCGAAGATAGGATGCGGCTCGGCCAAGCAATCCCAAGCAAGCTTGGATTGGCAGGGCGCTCGCCTTTCACTATCTTTGTTAGCACGAAGATAGGATGCGGCTCGGCCAAGCCAATCGCAAGCAAGCTTGCAATTGCCTCGGCGCTCGCCTTTC
>CASEWE010000022.1 GCA_949291555.1 uncultured Bacteroidales bacterium
CCCGGCAACGCTTCCCGGCAAGGGGAGTCCGGTCAGATAGACGAAAAGTTCGCCTAAGGCCAAGCAGCCAAAGATTATGGCGCATTGCAATACCATCATGTTGTTGATTTTAGAATTTTCAGCCGCCTTGCAGGGCAAGGACGGCTGTAGGAAAAGGGCTGCAAAAATACGAGTTCAGGGGAAAGTTCGATCGGCCCATGCGATTTCCGAATCATGAAGTACAAGGAAGGCTTGGGTCGGCCAGCTGTTTCAGGCATGCGGGCCTCGGCCAGGTCGTTTTTCCGTTTTTCAGGAATCGTGTATCTTTACAAATCCTGTGCATATTGATTTTCGGGCTTTGTTCGGGGATGGATGCAGGGGCGGGGAAAGCCTCGAGCCGCATCCGGCGGGCCGGGCGCTTTGTCTCCGGGCCGGAAAGCACCGGCCGGGGCCGTAGCCCGGGCTGTATTCGGAATACGGGATCAGTGGAAACGTACAGAAACGGATGGAAGAATTCGAATTGCTGATTAGCGGAGGGTCCGCTGCCTTGTTTTTTTTCTGGGGAATAGACTTGTTGACAGGGACGCGGAACAAGTCGTCGTGCCCGGACGCATGCAGGGTATTAGGGGTTGTAACCTTGGTATGGGCAGGTTTGTTCATAAAAGACTGCGTGCTTTATCTGGCAGGAGCCCCGTTCGTGTTCGGCGGGATTCCTTCCGCCTTGGATTTGATGTCTGTTCCTGTGGCTTTGATGTATTTGTTCGCTATCTGCCGGCCGGACATGGTCTTTTCCAGTTGCCTGAAAGTGGGGATTCCCTATTTTGCCGGTTGGGGGCTGTTTTTTGCCGGCATGTTGCTTTTCCCGTCTTATCGGATGAAAATCTTCTACGTCTTGTTTTTGTTCACGGCAGTTTATGTGGTAGCCTTGTTCATTTTCATCCATCGTTCCCTTGTCTCTTACCATCGGTATTTGCGGGAAAACTATTCCTTTGAAAAGCAGATAAACCTGCGGTGGGTTTCCTATGTGACTGTTTTATTGATTTTTAATACTTTGTTGTTTTTTCTTTCGTATGCCAGCGAATGGCTGAACCTTGGTTATTACCTTATCTTGATCGGGTTGTGGTGGGTCTTGCAGAATTACGCCCGTAGCCAGGAATTCGCGGAAGGGACAAAAGAAGAATTCGAAGCCGGAACGGGTGTTTTGCCCGAGTATGTGGAAAACCGGAAAGAAAAGCTGGAAGAGGTGGGGCGGAAATTGGAAAAGGTCATGGGGGAAAAAGCCTTTTACCTGGATCCGGAATTGAGCTTGGCCAAGCTTGCAGGAGAGATAGGAACGAACAAGACCTACCTGTACCAGTATTTGAAATATTACAAGGAAATATCTTTCTTGGATTATATCAACGCTTTAAGGATCGAGAAGAAAGCCATTCCCATGCTTGAGGGGAGCCCGGTTTCCACAATCGGGGAAATATCCTGCGCATCCGGGTTCCAGAGCGTTTCCACTTTCCGCAGGGCGTTCGTGAAGATGCAGGGGTGTTCGCCGAGCACGTACCGGGAGAAGGCCAAGGAAAATCGATTAAAGATGCAAATTAATGAAAACCAACGTATTGTCCCCCCCCCCCCAATGTAGCGCTTCCGGATGCGGGCAATGAGACGCGGGCAAGCTTGAAGGCAGACCTTCTTTCAGGCTTGTTTTCAGGCAAGGGCGGAGAGAGGAAAAGAGAAAAATGTAATTTCGCGGAAGGAAAAGCCTTTGTAGCGGATTCCCGGGGAAAACCAAGGACGGCAAGCAAGCCCTTTCCGGCAGGCCGCCAGGGCAAAGCCCGCGGGGGCCAATAGTTCGTTCAGGATGACATGAAAAAAATAAAACCATGCAAGTAATTACCCGTATAAAAGGATTGGTGCAGATCCTTCCCGCCGGTCTCCGGTGTGTGAAAGGCAAGGAAATGCAGCGCTTGGAAGTGCTGCAAGACGCTTTCCTGCTGGTAGAAGACGGCAAGATTGCGGATTTCGGCACGATGGAACAGTGGAAATCCAAAGCGGCGGAGTATGCCGGAGCGGAAGAGACCGATGCCAAAGGCGGCTTCGTGTTCCCGGCTTTTTGCGATTCCCATACCCATATCGTCTATGCCGGCAGCCGGGAAATCGAGTACAACGACAAGATACGGGGGCTGAGCTACGAGGAAATCGCCAAGCGGGGCGGGGGTATCCTCAATTCGGCCGATCGTTTGCGGCAGGCTTCCGAAGACGAGCTTTTCGAATCCGCCTGGGAACGCTTGCAGACGATGTGCGCCTACGGGACCGGGGCGGCCGAGATCAAGAGCGGTTACGGCCTGGACTTGGCCAACGAATTGAAAATGCTTCGGGTGATAGCCCGACTCAAGGAAAAATCCCCGATGACGATCCGGGCGAACTTTCTGGCGGCCCATGCCGTGCCGAGGGAATATATCGGGCGGCAGACCGAATATGTGGACTTGATTGTCCGCGAGATGATTCCGGCGGTGGCGGCCGAGAAGCTGGCCGATTTCGTGGATGTGTTCTGCGACCAGGGCTTCTTTACCGTGGAGGATACCGAACGGATTCTGGAGGCCGGTGCGAAATACGGCTTGCGGCCCAAGATCCATGCCAACGAGCTGGCCGCATCGGGCGGCATCCAGGTCGGGGTCAAGCACCAGGCTTTGTCGGTAGACCATCTGGAATATGTGGGCAAGGCCGAAATCGAGGCTTTGTCGGGCGGCGGTACCATGCCGACCGTCTTGCCGGGCGCGGCTTTCTTCCTGGGGATGCCGCTCAGTCCGGTCCGGGAAATGATGGAGGCCGGCCTGCCGGTGGCTTTGGCCTCGGACTTCAACCCGGGTTCGTCCCCTTCGGGCAATATGCAGTTTGTGATGTCCTTGGGCTGTATCCGTTACCGGATGTATCCGGAAGAAGTGGTTCATGCTACCACCATCAATACGGCCTGCGACAACAAGGTGGCGGCCGTCTACCTGAACGGGAAGAAAGTGCTGTAGGAAGGGCTGGGGATGAACGGGATTGTCAATTTCATCAAGAACTGGGCCTTGATCATCGCCCTGCTGATCGGCAGCGTGGGCAACAAGTTTTTCGTGCAGTATGCCGACAAGACGGTTTATCTGATTTTCGTCATGCTGCTGTTCACTTTCTGTCGGATCGACCCGTCCCAGCTGAGGTTCAGGAAAGTTCATGCGTTGTTCCTGCTGATCCAGGTCGGCGGGGCGGTGGCGATGTATTACGCGCTCTCCGCTTCGGGCTGGAACGACATGGCCGAGAGCTGCATGCTGTGTTTCCTGTGCCCGACGGCGGCGGCTTCGGCGGTGGTGACGATGAAATTGGGCGGAGACGGGGCATCGAATACTACCTATGTGCTGCTGTCCAGCCTGATGGTGGCTTTCGTGGTGCCCTTGTGGTTCCCTTTGATTCATGAGCCGACCCGGGAAATCCCGTTCTGGCAGGCGTTCTGGAGTATCCTGAAGCGGGTCCTGCCGTTGCTGGCCGGGCCTTTCCTGTTGGCCATGCTGCTGAAGTACGCGGTTCGGAAAGTGCACGATGCCTTTGCCCGCTGGCACGAGGTGTCGTTTTACCTTTGGGCTTCCTGCTTGGTTTTCGCGGCCGCCCAGATGGTCGATGCGATGAACCATAGCCGGGCGGGATTGGGGATGATGGCGGTGCTGGCCTTGGGGTCGCTGGCGATTTGCTCGTTGCAGTTCTTCCTCGGGAAGCGCTTGGGCGGGCATTATGGCGACAGGATCAGCGGGGGGCAAAGCCTCGGGCAGAAGAATATCATCCTGGGGATTTGGATCGCAGGCATGTTCCTGATGCCGGTATCGGGGGAAACCCCCTTGGCCATCGTGGGATTGGGCACGTACATTATCTGGCAGAATATCATCAACAGCTGGCAGTTGTACCGGAAACGGCTCCGGGATTCGGGAGGAGCGGCCCGTCATCCGGAATTGCTGCCCTGAGACGCGGGGCGTTGCATCCCTTCGGTGCGGGATTCTTGTGAAAAATCCTCGGGATTTTAGGAAAAGGGCGGCGCGCGATTTGATAATCTCGGATAAAAGATGTATCTTTGCGCTCCATTTTGAACAAAGAAAGGTATTTAGATATGTATTTGACGTCAGAAAGGAAAAAGGAGATTTTCAAGACTTATGGCGGTTCGGAATCCAATAGCGGGGGAGCCGAAAGCCAGATTGCCTTGTTCACGGAAAGAATCATCCATCTTTCCGAGCACATGAAGATGCACAAGAAAGACCGTTTCACCCAGCGGGCCTTGGTGGGCTTGGTGGGCAAGCGGCGCAGGCTGCTCGATTACCTCAAGCGCGAGGATATAGAGCGTTACCGGTCGATTATCCAACAACTCGGTCTTCGTAAATAAATCCGGGCTTGGCACAAGCTCGGCATGCAAAAGGCAATTATTTCCCGTAATTGCCTTTTGTTGTTTTTGCACGGTCGTTTGCCGGGAAAGAAGCCTTGGCGGCAGGAAGAGCGGACTCTTCCATGCCCGGCTTGCGGCCCTTACGGGATTCCGGCGGCGGCCGGGGACGGGTCCGGCGGGGTGATGCCCGGTCCGGATCGGCAGGCAGGATTGCACGACAAAATATACAATAATACTCCGGCGGCTGAATGCGGTGCGCTTCCCCGGTGGAAGCTTTTCGAGACGCATTCTTTCGCTTGAACGGAGCAAGAACATTTAAAGTCATGGTATTAGGTATTCAAAAGACATTCAACCTCCCCGATGGCCGGGAGGTGGTTATCGAGACAGGAAAATTGGCCAAGCAAGCCGATGGCTCGGCTGTAGTCAGGTGCGGGAACACGGTGCTCCTGGCAACCGTATGCAGCAAGACCGAAGTGGGCGAGAATGTGGATTTCATGCCTTTGACGGTCGATTATCAGGAAAAATACGCGGCCTTGGGACGTTTCCCGGGCGGCTTCTTCAAGCGCGAGGCGCGCCTTTCGGAATATGAAATCCTTATTTCCCGTTTGGTCGACCGCGCCTTGCGCCCGCTTTTCCCCGGCAATTACCACGCCGACACCCAGGTGTTGATTTACCTTATCTCGGGCGACAAGGATAACTTGCCCGATGCCTTTGCCGCCTTGGCGGCTTCTTCCGCCCTGAGCGTTTCCGACATTCCTTTCAACGGGCCGGTTTCCGAAGTGCGGGTGGCCCGCGTGAACGGGCAGTTCGTCATCAATCCTACGGTAAGCCAGATGGAAGAGGCCGATTTGGAGTTGATGGTCGGTGCCACGTTGAGCGACATCTCGATGGTGGAAGGCGAGATGAAAGAGGTGGACGAAGAGGTGATGATACAAGCTTTGCAAGCCGCCCACGAAGCCATCAAGGTCCAGTGCCAGGTTCAGTTGGAGCTGGCCAAGGAAGCCGGCAAGCCCAAGCGCGAATACTGCCATGAAGTGAACGACGAGCAGCTCAAGCAGCTGGTTCGCGAGAAATGCTACCAGAAATGCTACGATTGCGCCCGCCAGTGCATTGCCGACAAGAAACTGCGCGCCCAGGGCATCGATGCGATCAAGAAGGCTTTCATCGAAGAGAATTTCACGCCCGAAACCCTCGAAGGCAAGGAATTCATGATAGACCGTTACTTCCATGACGTGCACCGGGATGCCGTGCGGGATATGATCCTGAAGGAACGTATCCGGCTCGACGGCCGCGGCTTGGAAGACATCCGCCCGATCTGGTGCGAGGTGGACGTGCTGCCGGGCCCGCACGGTTCGGCCATTTTCACCCGCGGGGAAACGCAGTCGCTGAGCACTTGCACCCTGGGTTCGAAGCTGGACGAGCAAATCATAGACGGGGCGGTTGTGGAAGGCCGGAACAATTTCCTGCTGCATTACAACTTCCCGCCCTTCGCCACGGGCGAAGTGAAGCCGGTAAGAGGCGCCGGGCGGCGGGAAATCGGGCATGGGAACCTGGCTTTGCGCGCCCTCAAGCAAGTGCTTCCCAAAGGGGAAGAAAACCCTTACACCATCCGGGTGGTTTCCGATATCCTGGAATCGAACGGCTCCTCCTCCATGGCGACCGTATGCGCCGGGTGCCTGGCTTTGATGGATGCCGGGGTGAAAATATCCAAGCCGGTGAGCGGCATTGCCATGGGCTTGATTACCGATCCGGAAACGGGCAATTACGCGGTGCTGTCCGACATCCTGGGCGATGAAGACCATTTGGGAGACATGGATTTCAAGGTCTGCGGGACGGCCGACGGCATAACCGCCTGCCAGATGGATATCAAGATAGACGGCCTTTCCTACGAGATCCTGGCCAAGGCTTTGGCGCAGGCGCATCGCGGCCGGGCCCATATCCTGGGCAAGATGCTCGAAGTCCTTCCCCAGCCGCGGGCCGATTACAAGCCGCATGCGCCCCGCATCGTGCAAATCCGCATCCCGAGGGAGTATATCGGGGCTGTCATCGGAACAGGCGGGAAAGTCATCCAGGAGCTGCAGCGGGAGACCGGGTGCGAAATCTCGATCGAGGAAGAAGGCGAATTCGGCATCGTGGATGTTGCCGGGAACAACAAGGAAAGCATGGACAAGGCGCTGGCCCGTATCCGTGCGTTGTCCTCCTCTCCCGAAGTGGGAAAAGTCTACGACGGGGTGGTCAAATCCTTGCAGCCGTTCGGGGCTTTCGTGGAAATCCTCCCGGGCAAGGACGGCTTGCTCCATATTTCCGAAATCAGCTGGAACCGGGTGGAAAAAGTGGAAGACGTGCTTAAGGAAGGCGACCACATCCAAGTGAAGCTTATCGAAGTGGATGCCCGTACCGGCAAGCTGCGGTTGAGCCGCCGGGTGCTCGAGCCCAAGCCGGAGGGTTATGTGGAACCCCGCCGCGAGCCTCGCCGCGAAGCCCGGCCGGAGAGGATGGAACGCCCCCGGCAAGGGGAGCGTCCCCACGGGGAACACCGCCTGGGTGCGCCGAAGTTGCGGGGCAACGCGCCTTCCGGCCCGCAGGAGCCTTCCTCCATGCCCGATGACATGATGTAAGCGGACAACCTGTACGGGACGGGAAAGGCCCGTACAGGAAAAATCCCCCGGTTGTCGCTTGCCGGGGAAAAGGAAACGGCCGCGGCTCAATTCTTGAGCCGCGGCCGTTTTTCTTTCGCGGGGAAGATTTGCTTTCCGGGCTGCGCCTGCATGGGGCGCAGGCCGGGAATTAAAGCAAGTCGGGCAGCATTTCCTGGGCAAATTCCCGCCAGATGCGTTCGTGGTCGAAAGCCAGCGGCGGCAGCTGCCCGATCGGGAACCAGCGGGCAACGGCCGCGTCGTCGCCCGCTTGGGGCTGCGGCAGGCAGTCGCATTCGAGCAGGGCGTAGTACACCATCGTTACGGTTCTTGCCCGGGGGTCGCGCCCGGGATCGCTGTAGGACCTGAAAGCCTTTGGCGCAAGCCCCCAGTCTTTGAGCCGGAACCCGGTTTCTTCCCGGAGTTCGCGTTGGGCGCACCATTCCAAGGTTTCCTCTTCTTCCAGGAATCCGCCCGGGAAAGCGTGGCAACGGGCAAAGGGCTCCTGCTTGCGTTCCACTAACAGGAGGTGGAGGCCGGCCTCGGGCAGGCGGGCGAGCAGGATGAAGTCGGCCGTGAGGGCGGGCCGGGGATAGAGGTAGGAATAGGCCGGCCGCGATGCGCCTTCAACCACCAGGACCATTTCCCCTTTGGCTTCGTGCTGTTGGTAAAATTCCGACAATTCTCCCAAGGTGCCGCGATGGCTTTCGGCAAAAACCTTGGAGATTTCCCGGCACAGGCAGGCCTTGCGTTCCGCGCCCAAGGCTTGGGCAAGCTGCTGCAGGGTCTTGGCGATCCGGTGCGGGGATTCGTAGAGCACGAAGGTCCTTTCCTGGTACTTCAGTTGTTCTATCCGGGCGTTCCTCCCTTTCTGGTGGGGAAGGAAGCCTTCAAAGGCGAACCGTTCGCAGGGAAGGCCCGACTGGACAAGGGCCGGGACGAAGGCGGTTGCCCCGGGCAGGCATTCCACCTCGATGCCGTTTTCCACGCAGGCTCGAACCAGGAGGAACCCGGGGTCGGAGATGGCCGGGGTCCCGGCATCGGTGATCAAGGCCATGGTTACGCCTTGCTGGAGTTCCTTCACGATGCTTTGGCAGACCTTGTGCTCGTTGAATTGGTGGTAGGCCCGGCAAGGGGTGAAGATGCGGTAGTGCTGCAGCAGTTTCGCGCTGGTGCGGGTGTCCTCGGCCAGGATGAGGCCGGCCTCCTCCAGGACTTCTTTGGCCCGGTAAGTGAAGTCGCCTAAGTTCCCTACCGGGGTAGGGACAATGAACAGTTTCGACATTTTTCGTTCAAGTTGTAGTGGGTTGCGAAGATAGGCGGTGCCTGTCTTCGCGTTAGCAAAGATAGTGCAAGCCGAGCGCAAAGGCCAAGCTCTGCTTGGACTTTGCCGAGGCGCCGCCTGTCTTCAGGCCGAAGGCCCTAAAGATAGTGCAAGCCGAGCGCAAAGGGCAAGCCCCGCTTGGACTTTGCCGAGGCGCCGCCTGTCTTCAGGCCGTCGGGCGTGCAAGATCGTGCAAGCCCGACGGCCGTGCAAAAAGGGAAACGGGGCGTCGCGAAGCGCGGAAGCGCCCGCGCCGCCGGCGATGGTTTTCCTCTGGAGATAGTCAATCTTTGCCTTGCTAAAAAAAATACAGCAGGCAATGGATAGACAGAGGAACCCGCAGGAAGGAAAGCCTTCCAAGACAATTCTTTCCTGGATTGCGAAATTGGCGGAAGAGGCCCGCTCGGAGGGCCGGCAACGCCGCGCGGAGATATGGCGCACCGTTTTTAACAGCTTTTCCCGCTTTTTAGGCGGCAAGGACATCCGCTTCCGTCAGATGGAGGGCCGACTCGTGCGGCGGTACGAGAACTCTCTGCTATCCGGCGGCCTCTGCCCCAACACCGCGTCCTTCTACCTCCGCAACCTGCGTTCGGCCTATAACAAGGCGGTCAAGGCCGAGCTTTGCCCGATGCCCAGGCAGAGCCCTTTCGCGGAGGTCTATGCCGGCGTGGCCAAGACCCGGAAGCGGGCGGTGGACGGCGGCACCTTGCGGGCCATCCGGGAATTGGACTTGGGCGGGCGACCCGATTTGGACTATGCCCGGAACTTGTTCCTGTTCAGCTTCTACACGCGGGGGATGGCGTTCGCGGACATGGCCGGGCTGCGGCAAAAGGACTTGAAGGAGGGCATCCTGTGTTACGTGCGGCGCAAGACCGGCCGGCCGCTGTTCATTCATTGGGAGGATCGGATGCAAGAGGCGGTGGAAGCCCTGTGGCGGAACGCGGAAGCAAAGGTCCGGAAGGGGCGTGCAAGGCCGTTTCGCCGCGATGCCGGAGTGCCCGATGGGCGGTTGCCGGCTTGCAGGAGGGAAAGGGAGGCCGTTTGGAGCAGGGGAAGTCGGCGGAAACGGAACATCAAGATGCCTGAAAGTCGCGCGAGGGCGCGCTCCGGGCAGGGAAGCGCTTATCTCCTGCCGATTATCCGCGATGGCGAAGTTCATGCCCGTTCGGCCTACCGGAGCGTGCAGTACAAGGTGAACCGAGGGCTGAAGGAAATCGGGGGGATGTTAGGCTTGAAGGAACCGCTGACGATGTACGTGGCGCGGCATTCGTGGGCGAGCTTGGCCAAGAGCAAGGAAGTGCCGGTTTCGGTCATCAGCGATGGCTTGGGACATGCCTCGGAAAAGGTTACGCGAATCTACCTCGCCACGCTCGACATGAACGCGGTGGATAAAGTCAATCGAATGATTATAAATGAAATATAGGAATCGGAGTATCTCTTGGCAAGAGATACCAAAAGCACCCGGCAAAGGTACGAAAATCCCTGAAACTATGAATTTTCCAACAACCGGAGTAGGTCTTTCCACGCCGCAAGTTTGCCGCCGGAACAGGATTTTGCTTTATGCAAGAAGTTGTATATCTGTATATTGCAAATAAAAGGTATCTCTTGCCAAGAGATACCAAAAACACCCGGCGATTCAAAGCGGTTTCAGGCTGAAAACATCTTGAATGTTCGACCCTTAAGGCGTTATTTCCAAGGGGGCGGGGCGATTTTCCAGAGCGGGATTGTTTTGATGGATGTTTTCGATGCCAAACCCAAGGGAAGCAACCGGCGCCTCCGGAAGGCGCGACCGGCAATGTCCTTTCGTTCAGGAAGCGGGGCCTCTCGCAAAGTGTCGGACAAAATGCCCCAGGAAATCCGGATCCTGCAGCCCGGCATCATCGCCTGCCGCGGCGGCCCGTAATAGCATGGTGCGAATCGAACCCTGCAAGAACCTATAAAATTGACGAATATGGAAGACAATTTATTTGCCCGGCACCGGGAAGCGTTTGGAGCTTTGCTGGAAGATCTCCAAAAGTGCATGGATGAAGAAAAGGCAACCCAGCACAATAGGCTGAAAGAGTTGGCTAAAGAGCTGAACCAAGCAGATTCTCCGCACGGGAATTGGTATTTTAACGGACGGTGGAAACTCTTGATGGATGTTTTCCATGCCAAAACCGACGATGCCATTGGCCTTGAGGCTTGGTTTGAAGTGTCAATGCAGCCATACAATCCTTGCGGTTCTTTGGGATTCAGGATTGCCACTTGGAATCCCAAAGCGTGGGAGCGATATGGAAAGCCGTTGCAGGAAATGTTTCCGGGTTCAAGGATTCAACGCGTAAAGGACAAATTTGTGATGATTCCAGTGGAATGCCCTGCCTCCGGACACGAGAACATCGTCAGATTGCTGCAAGAAACCCACGGGAAACTGAAGACGGTGGTTGAAAACTCCTGATTTTCATTTTGCAACTGCTTCTGGCGGGGTGGATGCCAGCGTTTAAAATTTATTTTCAATAATCATATGTCATGAAACGGAAACTTTACTTTGGGATTCTCCTTGTCTGCCTGCTTTCCTTCTTGGGGCGTGCGCAGGCATTTGAAGTGGATGGGATTTATTATGCAATCTCCTCATCGGCAGACCGCACGGTAAAAGTGGTAAAGCCAGAATCTCCTGCAACGTACGAGGGAAACATTGTCATACCGGATTCGGTTCCTTATGACGGAGAAACATACAGGGTTACGAGCATTGGAGGTTCTGCGTTCTCTAGATGTAGTAGCTTGACCGCGATAGACCTGCCGGAGGGTCTCACGAGCATTGAGGATCATGCGTTCTATAACTGTGAAGGCTTGACCGAGATAGCCTTGCCGGCGGGCCTCACGAACATTGGGGAAGATGCATTCAATGGCTGTACAGGCTTGACCGAGATAGCCTTGCCGGCGGGTCTCACGAGCATTGGGGGGTATGCGTTCTTGGGCTGTACAGGCTTGACCGAGATAGCCTTTCCGGAGAGCCTCACGAGCATTGGGAGTTATGCGTTCTCGGGCTGTAGTAGCTTGACCGAGATAGCCTTTCCGGAGAGCCTCACGAGCATTGGGAGTTATGCGTTCTCGGGCTGTAGTAGCTTGACCGAGATAGCCTTGCCGGCGGGTCTCGAGAGCATTGGGTGGGGGGCGTTCTATG
>CASEWE010000023.1 GCA_949291555.1 uncultured Bacteroidales bacterium
ATTTGCGCCTCCCCGGGGCTTTTCGCAGCTTGTCGCGTCCTTCCTCGCCTCCGAGAGCCTAGGCATCCCCCGTGCGCCCTTCCTCAGTCTCCGGCCGGCTGCGCCACGGCGGTCCCCCGCCCCGGCGCCCCGGCCTCCTTCCTCTCTCCAGTCCCTCAACGAACTTCCGCGCCCGCCTCATGGGATCAAACGACCCCCTCGGCGGATGGTAAGAAAAGGGAGGTATTCCCTCTCCTCTTCCCTCGCACTCATCAAACCCCTCTTCCCAAACAGGAGTGCAAAGGTACTATCTTTTCTCAAGAAAAAACAAATTATTCTCCCTCTTTTTTATTCACAATATTATAATCGCATGAAAATCATACGATTATTTTTTTTAACACCTGCTTTCCGCCGGCTTGCGAATCAGATACATCCCCAATACGGTAAGCAAGCCGTTGAGCAATAGGAGCTCGAAACCGAAATGATACTGCCAAAGCCAAAGGCTGAGTCTGACAATGCCGAAAGAAAGAACCGGGGAAAGCAATACCACATAAGGGGTATACCTATCCCTGGCTTGCCAATTCGTGCAGATACCTACGAAAAACAACCCTAACAACGGCCCGTAAGTATAAGAAGCAATGTCGTAAACCATGTTGATGACCGAATCGTTCTTCAAAAAATCGAACAATACGATCAGGAGCAGGAACACCGCGGCGATGGCCAGATGGGAACGATAGCGCACCTTTTTGCGTTCGCTATCCGGAAGATTACGCCGCTCCACGCCCAATATATCGATGGTGAAGCTGGTGGTCACAGCCGTCAAAGCGCCATCAGCGCTCGAATAAGCGGCAGAGAGGACCCCTATCACGAAAGTAAGTCCGGCCAACGGGGTCAAGTAATCGATGGCTACCGTGGCAAACAGCTGGTCCGTGTCGGAAAACGCCACCCCTGTCTTTTGCGCATAGATGCCCAGAATAGCCCCCAGGATCAAGAAAAGGATATTTATCACCAACAAGATAGCACTAAACGTATACATGTTTTTCTGGGCATCGTGCAGATTCTTGCAGCTCAGGTTTTTCTGCATCATGTCCTGATCGAGCCCTGTCATGGTAATCGTCACGAACATCCCGCTCAGGAACTGTTTGACAAAAAAACGCGGACTGAACGGATCGGTATCGAATACTTTCGAGAACGGGCTTTCCCTGACCGCCAGGACCATATCGGAAAAGGACCAACCCAAACCTTTCGAGATGCAGGCGATGGAAATCAAGACCGAGAGCAGCATGAACGTGGTTTGCAACGTATCCGTCCAGACAATCGTCCGGATCCCCCCTTTGAACGTATACCCGAGAATAAGCAAAATGAAAACCAAAGCCGCCGCGAAAAACGGGATACCCATCTGCCTGAAAACGAATTCATGCAGCACGCTTACCACAAGAAACATCCGCAACGTTGCCCCCAAGCTCCGGGACAAGAGGAAATAGGCCGCGCCCGACTTGTAGGAACGCATTCCGAAACGTTCTTGCAAGTAACCGTAGATCGAAGTAAGATTATTCTTATAATAAATAGGCAGCAACACCTTGGCAATAATCCAATAGCCCACGATGAAGCCGGCCACCATCGGCAGGTAATAGAAATTTTCCTTGAGCACATTGCCGGGAACCGACATGAACGTCACGCCCGACAAGGAGGCCCCTATCATGCCGTATGCGACCACGAACCACGGAGATCGCCGGTTCCCCCGGTAATACGCGTCATCGTCGGCTTTTCTGCCGGTCAGCATGGAAACCAGGAAAAGGATGGCCGTATACACTATGAAAACCAGGCCAAGAAGAAGTGGTGACATAATCAATCATTCATTTTTCCAAACAGGGAACAGAGCCGAAAAACAAAAGCAGCCCCCTGCCGAAACAACCTAAGTTCCGTTTGCAGCCACGAAAACAGGCCTGTCCTTCCCTATCAATTCATCAATCAGAAAATTGACGCAAGAAAGCCTCAGGGCTCAAGCCATGACCCGACAAATCCTCCAATATCTCGTTCCACGGCTTGCTGGCTCCCGGATTGAACAAATACTTCTGCAAATGGCGGCCTATTCCCTCCGTCCCGACCAAATCGGGATTCCGTTCCGACCCCACTCCCGGGAAATTCGTGCAAAAATACTCCAAAAGCTGGGAGGCCATCAGCTCGCCAAGCACGACATTATGGAAGTTTCCCGCATAAAGCGAAAAATAATTTTCAGCAGCCCAGTCGGTAAAGCCGCCATGCACCGAATCGGAAGAAATCAGCATATAATCCTCCAACAGCTCATTCCATCGTTTTCCCAACAGCGGTTCCCCTTTGTACAGACTGCGCTCGAAATCATACATGAAAAGCCCCCATCGCAAGCCAAAAAGCTCTTCTTTCTTCAATGTCTCAAAATACGACCCCCGCAATTCTTCCGCCTGCCCCAACGAAAAAACCCCCATCGACAAAATCCAATTGGAATAGCCTGCCATGCGGCCGAAAAAAGCCGAAATCCCTTCCTCGAAAAACGGGACAGCCGGACATCGCAGCAGATAAGGCAAAGTGCCGGGTATGTATTTAAGGTATGCCGCCTCGCCCGTGCGGGCAAGCAGCTGCCGCATGTCGTTCTCTGTCCCTTGCAAATTTCCGATAATCCGCACATCGCCTTTGCGGTCGAACGCAAGGCACGTGAACACCGGCATGCTTCCGTCTTTCACGCTCATCATGCTTCGAGCCATCACATCGTCCATCGGCAAGCCGATACTGGCAAAAAAACGCAAGACCATGTGGGACATGCCCACGTAATTGTAATACCTGTCCCTGCCGGCATCGCAAGCCAGAAGGCCGTTTTGGAAGAAATGCCCCCGGAAATGCCAAGGCCCGAGCCGGGAAAGCTCCACCGAGAACGATTGGCTGAAAAGGCTATCCAGCTCGGCTTTCATCCGGGCATAGGCCGAATCGGTCTCGCTTTTCAACCGCCCGAAAAGGCTATCCACATAAGAAACGTTCAAACCATCGAGCCGGATCTTCATTTCATAGAAATCGCTGAAACCCGCTTCCCGGGCTAACGCGTTGCGCAAACAGACCAAACGGTAAAGGCTGTCCCGGATACCAACCCCCGGATCCTTGATCTTTCTCCAGGCCCGGTACAAATCCTCGTCGTCTTCGGAATGGCGGAGCACCTCTTCCGCTTCCTTTATCCCTGGGTCGTTCGTGCGTTGCCAGAGTCGGAAACGGAGGAAGGACTCCAAGGAAAGGATCGACTCCTGCAGCGCCCAATCCCCTTGGCAAGGCAAATAGTTCTCATACAGGATTTCCAACTGCTTTTCCAGATAGGGATCGGAAACAAAACCGCTTTCCCTCAAATTTTCCAGATAAGCAAAAGCCTCCTTGTCGTGCAGGAAGTACGCCTTGGCACGCGCCAGCGAATCGAAACGAAACCGGCAAGCCGTGTCGGAAGTCTGAAAGTAATCCCACTGGGTACGCGCAATGGAAGCCTCCAATGGCATCATGAATGCCTCATAAGCCCTGACAAAACGGATAAAACCCTCTTCGGCCTCCGTCTTCTTGTCCTTGCATGCCACTTGAGCGCCCATGAACGAGAAAAGCCCAAGGATGCAAATAAAAAACTTATACCTGAAAACCGTTTTGCTCGAACGCATAATCCCTCGTTTACCGCTCACCGCACTTCCCCGGGCGCGAAAGCCTCCGCCTGTTTCCCGTCAAGCCCCTGCAAGGCCCGCCGCATGCCCGCCCCTGCCGCTCTCGCCCCAGCCGCAAAGCCTTCACGGAGAACCATTCCCTATCCGAACCCCGGAAACAATCCGTCCCGGACCGAATACACCCCGCTCCGGCTTCGGCGCAAAGATAGTGCAACCCGTGCACAAAGTCCAAGCCCGCCCGGCAAAGAAAACTTGCGGGAAAGGTTCCAGGAATCCCGCTTTATCGTAAATTCGCGTCCTGAATCTTGCCCGGAAATGGAAAGCCTGCCTCAAAAACTATTGGAAAATGCCGTCCAGGAACTGAACCGGCTGCCCGGGATAGGGAGAAAAACCGCCTTGCGGCTGGCCCTTTTCCTGCTTGCACAAGAAGAAGGCATGGTGGAAAGGTTCGGGAATACCCTGATCGATTTCCGGAAAAACACGCGCTATTGCCGGCTATGCCACAACATCTCCGATACCGAAGTGTGCCCGGTCTGCGCGTCCCCGAAACGGGATCGCGGAACAATCTGCGTCGTGAGCGATGTAAGGGATGTCATGGCCTTGGAAAACACCGGAATCTACAACGGCCTCTATCACGTGCTCGGAGGGCTGATCAATCCCCTATCCGGCATCAGCCCCTCCCAGCTCCACATTGAATCCCTGTCCGAACGTATAAAAGAAAGCGCCCCTGAAGAAATCATCCTCGCGTTGCCCGCGACCCCGGAAGGTGATACCACAGCCTTTTACATTTCACGGAAAATCAAGCCTTTCGGAGTAAAAATCACCGCGATCTCAAAAGGAATCGCCATTGGCGACGATTTGGAATACACCGATGAAGTCACGTTAGGCCGTTCGCTGGCCAACCGCACGGAATACCATTAAAAGCGCCGATACGGATCCGGGAATCCGGCCTTCGGTTCGAATCGCCTTTATTTATCTTGCCGGCCTGTTTTGCCGGTCTGTTTTGCCGGCCTGTCCTCGCTGCCGGTTTCATTTCCGGCCGGGGTTCACCTCCAAGAGCTGCACCTCGAATATCAAAGTGGAGCCTGCCGGGATGGGACCATTGTCGCTATCCCCGTAGGCCAGTTCGGAAGGTATGTAGAACATGTAACGGGAGCCCTCCCGCATC
This sequence comes from uncultured Bacteroidales bacterium, assembly GCA_949291555.1. Classification (GTDB taxonomy): domain Bacteria; phylum Bacteroidota; class Bacteroidia; order Bacteroidales; family P3; genus Pullibacteroides. Next base: position 4,813 of record CASEWE010000023.1, read on the forward strand.
AGCTGCAAGCCTTCTGTCCAGCCGGCTATCACCCCATTCAGCGGGAAAGAAACCGGTTCCCCTCCCTTCAACGAAGAGTCGAACACGTCTCCGTTGATCAGCCTTCCCGTATAATGCACCAAAACGTGATCCGAAGCCTTCGGCTTTTTCCCTTGCCCTTCGAAAACCACTTTGTACTGCAATCCGCTCCGGGTTTGCTTCACTTCGGGATCATCGCGCAAGTTAGCTTCCAGGAACTGCTTCCCCATCAATTTGTTTTCCAATGCTTTCCGAGAAGATTCCGCCTGCAAGTCCTTCTGCCAACGGGCAAGGATTTCCCGGACTTGTTCCGGCTCGAACCCGCTCGGCTGCTTTTCCAAAGCCGCCTGCACGCCTTTAAGGAAACTCTCCACATCGAAATCGTAGGGGATCCCGCTCACTTGCGAACCTGAGGAATAACCAATCAGGTAGCTCACTGTATCTTTCACTTCCATCGTTCTTGCTTCTAATTTAGCTGAAACAATCAAAAAAACGCCAATGGCAAAAATAGACAAATACCGCTTCATGCCTGCCTGTAAAATTATCGCTGAATAACCTGTACATCCATCCAAGCCCCTATAGCCAAACGCTTCCGGGCAAGCGGCCCGGCCGAATCCATCCGCAAACCCGGATCCATCGCTTCCACCCGATCATCTACGCCAAGGAAAGGGCAAAAGGAAACCGCCTGGTTGCCGCGCTGCCGGACTATCCCGCCAAGCTTCTTCCGCTCCTTTTCCCGGGCTCGGAGCCATGCAGCCCCTTCTCAGCTGAAATCGTCTTCCTCGTCGAAGGCCGGGGCGCGCAGCAAGTCCGGCAACATCGGCCGGTAATAAGCCAGAAGGCCTTCCATCGGCCCCTTAAGCACCTTTCCCACTCGTACGCCAAACGATTCAGCCACTTCCCGGATGCTGTCCTGCGCATGGAAAGCCACCGAACCGAGCAAATTCAATTCCGTTTCCTTGAGCAATTCCCCGTAGGGCTTCACCTGCTTGGCAAAAAAAGCCCGGAACTCATCATCCAGGACTTGACGCACATAAGGATGGGCATTGTGCAAGGAGGCGAAAACAGCCATCTCGCCCAACATGCGGCCCACCTGCTGCCCATGGTAGACTTGGTCGATGATTTCCGGCAAAGGATAAGGGCAAAACGGCGCGAACTCCTCCCGCAAGTCTTCAGGCATTCCCTCCCGCAAATAATCCGAAAGAAAGCGTATCCCGATCCGGGCCCCGCTCCCTTCGTCGCCTAAGACATAACCAAGGGAAGCTATCCTCCGGACAATGCGTTCCCCATTGTAGAAACAAGTTGCCGCACCGGTGCCCAAAATAGCCACCAAGCCTTTCGCCTTCCCGCAGAGAGCGATCGCCGCACCGGCCAGATCGCTTTCGATCTCCACTTCGGCATGACGGAAAAAACCTTCCAATTCCGCCTGCAACACCGTGCGTTTGGACGCATCGGCGCAACCCGAACCGTAAAAAAACAGATGCGTCACCTGGGTATTGTCTATAAAAGGGTATAAATCCTTTTCCAAGCAATCCCGGATCAATTTTTCCCCCGCCATGAACGGATTCAATCCGCCCGTGACCACTTCCTTGGCTTGTCCTGTCTTGTCGAGAAAACACCAATGCGTCTTGGTCGCTCCGCTATCGGCAATAGCGATCGTGGGACATGATTGTCTAATCATTTGACCATCCTCCTCTGCCGGCAAAGTTTTCTTCCTCGCGCTTCGCCGCCGGATGCAAAGATAGTGAAAGGCGAGCGCCAAGCAAACCAAGCTTGCTTGGGATTGCTTGGCCGAGCCGCATCCTATCTTCGTGCCAACAAAGATAGTGAAAGGC
>CASEWE010000024.1 GCA_949291555.1 uncultured Bacteroidales bacterium
CCAAAAGCAGCCATCCGCAAGACACGGATGTAAACATGACACTTTTCCTCCAACAAGGGCAATTTTCCGCTCAATTAACAAATTTTAACACAAATTAAGAGTTTTTAAAAAACACGAAAAGGCTTTAAGGAGTATCTTTGCCCCGTCTATAAAACCTATGGAGATGACAGAACAGATCGACATCAAGGAAATCAATGAAAAAATCCAAAGGGAGAGCGCTTTCGTGGACTTGCTTTCCATGGAAATGAAAAAGAATATCGTGGGGCAGAAAGACATGGTCGAACGGCTCCTTATCGGACTGCTTGCCAACGGCCATATCCTTCTCGAAGGCGTTCCCGGCTTGGCCAAGACATTAGCCATCAAAACACTGGCAACCGCCATCGATGCCAAATTCAGCCGGATCCAATTCACACCCGACTTGCTGCCCGCAGACTTGATAGGGACCCAGATTTACAGCCAGAAAGACGAGAACTTCATTACCCGGAAAGGTCCTATTTTCGCCAATTTCATCCTGGCCGATGAAATCAACCGGGCCCCGGCCAAAGTCCAAAGCGCCCTCTTGGAAGCCATGCAGGAAAAACAAGTGACCATAGGGGAAGAAACTTACAAGCTCGAAGACCCTTTCCTTGTCTTAGCGACCCAGAACCCTATCGAACAAGAAGGGACCTACCCCCTGCCGGAAGCACAAGTGGACCGCTTCATGATGAAAGTAATCATCCGCTACCCGAAAAAGGAAGAAGAGAAGCTCATCATCCGGCAAAACATCTCCAATCAAGCATCGCAAATCAACAAGATCACGAACACGGAGGAAATCTTGCGGGCCCGGGAACTGACCCGCGAAGTCTATGTCGATGAAAAAATCGAGAACTATATCACCGACATTGTCTTTGCCACCCGGTATCCCGAACAGTACAAGCTCGATAAGTTCAAAGGAATGATCGCCTTCGGCGCTTCTCCGCGGGCAAGCATCAACCTTGCCTTGGCCGCGAAAGCCTATGCGTTCATCAAGCGCAGGGGCTATGTCATTCCCGAAGACATACGGGCTATCTGCTTCGATGTCATGCGCCACCGGATCGGGCTCAGCTACGAGGCCGAAGCCGAGAACATCAGCACGGAAGATATCCTCAACGAAATCCTCAATACGGTCGAAGTACCCTGAAACTCCCGCTTCCCCGGCCGGAACTCCCGGCGCAGGCTTTTTCCAATAGCCCACCACGAAAAAGAGATAAAGAGGTACAGATGGAAACTTCCGAATTGCTCAAGAAAGTCCGGAAAATCGAAATCAAGACGAAAGCCTTGTCCATGCAGATTTTTTCCGGGCAATACCATAGCGCGTTCAAAGGCCGCGGAATGGCTTTCAGCGAGGTACGGGAATACCAGTACGGGGACGATGTCCGGTTCATCGACTGGAAAGTGACAGCCCGTTTCCACCGGCCTTACGTGAAAGTGTTCGAAGAAGAACGTGAACTGACCGTGATGCTGCTCATCGATGCAAGCGCCTCGGGAAATTTCGGGACCCGGAACGCCAAACGCGAATCCATCAGCGAAATCGCAGCCATCCTGGCTTTCTCGGCGGCGCAGAACAACGACAAGGTGGGCGCGGTCTTCTTCAGTTCCGAAATAGAGAAGTACATCCCCCCTCAAAAAGGCAGGACGCATCTGCTCCATATCATCCGGGAACTGGTCGATTTCCAGCCCAAAAAGGCAGGAACCGACATCGGGAACGCCCTTAAGTTCCTCCGGAACGTGCAAAAAAGGAAAAGCACGGCCTTCATCCTGTCCGATTTCATGGACAACCGTTACGAAGATGCCTTGAAGATAGCCAGCAAAGCCCATGAACTGATTGCCATCCGCATTTACGATGCCTTCGAGAACGAACTGCCCGACTGGGGATTGCTCCGCCTGCACGACAACGAGACCGGCGAGGATTTCCTGATAGACAGTTCGCGGGCGGAAAACCGGAAGGCTTTCGCCCTTTTCCGGTCGGAGGAAAACCGGAAACGCGCGGCATTGCTGAACAAATACGGGATCACGCATGCTTCCATTTCCACGGGCGAAGACTACGTGAAACCGCTTATCAACATGTTCGCGAAACTTTGAAAAGCTGTTCCGGACCTCTCGCTAACCCTCCGGGACGGGGGAGGCGGAAATGCCTGTCCGATAAGCCCGATGCAACGCCTTCCGAGCCGTTCCGTGCCACGGAAGCCACAAACCTTGCCTATGAAAAAATTCTTTTCGCGCTGCTTTCCCATCCTGGCCTTTCTCCCTTGCATGGCCATGGGCCAGGAACCGATACGGATCCATGTCGAACACGACACGTCCGGGCTGATAGGAGATGCATTTTCCTTGAAACTTTCATGGACGTGCCGGCATCCTGAAAACGTCCGATACCCCATTCTCCAGGATGAATTCGCACCCGGTTTGCAAATACTTCCCGAGGATTCCCTGCCCAAAGCGGAATACGTCCAAGGAACCGACAGCATGGGGGGCGCTTCCGTGACGTACCGTTTTTCCGCATACGAGGAAGGCGTGTACACCATTCCCTCCCTCCTCCTTGAATACGCCTTCCAAGACAGCCTTTTGGCCGTGCGATCCGATACGGGAACCATCCGGGTCTTCGCGCCGGTTGTCGATACGACACTCGACATAAAAGATATCCGATCCCTTTTCAACGTGGAGAAAAAAGAGCTCTGGAATGAGTACTACGCCCTCTACGGCCACTGGGCCTGGATTTTGCTCGGAGCCGCTGCCGCAACGGCCGCGCTCGTCATCCTCCTCAAGCGAAGGAAATCAGGCAAGCCCTTGGCTCCCCCTGCGGGGAAGAAAACGGTTTCCCCGCTCGAAAAAGCCCGCAGGGCTCTCGCGGCCTTGAAAGAAAAGCAGCTTTGGCAAAACGGGCTTGTCAAGGCGTATCACACCGAACTGACCGACATATTACGGGAATACTTGTCCGAAGCCGCCGGCATACCGGCTATCGAAATGACAAACGAGGAACTCTGCCGGGCCCTGTCCGAAAGCCCGTCCCTGTCGAAGGAGCAAGCCGCCGAACTGATACACGTGCTCGACACGGCCACGCTGGTAAAATTTGCAAAATCGCAACCCACGGCGGCCGAACACGAGAACAGCTTCGAAAAGATCCAGGCTTTTTTCGACAGGATAGGCCAAGAAACTTCCCAAGACATGCCGGAAAGCGAACCGTCCAGGCCAGACTCGGGAAAATCATCGCAAGAAAAGCCGGGGGATGCCGCCGAAGCCGACCGAAAGGACAACGATACCCCGGATAAAAACTGAACATGATGGAAAACATGGTTTTTGCCCACCCTCATATACTCTGGCTGCTGCTCGCGCTGCCTTTCCTGGCTGCTTGGATATTCCTGCGCGAAAAAGGCACCCACCCTTTCCTGCATTACCCCGATTCGGCTTTCCGGAACGTAATGAAAAAAACCTGGAAGCAACGGCTCTGCCCCGTCGTCCATGTGTTCAGGCTATTGGCCCTGGCCGTGCTCATCGTGGCCTTGGCCCGCCCGCAATCAAAAAGCAAAAGCAGCAGCAAGAACATAGAAGGGGTCGACATCGTCATGGCCATGGACATTTCCGGAAGCATGCTGGCCGAGGATTTCTCCCCGAACCGCTTGGAAGCCTCCAAGCAGCTTGCACAGGAATTCGTCAAAGCCCGCACCAACGACCGCATTGCCGTAGTGGCCTTCAGCGGGGAAGCCTACACGCAATGCCCGCTGACCATCGATCACGGAATCCTTGCCAACCGCATCCGCCAGCTCAAAAGCGGGCTTATTCCCGACGGGACGGCCTTGGGCGACGGCCTTGCCGTCAGCATCAACCGCATCCGGCAAAGCAGCGCGAAAAGCAAGGTGATCATCCTGCTTACCGACGGGGTCAACAACGCCGGCTCCATCGACCCGCTCACGGCCTCGGACATCGCAAAGACATACGGGGTCCGCGTATACACCATCGGGGTCGGGACGCAAGGTCTGGCCCCTTATCCCTACAAGACGCCTTTCGGAGTGCAATACCAGAACGTGCAAGTGGAAATCGACGAGCCTCTTCTCCGGAAGATCGCGCAGGAAACAGGCGGAAGCTATTTCCGCGCGACCAGCAAGGACAAGCTGAAATCCGTCTTCGAGGAAATCGACAAATTGGAAAAAACGAAAATCGAAGTGCTGTCGTTCGAACACCGCGCCGAGGCTTTCAAGCCCTTGGTATGGATAGCCTTGCTCCTGCTCCTTGCCGAACTGGCCGCAAGATTTTTCATATTCAAAACTTTACCGTAAGATGTTCATCATAGAGAAACCTTCCCTGCTCTACCTGCTCCTGCTCATCATCCCCATGACAGCCTTGTTCCTGGCGCACATGCGCCGCAAAAAGAAACAATTGTCGTGCTTTGGAAACTACGGGATGCTCCAGCGGCAGGTACCGGACTATTCGCAAGGCAAGCAGCATCTCAAGTTCGCCATGCTCATGGCTGCCTACGCGTTATTAGTAATCGCAGCAGCCAATCCGCAAATGGGCACCAGCGTCAAAAAGGCCGAAAGGAAAGGTATCGATGTGATGGTAGCCTTGGACATATCCAACAGCATGGATTGCAATGACATGCAGCCTTCCCGCCTCATGCGCGCGAAACAGGCCGTCATCCGCATGCTAGACAATATGGAAAGCGACAGGATCGGGCTTGTGGTCTTTGCCGCCGATGCCTACTTGCAACTCCCGCTGACTACCGACTACAGCGCAGCCCGGTTATTCATCAGCAACGTGCAGACCTCCGATCTCAGCCGCCAAGGGACTTCCATCGGGGAAGCCATCCGGCTCTGCGCGGAAAATTTCGACCCGAAATTCGAAAAGGCCAAAAACAAGGCCATCATCGTCATCAGCGATGGGGAGAACCATGAAGACGATGCGGTCGGGGCAGCGGCCGAAGCCGCCCGGAAAGGAATCGTTGTCAGCACGGTGGGGATGGGCTCGCCCGAAGGCGCCCCCATTCCCGAATACCGAAACGGGCAAGTGATTGCCTATAAGAAGGATGCGGACGGGCGCGTCGTCATAACCAAAATGAACCGCGCCATGATGCAAGACATTGCTCGTGCAGGAAAGGGTTTTTACGTGGAATCCAGCAATATCGATTCCGGCGTGAAGACCGTATTTGAAAAATTGGCCGGATTAGAAAAAGTGTCCTTCCAAACGCGCGATATCTCCGATTACGAAACCCGCTACGCCTATTTCCTCGCCGCCGCGCTCGTGCTTCTCGCCTTGGAAATATTCCTTTTTGAAAAAAAGAACAAAGTCTTCAACCGGGCCAATTTGTTCGGGTCGAAGGACTCTTCAAAAAAGACAACTTCGGATGCCAAGGCTTTCCCCCTGATCCTCCTATGCCTGTTCGGAATCGGCGCCGGCACGGCAACGCAAGCCCAGAAAGCCATACCGACCCAGAAAGGGAACCGTCTTTACTTGGACTCCGCCTTCCATGAAGCCGAAGTATCCTACCTGAAAGCCCTCGACCAAGACAGCACCTACCACAAGGCACGGTACAACCTGGGCAATGCGCTTTACAGGCAGGGCCTTTACCCTCAAGCCCTCGGAAGTTACGAAAAGGCCTCCAAGGCCTCCGGTTTGACAAAAGACGAAAAGGCCGATATCTTCCACAACATGGGCAATGCGTACATGAAGGCGCAAGACTACCAGAAAGCCATCGACTCTTATGTGCAAGCATTGAAAAACAAGCCTGGCAGGAATGATTCCCGCTACAATCTCGCTTATGCGCAAAAAATGCTGCAGCAACAGCAAAACCAACAGCAAGATCAAGAAAACCAGCAGCAGAACCAGAACCAGCAACAAAACCAAG